>CAVPKG010000003.1:290000-660662 GCA_963705625.1 uncultured Actinomycetes bacterium
ATCGAGGAAACCCTCGTCTTGAGGGGTCCGATGAACCGAGGAGGAAAGCGGCGCCGCAGCGATGCACAAATCATCGCGGCGTTGAGGGCCTGGGAATCCTCAGAGGCCATACGCAGAGCTCCCTCGTCGAAGCCGAGGGAAGAAGATATGGTCCACACCTCATAGCGATATGGGGACCATGTGAACTATAACGGTCCTAAGGTAGCGAAATTCCTTGTCGGGTAAGTTCCGACCTGCACGAATGGCGTAACGACTTGGCTACTGTCTCAACCAGAGACCCGGCGAAATTGCACGACGAGTAAAGATGCTCGTTTCCCGCAGAAGGACGGAAAGACCCCGTGGACCTTTACTACAGTTTGATGTTGGGTTTCGGTACATATTGTGTAGGATAGGTGGGAGTCTTGGAAGCCGGGGCGTCAGCTTCGGTGGAGACAACGTTGAAATACCACCCTGTATGTATTGGGGCTCTAACCTAGGCCCGTAATCCGGGTCGGGGACAGCGTCAGGTGGGTAGTTTGACTGGGGCGGTCGCCTCCTAAAGAGTAACGGAGGCGCCCAAAGGTTCCCTCAGCCTGGTCGGCCATCAGGCGTTGAGTGCAAAGGCACAAGGGAGCTTGACTGCGAGACCTACAAGTCGAGCAGGTGCGAAAGCAGGGCTTAGTGACCCGGCCGTGGCATGTGGAAGCGCGGTCGATTAACGGATAAAAGGTACCCCGGGGATAACAGGCTTATCTTGCCCAAGAGTCCACATCGACGGCAAGGTTTGGCACCTCGATGTCGGCTCGTCGCATCCTGGGGGTGAAGCATCTCCCAAGGGTTGGGCTGTTCGCCCATTAAAGCGGTACGCGAGCTGGGTTTAGAACGTCGCGAGACAGTGGATTCCGCGCTGTCTATAAATTCGGCTATATGCTGGAAACCCCGAGTATCCGGTGGTACTCGTTCACTGTCATACCCCGTGAGAGAGGGTTGACCAGTGCGCAGTGACAATCCAACCGGTGCGGACAATCAGCAGGAAAGGCTGGATGCCTACATCGCGGGCTTCGTCGACGGAGAAGGATCGTTCCACGTAGCGATCTGCCGGAACAGCGGCACTACGTTGGGATGGCAGCTGGTTCCAGAGTTGCACGTCAGTCAGAACGCCGAACGGCGTGAGGTCCCCGACCTCATCCGAGAGCGTCTCGGCTGCGGGCGGATTCGCGAGAACCACCGTGCCAGCACTGATACGACCTTGGTGTTGGTGATCCGAAAGCGGGACGACCTATTGACGAAGGTCATCCCATTCTTCGAACGGCAGCCCCTTCTGAGCTCGAAGCAGCGGACTTCTGCACTTTCGCCCGGATCGTGAGGGCGATGGCGCAGGGGGCGCATCTGACTGCTGACGGCTTCGATGCACTTCGGACCACGCCGCTCTCCATGAATGGAGGCGGCCGGTACCGCCGAGTGCATCGAGTGTGAGTATCCAGAATCCTCAGAGACCATATGCCGAACACCCTCCGGTTGAGCTCGGAGCGGTGAAGATATGGTCCGACCTGCATGGCGACATGCAGAGCCAGGCAGAAATGACCTGGCCCACGGTGCAGCACACGGCTGCCCCGCGGTAACAATCGTGTCGGTCCCTATCCTCTGCGGGCGTAGGAGATTTGAGGGGAGCTGTCCCTAGTACGAGAGGACCGGGACGGACGCAGCTCTCGTGTGCCAGTTGTCCTGCCAAGGGCACGGCTGGTTGGCGACCTGCGGAACGGATAAGCGCTGAAAGCATCTAAGCGCGAAGCCAGCCTCGAGATGAGATCTCCCACCGGGTTAACCGGGTAAGGCCCCTGGTAGACGACCAGGTTGATAGGCCGGAGGTGTACGCACGGCAACGTGTTCAGCCGACCGGTACTAATCGGCCGAGGGCTTGGGATCTTTCTTCCGCATGCTCGTGCTCGCTCTGGAGCTCTCTCGGGAGCCATTTACACCAAGAACTGAAGAGGTTTCCGGTGGTCATTGCGGCGGGGAAACACCCGTTCCCATTCCGAACACGGAAGTGAAGACCGCCAGCGCCGATGGTACTTGAGGGGAGACCCTCCGGGAGAGTAGGTCACCGCCGGGATTTCGACGAGCAGCCCCCGCCGCGCAGCAACTGCAGCGGCGGGGGCCGCTTCAGTTCCGGTGGTGTCGGACACGATCCGCCTGCTCACGGTGCTTCCTCCTTCCTGTGAGACGCGAACGCGTGCCGAGGGGCGGCGACCGGTGAATGCGACGAGCCGGGTCTGCTCATCAGCGTCATCGGGCACGTCGACCCTCGGGCCGTACTGACCGCTCTGGCGGAGCAGGTCGTCGATCGGCTGCATGCCCTCGAGGAGCCGGGCGTCGCGGTCGGTACGCTGACACACCCCAACAGACGCGCGAGGACCATGGCAGACGACCGACGCAGCACCGGACGCGGACGTCCACCGGCGCGCGCAAAGCCGGCGGCGCATCGCGCCGACGAATCCCCCAAGAAGTCCGGCTCCTCCCGCAGCGGCGGCGAGCATGGTCGCTCCCAGAGTCGATCCGGCCAGTCGAACCGTGGTCGCGCACGTCCGGACAGACGCGCCGGACGGCGTTCGGCCCGTACCACAAGGACGATGGCGACGAGGCGCCGCGCAGGCGTCGCCCCGACGAGGCGCCCGCGTCGCCGCGACGCACGAGGGCAAACGGCCCGCGCTGCGCGTCGTCGGCACGCGCGCGGAAGCCGGCGGAGCCGAAGCCCACACGCAAGAGCGCGGCGCGCGCCCCGGCCAAGCCGCGTCGCCGGCGTCGCAAGGGGCCGGCCGACGTCGAGCAGGAGATCGCCCGCCTCGCAGGCCGCAACGCCGACCGCTTCTTCAAGCGCCTGATGGACGCGGCCGACGCGTACTCGCACGACCGCGAACGTGAGGCACTGCGCATCCTGCGTCCGCTGCGCGACCAGATTCCCGACTCGCCGAGCGTGCGCGAGCTCGTGGGGCTGTGCCAGTACCGCATCGGGAACTACAACGCCGGCGGTGAAGGAGCTCGAGGCGTACGTGGAGCTCACCGACTCGGTCGACCAGAACCCCGTGCTCATGGACTGCTACCGGGCGCAGCGTCGCTGGCGGAAGGTCGAGACGGCGTGGGAGGAGCTCGCGGCGGTGTCGCCGTCGGGTGAGGTCGTCACCGAGGGCCGCATCGTCGTACGCCGGCGCGCTCGCCGACCAGGGCCGCATGGACGACGCGCTGGCGCTGCTCCGCAAACGGGCCGAGCCCGTGCGAGCCCGAAGGACCACCATCTCCGCCTCTGGTACGCGCTCGCCGATCTCGAGGAGCGCGCCGGGAACATCGCCCGTGCTCGCGACCTGTTCGACCAGGTCCGCCGCGCCGACCCGCAGTACGTCGACGTCGCCGAGCGCCGCGCCGCGCTCGGGTAGCGTGATCGTACCCCCGTCGTAGGGTCGGCCCTGGTACTTCCTCCTGCCTTCCCCTCATCCGTTTCGACACGAGAGGGGAAGACCATGGCAACAGCACCGGCAGCACGTGACGATCTGCCGGCCGTGAACCTGAGCGTGGTCTGCGGGCCGTGCTCGGCTGCGCCCGAGATCCGGGTGCTCGAGTCGGGCACTCGCCTGGCGACGCTGGCGGTGCGGTGCCCCGCGGGCGGCGACCGGGCCACGTCGGTGCCGGTCACGGTGTGGGACCCGCCCGCGTGGCTCGAGACGCTCGACCCCGGCGACGTGGTCGTGGTCGTGGGCAAGCTGCGCCGGCGTTTCTACCAGCGCCCCGGCGGGGTCGGTTCGCGCGTCGACGTCGAGGCCGAGTTGATCGGCCGCGCACGCGATCGCCGCCGGATCGACGCCGCCGCGCCGGAAGGCCGAGTCCGCGCTCGATGTACTCGGGTAGGAGACCCCGGCGCGCAGTGAGTGACCCATGGTTCGGAGCGAAGCGACCCGTCGTTCGGCCCCGGTCCAAGATCTCGGGGGTCCGGTCGGTACAATCACATCGGCGCACAACGGCCGCGTGCCGTTGCGGGCATCGTTCATGCTCAGCCCCACACAACGGGGTGAGGGACGTGACCGCAGAGACCACATCAGTCGAGCCCGAACTCATCGACGACGTCGTCATCCGGTTCGCCGGCGACTCCGGCGACGGGATGCAGCTCGCGGGCGACCGCTTCACCGACGCCAGCGCCATCTTCGGCAACGACCTGGCCACCCTGCCCAACTTCCCGGCGGAGATCCGCGCGCCGGCGGGGACGATCGCCGGGGTGTCGTCGTTCCAGGTGCACATCTCCGATCACGACATCGTCACGCCGGGCGACGCGCCGAACGTGCTGGTGGCGATGAACCCGGCGGCGCTGAAGGCCAACCTCGCCGAGATGCCCCCCGGGTCGACGCTGCTCGTGAACTCCGACGCCTTCGACGAGCGCAACCTCGACAAGGTCGGCTACGAGGTCAACCCGCTCGACGACGGGTCGCTCGTCGGCGTACCGCGTGATCCAGGTGCCGATGACGAGCCTCACGCTCGAGTCGTGCAAGGAGCTCGGGGTGAAGCCGCGCGACGCGGAGCGCTCGAAGAACTTCTTCGCCCTCGGCCTCATCTCGTGGATGTACACGCGTCCGGTCGATCCCACGCTCGACTGGATCCAGCGAGAAGTTCGGGTCGCGCCAGATCGTCGTCGACGCCAACGTCGCCGCGTTCAAGGCCGGGCTGCACTTCGGCGAGACGGCCGAGCTGTTCGATCACGCGTACCAGGTGCCGCCCGCCGCGCTCCCGCCGGGGCGCTACCGCAACATCAGCGGGAACCTCGCCCTCGCGTACGGGCTCATCGCGGCGGCGCAGCACGCCAACCTTCCGATCCTCTACGCGTCGTACCCGATCACGCCGGCGTCCGACATCCTCCACGAGCTGTCGAGCCACAAGAACTTCGGCGTGCGCACGCTGCAGGCCGAAGACGAGATCGCCGCGATCGGCGTCGCCATCGGTGCGGCGTTCGCCGGCCAGCTCGGCGTCACCGCCACGAGCGGTCCGGGCGTCGACCTCAAGAGCGAAGGCCTCGGCCTCGCGATGAGCCTCGAGCTCCCGCTGTTGCTCATCGACGTGCAGCGCGGCGGTCCGTCGACCGGGCTGCCCACCAAGACCGAGCAGTCCGACCTCCTGCTCGCGATGTACGGCCGCCACGGCGAGGCGCCGGTGCCGATCATCGCGGCGCGCTCGCCGAGCCACTGCTTCGAGGTCGCGTTCGAGGCGGCGCGCATCGCGCTCGAAGTACCGCACGCCGGTGATCATCCTCACCGACGGCTACGTCGCCAACGGCGCCGAGCCGTGGCTGCTGCCCGACGTCGACGCGCTGCCCGACATCTCGGTGCCGTTCGCCGAGGAGCCGAACCACGGCGACGACTTCTGGCCGTACCTGCGCGACCCCGAGACGCTCGCCCGCCCGTGGGCGATCCCGGGCACGCCCGGCCTGATGCACCGCATCGGCGGCATCGAGAAGGAAGAGGGCACGGGCAACGTCAACTACGAGCCCGAGAACCACGACTACATGATGCGCATCCGCGCCGCGAAGGTCGCCGGCATCGCGACCGACATCCCCGGGGTCGACGTCGACTCCGAGGGCGGTGCCGACACGCTGGTGCTCGGGTGGGGGAGCACGTGGGGCGCGATCAGCGAGGCGGTCCGCAGGGTCCGGGCGGCCGGTGGTGCGGTCGACCACGCGCACCTCGTGCACCTCAACCCGTTCCCGGCCGACCTCGGCGACGTGCTCGGGCGCTATTCGAAGGTGCTCGTACCGGAGATGAACCTCGGCCAGCTGTCGCGCCTGGTGCGCGCGGAGTTCCTGGTCGATGCGGAGTCGCTCACGAAGGTGCGGGGCGTGCCGTTCAGCGCCGCGGAGATCGAGGCGAAGATCCTGGAGATGCTCGGATGACTGACAACGGCATGACACGGCGTGGCGGTAGCGGTCAAGCTCGGCCGCAAGGACTTCCAGTCCGACCAGGAGGTCCGGTGGTGCCCGGGCTGCGGCGACTACTCGATCCTCGCCAACGTGCAGCTGCTCATGCCCGAGCTGGGCGTGAAGCCCGAGAACCTCGTGTTCGTGTCGGGCATCGGGTGCGCGGCGCGCTTCCCCTACTACATGAACATGTACGGCGTGCACGGGATCCACGGCCGCGCGCCGGCGATCGCCACCGGTGTCGCGCTGGCGCGGCCCGACCTCGACGTGTGGGTCATCGGCGGCGACGGCGACATGCTGTCGATCGGCGGCAACCACCTCATCCACTCGCTGCGTCGCAACGTGAACCTCACGATCGTGATGTTCAACAACCAGATCTACGGGCTCACGAAGGGCCAGTACTCGCCCACGAGCGAGGTCGGCAAGATCACGAAGTCGTCGCCGTTCGGCTCGCTCGACTACCCGTTCAATCCCCTTGTCGGTCGCGCTCGGCGCCGAGGCCACGTTCGTGGCCCGCACGCACGACATGGACCGCAAGCACATGATGGACGTGTTCCGGCGCGCGCACTACCACAAGGGCGCGGCGTTCGTCGAGGTGTACCAGAACTGCAACGTGTTCAACGACGGCGCGTTCGAAGCCATCACCGCGAAGGAAGCGCGCTCCGAGATGCTCATCGAGCTCCACGACGGTGAGCCGATCCGCTTCGGCGCCGACGGCGAGCGCGGCGTGATCCTCAACGAGTTCGGGGAGTGCGAGATCGTGAACGTCGCCGACGTCGGCGTCGACAAGCTCCTGGTCCACGACGAGAAACGCGAGAGCCCGTCGCTCGCGTTCGCGCTCGTCGCGCCTCGCGTCGGCCCCGACGATGCCCACGCCGATCGGCGTGTTCCGCGACGTCGACCGGCCCACGTACGAGGTCGAGGTGCAGCGGCAGCTCGTCGGGCGCGGTCGAGCGTCAGGGTCCCGGCGACCTCGCCGAGCTCATCGGCTCCGGCGCCACGTGGGACGTGAACTGAGCGCGGTCGGGCAGTTACGCGCGCCGCGCTAGTCGAGCGCGTCGAGGAACGCGTTGTTGAAGTTGCCCGCCGTCATCGCGGTGGTGGCTTCGAGTTCGTAGTGGTCGCCGGTCGATGCCACGTCGATCACGACCTTCGTCGACAGCTTGCCCGGCGTCTTGGTGATGGTGAGGTCTGAGCGGTCCCACTCGCCGACCTGGTCCATCACCTTCCACTGGCGGCCCTTCGGCTTGCCGTTGAACGCGTAGACCTTCTCCTGGGTGACCGCGACGATCGCGGTCTTGGTGGAGAACGCGCCGTTCTTGGCGAGGCCACCCGCCTTCGAGTTGGCCGCCTTGCGCATGATCGTCCCCGCGAGCCCGCTGAGCTGACCGGCACCGAATGCACCCCACGTGCCTGCAGGCTGGAGCATGCCCACGGCGACGACCGGTTCGTCCACGTGCGGCTGCACGGTCTCCTTCATCTTCTCGTCCCAGTCGGTCATGTCGAACCCTCCATCTCTCCATCGGGCATCCCTGTCGGGTGTGTCAGCGGTCGAGGCTTCGGAACACCATCCCGGTTCGTGGCTTCGGCGCGAAGAAGGTGGTCTTCTCGGGCATGCGGACGTGGGCCGCGGCCGCGCGCGCGGATGGTATCGACACCCACGGGTCGCAACATGACTGCGGCCTGGGCGCTTCCCTTCTCCACTGCGGCCGCGACGGTGGCGGCGTCGTCGCGGTAGGCGAGTGACACGCCGGGGAGCGCGGGGAGCACCGCGGCATCGAAGCGCGCGGCGTCGACGTCGCGGCAGCGGGGGAGCGAGCGCGGCGACGCGATCGTCGAGAGCGGGCGTGGGTGCGAGCAAGGCGAGGCCGACGCCGTCGACGAGCCCGAGGGCGTCGCTCGCGCCGCATCGCGGACTCCAACGCGGTGACCCCGGCGGTGTCGTTCGCCCCCGCGTCACGCACATCGAACACCGCCGCGAGGGCGTCGCGGACGCGAACGGGGGGAAGGTCGGTGAGCAGCCGGTGGATCGCTCGCACGCAGAGCTGCTCGGGGGCGAGCTCCACCACGAGCGTCATGATCGCGCCCGCGCCCGACGTCGTCGCGGCCGCGTTCGTCGAAGTAGTTGCACGCGGTCTCGAACCGGTGGTGGCCGTCGGCGAGCACGAGGCCCGCCGACGACACCGATCGGCGGATCGCATCGAGGCGCGCCGCGTCGGTCGAGCGGGAAGCACTCGTGGCGGACGCCGTCGCGGTCGTGCGCGATGGCGATCGGCGCGGCATCCGGTTCGAGCAGCTCGGAGAGGCCGGTCGCGAGCGAGAGGCCCCAGATCGGGTCGAAGTTGGCGCGCGTCGCGCGCAGGAGCTCCAGGCGGTCGCTCTTCGCCTTCGGCAGCGTGCGTTCGTGCGGGAGCACGCCGTCGCGGTCCGAGCTCGAGCGCGCCGATCACCCCGGTGGTGACGCGCGGCGCGCCCGTCGTCACCGGTGAAGTGCATGCGGTAGACGGAGAAGGTGGGCGCGTCATCGACGACGAGAGTGCCGTCGGCCTGCCAGCGCGCGAACAGCTCGGCAGCGTCCGCGTAGGTGTCGGGGAGGATGAGCCGCACCGTGTTACGGGGGTCGGCCTCGAGGAGCGCGACGCGATCCTCGGGTTCGATCACGTCGTAGGGTGGGGCGCAGACCGCGCTCAGGTCCGCGCCACCCGACGTCGGGGTCGCGTAACGGAGTGCGGCGAAGGGAAGAAAGTCGGGCACCGGCGCGCTTCAACTCCGGGTGTCGGGGCGGACCCGGATTATCGCCCGCCCGTCCCTTCCCTGACGAAAGGGCCGTGACGAAAGCGAGACCGAGTGGAATCGGCGTACGAGGCATTCCAGGAGGGAACCCGGCTCCTCGAGTCGGAGAACCCGCACGCGGCGGTCGTCGCCCTGGAGCGCGCCCGCGACCTCGAGCCCGACAAGGCGTCGGTGCGCGAGGCGCTCGCTCGCGCGTACTTCCGGACCGGCCGATTTCCCGCCGCGAGCGCCGAGTTCGCGCGCACGGTGGAGATCGACCCGGTGAACGACTACGCCCACTTCGGCCTCGGACTCTGC
Organism: uncultured Actinomycetes bacterium; assembly: GCA_963705625.1. Taxonomy (GTDB): domain Bacteria; phylum Actinomycetota; class Acidimicrobiia; order IMCC26256; family DASPTH01; genus DASPTH01. The sequence goes on from CAVPKG010000003.1 coordinate 299,020, forward strand.
CTCCTGCGGCAAGGTGACCGCCTCGGTGCCCGCCGCCACCTCAAGCTCGCCGTCGCCATGCGCCCCGATCAGGCCGACTACCGGAACGCGCTCGGCGCGCGCGGTCGACGAAGCTGGATGACGGTCGACGACCGCACCCGTCGTCTGTTTCGACCTCGACGGCGTCATCTGGCGCGGCGACGACCCGATCCCGGCCGCCGCCGGCGGGGTCGCGCAGCTCCGCGACGCGGGGTTCCGGGTCGGTTTCCTGTCGAACAACTCGAGCATGGTGCTCGCCGACGTCGTGGCCAAGCTCGAGCGCTCCGGCGTGCCCGCCACACCCCGACGACGTGCTCACCAGCGCGGTGGCTGCGGGCGCGCTGCTCGCGGCCGAGTTGCCGGCTGGCGCGCGCGTGCTCGCGTGCGCGGGTCCGGGTGTGGTCGAGGCATTGGAGAGCGTCGGGCTCACGGCCGTGCGCGAGCCGCCGGCGGAGGCGGTCGTCGTCGGCTTCCACCGCGACTTCGACTACGCCGGACTCGAGCGCGCGGCACGCGCGCTTCGTGAAGGTGCGCGCTTCGTCGCCACGAACATGGACGCCACGTACCCGACGGGCGACGGCGGGTTGATCCCCGGTGCGGGGTCGTTGGTCGCGGCGGTCGCGACCGCATCGGGCCGAACACCCGAGGTCGCAGGCAAGCCGGAACCGCCGACCGTCGCGCTCGTGCACGAGCGCCTCGGCACCCGCGGTGTGATGGTGGGGGACCGGCCGTCGACCGACGGTGCGATGGCCGACGCGCTCGGGTGGCCGTTCGCGCTCGGTGCTGTCGGGCGTCACCGCGGCGGTCGCGCCGCCCGGCGGCGAGGCGATCCCGTCGCCGCCGCCCCCCTACGTCGCCGCCGACGTCGGCGAGCTCGCGCCGCAGTTGATCGCTCACCTGATCTGACCGAATTGCCGCGTATCCTGCGGCGGTGACGGTACGGCGACGACTCGACGCCGAGCTCGTGAGGAGGGGACTGCTCGAGAGCCCGCGCGCGTGCGGCCGACGCCATCGCGGAGGGCCGCGTGCTCGTGGGCGGAAGCCCGGCGCTGGTACCCACACGAATGGTCGAGGCCGGCGAACCGATCCACGTCACCGGCGATGCACCCCGCTTCGTCTCGCGTGGCGGCGAGAAGCTCGCGGCCGCGCTCGAACGCTTCGCCATCGATGCCCGCGGTCGGCGCGCGCTCGACGCCGGCGCTGCCACCGGCGGGTTCACCGATTGCCTCCTCCAGGCGGGCGCGGCCGAGGTGGTCGCGGTCGACGTCGGGCGTGGGCAGCTCGCGTGGGAGCTGCGCAACGACCCGCGGGTGACGGTGTTGGAGCGGACGAACGTGCGGGGCCTCGAAGCCGGCCGACATCGCCGGCGCGGTCGACGTCGTCGCCGTCGACCTGTCGTTCATCTCGCTGGTCACCGTCGCGCCTGCCGTCGCGCGTTGCAGCACCGTCGACGCCGACCTGGTGCTTGCTCGTGAAGCCGCAGTTCGAGGCGGGCAGGGCCCGCGTCGGCGAGGGAGGCATCGTCCGCGACCCCGACGTGCACCGGGCCGTGCTCCGCGAGGTGCGCGACGGCCTCGGGGCCGCTGAGCTCGTCGTGCTCGCCGCGATGCCGTCGCCGCTCCGTGGCGCCGACGGCAACGTCGAGTTCCTGTTCCACTGCCGCAAGACCGGCTCCGTGCCCGAACGGGGATCCGGCTCCGTGCCCGAACGGGAATCCGGTATCCGAGTCGACGATGGCGCGCTCGACGCGTGCGTCGACGAGGCGGTCGAACGTCCGGGAGCGCGCCGATGAGCACGAAGGCCGATGAGCCGAAGAGGGTGAGTGGGCAGCCCGCCGCGCACGCCGTCGGCCTGGTGCCGCACCCTCATCGCAGCAGCTCCAGCGAGCTCGCGAAGCATGCGGCGGCGCGCCTCGCCGAGCACGGCGTCGAGGTCCGGGTACCAGGACCGGATGCCGATAGTGCGGGGCTCGGGCACCTCGCGGTGGAGCTCGAGCAGTTCGCGGCGGGCCTCGACGTCGTGATCTCGCTCGGCGGTGACGGCACGATGCTCCGCGCGGTCGACCTCGCGTACGAGGCGGGGGTTCCCGTGCTCGGCGTGAACGCGGGCCAACTCGGCTACCTCACCGAGGTCGAGCCCAACGACTTCGACGCTGCGCTCGACCGGCTGCTCGCGGGCCGACTACGAGGTCGCGGAGCGCATGGTGCTCGAGGTCGAGGTCGAGTCGGCGGGTTCGGCGCGCGGCCGCTGGTTCGCGCTCAACGAGGCGGTGCTCGAGAAGGTGCACACCGGCCGGCTCGTGCGGCTCGAGGTCGAGGTGAACGGCGCGCCGTTCACTACCTACGCGGCAGACGGCGTGATCGTCGCCACGCCCACCGGCTCCACGGCATACTCGTTCTCCGCGCGTGGGCCCATCGTGTCGCCGCGTCACCGCTGCCTGTTGCTCACGCCGGTGTCGCCGCACATGCTCTTCGACCGTTCGCTCGTGCTCGACCCCGAGGAGACGCTGCGCTTCACCGTCTGCGACGACCGTTCGGTCGTGCTCACCGCCGACGGTCGCGAGCTCGGAGAACTGGCCGCCGGCGACACGGTCTCGTGCACGGGGGGTCCCCGGCCGGCGCGCATCGTCACGTTGGGCCCGCGTGACTTCCACCAGATCCTGAAGGCCAAGTTCGGCCTTTCCGATCGATAGGTCCGGCCCCGGATGCTTGCCGAGCTGCACGTCGTCGACCTCGGCATCGTCGCCGACCTCGAGCTGCTGCTCGGCTCCGGCCTCACCGCCATCACCGGAGAGACCGGTGCGGGCAAGACGCTCATCGTGGAGGCGCTCGAGTTGCTCGTCGGCGGACGCGCCGACGCCGCTCTTGTCCGCGACGGCGCTCTCGAAGCGCGCGTGGAGGGTCGTTTCGTCGACCCCGATACGAGCGACGAGACGGTGGTCGCGCGGGTGATCCCGCGCGAGGGCCGCAGTCGCGCGTACGTCGACGGTCGCCTCGCGACCGCGAGCGAGCTCACCGAGCTCGGCACGCGTTTCGTCGATCTCTACGGTCAGCACGCGCACCAGTCGTTGCTCGACGCCGCCGCCCAGCGGAGGGCCCTCGACCGCTACGCGGGCGCAGCCGCAACGGACGCGCTCGCGAAGTACCGCGCCGCGCGCGCGGCGACCCGCCGCGTCGATGACGCCCTCGCCGCGTTGGGTGGCGACGCGCACGCTCGCGCCAGGGAGATCGACCTGCTGCGCTTCCAGGTGGAAGAGATCGCGGAGGCGGCGATCGACGACCCGGGCGAGGAGGTTGCCCTCGAAGCCGAAGAGCTCCTCCTCGCCGACGCGTCCGCGCACCGCGAGGCGCTGGGACGCGCGTACTCCGTGCTCGAAGGCCCCGCGCTCGACGCGTTGGGTGTTGCGGTCTCGGAGCTCGACGGTCGGCGGCCCTTCGCCGAGTTGAGCGCGCGCGTGCGCGCTGCACAAGCGGAGATCGCCGACGTCGAGCACGAGCTCAGGCTCGCGGCGGAGCAGGTCACCGACGACCCGCAGCGACTCGAAGACGTCCGTCGGCGCCGGCAGCTCCTGCGCGACCTCGGTCGGAAGTACGGCGACTCCCTCGCCGAAATCGCCGCGTACGCCGCCCGGGCGCGCGAGCGCCTCACCGAGATCGAGGCCTACGACGCGCGTGCGGGCCAGCTCGAGGCGGAGCGCCGCGATCTGGAACGCGCCGCGCTCGACGCGTCGGCCGCATTGTCGGCGGCCCGCCACGCGGCGGCCACGCCGCTCGCCCGGGCGGTGGAGGAGCACCTCCGGGAGCTGGCCATGCCGCACGCGGCAATGGAGGTGCAGATCGAGCCGGGCGAGCCCACCGAGGACGGGGCGGATCGCGTCGCCTTCCTGCTGGCGCCCAACCCGGGCGAGAGCCTGCGCCCCATCGCCCGGGCCGCGTCCGGCGGCGAGCTCTCGCGCGCGATGCTGGCGGCGCGCGTGGTGCTCACGGACGCGCCTCCGACGCTCGTGTTCGACGAAGTCGACGCGGGGATCGGAGGCGAGGCCGGCATCGCCGTCGGACGCCTGCTCGCGACACTCGGTGCACGGCACCAGGTGCTGTGTGTGACGCATCTCGCGCAGGTGGCGGCGTTCGCCGACACCCAGGTCGTGGTGGAGAAGGCCGTGGTCCCGAAGGCGACGAACCGGACAAGTGCCAGCGAACGGACCGTGGCGACGGCGACGATCGTCTCGGGCGACGCGCGCGTCGCCGAGCTCTCCCGGATGCTCGCCGGGGTCGGCGACTCGTCGCATCGCGCGCCGCCACGCGGCCGAGCTGCTCGAGGAGGGAGCGAAACGCCCGCGAGCCGGGTATCCCGACTCGCAGTTGAGCGACCCGTCAGGGCGGGCGCTGATGCTGAGCCTCAGGCTGCGCCGGCGCCAGAAGACTCCCGCGGCGGTGGAGGGTCCGGCCAAGGCCGATCGCCGCACGAAGGACATGATCCGGCGTCTCGTACCCGGCGACATCGCCGTGATCGACCACGTCGACCTCGACCGCGTCGCCGCCGACGGTCTCATCGAGGCCGGGGTCGTCGCCGTCGTCAACGCGTCGGAGTCGATCTCGGGTCGTTACCCGAACGGTGGCCCGATCCGCGTCGTCGCGCGCCGGAATCCCGTTGCTCGACGCGGCGGGCGAGGACTTGCTCGATCGCGTGCGCGACGGCGACGTGCTGCATGTCGTCGATGGCGAGATCTGGCGCGGCGACGAGCTCCTCGCGACCGCGAAGGTGCTCACCGAGTCCGACATCGAATCGGCGATGGAAGACGCGCGTGCGGCGATCGGCGTCGAGCTCGAACGGTTCGCCGACAATACGTTGGAGTACGTCCGCCGCGAGGCCCGGCTCACGTTCGAGCCCCTCACGCTGCCGCCGCTGCATACGAAGTTCGCGGCACGCCACGCGCTCGTCGTGGTCCGCGGCCACGACTACCGCAGCGACCTCGCCGCGCTGCGTTCCTACATCCGTGAGTACCGCCCGGTGCTCATCGGCGTCGACGGCGGTGCCGACGCGCTGCTCGAAGCCGGGTTGAAACCCGACGTCATCATCGGCGACTTCGACTCGGTGTCGGAGCGCGCCCTCCACTGCGGCGCGGAGCTCGTGCACCATGTGCATCCCGACGGCCGCGCGCCCGGGCGGGAGAACCTCGTGGCCTGGGGCGTCGAGTACCAGGAGTTCGTCGCCGAGGGCACCAGCGAAGACGTCGCGATGTTGCTCGCCTACGAGTCGGGCTCGCAGCTGATCGTCGCGGTGGGAACGCACGCGACGATGGTCGAGTTCCTCGACAAGGGTCGTCGCGGCATGGCCTCCACGTTCCTGACCCGGCTCCGGCTCGGGCCGGCGCTCGTCGACGCCAAGGGCGTGAGCCGTCTGTACGAGGGGCGCGTGCGCCGCCTCGACATGCTCTTCCTCGTCGGTGCCGCCGTCCTCGCGATGGTGGTCGTCGGAATCGTCGCCGAGCCCATCCATGTGTTCATGCGTGGCCTCTGGGTCACGCTCAAGGATCTGTTCTCGGGCTGATGATCAACTTCAGGTTCCATCTCGCGTCGCTGATCGCGATCTTCCTCGCGCTCGCGCTCGGTGTCGTCGTCGGCGCGGGTGTCATCGACCGCGGCGTCGTCGACACGCTCAACAACCGGCTCGACAGCGTCGAGCGCACGTCCGATCGCATCAAGGGCGAGAACGGCGCGCTGCGCGACGAGAACGGCGAATTGAGCGGCGCCATCACCGCGCTCGAGTGTCACGCGCTGTCGGAGACGCTCGTGGGTGAGGACGTCGGACTCGTGGCGGTGCGGGGTGTCGACGAGGACCGGGTGAAGAAGACGGTCGCGGCGGCGCAGTGTGGAGGCGCGAGCGTCACCGGCGTGCTCTGGCTCGAGGGCAAGTGGGCGCTCGCGAACAGCGACGACGTCGCGGCGATGGCAAACGCGCTGGGCTCGTCGTCGAAGCGTTCGGGGACGTTGCGCACTGCCGCGTGGAAGCAGCTCGCCGAGCGGCTGCAGGCTCCTCCTACCGCAGGCGACGCGTCTCCCGATCTGCTCACTTCGCTCGAGGACGCGGGCTTCGTGAAGTTCGACGCCACCGGCGACGGCGGCTCGACGCTCGCGCAGTTCCCCCGCCGTGGCGCTTCGATGCTCCTCGTGGTGGGAGACGCCGCGGACGTCCCCGACAAGGACGTGGTGATGCCGGCCGCGACCGCGTTCACGGCTGCGGGCCTCCCGCTCGTGGTCGGCGAGGTCTACGTCGGAGGCCAGGACGCACCGGCGCGCGGCTCGTCCCTCGCGCCGCTCCGCGAGGGGGAGCTCGGGAAGAAGGTGTCGACGGTCGACGACCTCGACCGGCCGCAGGGTCCGACCACCGCGGCGCTCGCGCTCTCCGGCTTGCGCGAAGTCCCCGCAACGGTTGGCCACTACGGCCTGTCCGGCGACAAGCTGCTGCCCGACGTCTCACAGTGAGGCGCCTCGCCGTCGCGGGGGCAGGTGCCCTCGTCGTCGTGTTCAGCGCCGCGGCGTCTGCGCACGGCGCCACGAACCAGGCGCTCGGCGCGGGTGTCTCGCGAGTCCTCGTCATCTCGCTCCCCAACGTCGAGTGGTCCGACATCCAGGGCGCCGCGTTGCCGAACCTCGACCGGCTGTTCGCGGCGTCGTCGACCGGCGGGCTGGTCACGAACGGCATCGACCGCCCGAGCCCGGTCGCCAGCAACTACGCGACCCTCGGAGCAGGAACGCGCGCGACGGCAAGCGGGCAGGCCGCCGGCCAGGGGTTCGGTGTCGACGAGGTATTCGGCCGCGACCGCGCCGGCCGCGTGTTCGCGACGCGCACGGGCACGGCGCCCGGGAAGGGCCTGGTGTACATGCCGATCACGGACGTGGTCGACCAGAACGAGCGTGAGCTGTACGGCGCGGAGGTGGGGCTCCTCGGTGACGAGTTGCAGAAGGCGGGCATCGAGCGCGCGGTCATTGCGAACGGCGACGGCAGCGACCCGAGTGTCCCGGAGGATCGCGTGTCGCCCTACCGCAGGAGTGCGGTGGCGGCGTTGATGACGCACGACGGGAAGGTGCCACGGGGACGTGTCGACCGTGGGCTCCTCCGAGCCGACCCGAGCGCACCGTTCGGCGTGCGACTCGATCCCGACGCGGTGCTCGGCGCGTTCCGCGACGCGTGGACCGACCGTTCGGTCGTGCTCGTCGAGGGGTCCGACCTCGTGCGCGCCGACCTCGCCGGGAAGTTCGCTTCGGACGAGCAGCGCGATCGCCTCCGCGCCCGTGCGCTGCGCGACACGGACCGGCTCGTCGGCCGCCTGCTCGCGGAAGTCGACGCGAAGCGCGACGCGGTGATCGTGGTCGGCCCCGCGCCTCCGCAAACACGACCGTCGCTCACGCCCGTCGCGGTGCGCGCAACCGGGTTCTCTCCGGGCCTCCTACGCTCGACGACGACGCGCCACGACGGCTTCGTGAACATGGTCGACGTTGCCCCCACGATCTTGCACCTCTACGGGCTCGATCGGCCCGAGGCCATGGAAGGCCGGCGGATGGAGTCCGCCGACACCGGCGACGCGCTCGCGAGCCGCGTGGGCTTCCTCGTCGACACGAACGACGACGGACTGTTCCGCGACAGTCAGGTCGGACCGACGGTGACGACGGTTCTCGTGATCTCGTGCGTGCTCGGGGTCGGCGGCGCGCTTCTCGACCTGCTCTCCGTTCGGGCACGGAACCGGCTCCGGCGCGGGACGTGGTTGCGCAGGACCGCGTGGCCGCTGGTGGCCCTCGCACTCGGGCTCATCGGGTTCCTCGACGCCACGTACCTGGCCGGACCTTTCCACTTCGGCCGGCACGGAGGCACCGCGCCCTACTGGTTGTTCGTCATCGGCGTGGCCGTGCTGCTGACGGCGGCGTTCCTCGCCGTCGCGCGAGGGAACCTGGTCCACGCGGTGCTCGTGGCGCTCGCGAGCATCGTCGTGCTGCACGTCGTCGACCTCGTCACCGGCGCCCACCTCGAGTGGAACACGGTGTTGGGCTACTCGCCGACCATCGGGATTCGCTTCGTGGGCGAAGGGAACATCACGTTCGCCCAGCTCACGGCGGCGGCGGTCCTGTTCGCCGGACTGCTCGTGTGGCACGTGCCAACCGTCCTCGCGAAGCGCGTCGCGGTCGGGGTGCTCGCGGTGACGATCGTCGTGATGGGCGTTCCGATCTGGGGAAACGACTTCGGCGCGGTGCTCTCCGCGCTACCAGGCTTCGCGGTGCTGGCGTGGATGCTCCTCGGCCACGAGGTGCGAGCGCGCACCGTCGCCGCGATCGCCGGGATCGTGGTGGCGGCGGTGGTGGCGGTCGGGCTCATCGACCTGTTGCGCCCACCCGACCAGCGCACACACGTGGGCAAGTTCTTCCAGAAGTTCGGCACCGATTTCCACGGCGCCACGCTCGTGATCCGCCGGAAGGCGGCCGCGAACCTGTCGGTCTTGGGCCACTCGGTGCTGCTCGGCACGATCATCGTGGTCGTGCTCCTCGTGGCCTACCTGTGGTTCGTGGCGCCGCGATCGCTGCGCCCGGTGGCGCGTGAGATCTCCACCGCGAAGGCGACGATCTTGGCCTTCCTCGTCGTCGCCGTGCTCGGGTTCGCGTTGAACGACTCCGGTATCGCGATCCCGGGCATGATGTTCGCCGTGTTCGAGAGCACGTTGGTCGTGCTCATGGCGCGGTCGTACCTGGCCGAGCTCGTGAATGCGGACGAGCCGTGATCGTCGTCGTCGGCCTCCTCGTGGGGATCGTCACCGTGCGGTTCCTGCGCATGGTGAGCGGCGACGTTCTCTCGTCGCCCGCGCTCGAACGGCGCAACTACCGCGATCGCGTGATCCCCACCGCGGGTGGGCTCTACATCGTGCTCACCGTCCTCGTCGTCGAAGCCGGACGTGCAGTACTCGGTGCGCTGGGCGTCGGCGACCACGCCGGCCTCACCCTCGCGCGCAGCGAGATGCTGTTCGCGGTGTTCGGCTTCGGTTTCCTGGGGCTCGTCGACGATCTCGCGGCGGTGGGCTCCGACCGCGGCTTCCGCGGGCACCTCGGCGCGCTCCGACAAGGTCGCGTCACCACCGGCTTGCTGAAGCTGGTCGCCGGTGCGGCCGTTGCGGTTGTGCTCGTGGCCACGCCCGGGTTCAAGTCGGGGCGCAGCCTGATCGTGGATGCGCTGCTGATCGCGCTGGCTGCCAACCTCGGCAACCTGCTCGACCGCGCGCCGGGCCGCACGATCAAGGCCGGGCTCATTGCCTACGTGCCGATCGCGATCGCGCTCGGGGCCGACCCCACCGGGGTCGCGCTCGCGCCCGTGATGGGCGCGACCTTCGGGCTCCTCGGCGACGATCTGCACGAGCGGCTGATGCTCGGCGACACCGGCGCCAACGTGATCGGCGCGGTGCTCGGGCTCGCGGTCGTGCTCGGGTCGCGGGAGAGCACGCGGATCGCGGTGATGCTCGTGCTCCTGGCGTTGAACGTGGCTGCCGAATTGGTGTCGTTCAGCGACGTGATCGACGCGGTTCCACCGCTGCGCTGGCTCGACCGACTCGGCCGAGCCAACCCGCGGCCGCCGGCCGGGCCACCGTCACTCCCGGCACCGGGTGCGCGTGTAGAGGGTGATGTCGCCGAACCGCTCGGCCCGATACCCCTCCGTCCCCAACCGGGGCCCCAGCCCAACGAGGCGCCCGAAGTGCTGCGGCGACGAGACGACGACGCCGCAGACCTCGGGTGACGCTGCCGCGCGCGCGACCGAACCCTCGGTGATGCGTCCCTGCTCGATTCGCTGGAACGACGGGTCGGCGAAATCACCCGGCGGTCCGTGTCCCGCACGCCACGCGAGGCCGGGGTCGTCGCTGATGACCAGCGCGTCGCGTGGCAGCTCACGGATCCGGGCGACGACCGCGGCCTCGCTCCCGCGGTACCCGTGGGGCCACAGGATCGCGCGGTTCTCGATCGCCCAGAAGCAGGCGACGACCACCGCCGCGACCGCGAGCACCACCCACGGCGGCGGGCGGAGGCTGGCGAGCAACGCGAGCGGGGGCACGAGCTGTGCCACGTGCGCCCGGAACAGCGCGGGTTCCCACACGAGCAGGGCGAAGACGAGCACCGCCCACAGCGCGAGCACCGCGACGACAATTCCGAGACGAGGCTTCCCGTCGTCCTGATGGACGGGTGGCGAGCCCGCGAATCGCGTCACGAGGAACATGCCGAGCGCCAGCGCGAGCGCGACGAGCACGGGGAGGTCGCGCTCCCAGAGCGTCCTCACGACATTCCAGGCCGCGTCGGGCCGCGTGTTCAACCGGCGCGCGTCGTTGTGGTAGGTGAACGACTGGTCCCATACCCGGCTCAGGCCCCACGGCAGCGCGGTCGCCAGGTACACGCCGATTGCCACGGCCGCAGCGAGCGCCGCGTCCCAGACGCGGCGCCGCGAGAGGAGCAGCACCACGCCTGCGATCACCACTGCGGGCACCGACAGCGCCTTGATCGACGCGGCCGCGCCGCCGGCCAGCCCGACCCATACGGCGTCACGGAGCCGCGGTTCGGCGTGGTCGAGCGTGCGGAGCGCCAGCGCGATCGCGAGCACCGACAGCGCCATCGACGGGCCGTCCGCGTTCACGGGGCCCGTGACCCAGAGCACGGAACCGCTCGTGGTCACCAGCCCTGCCGCGAGTAGGGCATGCCCACGGGAAGTGATGCGACGCCCGCACGAGTACACCGCGATCGTCAGCAGCACTCCCGACGCGACCGCGAGAAGGCGCGGCGCGTCGAGCGTTCGGAACCCGAGAAGGTCGGCGACCCACACGAGCGGCAGGAAGACGGGCCCCTGGCTCGAGAAGACGTCACGGAACGGTTGCTGGCCCGCGCGCATCGCGAGCGCCGACGACGCGAACACGCCGTCGTCGAACACGAGCGACCGCGTGGCGAAGAGCGCGGGGAGGCGGAGCACGACCGCGACCACTCCGAGGACGAGCGCGTCGATCCGCCAGTTCCGCCCAGTCACGTTGCGTCGTAACGGAGCACGTCGAGTTGACCGGTGAACCGGCGCGTGGCGACGAGGTCGTGGGTTACCCCGAACTTCGCTCGCACCTGGCGCCCCTGGTCGCCCATGAGGTGAGCAGTGACGAGCCACACGCGATCGTGTTGCTCCGAGACCGCCTGCACCTGCTGACGATCGGCGAAGTCTTCGAACCTGCCACTCTCCGCGAGCGCCAGCACCGGCGCGTCGCGAGGCGAGCCGTTCCGTCGGAGGTAGTACTGCCACGCAGATTCCAGGTGGCGCGGTTGGACGACGACGGCGTCGTCGTGGTTTGCGTGGGCCAGCACGTATGCCACCGCGCCGCGCCAGTCTTCCCGCGGCACGCCCGTGTGTGCGGTCGTCGTGTCCGATCCGAGCCAGTTCACGAGGACCACGCCGTTGAGCACGACGAGCGCGGCGAGGAACGCGGCGGCGAGTTGCCAGGGCCGTATCGCGGTGACTCCCGCCGCGACGAGGATCACGAGCGCGGGCAGCGCGCCGATCATGTAGCGATTGATGAACAACGGTCGCACGACGGAGAAGAGGAGGATTCCGATCACGGGGACGAAGAGCCACGTGATCAACAGGGCGTACCGCCACGCCTCGATCCCACGCCCGGAGTGTGACCACGTGCGCCACGCGGCGCGGAACGCGAACGCGCACGGGACGAGCGCGGCGAGCAACAGGAGGCCCGTGCCACCGGCGAACATCTCGAACGTGTCCCGTACTCTCGACCAGGTGGTGGACGTGATCCAGTCGAGCCCACCACCCCCGCGGCGGAGGATTGCCGCGAAGAGTGGGATCACGACGAGGGCGAAGCCGCCCGCCGCGACCAGCACGAACCGCCATCGGATCTCCGGCTTCTGGAGGGCGAGGAGCGACAACGCATGGGCGGCGACCACGAGGAGCACGGTGACTTGTGCGTAGACCGCGAGCGCAGCGACGAGCGCGTAGAGCAACCAACTCGGCTGGGTACCGAGCTCCACCGCGCGGACGAAGCACAGCGTCGCGAGGGCAACGAGGAGCAACACGAGCGAGTATTGGCGGGCTTGCTGTGCCTCGGCCACGACCGTCGAACTCACCGCCGTGAGCAGGCCGGCGACGAGCGCGGTCTGGGCGGTGAAGAGACGTGCCGTGAGCGCGTACACCACCGGGACGAGCGCGACCCCCAAGATCAGCGAGACGCTGCGCAGGGCAACTTCGCTCTCGCCGAACGCCACGCTCCAGATCCGCATTCCGAGCAGATAGAGGCTCGTCATGGGCTCGTTCACGAGCGCATACCGAACCGCCGACCGCAGGCCCCGGTGCACCACTGAGGCGGTCGCGGTCTCGTCGAACCAGAGGCTCTGGCGGCCGAGGGCGTACGACATGAGGCAGGCCGCCAGTACCGTCTCGGCGACCACGAGGTGGACGGGACGCACGCGCGGGAGCGCCGAGAACGGCCCCGAGCGTGTCGGGACCGCTGCGCTCGGCGTTGCGGTGGCCGTCATCGGGGGCACGGTAGCGGTGCGCGAGGTTCGGGGGACCGCATGGTACGGTCGCCAGCGGTCGGTTTTCGCGTCGTCTCACGGGAGATTTCGGGTCTTGGCGAAGCACATCTTCGTGACTGGTGGTGTGGCATCGAGCCTCGGGAAGGGGCTCACGTCGTCGTCGCTCGGGCGACTGCTGAAGGCTCGGGGACTCCGGGTCACGATGCAGAAGCTCGACCCCTACATCAACGTCGACCCCGGCACCATGAACCCCTTCCAGCACGGCGAAGTGTTCGTCACCGACGACGGCGGTGAGACCGACCTCGACCTCGGGCACTACGAGCGCTTCGTCGACGTGCCGCTGTCCCGGCGCTCGAACGCGACCACTGGGTCGATCTACCAGGACGTGCTCGCCAAGGAGCGCCGCGGCGACTACCTCGGCCACACCGTGCAGGTGATCCCGCACATCACCAACGAGATCAAGCAGCGCATCCGCGCGCTCGCAGCCGACGACGACGTCGACGTGGTGATCACCGAGATCGGCGGCACCGTCGGCGACATCGAGATCCTCCCGTTCCTCGAGGCGATCCGGCAGTTCCGCAAGGATGTCGGGCGTGACAACGTCTTCTACGTCCACGTCACGCTCGTTCCGTACATCGCGCCTGCAGGGGAGCAGAAGACCAAGCTCACGCAGCACTCCGTCACCGAGCTGCGCGGTCGCGGCATCCAACCGGACGCGATCGTCTGCCGCTCCGACCGGCCGATCCCCTGGGAGCTCAAGCAGAAGATCTCGAGCCTGTGCGACGTGCCCGAGGAGGGCATCGTGTCGTGCGTCGACGCACCGACGCTCTACGAGATCCCGCTGGTGCTGCACGACGAGGGCCTCGACGACTATGTCTGCCGGGTGCTGCACCTCACCGAGCACGAGCCCGACCTCGACGAATGGCGCCAGCTCGTCGCGCGCGTCGAAGCGGCGCGCCAGCCCGTGCGTATCGGGCTCGTCGGCAAGTACGTGAACCTTCCCGACGCCTATCTGTCGGTCGTCGAGGCGTTGAAGCACGGCGGCTTCGATTGCGGCGCGCAGGTGGAGATCGACTGGATCGCGTCCGACGACACCGAGGGGTTGCTCGCGGAGGGCCGGCTCGGCGGGCTCGACGGGATCGTGATCCCGGGAGGTTTCGGCATCCGTGGCATCGAAGGCAAGATCGCCGCGGCCGGTTTCGCGCGCGAGCAGGGCATCCCGTTCCTCGGTCTGTGCCTCGGGTTGCACTGTGCCGTGATCGAGTTCGCACGCGACATGTGCGGTCTCGCCGGCGCCAACTCGAGCGAGTTCGAGCCACACACGCCGTATCCGGTGATCGACCTGATGGACGAGCAGCGCGACGTGGTCGACAAGGGCGGCACCATGCGCCTCGGGCTGTACCCCGCGAAGCTCGTGCCGGGGTCCGTCGTGCAGAAGGCGTACGGCGAAGAGGTGGTCTACGAGCGGCACCGGCACCGCTACGAGGTGAACAACCGATACCGCGCCAAGCTCGAGGAAGCGGGCATGGTGTGCTCGGGCCTGTCGCCCGACGACCGACTCGTCGAGTTCATCGAGCTCCCCGACCACCCCTTCTTCGTCGCCACCCAGGCCCACCCCGAGTTCAAGAGCCGGCCGAACCGGCCGCATCCGCTGTTCGCCGCCTTCGTACGCGCCGCGCTCGAACGCGCCGAGGGTCGCTTCCCGAGGCTGCCGATCACGATCGACACCGAAGCGCTGGAGGTCGGCGACCCGACTGCCGCGCGGTGACGCTCCGTGCCTGAACGGGGAACCGGCTCCGTGCCCGAACGGGGAACCGGCTCCGTGCCCGAACGGGGAACCGGCTCCGTGCCCGAACGGGGAACCGGCTCCGTGCCCGAACGGGAAGCCGGGTTCCGCGTCGTCGAGCGCACGACCGTGTGCGAGGCCGGTTTCCTCACGGTCGAGCGCCGGCGCGTGGCCGGGCCCGACGACGAAGAATTCGACCGTCACGTCGTCCTTCATCCGGGCGCGGTCGTCGTTGTGCCCATCGACGCCGCGGGCGACGCCTTGCTCGTGCGCCAGTATCGAGTGGCCGCGGGTGGTGCGCTGCTCGAGTTGCCGGCCGGGAAACGCGACGTCGCCGGCGAACCCCCCGACGTCACCGCGGCTCGCGAGCTCGAAGAGGAGATCGGCCGTCGCGCGGGCCGTCTTCGGCTCCTCTGCGAGTTCTTCAACTCGCCCGGATTCACCGACGAGTACACCTACGTCTTCCTCGCCACCGACCTCGAGGCGTGCGAGCACGCCGCGATGACAGCCGAGGAGGCGGCCATGACAGTGGAGGCGATCGCGCTGTCCGACGTGGAGATGCTGATCGCGTCCGGTGAGCTCGTCGACGCCAAGAGCATCATCGGCCTGCTGCTCGCGCGTCAGGCGCTCGCCGCCGGCTCTCCTTCCGAGTGATGGCGACGACGGACGCCGACGCGCTGGCCGACCTGCTGGCGGAGTACGACACCTGGCTGCGCGTGGAGCGAGGCCTGGCGCCGAACTCACTTGCCGCGTACCGCCGCGACCTTCGGCGCTACGCCGGCTACCTACGCCGCCGCGGGCAGACCGACCCCGGAACGGTGAGCGAGGCAATGGTCGCCGCCTACGTGGAGGACCTCCGCAACGCGCGCGACGACGACGGCGCCCCGCGATACGCGCCGTCGTCGATCGCGCGAGCGGTCGCCGCGGTCCGCTCGTTCCACCGGTTCTGCGTCGAGGAAGGGCTCGTACGCTCGGACCCGAGCGAGGAGATCGGCGGTCCCCGCGTCCCGCAGGGCATCCCGAAGGCGCTCAGCGAACCAGAGGTCGAGGCTCTGCTGGCGGCCGTACCGGGTGACGGCCCGCGGGCGAGGCGTGACCGCGCCATCCTCGAGACGCTGTACGCGGGAGGTCTGCGAATCAGCGAGCTCGTCGGGCTCGAGGTCGGCGACCTCGATCTTCGCGACGGCATCGTCCGTGTTCTCGGCAAGGGCAACAAGGAGCGCGTCGTCCCGATCGGCCGTACCGCGCGGGCCGCGCTCGACGAATATCTCAGGTACGGGCGTCCCGAGCTGGAGCGCCGAACCGCGAAGAGCCGGATCCCGGCAACCCGCGGCAGGACCGTGCGCACCGGCGACGCGGTGTTCCTCAACGCGCGCGGCGGCCAACTCACCCGTCAGGGCGCGTGGCTCATCGTGCGGGCCGCCGGTGACCGCGCGGGCCTCGGCGACCGGCTCTTCCCGCACGTGCTCCGCCACTCGTGTGCGACGCACATGCTCGACCACGGGGCCGACATCCGTGTCGTGCAGGAGTTGCTCGGCCACGCCAGCCTGTCGACCACGCAGGTGTACACGAGGGTCTCCCCCGAGCGCCTGCGGGCCGTGTACGACCTCGCCCATCCCCGCGCGAAGCGGTGAGCGATTCGCTCGCGGCGCGGGCCCATCGAGTAGGTAGCATCGCTCATATGGCCGACACGACCCACGCGGTGCTGCGCGACCAGCTCCAAGAGGAGCGCGATCGTCTCCGCGACCAGCTCCAGCGGCTTGGTCACGGCCCCGGCGCCCGGCTCGACTTCGACGAGAACTTCGCCGACTCCGGGCAGGTCACCGCCGAGCGGGGTGAGGTGGAGGCGCTCGCCGGTCAGCTCGACGACACGTTGAAGGAGATCGAGGACACGCTCGCCAAGTTCGACGCCGGCACGTACGGCGAGTGCGAGGACTGCCACCAGCGCATCGGCGAGGCCCGCCTCGAGGCGATGCCCGCCGCTCGCTTCTGCATCAACTGCGTTTCACGCCGACGCTGAGCGTCAACACGTGAACACCGACTTCGAGCAGGCGGTCGATCTTCTTCGTGTGCCTCGTGGTCGCCGTGATCCTCCACGAGGTCAGCCACGGTCTCGTCGCGTCGTGGTTCGGCGACGACACCGCGAAGCGGGCCGGCCGGCTCACGCTGAACCCGATCCCGCACATCGACCCGGTCGGTTCGATCGTCATGCCTGCGATGGGCGCCCTGCTGGGTGTGCCGGTGCTCGCGTGGGCGAAGCCGGTGCCGGTGAACCCCAACCGGATGCGCGACCCGCGCCGCGACATGGTCTACGTGAGCCTCGCCGGGCCGATCACGAACTTCTTGCTGATGGTGGTCGCCGCGCTCGCGGCCAAGGAGCTCTTCGACCCGACCAGCGTCCCGTTCCGGTTCGGGTTCAACGACCTGCCGCTCGGGATCCAGATCCTCTTCTCCTTCGCGCTCGTGAACCTGTTCCTCGGGATCTTCAACCTGGTGCCGATCCCGCCGCTCGACGGCTCGGCGTTGATCGAACGGGTCCTTCCGGAGCACTGGCTACCCGGCTGGTACAGGTTCCGGCCGTACGGCTTCCTCGTGCTGTTCATCCTCGTGTTCACCACCGGGTTCGCGGGCCGGGTCCTCGCTCCCTTCGCCGACCAGCTCACGCGTTTCGTCTTCGGGTGAAGCTGCGGCACCTGTCCGGGCGCTTCGTGCGCGCATTGTGGCCGGGCCCGGCACGCGCGGAAGACGTCGAGTGGGTCGCGTCGGTGCTCACGCCCGCCGCGTACTCGCAGTGGATGCTGCAGCCCGCTCACGACCGCCGGCACACGGTGCGCGTCGCGCGCGAGGTCGAGTCGCGCCTCGCGGGCACGCCCTACGCCGACGATCCGCGGTGGGTGGCGGCTGCCCTGCTGCACGACATCGGCAAGCTCGACGCTCGCCTCGGCGTGTACGGGCGCGTCGTGGCGACGGTCTCCGGCGCGGCCGGTGGCCGCGGGATGGCCGACGCGTGGTCAGAGCGCAGCGGGTTCACGCGGCGAGTCGGTCTCTACCTCCGGCACCCGGAACTCGGCGCCGACCGGATCCGCCTCGTCGGCGGTCCCGAAGCGGCGGCGCAGTGGGCGGCCGCGCACCACGACCCCGCAGCGTGGGACACGCTCCTCGTCCCCGAAACCGTCGTCGCCGCCCTCGCGGCCGCCGACGACGACTGAGCCTCCTCAGGGCAGCAGCCCGCCGGTCGCCGTAGCGGTAGACATCCCGGGGCAGAGTGTGACGGATACCGCGTCGCTGAAGAGCACCGCCCGATCGAACTCGAGCGCCGGCGACTGGCGCTCGTACCGCACCCGGACGCGGTTCGGGCGGGAGCTCACGGGCGGGATCGCGGCATGAGGCCTACGGCGTCACGGACGCGCGTGATGACCGGCGCCGACATCTCCTCGGCACGCGTCGCGCCCGCGGCGACGATGCGGTCCACCTCGGCCGGATCGCGCTCGAGCTCGCGGTACCGCTCCTGCAACGGGCGCACGAACTCCACGACCGCGTCGGCGACCGCCGCCTTCGAACGCGCCGTAACCACCTCCCGAGTACTCGGCGACGACGTCGGGGATCTCGCGGTTGCTCGTGGCCGCGAGGATCTGCAGCAGGTTCGACACGCCGGGCTTCGCGACCGGGTCGAACCGTACCTCGCCGTCGGAGTCGGTCACCGCGCTCTTGATCCGCTTCGCGAGCGCCGCCGGGTCGTCGAGGAGCGGCAACGAGCCATGGGGTGAGTCGGCCGACTTCGACATCTTCGCGGTGGGCTGCTGGAGATCCATGATGCGCGCGCCGACGGGAGGGATCGTCGCCTCGGGCACCACGAGAGTGCGCCGAAGCGGTGGTTGAAACGGATCGCGACGTCGCGTGCGAGCTCGAGGTGCTGGCGCTGGTCGTCGCCCACCGGGACCCGGTCGGTGTCGTAGGCGAGGATGTCGGCGGCCATCAGCACCGGGTAGTCGAAGAGCCCGACGCTCACCGACTCCTGGCTCGCCTCGCCGCCCCGGGCCGACTTCTCCTTGAACTGGGTCATGCGCCGCAGCTCGCCGAAGGTGGCGACGCAGTTCAGGATCCAGGTGAGCTCGGTGTGCGCCGACACGTGGCTCTGCACGAACAGGGTGCAGCGGGCGGGGTCGAGGCCGGCCGCGATGAGGAACATGGCGGTGCGCCGCGTCCGCTCTGCGAAGATCACGGCGTCGTAGGGGAGCGTCATCGCGTGGAGGTCGACGACGCAGTAGAGCGCCTGATCGGGTGTCGAGGCGTCGTCGAGCGCCGCGACCCAGTGGCGCAACGCGCCGAGGTAGTTGCCCAGATGGACCTCGCCGGTCGGCTGGATCCCCGAGAAGACGCGCGGCACGGAGCGTGACACTACCGGCCGTCGGGGATGGCACGGCGCGAGTATCGGCCGCCGGTAGGGTGTGACCCGATGCCGTACGAGGTCCACACGTCCGTGTACGAAGGGCCGTTCGACCTGCTGCTGCACCTCATTCTCCGCGAGGAGGTGGAGCTGTGGGAGGTTTCGCTCTCCGCGATCGTCGATGCGTACCTCACCGAGCTCGATGCCGCCATGAACGGGATCGAGCCGGGTTTCCGTTCGGGCACGGAGCCGGTTCTCCGTTCGGGCACGGAGCCGGCTCTCCGTTCGGGCACGGAGCCGGCTCTCCGTTCGGGCACGGAGCCGGCCTTCGACCTCGACGTCGCGACCGAGTTCCTCCTCATCGCCGCGACACTCGTCGAGCTCAAGGCGCGGCGCCTCCTGCCCGGCCTCGAAGACATCGAGCTCGACGAGGAGCTGCTCCGCTTCGAGGAGCGCGACCTGCTGCTTGCGCGGCTGCTCGAGTGCAAGACGTTCAAGGATGCTGCCGGCGCCTTGGAGGCGCGCATCCGACGCGCCGAGCGCAGCGTGCCGCGTCGCGCCGGCCCCGAGGAGCCGTACCGCTTCCTCGAACCCGACCCGCTCGAGCGCGTGCGCCCCGACGCGTTGCGCGCAGCTGCGCTCCGGGTCTTCACGGCCGTACCGCCGGTGACGGTCGACACCGAGCACATCGCACCGGTGCGCGCCAGCGTGCGCGACGCGGTCGACACCGTGCTCCGATTGTTGCCACAGTCCGAGCCCATGAGCTTCCGCGCCGCTCGTCGCGGGTGTTCCCAGTCGCCTCGAGTTCGTCGTGCGCTTCCTCGCGGTGCTCGAGCTCTACAAGCAGGGCGTCGTCGACCTCGTGCAGTTCACGAACTTCGGCGAGCTGCGTGGTGCGCCGTCTTCGCCCCGGTGAGGTCGCGCTCGACGCCGCCAGCCTCGACGACTGGAACGACACCCCGGTCGAGCACGAGCAGGTGCACGCGTGAGCGAGCTGCGAGGCGAAGCGTGCGATCGAGGCGGTCGTGCTCGCGGCCACGGAGCCGGTGGAGCCGCGCTTGCTCGCGCAGCTCGTCGAGCTGCCGGTCGTACGAGTCGACGCACTCTGCGCCGAGCTGGCGCGGGAGTACGAGGACGTCGGGTCGTGGGTTCGTGCTCGTGCGGGTCGCCGGCGGCTACCGCTACCAGACGCATCCCGACCTCGCGCCCTACGTCGAGCGTTTCGTGCTCGACGCCCGCCACGCACGGCTGTCGGCTCCCGCGCTCGAGACGCTCGCCATCGTCGCCTACAAGCAGCCGATCTCGCGCGGCCAGATCTCGGCGATCCGCGGCGTCAACGTCGAGGCCACGCTGCACACGCTGCTGCAGCGCGGCTACGTGGAAGAGGTCGGGCGCGATCCCGGCCCCGGTACCGCGGTGCTCTACGGCACCACCGTGTCGTTCCTCGAGCGCCTCGGTCTCGACTCGCTCGCCGACCTGCCGTCGCTCGGTGACTTCGTGCCCGACGCAGCGGTCGTCGAAGCCCTCGAGCGCGGTCTCCACCTGAGCGTCGACCCTCGGCACGCCGACGCTCACCGCGAAGAGCACGCGAGCGACGCCGCTACGGACTGACGTGGCGCAGGAGTCCGAGCCGGAACGGTTGCAGAAGCTTCTGGCGCGCGCGCGGGTTTCGGCTCGCGGCGCGCGTGCGAGGAGCTGATCTCCGCCGGTCGGGTCACCGTCGACGGCGAGATCGCGCGTCTCGGCGGCCGTGCCGACCCGCGGCGACAGCGCATCGAGCTCGACGGGGTGGCTGTCGTCGTGCGCGACGACTTCGTCTACTACCTGCTGAACAAGCCGCCTCGGAGTCGTGACCACTGCGAGCGATCCGCAGGGACGCACCGACCGTGCTCGATCTCGTGCCGGCCGAGCCCCGCGTGTTCCCGGTCGGACGCCTCGACAACGACACCGACGGGCTTGCTCGTGCTCACCAACGACGGCGAGCTCACGCAGCTCCTCACGCACCCGAGCCACGGTGTGCTGAAGACGTACCTCGCCGAAGTCGAGGGTGTGCCGGCGCCGGGGGCACTCGTCGCGCTGCGCGACGGTCTCGAGCTCGACGACGGCATGACCGCGCCGGCAGCGTACGCGCGTCGTGCAACGCCGTGGCTCGAGCGCGGCGGTCGAGATCGCGATCCACGAGGGCCGGAACCGCCAGGTGCGGCGCATGTTCGACGCGATCGGTCACCCGGTGATCCGGCTCGTGCGCACGCGCATCGGACCGGTCGCCGATCGCGCGCTCGCGCCCGGGGAGTGGCGAGCGTTGCAGCCCGGTGAGGTGCGCGCGCTGTACGAGGCAACGACACCGCGGCCCGCCGCTGACACGGCGAATGGCAAGGGCGCCAAGAGACGCCCCGGCTAACCTCGCTCGTCGTGAAGCTCCAGGCGCTGCGCGGCGCGATCACCTGCGACGAGGACTCGAAGGCCGAGATCGACGCCAAGACCACGCGCATGGTGAAGGAGCTGTTCGCCCGCAACGACCTCACGCCCGACGACGTCGTGAGCATGATCTTCACGTCGACGCCCGACCTCCACGCCGAATTCCCCGCCAGCGCGGCCCGCGCCGGGCTCGGGCTCGACGGCGTCGCCCTGCTCGGCGCGCAGGAGCAGGACGTGCCGCACGGCATGCCGCGCTGTATCCGGGTGCTCGTGCACTGCTACACCGACAAGCCTCGCGACGAGCTGCGACCACGTGTTCCTCGACGGCGCGGCGGCGTTGCGCGCCGACCTCCCGCAGTAGGGCAGCCCGTGGCCGTCCCGCGTCGCCTCGCGCTCGTCGGCACCGGGCTCATCGGAGGCTCGATCGGTCTCGCGCTCCGGCCCGCGCGGCACCGAGGTGCACGGGTTCGACCACGATGCGGGCCGTGCCGCGCGCGCGAAGGAGGCGGGCGCCGTCGACACACTGGCGGCGACGGTCGCCGAGGCGGTGGATGGCAGCGATCTCGCCGTCGTCGCGGTCCCGGTCGGCCAGGTCGCCAACGTGGTGATCGAAGCGCTCGACGCGGGCGCGCGTCTCGTCACCGACGTCGGATCGGTGAAGGCGCCGGTGGTCGCGACGGTCGAGGCGGCACGTCCTGACGCTCGCGCGCCGGTTCGTCGGCGGGCACCCGATGGCCGGATCCGAGCAGGAAGGTCTCGACGGCGCGAGCGCCGATCTCTTCGTCGGCGCCACGTGGGTGCTCACGCCGACCAGCCAGACCGATCCCGAGGCGTTCGCGGAGGTGCGCGCGCTCGCGGCCGAGCTGGGCGCGGAAGCGGTCGCGGTCTCGCCCGAGGTGCACGACGCGCTCGTCGCGGTGGTGAGCCACGTGCCCCAGCTCGCGGCGTCCACGCTCATGAACGTCGCCGACACGAGCGGCGACAGCCACGCGGTGCTGTTGCGGCTGGCGGCGGGTGGCTTTCGCGACATGACCCGCATCGCGTCGAGCCATCCCGCGATCTGGCCCGACATCTGCGTCGCGAACCGGGACGCGATCGTCACCGCGCTCGACGAGTACCTCGCGTCGCTCATGCGGGTGCGGGCGATGGTGGCGAGCGGCGACCGGTCGGCGCTGCTCGACGTGCTGCAGTCGGCACGCGCGGCGCGTCGCAACCTTCCCACCGGCCTCCCGGTCGACGAACAGCTGATCGAGCTCAGGGTTCCCATCCAGGACCGCCCCGGGGCGCTCGCCGAGGTGACCACGTTGGCCACCGAGCTGGGCGTGAACATCGCCGACGTCGAGATCGCGCACTCGCTCGAGGGGCGAAGCGGTGTGCTCGTGCTGGTCGTGTCGGCCAGGGGAGCCGACGCGTTCGAGGAGGCGCTGGTCGGGCACGGCTACCACGTCGCTCGGACCGCCCTCTCGTGAAGATTCCCGCAGAGCTCGCGGTGTTGGGTCCCGCGTCGCTGCGCGGACGGCTGCGCGTGCCCGGCGACAAGGGAATCTCGCACCGCGCGCTGCTGTTCGCGTCGATGGCGAATGGCCGCTCGCGCGCGGTCGGGCTCGCCGGCGGTGACGACGTCGCGCGCACTCGACTCGCGCTCGCGCGACTTGGGCGTCGACATCACCGCGGCCGGTTCCGCGATCACTGTGGTCGGTCGCGGGGTCGAGGGGCTGATGGAGCCGTCGCGGGTGCTCGACTGCGGCAACTCCGGTACCACCATGCGCACCGCCGCCGGGCTGCTCGCGGGCCGGCCGTTCCTCAGCGTGCTCTCGGGTGACGCGAGCCTCTTGCAGCGGCCGATGGGCCGCGTCGTCGAGCCGTTGCGCGCGATGGGCGCGCACGTCGACGGCCGTGCCGACGGCACGCTTGCGCCGCTGGCCGTGCGCGGTGGGTCGCTGCGAGGGTGCGCGCACCACCCGTCCGTGGCGAGCGCGCAGGTGAAGACTGCGCTCGTCCTGGCGGGGCTCCAGGCCGACGGCACGACCGAGGTCACGGAGCCGGCACCGAGCCGCGACCACACCGAGCGGATGTTGCGGGCGCTCGGGGCGCCCGTCACCGTCGATGGCTGCACCGTGCCGCGTCACGAGGGGCGCGCCGTCACCGCTCGAGCTCGAGGTCCCGGGCGACCCTTCGTCGGCCGCATTCTGGGTGGTCGGCGCCACGATCACACCCGGCTCCGATCTCGTGATCGAACGGGTGTGCTGCAATCCCACCCGTATCGCGTTCGTCGACGTGCTCCGCCGGATGGGCGCGACGATCGACGTCGACCTCACGGGTGAGCAGCTCGGTGAGCCGGTCGGCGATCTCCGAGTCGTCGCGTCGGACCTGCACGCGACGACGATCGCGGGTGACGAGATCGCGCTCGTGCAAGACGAGCTCCCGGTGCTCGCGGTCGCCGCCGCGTTCGCCGACGGCGTCACCGAGATCGCCGACGCCGCGGAGCTCCGGGTGAAGGAGAGCGACCGCATCGCCACCGTGGAAGCCATGCTCGCGGGCCTCGGAGTCGGCGTCGAGACCACGCCCGACGCGCTGGCGATCCGCGGCGGTCGGCCTCGCGCCGCCCGGTTCGACAGCTACGGCGATCACCGCCTCGCCATGGCGGCCGCGATCGCCGCGAACGCGGCCGACGGTGAGTCGGTCGTGCGGGGCTGGGCGGCGATCTCGGTCTCGTATCCCGAGTTCGGTGACGACCTCGCGATGCTCACGGGGCGAACGTGACGGGGCGAACGTGACGGGGCGAACGTGACCGGGCGAACGTGACGGGGCGCTCGTGACGGCTCGACTGGTTGCGATCGACGGGCCCGCGGGGTCGGGCAAGTCCACGACCGCGCGCGGGGTCGCCGACGCGCTCGGCCTGCACACGCTCGATACCGGAGCCATGTACCGCGCGGTCACGCTCGCGGCGATCGAGGCCGGTACCGATGTCGCCGACGCCGACGCCGTCGTCGAGATCGCCGAACGGGCGGAGATCGAGATGGGCGACGGATCGGTGTGCCTCGGCGGACGCGACGTGTCGGCGGAGATCCGCGGTCCCGAGGTCACGGGCGCGGTCTCGACCGTGTCCTCACACCCGGCAGTCCGCAAGATCCTCGTAGAACGGCAGCGCGCGTGGGTGCGTGAACACGGTGGAGGCGTCGTGGAGGGACGCGACATCGGGACCGTCGTGTTTCCCGACGCGCCGGTCAAGGTGTTCCTCACCGCGCAGGACGACGTGCGGGCCGTGCGGCGCCGGCGTGACGAGCACGCGGCGGCGCGCCGGGTCGCGGTCGACGACGTGCGCGAAGCGCTCACCGAACGCGACCGTGCCGACGCGTCGCTCGGGCGGGCGCTGCGGCCCGAGGACGCCGCGCCCGACGCGATCGTGATCGATACCACCGCCACCATCGTCGACGACGTCGTGGCCGCGATCGTCGAGCGGGTCCGATCGGTCGCCGATCCCGCGGAGACCGGCGCCGAAGCCCCGAAAGAGGGAGCAGGATGACGTTCTACCGATTCGCGCGCGCGGTCGTGCTGAGCGTGTGCAAGGTCGTGTTCCGTGTCCGCGTGGTCGGCCGGGAGCACGTCCCGCGGTCCGGCGCCTACATCGTCGCACCTTCACACCGGTCGATCCTCGACGTGCCGTTCTCCGCATTCGTGACGACGCGCACGATCCGCTTCCTGGCGAAGGAGGAATTGTTCGCTACGTGGTTCGGCAACACGTTGTTCACGGCGCTCGGCGCGGTGCGCGTGGAGCGCGGCACCGCCGACCGCGGGGCGTTGCGCGCACTGGAAACGGGGCTGGCGCGAGGAGAACCGGTGGCGGTGTTCCCCGAAGGGACGCGCGAGTCGGGTCCGAGGATCGCCCCGCTCTTCGACGGTGCTGCGTACCTCGCGGTGAAGCTGGGCGTGCCGATCGTGCCCGTGGGTGTGGGCGGCAGCGAGGACATCCTCCCGAAGGGCAAGTTCCTGCCGCGTCCGCGACGCGTCGCGGTCGTCGTCGGGAAGCCGATCATGCCTCCCGCGCTCGAAGGGCGCGCCCGCCGGGCCGCGGCGACGAAGCTCACCGACGAGCTCGCCGCGGAGCTCCAACGAGTGTTCACGGACGCGCTCCTGATCGCGGGTTGACCCACCGCGGCGTGCGTATCCTTCTTCCTCTTGACTTCCGCCGACTCCGTCATCTACGACCTCGCGCACTGGCCGGCCGAGTCTCGTGACGCGCTCCGCCGGCTGCTTGCCGATGCCGGGATCGACGCGCGGTGGGAGGCGGCTTCGTTCGCGGTACCGGCGGCGCGGCGGCATGACGTCGACGCACTCGTCGCCTCGGTAAACGGCACGGCCGTGAACAGTCCCGTTCTCCAGAGTCAGTCCGCGTCTTCCGGAGCTCCCGGCGGTGTGCTGTACCAGGCGACGCAAACTGTCGTAGCGCCCGGCTGGTACCCGGATCCCATGCGCGAAGCGCTCTGGCGCTGGTGGGACGGTCAGCGCTGGACGGGGTACGTCGGTCCGCAACTCCCTCCGACCGATCGGGGATGGTTCCCACCGCGGAACGACCGCGAGCAGACCGCCAAGGGTGGCGGGCTCGCGATCGCCGGCTTCGTCGGTGGCCAGGCGCTGTCGCTGGCCGTCGTCGGGTTGGCGATCGTCCTGGGTGCAACCACCCGATCTGCGGAGACGCTCCTGGTGGGCGAGCTCGCGCTGTGGTCGGGGCTGTTCGGCGCCTGCAAGCTCGCGGTTCGACGCTACGGCACGGGATCGCTCCGCGACCTCGGGCTGGTGCGCCCGAAGCTCGGTGACCTCGGGGTCGGCTCGCTCGCCGCGCTCGTCGCCCGCGTCGCGACGCTGATCATCGCCGTGATCCTCGTCCTGCTGTTCTCGTTCGACGATCTCGCCCGTGATACTTCGGTCACCAACGAGGCGGGTATCTCCACACTCGGCGCGATCGTGGTCGTGATCGTCGCCGTCTTCGGCGCGCCGTTCTTCGAGGAGCTGTTCTTCCGCGGTCTGGTGCAAGGCGTGCTCACTCGTCGCTACGGCGGCCGCATCGCGATCTGCGCGCAGGCGGTCGCGTTCGGGCTGGTGCATTACCAGATCGGCATGACCCGTGGTCAGATGATCCTCACGTTCTCGATGATCATCCCGGTGGGGTTCCTGCTCGGCTGCATCCGATGGCGCTACCAGCGTCTCGGGCCGGGCATGGTCACGCACGCGGTGTTCAACGCGATCGCCGTCGCGATCACGCTCGCCACGTTGTGAACCGCACGGCCCGGTCGCGCTCGGGCTAATCGTGGCCGAGCTTGGCTGCGAGCTCGCGGAGTTCGCGCGGTGGCGGGAAGTACTCGTCCTCGTCGGTGACATGCACCGTCTCGACACCCTGCACGGGTGCGAGTCGCTCGATCACCGCCTGCACGAGGTCCTCGGGTGCGCTCGCACCGGCCGTGACACCCACGACGCGGGCATCGCCGAGCATGTCGGGATCGATCTCGTCGGGACCGTCGACGCGCAACACGCGCTCACACCCTGCAGCACGTGCCACTCTGGCCAGCGCGATCGTGTTCGACGAGTTCGCGCTCCCGATCACGACGATCGCCTCGGCGCGCGCCGCGAGCGCGCGCAGCGCCGTCTGACGGTTCGTGGTGGCGAAGCACAGGTCGTCGCGGGTAGCAGTCCAGAGCTCGGGGAAGTGCTCCCGGGCGCGGGTCATGACCCTTCCAGTCGTGCAACGAGAGTGTGGTCTGCGCGAGCAGCGCCACCTTCGAGGGGTCGCTCACGGTGGGGAACACCCGGTCGAGGTCGGCGTCGGTCTCGACCAGGCGCATGTCGTCGGGCGCGACTGCGAGCGTCCCGGTGGCCTCGTCGTGGCCCTCGTGGCCGACGTACAGGATGGTGTAGCCCTTGCCCGCGCGCACCTTCGCCTCGTGGTGCACCTTGGTGACGAGCGGGCACACCGCGTTGACGACGACGCGATCCTTGGCGCGCGCCGCGGCCACCACCTCGGGTGCCGAGCCGTGCGCGGACAGCATGAGCGGCGCGCCGGCGGGCACGTCGTCGACGTCGTCGACGAAGATCACACCCTGCTCGCGGAAGCGGTCGACCACGAGCCGGTTGTGCACGATCTCGTGGTAGCAGTACACGGGCGGCTCGAACGCGTCGACCATCCACGACAGCGCCTTGATCGCCATCTCGACCCCGGCACAGAAGCCCCGCGGTTCGGCGAGCAGGACGAGTTCGACGGTCATCCGCCCCGAGGGTACCGGCGCGCAGAGGTTCTAGACTTCACGTATGCCGACCGCCCGTGTGGTGGCGGTCGCGCCCGGTTCTCCTGCCCACGCTGCGGGGCTCCTCCCCGGCGACGAGCTCCTCACGCTCAACGGCGAAGCGGTGCGCGACGTCATCCGCTACCAGATCCAGGCCGACGAGCCCCACGTCGAGCTCGAGCTCCGGCGCGGCGGTCTCGAGCAGCTCGTCGTCGTCGACAAGCCCGCGGGCGCGCCGCTCGGGCTCGACCTCGAGAGCGCGGTCTTCGACCGCGTCCGCACCTGCGACAACCACTGCCCGTTCTGCTTCATCTACCAGCTGCCGAAGGGCATGCGGCGCAGCCTGTACGTGAAGGACGACGACTACCGACTCTCGTTCCTGTACGGCAACTTCACCACGCTCACCCGCTTCACCGAGGCCGACCTCGAACGCGTGGTCTCGGAGCGGCTCGGCCCGCTCTACGTGAGCATCCACGCCACCGATCCCGAGCTGCGCACCCGCCTGCTGCGGAACCGCCGGGGCGCGACGAGCCTGCGCTGGCTCGCCGCGCTGCTCGACGCCGGGATCGAGGTGCACGGCCAGATCGTGGTGTGCCCGGGCATCAACGACGGCGACGCGCTCGACGACACGCTCCTCGGGGTGCTCGACCGCTTCCCGAGGCTCGCGACGGTCGGTGTCGTGCCGCTCGGTGTCAGCGACTACACCACCGAGCCCGACATGCGGGCCCACACACGCGCCGAGGCCGCGCGCGTGCTCGACACGGTCGCGGCGTGGCAGCAGCGGTTCAGGCGCGCGCTCGGCCGTCGGCTCGTCTACGCCGCCGACGAGTACTACCTGCTCGCGGAACGCCCGTTCCCGACCATCGGCGACTACGACGAGCTGGCCCAGCACGAGAACGGCATCGGCATGGCGCGGACGTTCGAAGCCGAGGTGCGGGCCGCGCTCGCGGGCAGACCGGCCGTGCCGACGGAGCCGGCTCCGCGCCCGAACGGACGACGGGCTTCTTCGCCTGGGTCGACGGCGCGCCCGCGGAGGGCTACCGCGCGCCGCGCGGGCGGCACGGCCGTGAAGCTCCGCGCGTCGACGCCGTCGGCGGTCGCGATCGTCACGGGCGAGTACGGCGCGCAGGTGCTCGAACCGCTCGTCGGCGAGCTCGCGGAGGCCGCCCGCACCGATGTGTCCCTCCTCGTCGTCGAGAACCGCTTCTTCGGCGGCAACATCGCGGTCACCGGGCTGCTCACCGGCGCCGACGTCGGCCACGCGCTCGACAACGCTCCCGAGGGCGTGCGCTACCTGCTGCCCGACGTCGTGCTCTCGAACGGCCGGTTCCTCGACGGCGCCACGCTCGACGACCTTCCCCGACCGGTCGAGATCGTGGCCACCGACGGCGCGTCGCTCGTCGCGGCGCTGCAGTTGTGACCGCGCGCGACCGGTGGTCGCGGTCGTCGGCCGCCCGAACGTCGGGAAGTCGACGCTCGTCAACCGGTTCGTCGGGCGGCGCGACGCGATCGTCGAGGAGAAGCCCGGCGTCACCCGCGACCGCAAGGAGCTCGAGGCGGAGTGGCACGGCCGCACGTTCGTCGTCGTCGACACGGGTGGCTGGCTCGCGCCGACGTCGGGCGAGGGAGGCGAGTCGCTGGCTCGTCAGGTGAGCAAACAGGCGGAACGCGCGCTCGTCGACGCCGACGTCGTGCTGCTCGTCGTCGACGGCACCGTGGGCCTCACCGAGGAGGACGAACACGTCGCGCGGGTCCTCTACAAGACCAAGAAGCCGGTGCTGGTCGTGGTCAACAAGGTCGACGACGATCGCCGCGAGGCCGACGCATGGGCATTTTCCCGGCTCGGCCTCGGCGATCCGTTCGCGGTCTCGGCGATGCACGGGCGGGGGAGCGGCGATCTCCTCGACGCGGTGGTCGACGCGCTGCCGGCGGAGGAACCCACGCCGGCAGTCGACGACTCGATCTTCTCGGTCGCGATCGTCGGGCGGCCGAACGTGGGCAAGTCCACGTTGTTCAACCGTCTCGTCGGCGACGATCGGGCCGTCGTGCACGATCTTCCGGGTACGACGCGCGACTCGATCGACACGATCGTCGAGACCGAAGACGGGCCGCTGCGATTCGTCGACACCGCGGGGATGCGCCGTCGCAGCCGGATCGACGAGCCTACGGAGTACTTCAGCATGGTGCGCGCGCTGGAGTCCGTCGACCGCGCCGACGCCGCGCTGCTCGTGATCGACGCGACCGACGGCGTGACCCATCAGGACCAGCGCCTCGCGGAACGTATCGACGCAGCCGGTACGGCGATCGTCGTCGTGCTCAACAAGTGGGAGCTCCTCGACGCGGAGGCTCGCGCCGCTG
This sequence comes from uncultured Actinomycetes bacterium, assembly GCA_963705625.1. GTDB lineage: Bacteria > Actinomycetota > Acidimicrobiia > IMCC26256 > DASPTH01 > DASPTH01. Next base: position 328,813 of record CAVPKG010000003.1, read on the forward strand.
CGCGCGCCGACGTGGCCGACCGGTTGGCGTTCCTGTCGTACGCGCCCGTCCTGACCGTGTCGGCGCTCACCGGCCGTATGACGCAGCGCATCCTCCCCGCCCTCCGCCAGGCCGAGGAGGCGTACCACCAGCGGATCCCGACCGCCGCGCTGAACCGGGTGCTGCGCGACGCGCAGCTCGCCCATGCGGTGCCGCCTGTGGGCCGCCGCCGCCCGCGGGTGCTCTATGCCACACAGGCGGCGACGGACCCGCCCACGTTCACGCTCTTCGTGACCCATGAGCTCCCGGTCCCGTACTTGCGTTATCTCGAGCGCAAGATCCGGGAGGCATTCGACCTGGGCCCCACGCCGATCAAGCTGAGGGTGAGGCGCCGCAGCGCATAGCGGAGGCGCCGCGCGAGCGAACGGCGGCGAGCCGGGTATCCCGGCTCGCAGTGAGCGAGCCATGAAGCCAGGCGCCGCAGCGCATAGCGGAGGTGCCGCGCGAGCGAACGGCGGCGAGCCGGGTATCCCGGCTCGCAGTGAGCGAGCCATGAAGCCAGGCGCCGCAGCGCATAGCGGAGGTGCCGCGCGAGTCCCGGCTCGCAGTGAGCGAGCCATCGAGACCGCCGGTTAGCCGATTCTTGGCTCAAGACCCCCGGCCGGGACTGCCGACATATGACTCAGCGCGGGGCTGGGCCTGGCGTCGATGTCGATGGGGAACGAAGGCGATGAGGAACCGAGGAAGGCGCGGCGACGAACGCGGCGCGGTCCTGGTCGAGACCGCGATCCTGATCCCCGTCATCGTGATGATCACGTTCGGGCTCATCGAGTTCTCGTCGGTGTACCAGTCGCAGTCGGTCGGCGCCGGAGCTGCACGTTCTGCGGCCCGCACCGCGTCCGCCGAAGCGATGCTCACGAACTACGCGACGGATGCCGCTGCGGCCGCAGCCACTGCCCTCAAGACCATTGCTCCCGACGAGCCCATCGAGCTGTGGGTGTACAAGGCCAACGACAAGGGCTACCCGGGCGCGGCCGGCAATACGAGCTTCAGCAGCTGCACGACGAGCTGCATCAAGTACAACTGGCTGTCGAATACGAAGGCGTTCGACACCGCCAATCCGAGCGGGCAGCGGTTGGCCCGCCGCGTCGCAGAAGGCATGCGACGTCGCGAACTGGGACTCGGTCGGTGTCTACATCAAGCTCGTTCACAAGTACATCACGAAGCTCTTCGGGGCCTCGATCACGCTGACCGACCACGCTGTCTTCCGGCTCGAGCCGGCGCCGACGCAGCTCTGCGGGTAGCCGGATGGTGATGGCACGCTTCCTGCGTCGTGTCCGCACGAGGGCCGGTGCCGAACGCGGCTTCTACATGGTGTGGATGGCGCTCACCCTCGTGACGCTCACCGCGTTCGCCGGCCTCGGGCTGGAGTACAGCCGCTGGAACAACCTCTCCGCCCGCATCCAGAAGGCTGCCGACGCCGCCGCGCTCGCGGGTGCGGTGTTCATGCCGGAGAACATCGGGAACAAGGCGTTCACCACCGCCAAGAGCATCGCATCGTTCAACGGATTCACCGACGGCACGAACGGGGTGACCATCGCGACGGCGGCGGGCAGGCTGCCGAACCAGCTGAAGGTCACGATCTCCGTGCCCACGCACAACCCGTGGGGACAGATCGTGAACTACAACTCGACGACGATCTCCCGCAGCGCGGTCGCCGAGTACCAGCTCCCGCAGAACCTCGGCAGTCCCGCGAACTCGTACGGCAACGATCCCGAGTCGAACGCGACGCAGCCGCAGTTCTGGGGCAACCTCTTCGGGCCGTCGTCGAACAAGGACAAGGGTGACGCGATCGAGTCGGCTGGTCCGAACGCCAACTCGGCCCTGTGCAACGCCGACAACTGCGCCGAGCTCGGTGAACAAGGACTACGACGCCAACGGCTACTTCTACGGCATCGACGTGCCCGCCGGCGCGAGCGGTGCACTGAACGTCCAGGTCTTCGACCCCGCGTTCGTGCACGTGGGGGACCAGTGCGGCGCCAGCGACTCGAACGCGGGCGCGAGCCTCGACCAGGCTGCGACCCTCACCGCGGCGCAGATTCCCGGATACTCGGGATCGATCCCGCCGTCGACCCGCTACGCGTCGGCGGGCAGCAGCGCGTTCTGCAGCGGCGACAACTACTACGGCGACGGGAGCAACACCGCGAATCCCTGGACGGTGTACACGCTCCGTGCGCCCGACGTGTCGACGTGGGACCCCACCAACAACCCGATCGTCTGTCAGGCCGAGTTCCCCGGCGTGTACCCCGAGACGAGCAACGACCAGCCGAACGGGACGATCAGCGCGTCGCACCTGAAGACGCTCCTCCAGTCGGCGTCGAACTACGCAGGGACGAACCCCGGGCGAACGTTCGCCTCCTTCTTCCGCCAGTGGGTGCAGATCTGCTCGATCGCCAACCCCACCCAGGGCACCTACTTCCTCCAGATCGAGACCGCGAAGAAGATCGACGGCACCGCGACGCCGATCGGTGGCGGCTCGAACCGGTTTGCGATCCGAGTCGGGCTCGGGTCCAACTTCACGACGTCGAACAACCTGCGCCTGTACGGCAACCAGAAGATGGGGATCTACGCCAACGCCACCGGTGCCGACACGCGCTTCTATCTCACCAGGGTGCTCCCCGGTGAGGCCGGGCACACGCTGCTCCTCTACTTCTACGACACCGGCGACGCGTCGCAGGCCGGCACGATCACCGTGCTGCCCCCACCCGACTCCAACGCTCCGGGCGGGGCGTTCCCGGATTGCCAGTACACGCAGCCACCGGGGAACTCGACGGGTCCCCCGTGGGGGACGTTGATCGACACCAACTCGGGCTGCGCGATCAGTGGCGTCACCAACACCGGCACGCACTCGTTCAACGGTCAGTGGGTGACCTTCGAGGTGCCGATCCCCGACGACTACACCTGCAACGACTCCGACCCACTCGGCTGTTGGACGCGCCTGCGCTTCACGTACCCGAACGGCACCAGCGTCTCCGACACCACCACGTGGGAGGCGTACATGCTCGGCGACCCCGTCCGGCTGATCCAGTAGTTCTCGCGGGCGCTCGCGCCCGTCCTCGGGTGCTGGAATGGGCCCGTGCCGTGGTGTGACACCTGCGACCGGTTCCTCTCGCCGTCGACGGTGCGCGCCGACGGCGGGTGCCCCATGTGCGGGAGCGCGGTCGATCCCGGCTCCGCGCACGCGGCGCCCGACGACTCCGCGGAGGAAGGCCTGGGGCCGCTCCCCTGGCACCTGAAGCTGCTCGCCGGAGCGTTGGCGGTGTACCTCGGGTGGCGGGCCTGGCAGGGGATCGAGTGGGTGGCGCACCACCTCTGAATCGAGCTCTTGTTACCGTCGTACCCTTCGGGTACTATCGAACGTATGTTCGGTATTGATCCGATCGAGCAGATCCGCCTCGCGGTCGAGGAGTTGGCCTGCGAGGACCGCCGAGAGTGGTCGGGGGCGGCTCGTTCGCAGCGGCTGGTGGAGCTGATCGGTGTGGTAGAGCGCCTCCAGGCCGAGACCATGCGCTGTGCGGGCGAGTGGGACCGGGATGCCGATTGGGCGTTGGAGGGGGCGTTGAGCCCGCGGTCGTGGCTCGCGCATCGCACGTCGCTCGGCCGGTGGGGGGCGTCGCGGTTGGTGCGTTCGGCCCGGTTCACTCGTCAACACCAGGCCACTGGCGAAGCGCTCGCCGGCGGTGACATCTCGTGCGCGCACCTCGATGTGTTGGCGTCGATGAGCCGTGACCGCGAGACCGAGTTCGTGCGTCACGAGGAGACGCTGCTCGACGCCGCGGAGGCCCTGTCGCCCGACGACTTCTCCCTGATCGCGCGGCGGTGGCGCGATATCGCCGACGACGAACTGTCCAAGCTCGAGGCCCGCGAGCGTCACGAGCGCCGTCACCTGCACGTCTGCACGACTCTCTACGGCATGGGCATGGTCGACGGTGAGCTCGACGCCGACGGCGTCGCCACCGTCCTCGAAGCCCTCGACCTCGCGGCTCCCCCGATTCCCTCGATGGGATCGCCCCACCGCGCACCCGGGGTCAGCGCCACGCCGATGGCCTCGTCGACATCTGCGGTGCGTTCCTCGCTTCCAAGGGCAAGGGCGGCAGGCCGGAGTTCGGTCTCGCCGTCGTCATCGACGGCGACACCTTGGCCGGCACGCGCGACACTCATCTGCGCCGTGCGCACGCTGACCTCGATCGCGTCGGTCCGATCTCGCGGGAGACCGCGTTCAGGCTCGCGTGTGACTGCGCCGTCCGCCGGGTCGTGATGCGCGGTCGCTCCGAAGTCCTCGACCTGGGCCGCCAGACCCGTCTCGTCAGCCCTGCGCTGCGCCGGGCGCTCGTGTTGCGCGACCGGGGGTGTGTGTTCCCGGGCTGTGACCGGCCGCCCGAGTGGTGCGACGCGCACCACATCATCCGGTGGGAACGCAACGGCACCACCGACCGCGACAACTGCTGCTTGTTGTGCCGCCGTCACCACATGATGTGCCACGAAGGCGGCTGGACCATCCAACGCAACCCCGACGGCACCTACAACGCCCAAGCACCACCACCACTACACGCACGCAACCACCGACACGGCCGCGCACCACCCGCAGCAGCCTGACTTCCCCTCAGGGCGCCAGAACCACTCCGTCTACACTGCCGACGCGCGGCCTCGGGTCGCGCGACGGGCTGTGGCGCAGCTTGGTTAGCGCGTTGGTCTGGGGGACCAAAGGTCCCGGGTTCAAGTCCCGGCAGCCCGACACTCGAGAATGCGGATGAGGATGGCTGCGCACCCACCGGGTCACGACGTGACGTCTGCCGTCGTGCCCATCACGATGCGTGGCTGCTGCGACGGGTCGAGCCACCGCAACACGGAGAGCAGCTCCGAGGCCGGCAGCGACACGCATCCCGCCGTCGGGCCGCCCGTCGAGACGTGCAGGAAGATCGCGCTTCCCAACCCGGCGGCCCGGGCGTCGTTGTAGGCGATGACCGCGCCGTACGAGTACGCAGGTGCGTTGTACATGGGCTCGGGGTCGACACCCGCGTCCTGGGTCGTCGTGTCGACCCACTCGTTGTAGCGCGGGCTCGCGGGGTCGACGTCCCACACGATGGTGTTGCCGGTCACCACCCGGTACGGGAAGTGCACGCCGGGATCGGGCTCCACACCGAAGAAGAAGTCGAACCCGTACGCGCCCGACGGCGTTCGCCCGTCCCCCTCGCGCTTCGCGCCCGGCGGACCGAAGCCGTTGAAGCCGATGTGCGCTTCCCAGGGGCCGAACACCTGCTGCCAAGCGCCACCGACGCGTTGGTAGGCGGTGAAGATCGCGGTCGTCTGCTCGTAGCCATCCGCGAGCACCGCGATCAACTGGCCCGCCGAGCCCACGCCGACCAGCCGATCGACGAACGACGCGGCCGCGGTCGTCGGCCCCGGCGGGTCGGCCGTAGCGGCCGGTCCGGTCGTCGACGGCGCGGGTGCGGTGGTCGGCGGGAGTGTGGTGGTGGGCGGGAGTGTGGTGGTGGGCGGGAGTGTGGTGGTGGGCGGGAGTGTGGTGGTGACTGCGCGGCGCGTGTGGCGGACCCGCTCCTTCGCCGCGGTATTCGCGCCACCGCCCGCGCACGCGGTGGCCACCGAAAGTACGGCGAGCACCGCGACGACGCGCCAGGCCCTACTGGTCGGACGGCCCCACCCATGGCTCCCCATACGGCGGGTCTACGGTATGCCGTCATGACGCGCGCCGGAGCCCTGGCTACCGTCGCCGTCGTCGCGGCCTGCCGCGCTCGCCGGCTGCGGCACGTCGTCGGCCACCGGCGCCGCGAAACGCTCGTCGGGCACCCGGGCCGGCGTGTCGACGACGACCGTCGCGCCCAGGACCACCGCGCCCACGACCACCACGCCGGCCACGACGACAGCGGCGCCGGCGTTCGTCGGCACCGAGTCGGCGGTGACCGCGGCCGACCTTCCGTACACGTACCGGCCCGGCTGCCCCGTCGGCCCCGAAGACCTGCGCATGCTGCACATGAGCTACTGGGGCTTCGACGGCCAGCCCCACCTGGGCACCATGGTCGTCAGCGCCGGCGTGACCCGAGACGTGCTCACGGTGTTCTCGACGCTCTTCGAGCGCGGGGTTCCCGATCCGCCAGATGGTGCCCGTCGACGCCTTCCAGGGCAGCGATCCCGAGTCGATGGCGGCCGACAACACCTCCGGGTTCAACTGCCGTGACGCGGTCGCGCCGGGTCCTCCGCAGTGGTCGGTGCACGCCTATGGGGAGGCGATCGACGTGAACACCGTCGAGAACCCCTACCTCGAGGGCGGCTCGGTACAGCCGGCCGCGGGCGCCGCGTACCTCGACCGGTCGGTCTTCCGGCCGGGCATGGCCGTCGACGGCGGCGAGCTCGTCGCTGCGTTCGCGTCGGTCGGCTGGCAGTGGGGTGGCCGGTGGGCGGACTCGCCCGACTACCAGCACTTCTCCAAGACCGGCGGCTGAGGCCCGAGGCGGAAGTCGGGCATGCTCCCCATGTGGCATCGCTGACCGCTCGCCCGGATTCGACCCGCGTGGCCCGACCACCCCGCGGCGACGGTTGGCGGGATCGGCTCTTCGGGCGAGCCGGCGAGGAGCACTTCCAGCGGCGCACGAGCGACTGGATTCGCCTCGCCACCGGGATCGTCATCCTGGTGATCGCGGCGCGCCATGCCGGAGACGTCACCGAGAGCGAGCGCGCCGTCGTCGACCTCGTCAACACGTTGCCCACCGAGCTCCTCCCGGTGTTCCGCGCGCTCTACCGGCTCGGCGCGCTGTGGGCAGTGGGGCTCGTCGTGGTGGCTGCGCTCGTCGGGCGCCGCTGGCGTCTCGGGCGTGACCTCCTCCTCGCGGGGATCGTCACCTGGATCGCAGCGCGAGCCGTCGGCGAGATCGTGGTGGCGCACGAGACATTTGGTCGCGGCGTGCGCGCTGCGGCAGGCTTCGGCGAGTCGCCTTCGTTCCCGGCGGTGCGCGCCGCGGTCACCGTCGCGGTGATCAGTGCGGCGGGTCCCTACGTCACCCGCGCGACGCGCGTTGTCGGACGCGTGCTGGTGTTCGGCCTCGCCGCAGCTGCCCTGTATCTCGGCCACGCGCACCCGAACGACCTGTTCGCCGCGATCGTGCTCGGCTGGACGGTGGCGGCCGGGGTACATCTGCTGTTCGGCTCTCCGGGCGGGCGACCGACCGTCGCGCAAGTCAGTGCTTCGCTTGCGCAGCTCGGGATCGGCGCGCGTGGTGTGCGCCTCGCCGAGCATCAGCGAGCCGGGTCGACGGTGATGCTCGCCGACGATGCCGACGGAGTGCTGCGCGTCAAGGTGATCGGCCGGGATGAGGCGGACGCGCGGTTCCTGGCAAAAGCCTGGCGTCTTCTCGTGTACCGCGACTCCGGGCCGCCGCTGACGGTGACCCGTCTCCAGCAGGTGGAGCACGAGGCCTACCTGATGCTCGTCGCCCGCGAGGTCGGGGTCCGCGTCCCGCCGGTCCTGTCGGCCGGTATCGCGGGACCGGGCGCGGCCTTGCTCGTGCTGCGCGCAGTCGGTGCGGTCCCGCTTGCCGAGCTCGACCCGACCGTGGTGACCGACGACCTGCTGGTCGCGATCTGGACAGAGGTAGCGACGCTGCAGCGCGCGCGCATCGCGCACGGTCTGCTCGACGCCGAACACGTCGTCATCTCGCCGGAAGGTCCGTGGATCGTCGGCTTCGACCACGCGCGCGCAACCGGCGACGAGCAGCTCCAAGCCCTCGACATCGCTGAACTTCTCGTCGCGACTGCGTCGTTGGTCGGCGAAGCCCGCGCCGTACGCGCAGCAGCGAGCGTGCTCGGTCGGGCGAAGCTCGCGACGGCCCTGCCATTCCTGCAGCCGGCCGCGCTCACGCGCGCCACGCGCGGGTTGGCCGGCGACCGTCGCAAGGAGGTCACCCACCTCATCGAGCGTCTCCGCGAGGCGGGAGCGAAGGCCGCCGGCGTCGAGCCGACCGAGCTCACCCGGCTCCGCCGGCTGAACCCGACCAACGTCGCGATGGCAATCGGGACGCTGGTGGCCACCGCGGTCCTGCTCGACGACGTCGGGGATCCGGGCGAAGTGTGGGCGACCGTGCGCAGCGCCGATTGGCGCTGGATCGCGCTCGCGTTCGTGTTCTCGTTCGCATCGAACGTCGGATACGCGATCGCGTTGATGGGCACCGTGTCATTGCGACTCCCGCTGTGGCCCACGACCGAGGTGCAGATCGGCATGTCGTTCTCGAATCTCGCGGTTCCGGCAATCGGGGGGCAGGGCATGCAGGTTCGCTACCTGCAGAAGATGGGGATCGACCTCAGCTCGGCGGTCGCGGCGGGCGGCGTGCTGAGCATCGCCGGCAACCTGATCGCCGCCCTCGGACTGTTCGTCCTCGCGGTCGCGATCAATCCCACGCACGTCGACTTCTCGCTCCTGCCCACCACCGGTCTGCTCGAGCTCACCGTGATCGTGGCGGCCGTCGCCGCGCTCGCGACCGCGGTCGTACTCGCCGTGCCGAAGCTCCGACGCGTGGCGGTGCCCCCGGTACGACGCGCCACGTCGATGATGCACATTGTGCTGCGCTCGCCGCGCAAACTCGCCTTGCTGGTCGGGGGCAATGTGCTCGCGATCGTGCTCTCGACCGCCTGCCTGGCCGCGTGCCTCGCCGCGTTCGGTGCCAACACGTCGTTCTGGTCGCTCATGGCCGCGAACATCGCGGTCATGACCGTGGCATCGACGGTACCGATCCCCGGTGGCGGCACCGCGGTGGGCACGGTGGGCCTCTCCGCCGTCTTGGTGTCGTTCGGGATCGCCGAGAGCGTCGCGGTGGCCGCGGCGCTCGCGAACCAACTCGTCTACTACTACCTTCCCGCCATCCCCGGCTGGTTCGCGACCAAGCATCTCTTCCAACAGGACTACCTGTGATCGGCCCGCCCCCCGCCCTCGGCGAACGTCGCCGGGGTGGGGTACGGCGGCAACTTCTCGGCCGCGACGCCCCGGGGTGCCGAGACAAATCGGCCTGGGCGCCCTACGCTCTCGCAAACCCAAGAGGAACCCGGGGGGGGAACGCATGGGAAGTATCGGCATCAGCCGTCCATCGAAGTGGAAAGTCGGTCTTGCGGCGCTCGTGGTGGTCGCGCTGGCGCTCGGCGCGAGCGGCAGTGCGATCGCAGCAAGCAGCGGCACCCTGAAGGACGAGGGTCACGGGGTCTCCGCGAAGGAGATCAAGCTCGGTATCGCCATCATCGACTACGACTCGATCTCCGACTTCGTCGACTTCGAGCGGGGAGATCAGCAGAAGACTGCGCAGATCTTCGTCGACTACATCAACAACAACGGCGGCGTCGACGGCCGCACGATCAAGCCGTACTTCTTGAAGTACGAGCCGATCCCGGGCCGCACGCCCGATCCGCTCGCGCTGTGCACGACCTGGACCGACGACGACGGCGTGTTCGCCGTGCTCGGCGTGTTCATCGACTTCAGCGGTCAGGGCCAGCTCTGCCTGACCAAGCAGCACAACACCATCCACATCGGCCACGAGCTCGAGCAGCCGTGGATCGACCAGTCGCCTCCGGGCCTGCTCCTGACCTCCGACACCACGAAGGAGGCCGCGGCCAAGACGCTGCTGACCCTGCTGGTGAGCACCGGCAAGCTCAAGGGCAAGACGGTCGGCATCCTCGCCGACAACCAGGCCGAGGGCCGCATCAAGACTCTTGTCCAGCCGGCGCTCAAGAAGGCGAAGGTCAAGACCGGTTCCACGGCGATCCTCACCATCAGCGGTACCGACACGTCGGCCGCGCAGGCGCAGCTCGACAGCTTCATCGAGAAGTGGAAGACCGAAGGCGTCGACACGATCTACATGGCCGGCCTCACGGCACCGGCGAAGCAGTTCGTCGAGAAGATCAAGGCCGCGTTGCCGAAGGTGCAGCTGCTCGCCGATGCCGACGCCACCGCCGAGCAGGCGCAGGACGAGGTCAAGGCGGGGAAGACGCCGAACCCGTACGAAGGGATGCTGAGCGCCACCGGGGAGACCGCGCCCGAGCGCTGGGCGAACAAGGGCCCGCTGCTGCAGAAGTGCGTCGACCTCTACGAGAAGGCCACGGGCACGAAGGTGCCGGCTCCGGGCACGGAGACGAAGAACAGCAAGGGTAAGACCATCGAGATCGCCACCGCGGTGGCCGACTTCTGCGGCGAGCTGTTCATGTTCAAGACGATCGCCGAGAAGGTCGGCCCCGCCTTGACGATCAAGAACTGGCAGAACACCGTCAACAAGTTCGGCAAGATCGACCTCGTCGCAACCAAGATCGCGTCGTTGTGCAAGGGCAAGTACGCGGCCGACGACGCGTTCCGCCTCGTGGCGTTCAGCTCGAAGGAGGGCACGAACGGCGACTGGAAGCCGGTCACCGCGATCAAGGACTCGAGCGGCGGCTTCTGCACCAAGGCGGGCAAGAGCTGAGTCGTTCGAAGTCGATGCATTCGGGGCCCCGCGGGAGCGGGGCCCCGAATCGCGATTGACGGCGCCTACGCGAGCGAGTCGCTGCGTTGGATCGCCCGCTCGTCGGTTCCCAGGTACGAGGCCACGACACGCGGGTTGTCGCGGATCTGGTTCGGTACACCCTCGGCGATCACCTGACCGGCTTCGAGGCAGTAGATCCGGTTGCTGATCGAGAGGATCAGGGGAAGGTCGTGCTCCACCACCACCAGCGTGGCGTCGAGCTCCTTCTGGACGCGGAGGATGAGCGGACCGAACGCTTCCGCCTCGCGCTGGGCGACGCCGGCGGTCGGTTCGTCGAGACAGATCACACGCGGCGCGACCGCGAGCATGGTCGCGAGCTCGACGATTCGGCGGGTGCCGGTGGAGAGCTCGGCGATGTAGCGGTCGGCGTACCGACCCAGGCCGAGGAAGTCGATCAGCTCGCGGGCTTCCTTGTGTTTGGAGCGCTCCACCGGAATCGACGGGACCCAGAGCAGTGACCCCCAGAACGACGTCCGCTTCCTGGCTTCGAGTGCGAGCTCCACGGTGTCGCGCACGGTGAGCTCGGGATAGAGACGGGCGGCCTGGAACGTCCGCCCGAGCCCGACGCGAGCGCGCTGGTGCGCGTTCTTCTTGCTCACGTCGCGCCCGAGCAGCATCACGGTGCCCCGACTCGGCACGAAGCCACCGATGGCGTTCAACAACGTCGACTTGCCCGCGCCGTTGTTGCCGATGAGTCCGATGACCTCGCCGGGAGCGGCGTGGAAGTCGACGTCGTCGACCGCGACGAGGCCACCGAACTGCACCGTGAGGTGTTGGGTGGCGAGGACACTTCCGTCCGCGTTGCGCACTGCCGGAGCGAGCGTTGTGGCGCGGCGCAGGGAGGCCGGCGGCGCGGTGATCGTCTTCGTCTGGTCCACGGGTTCCATCCGCTTGTCGACCCACCGCAGCAGCGAATCGCGGACGTAGTAGCCGATCTGCACGAAGCCGCCAGGGATGTAGAGCAGGATGAGCAGCAGCCCGATGCTCGACGTGAACAACGGCACGGTCTGGTTCTGCGGCCAGAACGACGGCAGCCCGATGACCCAGAGCGCGCCGACGACCGCGCCCGAGAGACTCCCGAGGCCACCGATCACCGCGATGGAGATCAGGCGAATCGAATCGTCCACCAGGAAGAACCGTTCCGAGGGACCGAAGGTGAGGTTCACCGCGCCCAGGAGCACGCCGCCGAGACCGGCGATGAAACCACCGACCGCGAACGCGATGAGCTTGGCGCGCGCCGGGGACACGGTCATGGCGGCGGCGGCGAGCTCGTTCTCGCGCACACCGATGATCATGCGCCCGATGCCAGTTCGTTTGAGGTGTCCGACGAGCAGCAACACTGCGACGAGCACGATCAGCACGAAGAAGTAGTACGCGCGGTTCCGGTGCGTGAGCTCGAGCGGCCCGATGTCGGTGCGCTGGATCTCGACGGTCGAGAAGCCGGCGGTGAAGAAGGGACGGTTGAACAGGTACACCTGCGCCGCGATCGCGAACGCGAGGGTGCTGATCGCGAGCAGGAGCCCCCGCACGCGCAGCGCGCCGACACCGACCAGCACCGCGACGAGGCTCGCGAGGCTCGCCCCGAGGAGCAGCGCGCCGGGAAAGGAGATCCCTCCGATGGAGCCGTTGATGATGCGGAAGCTGTGCCAGCCGATGTTGGCCGACAGGCCGCGTATGAGCGCCGCCGCGGTGAGCGCGCCGAGTCCGGCGAACGCCATTTGGCCGAGCGACAGCTGACCGCCCCAGCCGGTGAGCACGACGACGGAGACCGCGCACAGCGCGAAGGCGATGATCATGGCCCACGTCTGGTGGCGTTCCGACTTGTCCACGAGGAACGGGAGCACGACCGCGGCCGACAAGGCGAGGCCGGCGATGAACTGGGGCAGCCGTTTGACCCACCAGACGTTCTTCAGCCGCTCCGGTACCGCCGCGATGCGCGGCGCGAACTGGAAGCTCTCACCCGCCGAAGCAGTGTCGCGCCGGCTCACGACCGCCACGAGCACCAGGACGCCGAGGAACAACACGAACTGCACCAGGCCGGTTTCGGTCGTGTAGTTGAAGAAGAGGACCCGATCGAGGATCCCGATCAGGACGCCGCCGAGCATGGCGCGCGGGAACGACACCATGCCCCCGATGAGCGCCGCCGCCATGCCCCGGAGCAGGGTGTCGGGCCCGATGTGGACGAGGTCGGCCGATGCCTGGTCGGTGGCGGTGAGATAGACCGCCATCGTCGCGATGAAGCCGGCGATCGCCCACACCCCGGTGGAGACCAACTTGGGGTTGATGCCGGTCATCCGGGCGAGATCGGCGTTGGTGGCCGCGGCGCGGACGGCATCGCCGAACGCGGTGTGCCCGAGCAGCCACCACAGCCCCAGCGCGATGAGCGGGACGATGATCAGCACGAGCACCTGGCTGGCGCTGACCTCGATGTCGAGGCCGGGGTGCCAGGTGCCGGTGAAGGGGAGCGGGAACTGCGTCTGGAGCGAGCCCGTCTTGTATTCGGGTAGTGCCAACGTGACGGCCTCGCACAGCTGCGCCACACCGATGGTCGCCACCAGCACGATGACGCGGGGCGCCTTGAACAGCCGCCGGATGACGGTGACTTCGATGAGCGCGCCGATGAGAGTGCCGATGACGAGCGCGATGGCCAACGACAACCAGTACGGCCACCCACTGACTGCCACCATGACCGCGAACAGCGCGACCGCGGGAACTCCCATGTTGCCGACGGCGAAGTTGATGACCCGGCTCGACCGGTACACGAGCACGATGCCCATGGCGACGAGCCCGGTGATCAGACCCCCGATGATCCCCTTGAAGAGCAGGTTCCACGTGACGAACGTCGCGAGCGTCATCAGCCGCCTTCGGTCCCGAAGAAGACGGCCCGAGCGAGATCACCTCGTTCGAGCAGGCCTTCCGTGGGACCCTCGAACTTGACTTCGCCCTTCTCCAGGAAGATGGCGCGGTCGGCCACTGCCATGGCGACGTTGAGCGACTGCTCCACGATGATCATCGTCTGGCCCCGCTGCTTGAGCTCGTCGACCAGTTCGAGGAGTCGTTGCACGACCAGCGGTGCCAACCCGAGCGAGAGCTCGTCGATCATCAGCAGCTCGGGTTCGTGGATGAGGACACGCGCGAGCGCGACCATCTGTTGCTGGCCACCCGACAGGCTGGACGCGAGCTGCTTCCGGTGGCCGTCGAGCTCGGGGAACAGCTCGAACACGTTCGCGACGCGCCGAGCCACCTCACCGCGCCCCGACGAGTTGAGCCGCGCGCTCACGTTCATGTTCTGCTCGACCGTGAGGTTCCCGAACACGCCGTGACCACCCGGGAGCTGCATGATCCGCAGGAACTTTGCCCGCTGCTCCGGCGAGACGTACGTGATGTTCTGTCCGTTGAGCCTGACCACGCCGCGTTCGGGCACCGCGAGCCCGCTGATCACGCGCAATGCCGTCGACTTGCCCGCGCCGTTCGTGCCGAGGAGCGCGAGGGTCTCGCCCTTTCGCACCTCGAAGTCGACGCCGAAGAGCACCTGCACCGGGCCGTACGAGAAGTCGATGTTCACGAGTTGCAGGAGTGGGATGTCTTCGTGGTCGACGAAGCGCTTCCGGTGTTCCTCCTGCTCTTCCAGGAGCTCCTCGACGTTCAACGAGAGGTCGTTGCGGATGTAGCGGGCGCCGTTCATCAGGAGCGCTCCGCCGATGATGGCGCTGGGCACGCCGAGGACGATCACCGTGCCCCGCACGCCGATCGTGTCGGTGAAGAAGGCGGCGACCAGGCCGCCCATGAAGCCACCGATGAAGAAGATGTAGAGCGTCGACATCGCGGTGCCCATTCCGCGCAGGCGGTACGGAACGACGGCTTGCAGCACCGGGCCCACCATCGCGAAGGCCGACGCGGTGAGGACCGACTGGGGGATCTTGAGGATCCAGAACCAGGTGGTGCTGTGCACGCTGAATTGCAGTGGTGTGAGCAGCGCCGACGGCAGGATGAGTGCCCCGACGAGCGCGAGGGCCCTGGCCGGGTTCATGCGGTACTGACGGTCGAAGTAACGGCCGACGAACGGCAGGATCGGGAGGGCGAAGATGCCCGAGAGGCTCAGGATGATCCCGCGTTCGAGGAGATTGTGGACGTGGAGGGTGTTGCGCAGGTAGAGCGACTCGAGCTCGGGGATGCTGAAGAGTCCGAACCCGAGCGCGCAGAACGCGACGAGCACGGTGCGGATCGTGCGGATCCGCTTGAGGCGCGCGAACGCAGCCTCCATCGAGATCGGCGCCGGCTGCTGGTCCTCGATCACCTCGCCGAGCACGTCCTGCTTCTCGAACTGCCCCCGGGGCGGTTCCTTCATGAAGAACGCCAGGAGCGCGACCATGATCACCGGGATGCCGAGGAGGAACCAGGCCCAGCGCCAGCCCTCGATACCGCCGGCCCAGGTGGCGATGGCGGCACACAGCACCGGGCTCACCAGCCCGAACCCGTGCGCGCCCATGTTCATGACGGCCGACATCCGGGCGCGGATGCCGATCGGGTAGTTGTCGGCGATCAACGACTGGTGCACCGGGATACTGTTCGCCTTGGCGATGCCGGTCGCGAACCGCGTCCAGAACAGCATGAACGCGCTCGTGGCCAGCCCCGAGAGGAATACGAAGCCCCCGAACGCGATGCTCGACCAGCCCACGATCGGTACGCGCTTCACCCGGTCGGCGAGCCAACCCATCGGGACCGCCCCGAGCACGAAGAACGCCGACGACGCCGTCGCGATGAAGACGATGGCCCCCTGGCTGATCCCGAACGTCCGCTGGATCTCGGGCCCGAGCACGTTGATTGCCGAACCCTCGAGCTCGTCGAACGCGAGGAGCAGCCCGAGCACGATGAACATGAGCTTGCCGCCGGCCTTGAACGCGTCGTGGAACGACACCGGCTCCGAGTTGACCCCGGGGAGCAGCTCGTCGGGGAAGATGACCTGCTCTCGAGCGCGCTTCTGCGCGATCTCCCGAGCGTCTTCTTCGTCGAGAACCGCCGAAGCCAGCGCCGCGGCGCTTCCGTCGCCCTGTTGCGAGTCCTCCACGATGCCCCCCTGAGCAGCGAGCAGACGGGTGGATCGCTCGCCGCGGGATCGTACCCACTCCCCGAGACCCATGTGAGGAGGTCGACGGAGTCGACGCTACGAGCGGACGATGGGAGCCGACGTGGCGAGACGAACCGGTCTACAACTCGCCGCGCAGGTGTTCCGGCACATACGGCTTGTGGAACGCCTCACGTGCGCCGCGTACCACCCACGCGACGGAGATGACGAGGATGACGGGGGAGAGGAGCAGCGCCCATCCGAACAACGCCATCATCACGTCGTTGCCGCTGAACACGCGGTAATACACGTTGTTCCAGAGCCACCCGATCGGCCCGAGGAAGGGCGTGCCCTTGATGGTGGTCTTGCTGCGGGCGACGGCGGAGAGCTGGGTGACGAGGGTCTTGAAGTCCTCCGCGCACTGCGGATGGGCCTTGAGGGCCGCGGCATAGAGTTCCCCGCCCTGCTGCTGGCGTTTCTGGATCTCCTCGTCCGAGAGCTGGCCCTTGTTGCCGCCGACGCTCAGGGTGGCGAAGGCCTGGTTGAGGTCTCTGACCGGGCTCGCGCAGCCCTTCGTGACCGCGGCTCCGGGCGCGGCGAGCATGAAGAGGGCCGCGGCGCCGAGGAGGGCAACGGCGAGCGCCCGTCGACTGATGTGCCTCATCACGGTGTCATCTACCAAGATGGTATGGTCGAATGGTTTGAAACCCTAACAGGTAGGATACACGAACGAGCTCGACGGGGATCTGTCCCAGTTCTGATCACGGCGCCGGAGCGGGAGCTGCTGCGTGACACTGCTGCAAGAACCGTCGACCCAGGACGTGTCGACGGACGACGCCCGCGTCCTGGTTCCGGCTCCGCCCGCGGCCACGTTCGTCGCTCCCGACGTCTGGGTCGACCCCGATCAGTCGAAGGGCTGGATCCGGCGGTTGCTGCCGGTCCTGAAGCCCCACCGCAGGGTGCTCATCGGCATGCTCATGGCATCCGTCGTGATGCTCGGCATCCAGCTCTCGATTCCGCAGGTCGTGCGGGGTGCCACCGACAATGCTCTGCTCGCGCAGAACACCTCGCTCACGCCGTACGTCCTGGCGCTGATCCTGCTCGGCACCGGCCAGCTGATCTTCGGGTACGTGCAGCGGTTCGGCATGCAGCGGTCGAGCGTCGAGCTCGAGTGCACGCTCCGCTCGATGTTGTTCTCTCACCTGAGCAAGCAGTCGTTCCGCTTCTACGACTCGGTGCAGTCGGGCCAGCTCATCTCGCGCGCCAACTCCGACATCCGCGCCATCCAGATGATGCTGGCGTTCGGGCCGATGATCGCGGTGTCGGCCTTGACCTTCGTCGCCGCGCTCGCGCTCATGCTGCAGATGGATCCGGTGCTCACCGCGATCAGTGTGATCACCCTGCCGTTCGTGTTCTTCACCGGCCTGAACATGCGCAGGAAGCTCTTTCCGATCGCGTTCACGATGATGGCGCGCACCGCCGACATCGCCACCATCGTCGAGGAGAACGTCACCGGGACGCGAGTCGTGAAGTCGTTCGCCGCCGAGAAGAGTCAGCTGAGCCTGTTCGACCGTGCGGCACGACGGCTCCGATGGGCATCGATCCAGCAGGTGAACAACCAGGCGCGCTACGGGCCGTTGATGCAGAGCATCCCGCAGCTCAGCCTCGTGATCATCCTGCTCGTCGGCGGCTATCAGGTGATCCACGGACACATGTCGCTCGGCACGTTCATCGTGTTCAACACCTACGTGGTCATGTTGCAGGTTCCGTTCGTGATGATCGGCATGATCATGATGCTCGGACAGCGGGCCGCGGCCTCCGCCGCGCGTGTGCTCGAGGTACTCGACATGGCGCCCGACATGGTCGATTCGCCGGACGCGATGGACCTCGTCGCCTGCGACGGTGACGTCGAATTCCGCGACGTCGACTTCCAGTACATCGATTCCATTCCCGTGATGAACCACTTCTCGCTGCACCTGCGGCCGGGCGAAACGGTCGCGCTCGTCGGCCGCACGGGATGCGGGAAGTCCACGGTGTCGCGGCTGATCCCCCGTTTCTACGATGTCAGTGGCGGATCACTCCTCATCGACGGTCACGACGTGCGGGCGCTCACCATCACGAGCTTGCGCTCCCACATCGGCATGGTCACCGACGAACCGTTCTTGTTCTCCGAGTCCATCCGCGAGAACATCGCGTTCGGGCGGCCCGATGCTCCGTTCGACGAGGTCGAAGCGGCAGCACGCGCCGCGGGTGCACACGACTTCATCCTCGAGCTCTCCGACGGTTACGACACCGTGATCGGCGAGCGCGGATACACGTTGTCGGGTGGGCAGCGCCAGCGCATCGCGATCGCCCGCACCCTGCTGGTGAACCCGCGCATCCTGATGCTCGACGACGCGACGAGCGCGGTCGACGCCCAGCGCGAGTTCGAGATCCACGGCGCCCTGCGCACGCTCATGCGTGGCCGCACCACACTGATCATCGCCCACCGGCTGTCCACGATCAGCCTCGCCGACCGGGTTGTGGTGATGGATGGCGGTCGCATCGTCGCCGACGGCCGCCACGACGACCTCATGCGCGACGTGCCGCTCTACCGCGAGATCCTCGCCCACGCGGAAGAGGAGTACGAGCGGGAGCACGAACACGAGGAGGAAGCAGAGGAAGAGGAGGCGCGCCGACAGCGCATCGCGCAACTCGCGGTGGGGGAGCCTGGAGGGCAACGGCTCCGCGCCGGGTGGCGAGCTCCCCGAGATTCCCGGGGGGATCGCCTGATGTGGGGCGGAGGTGGTGGCTTCGGGGGCGGGCCCATGATGGGGCCGCCGCCGAGCGCGCAGGGGGCGGTGTGGGGAACGGCGCCGGGCACCCAGTTCGCCGGCATCCCGCCGGAGATGGTCGAGCGGGTCCAGTTCCTCCTCGATTCCGAGCCCGACTACCAGCTCCAGGACGTTCCGTTCACGCAGGTCGTCGACGAGACCCAGAAGCCGTTCTCGCTCGGACGGCTGCTCTGGCCCAAGCGGTGGCCCATCCTCTGCGTGCTCATCCTGGTGGCGTTCGAGGCCTTCGCGCTCCAGTACGGGCCGCGCCTCGTGTCCGACGCGATCAACGAGGGGATCAACCCCCAGCCGCCGGGCACGCCCACCAACTTCACGATCGTCTGGCAGCTGTCGCTCGTCTACGTGGGCCTGCTCGTCGCGGCCACCCTCGTCGGCGCCATCCGCACCGCGTGGTCGGGCCGGATCGGCGAAGACGTGCTGTACGGCCTCCGGAACCGTGTGTTCAGCCACATCCAGCGCCTGTCCCTCGACTACTTCACCGAGGAGAAGGCGGGTCGCATCATGACCCGCGCCACGAGCGACATCGAGGCCATCCAGACCCTGTTCCAGCAAGGCCTCATCAACATGTGGCTGCAGGTCTGCACGCTCGCCGTCGTGGTCTGGCAGATGTTCTCCATGAACACCACGCTCGCGATCTACATCGTGTGCTTCGTCGTCCCCACGATGACCGTTCTCACGATCTGGTTCCGTTCGCAGTCGGACTACGGCTACCTCGCGGTGCGCGACTGGATCGCGCACCTGATGGCCGACCTCCAGGAGAACCTCTCGGGCACTCGCGTCGTGGCCGCGCACAACCGGCAGCCGTACAACCGGGTGAAGCACACCAACATCGTCGGCGAGTACCGCAAGGCGAACCTCTACACCGCGCACATCGGCGGGGTCTACGGCCCGGGCGCGCAGTTCATCGGCGTGCTCGCGCAGGCGATGATCGTGTTCATCGGCGGCCACATGGTGCTCGATGGCAAGCTGAGCTACGGCGACTTCGCCGCGTTCAGCCTCTACCTCACCCGGCTGTTCGCGCCGATCCAGCAGCTCGCCCAGCTCTACAACACGTACCAGCAGGGTCGCGCCGGTGTCCTCAAGCTCCGTGACCTCTTCTCGACCAACCCGTCCGTACGGGAGAAGCCGAACGCGAGGGAACTGCCGCCGATCGAGGGTGAGATCACGCTCGAGCACGTCACGTTCGGCTACAACCCGAGCGCGCTCGTGCTCGAGAACGTCGACCTGACGATCGCGTCGGGGGAGACCTTCGCGCTGGTAGGTCCTACAGGCGCGGGCAAGTCCACGATCGCGAAGCTCCTCACGCGGTTCTACGACCCGCTCGAGGGCAGGGTGCTCGTCGACGGGTACGACATCCGCGACGTCACCCTGCATTCGCTCCGCAACCAACTCGGGGTCGTGCCCCAGGAGTCGTTCCTGTTCGCGGGCAGCATCGGCGACAACATCCAGTTCGCCCGGCCCGAGGCCACGCGCGAAGACGTGCTCGCCGCGTGCGACGCGGTCGGCATCCTCGACCTCATCAACTCGCTCCCGCGAGGGACTCGATACACCGTGCCACGAGCGCGGCGTCACGCTGTCGTCCGGGGAGCGCCAGCTCATCGCCCTCGCCCGTGCGTTCCTGGCCGCACCGCGTGTCCTCATCCTCGACGAGGCCACCTCCAGCCTCGACCTCGCAACCGAGTCGCTGATCGAGCGTGCCCTCGACGTGCTCCTCGAAGGGCGCACCGCGGTGCTCATCGCGCACCGGCTCAACACGGCCATGCGGGCCGACCGGATCGCGGTGGTGGAAGACGGCCGGCTCGCCGAGGTCGGTCCGCACTCGGAGCTGATCGCGATGGACGGTCGCTACGCCGAGATGTTCCGGGCCTGGCAGCAGTCGCACGAGGCCCACGTCTTCGACGGCTGAGGCTGAGGTAGCTTCGCCGCATGGAGGCACTTCCGCGAGCAGCCGCGGTGCTCAGCGACGGAATCGACCGCGGACTGCACCTCGGCGCCCAGGTGTACGTCTGGCGCGACGGTGAGACGGTCGCCGATTTCGCGATCGGTGAGGCGCGCGTCGGCACCGAGATGACGCGCGACTCGATGGTCACCTGGTTCTCGATGACGAAGCCGTCGGTCGCGGTCGCCGTCGCGCAACAATGGGAGCGCGGACGACTGGAGCTCGACGATCCGGTTGCGGAGCACGTTCCCGAGTTCGCGGCAGAAGGGCAAGGAGCGCATCACCCTGCGGCACCTGCTCACGCACACCGCCGGCATCAGGGGCGGCGACCAGGTCGTGAGCAGCGGCGACCTCGACACCTACTGGGAGGAAGTCGTCGCCGGGATCTGCGCGGTCGAGCCCGAGGACGGCTGGGAGCCGGGCGCGCGCGCCGGCTACCACCTCGGCTGCGGAATGACGATGCTGGCCGAGGTCGTCCGGCGCGTCGACGGCAGGCCGTTCGAGCAGTACGTGCGCGACGAGATCTTCGTGCCGCTCGGCATGCACGACTGCTGGGTCGGCATGCCGCCCGACCGTCATGCCGAGTACGGCGAGCGAATCGGCACGATGCACAACACACAGGGCGAGGCACCGGTACCGCTCGATCTGCTCGACACGGCCGAGACCTTGGCGAAGTGCATCCCCGGTGGAGGCGGCCGGGGCCCGATGCACCAGCTCTCGCGGCTCTACCGCGCGTTGCTCGCGCGCGGCGACCTCGACGGTTCTCGCGTCCTGTCTCCTCAGGCCGTCGAAGCGATCACCGCCCGCCACCGCGTGGGCATGTTCGACGAGACGATGAACGTCGAGATCGACTGGGGCCTCGGTTTCGCGGTGGACACGTTCGCGATGGGGCGCCACGCGTCGCCACGCGCGTTCGGCCACGGCGGCGCGCTGTCGTCGCAGGCAACGGCCGACCCCGAGCACAACCTGGTCGCGGTCCTCCAGACCAACGGCATGTGCGCGAACAACGATCACTACCAGCGGCTCGACGGATTTCAACACGGCCGTCTACGTCGACCTCGGCTTGGCGGCCGAGGACGCCGTCGGGCGCGACAAGCCCATGGCGCACGCCGAGCTGCCCGTGTCCGTCACGGGCTGACGTTCCGGCAGGAGAGCGGGCATGGCTGTGATGCCGATCGGTGCCGCGGTGCGGTGGCTCGCAGAGGAGCAACCCGACCGTCCCGCGCTCACGTGCGAAGGCGAGACCGTGTTCTGGCGTGATCTCGAGCCGCGCACGAACCGGCTCGCGCACACGCTCGCGCGGCGCGGAGTGGGCCAGGACGACTTCGTCACGATCGGCCTGCCGAACGGCATCGCGTTCTACGAGACGTGCATCGCCGCGTGGAAACTGGGCGCGACGCCGCAGCCGATCTCCTCGCGCCTCCCGCAACGCGAGCGCGACGAGATCGTGGCGCTCGTGCAGCCGGCGCTCGTGGTCACGGAGCCGATCACGCCCGACGCGGATGCGAGCACCGAGCCGATCCTGCCCGACCGCATCGCGCCCGCGTTCAAGGCGCCCACGTCGGGCGGGAGCACCGGGCGGCCGAAGATCATCGTGTCGGGACAGGACGGCACCACCGACCTCGACACCTCGTCCGGGCTGGCGGGGCTGGCCGGGCGACGGCGAGGGCAGACCGAGCTCGTCGCGGGTCCGCTGTACCACAACGGTCCCTTCGTGTTCTCGGTACCGGGCCTGCTGAGCGGTGGGCACCTCGTGGTGATGACCCGCTTCGATGCCGTCGCACGCGCTCGAGCTGATCGAGCGTCACCGGATCGAGTGGACGATGCTCGTGCCCACGATGATGCTGCGCATCTGGCGTCTGCCCGAAGCGGAGCGGCTCGGACGCGACCTGTCGTCGGTCCGCGCCGTGCTCCATGTTGCCGCCCCGTGCCCGGCGTGGCTGAAGCACGAGTGGATCGCCTGGCTCGGTGCCGACAAGATCTACGAGCTCTACGCGGGCACCGAGGCCCAGGGCGTCACCGTGATCAGCGGTGAGGAGTGGCTGGCGCACGAGGGGTCGGTCGGCAGGCCGATGCTCGATCGGATGAAGATCACCGACGACGACGGCAACGAATTGCCGGCAGGCGAGATCGGTGAGATCTGGATGAAGCCCCCCGAGGAGCGCGCGACCTACCGGTACATCGGCGCCGAGGCACGTACGCGCGACGGCTGGGAATCGCTCGGCGACATGGGATGGATGGACGACGACGGCTACCTCTACCTCGCCGATCGGCGCACCGACCTCATCCTCGCCGGCGGCGCGAACATCTACCCCGCGGAGGTGGAAGCCGCACTCATGGAGCACCCGACGGTGACCAGCTGCGCGGTGATCGGCTTGCCCGACGAGGACCTCGGACAGCGCGTGCACGCGGTGCTGGAGGTGACGGGTGACGTGTCCGACGACGAGCTCCGCGAGTTCCTCGCCGAGCGGCTGGTGCGCTACAAGATCCCGCGGAGCTTCGAGCGGGTCGAGGGTCAGGTGCGAGACGACGCCGGCAAGGTACGACGCAGCGCGCTCGCGGCGGAACGTGCGGCCCGGGATGAATTGGGTGCCAAGACGAAAGGGTCAGCGTGATGAGCGAGACGTGGGAGACCGCCGAGATCTGTGAAGTCGTCCCCGGGGACCGCGTGCGGTACCGCGACTACGAGTTCACGGTCGCTCGTATCGACAGCCCGTTCCTCGGGATGGACGCGATGGTCTGCCTCATCGAGGACGAGCCCACTCGGTGGTTCGCCTATCCCGGGCCGCGGAACGGCGAGGTCCAGGTGCTGCGACCCGCATGACGTGGTCGGAGGGTGGCCTCCGCGTCGACGACGCGAACCTCTACTACTACCGGCGCGGTCGTGGGCCCGCAGTCGTGCTCGCGCACGGCGCGCTCGACGACGGCCGCTGCTGGACGCGGGTCGCCGAGGCGTTGGAGGGCGAATACGAGCTGATCGCGTACGACGCGCGGTTCCACGGCAGGTCGGACGCACCGCCTGTTTCCCGTTCAGGCACCGAGCCGGCCGGGATGCGGCGCGGGCCCGATGACCTCCTCGGAGTGATCGAGGCGCTCGGCCTCGAACGTCCGTACGCGATCGGCCACTCGATGGGCGCGGGAACGGTCGCCGCCGCGCTCGCGGCGAGACCAGACCTGATCCGCGCCGCGGTGCTCGAGGATCCGGCGTGGCCCGAGACGCCGCTCGACCCCGGTGCGGCCGGCACGTTCATGAAGGCATTCGCCGACTCGCTGTCGTCGCAGAGCGTCGAGGAGCTCATGGCGATGGGCGCCGCGATGAACCCGACGTGGGACCCCACCGAGTTTCGCCCGTGGGCGGAGTCGAAGGCCGCCTTCCGCGGTGGGGACGTGATCGGCGGGAGTGGTGTCGGGGCCGACGACTGGAAGACGCTCTGCACCGCCTTCCGCTGCCCGGTGTTGCTGGTATGCGGCGGCAACGAGGCGCGGGGCCGGATCGTTCCGCCGTCAGTCGCCGCGCGCGCGACAGGAGCTGTGCCCGTCGTTGGAGGCGGTGTGCCTCGAGGCTGCAGGCCACAACGTTCGCCGCGAGGCCTACGACGAGTACGTGGCGGCAGTCACGGAGTTCCTGCGGCGGAATTAGGCCGGAGACCGTCGAGCGCGTCCTGCGCCACGACATCGGGTGGCGGCGCGACGTCGACCACGATCGCGTCGGGTGGCGCGTGGAGCGTCTCGAGCTGCGATGGCAGGAGGGCAGTGCCTGCGTAGTGGCCGCGCCGCGCCGCGATCCGCTCGCGGATCAGTTCGGGGTCGCCGGTGAGGAGCACGAACCGCACGCCCGTGAGGCCGGCGGTGAGTCGCTGCCGGTACTCGTCGGTGAGGGCCGAGCACGCGAGCACCGCGCCGGTTGCCGAGTGTTCGTGCAGGGCGTGGTTGAGCCGGTCGAGCCACGGTCGGCGGTCGGCGTCGGTGAGGGGTATCGCTGCGTGCATCTTCGCCTTGGCCGCGTCGTCGTGGAAGTCGTCGGCGTCGAGGTAGGGAACCTGGAGCGCGTCGGCGATCAATCGTCCCACGGTGCTCTTCCCGACGCCGGTCACGCCCATCACGACGACGATGCCCATCACGACAGTGTCGGTCATCTGGCCCATGCTCTCACCGAATTCCGGAATCCGCGCCGAGAGTGCAATGATGCGTCAATGGGTACGGGCGCGCCGCGCGCACCGCTGTCGGACCTCAAGGTGCTCGATTTGTCGCGCCTGCATCCCGGCGCGTTCGTGAGCTCGCTGCTGGCCGACTTCGGTGCCGATGTGCTCCGGGTCGAGCAGCCGGGTGGCGTGGATCCGCTGCGCTACGACCGCGCGATGAACATCGCCTACAACCGCGGAAAGCGGTCGATGACGCTCGACCTGCGCCACGAACGAGCGGGAGAGATACTCCGGCGTCTCGTCCGCGACACCGACGTGCTCATCGAATCGGCGCGTCCGGGCTCGATGGAGCAGCGTGGCATCGGCTATGCAGACCTTGCGGAGGCGAACCCGCGGCTGGTGTGGTGTTCCATCACCGGCTTCGGCCGCGGCAGCCCGTACGCCGACCGTCCCGCGCACGACGTCACGTTCCTCGGGTACGCCGGGCTGCTCTCGATGATGGTGGGAGATACGGTGCCCGCGGCGCCGCAATTCGTCATCGCCGTCCCCATCGGCGCGCTCATGGCGACGGTCGGCATCCTCGTGGCGTTGCAGGACCGCGACCGCACCGGGCTCGGCAAGCAGATCGACGCGAGTATTGTCGACGCGGCGACGTGGATGCTCGGCGAGCACATGACGCGCGCTGCGCAAGGCAAAGCCGTCGGATGGGGCGACACCGCCTCGCGCCGCACCTACCGCTGTGCCGACGGCCGTCTGATCACTCTGGGTGCCGCCGAACCGCGCACGTGGGGTGCGTTGTGCGATGCCCTCGAGCGTCCTGATCTCGTCGACCGGCTTACCGACGCCGACCAGGACGCGCTCACCGGCGAGTTGGCGGCCATCTTCGCGGCGCGACCGTCGACCGAGTGGGTCGAGTGGCTCGCGCCGACGGCTGCGTGCCTCGGCCCCGTGAACACACCCGAGGATCTGCTCGACGATCCGCACGTGGCCGCGCGCGGCGACCTGGTGACGCTCGACGACGGCTCCGGCGAGAAGATCTTCGCCAACCCCCTCCGCTTCGTCGACGGCGACACCATGCGCGGCTACACCGCCACGGGCGCACCCGCGGTGGCCGGCGCGCATACCGCACAGGCACTCGCGGATGCGGGTTTCACCGCCGACGAGATCGACACGCTGCGCGAGTCCGGCGCGGTCTGACCAAGGGACCGAACGGTGACTGTGACCATCGACCTCACCGGGCACCGCGCCCTCGTGACGGGAGCGGGACAGAACGTGGGTCGCGGGATCGCGCTCATGCTCGCGGCCGCGGGCGCCGAGGTGCTCGTGAACGACCTGATCGAGGACCGTGCCCGGAGCGTTGTCGGTGAGATCGAGTCGGATGGTGCCCGCGCGGTGTCGGTTCCGTTCGACGTGACCGACTACGACGCGACGAAGGCGGCGATCGACTCGGTCGGACCGGTCGACATCCTCGTGAACAACGCCGGCAACGCAGGAGCCCCGAATCTGATCGGGAGCTTCGATACCGCGTACTTCGTCGACACGAGTCCCGATACCTGGGACCGCTATGTGCGGATCAACTTCTACGGCGTCCTCAACTGCGTGCACGCAGCGCTGCCGGGGATGATCGACGGGGGCTGGGGGCGCATCGTCACCCTGATCTCGGACTCCGCGCGGGCCGGCGACACCCGGACCGCGGTCTATGGCGGCGCCAAGGCAGCTGCCGCGGGCTTCATGCGCGCGATCGCGCGAGAGGTCGGGCGGTACAACATCACCGCGAACTGCATCTCACTCGCGACGATGAACAACACCCCGCCGGATGCACCGCCGCCGACCGAGCAGGAGAGCGAGTTGATGGCGCAGATCATGAAGCAGTACATCGTGCGCCGCCGAGGTGAACCCGCCGATGTCGCCGCGATGACGTGTTTCCTCGCGAGCGATCTGTCCTCGTGGATCACGGGCCAGACCTACGCCGTCAACGGCGGCTACACCCTCTCGCTCTGAGACACGCGCGGCGAGCGGAGCGAAGCGGAGTGAGCTCGCCAGGAGCGAACGGCCGCGAGCCGGGTATCCCGGCGAGCAGTGAGCGACGAATGGACAGGTACGATCATCCGTACATGGAAACTGTCGACGACGTTCGCGCCGCGCTCGAAGCGCACCAGTACCTGGCCGACGAAGGGCTCGCCACCGCGATCTTCCTCGCGATGCGCCTGAAGCGGCCCCTGCTGCTCGAGGGCGAGGCGGGCGTGGGGAAGACCGAGGTCGCGAAGGTCCTGTCGCGCTGGACGGGCGGCGAGCTCGTCCGGCTCCAGTGCTACGAGGGGATCGACGCCGCGCAGGCCGTCTACGAGTGGGACTACTCCCGCCAGCTCCTGCACCTCCGCGCGGTCGAGGCGAAGGGGGAGGAGGTCGTCGAGGACGAGCTCTACTCCGAGCGGTTCCTGGTGAAGCGGCCGCTGCTGCGGGCGATCGGCTACGAGTCGGAGGCGCTCGGCACCGCCCCGCCGCCGGTGCTGCTGGTCGACGAGGTCGATCGCGCCGACGACGAGTTCGAAGCGTTCCTGCTCGAGATCCTCTCCGACTTCACGATCACCGTGCCCGAGCTCGGCACGTTCCGGGCGCAGGAGCCGCCGATCGTCGTCGTCACGTCGAACCGCACGCGCGACGTGCACGACGCGCTCAAGCGTCGCTGCCTCTACCACTGGATCGCGCATCCCGACTTCGACCGTGAGCTCGCGATCCTCCGTGTGCGAGCGCCCGACGTCCCCGAAGCGCTCGCGCGGCAGGTCGCGGCCGCCGTCGAGGCGCTCCGCGGGCTCGAGCTGTACAAGCCACCGGGCGTCGCGGAGACCATCGACTGGGCCAACGCGCTCGCGGCGCTCGGACGCGTCGAGATCGACGAACGCGCTGTCGACATGACGCTCGGCACGATCCTGAAGTACCGGGAAGACCAGGAGCGGACGCGAGCAAACGGTATCCGTGAGCTCGTGCACTCGGCGATGGAGCGCAGTGCCTGAGCCTGAGAGTCTCGGGGCTCGACCGATTCGCGGTCGGGTTCGCGCGATTGCTGCGCGCAGCGGGGCTCGACGTCCCACTCGGCAACACGATCGCGTTCGGCGAAGCGCTCATCGCAGTGGGTGTCGACCGTCGCGACGCGGTGTACTGGGCCGGGCGGACGACGCTGGTGCGACGCCCCGAGGACACCGACACCTACGACCGCGCGTTTCGCGCGTGGTGGGAGCACGAACACGAGCTCGAGCTACTGCCGCCGCCGCCCGCGCGCGAGTTGAGCATCGCGTTCGACGATGCCGACGAAGGTGACGCACCCGAGCCCGGTGACACGACGACCGCACCGGCGCTCGCGGTGCGCTACAGCGCAGCCGAAGTGCTGCGGCACCGTGACTTCGCGCTGTACACGGCCGACGAGTTCGCCGAAGCGCGCCGGCTGATGGCAGATCTACGGCTCGCAGGTGCGCTGCGACGATCGCGACGCCAGCAACGCAGCCGCCGTCACCGGGGCAAGCCCGACCTCCGGCGCACGGTTCGGCGCGCGCTCCGCACCGGCGGCGAGCCCGTCCACCGGGCGTTCCTCGAGCCGGCGTCGCGGCCGCGCCGCATCGTGCTGTTGTGCGATGTGAGCGGCTCGATGGAACCGTACGCACGTGCGCTCGTCCGCTTCCTGCATGCGGCCGTGGTGGGACGGGGGCGGGTCGAGGCGTTCGCCGTGGGCACCCGGCTCACCCGGATCACCCGGGAGCTGTCGTCGCGCGATCCCGACGCCGCCATCGCAGCGGCGGCCCACCGCGTCGTCGACTGGTCGGGGGGAACTCGGCTGGGCGAGTCGCTACGCGAGTTCAACGACCGATGGGGTGTGCGGGGGATGGCGCGGGGATCGGTGGTCGTGATCCTGTCCGACGGCTGGGACCGCGGCGATCCCGACGTGCTCGCCGAACAGATGGCCCGGCTCCGGCGCGTGGCCTACCGGATCGTGTGGGTGAACCCTTTGAAAGCGTCCCCCGACTTCGCGCCGCTCGCACGCGGAATGGCAGCCGCGCTCCCGTACGTTGACGAGTTCGTCGAGGGCCATTCGCTGGCCTCGCTCGAACAGCTCGCAAAGGTGGTCTCCCAATGAAGGAAGTCCTGGACGACATCGAGCGCTGGCGCGTCGGCGGTCATCGTGTCGCCATCGCGCGCGTCGTGGGCCTCGAAGGCTCGGCTCCGCGCGATCCCGGAGCCACGATGGCGGTGAACGACGCCGGCGAAGTTGCTGGTTCGGTGTCGGGTGGCTGTGTCGAGGGCGCGGTCGTCGAAGCCTCGCTCGAGGTGCTCGCGGGCACGCGCGAGCCGGGTGTGGTCACCTTCGGGTACTCCGACGACGAAGCCTTTGCCGTGGGGCTCACGTGCGGGGGCACCATCCACCTCTTCCTCGAGCCGCTCGAATGGTGACCGGGCATGGCTGCTGAGACCCCGATCTACGACGCGCTCCGTGACGCGCTCCGCGCCGAGCGGCCGGTCGTGCTGGCCACGGTCACCGCGGGGCCGAACCCCGGCGCCAAGCTCCTCGCGGTTCCCGACGGCACCACGCTCGGGACGCTCGGCGACCCCGACCTCGACCGCGTCGTCACGCGTGACGCGATCGGCGAGCTCCAGGCCGGCCTCACGTCCACCCGCCATTACGGCGAGCACGGTGAAGCCCGTGAGGACACCGTCTCGGTGTTCATCGAGTCGTTTGCGCCACCGCCCCGCATGGTGATCTTCGGCGCGGTCGACTTCACCGCGGCGCTTGCGAAGGTCGCGAAGGTGCTCGGCTACCGGGTCGTCGTCTGCGACGCACGTGCAGTGTTCGCGACGCGCCAACGCTTTCCGATGGCCGACGAAGTGGTGAACGACTGGCCCGACCGCTATCTCGAGAAGATCGGCGACGATCTCGGCGCGCGTGATGCGGTGTGCGTCCTCACTCACGACACGAAGTTCGATGTACCCGCGATCGTCGGCGCGCTGGCCACGGGCGTCGGGTACCTCGGCGCGATGGGCTCGCGGCGCACGCACGCGAAGCGGGTCGAACGGCTGCGCGAAGCGGGCGTCACCGACGACGAGCTCGGGCGCATCCGCGCCCCGATCGGGCTCGACATCGGCGGCCGTACGCCGGAGGAGACCGCGGTCTCGATCTGTGCCGAGATCATCGCTCTCCGCACGGGCCACACGCCTGCGTCGCTCACCGACACCGCCGGGCCCATTCACTAGAAGGTGACGGATCGGGGTACCCCCGATTCGTCTGAGCGACCCAGGATGTAGGAGCGAAGGTGACGGATCGGGGTACCCCCGATTCGTCTGAGCGACCCAGGATGTAGGAGGGGGGAGGGACGATGGACCTGGGCATCTCGGGCAAGCGCGCCGCGGTTGCCGCCGCGTCGCAGGGCCTCGGTCGCGGCACGGCGGCCGCGCTGGCGGCAGAAGGGGTGCTGGTCGCGATCTGCAGCCGGTCGAAGGAGAAGATCGAAGCTGCCGCAGCGGGCATTCCCGGTGCGATCCCGCTCGTGGCCGACGTGTCCACCAGGGAGGGCGCCGCGGAGTTCGTGCGCGAGGCGCGCGACGCGCTCGGCGGTCTCGACATCCTCGTGGCCAACGGGGGCGGGCCGCCGCCCGGCAACTTCGCGTCCACCGACCTCTCGCTCTATGCGGCCGCGTTCGAGCAGAACTGCCTCGCGGTGATCGCGATGTGCACCGAAGCCGTCCCGGCGATGCAGGCGCAGGGATGGGGGAGGGTGCTCGCGATCACGTCAGTGGCGGTACGACAGCCGATCCCGACGCTCATTCTCTCGAACACCGCGCGAGCCGGTGTGACCGGCTTCCTCAAGACGCTTGCACGCGAGGTGGCGGCTGACGGCGTCACCGTGAACAGCATCCAGCCGGGATCCCACGACACCGAGCGAATCCGCGCGCTGCGTGGCAACGCCGGTGGTGGTGCCGGTGGTGGTGAGCGGATCGGCGATCCCGACGACTTCGGGAAGATCGCGGCCTTCCTGTGCTCGGAACCGGCGAAGTTCCTCACCGGCGCCGGCATCCACGTCGACGGCGGCGCCTACGCGGGCCTCCAGTAGCACGGGCGCCTGCTTGGTCGGCACCTGACTCGTCTCGGGCGGGGAGCGCCTACGCTCTGTGCCGTGATGGAGCGAGACCAGCGCATCGTCACGATTCCCAACCTGATCTCGGTCCTGCGGCTCCTCGGCGCCCCCGTGTTCGTGTGGTTGCTCGCCGACGACCAGGACATCGCCGCCGCCGCGGTGCTCGCGGTGCTCGGTGCGTCCGACTGGGTCGACGGTTGGATCGCCCGCCGCTTCGACCAGGGAAGCGATCTCGGCAAGGTGCTCGATCCGGTCGCCGACCGTGTGCTGCTGCTCGTCGCCGCGATCGCGCTCCTGATCGACGGCAGCGTCCCGGGCGTTGTGGGCGTGCTGGTGCTGCTCCGGGAGGTGGTGGTGAGCGTCGCCGTGCTGGTGCTGGCGATGGCAGGTGCTCGTCGCGATCGACGTGCAGTGGGCGGGCAAAGCGGGCACGCTGTCCGTGATGTTCGCGTTCCCGCTGTTCCTCTGGGCCGACAACATCACCAGTGGGCACGATCTCGTCCTCGCGGCGGCCTGGGTCTTCGCCGTGGTCGGGTTGGTGCTGGGTTACTACGCCGCGATCACGCTACGTGCCGATCGCGCGTGAAGCGCTGCGTGACGGTCGCTCGCGCCGGCCGGCGCCCGAGAGCGTGGTGTCGTGAAGGCCGTCATCCTCGCCGGCGGTGAGGGCACGCGGCTGCGGCCGCTCACGAGCAACACGCCGAAGCCGATGATGCCGCTGGCCAACAAGCCGATGATGGAGCACATCGTGGCGCTCCTCGCGCTGCACGGCTTCGACGACATCGTGGTGACGGTCGCGTTCCTCGCCAACCAGATCCGCGACTACTTCGGTGACGGCTCCGACTTCGGCGTGAGCATGCGCTACGCGACCGAGGACTCACCGCTCGGCACCGCGGGGTCGGTGCGCAACGCGTCGGACGAGCTCGACGACACGTTCCTCGTCATCTCGGGCGACGTGCTCACCGACATCGACCTCACCGCGTTCGTGAAGGCGCACCGGGATGCCAGCGCGTCGGCATCGATCGCGCTGAAGCACGTCGAGAATCCGCTCGAGTTCGGCATCGTGATCACCCAGCCGGACGGCAGCATCGAACGCTTCCTCGAGAAGCCCACGTGGGGCGAGGTGTTCTCCGACACGATCAACACCGGGCATCTACGTGCTCGAGCCCGAGGTGTTCGACTTCATCCCGCAGGACGAGGTGGTCGACTTCTCGGGCGACGTGTTCCCGGCGCTGCTCGCGGCCGGGCACACGATGCACGGGCACGTCACCGACGACTACTGGGAGGACGTCGGCACCCTCGACGCGTACATCCGCGCCCACACCGACGTCCTCGACGGCC
Source organism: uncultured Actinomycetes bacterium (assembly GCA_963705625.1). Classification (GTDB taxonomy): domain Bacteria; phylum Actinomycetota; class Acidimicrobiia; order IMCC26256; family DASPTH01; genus DASPTH01. The sequence continues at coordinate 360,806 of CAVPKG010000003.1, forward strand.
ACGTGAAGGTCGACATCGCCGGGTTCGGGCTCGGCGACCACCAGTGGATCGGGAGCGACGTCGAGATCAGCCCGCAGGCGCGCGATCGACGGACCGGTGGTGATCGGCGACAGCTGCCGGATCGAGGCCGGAGCGCACCTGCGCGAGTACACGGTGCTCGGCACCGACGTGATCGTGAAGGCCGACGCGTTCCTCGAGCGCGCGGTGTGCCACGACCACGTCTACGTCGGCCCCGGCACCAACCTGCGCGGCTGCGTGATCGGGCGCAACACCGACCTTCGGGCGCACGTCCGCGTCGAGGACGGCACCGTCGTCGGCGACGAGTGCTTCGTCGGTCAAGACGCCGTGATCAACCCGAACGTGAAGATCTACCCGTTCAAGACGGTCGAGTCGGGCGCGGTCGTCACGTCGTCGATCGTGTGGGAGAGCCGCGGCGCGCGCACGCTGTTCGGGCGCCGCGGCGTGCGGGGCCTCGCCAACGTCGACATCACCCCCGAGGTCGTGGCGCGGCTCGCGATGGCCTACGGCACCGCGCTCCCGAAGGGCTCGACCGTCAGCACGAGTCGCGACACCAGCCGGCTCGCGCGCGCGCTCAAGCGCGCGCTGATCAGCGGGCTCAACCTCTCGGGCGTCAACGTCGAGGACATCGAGCTCGCGACCGTGCCGCTCACCCGCTTCCAGGTGCGCAACGGCACGTCGCAGGGCGGCATCACGGTACGGCTCGCCACCGGCGATCCCGACACTGTCGAGATCCGCTTCTTCGACAGCGACGGCCGCGACATCGACCCGTCGATGCAGCGCAAGATCGAGCGGCTCCTCTACCGCGAGGACTTCCGGCGGGCGTTCGGCGGCGACATCGGCGACATCGTGTTCCCGCCCCGGTCGCTCGAGTTCTACACGGCGGCGCTCGAGCAGGCCGTCGACATCGACATGGTTCGGCGGCGTGGGTTCAAGATCGTGCTCGACTACTCGTTCGGCGCGGTGTCGATCGTGATGCCGAACCTCCTCACCAAGCTCGGGCCGAGGTGCTCGCGGTGAACCCGTTCGCGAGCACGCTGGCCGCGACCGTCGGACACCGGCGACACGAACGTGGTGCGAGTCGCGGAGCTGGTGCAGGCGTCGGGCAGCGATCTCGGCTTCGTGATCGATCCCGACGGTGAGCTCTCCACTGTCGTCGACGACACCGGTCGCATCCTCGAGCCGGAGGAGCTGCTGCTCGCGATCGTGCGCCCTGCTCGCCGAGGCGGTTCCCGGCGCGCGGGTCGCCGTTCCCGTGAACGTCACCGGCGCGGTCGAGGAGCTGCTCGGCGTCGACGCCGTCGTCCGCACGAAGCTCGCGAGCGCGAGCCTCATGGAGGTGGCCGCGGCCGGGGACGTCACGTTCGCGGGTGCATCCGACGGCGGCTGCATCTGGCCCGACTTCCTGCCCGCGTACGACGCCGCGGTCACGCTGGTGAAGCTGCTCGACCTGCTCGCCGCGTCGACCGGCCGCTCTCGACGGTCGTGCGCGGGCCTCCCGTCGGTGCACGTCGCGCACGACACGATCGTCACGCCGTGGGAGCGCAAGGGCACCGTCATGCGCGAGATCGTCGAAGCGCGTGGGCTCGCGCGAGGTCGAGCTGATCGACGGGGTCAAGGTCTTCGACGACGGCCGGTGGGTACTCGTGCTGCCCGACCCCGAGGACGCGCTCACCCACGTCTGGGCGGAAGCGGGCAGCACCGCCGACGCGCGGCGCTTCGCCGAGGAGTACGTGCAGCGCATCCGCCAGATCTTGCGCTGACCGCTACGTCGCCGGCTTCGACGGTGCTCGGCTCTAGTCTGCGCCCATGAGTTTCCCGACGACCTCCGCTACAGCACCGAGCACGAGTGGGTGTCGGTCGACGGCGTGCGTGCCCGCGTCGGCATCACCGACTACGCGCAGGACGCGCTCGGCGACGTCGTGTACGTGGAGCTGCCCGCCGTCGGTCTCGCAGTGGTCGCGGGGTCGACGTGTGCCGAGGTGGAGTCGACGAAGTCGGTGTCGGAGATCTACTCGCCGCTCACGGGGGTCGTCGTCGAGGTCAACCAGACGTTGGTCGACGCGCCCGAGCACATCAACCAGGAGCCGTACGGCACCGGGTGGATCTTCGTGGTCGAGATCGCCGACGCCGCCGAGCTCGACGGCCTGCTCGACGCCGCCGCGTACCGCCGGCTCGTCGAGGAGGGGTAGCCATTCCGCGTCGGCGGCTCGTCGACCAGCTTGTCTCCTCCGCCGGCGCGGAGGAGCAGATGGAGCTGGATCTGGCGCTCTCGACAAGTGTCGTCGACGGCGCGCGCCCGGCGCTGCGCCTGTACACGTGGGCCCCACCGGCGCTGTCGTTGGGACGCTTCCAGTCCGAGGCCGAGGTCGACCGCTACGCGTGCGAACAGCTCGGCGTGGAAGTGGTGCGCCGTCCCACCGGCGGCAGGGCGCTGCTGCACGGCGCCGACCTCACGTACGCGGTCGCGATCCCGCGGCCCGACGGCGCGGCGGGGAAGGTCGACGCGGTCTACTGCTCGCTTGCGACCGCGACTCGTCGCCGGGCTCGGCGCTGGCTCGGCGTGCAGTCGGCCATCGCTCGGCACGACGGCGGCGCGGGCGTCGGCCCGGCCTGCTTCACGAGCATGCAGGGCGCCGACCTACGGGTCGGGGCGCGGAAGCTGTGCGGTTCGGCGCAACTCCGCCGCGGGGGGGCCGTCCTCCAGCACGGATCGATTCTCCTCGACCGCCTCCCGGTCGACGAGACCAGCGTGTTGCGCACCCGCAGCGGTGAGACGGCTCCGGCACGCTGACGATCTGCGCCGGGTCACGGTGACGATGCGTGAGCTCGGTGCGCCCCACGATCCCCACCTGGTGGGCGCGGCGCTCGTCGAGGGGTTCCGTGAGACCCTCGACGTCGAGTTCATGTGACGGAACGAACCCTCGACCTCGGCTCTACGTGCAGACCACACCGCTGATCGGGGCGCGGGTCGGGGTACCCTCTCGTGCATGCGATGCCGCCGGTGCGGCCACGACAACGAGACAGGCTCGAACTTCTGCTCCGTCGTGCGGCCAGCCCTTGCCCCGTGAGGAGGAGACCACGCTCAGCCTCACGGAGCTCGCCGAGCGCCTGGAGCTCGACGAGGAGTTGGGCGTTGCGCTGGCCGAGCTCCCCGACGGGATGGGCATGCTCGTCGTCCGCCGCGGGCCCAATGCGGGCAGCCGATTCGTCCTCGACGCCGCCGGTCACCGCCCTCGGCCGTCACCCGGAATCGGACATCTTCCTCGATGACATCACCGTGTCGCGCCGCCATGCCACCGTCCAGCGTGGTGTCGCCGGATACGAGGTGAGCGACGCGGGCTCCTTGAACGGTACGTACGTCGACCATCACAGGGTCGATACCGCACCGCTGCACCACCTCGCCGACCTCCAGATCGGTCGGTTCGTGCTCGTCTTCCTCGTGGGCGGTCAACCCGCGTGAGCAGGGACGCAACCGGCGGCGCCCACCTGTCGATCGGGGAGGTCCTCGCCGAGCTGCGCGACGAGTTCCCCGACGTCACGATCTCGAAGATCCGCTTCCTCGAGAGCCAGGGCCTCATCGATCCCGAACGCACGCCGTCGGGGTACCGGAAGTTCTACGACCAGGACCTCGCACGACTGCGGTGGATCCTCTACCAGCAGAAGGAGAACTTCCTCCCGCTCAAGGTGATCAAGGAGCGTCTCGACGAGCTCCGCCCGGGCGACGAGCTGCTCCTCGAGCCCGACGCCTCTCGTACCTCCTGCCGCTGATACAGGTGATGCAGGTGATGCGGGAAACGGCCGCGAGCGTGCCCACCGAGGCGCACGAGCCGACTCCGACGATGGCACCTGCTCGCGCGCCGCCCGCGCGCCGCCCGTCCGCCGGTCCGCAACCGGCCGCCGGCGTTCGTGCCCACGCTCCCGATCGACGACGGAGGCGCCGACGACGTCAGCCCGCCCGGAGCACTATTCGCGCGCGGCGAGCTCGCCGGCGCTGCCGGTCTCGAAGCCGGGCAAGTGGAGCAGCTCGAGAGCTTCGGCCTGATCACGCCCGCGCTCGAGATCGGCGGCGAGCCGCGCTACGACGGCGAGGCGCTCGAGGTCGCGCGTGCTGCCGCCGGCTTCTTCGCCCGGGGCGTCGAGGCCCGGCACCTCCGCATGTACCGCACGTTCGCGGAGCGGGAAGCGGTGCTCTTCGGGCAGGTGCTGCTGCCGTACGTGCGCCAGCGCAATCCCGAGGCGCGGGCCCGGCTCCAGGACGAGCTCGTCGAGCTCGTCCGTGCTCGGCCGTCGTCTCCGTACCGCGCTGTTGCGCGAAGCCGTTCGCGAGTCGCTCACCGAGTGACGGTCCCGAAGACGCTGCTCGACGAAGCCGCGATCCAGGAATGCGTCGCCCGGGTCGCGAAGGAGATCGCCGCCGATCATCCCGACGGTGTGATCCTCGTCGGGGTGCTCAAAGGGGCGCTCATCTTCCTCGCCGATCTGGCGCGCGCGCTGTCGGGCATCGAGGTCGCCGTCGACTTCATCGCGATCTCCCGCTACGCGCCCGATTCGGGGCGCGTCCGCATCCTCCACGATGTCGGGCTCGACCTCACGGGTCGTGACGTGGTGCTCGTCGAGGATCTCGTCGACACCGGGCTCACGATCGCGTACCTCCTCGACCATCTCCGTGCCCGGGGGCCGCGTCAGCTCGACGTGTGTGCCCTGCTCGACCGTTCCGCGCGCGACGCATCGTGCCCCTCGCGCGTGCGCTACGTGGGGGCAGTGATTCCCGACGTCTTCGTGCTCGGGTACGGCCTGCACCTCGCCGACCTGTACCGGAACGTCCCGAGGGTGGTGGAAGCCGACCGCCACGTCGTCCAGCACGACCCCGGTGCCTACGTGGGGGCCCTCTACGGGGCCTGACCGGTCGCGGGGAGCGGAAAGGAGGCCGGTGCTACTGTGACCGCGGACGATCCGGAGGCTGCCCGTGATCCCCATGTCCCTGGTAGGTGTTCGAGTGGAGGTTCCCTCGAACCAGCCGATCGTGTTGCTGCGCGAGCACGAAGGCCAGCGGTACCTCCCGATCTACATCGGGCCGCCCGAGGCAACCGCGATCGTCTACGCGCTCCAGGGCATGGAGACGCCCCGGCCCATGACCCACGACCTGTTCAAGACGGTGCTCGACGATCTCGGGGCCAAGCTGGTCCAGGTGGTCATCACCGAGCTCCACGACGGCACCTTCTACGCCGAGATCGAGATCTCCCGGGCCGAAGGCTCCACCCGGCTCTCGTCCCGCCCTTCCGACGCCATCGCCCTCGCCGTCCGCTACCCCGAGCCGGTACCGATCTTCGCCAAGGAAGAGGTGCTCGAGGAGGCGGGCGTGCTCTTCGAGCAGGACGAGGACGAGCAGCTGATCGAGCAGTTCACCGAGTTCCTCGACCAGGTTCGCCCCGAGGACTTCGCGCACGGAACCGAGTAGTCGCGCTCGTTGACGGGCGCCGCCGGTGCGGCTAGCCTGACACTCCCGTAACTACGACCGTGTACTTCAGGGTGACCCCCCCTCGAGTACCGCTGGAGTGTCGTCACGATGCAGCAGAGGCTCGACGGTTTCGACGGCTCGGAAGGTGTGTCGGGCAACTCGGGGTTCCGCGGACCGCAGGTGTGCGCGATCGTCGGCATCACGTACCGACAACTCGACTACTGGGCGCGCACCGATCTCGTGCGGCCGTCGATCGCCGACGCGCGGGGGAGCGGCACGCAGCGCGCGTACTCGTACGCTGATCTCGTGCGCTTGAAGGTCGTGAAGAGCCTCCTCGACGCGGGCGTGAAGCTCCAAGCCGCGCGCAAGGCCATCGAGTACCTCCGCGAAGATCTCGGTGACAGCTGGGCCACCGCGAGCCTCGTGCTCGACGGCGCCGGCTCCGTGCTCGCGCGCACCGACGACGCCTTGATCGACCTCGTGCGCCGCGGCCAGGGTGTGCTCAACATCGTGCCGCTCGGGCACGTGGTGCAGGAGCTCGACGCGCGCATCGACGAGCTCACGCCCACCGGCACCGGAGGCTGACCATCTCGCAGCTGCCCCACGAGCAGGTGCGCTTCGCGCACAACTCCGAACGGCAGTTCGCGAAGCTCCTCGACTTCTACGCGATCGTGTGGGACTACGAGCCGCGTACGTTCGTGCTCGAGTCGGATCGCGACGGCAACCCGCAGCAGGCGTTCACACCGGACTTCTACCTCCCCGCGTACGATCTCTACATCGAGATCACCACGCTCAACCAGAAGCTCGTCACGAAGAAGAACCGCAAGGCGCGCCGCGTGCAGGAGCTCTATCCCGAGGTGCAGGTGCGGGTGCTGTACCAGCGTGACTATCTGCACCTTCTCGTGAAGTACGGCCTCGAGCCACCGTCGCAGCTCGTGGAAGACGGTCTCGCAGGAACCGAACCGCAACCGCTCGATCTCGCTCCGGCGGCTCCGCGCTCGAGCCGAGAATCGCCACAAGCCACCGCCGAGTCTGCCTGAGGTGGCGCTGCGCCACAGCCCGCTCGACGCCGAGCACCGCGCGCTCGATGCCCGGATGGCCGAGTTCGGCGGGTGGGAGATGCCCATCCAGTACCGCGGCGTGCTCGAGGAGCACCGGGCGTGCCGGGAGCGGGCTGTGGTGTTCGACGTGTCGCACCTCGGGAACACTCCGCGTGCACGGCCCCCGTGCGCTCGGCCTGTTGCAGTGGGCGTTCACCAACGACCTCGACCGCATCGAGCCGGGGCGAGCGCAGTACACCCACCTCCTCGACCCGCACGACGCGCACGTCGTCGACGATCTCATCGTCTGGTGGGTGGCGCCGGGTGACTTCCTCGTGATGCCGAACGCGTCGAATACGACTCGGCACTGCTCGAAGCGCTGCAGGACGGACCAGTCGAGGACATCACCGCGAGCCGGGTCGTGCTCGCGGTGCAGGGACCGCACGCGCGTGAGCTGCTGGACGCGGTGGTACCCCGGGCCGCAGCGGTCGGGCGGTTCCGGGTGGCGCCGGTCACGTACCCGGGCGGCGGCGCGGGCTGGGCGGCCGGCACGGGATACACCGGTGAGGACGGCGTGGAGCTCCACGTGCCCACCGAGGCGGCGATCGCGGTGTGGCAGGCGCTGGTCGGCGCGGGGATCCCGCCCGCCGGGCTGGGCGCCCGCGACACGCTCCGGTTGGAAGCGGGCCTGCCGCTGCACGGCCACGAGCTCGGGCCGGGAATCACGCCCTTCCAGGCCGGGTTGGGATGGGTCGTGCGCTTCGACAAGGGTGACTTCCGCGGGCGCGCCGCGTTGGAGTCGGAGAAGGAACGGGGCATCGCGCGGCGGCTGCGGGGTCTGCTGCTCGACGGACGGCAGATCCCGCGTGCGGGGCACAGCGTCCTCCGCGACGGCGAGGTCGTGGGTGTGGTCACGAGCGGCAACTTCTCGCCGACGCTGGAGCGGGGGATCGCGCTTGCATTCGTACCGCCCGACGTCGCGCCCGGCGACGCGCTCGCCGTCGACATCCGCGGCCGGAGCGTGCCGGCCACGGTGGCCGAACTTCCGTTTGTCCGCCGGTAGCCTCGGACAGCGTATGGCGGAAGGGTTCGCAGCACGGCACATCGGCCCCGACGAGGCGGAGATCGCGACGATGCTCGACGCGCTCGGCGTCGCCTCGCTCGAGGAGCTGATCGATCGCGCGGTGCCCGACTCGATCCGCGACCACACGCCGCTCTCGCTTCCGCAGGCACTGACCGAAGCCGACGCGCTCGCCTGGCTCCTGGGGCTCGCCGAGCGAAACCACGTGCTCACGTCGCTGATCGGCCAGGGGTACTCGAACACGTTCACCCCGCCGGTGATCAAGCGGAACGTGCTCGAGAACCCCGCGTGGTACACCGCGTACACGCCATACCAGCCCGAGATCTCACAGGGTCGGCTCGAGGCGCTCCTCATCTTCCAGACGATGGTGCGCGACCTCACCGCGATGGACATGGCCAACGCGTCGCTGCTCGACGAACCCACCGCAGCTGCCGAGGCGATGGCGATGCTGCACCGCGTCAACGGCGGACCGAAGGACGGCGAGCAGGCCAACGTGTTCTTCGTCGACGCCGAGTGCCACCCGCAGACCATCGACGTCGTGCGCACACGCGCCGACCCGGTCGGCATCGAGGTGGTGGTCGGCGACCCGCACACCGACGTGCCGCTCGAGGGTGTCTTCGGTGTGCTGCTGCAGTACCCCGGTACCACCGGCGTCGTGCGCGACGACCGCGCGCTCGTGGCCGAACTGCACGCGCGCGGCGCGCTTGTAGCGGTCGCGGCCGACCTGCTCGCGCTCGTGCTGCTCACACCGCCGGGGGAGTGGGGTGCCGATGTCGTCGTGGGCTCGGCGCAGCGCTTCGGCGTGCCGATGGGCTACGGCGGACCGCACGCGGGGTTCTTCGCGACCCGCGACGAGCATCGCCGCAACGTCCCCGGCCGCTTGGTCGGCGTCTCGGTCGACGCTGCCGGGCGCCCCGCGCTACGGCTCGCGCTCCAGACGCGCGAGCAACACATCCGGCGCGAGAAGGCAACCAGCAACATCTGCACCGCGCAGGTGCTGCTGGCAAATATCGCCGGCATGTACGCGGTGTACCACGGACCACACGGTCTGCGCGCCATCGCCGAGCGCGTGCACTCGCACACCGCCGAGCTCGCGCGTGGGATCACCGAGCAGACCTTCTTCGACACGATCAGCGTCGCGGTGGCCGACGCCGACGATGTCCTCGCTCGTGCGCGTGCGATGGGTATCAACCTGCGGCGTATCGACGCGCACACCGTCGGCATCGCGCTCGACGAGACCACCACCACCGACGTCGTTTCGAGTGTGCGCTCGCTCTTCGATGCGGGGAACGGCCCCGCCGCCGGCATCCCGGCCGCATTGCGCCGCACGTCCGACATCCTCGTGCATCCGATCTTCCGCACGTACCACTCCGAAACGCAGATGTTGCGCTATCTGCGCCGGCTCTCCGATCTCGACCTCGCACTCGACCGGACGATGATCCCGCTCGGTTCGTGCACGATGAAGCTCAACGCCACCACCGAGATGACGCCCATCACGTGGCCCGAGTTCGCCGACGTCCACCCCTTCGCGCCCGTCGACCAGGCCGCGGGGTACGCCGAGCTCTTCGCCGACCTCGAAGCGGCCCTGTGCGAGATCACGGGTTACGACGCGGTGTCGCTCCAGCCCAACGCCGGCTCGCAGGGCGAGCTCGCCGGGCTCCTCGCCATCCGGGCGTATCACGCGAGCCGGGGAGAGGCCGATCGCGCGGTGTGCCTCATCCCGTCGTCCGCGCACGGCACCAATGCTGCGAGCGCGGTGATGGCGGGTATGCGGGTGGTGGTGGTCGCGTGCGACAACGACGGCAACGTCGACTTCGACGACCTCAAGGCGAAGGCGCACGACCACGCGGCCGACCTCGCCGCGCTGATGGTCACCTACCCGTCGACGCACGGGGTATTCGAGTCGCACATCAGCGACGTGTGCGACGTCGTGCACGGGTGCGGCGGACAGGTCTACCTCGATGGCGCCAACCTCAACGCGCTCGTCGGCGTCGCGAAGCCGGGGAGCTTCGGCGCCGACGTCTCGCACCTCAACCTGCACAAGACCTTCTGCATCCCGCACGGCGGTGGGGGTCCCGGCGTCGGCCCGGTCGCGGTGCGGGCGCACCTCGCGCCGTTCCTCCCGCGCCACATCGCCGGCGCCCCGTGGGGCTCCGCCGGAATCCTGCCGATCTCGGCGTCGTACATCAGGATGATGGGAGCCGACGGCCTGTTGCGCGCCACGCAGGTCGCGATCCTCACTGCGAACTACGTCGCGCAGCGCCTGCGCCCGCACTACCCGGTGCTGTACACCGGCCCGTCCGGGATGGTCGCGCACGAGTGCATCCTCGACCTACGCCCGATCACGCAGGCCACCGGCGTCACCATCGACGATGTGGCGAAGCGCCTGATCGATCACGGCTTTCACGCACCCACAGTGTCGTTCCCGGTTGCCGGCACGCTGATGGTGGAACCCACCGAGTCGGAAGACCTCGCCGAGCTCGATCGCTTCTGCGACGCGATGATCGCCATCCGTGACGAGATCCGCGCCGTCGAGCGAGGGGAGTGGCCGGTGGAGCAGAGCCCGCTGCGACACGCACCGCACCCCGCGGCCGATGTCGTCGTCGACGAGTGGGATCGTTCCTACCCGCGCGAGCTCGCCGCGTTTCCTGGCGGCGCGGACCCCGCATACAAGTACTGGCCGCCGGTGAGCCGCATCGACGCGGCCTACGGCGACCGCAACCTCATATGCTCCTGCCCGCCCCTCTCCGATTACGAGGACTGACCGATGGCAGTTCCGCAACCCGGGATCTTCGCTCAGGGCACACGCTCGCACTACCACCTCGAGTTCGACGTGCGTCCCGGTGCTACCGACGCCGAGATCACCGCCGCGCTCGCCGGCTTGCGTGAGCCGTCGGTGACCGCCGGCGGGTCGAACATCGTCGTGGGATTCGGGCCCGATCTCTGGCGCCGGCTCCGCCCCGACGACGCGCCCGACGACCTGCGGCCGTTCCGGGCGATCCAGGGGAGCGGGCGTGGCGCACCCGCGACCCAACACGACATCTGGGTGTGGAGCCACGGCACCGGTGAGGACATGGAGCTCGACGTCGCACGCGGCATCGCTGCGGCGCTCGCGCCCGTGGCAACGCTCGAGCTCGAGCAAGCCGGCTTCGTATACCGCGACAGCCGCGACCTCACCGGCTTCATCGACGGCACCGAGAATCCGCCGGTGGAAGAGGCGCACGACGTCGCGATCATCCCCGACGGTCAAACGGGAGAGGGCGGCGCCCATGTCATCGCGATGCGGTGGGTGCACGACCTCAAGGCGTTCCACGCCCAGTCCGTCGACGACCAGGAAGCCACGATCGGTCGCACCAAGCCCGACAGCGTCGAGCTCGACGGCAAGCCGGACACCGCCCACATCAGCCGCGTGGTGATCGAAGAAGACGGCGAGGAGCTCGAGATCTACCGGCGCAGCGTCCCGTACGGCCGCGTCGGAGAGCTCGGCCTCTACTTCATCGCGTTCAGCGCCGACCCGAGCCGCTACACGAAGATGCTCGCGAACATGTTCGGCACGAGCGGCGACAACCTCCACGACCGCCTCACTGACTTCACGACACCGGTGAGCGGATCGTTCTTCTTCGCGCCCTCCCTCGACGCGCTGGATGGCATCCTCCCGAGCGACTGACCGCCTGCATCACGGCGGCCCGCGTCCCTGCCGGTGTCCGTTGAGCAGCCCGGCGTTCCGGTCGCGTTCGGTCTTCTCGGTGTGATGCGGAGAACAGAGCGGTTGGAGGTTCTGCCGGCTCGTGGGTCCGCGGTTGGCGACCGGGTCCTTGTGATCCCACTGCAGTCCGAAGCGCCGATCGCACCCTTCCTCAGCACACGTGACGCCCTGGAAGCTCGGAGGGTCACCGAGATCGAGGACAGTCTGGAGAATCGCGGGGCGTCGCCGGCCGTAGTGCTTGATCGTGTCGACCTTCGTGCCATCGTGCAGGACGACCTTGACGAATGCCTCGACCGCGAGCTCGCGGACGACGTGAACCGGAATGGGGCCGCCACCGACGATGTGGCAGACCTCGCCGGGATGGGCGTGTCCACGCGCCAGCGCCGGCAGGTCGACCACGATCGCGAGGTCAGCCGACCGAGACGTGCCCGTTCCCTTCCCTTTGCCTTCGAACAGCTGGACGAATGCATCCGCGGCGCACTGCGCACGGCTCACGCTCCGACCCTCGCGACGAGCGAGTCGCCACATTCGGTCGGTCTCGGCGTCGAGCCGCTTGACGAGGGCGGTCCCGGCCTTGTCCGGCAGCGCGCCGGCGAAATGGACCATCTCGATCTCGTCGCGCCAGTAGCGGACTTCGCGCCGGCGGTGCTGCTCCGCGTGGAGCTCCTCGGGGTTGACACCCTCCAGGTGCCTGCGTCGCGCCTTCTCCTGCAATGACCGCAGGCTCTCGGTGCGCGCGACCGCCAAGAGTTCGGTCTCGCAGCCCGGTACGCGGACGATCTCGGCGGCCTGCGCCAGCGACACCTCTCCCGCGGCCAGTGCCGATCTGGTCGCGGGACAGTCGTCGAGCGCGGCGACGGTGGCGAACTCAGTTCGCGCCGCTCCGGTGGACGACCCAGCGGTGCGCGCAATCCAGTCGGGCGCGCTCGCGAACCCGCGCTTGTGGTGCTCGCCGCAGTCCGCGGCGCGAGTTGCGTATCGGACCCGTGCCGCCGCGCATGCCTTCTCGGTGGCTCCAAGGTCCTCCGCGATCTCCGCGCACAACTCACCCGTGCTCAGGCGCGGATCCGAGTTCGCGAGCGCGTCACGCAGTTGAGCGGCGAGTTCACGGATCCCCGTCACGAGCACCTCCTCTCGACCACAACTCAGGACTCGAAAGGAGAGCCATGCACGCCAGGCTCTCGAGGCGTACCCAGATCATCACATGGGGGTACGACACCTATCCGTCGGCCGCGCCACCCTCCTCGAACTCCTGTGCCAGTCGATGTCTGGGAACGTGAGCGAGTCGGCGACGTGGCGCGGAGTCGACGGGTTGCGCGGTCACGATCGCGGTCGACGAGTCGGGTGTGCTCCGGTGGAAGCGTACGGTCACTCTTGGTTCCACGAGGTCGAGCAGGGCGCTCTGTGATCGCTCGTCGACGATGTCGCGGTGGTTGTTGCGCACGACGATTGCGACGGGCGCATCGGCCGCCATGAGCACCCGCAGCAACAGTTCGTCGGGCTCACGACGCAGGTCGATCACCGTGCCGCCCGGAACTAGCGCAGTGGCCGCGTCGATGGTGGGGGAGTGGGTCGTCGCCTCGGCCTCCCCGGATTGCGGACCCTGCGTGTAGAGGTTGCGCACCGGAACGGCGCGACCGAGCCGCCGCCAGGTTCCCGCGGTCGGACGGCACACGTAGAGATCGCTCCACCCGCCGATTGCTTGCGCGAGCACATAGCGGTTGAACGACGGGTAGATCGCTTCGATGACGACGCGGAAGCGCTGCATGCGCTCCTGTACCGCGAGTGCGAGGTCGGGACGATGGTCGCCGGCGCCGTAGGCGATGACGACGCGGCCGCGGTCACGATTGGCGAGCGCGGCGAGGGCGCGCTCGAGGAACAGCGCGACGCCGTCGGCCGAGTACGGCGGGTCGGTGAACACCAGTGCGGCGCTGCGAGCGAGGACGTCGGGAAGCTCGTCGCGCAGGTCGGCGAAGAGCGTGCGGATGCTCAGCCTCCGTTCGTGCGCGAGGCCGTCGATGAACTCGAGCAGCGGCTCGTCGATGTCGACGACGGTGATCTCGGCGTCGGGCAGTGTGAGCGCAGCCGCGATCGAGGTGAGGTCGTGGTCGCCGAGGAACAGCAGCTGACCCCCCGCGATGTCGAACTGCGAGGCCAAGAGCGCGGCACGGGCGACGACGGTCTCCGCGTCGGCAGGGATCTGGTCCAGCGTCGGTCGCGGCCGCGGCGCGCGGTCGATGAGATCGGCGATCAACCGAACGGTCTCCGTATCGACGTCGAACTGGGGGAGGCGGGCACGATCCGATGCGGCGTCGACCGTCGGCGGGGGCGAGTGGTCGACCGCAGCCACGATCCGCTCGACGGTCCGGCGCGACAACCCGCTGGCGTGCACGAGCTCGTCGGTCGTGGCCGGACCGGCAAGCAACCGGGTCACCACGACGCGGCCCCAGCGGGCATCGGGACCGAGCTGCTCGAGCAGCTCCGACAGGGAGACCGAATCGGTCACCGCGCGCCTGTCACAAACCTGACGATGGTGGGGTAGTCGGGGCGGTAGCCGTCGGTTGCGCGGCATGCCCCCTTGGAGCTCGACGTGCCCCTGCCGCGTGGCTATCGACAAGCACGCTGCCCGAACACTCCATCAGCGGTACGACGTCCGCGGCGATTTCCCGAGGAACCACGTGGTCGACGACCACGGACACCCCGACGTCGAGTTCCTCCCGTACGAGTGCGTACAGGACCTCCACGGACGCTCGGCCGAGCTCCTGGCTGCGCTGCACGGAGTCCACGTTCGCGTGCCGCCCAGTGCCTCCGTGACCGTGTCCTTGACGAGCAGCGGCGCCATCGCCGGCCATCTTGACCGACCAGAGGGGGATCGGGCCCTCTCGAACCAATCCCCGACTACTTCACATAACGAGGATTATGGGCGGATGGTCACGTCCCGCACGTGAACCGGGCGCAGAGGAAGGCGGCAGTGCGGTCGAGGATGTCGGTGCGCACCCAGGGCACCTGGGCGAGCCCGTGGGCCTGTCCCTCGTAGTAGTGGGCTTCGACGTCGGCGCCGCGGGCGCGCAGCGCCGCCTCGAAGTCCTGGGACTGCGCGACCGGCACCGCGGTGTCGTCCACGCCGTGCAGGAGGAGCACCGGTACGTGGACGCCGTCGGCCCGCTCGACCACGTTGACCTCGCCGGTGACGACGCCGAACGCGTTCCCTTCGAGCACGCCTGCCACGGAGATGATGGGCTCGGGGCGCCCGGCGGAGGCGCGGAGCGCGACGATCCCGCCGCCCCGGCTGAAGCCCATCACCGCGATCTGTGACGGCCCGCCCAGGGCATGAGCGATCCCTTCGACCAACGAGTCGAGGTCCGGGACCGCGGCGTCGACGACGCCCTTGAAGGGCGGCGCGTCGCCACAGATGATCCGAAGGCTCGTCGGGCTCTCGTCGGCGATCGGGTAATTGGCCCACCAGCAGCCGAACCCGACGTCGAATCCCCGGGTCGCGAGCTGCTCGGCGAAGACGACGTAGTCGGAGTTGAAGCCATCCGACCCGGGAACGAGCACGACCGCGGGGTGCGGTCCGGGCAGCTGGCTGCGCACGACGCCGAGCAGGACCTGGGTGTCTCCGGGAGCGGGATGGTCGTACCAGGACACTCGGTCGTCGGGCACGTTCGGCGGGCGGGGAGCACTTGTGATGTCGGGAATCGTCGTGGACGGGGTGCTGGTCGTCGTGGTGCTGGGCGCGGTCGAGCTGGTACTGCTCGCGGTCGAGCTGGTCGGCGCCGTGCCACCGCCGCACGCGGCCGCGCACGCGACGACGACGGCGATGGCCAGCACGCGCTTCACTGGTCGAAGCCGTAGAGCCGGGCCGCGGTTCGGTGTGTGATCGCGTGGATCTCGTCGTCCGGCAGCGACGCAAGCTGCGATTCGAGTACCGCTCGCGACGCCGGATAGGTGGATTCGGCGTGCGGGTAGTCGCTCCCCCACATCATCTTGTCGACGCCGAGCGCGTGCCGCCCGGCGACGAACGCGGGGTCGTCGGTGAAGCTCACGAACACGTTCCGGCGGGCGTAGTCGCTCGGGAGGGTACCCGTCGGCAACCGGTAACCGTCCTGGAACCGCAGGTTGTACTGATACGTCCAGTCCATGCGCTCGAGCCAGAACGGGACCCAGCCCCCTTCGTGCTCGACGGAGACGACGCGCAGCGCGGGATGCCGTTCGAAGACGCCGGAGAAGATGATGTCGCCGAGCGCGATCCGCACGAGGTAGTCGGGCCGGCTCACGTTGGTTGCCATTCGCACGCGCAGCGCGGCCACACCCTCGGGGTTGCGATCGGTCGCGACGTGGAGGTGCACCGGCATGCCTGCGTCCGCCGCCGCCGACCACAGCGGCTCGTACTCCGAAGCGTCGTAGGTGCGACCCGTGAGGGGCACGACCGGGATCATGACGCCGGCGAAGCCCGCGGCCTGCAGCTCCGCGAGTTGTTCGGGAGCGCGCGGATCCTCCGCGTCGAGCATGCCGATGGCCTTGATGCGTTCGGGTGAATGCGCAGCGAACTCGGCGATCCACTCGTTGTACGCGCGCAGGATCGCGCGGAGCAGCGCGCTCGATTGCACCGAGTAGAAGACCATCGTGTTGCTCGGGAACACGACGCCCCGGCTCACGCCGTCGCGCGCCAACGCGGCCAGCCACGCGTCCGGCTCGTAGCCCGAGGGGTCGGTGTACTCGGCGAACGTCGTGCGCCGAGGACGCGACTCGCGCGCCAGGAAGCGGTCGCCGGCGCGGAAGGACGCGGTTGCCGGTGCGACGGCCTCGCCGTCGAGGATCCACCACTCCATGCCGTCGACTTCGACGGTGCGCGGCGCGGTGTCGCGGAACTTCGTGGCGACTCGAGACACGAACAGATCTGGTGGCTCGGCGACGTGCGTGTCGGACGACAGCACCAGGTCGGGGATCCCGGTCATGTGAGCACCTCGACGTCGCGCAGGAAGTCGTAGAGGCCGTCGACGAGGCGGAGCTCGGACAGCTCGTGGAGCGGCACCCACGCGACCTCGGCCGCGTCGTCGCCGGCGACCGGCACTCGGCCGCCGGATCGAGCACGGTCACCGCGAAGTCGAGGATCACGAAGTGGTACGGAGCGGCAGTCCTCGATCCGTTCCACCCAGCCGAGGAACCGGTCGACGACCACCTCGAGGCCGGTCTCCTCGAGCACCTCGCGCACGACGGCCACGTGCAGCGTCTCGCCCATCTCCACGCGGCCACCCGGCACCGACCACTCCCCTGCCGCCGGTCCCCTCCCCCGCCGGACCAGGAGCAACGCGTCGTCCTGCACGGCGACCGCGCCCACGGCGACGTCCGGCCCGGTCGACGGCGCATGGTCATGCGATCAGGCGCGAGCCGGTGGTGCATGGTGAGCATGCGCGCGGTGAAGTGGTGCTCCTCGAAGAAGTTCTTCGTCGCGCGGTGGCCCGGCAGCGCGATCCCGTCGATGCCGATGCAGCCACGCTCGGTGCAGAAGGCGACAGATCGTCCATGATCGCCTCGCCGATCCCGACCTCGCGCGCGCCTCCTCGACGAAGAGGTCGGTGATGACGCCGAGCGAGTCGCCCGATCGCAGCTGTTCGACCAATGCCGCGCCGAAGCCGAGCACGACGTCGTCGATGGTGCCGACGACGACGAGCGCGTCGTCGCGCTCGAGCAGGGCGCGGTACGAGTCGTCGAGCGGCTCGGGCCACGCTTCGCGCTGCAACCAGAGCGCTGCCGCCCTTCATCACCGACAACTCGGCGCGCATGACGACGGCGAGTTCGACGATGCGCGCGATGTCGTGCTCGCCGGCGGGCCGGCTGGCTTCCACGTCAGGTGAGCTGCGCGATCTTGCCGAGGATCGTGTTGCGCCCACGGTGGCTCGGCCTCGTACGCGCGGATCGCTTCGAGCGAATCGGCGTCGAGGCCTTCGAGCCGCTCGATCACCTGCGACGCCGAGAGCTCGTCGTAGTCGGGAATCGGGAGCTCCTCGACCGGCGGCGCGGCTGCTGCTCGGCCGCGGCCGCGCGGTCGGCCACGGGGCGGACGCGGGTGAGGTGAACGCCGACGCGAGGCGGCGCATCGGGATCGGGGTGCCACGCGGTCGGTGTTCGTCAGCCGTCGTCTGGGGCACTGCCGTTGCGGAACGACATCAATCCCTGCAGCGCGGTGCCGGTGACGTCGCGCGCGAGTCCGATGCCGCCACCGGCGACACCGCGCGCGAGGCCGATGCTGTCGCCCACCTTGCGCCGGATGTCGGCGACGTCGGGCATCGGCACCGGCGGCACCGGCGGCGTGGGCGCTTCGTGGCCGCGCAGGTGCGACTTCACTTCGCGTTTCCCGCGCGACACGAAGATGCCCATCATGCTCGGGAACATGTCGCGTACGTAGAGCGCCATGCCGACGGGTGCGTACACGAAGAGGTCGAGCGCGCGGTCGATTGGTGGCTTCTCGTCGGGCACGGCGGTCAGTCTACGGTGCCGAGCACATGTCGGTCCTCGAGGCGCTCCTCGTCCTCGCCGTCGGCTTCTTCGCGGGCTCGATCAACACCATCGTGGGCTCCGGCTCGCTCGTGACCTTCCCCACGCTGCTGGCCATCGGCTACTCGCCGGTCGTCGCCAACGTGAGCAACACCGTCGGGCTCGTGTTCGGCTCGATCAGCGGCGCGTTCGGCTACCGGCGCGAGCTCCAAGGTCAGCAGCGGCGGGCGACGGTCCTCGGTGGCGGATCCTTCGTCGGCGGGCTCACCGGCGCGGTGCTGCTCCTCACGCTGCCGAGCTCGGTGTTCGACGACGTGGTGCCGGTGCTGATCCTGATCGCGTGCGCCCTCGTGATCGCCCAACCCCGGCTCGAGCGCGATGGTCGCGGCCCGGCGCACGAAGGTGGTCGAGCACGGCGGTGCGGTGCTCTGGGGCCTCGTCCTCGCTCACCGGCATCTACGGCGGCTACTTCGGCGCCGCGCAGGGCGTGATCCTGCTCTCGCTGCTCGGGATCTTCATCGCCGACGACCTGCAGCGGCTCAACGGCGTGAAGAACGTGCTCGCCGCGATCGCCAACGGCGTGGCCGCGCTCGTCTTCGTGTTCGCGGCCGACGTGGCGTGGGACGTTGCCGCGCTCGATCGCGGTCGGATCGATCGCGGGTGCGCAGTTCGGCGCCCATTTCGGACGGCGGATGCCGGCACCGTTGCTCCGCGGCGTGATCGTCGTGGTCGGGTCTGATCGCCGCGATCAAGCTGCTCGCCGACTTCTGACCCGTCGGAACGCCGGCCACGGCCGCGCCCACCAAGCGCGAGCGACGAGAGCAGCACGATCCAGTCGCCGAAGCGCACGTAGGGCGTCTCGCCCGTCGTGGTCGTGATCGTGGTCGCACGATCGCCTGCTCGAACAGGTTCGGTCGTGTCGTGCACGCGTGCCGTCGGGATCGATCACCGCGCTGATGCCGGACACCGACGCCTGGAGCACCGGGCGCGCGGTCTCCGCCGCCCGCATCTGACTGTTCGCGAGGTGCTGCTCGGAGTTGCCCGAGCGGTGGTACGAGCGGTTGTTGGTGCTCACCACGATCACCTCCGCACCCTTGCGCACGAAGTCGCGGACGAGCGGGCCGAACGCCGACTCGAAGCAGATCACGCTGCCGATCTTGTGGCCGCCCGCCGGGAACACGACCGTCTTGTCGCCGGCCTTGAAGTCGTACGGGATCTGGCGCAGCTCGCTGATGAAGCCGAGCGCGTCGCGCCACGGGACGTACTCGCCGAACGGGACGAGGTGCTGCTTCGAGTAGATGCCCTGGCGCTTGCCGTTCGGGCCGTACATGATGTTCGAGTTGTAGTCCTCGCCGTTCCCGGCGGGAGTGCGCGCGTTCACCAGGATGCTCGACGCCGTGCTCCTCGGCGATCTCGGTGAGCCGGGCGCGGAGGTTGGGGTCGAGATCGGGGTCGACGTCGAGCGCGCCCTCGGGGAAGACGATCAGGTCGTAGTGGCCGTGCAGCTGGTCGGCGAGCGCGAGGTGGTCGGCGGTGAGCGACTGCTGTTGCTGACCCGCCAGCGACAGCTCCTGGTCGTCGCCCTGGAGCATCGCGACGCGCAGCCGCCCGGTCTCGGTGGGTTCGTACCGCGTCACGTCGGCGAGGAGCGCCACCACGAGGATGGCGACGAGCGCCGGCCGACGCCAGCGCCAAGCGCACGCCGCTCGATGCGCGCGCACGCGAGAGCACGAGGTCGAGGAGGAAGCCCGCCAGCGCGACACGTCACGAAGCTCACCAACGGCACGCCCCCGAAGCTCGCCAGCGCGCGAGCCGGCGAGAGGTCGTGCAACGCGATGCCGACGTCGGCCCACGCGAATCCGCCGAGCGGCACGCGGCCGCGAACGCTTCGAGGACGACCCAGGCCGACGCGGTGAGCAACGGCGACGCGATCCCGCGGCGCGCGAAGCCGGCGACGATGCATCCGATCGACCGCGACGACGACGGCCATCGCCAGCGACGAACGGGACGATCGCGACCACACCGAAGTAGCGAACCCACTCGAGGACGACGCCGTAGCAGCCCACGCCGAACGCGAAGCCGTAGAGCGCGGCGTGGATCGGGCGCGCGTCGCGCCACGTCCAGAACAATGCCGCGAGCGCGACGACGATGACCGGGCCGAGTTCGAACGGGCGGAAAACAGAACCCCGCCGAGCAGCACCCGCCGCGAGCGCGACGCCGAGGTGCGCCCCAGCGGAACGCTCGCGCTGCGTCAGCTCAGGCGCAGTCGTCGCAGTACTGACGTTCCTTGTCGGCAAGACGTCGGAGCGGGAGGACGAGGAAGCACGACTGGCAGAGGAACTCGTCGGCGCGACGGGGGACGATACGCGTGGTGGACCCATCCCCCCGTTCATCGACATCGATCTCTTCGTCCTCGAGTTCTTCTTCGTCGTCCTCGAGCGTGGCGCTGGCCGTGCGCTCCTGGAGGAGGACGTCGAGCGGCTCCTCGACGTCGTCGGGATGCAGCTCCTCGTCGAGGTCGACGACGTCGTCTTCCTCGTCCTCGGCGGTCTCGGTCTCGGTGGTGGCTCGTCGGTGTCGTCGGTGACGACTGCTACCGGAACCTCGGGAACGAGCGTCGACGTCGTCGACGTCCTCGTCGTCGAGCAACACGACATCGTCGAGGTGACGTCGAGATCGACGTCGAGCACGTCGGCGCTCGAGGTCCTCGTCGTCGAGCGTCTTCCTCGTCGAGTTCTATCTCGGGTGTCTCTTCGAAGTCGTCGTCGCTCATGGTCTCTTTTGGGGGTCGAGGGGCGCGGACTTTACACCGGCATCTGGGTGCGTCGCGCACCAAACCGCGGACGCACGCGGGGCTATTCCCCGGAGACCTACGAAGCGGGCGCCGCAGGGATGGCGCGGATCGCAGGCGCGGCGGCTGCGACGCGTTGCCGAGAAAGGTGGGGGTCCAGGAGACCGTTGGGGCCACTGTTTGGCCCGACCTAGCCGTGCAGGCGGGTTATTCCAGCGTTCTCTACTTGGTCTCCTGAACCCCCGACGCTCCTGCTCCAAGTGCTGCGGGAGACCCACGACCCGGGCCGGCAAGGACGCCTTAGTACGCCCGAAGCGAGGGGGTCCCTGTCAAGCCGTACGCCGCCTTCGCGCCGACACCGTGACCTGCACCGACGCGCGTCGACCCTGGTCAGAGCGGACGAAACTTTTTTCGTCGGCACCGTCAGCCGGAGGCGTCATCAGACGGGGTCGGCGGTGCGGCGGGCGTCTGCGGCGCGTTCGGCCGCGAGACGCTCGAGCTCGTAGGTGGTGTGGTCGACGTGCGACATCGCGTGCGGCGATCGCACGGTGGCCTGCCTGCTCGGCGATGAGACGGTGCATCTCCTGCGCGACCTGCCGGTACGCGGGATGGCCCGACGGCATGGTGCGGAGCTCGAGCAGGTGCATCGCCTCGCGCGCGTTCATCTGCATCGCGAAACGGATCCGGTACGCGAGCGACACCGCGTACGACGCCTGCTCGGGGAACGGGTCGGCGAGCGCGTCGTAGAGGACGGCCGAGCGCGCCATCGCGTCGTCGAACTCGTCGCGGAGTCCTGCTTCGTCGATCGCCTCGGGCACGTCGTAGCCGTGCAGCGTGCAGAGCGGTTGCCACTCGATGGTGAGCATCCGGTGGCGTTGCAGGTCGCGGAACGCGCCGTAGTCGGCGACGATGTCGAAGCGGTAGTCGACCCGCTCGAACGCGCGGCCGGGGCGGTGACGCCGGTTCTCCCGCTCCCCGACGTAGGCGCGGAGCAACTCGACCCGCTCGCCCTCGCCGAGCATCCGCACCCGCGCCAGGATCTGGTCGTCGGGGAGCTGGGTGTGGGGGTAGCAGATGGCGGCGAGGAGCTTGTCCTCGGCGTCGGGATCGAAGTCGGTGAGCGTCACCGACGGGCGCGGCTCGGGAACTGGCGGCGCCGAAGAGGCGGTGGACGAGCTCCGACGTCTCGGTCCGCGTCTCGGCGAGGTACGCGCTCCACACCACGCCACGATCGGCGCGGTCGACGCGCGCGACGAACGACGGGATGACCTTGCGCAGCTCCTCGAGCATCATCGTCGGCGTACGTCGCGTGCCTCGGGCAGCGGGTGCGCGCGCATGCGGAGCAGCAGCGCCTCGAAGGCCTGGCCGCTGCCGTAGACGCCGACGTTCGACAACGTGGCGGCCGGGCAGGATGCCACGCGCGGCGTCGCACGCCTTCGCGCGGATGCTCTGCTTGTAGGCGAAGTCGGAGTCGGCGGCGATCCTTCGGGTAGCGCTCGCGTGCCCAGTCGAGGAGCTTCGGCAGCATGCCCGTGTACGTGTCGAAGAGCGCGTCGAGATCGGCGATGTAGCGCCACGCGAGGGTCGGATCGGCCAGCACGGCACGGTCGCGGTAGTAGCGGTAGCGTCCGCCGAGCTTGCCGTCGTAGGGGATGTAGCGCGTGGACTGCTCCATGTACGACATCACGCGACCCCACTCGAGGATCTTCGTGAGCATGTTCGACGCCTGCTCGCACGCGAGATGCACGCCACCGAGCTGCGCGACCGAGTCGTCGCCGTATTCGAGGAAGACCCGCTCGTAGAGCGCCTCGGCGCGCTTCAGCCCGACGGTGGCGTCGACCGTGAGATCGCCGGTGAGGTCGAGGTCGGCGACGAACTCGTCGAGGAACAGCCGGCGGAGGCTCTTCGGGCTGCGCGAGTACCGGGCGAACAGGGCGCCCTTCACCACCTCGGGGAGGTTCACCACGCCGAACACCGGGCGATCGAGGTTGGTGAAGTACGGCCGGAGGATGGCTTCCTCGTCGTCGGTGAACTGCTCCACGGGGTACACGCCCACTGCCTCCGCCTCCGTCACCATGTGTCGCTCGCGGCTCGCCGGGATACCCGGCTGGCTCACGCTCGCTGCCGGCGCCACGGACCGGCGATGGTATCGGCGGCCCGACGCCGCTTCGCGGACCCGAGTCCGTCGGCGGACTACACCAGCAGCGTAAAGGCCGCCGGGACCACTGCCACCGTCGACTTCGCGCGGGCCGGCGTGGCGGACACGCCGTCGACCTCGACCCGAGCTGCGCGCCGGCTCCGTGCCCGAACGGAGAGCCGACAGTCTCGATCTCGACCCGCCGGCCGGACGCCGACCGGATCCGCGGGTGCGGCAGATGCACGCCGAGCGGCAGTCGCTGCGCGCATCGCGGCGCGCTCGCCGACGCGCGAGCGAGTACACCTGCACCTCGACGCGGCCGTCACCCGGATGGCCACGTGGCACGACATCGTTCGCCGCGCAGGTACTGCCCGCTCGCGACCACCACCGCGACCGCGCGGCCGTCGTGCACGACGCGGTCGTCGATCCCGCACGACGACGTGCGACGTGCCGCTCGACCATCGCTGCCGATCGGGTGGCACGCCGAGCACCACCATGTTCACCGCGAGCAGCTCACGACCGTCGATCTCGACGCGCAACGCGTCGCACGGCAACTCCGTGGTACCGGGTGCGGAGCTCGTTCGTCCGAATCGGAGAGCCCGATCGCGCGCGCGAAGTCGGAGCCTGGCACGGGAGCAAACGACGATCCGCGCGTGAGGATGCGCGGCCACCGCGCTCGCCGAGCGCGTCGTCACCACCCTCGACATCGAGATCGGCGGGCCCGGCCGCCGGACGCCCCCAGGGCTTCCCTTCTCGATGCTCACCCGGCCACGCCCGACGCGGTCACGACACCTCGGTGGCACGCGTCGGCGGCGTCCCGGGCCCACGCCCGGGTGTCATCGTCGGATGCGACGTCGGCGATCTGACGGAGCAGGTCGATGCACTGCTTGACGTTGCGCACGAAGTCGCCACCCGTCATCTCGTCGTCGTCGAGGACGTCGGCGAGCGCGTCGCCGGCGGCCCAGTCGTACAGGTAGGGCGTGAAGCCCGGATCGGGAGCGCGGGTCTCCGGCAGACCGGCGTCGTCCTCGTTGGCGTTGAGCTCCGACGCGATCCGCTCGAGTGCCCGCGCGCGCTGCGCGACGGTCTTGGTCGGCCAGCGCGCCGGCGGCATCGGTAGCTGCCCGTCGGGGCCGCGGCGCTCGTACGTGAAGCACGACACGACCGCCGCGAGCTCCGGCGGCTGCAGTCCGTCGAGCAGGCCTTCGCTGATCGCTTCGGTGACGAGCAGGTCGGTCTCGGTGTAGACGCGCGCCAGCTGCTCGCCCGCCGGAGTGAGCGCCCAGCCGTCGACGTATCCCCACGCTTCGAGCACGCGCAGCACGCGGTCGAACTGACGCGCCAGGCTCTCGCTCCGACCGCGCACGCGGCGTTCGAGCCGGTTCACGTCGCGTTCGAGCCGTTCGATCGCCTCCGACGCGCGCAGCCGGGCGTCGAGCTCGGGATCGCGGGCAGCCGGGTGGTTCGGCGAGTGTCTGCTCGAGCTCGGTGATGTGGGCGTCGGCGCGCCGGGACCGGCCGTCCTCGTGGAGCGTCGCGTGCCGCAGCCGCTCGGCCGCCTGTCGTCGGAACGCCGGGTTGCGCGGCGCGAAGCGGGTCGGGAAGCTGGATCGTGGCCGCACGGCGCGGCGGTGTCTCGAAGTCGTCGGCTCCGAGCCGCACGACCTGGCGATTCGGCGCTGAGCCCGACGATGCGCGGCGAGCCGCTCCGCCGGTGCTCGTGGCTCAGCACGACGACCCGACCGCCGTAGCGCCGGGCCACGATGACGTCGCCGGGCCGGAGCGCGTCGATTGCCTCGGCGACCCGCCGTGCGCCGCCGCGATTCTTCCGGGCGGTGTCGAGCGCGCTCTGGAGGCGCCGGTACTCGTCGACGTCGCCCTGCTCGCTCTGCGCGGCGGCGCGGCGGCGCTCGAGCATCTGACGACTGCGGTCGAGCTGCCGTTCGAGCGCGACCACGTCGCGGTCGGCGTGGAACTGCGCGAACGAGAGGTTGAGGAGATGGTGCGCCTCGAACTGCGAGTAGCGGCGCACGAGGTTCGCCGCCATGTTGTACGTGGGCCGGAACGACGACCGCAGCGCGTCGGTGCCGCCGCGACGCGAGCGACGCGACCTGTTCGAAGGGCACGAACGGGCTCCAGCAGACGATCGCGTACCCGACGCTCGTCGATGCCGCGGCGGCCGGCCCGGCCGGTGAGCTGGGTGTACTCGCCGGGCGTGAGGAACTCGTGGCGCTCGCCGGTGAACTTCGAGACCTTCTCGATCACCACCGACCGAGCCGGCATGTTGATGCCGAGCGCGAGCGTCTCCGTCGCGAACACCACCTTCGCGAGACCCGACCGCGAACGCCTCCTCCACGGCCTCCTTCATCGGCGGCACCATTCCCGCGTGGTGCGCGGCGAACCCGGCCTCGAGCCCGGCGAGCCAGCTCGTCGTAGCGCAGGACGTCGAGGTCGGCGTCGGCGAGCGACTGGGTCTTCTCCTCCGCGATCGCGCGGATCTGCGCACGCTCGGCCGGGTCGGTGAGGCGGAGCCCGGCGGCGAGGCACTGCTGGACGGCCTGGTCGCAGCCCGCCCGGCTGAAGACGAACACGATCGCGGGGAGCATGCTCCTCGGCGTCGAGCCGGTCGACCGTCTCGACGCGACCGGGCGTGCGCAGCGACGTGCGCGGGCGGCCACGGTGGCCGGCGTGACGCGACGCACGGGCGTCGAGCTTCGCGGCGTCCGGGTTCGGCACGGAGCTGGCCGTGCTGGGTGATGAACGTCGGCAGCAGGTGGAGCGTGTCCCGGCCGCGCTCCCCCACCAGGTAGCGGTGCTCGAGGGTCACCGGACGGTGCTCCTCGATGACCGCGGCCGTCGGGCCGCGCACGGTCTCGATCCAGCGCGACCACTTCCTCGGCGTTCGACACGGTGGCCGACAGGCACACGAGCTCGACCGACGAGTCGAGGTGCACGATCACCTCTTCCCACACCGGCCCGCGGTAGCGATCCTGGAGGTAGTGCACCTCGTCGAGCACGACCGAGCGCAGCCCGTCGAGCGCCGGCGACGCCGCGTAGATCATGTTGCGGAGCACTTCGGTCGTCATGACGACGATCGGCGCGTCGCCGTTGACCGAGTTGTCGCCGGTGAGGAGCCCGACGCGACTCGATGCCGTGCACGCGGACGAGGTCGGTGTACTTCTGGTTCGAGAGCGCCTTGAGCGGCGTCGTGTAGAAGGCCTTCGCCCCGGCCGCCAGCGCCCGCTCCACCGCGTACTCGGCGACGACCGTCTTGCCCGACCCGGTGGGCGCGGCCACCAGCACGTGCTCGCCGGCGTCGAGCGCGTCGAGCGCCCGCCGCTGGAAGGGGTCCAGCGGGAAGCCCCGCGTCGCCTCGAACCGCTTCCGGAGATCGTCGGGCGGTGTCACCGGGACGCTGCCGACCTCAGGGAGTCTTGCCGGTGTGCTGTCGGAAGAAGGCGTGGTATCGGCGGGCGCCGCCGTGGTGACCGGCGCGACCGTCGTGGGCGTCGGCACGGTCGTGGTCACGGGGGTGGTCGCGATCGGCGGCGGCCCCGGAGTCCTTGTTCGGCCGCAGGACCCAGACCAGCACCGCGGTGACCACGATGATCGCAAGCGAGGACAGCACCGCGACGGTGACCTCCCGACGGTTCCGGGGCGCCTTGTACGTGCTGCGTCGTCGAGGGGGACTCATCGCTTCAGGATCCTCCCGATCAGGATTGACGCCTCGTAGAACACGTACATGGGTATCGCCATCGCGAACAGTGAGTAGGGATCCTGGCTCGGCGTGATCACGGCCGCGAAGGTCACGATGATCACGGCCGCGTACCGGCGCCAGCTTCGCAGCTGCGCGGTGGTGAGCACGCGGGCGATCAGCAGGAACACGAGCACCACGGGAAACTCGAACGAGATCCCGAAGGCGACGATCATCAGCGAGACGAGCGAGATGTACTTGTCGGCGGTGAGCAGCGGCTGGAGGTCGGATCCACCGATGGTCAGCAGGAAGTGCAGCGCCGGCTCGAGGGTGAGCAGCGCGACCACGGCCCCGCACGCGAACAGGAACAACGACGCGAAGAGGAACGGGACGGCGTAGCGCTTCTCGGTCGGGTTGAGCCCAGGGGTGATGAAGCGCCACAGCTCCCAGAGCCACACGGGCGAGGCGAGCACGATGCCGCCGTAGGTCGCGATCTTGAGACGCGTGGCAAAGGCGTCGAGCGGCCCGGTGAAGATGAGGGCGTTCCGTTTGCCGGCGGTGGCATCCCGGTAGAACTGCACCAGGAAGGAGATGATCTGCGGAGCGAAGATGAAGCAGACGGTTGCGCCGACGGCCAGCGCGATCAGCGAGATCATGAGCCGCGATCGCAGTTCGGTCAGGTGCTCGACGACCGTCATCCGGCCGTCGGGCATCCGGCCATCGGGCATCCGGCCGTCGGGGCTGGTACGCCGGCGCCGCACGGTGCGGGGTCAGGCGGGTTCCGTGGGTGGCGACGGCGGGGTCCCGCCGCTGGTCGTGCGAGTCGTCGTGGCATCGTCGTCGGTTGGGGACACGGAGGTGTCCTCCGGCGCGGTGTCCTTGGGCGGCAGGGTCGGCGCCGGGTCGCCACCGGGGGTGGGGTCCGGACTGGTCGCGTCCAGGTCGAGCTCGGAGACGACGCTCTGCAGCTCGCTGCTCAGGTGCTGTTGGATCCTGCGGAACTCGCGGAGACCACGTGCGAGCTGACGGCCGATCTCGGGCATCTTGTTGGGACCGAAGACGAGCAACGCGACCACGAGGATCACCAGGATCTCGGCCGGGCCGAGCGAGGGCATCGGGATCCTTTCCGCCGGGCTGAGCCGCTGCTCAGCCTACTGCCGCCTCTTCGTCGCGGAAGGCGCGCATGGTTGGCGACCGGCCGCAGCGCTCAGATCCGCCGAGCAGCGAGCGACGAACGACTCAGGCGTCGGAGTCGCCGAGGTGCGCGTCCTGGGCCCGCTCGGCATGGCGCCGGGTCGTGCGCGTGTCGGTACGGACTCCGGCCACCTGCTGCGAGAGCGCGTCGCGGAACTCGGCGAACTCTCGAACGGTGGGCTCGACGTCGGCGGCGTGGCGTCGGGAAGCCAGCGCCGCGGCAATTGCCCCTACCCCGATGACACCGACGACCACCCATACGGCCATGGCGGGATGCTACTCCGGGGTCGTTCGGCGCACCAAGGCCACGAGCTCGTCGAACCAGCCGTCGTCGGCCAGCAGCACGTGCAGGTCGAGCAGGTCGTCGGGCGTGAGCGCCGGGCCGTCGGGTCGTTCGGCGAGCTCGGCGGGCCACCGCCAGAGCTCGTGCGGTGCCCCCGCGGACACGAGGAGGTCGACGATCCTCGCGTTGGCGGTTCGATGCACGGTCTCGTCGCAGATCGGACACCGGAATCGGTAGGCACCCGGCGTGGCCTCGTCGACGCACACGCGGACGGTGAGGTCGTCGATCTGGAGCTTCACGTCTCCGCACGCCGGGCATTGGGCTCGGACGGTCGTCATGCTGGCCCACCTCCCAGTCGTCGCGGCCAAGTCGTCTCGGAGCACTGCTGTCCAAGGACTTCGGCACGCCGGGAAACGCACTTGAGGGAGTCCACGGTTCCGAAGGGGCCCCCCGGAGTGACTGAGGACACCAAGCGGCCACGGGGAATGGGCAAGGATGGTCACGTGCGGCCCATCACCTTCGCCCATCGAGGCGGGCGCGCCGACGGTCCCGAGAACACGCTGACGCTGTTTCGCCACGCCCTCGCGCACGGCGCCACGGGTCTCGAGTCGGACGCCCGCCTCACCGCCGACGGCGAAGTCGTGCTGGTTCACGACGCGGTCGCGCGGCAGGGATCCCTGCGCCGGCGCCGAGTCGACCAGTCGACGGCCGAGGAGCTCGGTGCCCTCGACGTGCCCCGCCTCGCCGATCTCTACGCCGAGCTCGGCACCGACTACGAGCTCTCGCTCGACCTCTACGATCCGGCCGCGCGTCTGCCCGTCCTGGAGGTCGCGGACGCGGCCGCCGCCACGAGCCGGCTCTGGCTCTGCGCGGGCGCGATCGAGACGCTCGTCGAGCTGGGGAGCCACGCCGCCGGAGCACACCTCGTGCACTCGACACGCCGGGGACGGATCGCCGGGTCGGTGGAGCGTCACGCGGCCCGTCTCGCGGAAGGTGGCATCGCCGCGTGCAACATGCACCACACCGACTGGACGGCGGGGTTGGTCCAGCTCTACCACCGATTCGACGTGCTCACCTTCGCGTGGGACGTCCAAGAAGTCCGACACCTGCGCGCGATGCTGGCGATGGGAATGGACGCGGTGTACTCCGACTACGTCGACCGAATGGTGGCCACGGTCGCCGAATGGGGCGAGTGACCCACCGCGGAACTACAAGAAACCGAGGCGGTTCAGGGGCCAGATACGCACGAAGACGCGGCCCACGATGCTCGAGCCCTTGATCGGACCATGGTCGCGGGCGTCTGACGACTCGCTCCGGTTGTCGCCCATCACGAAGTACTCGCCGGGAGGCACGGTGCAGCCCCCTTTGGGACTGTTGGCGGCGCACCCGTGCATCTTCGAGTCGGGCTTCCCGTCCGCGTCGAGGGTGCCGTGGTACAGATCCGTCGACGTCCCTTTCGGCAGGTAGTTCTCCGTCAGGAGCCTGCCGTCGATGCAGACGCGTCCCGGCTGGCACTGCGTGAGGGTTTCACCGGGGAGCGCGATCACGCGTTTCACCAGATCGTCGATTCCGGCGCGCTGCCAGTCGAGGTTCGGTTCGGCGCGGAACACCACGATGTCGCCGCGGTTGACGTCGTGAAGGTCGTAGCTCAACTTGTTGACCAGCACACGGTCGCCGACCTCGAGCGTGGGGACCATCGAGCGTGACGGGATGTAGAACGCCTGGAAGAGGAACTGCTTGATGACGAGCGCGATGAGGATCGCGGCGACGACGAGCACAACCCACTCGATGACCGTGCGGTTGATGCCCTTCTTGCCGCCACGAGCAACGGGTTCCTCGTGGTCGTCACCGGGCGGAGGGGCGCTGTCGCTGCCGTTCCCACCACCACCCGCGGCGCCCAGGAGCGGTTCGATGCTCGTCTCCACCGTGTCCACCGCTTCCTCGGTCATGGGCGCTGCTCCACCCCCACATCCTCGCACGTGGCTGTACCCATTCCGGACGCGGGGCGGGAAGCGGGAGCCGCCGTGACTGGCGAACGGGCGTCGACCTCGTCTCTACCGGTAGCGCGTGAGGATGCGGGCGGCGGCATCGGGTGCGATGTCGGCGGCCTCCTCGGGTCCGGCGACGGTGGCGTCGGGACCGAGCGAGAGGAGGAGGCGCTCGAGCCACGCCGGTTCGCTGACCGCGAGCACGACCTGCCACGAGCCGTCGTCGAGCTGTTCTGCTGCCTCGTGGGGGTAGCTCTCCACCACCCAGTCGGCGCTGGGAGCCAGCCGGAGCGTGACGCGCAGGTCTTCGGGTCGCGGGCGGTACACGAGGTCCGGCATGTCGGCACCGCGGTCCGCCGCATCGAAGTGCCGGCCGGTGGAGCGGACCGAGCGCACACGGTCGACCCGGAAGAGGCGCTCGGCCGACGCGCGGTGGCACCAAGCTGCGAGATACCACGCGCCGAACGCGTGGAACACGCGCCACGGGTCGACCACGCGGGTCGTCATCTCGTCTCGTGCGAACGAGTAGTAGTCGATTTCGACCTGCTCGGAGGCCGCGGCGGCGGCCTGGAGCTCTTCGAGGTGATCGCTCCCGCCGACGTCGACGGCGAGGCGACCGCGCGCGTCGAGCGCATCCTCGAGCTTGCCGAGGGCGGTCGCGAGCGGTCCGTGTGTGTCGGATCCCGGGACCGACAGCAGCCCCCGGCCGGCGGCGAGGAGGGCGAGGCCTTCGGCCGGCGTGAGCCGCAGCGGGCGCTCGAAGTACTCGGCGAGCCGGATCTCCACCGCGCCGTCGACCACCCACACGTCGATCAAGCGGTCGGCGGTGTACGGGGGGAGACCACAGAGTGGCAATAGCTCGAGGTCGCGTTCGAGCTCGCCCTCCGATACCTCGAAGCGGTCCGCGAGCTCGGTGATCGTGACACCCGGGTGCGCGAGCACGTACGGCACCAGCGCCAGCACACGCCGAAGACGCGGTCCGACGAGTGGGCGCGGGCTCAGGACACCCGTCCGTTCACGACTGCCTGGAGCCACGCGATCAGATCGTCGCGGAGCTCGTCGGGGCCGAGGACTTCGGCGTGATCGAGGAGATCGAGCACCCACGAGCGGAACGCGCCGCGGTTCACGACCGGCAGCGCGACTTCCACGGCGCCGTCGTCACGGCGGTCGACGACCGCTTCCTGCCCGAGCTGCTCGACGACCCACCCCGCGCGTGACGCGTCGACGAGGACCCGCGCCTCCACCGGACGGTCCTCGCCATACGTGAGCGGGTCGTCGCGCACGAACCGCGCGGGATCGATGCCCGGGGGCGGCTCGAACGACAAGGGCGAACCGACCTCGGGATCGCCGTCGATGCGGTCGATGCGGAACGCGCGCGGCGCGTCACGTGCGAGGTCGTGGCCGACCACGTACCAGTGGCCCCACCGCAGCACCACGCCGTACGGTTCGAGGCTCCGGGGCTCACCGCGGTACTCGAACGTGATCGCAGCGCGGCGGCTCACTGCGTCGAAGAGCGTGGCGACGACCGGCGTGACGGCGACTTCGGCCATCGCCTCGGTCACGCCCTCCCCCGCGAGCCCTCCGAGCTTGGCGAGACCCTCGCGGCCATACCCGCCGACGAGTCGGACCGCGCTCACCGCGAGATGCAGCGCGGCGAGCTCGGCATCGGTCAGCGAGAGTTCGCCGAGGTAATAGTCCTTCGGGTTGATCCGGTAGGCCTGGTCCGCGCCGATGCCGTCGACCGCCTCCACGCTGATGGGAACGCCGAGCTCGCGCAGTGTCTCCTTGTCGCGCTCGAACTGGCGACGGCGTGCGCCCTTCTCGTCCGGGTACCGCGGCTCGACTCGTTCGGCGAGCTCGTCGAGCGTGAGGGGGCGACGGGTGTCGAGCAGCGTGGCCGTGAGGTTGACGAGCCGCTCGAGCCGATCAGCCATCGAGCGGGTCAACCATCGACGTGCGTCGCGGCCAACGCGCCCGCGGCCGCGGCCGCCTGGAACAGCGCGGGGTCGTCGTGCGCTGGACGCCCCATCGATTGCACGCGGAGATCGTGCTCGGCGAGGAGCTCCAGGACGTCAGGCGCGTCGACCTCCACGAGCTCGTGCCTGCCGGAGATGCCCGCGGCATCGAGATCGGCCTCGAGGCGCGCCGCCTGCTCGGGTTCCTCGAGCTTCGGCACGGCGACCAGCACGCGTTCGTGCGTGGCGAGTCGGAGCGCGGTCGCCGTGTGATGGGACAGTCCGTAGTGACGCGGGCGCTCGTCGGCGAACGACACGCGCAGGCATGCGATCGGAACCCCCCCGAGGGCGTGCGCGGCATCGAGGATCGTGCCCACCTCCATGCCACTGAACCCGAGTCGGGTGTTGGTCCCGACGATGCCGGGCCCCATTGCCACCACCGCCGCGTCCGCAAGGGCTGCGTGTCGCGCCACCGCGAGCGCGGAGTAGACGGAGACAGCTTCGTAGTCGCCACCGAACGCGTGGCCGCACGTGACGGTCGCGTCGAGGAGCCCGCGCTCGCACAGCGCGGCGACGAGATCCGACAGTGCCAGTGGCAAGCCGGCGCCGTCGGTCATCACGTAGGCGAGGCGGGCGCCGGGCAGGCGATCCTTGAACGCGGCCGCGACTGCGGGCACCTGGCTGTGCAGCGCGGCCGCGACCACCGGCATGCCGTCGATCGAGTCCACTTCGGCGAGCGACTCGAGGTCCTCCTCGGCGCTCCCCACGTCGCTCTGGATGCTGGTGTAGCGGCCCTTGATGACGTGACCGGGGCCGCGCTCGTGCCACTCGTCGCGTGCGAGGTCCCAGTGCACGACGTGCCAGCCGCCCGTGCCGAGCCCGAGCTCGACCGCGGTGGTGTTCACGACGACGCGGTCGCCCACCGAGACCGGGCCCGTCAGCTGCGGGAGCGCGTACGCGCGCTCGGGGCCGTCACCGAGGTCGACTTCGACGCGCTGGAGGCCGGGGCGTTCCTCGAGCAGCCGCACGACCTTGCCGGTTCGAAACGACGGCATCCGCGCGCGGGCCGACCTAGAGACTGGCGATCAGACGCTCGACGCGGTCGTCGCGCGCCTTGAACGGGTCCTTGCACAGCACGGTCCGCTGCGCCTGGTCGTTCAGCTTGAGGTGTACCCAGTCCACGGTGAAGTCGCGTTTGCGCTCCTTCGCCCGCTTGATGAACGCACCTCGCAGCCGTGCGCGTGTGGTCTGCGGCGGCGTGATCATCGCTTCGTCGATGTCCTCGTCGGTGGCAGTGCGCTCGACGAGACCGCGCCGCTGGAGCAGGTAGAAGAGCGAACGCGACCGCGTGACATCGTGGTACGCGAGGTCGAGGAGCACGACGCGCGGGTGCGTGAGTGGGAGGTCGTGCTTCTCGCGGTAGGCCTCGATCATGTGGTACTTGATGACCCAGTCGACCTCCGACGAGAGCTTCAGGGGATCGTTCTCGAGATGGGTCATCACGTGCTCCCACATCGCGAGCGCCCGCTCCTCGAGCGGTGACAGACCACGCCGCTTCGCGAACTGGTGCGCTCGCGAGAGGTATTCGGACTGCATCTCGACGGCCGAGAGCTCACGACCGTTCGCGAGTCGCACGCGGCGCCGGCACGTGACGTCGTGGCTGATCTCGCGGATGGCACGGATCGGGTTCTCGAGGGTGAGGTCGCGCCAGGGGCGCGAGTCTTCTTCGAGCATCCGGAGCACGATCGACGTGGCGCCGACCTTCAGGAACGTCGTGTACTCGCTCATGTTGGAGTCGCCGACGATCACGTGCAGGCGTCGGAACCGCTCGGCGTCGGCGTGCGGCTCGTCGCGTGTGTTGATGATCGGGCGCGAGCGTGTGGTGGCGCTCGATACGCCCTCCCAGATGTGCTCGGCGCGCTGGCTGACGCAGTACATCGCGCCGCGCGCCGTTTGCAGCACCTTGCCGGCGCCCGCGTAGACCTGACGGGTGACGAGGAACGGGATCAGCACATCGGTGAACTTGGTGAAGTCGCCGTCGCGCTCGACGAGGTAGTTCTCGTGGCAGCCGTACGAGTTGCCGGCGGAATCGGTGTTGTTCTTGAACAGGTAGACCTCGCCCCGGATGCCTTCCTCGCGCAGCCGCTGCTCGGCGCTGCGAACGAGACCTTCGAGGTAACGCTCGCCCGCCTTGTCGTGCACGACGAGGTCGGCGATCGAGTCGCACTCGGGAGTGGCGTACTCGGGGTGGCTCCCGACGTCGAGGTAGAGGCGGGCGCCGTTCTCGAGGAAGACGTTGCTCGACCGGCCCCACGACACGACCCGCCGGAACAGGTAGCGGGCGACTTCGTCCGGGCTCAGGCGGCGCTGCCCGCGCAGCGTGCACGTGACCCCGTACTCGTTCTCGAGTCCGAAGATCCGGCGTTCCACACGCCCACGCTACTGCGGCGCCCGCCCGAGTCGGTATCTTCGAGGGGTACTGCTTCGAACTGGTCCGGCTCCGTCATACGATCAGGGCATGCCAGCTGGGAGGCTGACCCAGGTCACGTCGGTGAACGGCGCGTTCCGAGCGCGTGTGCTCAAGGCGCGACTCGAGTCGTGCGGGATCGACGCCCGCCTCTCCGGCGCGCTCGACGGCGTCTACGGGCTCACCGTGGGCGACATGGCTCGGGTCGATGTGTACGTGCCCGAGGAGCAACTCGACGACGCGCGCTACATCCTGCTCGCCGGTGAGGTCGACGCCGCGCTCGCGGCGCCGAGCGAGTGGTGGGACGCAGGGGTCGAACCTCGGCCGCGGCCGCGCTGGCCATGGTGGGTCGCGGTCGCGCTGCTGACGGTTGCGGTGCTCGGGCCCGTGCTCGGCTTGTACGTCAGGAACTGGTAGCCGCGAGGATCTCGGCGAGCTCCGGCTCCTGGATTCGCCGGAACGCACGGCGCGGTCGCGATCGGTCGAGGATCGCGACCTCGAGCTGGTCGGGACCGAGCGACCCGTCGGGGCCGGCGAGCAGGTCCACGCAGAGCCGGATCGCCGCGTCGGACGCCATGCCCTGCTCGAACCGCGTCCCGAGCCCCTCGGACAGCGTCTCGGCGCGCCCGCCGAGGACGGTGCAGCCCTCTTCGTCCATGACGGTGCCGTCGTAGGTGATGTGGTACAGCTTGTCCTCGGCGGGCGTGACGCCCACCTCGGCGAGCAGGATCTCCACCTCGTAGGGCTTCATCTCGTGCGTGAACACCTGTCCGAGCGTCTGGCCGTACGCGTTGGCGAGCGCACGCGCGTTCACGTCCTCGCGGGAGAACTGGTACCCCTTCAGGTCGGCCTGCCGAACCCCTCCGACCCGCAGCATCTCGAACTCGTTGTACTTGCCGACGCCGCCGAACGCGATGCGGTCGTAGATCTCGCTGATCTTGTAGAGGGTGCGGAACTGGTTCTCGGTGACGATGACGATGCCCTCGGCCGCGCTGCACGCGATGAGGTCGCGCCCGCGCGCGATGTTCTTCCGCGCGTAGTCGGCGCGGTCCTTCATCAGCTGTTCCGGCGGCACGTAGAACGGCATGCTCATAGGCCTGCGCCCTCCTCACGCCCGCCGAGGAGCGCGCTCGCGCGCGCGGCGACCACCTCGTCGGCAACCGGGTCGAAGCCGGACGCCGAGATCGCGGCCACCGTCGGGAAGATGCCGCGCACGATGTCGGGGCCGCCCGTGGCCGTGTCTTCGTCGGCGGCGGCGAACAGCGCGCGCAGCGACGAGGTCGATGACGTCGTCGCGGGTCATCCCCTCGCTCCACGCCGCCTTGATCCAGTTGCGCGCGTGCACGCCTCCGGAGCCGTTGGTCTGGAAGTCGGCTTCCTCGTACTTGCCGCCGGTGGCGTCGTAGCTGAAGACACGCCCGCGCGCGCGGCGGTCGTCGTACCCGGCGAAGAGCGGGACGACGACGAAGCCCTGCATCGCCGCCGGGAGGTTGGCGCGCACGAGCTGGCCGAGCTGGTTGGCCTTGCCCTCGAGGGAGAGGATCTCGCCCTCGATCTTCTCGTAGTGCTCGAGCTGCACCTGGAAGAGCTTCACGAGCTCGACCGCAGGCCCCGCCGCGCCGGCGATGGCGACACCCGAGAAGTCGTCGGCCGCGAACACCTTCTCGACCCGGCGGTTCGCGATCGAGTAGCCCGCGGTGGCGCGGCGGTCGCCCGCCATCACGACGCCGCCGTCGTAGCGGACCGCGAGGACCGTGGTGGCGTGGACGATCTCGACCGCCCCCGTGGCGGGCGAGTCGAGCCCGGCGCTCGGGAGGTTCTCGGGTGCGACCTGGCGGAGGAGGTCGACGAACGACGATCCCGGCCCGCGCCAGGGCCCGTACGAGGGAGGGGGTGACTCGAACATCGCGGGCGAGCCTATACGGACGTTGTCCGCAACTCCCCCGCCCGCTTCGACTGCAAGGTTGTTGAGTTGGCTGACATCTGCGATGGTCAAGAGGCCGCCGACGAGATAGCTCGACGCGCGAGCGAGCAGATCCAAGCTGTCCTTGAACTGCCCGAGTGCGTTGTTGCATCCGACGCACAGCAGCCCACGCACGACGCCGCTCTCGTGGTCGTGATCGACGTGAAGTGCAGCCTTCTTGGGTGGCCGTCCGCAGATCGCACACCCGCCACCCTGCTTGCTGAGAAGCCGTTCGTAGTCGCGATGGCAATGCCGAACGTTCGACGCAGGTGCGCCTCGCGGTCCTGGCTTTGCGTCGCTTCCGGTACGCCTTGTGGCACGCGTTGAGCTACGTCCTTGTTCTCTTGCTGCCAACGCTTGACCTTCGCGATCACCAGCTTCGCGATTCGCCTGGTACCAGGCCCTGCGGCTGTCAGGTGGCAAGCCTTGCATTCCGACCGGTGGCCATCCCTCATGCCAGCAGCGCGGTGGAACTCGGAGTCAGTCGGCTTGAACTCACCGCACTTCTTGCAGCGCTTCATGCCCCAATTGTACGGAAAGGGTGTGACAACTACGTCTTGTCGGATAAGCGTCATTCGCCGCCCTTTCTGAACGTACGATTTTACGAACTCCTCTGCGTTGGCCTCTAGCACGGAGTCGATCTCGTCGAGGAGCTCGTCGAGCTCCTCCTTCAATTCCTCGCCCTGCTTCGCGGGCGCGGCGACGTCGACCTCTTCGTCGACACGCTCCTTGGGTGTCGGTTTCTGTTTCCGCTCACGCTCGGGCATCGTGCAACTCCCTCTCACTCACTCCTGCAGCCGGGCCACCAGTTCGCCGGGGCTGCTCACCTCGGCGAACAACGGCGCCACGTGCGCCTTCGTTCCCCGCAACGGTTCCATCATCGGTATCCGCCGCAACGGATCCGAGCCTACGTCGAGGATGACACTGTCCCAGTTCGCCGCCACCACCGCGTCGGGCCAGCGTGCCAGACACTCGCCCCGGAAATACGCGCGCGTCGACGACGGCGGCACCGTGATCGCCTCGACGACTTCGGCCTCGGTGACCATCCGCTCGACCTTGCCCGCCCGCACGAGCCGTTCGTACAACGATCTATCGGGACGCACGTCGTGGTACTGGAGGTCGAGGAGGGACAACTTCGGGTCGTTCCACGCGAGCGAGTCGCGTTCGACGTAGGCGCGGAGGAGGGACCACTTCGTGACCCAGTCGAGCTGGCCGTCGAGCGCGAGCGGGTCGCGCTCGAGCTCGGTCAGCACCGCTTCCCACCGGGCGAGCACCTGCGCGCCCACGACGCTCCCCCCGCACGCGTCGAGCCCGATCTCGTCGGAGTACTTCTGCGCGAGGCGCAGGAACTCCCACTGCAGCTCCACCGCCGTGAGCCGACCGCCGTCGAGGAGCTCGACGGTTGCGTGACACGTGGGGTCGTGGGAGACGGTGCGCATCGCCGCGACCGGACCGATGATCGACAGGTCCTTGGTGATGAAGTCGTCCTCGATCATCGCGAGCACGATCGCCGTAGTGCCCACTTTGAGGAAGGTTGCAACCTCACAGAGGTTCGCGTCGCCGACGATCACATGCAGGCGCCGGTACCGCTGAGGGTCGGCGTGCGGCTCGTCGCGCGTGTTCACGATCGGGCGCTTCAGCGTGGTCTCGAGCCCGACTTCCTCTTCGAAGAAATCGGCGCGCTGGCTGATCTGGTAGTCGACAGCCGATGCGCCGTTCTCCGC
The DNA here is from genome assembly GCA_963705625.1 of uncultured Actinomycetes bacterium. Lineage (GTDB taxonomy): Bacteria > Actinomycetota > Acidimicrobiia > IMCC26256 > DASPTH01 > DASPTH01. Next base: position 398,806 of record CAVPKG010000003.1, read on the forward strand.
GCCGACCTTCCCGGCGCCGGTGAACACTTGCCGGCTGCAGAACCACGGCAGCAAGTGGCGCACGAGCGACGCGAACGGCACAGACCGGTCGACGAGGTAGTTCTCGTGCGTGCCGTACGAGTTGCCCTTGCTGTCGGAGTTGTTCTTGTAGACGACGATCTCCTGGCCCGCGCCGATGAGGCGGCTCGCCGCGTGCATCGACTTGGCGAGGATGCGCTCCCCCGCCTTGTCCGCGCAGACGAGCTCCAACGCGTTCGCGCACTCAGGGGTGGAGTACTCGGGATGCGCGTGGTCGACGTAGTAGCGAGCACCGTTGGTGAGCACGGTGTTGACGAGGTGCGTCTCGATCTCGGGGGGCATCGCACCTTCACGCGCGAACCCGCGCGCGTCGCGCCCCGGCGACTCGTCCTCGAAGTCCCACCCGATGCGGTGCCCCTCGACGTAGCCGTTGATGAGCATCGACGACGCGAGCACCGGGTTCGGATCGGCTGCACCGCGGAGCACCACGCCGTACTCGGTCTCGATCCCGCACACCTTCGCGATCGCCACGAGCCGAGCCTACCGGTCCCGGCAACCGACGCGGGCGTTACAGGTACTGGCCGGTACCGACGCGTTCGATCTGGCGACCGCCATGTTCTTCCGAGCCGTCGGACATGAGCGTGCGGACGAACACGATGCGCTCGCCCTTCTTGCCCGAGATCTTCGCCCAATCGTCGGGGTTCGTCGTGTTCGGGAGATCCTCGTGCTCGCGGAACTCCTGGCGGATCGAATCGAGCAGATCCTGCGTGGAGATGCCCTTCTCGCCGCCTTCGATCTGCCGCTTGATCGACAGCTTCTTCGCGCGCCGCACCATGTTCTCGATCATGGCGCCCGACGAGAAGTCCTTGAAGTAGAGGACTTCCTTGTCGCCGTTCTGGTACGTGACCTCGAGGAAGCGATTGGCATCGTCGACCGAGTACATGCGCTCGACGGCGTCGTCGATCATCTTCGCGACGGCCTTTGCCGGCTCGCCGTGCTGTGCGGTCTCTTCGTCGGCGATCGGCAGATCTGGCGTGAGGTACTGGGCGAAGATCTTCTTCGCGCTCTCCTCGTTCGGGCGCTCGATCTTGATCTTCACGTCGAGCCGGCCCGGACGCAGGATCGCGGGGTCGATGAGATCTTCGCGGTTGGAGGCGCCGATGACGATCACGTTCTTCAGGCTCTCGACGCCGTCGATCTCGGCGAGGAGCTGCGGCACGATCGTGCTCTCGATGTCGGACGAGATCCCGGTGCCGCGGGTGCGGAACAGGGAGTCCATCTCGTCGAAGAACACGATCACCGGGTTGCCCTCTTCGGACTTCTCGCGCGCACGCTGGAAGATCAAGCGAATCTGCCGCTCGGTCTCGCCGACGTACTTGTTGAGCAGCTCGGGGCCCTTGATGTTGAGGAAGTACGAGCGCGCCTCGGCGTTGCCGGTCTTCTCCGCGACCCGGCGCGCGAGCGAGTTGGCAACCGCCTTCGCGATGAGCGTCTTGCCGCAGCCAGGAGGACCGTAGAGGAGGATGCCCTTCGGCGCTTGCAGGCGGTGCTCGAGGAACATCTCCGCGTAGAGGTACGGAAGCTCGACTGCGTCCTGGATTTGCTCGATCTGCTCGTCGAGTCCCCCGACGTCTGCGTACGTGATGTCGGGAACCTCTTCGAGCACGAGTTCCTCGACCTCGGGGCGCGGCAGCCGCTCGGTGAGCAGGCTCGAGCGCGGATCCATCAGCACGTGGTCGCCGGCGCGCAGCTTCACGCCGATCAACGCCTCGGAGAGCTCGCACACGCGCTCTTCGTCGGCACGACCGATCACGAGCGCGCGGGCGCCGCTCGCCATGATCTCCTTCACCACGACGACTTCACCCGACACGTCGGCGCCGCGCGCGAGCACGACGTTCAACGACTCGTTGAGCGCGACCTCGGCGCCACTGCGGATGCCGTCGAGGTCGACTTCGGGGTGCACGGACACCCGCATCTTTCGGCCCGCCGTCATGATGTCGACGGTGCCGTCGTCGTTGGCACCGAGGAAGGTGCCGTACGCCGACGGCGGCATGGTGAGCTTCTCGACCTCCTCCCGCAGGGCCGCGATGTGCTCGCGCGCCTCGCGGAGCGTGGCGGAGAGGCGCTCGTTCTGCGAGACGGCTTGGGCGAGCTGGCCCTTCGTCTCGAGGACGCGCTCCTCGAGGGTACGCACGCGCTTGGGGGCGTCCTGGAGCCGGCGGCGCAGGACCACGACCTCTTCTTCGAGCGTCTTCAGCTGCGACTGGAGGTCGCCCACTTGGCGTTCGTACTCCGCCAGCCGCCGGTCGTGCTCTGAAGCCACGTAGGTCACCTCCAGGAACGCCGCCGGGAGCCTCGCGTCGGACCTTACACCGGCACTTCGGCAGGGCTGTGCCACCTTTCGATGACGTCTTGGTGACCCGCAGATTTCCCCTGCTTTGGCTTGAGAAATCCCCCTTCGGCAACTACGCTGAGGACCTCGATCGGCTGCTCCGGCCCATCACTCGGAAGGACACCATGAAGGTCTGGATCGATCAGGACCTCTGCACCGGCGACGGCCTCTGTGAGGAGATCGCCCCGGCGGTCTTCACCCTCCTCGACGACGGGCTCGCCTACGTCAAGCAGGGCGACAAGGTCTTCAGCGACCCCGGTGGCGCCGAAGGTCTGGCCGACGTGCCCGGGGGCATGGAGGAGGCCGTGATCGAATCGGCCGAGGAGTGCCCCGGCGAGTGCATCTTCATCGAGGTCGACTGAGGGAACCGAGCTCGCTCCCCACGTGAACGACCCGGGCACGTAGCCCGGGTCGCTTCCTTATTCGGAGAGACAGGGACCCGTCGAGACGGTCTCGCGGCGGGCAGTCGACAGCACGGGATCGAGCACCGCGTTCAGCTCGGAGTCGGTGAGGGCGTACGCGGTGGTGGGGCGGCTGAGGTCGAAGGCGAACAGAACGCCGAGGACCTTGCCGGTCTGATCGACGACCGGGGCGCCCGAGTCGCCGGGCTCGGTGACCGCGGCGAGGACGAACACCTCGCGCCGAGTCGCCGCGGTGCGCTCGATGTTCGTGCCCTTGGCGACGATCTGCTCGGCGATGCGCACCGGCGACTCGCGCAGCGGTCCACCCTCGGGGTGGCCGAACAGCGATCCGCGGTCGTCGACATGACCATCGCCGCGGGCGAGCGCCGGCAGATCGAGACCGGTGACCTCGAGCACCGCGAGGTCGCGGTCGGGGTCGAACGCGACCACTTCGGTCTCGAAGTGCGTCCCGTCTTCCGTGGAGATGCGCGTGCGCGACTCGCCGGCCACGACGTGCGCGTTCGTCACGACGAGTCCGGGTCCGGCGACGAATCCGGTGCCCTCCTGCACCCGGTCGCACGCGGTGCCCTCGACCTTCACGACCGAGCCGCTCACGCGCCGCCCGATCTCCGGTGGGATTCCCTGCTCCGGGGGCGAGCCGGCGTCGGGCGACGTGAGGGTGTCGAACACCTCGGGAAAGCTCTCGTCGCCGACGAGCCGGCCGAGCGTCTCGGCTTCGGAGGGCGGGTCGGGCGCGATCCGGTCGATCGCCCGCGCGACCGCCGAGTCGCGCACGGCGCGTGCGGGCCAGCCCGGCGAGCTCGCCAGGGCAGGGATCAGCAACCACATCAGCGCGAGCACACCGGTGATGCCGACGATCGCGCCCGCGACACGGTCACCGGTACGCAGTGCGGGGCTCGCGCTGCGTCCGAAGCGTCGGTGCAGCGCGCCCCCGGACGCGTACCCGATCGCGTGTCCGATGGTCGCGACGAGCAACACGAACGCGAGCGCGCCGAGGAGTCGGGTGCGCGGCGGCGTGCCGCGCAGTGCCTCGGCGACGTCGTCGACCAGCACCACCGCGAGAACCACACCCGCGAGCAGCCCAGCCCATGACGCGACGCGCCGCACGAACCCCAATCGGTAGCCGACCCAGCCGGCTGCGACCGCAGCGGCGATGACGAGCAGGTCGAGGAAGTTCACGCGCCGGGCGCGAGGAGCCGGGCGTGGGTCAGGAAGCCGGTGTGGGCGACCATGCGGTGGTCGGGTCGCACCGACTGGCCGTCGACATGCCATGTGCGCTGCAGTACCTCGAGCGTCTCGATCATGCCGAACGCGGAGTCGGCGAGTTCCTCGCGCAGCCGGGCGACCTGGCCGATCGTGGGCAGGTATGCGAGCAGGATGCCGCCGGGGTGCATGGCCTCCTGGGCGTGCTTGACCACTCGCCAGGGCTCGGGCAGATCGAGCAGCACGCGGTCGAGGTCGGTCGCGCCGATGCCTTCGTACACGTCGCGCACCTCGATCGTGAGGGGCGTGCCGGCACCGAGGAAGCCCGCGACGTTCGCCCGGGCGCGGCGAGCGAAGTCGTCGCGGATCTCGTAACCGGTGACGTGACCGGCGGGGCCGATGGCGCGGAACAGCGCGAGTGGTGAGCGCGCCGGAACCGACGCCCGACTCGAGCACCTGCGCTCCGGGGAAGACGTCGGCAAGGATCAGGATCGGGCCGAGGTCCTTCGGGTAGATGACCTGCGCGCCGCGTGGCATCTCGAGCACGTACTCGGCGAGCGTCGGTCGCACCGCGACGAGCCGCGACCCGAGTGTGGTGCGCACGGTCGAACCCTCCGGAGCGCCGATGAGCGCGTCGTGTTCGAGCACGCCGGCGTGCGTGTGGAACTGGCCTCCGACCGCGAGCGTCACGAGGTGACGGCGGCGCTTGGCGTCGACGAGCAGCACGCGGTCGCCGGCGGCGAACGGCCGCGCCACTCGCCTACCTCCTGTCCGTGATCGCGACCCGAGCCACTTGCCGTTCGGCCACGGAGGCGGCGTTCTCTCGCAGGCGGCAGAACGCGCACACGTCGCCGGGTGTAGGCGCGCCGCAGACGGAGCAGGCCCGCAATGCCTCGCGCTCGTCGTCGGCATCGCGGGCGAAGCGCTCGTGGCCGCGCTCGAGGAATCCGAAGAGGAACGCGGTCTTCGTGCCCGGCGAGGAATCCTCGAGCGCGTTCAGCACGCCCTTGAACCCGAGGTGACGGTTGCCGGCAGCCATCGGGCACTCCTCGACCTGATAGTCGATCCGGCGCAGCACGCAGTACGCCGCGGTCTCGCGCTCGCCGAGTCGCACGAGTGGCTTCACCTTGCGCACGAAGCCGGGCGCGGCCGGCAACACCGGATGCTGACGCCCGAGGTACGCGGTGTCCCAGCGCAGCACGTTGCCGAGCAGCACCGCGGCCTCGTCGTCGAGGTTGTGCCCGGTAGCCACGACGTCGTAGCCGTTCTCGAGCGCGGCCGAGTTGAACAGGTGGCGCTTCGAGAGCCCGCACGCGCCGCATGGCGCGCGCCGGGTGGCCGCCGCGGCGCTCGGAATGTCGTAGCCGTAGTCGCGGGCGAGGTCGATCTCGATGAGCGGGCGACCGACGGCGCGCGCGTGTTCACGCGCGTAGGTGGTGGATTCGTCGGAGTACTCGCCGATGCCGAGGCCGAGATAGAGGCCGTCGGCCTCGTAGCCGAGGCCGAGGAGGAGGTCCCAGAGCGCGAGCGAGTCCTTCCCACCCGACACCGCGACGAGCACGCGCTCGCCCGGCGTGAGCATCCGGTGCCCGTCGATCGCCCGCCGCACCTGCTCCTCGCAGTGGCGGAGGAAGTGATCGCGGCAGAACGCGGCATTGTGGCGCCGCACGTCGATCACTGCCGGCTCCCGGCACACTCGGCACTTCACTCGGAACCCCCGGAGATCACCGGCCGGATCTCGACCTCGGCTCCGTCGTCGATGCGGACGTCGCGGGTGACGAGCTCGTCGCCCACGATGACGAGCACCGATTCGGCGTTGAGCTCGAAGTGGTCGAGCAGCCGCGTGACCGTCATGGGCCCGCGGAACTCGACCTCGCGGCGCGGGTTGCGCAGCAGGACCTTCACCGAGGACAACCTACGGGCACCGGGTCCAGGCTACCGGCCTACTTTCCGCGGTGGATCTCGCGGATCTCGATGCCCTCACCGGGCCGCAGCTTGATCTGGAACACCTCGGGCTTCGGAGTGACCACGCGCTGGAGCAGGCGCAGGCCCTGCGCGGCGGCGGCGAGGTACAGCCAGCCGGGGTTCCCGCTTCGCATCCCGCGCCTGAGGGCCGTGGATGCGATGCGCCCGGTGTACCTCGCGGTCCAGCCGCGCCGGAAGACATGGGCGGCTTCGACCGCAGCGCCGGCGGCGATCAAGTAGTCGCGGTTCGAGCGGGCCATCAGATCCGCCGTACCTCGACGATCGTGCTGCGCTTCCGGCCGCGACGCCGGCCGAGCAGGAAGGCGCCGACGACGACGACGATCCCGACGACGACGAGCGCCGGCTTCGCGGCGTCCTGCGCCACTTCCGTCGTGGTGTCGGTGACCCCGCGGATCTCCCGCAGCTTGGCCTCGATGTCTCCCCGAGTGACGGTGGACTGCCCGTTGCCGGTCGTGACTGTCATCGTGCCTCCTTCTCGGCGCGTGTAGCGGTGCGCAACAGCCACACCAACGCGCCGCCCGAGCATCAACGCGACCACCATGATCACGTAGGGAACCCACGACCAGTCGTCGGAGAACGTGCCGTTGGTCTCGGTTTGGAGCGCGCGGCAGGCCGGACAGCGCGAGGAAGACCACGCCGAAGCCGAGGAGGAGCGACCCGAGCAGCCCGAACCCGACGTAGCGACCGAGCTGTTTGAGCGGGACGAGCGTCTGCTGCTTGACGTAGGTGACGACCAGGTCGCGCAGCTCGCTGACGAGCTGCGGGAGCGGCGGTGGCCGCCGGCTACCACCGGAGCCGGAACTCGACGCGGGCGCGGGCGGAGGAGCCGGCGAGGCGCTGCTCGCAGGCTCCGTGGGGCTCGCGCTCGGATCAGGATCCATCGGGGCTCCTCGTTCGGTCGGGATTGTCGTCCGCCGCCGCACCGCATGCAAGGACCAGGTCCATGGAGAGCGACGCCTCACCCGGCGGGCTTGGGAACGAGCTGGTCGGCCGTCGGCGCATCGGGATACGTCGCGATGAGCGTGGCGGCGTGGGCGCGCAGGCCGGCCGCCTTGGTCTCGGAGAAGTCCCCGTTGTCGAGGAACGCGAACCGCAACGACCGCCCGAGATCCACCATGCCGAGGAGCCCGCTGACGCCGTCGAGCGAGCCGGTCTTGCCGCGCATCTTCCCCGCGAGCGGCGTGTCACCCAGCTGGTTGAAGAGCGTGCCGTTCGTTCCGGCTACCGGGAGCCCGTCCCAGAGCGCCCGCATCCCCGGCCGGTCGCCGAGGCCCAGGGTGGCGACGAGGATCCGGCACGTCACCCGGTTGTCGCGGCTGAGACCGGAGCCGTCCGCGAGATGGACGCCGTCCGGCACGCCGAGCTCGTGCAGCTTGGCGGTGATCGCCGCCACGCCGGCTGCGGTCGTGCCCGGCTGTCCCGGACGTACGCCGAGCTCCTTCGTGAACAGTTCCGCGCTCAGGTTGTCGCTGGAGCTGAGCATCGAGCCCACGACAGAGCGCAGCGGTGCGGACTTGACCTCGGCCACCACGGTCGCGTCCGCCGGCGCGGTGCCGCGCGTGGGCGCGCCCACCTGCACGCCGCGCGCCGTGAGCAGCCCGGTGAGCTCGCTCGCCGCGTACGCGGCCGGGTCGCTGACGACGACCTTTCCGTTCGTCCAGCTCCGGAAGCCGTCGTTCACGGTGAGCGCGCCGAGCGGTCCGACGTCACCGCTGGTGTGATACGACTCCTTCCACGACGGGACGTAGCGCTCGTCGTCGTAGCGCGAGTCGTCGGCGACGATCCCGCCCGGGATCTGCTTCACCCCGGCGTCGACGATGTTGTCGGCGAGCGATTCGAGGCTCGTGGTCACGTCGCCGCGGGTCTCACCCTGGGACTGGAGGAAGTCCCGGTAGTCGTTCGTGGCGAGCACCGGGTCGCCGCTACCGACGAACCACAGCCGGTCGACCGATCCGTCAGCCGGCGCCGCCGGCGCCATCACCTTGGTCTCGTAGGTGAAGTCGGGCCCGAACGTCGAGAGCATCGTCGCCGCGACGAGCACCTTCTGGGTGGACGCGCCGATGAGTGGTGTGTCGGCGTTGTGGCTGGCGAGCTCCGCGCCACTGCCGTCGACGAGGAAGCACGTGCCGTCGCCGCCGATCTCCGAGTCGAGCACCCGCTGGAGTCGTTGCGCGCCGACCGCGTCGACGAGTGGCTGTGGGAAGCGGCGCGCCGACCAGAGCGGCGTGACGGCCGCGGCCGACGGAGTCGCGCTGCTCGCCTCGTTGCCGCCGGCGAACGCGAAGACGACGGCCACGACCGCGCCGATCGCGAACACCGCGGCCATGATCCGCTGGCCAATGCTCATGATCCGGTGCTCATGATCCGGTGCTCATGATCCGGTGCTCACGACCGGGCCGGTCGCTGCCGGAAGCGCGCGGCGCCAGAGGTGCTCGAGCGCGGTGACGGCGCGGCTGGCAGACCAGTAGCAGAGCCTTCCCGTTTCGCGAACCGTTCGGGGTCCGGGGTTGTCGGGATCGGTGACGGCGAGCTCGGTTGCCACCAGGACGGGCTTGCCCGAGGCGGCGGACACCTCGGCGGCGACCTGTGCGTACCGAGCGTCCTGATGCTCGTGGAACTCGATGATGCGTTCGAGACCGTGCCCCGACGCGAACTGGCCGGTGCGCATGAGCTTCGCCTGGTTCGACTGCACCCCGGCGCCGAGGAAGATCACCGCGTCGACCGCCGGGTGCTTCCCGAGCACCTCGAGGACGTCGGGGATCGTGTCGCGGGTCTCGGATGCCGCGAGATCGATCGGGTTGCCGCGGCTCCATCTCGGTGGGAGCAGCTCGTCGATCGTCGGCGCGGAGGTCGTCGGGCAACGTGAGCAGCGAGAGCTCGGAGCGCGCGAGCGCGTCGGCGGTGAGCACGCCCCATCCCCCGGCGGTGGTGAGCACCGCGACGTTGGGACCGCTCGGGAGCGGCTGGGTGGCGAAGGTGGCAGCCGCGTCGAACGCCTCCTCGATGGTCGCCGCGAGGTTCACCCCGGCTTGCCGGCACATGCCGGTGAAGATGCGTTCGTCGCTCGCGAGCGCGCCGGTGTGCGACGACGCCGCGCGCCGGCCGCCGTCGGTCGCTCCGCCGTGCACGAGGACGAGCGGCTGCTCGCGGGCGGCGCGGCCAAGGGCCTCGAACAGCGCCCGGCCGTCGCGCACGCCCTCGAGGTACGCGAGCCCCACGTCGGTCGCGGGATCGGCGGCGAAGTACTCGAGATAGTCGGCGACGCCCACCGCGGCGGCGTTGCCCGCCGACACGGCGCGGCTCACGCCGATGCCGCTCCGGATGGCGAGGTTCTCGAGGCTCGACACGATGTTCCCCGACTGGCTCGCGATTCCGATGCGGCCCGGAGGCGGGTACGGGGCGACCATCTGCGCGCAGAGCGACGACGGCGTGGACACGATGCCTTGCCCGTTGGGGCCGGCGAGCAGGATGCCGACTTCCTCGGCGACCGACGCGAGCTCGGCTTCGGCGCGGCGGCCGTCGTCACCCGTTTCCGCGTAGCCGCTCGTCATCACGAACGCCGCACGCACTCCTTTCGCGCGGCACAGGCGCGCAGCAGCTCGCCGTTGACGTCGATCGGCGTGCACACGAACACGAGGTCGGCGGCGCCGTCGGGGATGCAGTCGACACCGGTGTGCGCCGTGACACCGAGGATCTCACCGCCATCGATGTTGGTCGCGAAGACGCGGCCGGCGTACGCGTGCCGGAGAATGTTGTGCAAGACGACGAAACCGAACTTGCCCGGGTGTGACGACGCGCCGGCGACGATCACGCCCGCAGGGTCGAACAGCGCCGCGAACCGGTTGACGTCGCGCGCGTTCACGTCGTCTCGACGAGCGCGTCGACCGCGACCGGCATGCCGTCGACGACGATGATCGGGTTGAGGTCGACGGACACGACGTTCGGCTCGGCGTCGGCGAGCCGCGAGAGCGCGAGCAGGATGTCGACGAGGCGCGGCGCGGTCGACCGCGGGCTCCCCGCGGACGGGACCGAGCAGCTCCTGGCACTGCAGCTCGTCGAGCATCTCGGCGGCGTCGGTCGCTTCGAGAGGTGCCAGCCGGAACACGACGTCGCCGAGCGCTTCGGTGAGGACGCCGCCGACGCCCACCATCACACAGCGACCGAACTGCGGGTCGGTGTGGAGACCGGCCACGAGCTCACGCGTGCCGAACACCATGTGCCGCGACGAGCAGGTCGACGTCGCCGTCGTCCGGTTGCGCCGCGTCGAGGAGCGAGAGCCGCGGCCGCGCGCGACCGCGTCGGCGTCGGCGAGGGCCAGCCGCACGAGGCGACGCTCGGTCTTGTGCGCGATGTGCGGGCCGTTCAGCTTCACCACCACCGGGTACGAGATCTCGCCCGCCGCGGCGATCGCCGCGTCGGGCGTGCGCGCCCGGCGCGATTCGGCCATCGGGACCCCGTGTCGAGCGACGAGCTGGGCCGAGTCGGCCTCGGAGAGCGTGTGGGTGGCGGCCACGGGATTGGGCAGCCTACCGGCACCCAACCACCGGCTCCCGTCACGGTCGCCGCCTCGCGGGCGGTCGAGATGTGGTGTTGCTCGTAGCATGACCGCGTGGCGAGCTACGCCTCCGCACTTTCGCAGCACCCGGTTGCCGCGCACGCGGTGGGTGAGGCGGCAGGACAGATCCTCGAAGCGTTCGAGGGCGCGGAGCCCGATCTCGTCGTGTGCTTCGTGTCTCCGCACTTCGTCGGCGCGTTCGACGACGTCGCGTTCGCGCTCGGCAACCTGCTCGATCCCGGCATCATGATCGGCGCGACCGCGGTCGCGATCATCGGGGGCTCGCTCGAGATCGAGGACGGTCCCGCTTTGTCGCTGTTCGCGGCGCGGCTGCCCGGCGCTCGGCTGACGCCACTGTCGCTCGCCGTCGAGGCCACCCCTGACGGTCACGCGATCGCGGGCTGGCCCGATCTCGACCACGACCCGACGACGATGTTGCTGCTCACCGACCCGTTCAGCTTCCCTACTGACGGCTTCTTGCGCCAGCTCGGCGCCGCGCGGCCCCGGCTCCAGGCGATCGGCGGCGCGGCGTCGGCCGCGCGCGGGCCCGGCGGGAACCGTCTGCTGCACGACGGGCACGTCGACGCGTTCGGCGCGGTCGGCGTGCTGATCGACGGGGTCGACATCCACACCGTCGTGTCGCAAGGATGCCGCCCGCTCGGCCGCCCCTATGTGGTGACGCGCGCGGAACGCAACCGCGTCGAGGAGCTTGCAGGGAAATCCGCGCTCGAGCGGCTGCAAGATTGCGCGACCGCGGCGAGCGACGAAGACCGCGAGTTGATCCGGAACGGCCTGCACGTGGGGCTCGTCGTCGACGAGCACAAGGCGGAGTTCGGACGCGGCGACTTTCTCGTACGCAACGTGGTCGGCGCCGACCCCGAGTCGGGCGTGCTCGCGATCGGTGACGAGGTGACCGTGGGTCAGACCGTGCAGTTCCACGTGCGCGACGCCACGGCAGCCGACGAGGACCTCCGGGCGTTGCTCGCCGTGCACGATGCCGCCGGGCACGATACGAACGGAGCGTTGCTGTTCACGTGCAACGGGCGCGGACGAAGCTTCTTCGGCGTACCCGACCACGACGCGGGAGTGATCGACTCGCTGCTCGGTCCACTTCCGCTTGCGGGTGCGCTGTGTGCCGGTGAGATCGGCCCGGTTGGTGGGCGCAACTTCGTGCACGGGTTCACCGCCAGCCTCGCCCTGTTCCGCTGATCACACGTGTCTCACGCGTCCTTCATGTTCCCGGCGTGAATTGGGTCGTGATGACGAGGAGGTGCGCATGAGGCCGAACCGCACGATGCTCGTCCTGCAGGTCGTGATCACGTGCCTCGTCGGCACGCTCGGTGCCGTCGCCCTGTACGGCGGTCGGTGGGTCGTGGGGCTGCTCCTCGTCGGGCTCGCGGCCGCGCGCGTCGGCATGCTGGTCGAGCGGCGCCGTCGTCGCGCCGAGTTCGCGCGCCGGTTCCCCGGTACGGCCGAGCGACACCGCGGAGAGCACTGAGCGAACGTCCGCGCCGAGACCGGTCGCGTCGTAGGCTGACTGCCACATCACGCGGCGAAGGGGAATCGATGGCGGCAACCAGTACCGAATTGGGGGTCGAACAGCTCGGTATCGACGTGATCCGTGGCCTCGCCATGGACGCGGTGCAGAAGGCGGGCAACGGTCATCCCGGCACCGCAATGGCGCTCGCGCCGCTCGCGCACGTGCTGTGGACCCGCATCATGCGGTACGACGCGGCGGCGCCGGACTGGCCCGACCGCGACCGATTCGTCCTGTCGAACGGCCACGCGTCGATCATCCTCTACAACATGCTCTACCTCACGGGGTACGGGGTCGAGCTCGACGACCTCCGCGCGCTTCGCCAGTGGGGATCACGGACGCCGGGCCACCCGGAGTATCGCCACCTCCAGGGCGTCGAGGTCACCACGGGGCCGCTCGGGCAGGGGTTCGCCAACGGCGTCGGCATGGGGCTCGCCGAGGCGAACCTGCGGAGCCGCTTCGGTCCCGAGGTGATCGACCACCACGTGTTCGTGGTGTGCGGCGACGGGTGCCTCGAGGAAGGCGTGAGCCACGAAGCGGCGTCTCTGGCCGGGCACCTCGGCCTCGGTCGTCTCGTGTACGTCTACGACGACAACCACATCACCATCGACGGTCCCACCGAGCTCGCGTACAGCGACGACGTGCCGAAGCGCTTCGCGGGCTACGGGTGGCATGTCGTGGAGCTCGGCGAGGTCGCCAACGACCTCGACGCGATCGAAGCCGGGATCCGCAAGGGCATGGCCGAGGCTGAACGTCCGAGCATCGTGATCCTCCGCAGTCACATCGGATGGCCCTCGCCGAAGTACACCGACACCGCGTTCGCCCACGGCAACGCGCTCGGTGCCGACGAGGTCTCGGCGGTGAAGGACATGCTCGGACTCCCACAGACAGACTTCTACGTGCCCGACGACGTCGTGGAGTACTACCGCGAAGCTGGTGCACGCGGGCGCGCGGCGCGCGCCGACTGGGAGCGTCGCCGCGTGGCGTTCCGGAAGCGCGAGCGGAGCCTCAGCGACGAGTTCGACGCCTGCCTCTCCCAGCGCGGACTCCCGGGTTGGGAGGCGAAGCTCCCCACCTGGGACGCGGGCGACGCGATCCCCACGCGCCGAGCGTCGGGCAAGGTCCTCGAAGCGATCGTCGACGTCGTGCCCGGGCTCCTCGCGGGCGGCGCCGACTTGAGCGAGAACACCGGCACCCTGCTCGAGGGCGCACCGGTCATCTCCACGCACCTGTTCGGCGGGCGCCAGCTGCATTTCGGCGTGCGTGAGCACGGTATGGGCTCGGTGATGAACGGCATGTCGGTGAGCGGCACGATCCCGGCGGGCGGCACGTTCTTCGTGTTCAGCGACTACATGCGCCCGGCCGTGCGGCTCGCGGCGCTGTCGCGGTACAAGACGGCGTTCGTCTGGACACACGACTCGATCGGTGTGGGTGAGGACGGGCCCACGCACCAGCCGATCGAGCAGCTCGCGTCGTTGCGGGCCATGCCCGATCTCAACGTGATCCGTCCGGCCGACGCCAACGAGTGCGCGCAGGCGTGGCGGTTCCACATCGACGGGCAACACCCCACCGCCATCGTGCTCGCGCGTCAGAGCGTTCCCGTGCTCGCGGGCACGGCCGAGCGCTCACCCGAAGGCCTCCCGAAGGGTGGCTACGTGCTCGTCGACGAGCCCGACCGGCTCGACCTCGTCCTCATCGGCACCGGCTCGGAAGTGGCGCTCTGCGTCGAAGCACGGGAGTTGCTCGCGTCCGACGGGCACTCCGCGCGCGTCGTGTCATTGCCGTGCTGGGAGCTGTTCGACGCTCAAGACGCCGACGTACCGCGACTCGGTGCTCCCGCCGGGCGTACCGAAGCTCGCGGTCGAAGCGGCGGCAAGCTTCGGTTGGGAGCGCTATGCCGACGACGTCGTCGCCATCGACCATTACGGGGCGTCGGCACCCGGCGGCACCGCGATGAAGGAGTTCGGCTTCACGCCGGAGAACGTCGCAACGCGCGCACGCGCGCTGCTCCAAGCTGGAGGCTCTCGATGACGAGCGCGATCGCACGCCTGAACGATTTCGGCCAGAGCCCCTGGTACGACAACCTGGCCCGTCCACTCCTCACGGGCGGTGGGCTCTCACGGCTGCTGCAGGAGGACGGCATCCGAGGCGTCACCTCGAACCCCACGATCCTCGACAAGGCGATCGACGCGGGTGAGGGATACGACGAGCAGCTCGTGCAGTGCGCGAAGGACGACCTGTCGATCGAAGACACCTACTGGGCAGTCGTGCTCGACGACATCGTCGCCGCGACCAAGATCCTGGAGCCGGTGCACGAAGCATCCGGTGGTGGCGACGGCTTCGTGTCGGTGGAGGTGTCGCCCGAGCTCGCGCGCGACACCAACGGCACGATCGAGATGGCCCGTTCGCTGTTCCAGCGGGTCGACCGCCCGAACGTGATGATCAAGATCCCCGGCACGATCGAGGGCGTTCCTGCGGTCGAGGAGTCGATCGCCGCGGGCATGAACGTGAACGTCACGCTCATCTTCTCCCTCGCACGTCACGAGCTCGTGATCGAGGCCTACCTCAAGGGCCTCGAGCGCCTCGCCGCGAGCGGCGGCGACCTCTCGACGGTCTCCTCGGTGGCGTCGTTCTTCGTGAGCCGGGTCGACACCGAGACCGACCGTCGCCTACCCGATGGTCACGAGCTGCGCGGCAAGGCCGCGGTCGCCAACGCCAAGCTCGCCTACCAGCTCTTCCGGGAGCGGTTCTCCGGGCCGCGGTGGGAGGCGCTCGCCGCGAGGGGCGCGCGGCTCCAGCGGCCGCTGTGGGCGTCGACGTCCACGAAGAATCCCGCGTACTCGCCAACGCTGTACGTCGACGAGCTCATCGGCTCCGACTCGGTGAACACGCTGGCCCCGGCTTCCATCGAGGCGTTGCAGAAGGGCGAGGGCGAGCAGCGTCCGAACACGATCACCGAAGGGGTCGAGGAGGCGTTGCGCGTGATCCGCGAGCTGGGACCGGCCGGGGTCGACTTCGACGACGTCACCGGCACGCTCGAACGCGAAGGGCTCGACTCCTTCGCCGATTCGTTCCACGACGCGTTCGACACCATCGAGAAGCGCCGCGCCGAAGTCACTGGATAGACCGGGGAACGAGGGTCTCTCATGGATGATGCCGATGTGATCGCGCGGATCAACGCGTTGGTCGAGGAAGAACACCAACTCGAGCGTGAGCTCGAGGGTCGCAGTCCGAAGGACGCCGACAAGGTCCGCCTGCGCGAGCTCGAAGTCGCACTCGACCAGTGCTGGGACCTGCTCCGCCAGCGGCGTGCCCGGCGTGAATTCGGCCGCGATCCGTCCGAGGCCGAGGTCCGGCCGCCCGACGTCGTCGAGGGCTACCGGCAGTAATCGGGACGTCGACGCGAGAGCGCGACCGCCGCCGCGCAAGTGGTCGGTGAGCTCGGCGAGCGGGACGCGCGCGTTGAGCCCACTCGTGCTGGGCATCACGTAGGCGGGGACGCCGCCGAAGCCGTCGGGCTGCACGCCGGCGGTTGCCTTCCGGTCGATCGCGGCGCGCCAACCCGCGAGCCCCACGAAACACACCGCGCCCGGTTGGAGCCAGCCGACCAATCGCTCGACGCGCGCGACGCCCTCGCGGTACTCATCAGGCGTGATCTCGCCGGCGCCCACGGTGGCACGTTTCACGAGATCGGTCATTCCCGTTCCGTGGTGCACGAGCGCGTGACGGGCGTCGCGATCGCGAGACACGACGCCCGCGCCGAGCGCGGCGGGCCAGAATCGGTTGCCGGGCCGGGCGAAACCCACGCCCGCGTCTGCCGCGTGCAAACTCGGGTTGAGCCCGCAGACCAGGAGACACATCCCGGGTCCGACCACGTCGGGCAGCGTGCGCGCCCGCCGGGCGAGGAGGTGCACCCACGTGTCGCCGGGCTCGCCGCCGTCGGCGACGTCGACGAGCTCGAATCCTGCACCGATCATGACGTCGCGCAGCTCCTCGGGTTGCCAGCGGGCGAAGAAGCGCCCGGCAAAGTCGTCGTCGGGGTACGGACCCTCGCCCTCCCCTCGCATCATCGTCAGGTGCGCGGGCGCGCCCACCGCGAGCGCGTGGTGGAGCTCCATCAGCGCCCACGGGAGGCGAACGCGCGCGATGTGGAGGTAGCTGGCCCGCGCCCACGCGCCGCCGAGCGCGGCGCGCCGGAATGGCAGCGCCTCGAGGTCCCCTTGGACGACTGCCGTGTCGGGCGCGACCTCGCGTGCAAGATCGACCATCGCGTACGCAGCGTCGAGTGCGACCGCGGGCCGCGGCAGGTAGGGGAGATGCAGGCCCGCGCCGCAACCGAGATCGGCGACGACCGCGTGCGGCTCGACCGCGGCGCTCAGGAGCGTCGGCGCGATCGAGGAACCGCGCCGCGCGGTGGTCGCGCCACTCCCCCGCGCGCGTCTCGTACACCGCCACGGTGTCGCGATCCATCGCCGTAGTATCGCCGCCGATGACCAAGTGCCGATGACCGGATGAAGATGACCGGATGAAGATGACCGGATGAAGATGACTGGCGAGATCAGGGTCGTGGATGACGTGGCGCAGGCCTTCGCCGAGTTGCTGGCCGACGAGGGACCGCGCTCGATCGCGCTCTCGGGTGGCGACACCGCCCGCGCCTGTTACGAGCTCCTCGCGGTGGCCGACGTCGAATGGGGTGGCGTGTCGGTGCTCTTCGGCGACGAACGGTGGGTTCCCGTCGACGACCCCGAGTCCAACGAGGGCATGGCGCGGCATGCGTTCTTGGACCATGTGGAGCCGTACGCGGTCCACTCGATGCGCAACGCGGCCGGCACCTGGGAAGCGGCCGCGTCGGCATACGACGCCCTTCTGCGTGAGCTCGGGCCTGTCGGTCTCGTGCACCTCGGCCTCGGTCCCGACGGGCACACCGCGTCGTTGTTCCCCGGGTCGGCGGCGCTCGAGGAGAACGAGCGCCTCGTCGTGACCAACCCGGCCGATGCGACGCACCCCCACGACCGCATCACGTTCACCTTCCCGGCCATCGCTCGGGCCGAGCTCGCGGTGTTCACCGTGGCCGGTGCCGAGAAGCGCGACGCGTTCGCGCGCGTCCGCGCCGGCGGCGACTTCCCGGCAACGCGGGTCACCGCGCAACGGTTGATTTGGCTGGTCGACGCTGCGGCCATGGGAGCCTGACTGGCCCTAGGCTCGGGAACCGTGAATCGAGCCGAACTCCTCGACGCCCCGCTGCACGACGTGATGGTCGAGGCGGCGCGGCTGCGCGACGCTGCCCACGGCAGCCGCGTGACCTTCTCGCCGAAGGTGTTCATCCCGCTCACGATGCTCTGCCGCGACCGTTGCGGTTACTGCACGTTCGCCAAGCCGCCTGCGCACCTCCAGAGCCCGTACCTGTCGCTCGACGAGGTTCTCGCCATCGCCCGCCAGGGCGCGGCACTGGGGTGCCACGAAGCCCTGTTCACACTCGGCGAGGCGCCGGAGGACCGCTACCCCGTCGCCGCACAGTGGCTCGCCGCTCACGGCTACGCATCCACCGTCGACTACCTGGTCGCCGCGTGCGCGGCGGTGCTGGAGGAGACCGGGCTCCTCCCGCATGCCAACGCGGGCGCCCTGTCGCGGCAGGAGCTGGAACGGCTCCGCGCGGTGTCGCCGTCGCAGGGAATGATGATCGAGACGCTCGCGGCCCGGCTCTCGGAACCCGGCGGCCCGCACGCGGGAGCGCCCGACAAGACACCCGAACGCCGGCTGGCCACGCTCGAGGCCGCCGGCCGCGCCGCGATCCCGTTCACCACCGGGGTCCTCGTGGGGATCGGCGAGACGCGCGCCGAGCGGCTCGACGCGCTCGTCGCCATCGGCGACGCGCACGAGCGCCACGGCCACGTGCAGGAAGTGATCATCCAGAACTTCCTGCCCAAAGCGGGTACGGCGATGTGGCGCCACGACGCGTGCGATCGCGACGAGTTGCTCTGGACCATCGCCGCCGCCCGTTTGCTGCTCGGCTCGCACATGCATCTCCAGGCGCCACCGAACCTCTCCCACCCCGACGAGCTCGGCGCGCTGATCGCGGCGGGGATCGACGACTGGGGTGGAGTGTCCCCCGTCACCCCCGACCACGTGAATCCGGAGCGGCCGTGGCCGGCGCTCGACGCGCTGCGCGACGCCACCGAGGCAGCAGGCAAGACGCTGGCGCCGCGCCTCACCGCCCACCCCGAGTACGTGCGCGACCCCGAGCACTGGCTCGATCCCGGCGTGCGCTTCGCCGTGCTCTGCGCGTCGGACTCCGAGGGTCTGGCGCGCGACGACGAATGGGCCGCCGGCGGTGACGCGGCGCCGCCCTCGCTGCTCCCCGCGGTTGCTCCGCCTGCGCGCGCGCCGGCACTCCCGTCGGCGAGGTGCTCCAGGGTGTGCTCGCCGGTGAAGAGGTCGGCGTGCACGAGATCGTCACGCTGCTCGAAGCGCGCGGGTCCGAGTTCCATCGAGTCGCGGCCGTCGCCGACCAGCTCCGGCGCGACCTCGTGGGCGACGTCGTCACCTTCGTGCGGACGCGCAACATCAACTACACGAACATCTGCACGTTCAAGTGTCGCTTCTGCGCCTTTTCGAAGGGTCCGCTCTCGCTCAACCTGCGCGGTGACCCGTACCTGCTCGACCTCGAGGAGATCCAGCGCCGCGTGGTCGAGGCCGTCGAGTGCGGCGCCACCGAAGTGTGCCTCCAGGGCGGCATCCATCCGAGCTTCGACGGCGATTACTACCTGTCGGTGGCGCGCGCCGTGAAGGAGGCCGCGCCCACGATTCACGTGCACGGCTTCACCGCGCTCGAGGTCACCGAGGGCGCCCGACGGCTCGGGATGCCGTTGCGCGACTACCTCTCGCTCGCGAAGGACGCCGGACTCGCGTCGTTGCCCGGCACCGCGGCCGAGATCCTCGACGACGAAGTGCGCGCCGTCATCTGTCCCGACAAGGTCAACACCGAGGAGTGGCTCGAGGCGCACCGCCTCGCGCACTCGGTGGGCCTCCGCTCCAACATCACGATCATGGCCGGCCACGTGGAGCGTCCGGTCCATGTCGCGCGCCACCTCGTCCGCACGCGCGACCTCCAGAAGGAGACGGGCGGGTTCACCGAGTTCGTGCCGCTGCCCTTCGTGCACATGGCGAGCCCGATCTACCTGCAGCAGAAATCGCGGCGAGGGCCCACGATCGCGCGAGGTGCTCCTCGTGCACGCCGTGGGCCGTATCGCGTACCGCGGCTGGGTCGACAACATCCAGGTGTCGTGGCCGAAGTGCGGCATGAAGGGCGCGCGCGAGGCGCTCCGAGCCGGCTGCAACGATCTCGGCGGAACCTTGATGGACGAGAACATCTCACGGGCCGCGGGGGCCGAGCACGGCCAAGAGCTCGACGACAGCGACTTCCGCGCCATCGTCGACCCGCTCGGTCGTCCGCTCGAGCAACGCACGACGCTCTACGGGCGGGTCACCACGGTCGGCCGCCGGCTCCGCCCGCGAGCAGACCACGGCGTCCCGGTCAGCATCGGGGGCGTGCCGAGTCCGGTCGCGTGACCCGGCTCGACGTCGTCGGGATCGGCAACGCTCTCGTCGACGTCCTCAGCTACGAGACCGACGACTTCGTCGTCACGCACGAACTCGCCCGGGGCGCGATGCAGCTCGTCGACACGGAACGGGCCGAGCAGCTCTACGCGGCGATGGGCCCGGCCACCGAGATCTCGGGAGGGTCGGCGGCCAACACGATGGTCGGGGTGGCATCGTTCGGTGGTCGAGCTGCGTTCGTCGGCCGGGTGAACCAGGACCAGCTCGGCGCGGTGTTCGGCCATGACCTGCGGGCCGCGGGTGTCGCGTACACCACCGCCCCGGCCGACGACGGCGTGCCCACCGGCCGCTGCCTCATCGTCGTCACCCCCGACGCCCAACGCACGTTGAACACGTACCTCGGCGCGTCGGCGCAGCTCGGGCCCGACGATCTCGACGACGAGCTCCTCTCGAGCGCGCAGGTCCTCTATCTCGAGGGCTACCTGTGGGACGAGGCAGACGCCAAGGAGGCGTTCCGCCGCGCGGCCCGCGTCGCGCACGAAGCGGGGAACCGCGTCGCGCTGACCCTGTCGGATCCTTTCTGTGTCGATCGGCACCGCGCCGAGTTCCTCGAGCTGATCGAGCACGAGGTCGACGTGCTGTTCGGGAACGAAGCCGAGATCACCTCTCTCTACGAGGTCGTCGACTTCGACGACGCGCTGCAGCAGGTGTACAACCACTGTGAGATCGCCGCGCTCACGCGGAGCGAGAAAGGTTCGGTCATCGTGACACACGACGAAGTGCACGTCGTCGACGCGCATCCGGTCGCCGAAGTCGTCGATACCACTGGCGCGGGCGACCTCTACGCGGCAGGGTTCCTGTTCGGGCTCACGAACGGATACGACCTCGGTACGGCGGGCCGGCTCGGCGCGCTGGCCGCCTCGGAGGTGATCAGCCACATCGGGGCCCGGCCGCAGACCTCGCTCGCGCTCCTTGCCCGCTCCGTTCTGGAGCCACGCTCGCGATGAAGCTGCCGCGCTACCGCACTGGCGACACCGAGCTCGACGAGATGGTTGCCGAGCTCGTGGATCGGGTTGCCGACCCGGCGAACGCGGAGCTCGTCTTCGAGCTCGTCGCCTCGGCCGTGCGCCTCGGGCTCGATCGCGCCGACCGCGGCGACCTGAAGATCGCCAACGCCGCGCTCAAGGAGATGCGGCACGCGTTCCACGTGTTCGCGCCGTATCGCACCGAGCGGAAGGTCGCGATCTTCGGGTCGGCACGCACGCAACCCGACGACCCGCTCTACCTCCAAGCGCGTGGGCTGGCGGCCACGGTCGCGGCTCGCGACTGGATGGTCGTCACCGGCGCCGGTCCGGGGATCATGGAAGCGGGCATCGAAGGCGCCGGGCCCGAGCAGGCCTTCGGCGTGAGCATCAAGTTGCCGTTCGAGGCGACGACGTCGCAGTTCTTCGACGGCGACCCCAAGCTCATCAACTTCCGTTACTTCTTCACCCGCAAGCTCGAGTTCGTGAAGGAGTCCGACGCGTTCGTGCTGCTCCCCGGCGGGTTCGGCACCCTCGACGAGGCGTTCGAGCTGCTCACCCTGCTCCAGACCGGCAAGGCCCAGCCCGCGCCGGTGGTCCTCCTCGACGTTCCCGGAGGTACGTACTGGGCCACCTGGCAGGCGTTCGTCACCGAAGAGCTCGTGAACACCGGCTATATCGGCGTGGACGATCTCGCGCTGCTGTCCACCACGGACAGCACCGACGACGCGGTCGACGAGCTCGTCGGGTTCTACGTGAACTACCACTCCTTGCGCTTCGTGGACGGGCGGCTCGTGCTGCGGATGCAGCGCGGTCCGTCACCGGATGAGCTCGCGGCGCTGAGCTCGGACTTCGCCGACATCCTGGTACGCGGCGAGATGGAGACGATCGACGCCACGCGCGCCGAGACGGGCGACGGCGACCACGTCGACCTTGCCCGCATCGCGTTCTGGTTCGATCGCCGGAGCTGGGCGCGTCTCCGGATGCTCATCGATCGTCTGAACGGCCGTCCACGCTGAGGGCGTTGATGGCGCGCTCGATGGCGCGGCGCGCGCTGAGCACTCGCTTCTCGTCGGAGAGGGCGTCGGGGTCACCCGCTTCGGCGGCCACGCGGAGCCGTTCGTAGGCGAGGTCGCGCAGCTCCTCTTCGATCGAGCGCAACCGCTCCACGATCTCTTCGGTGTCAGCCACTTCGTTGCCCCTCGAGTGCGTCGGCCAGGAGCTCGGCCGGGTGCCGGACGTCGATTCCGGCCGCGGCGAGGTGCATCGCGCACCCCGGGTTGGCGGAGACCACGATCGGATCCGTGCCGGCGCCGGCCCGGCGGATCGCCTCGACCTTGCGCGCACGGATCTCGGCCGACAGCTCGGGCTCGAGCGCCGCATACGCACCACCCGCGCCGCAACACAGCCCGTCGTCTGCGGTGTCGTGGAGGCGGTACGCCGGCGCGAGCACCGCACGCACCGCGCCCTGTGCCTTCTGCACGTGGCGCAGGTGGCACGGATCCTGGATGACGGCTTCCCGCCCGGTGTCGCGCAGCACGAGCGCGGGCTGCACGGCGACCCATTCCGAGAAGTCGCGTACACGCGCCGCGAACGCGTGAGCCTCCGCCGTGCCGAGCAAGCGGCCGTAGTCCTTCATCGCCGCGCCGCAGCCGGCGCTGTCGACGACGACGGGCGCATCACCCGGCATCGACTCGATGACGCGACGGGCGAGACGGCGCGCCCGGTCCACTCGGCCGGCGTGCACGTGCAGCGCACCGCAGCAATCGCCGCCGGCTCCTGCGAGACCTGGGCGCGCGCCCGCCGCACGCATGACTCTGAGCGCAGCTCGGTGGACATCGCGCTGCCACGCATCCATCACGCACCCGGTGAACAGGTAGGCAGTGGGGTGCGCGTCGCCGGTGAGGCGAGCGCGCACGGATCGGAGTGCGAGCTCGGGCAGACCGAACCGCGGCGGCACGAGGTGGAGCCGTTGCGCGAGCCATGCCGGCCAGGTGAGCGCGAGCAACAGCCAGTGCCGCGGCAGGACGACGCTGTAGCCCAACCATTCGGCGGCGCGTCGCGGCAGGCTCCGCGGCGCGGTACGCGTGTGGGCCAACGCCTCGCGTGCTCCCTCCATGAGGTGGCCGAAGGGCACACCCGACGGACAGGCGGCCTCGCATCCGCGGCACTGCACGCAGGTCTCCATCGTGTGGCGGAAGGCGGCGTCGAGCGGGGCGCCGTCGAACTCGACCGCCCGCATGGCGGTGATGCGCCCGCGCGGCGACGCGGCCTCGAGCCCCGTCACTCGGTACGTCGGGCAGTGCGGCAGGCAGAGTCCGCACGCCACGCACGCGACGAGCTCGTCCTCGTCGACCGGGAGCACGTGCTGACGTCGCCGGTGGCGTTGGAGGTCGAGCGGAGCCTCATACATGCGAAGTCTCACCGTCGACGTCGACGGGAGCGTGAGCCTCGAGTGGCAGACGCCCGCGACCGAGTTTGCCGGTGGGGTCGAACGCGGCGCGGATACGCTGCATCAACGCCAGGCTCGGGAGGGCGCGCCCGAAGCCGTCGGTGTCGGGCGCGCCGGCTTCGCGCAACAACCAGCCACCATGTGTCTCGGCGGCTGCGCGCGCGGCGGCGAGCCCTTCTTCGGCACTACTGGCGATGTGGATGGTGCCGACGCCGACTTCCGCGAGCCAACGCACGCCCGTCTCACGGAGCGCGGGCGCGAGCTCACGGAGTGCAGACGGGCGCACCGAGATGCGTCCCCGGTGCGGGCCGTCGGGCCACGGCGGTGCGGCCGCAACCGGCTCGGTGCCGGCTCCCTCGCGCTCGCGGGCGACGTCGGCCGCCACACCCTCCGCGAGGAGGTGGGTGTGCTCGCCGTCCCAGGTGATGCACGACGGCCGGTACGTGCGGCGACGCACCTCGAATGGATCGTCGTCGGTTGTGCTCCACTCGGCGACCTCGGGCCGCGGCTGACACCGGAGGATGACCTGCACGAGCACGCCGATCGTGCCGAACGATCCGACGAGCAGCCGCGGCATGTCGAAGCCGCTCACGTTCTTGACCGTGGGGCCGCCGCCCTTCACCAGCCTCCCGTCGGCGGTGACGAAGCGGACTTCGAGCACCCGGTCGCGCAGCGGTCCGTAGCGGAGCCGCCGGTGGCCGGAGAGCCCGACGGCGAGCACGCCGCCGACGGTGGCTTCGCCCGAACGCGGGTCGAGCGCGCACTCCTGCGACGATTCGCCGAGCACCGCGGCGAGCTCGTGCACCGAGGTTCCTGCCGCGACGGTGACCGTGAGGTCGGCGGGGTCGTACACGATCACGCCGCTCGGAGCGCGCACCTCGACCGCGTGCGTGGACGGGGCGCCACCCACTTCCCAGTGCGTACGGCTGCCGACCGCGACGACGTCGTCGGCGTCGCGCACGGCGGTGGTGAGCGAAGTCAGATCCACGCACCCTCCGGCACACGCTGGAGCTCACCGCACCGGCTCCCCTTCGGCAGGATCTTCGCCGGGTTCGCGCGCCCCGACGGATCGAACGCGTCGCGCAGCCGTGCCTGCGCGTCCAGGTCGTCCGCCGAGAACACGAGTGGCATTGCGTCGCGCTTCTCGAGCCCGATCCCGTGTTCGCCCGAGAGCACACCGCCGGCGGCGACACACGCGGCGAGGATCTCGTCGCCGGCGCGGTGGACGCGTTCCCACACTCCGGGGTCGCGCGAGTCGAACACGATCAGCGGGTGCAGGTTGCCGTCGCCCGCATGGAAGACGTTCATCATCGTGAGCTGCTGCTCGGCTGCGATCGCGTACACCTGCCTCAGCACGTCGACGAGGCGCGTGCCGCGGCACGACTGCGTCGTGGAGGTAGTAGTCGGGCGCGATGCGGGCGATCGCGCCGAACGCCGACTTGCGCCCCTTCCACAGGAGCGCCCGCTCGGCTTCGTCGGCAGCGACGCGTACCGAGCGCGCGCGGTTCTCGCGCCCGACCCGCTCGACGACGGCCACCTGCATATCCACGCCGTCGGGCAGGCCGTCGAGCTCGACGAGCAACACCGCCGCGGCGTCGCGCGGATACCCCGCGCCCACGTAGTCCTCGACCGCCCGCGTGATCTCGGCGTCCATCATCTCGAGCGCCGCGGGCACGATCCCGGCCGCGATGATCCCGCTCACGGCCGCGCCGGCATCCTCGATCGCGGTGAAGTCGAGGAGCAGCGTGCGCACCGCGGGCGGGTTCGGGGTGAGCCGCACCGCGATTCGGGTCGCGATGCCCATCGTGCCCTCGCTCCCCACGAAACAGCCGCGCAGGTCATAGCCCGGAGAGTCGGGCTCGAGGCCGCCGAGCATCGTGGTGGAGCCGTCGGCGAGCACCACTTCGATCGCGAGCACGTGGGTAGCGGTGACGCCGGAGGCGAGGCAGTGCGGCCCGCCGGCATTGGTGGCGACGTTGCCGCCGATCGTGCACGCCTGCTGCGACGACGGGTCGGGTGCGTAATGAAGGCCGAGGTGCGTCACGGCGCGTGTGAGGTCGAGATTGAGCACCCCGGGCTCGACCCAGGCCACACGTTGTTCCTCGTCGATTTCGAGGATCTGGTTCAGCCGGGTGGTGACGATCACGAGCGGGTCACCGACCGGTGTGGCGCCGCCGGCAAGACCGGTACCGCTCCCCACCGCGACGAACGGGCGGTCGTGACGCGCCGCGACGCGCACTGCGGCCGCCAGCTCCCGAGCGTCGTGGGGGAAGCACACCGCGGCCGCGTGCCCCGAGGCCACGCCCGCGTCGCGGGCGTAGAGGGCGAGCTCCAGTGGTTCGGCGCGTGCTCGGTCGGGGCCGAGCGTGGCCCGGAGATCGGCGAGCATCTGATCGGTACGGTCGATACCGCCGACATTACGACGTGGGATCCCGTGGATGACACGCCTTCGCGGCTGCGACACGGTAAGAAGGAGATGAAACGAAGGAGTCGAGCCGAGTGTGGGAGGAGGCCGGATGGTGCGCGCGGCGAGGGAATGGGTGAGCTTCGACGATCCCGACGAGGAGCGCCGGTGGCAGATCGACGTCACCTTCCTGTTGTCGCGGTGGCAGTGCATCTTCGGGCAGGGCTGTCAGGGCGTGCGCGAGAAGAAGGCACCCGAGCTGATCCAGGGGTGCTGCACGTACGGCGCCCATTTCACCGATCGCAAGGACCGTGATGCCGTCGTGAAGATGGCGCGCAGGCTCGGCGACGACGAATGGCAGTTCGCCAAGATCGGCCGCAAGAAGGGCATCTACGCGAAGGTCGGGAAGAACGACGACGGCTCACCCGACTGGCGTACCCGGCTCGTGAAGGAGGGGTGCATCTTCCTCAACCGCCTCGGCTTTCCCGCCGGTCCCGGTTGCGCGCTGCACCAGCACGCGATGCGCACCGGCGAGCACCACAGCGACTGGAAGCCGGAGGTCTGCTGGCAGCTACCCCTGCGGCGGATCGACGAGGAGCAGGAGGACGGATCGGTGATCTCCACGGTCACCGAGTTCGGGCGTGACGGCTGGGGCGAGGGCGGGGAGGACTTCGCGTGGTGGTGCACCGAGGCTCCCGAGGCATTCACCGCTGCCGATCCCGTGTACCGCACGCTCGACGTGGAACTGCGGAAGATGCTGGGGAAGAAGATCTACCGCTCCGTGGTGGAGTACCTCGACGCGCGGCTCGCGGCGAACGGCTTCGCGCCGGTGGCGCATCCGGCCGCCGTGCCGGTGACGATCAGCAAGAAGCAGCGCGCGCGAACGAGGAAGTGACCGCGCACCCCGAGTCCTCAGAGGTACAGGCCGGTCTGGCCGTCTTCGCGTGCGGACGCGACGGCGTGGATGTCGCGCTCGCGCAGGATGAGGTACTCCTCGCCGCGGATCTCCACCTCGAAGCCGACGTCGGGCGCAAAGAGGACGCGGTCACCTTCGGCGACGTTGCGCACAGTGGGCCCGACTGCGACGACCTCCGCCCAGGCGAGCCGCCGGTTGAGGTTGGCGGTTGCCGGGATGAGGATCCCGCCCCGGCTCTTGCGGTCGCCGGTGTCCTCGTTGGGCATGAGGAGCAGCCGGTCGGCCGTCATGCGTATCGACTGCTTGACGTCGTCGCGATCTGCCATGGACAGGAGAGGCTACTGGCACATGCTTCGAGTGCCGCGACCGGCGAGGGCTAGATTCGGCTCGTGGCCGACTCCCCCCAGGTTGCCGGACACCGTGTCCCGATCGCGGTGACACCCTGGCACCGCCGCATGGGCAAGAGCGCGCTCGTCTACTTCCAGCTCACGAAGCCGCGCGTGATCGAGTTGCTGCTCGTGACCACCTTGCCCGCCATGATCCTCGCCGCCGGCGAGTTGCCGCCGGCGGCGTTGATCGCCGAGGTGCTGGTTGGAGGCGCGCTCGCAGCGGGCGGCGCCAACACCATCAACTGCTGGATCGAACGCGACCGCGACCACTTGATGCACCGCACCGCCCGCCGGCCGCTGCCCACCGGCCAGATCGCGCCGGAGCGGGCGCTCGTCTTCGGGCTCCTGCTCGAAGTCGCCGCGTTCGGGCTCCTCTGGGGCACGGTCAACCTCCTGTCGGCGGTGCTCGCGGTCAGCGCCACGCTGTTCTACGTGTTCGTCTACACGATCTGGCTCAAGCCGAGGAGCCCGCAGAACATCGTGATCGGCGGCGCTGCGGGCGCGGTCCCGGTGCTCGTGGGCTGGGCCGCGGTCACCGGCGAGCTCGCGGCGCCGGCGTGGGTGCTGTTCGCCATCGTGTTCTTCTGGACTCCACCGCACTTCTGGGCTCTGTCGTTGCGCTACTTCGACGACTACAAGGCAGCCGGCATCCCGATGCTCCCGGTCGCGAAGGGTGTCGACGTCGCGCTGCGTGAGATCGTCGTCTACAGCGTGGTGGTGTTCGCGACGACGCTCTCGCTCCCGCTCGTCGCCGATACGGGAGTGATCTACCTGGCCGCCGCCATCCTCCTGGGCCTCGTGTTCGTCTGGCGAGCGTTCCAGCTCGCGCGTCACGGCACGCCGGAGCGTGCGATCAAGTTCTTCACGCTCTCGAACCTCTATCTCGCCGCGCTGTTCGCCGCCATTGCCGTCGACACCCTCGTCCAGTCCCTCTGACGCGGACGCGCCCCCGTCACGACGCGCACGCCTCGTCGTCGCGTTGGTCGCGATCGTCGTCGTGGTGGTCGTCACGGTCGTGACGGTTGTGGTCGTCGCGGAGAGCGACGACCAGCCGTCGGGTTCGGGCGCCCACGAGGTGCCGGAGGCGAACTCGGCGAAGGTCGGCGAGCTCGCGCCCGACTTCGCGATCCAGGGACTCGACGGAGGGACGGTGCGCCTCTCCGACTTCCGCGGCAAGCCGGTGGTGCTCAACTTCTGGGCATCCTGGTGCAATCCGTGCCGCAAGGAGTTCCCGTTGTTCCGGTCATCGCTCGCGTCGAACGGCGGCGCCTTCCAGATGGTCGGCGTCGACACCGGGGACCTGCGCGGCGACGCGCAACGGTTCGCGGAGCAGCAGCACGCGGACTGGCAGATCGGGTTCGACACCGACAACCTGGTCGCACGCGGCTACGGCGTCGACCCGCTGCCCCAGACCTTCTTCATCAAGCCCGACGGAACCATCGCGTCGCACGTGATCCGCGGCTTGAACAAGGCGGAGTTGCCGCGCGAGCTCGCCAAGATCGGCGTGAAGTAGCCGCCGGTCTCGAGCTACTCCTCCCAGCGGAACCAGTGCGCCGCCGCGAGCGGCGCCGCGATCGCCCAGATCACGAGCACCACGAGCTCGCCGGTCGGGAACGATCGGCCGGTGTCGAGGACACCGCGAAGCGTCTCGGACAGCGCGGCGGCGGGAAGCGCCTTGGCGAACGTCTCGAGTGCGTCGGGCAGCTTGTACAAGGGGTAGGCCATCCCGCCGAGAAAGAGCAGCAGGAGAAAGAGCCCGTTCGCCACTGCGAGGTTCGCCTCGGCGCGGAGCGTGCCTGCGAGCAGCATGCCGATCCCCGCGAACGCGACCGTGCCGAGCAAGCAGGAGGCCGACCGCCGCGACGAGTCCGCCGGTGGGGTCCCATCCCAACGCGATGCCGGTGCCGAC
Organism: uncultured Actinomycetes bacterium; assembly: GCA_963705625.1. Lineage (GTDB taxonomy): Bacteria > Actinomycetota > Acidimicrobiia > IMCC26256 > DASPTH01 > DASPTH01. The sequence goes on from CAVPKG010000003.1 coordinate 427,568, forward strand.
GATCGCGATCGTCTGGAAGACCTCCAGCGCGAGCACGTTGAGCGTCTTCGCCCCGAGGAGTCCCGCGCGTGAGCGGAGTCGACCCGAGCCGCTTGAGCACGCCGTAACGCCGCTCGTACCCGGTCGCGATACCCAGGCTCACCATCGCGCTCGACATCACCGCGAGCGCGAGCACGCCGGGAACGAGGAAGTCGACCGGGTGCGGGAGCGTCGTGTTCACCGCGTCGACCTTGGTGAAGAACACGAGGACGCCCAGAGGGATCGCGAGTGTCACGAGCAGGCTCTCGCCGCGCCGGATGGTGAGCAGCATCTCGACGCGCGTCTGCGCGGTGACCGCGCGCGCCTTCACTCCCCTTCCTCCCCGGTGAGGCGCAGGAACACGTCTTCGAGCGAGCCCTGCCCGGCGCGGAGCTCACTCAGCAGTACGTCCTGGTCGTCGAGCCACGTCGCGAGCGCCGCGACCAGAGCGGGCGTCGCCGGCGCGTCGACGACGTAGTCGCCCGGGCGGACCTCGTGGACGCGGGGCGGCGGTAGCTCCAACGCGTGCGCGAGCTTCTCGACGTCGAGCCCGCTCGCGGCCGAGAACCGAACATCAGCTGCGGCGTTCGTCGTGAGCCCCGACGGGGTTCCGTAGGCGACGAGGTGGCCGTGATGGACGATGCCGACGCGGTCGCAGAGCTGTTCCGCCTCCTGCATCGCGTGCGTCGTGAGCACGACGGTCGCGCCGCGATCGCGGAGCTCGCGGATCAAGGCCCAGGTGGTGGCGCGCGCGTGCGGATCCATTCCGGCCGTCGGCTCGTCGAGGAACACCAGCTCCGGGCGACCGATCAGCGCCAGCGCGAGCGACAGACGCTGCTGCTGGCCGCCCGACATCCGGCGTACCAGCGTGTGCTCAGCCTCCCGCAAGCCGACGAGGTCGAGCAGCCGGTCGGGTTCGTCGGGGTCGTCGTAGTACGAGGCGAAGAGCTGGAGCGCCTCGAGCGGGCGGATGCCCGGGTAGAGCCCACCTTCCTGGAGCATCACGCCGATCCGCGGGCGCAGCCGGGCGCCGTCGTTCCACGGATCGACGCCGAGCACGCGGACCTCGCCGGCGTCGGCGCGGCGGTACCCCTCCAGGATCTCGACGGTCGTGGTCTTCCCCGCGCCATTGGGTCCGAGGAGACCGAAGACCTCACCGATGTCGATGGAGAACGAGAGACCGTCGACGGCTCTGGTCGCGCCGTAGCGCTTCTCGAGCGCGGTGACGTCGATCGCGTGCGCCGAGTTCACCGTGGGCGGAGCCTAGCGAAGGCCGGGCAGACCGCTCGCCTCGGGATTCGTTGCTGTGGTCGAGCGCCAGACCTGGTAACCGAGCTGTGCGAGGAGACGCGGGTAGTCGCGTACGGATTCGCAGCTGTACTGGCGTGAGGACTCGTCGGCCTCCGACCAAGGAAGGAGGCTGGAGTTGGTACGACGCTCGAGGTCGCGTGGCCCGGGCGCGAACGTCCAGCCACGATCGTTCATGAAGCGCAACCACCGTTCGTGCTCGCGCTCGGCCATCTCCTCGGTGCGCACGTCGTCGAATGCGTCGAGCACCATGGTGCCCGTCGTGCGGCGACGGATGTCGTATCCCGACGCCAGCAGGTTCGGCACGACGAAGCGTGCAGCATCCCGGTTCGACTCGCGCCAGAACGGATCGAGCGCGTTCCACTCGCGCCCCGGGTGGAACGGAACAGGCGCGGGCGCGATGGCGCCATCGGGCGACAATCGAGCCTCGAGGAAGTGCTCGTGAATCATCCGCGCGAGCTGGTCGTAGGTGTCGAGCAACAGGATGTCACTGTCGAGTCCGAAGTTGACCGGGTCGAACACCGTGACGTCGTCGGCGCGCAGGTCATCGCCGGTGGAGCCCGTGACGGCGACTGCGACGCGTTGGCTGCTGCGGGTCTCGCGGAGCCGGAGCCCGAGCTCGAGGGTGCGATCGCGTCCGTCGACGAGCACGAACGCCGCATCGGCCTGTCCGAATCCCCGGGTCCGACCGTAGGTGAGCACGAGCTCGGCAGGACCGTCGTGGGGAGTCACCGTGCAACTCGTCGCGGCCTCGGGCCACACCGCAGCGAATCGATCGCGCGCCGCGCTCGCGTCTTCGTCGAAGAAGTGGATCGACAGGCGCCCCTGTCGGCGCGACGCCGGGAGCCCCCACCAATTGCGCACCGCTTGGACCGTGAGCGCTTCGGCGAGCGGGCCTCCGCCGATGATCCAGAGTTCGACATCGTCGTCGGAGAGTGCGTACCCGCGCACGACTGTCCACAACAGACGCTGCGCGGTGTTCTCCCATTCGTTGAAGAAGTCCATATCGGGCTCTTGACCACCGAGCCCCTGACCGACCAGGACGTCGCGCCGGAGCAGTTCGCAGAGGCCGAGGTCGCGCACCCGCACGAGGCAGATCGGAGGACGGTCGACGGCGTCGGCGGATCCGTTGCCGACCGCGCGGCGCGCGTGCTGGTCGCGGAGCACGTCGACGGCCGAGGTCACCACCGTCCGCCCGTCGACGAAGTCGCCGATCGACCAGACGAGGCTCGATGCCCCGCGATTCCGGCCCGCTTGAGCGTGACGGCGGTACGTGCGTCACCGACCACCACCGGCACGCCGAGCGATCGTGCATGCGGGATGGCCGGGCAGCCACCGTCGCGTTCGATCGCAACCACACGGTGGCCGTGCGAACGGAGCAACGTGACCGCGGTGGAGCCGACGCGGCCGAGTCCGCACACGATCACGTGTTGCCGCGCCCGGTGACGGGCGGTCGTCCGGTCGAACTCGTCGCGGAAGAGGCGGGCCGCGATGCCGGCCGCGGCGAGCAACGTCACTGCCGGGGCGAGGAATCGGGCGATCTCGAGCGCGACCGGGATCGACTGCCCGGTATCCGGTGGGGGCACGAAGTTCAGGGTGAAGAGGAGCATGGTGTCGTAGACGGCGGTTGCGACGGATACTCCGCCCGCCTCGAGGTAGCCGGCGACGCCGAGGATGAACGCGACGACTCCGATGCCGATCGCGACCCGGATCCCGCGCGACGGCCGCGCCGGAACCCCGGGACTACCGAGCGCCTCCATCCGCCGTCATCGTAGAGGGGTGGCGTGCACTGACGATCGAGGGTCCGTTGTGCCGGCGACACCGTTCGGCTACCTTCCGGCACTCAGTCAGGTCAAGCGGGGCAGGGAGTGACCTCGTGCGCGGGGGAGGGCGGCATGATCTGCAGGCGTTGCCAGGAATCGTTGCCTGATGTCGCGATCTATTGCTCGAAGTGTGGGTCACCGACCCAAGAGGGCCGGAGCGCACGGCGCGACGCGTACGCCGTGCAGCCCACCGAGAACGTCGTGCAGCTCGCGCTCGTGTCGACCGTCATGCCGCACACGAACCGGGTCACCGGCAACCGCTACCGCTGGGCGCTCGCGGTTGCGGTGGTCATCGTCGCGGTCTTCACGCTCACCGGGATCCTCTCGGCTGCAATTCTGGCCGCCGCGTTCTCGGTGCCGCTCGTCTACCTCCTCTATATCTACGACCTCAACGTCTGGGAGGACACGCCGGTGCCGGTGGTCGGGCTCGTGCTGATCCTCACCGGGGTCCTCGGTGCGCTGATCTCGTTGCTGTTCTACCAGTGGGTCTTCGACGACCAGTTCCTCGAGCTCACCGGCGCGACGGCGGCGAAGTCGGGCCTCAGCTCGCTCCCCGTCGGGCCGTTCCTGCTCTTCGCCGTCCTGTTGCCGGTCATCGCCGAGATCGCGATGAACATCGGTCCCGTGTTGCTCGCGCGGCTGCCCAACTTCGACGACATGGTCGACGGTCTGACCTTCGGGGTCGCCGCCGGTACCGCGTACGCGGCCGCGGAGACGATCGTCGCCTACTGGACCGTCTTCACGTCGGGTGAGCTGCACACGACCCAGGGTTTGGGGAACTGGATTCCGGTGATCCTCAGCCTGATGATCGTCAAGGCGTTGGTCTACGGCACCGCCACGGGAATCGCGGTGGCTGCGTTCTCGGGCAGGGGCGAGGGCTACGACGGGTTCACGGGCCACTACGCGGCGGAACTGCTCGTGGCCATGCTGAGCCTCATCCTCTACTGGGGCGGCGTCCGCCTCCTCTCGTACGCCGACTATGGCCTCTGGTTGGGACTGATCTGGGGCGTCATCGTGCTCGCCCTGCTCATCCTGCGCATCCGCGTCGTCTTGCACCGCGCGCTCCTGGAGGTCGCGCTCGAAGACGCTACCGAGAGCCGCCGGCCGAAGGCCGCGGTGGCCGACGGCGGTTGGTGTCCCGACTGCGAGATGCCCCTTCTCCCCGACGCGTTGTTCTGCGTCGCCTGCGGCCAGTCGGTGCGGGCGACCTCGAAGCAGGTTCGCCGAGCACTTCGCGCTCCCGGCCTCGGCGGTGCGGCATGACCTCGCCCACGACGCCCACGATGCCTCCCGTCGGCGCGCCGCCGGCGCCGAAGTCGAGGCTGTCGGGAACCATGGTCCTCGTCCTCGTCGTCGTCGTGGTGCTCGTCTTGGGCGGGATCGGCGTGCTCGTCGCGCAGTCGGTGAAATCCGAGACCACGCCGAAGCTGACCGGCGTCGGCGCCAACCCGGGGTCGAGTGCGAGCTCGGGCGGGGCCGGACGGTCCGCGCGGAGCGGACACCTGCTCGGGAACGCGAGCTCCGCCGTCAACTCCACGAACCGCGGGAGCACGAAGAAGACGAAGGCCACCACCAGTGTGAAGCTCGCCGGCGGCGCCGCCATCCAGCCGGTACCCAGCGGATGGACCTCCAAGGCCGGTAGCGACGGCACCTACGTCGTGCTCTCCAAGTCGGGATTCTGGGTCTACGTCGAGATCGTCAAGAGCGATGCCGACGCGGCCGCCCAGGTGGACGGCATGCTCACCGCCTGGGTCGTCAACGACGACCACTACACCCAGGTGCTCGTCACCGACCCGAACCCGCTCGACGTGTCGGACCCCTTCACCAGCGCAGCCAACCTCGCGTACAACGGGCTCTACACCAGCAACGGCGGAAGTGCGTCGGTCTACGGCGTGCTGATCGCGTTCGACCGCAGCGACGGGCTGGTCCTCCGGATGCAGGTCGAGGCGTTCTCCGCCACCGACACCGCCGACGCCCAGGCCAAGTGGACGGCACAGAAGGCCGACATCACGAAGATCTTCGGCGTGATCGACAGCTTTGCTTCGACCGCATAACGCGACGGCCACCCGACCATGACTGGGAACGAACCGCCCGCAGCAGACGTGACGTGCCCCCAATGCGGGGGCGAGGTTCCATCGCTCCCGTTCTGCGTGCGGTGCGGGTACCCATTCGACGAAGACGCGGTACCGGCCAGACGAAGCGGCCGGCGGCAGTTCGCCGCGGCACCCAACGAGCGCGCGTGGTCGATCCACGTCGTGTCGAGCCTGTTCCCGCAGTTGCCCGACGCCGACATGACGTACTTCGGCGTTGCCCTCGCGCTCGGCTTCGCGACCATCGTGGGCCTCGCACTCGGAGGGCTGTACCCGGTCGCGCTGACCGTCGCGGCCGCATTGGTGCCGCTCCTCGTCCTTCTGTACCTCTATGCCGTCGACGTGTACGAGGACGAGTCCCCGCTCGTGTTGGGGCTCACGATGGTGTGGGGTGCGGTCGTCGGCGTCGCACTCGGGTTGCTCCTCCAGAACCTCGGAACTCCGCTGGGCCCGCCGGGCTTCGACCTCCTCGGTGAGAGCGATTCGCTCGTGCGCGTGGTGGTCTTCCCGCTCGCGGGTGGTGTGCTCGCGCTCGCGGCGTTGCTCGTCCTCCTGCGGTACCCGCGGTTCAACGACATCCTCGATGGCACGACGTTCGGGGCCGCGACCGCGGTGACGCTCATCGGCGCGGAGACGCTGGTGCAAGCCTGGCCGCTCGTCTCGGGTGGGCTGCGCCCCGCAGGCGAAGCCGCGCCCTGGATCGTCCGCCTCGTGGAGATCGGGATCTTGATCCCGATCATCTGGGCCGGCGTCATCGGAGCGGCTGCGGGCGCGCTCTGGCTCCGCTACCGCGCGCCGGTGCGTGACCGCGGCGAACTCGGTCCCCTCGGCTCACCGCCACTCGCGTTCCTCGTGGCGGCGGCCTTTGTCATCGCCGCGCCGGCCGGGCTCCTGGTGCTCGACCGGACGCCCGGCCTCATCTGGGTGGCTGCCCTCGCCGCGATCGCCCTGATCCTGCTGCGTCGTGCGATCCACCTCGGACTCCTCGAAGAAGCCGACGAGATCGACATCGGACCCGCCGTCATGTGCCGCGAATCGTCACCGTCCGACGCCCCGACACAGTTTCTGCGCACAGTGCGGGATCGCGCTCCGCGCGCTCCCGAAGGCGCGGCCGCCGCGGGGGGCCGCGGCGCCCGACACGCCGGGCGCGACGCCATGACCGAACCGGCCACCGCCTCCCCTCCCGCGCGACGCCATCCATCGGGGGACTCCGCCGCCCGCCTGCGCCGCTGGATGATCGTGGTGATCGCCCTGATCGGCCTCGCGATCATCGTGGGGGCGGCGATCGTCCTGCTGGCCGCGAACGAGCCCCCGCCGGCGGAGGCACCGTGCAAACCCAATTTGCCCTGTGTCCTGTCGCGTACGCCCGGCGCGCTGGACCTGGGGAAGCTCTGGGTGAGCAAGGACCTCGGCTACTCGTTCGACTACCCCGATCAGCTGCTGGGCGTGACCAGCGAAGACGGCCGGAGCGTCCAGCTCGGCGCGAGCGGCGCGCGTCTCGCGATCGAGGTGTGGGTGTCCGGCGCGCGGGCGAGTCAGTCGTCGGTCGAGGCGCTCGTCACCCAACGCCGGGACGCGCTCGCCCAGCGGGTGCTCGGGCTCACCGAGGACGACACCTCGGCCGACCGGGTCGTCGCGCCCGGCCTCGGATTCCTGCCGGGAGCCGGAGGTGCGTACTCGGGCACCCTCGACTCTCCCTCGGGCCCGAGTAGCCCGGCAAGCGTCGCGATCCTCGCGGCGGGAGACGGGAGGATCAACGTCGTCCTCTCTATCCTGGTCACGGGAGAGGGTCTCGACCACAAGACGGTCGATATCGTGCGGAACGGATTTGGAGCGGTCATCGTCGACACCGTGCGGTTCCGGTGAAGCTCGGTGTGCGGCGCCGTCAGCGAGCCTCGGTGTTCGTGCGGCTGCTCGTCCCGCTGATCGTCGTGGGCGTGCTGGCACCCGGAGTGGCAGCAGCGGACGTCGGTCGGACCATGAGGTCGACTCCGCTGAGCCCGCGCGCCACGCGAGGGCGACTGCTGGGTGCCACCCCCCGCAAGGAGCGCATCGAGTTCGATCTCGTGCTGTCGTTCCCGCACGAATCCGAGCTCGACGCCTTCGTCGCCCGTGTGAACGATCCGGCGTCTCCCGACTACCACCACTACGCGACCGCCGAGCAGATCGGCGAGCGCTTCGGCCTCTCCGACGACGCCCTGAACCGCGTCCGCGCGTGGCTCACGCAGGCGGGTCTGGACCTGGTCGAGAGCTTTCCCCAACGAACGACGCTGCGCGTCGCGGGTCCGGCCGGTAGGGTGAACCGGCTCTTCCAGATCGAGCTCGTCGACCGCCTCGACCCGCTCTCGCACGTCCGGTACCACGAACCTCGCGGCGACGTGGTCGTGCCGGCGCCGCTCGCGGGCTCGGTCCGCTGCCGTGGCCGGGCTCAGCACGCGTCCTCTCGCGCGACCGGCGCCGGCCACCGTGCCGTTCGCCACGACGGGCGCCACCTGTGTGCGCGACACGTCCTGCTTCACCCCCGCAAAGCTCGCTCGCGCGTTCGACATCACGCCGATGCAGGACAGTGGCTTCAAGGGCGAGGACGAGTACGTCGCGATCATCATGTCGGGGAAGGTCAGCGACGCCGACTTGGGACAATGGGCCGACAGTGTCGGACTCGAGGGCGTGCCGCCGATCGAGCGAATTCCGGTCGGCAGCGGGCCCTCCGACCAGGAGAGCACCGACGCGTCCTCTGTCCTCGAGGGCACGATGGACGTCGAGACCGTCCAGGCTGTCGCGCCGCACGCGAAGATTCTCTACTTCTTCGCGCCGCTCGCCGCGTTCGGCGACGCGGTGAACGCCGTCGTGCGCGACGGTCGGGCGAACATCGCGACCTACAGCGCCGGCGGCTGCGACGCGGCGTGGCTCGCGGACAAGGACGCGCGCGGTACGCCTGTCCGACGCGCAGGCGGTGAAGACGGCCGTCGCCGCCGGTGTGAACGTCTTCGCGTCGAGCGGCGACAACGGCGCGTACTCCTGCTCGCGCTTCGACCTGAACAACTGGCGCCCGACCGCGATGAACCCGGCCGACTATCCCTTCGCCATCAGCGTGGGCGGCACCTTCCTCGAACGGAGCGCGGACGGCAAGTATCTCGATGAGGCCGCGTGGGAGTGGCCGCTGAACAACGCGGGTACCGGGGGCGGCCTCAACCCGCTCGACGAACGACCGAGCTGGCAGCGAGGCCCCGGGGTCAAGAACGGGCTCTCGAACGGGAAGCGCCAGGTTCCCGACGTCTCGGCTCCCGCCGATCCGTACAGCGGCTGGTACATCGTCGTCGGCGGGCAGGGGAGCACCGCGGGAGGCACGAGCGCGAGCTCACCGTTCTGGGCGGGCCTCACTGCGCTGTACGAGCAGATGGCGAAGAAGGCAGGCCTCGCTGCGCTCGGCTTCCTGACCCCCACGTTGTACGCGGTCGCGGCGGCGAAGCCTCGGAACACGGTGTTCCACGACGTCGTCCGCGGCGGGAACCTGTTCTACGAGACGACGCCGGGTTGGGACTATGCCACGGGGATCGGCACGCCGATCGCGTCGAAGCTCGGAGACGCGATCATCGCCTACCTGCGGAGCAACCAGCCCGCGACGTGAACACCCCGACGACGGCATCCGTCGCGGCGCCGAACCGTCCTTCCGGACACACGCGCGCGCGCCTGAACCGCTGGAAGATCGTGCTCTTCGCCGGCATCGGGCTCGTCGTCGTGATCGGCGCGGCGAGCGTCTTGGTGCTGATCAACGAACCCGGCGCCGCCCAGCCGGATTGCCGGCCCCACCAGGCCTGTCTCCCTCCTTCCGGCAACGGCGCGGTCAGCCTCGGTCGCCGCTGGGTGAGCCGAGATCTCGCGTACTCGTTCGAGTACCCCACCGATTGGCTCCGGGTCGTCTCCGAGGACGGTCAGAGCGTGCACCTGCAGATCCAGACCGATCGCGTCGAGTCGGAGATCTGGATCAGCGGCGCGCCGGCGAACGAGTCGTCGACGAAGCAGCTCGTGCAACAGCGGCGGGACACGCTTGCCCAGAGAGTGGTCGGTCTCGAGCAGGACGACGACTCGCCGGATCGCATCGTGGCACCCAGTCTCGGGTTCGTGCACGGCGTCGGCGGTGCCTACCGCGGAACGCTCGACTCCGCAACGGGTCCGACCAAGCCCGCCGACGTCTCGATCGTGGCGGCCGGGAACGGGAAGGTGAACGTCGTCATGTCGGTGCTCCTCGCCGGTGACGGACTCGACCACGATCTGGTCCAAGGTCTTCGGATCGTCGGCGGTCGTCTCATCGTGGACACGATGCGATGGCCGTGACGCCGGTGCCGGTCGCCCCGTTGCTCGCCCGATTGTTCCGGGGCGCGCTCGTCGTCGCAGTTGCCGCCGTGGCGCTCGCCCCTGCCGTTGCGCGCGCGCAGCCCGGCTCTCACCCTCGTGCGGCGAGACGCCCGACCGCCACGTCGGCTCCGGCCCGAACGCTCGGCGTCACCCCCCCGGAGCAGCGCGTCGAGTTCGACGTCGTCTTGCGATACCGACAGCACGCGTTGGACGCGTTCCTCGCACACGTCAACAACCCGCGATCCTCCGACTATCACCGCTACGCGAGCCCCGACGAGATCGGGCGCCGCTTCGGTATCTCCGACGAGGGGGTCGCCCGGGTCGGCGCCTGGATCGGGGCGAGCGGCCTCGACGTGGTCGAGACGTTTCCGCAGCGCACGACGATCCGCGTGGCCGGGCCTGCGGCCCGCGTGGACACGATGTTGCAGGTGACCCTCGTCGACAGGATCGATCCGGCGTCCGGACAGCGATACCACCGGCCGCGCGGCATCCCGCGCGTCCCACCCGCGCTCGGTGACGTCGTCGAGGGTGTCGCCGGCCTCGACACGCGGCCGGTGCTCCGTCCTCTCGGGCCGGTGGAACCGCGCGGCTCTGGTGGAGGGTGCACGACGAGTGACGCGTGCCTCACGCCCGACAAACTCGCGCGCAGCTTCGACATCACTACGCTGCACGACCGCGGGATCACGGGCGACGGCCAGTACGTCGCCATCGTCATGGACGGACCGGTCAGCAACGCCGACCTCGAGCAATTCCAAAGCACAGGCGGGCTCGACGGTGTCCCCCCGATCGAACGGATCACGGTGGGCTCGGGCCCGAGCGCTCGCGAGAGTGGCGAGCCCATCGCCAGGCAAGAGGCCACGATGGACGTGGAGGCCGTGCAGTCAGTCGCACCGCACGCCAACGTCTTGTACTTCTTCGCGTCGCTGGGCGCGTTCGGTGACGCAGTGAACGCAGTCGTGCGCGACGGTCGCGCCAAGATCATCACCTTCAGCGCCGGGGGGTGCGACGACGGCAGCACGGTGAACATCCCCGACGAGCGAGCCCTGCAGGCGGCGAACGCCGCCGGGATCAACGTGTTCGCCTCGAGCGGCGACCACGGTGCGTTCAACTGCCTCGCGTTCGACCCGAACGACTTCCGTCCTACCGCGTCGGAACCGTCCGACTCGCCGCTCGTGATCAGCGTCGGCGCCACGTTCCTCGAACGCAAAGCGGACGGCTCGTACATCGACGAGGCGGCGTGGTCGGAGCCGCTCGACAACTGGGGAACGGGTGGCGCTCTCAACCCCAGCTCGCCACGACCGAGGTGGCAGGTCGGTCCCGGGGTGGTCAACCGCTACTCGAACGGCAAGCGGCAGGAGCCGGATGTCTCCGCACCCGGCGATCCGGAGAGCGGCTGGTTGATCGTTGTCGACGGTGAGGAGTCTCGCCGCGGGAGGCACCAGCGCGAGTTCTCCGTTCTGGGCCGGGGTCACCTCGCTCTACGGCCAGATGGCGGAGCAGGCCGGCTTGACCGGGCTCGGCTACCTCAACCCGACGCTCTACGCCGTCGCGGCCGCGAACCGCCCGAACACGGTCTTTCACGACGTCGTGCGGGGCGACAACCTCCTCTACGAGACCACCCCCGGCTGGGACTTCGCCACCGGGCTGGGCTCGCCGATCGCGTCCCGGCTCGGTGACGCGATCATCGCGTACCTGGTCGGCAGTCTGCCCCGTGGCTAGCGATCGGGTTGGCCCCGACGCGTACGTCGGAGTGAACGCGAGCTCGACACGGTATGGGTGCACCAGCTGCGCGCGATCGCGGGCTGCTGTAGATGGTTCAGGTTGTCGAGGATCACGTAGATCGGCTTGCTGATCATCGACGCGGCGCGGATCGACTGGATCGCCCGCAACGTGGTCCGCGCCGACTTGCCGAGACTCGATCGCGCCCCACAGGCGGTCGTCGCCGATCGAGAAGCAGCGCGAAGAACTGCCGGGTGCCGTGCGGCTTGTGATAGTTCGCCCGCAGCCGCTGCGGCGTGCACTTCGGCGCCCAGCACGAACCGCCGTCGGGTTTGATCGCCAACGGCCGAACTCGTCGAACGCGAACGTGCGGTCCCGCACGTGCGGCAAACAGCCAGCTCGATGCGAGCGAGCTTCTCGTTCGCTCACGGATCAGGCGACTCCTTCCAGGCTCCCGCGTCGCTCGCCACTGGGCGTGCTCGGCTCCGACGGTGCGCTCGACGTCGCCGACGAAGGCGATCCACTCGTCCCGGGTGTCCTCGACCCGCGCGCGAGCGCAGGAGCGTGAGGTGCCGGGCAGTCTGCGCGTACGAGCGAGAGAGCGTGCGGTAGCGACGCACGTCGGTCCAGGCAACCGCGGCGCCTGCGGTACCCGCACCGACCGTCAACAACGGCGCGATCTCCACGCCCGCGACGACCAACGCGCCGGCCACGACGACGAGCGCGGAGATCGCGAGGTGCAGCACCTCGAAACGGACGGCGTAGGTCGCGTTCGCCGCGCCGCGCCGCTGTACCAGGAGAGCTGGTCTTGGAGCCGGCCCTCGAGGTACACCTCACGCTGCTCGGCCGTCGGTGCATCGTGGAGGTGCCGCATCGCGGGGGTGATCTCGTCGCCCGCCTCGACCGGAGGCGGGTAGTCGAGCTCGGCGGTGGCCGCGTCGAGCTGTTCGAGGAAGAGCCGCTCCACGGCCTCTTCCGTCTGGTCGGAAGGATCGAACGGTGCCGCCCGCATCGCGTAGCACCACGCCGAGGACTTGATCGCCTCCGCCGTCGCGCGCAGCTCGTACCAAGTGGCGTCCACGTGGGTGCTGCGGTGGAGTACGCGCAGCAACACGATGAACGCGACCGCGAGGACGGTCACGACGCCGAGCCACGGGCACCCAGATCGCGGTGACACCGGCGGCGACGCCGATGAGCGGCAAGGCGATCTCGCCGCGGACGAGACCGAGGAAGCGGGCCTCGCAGCGGCCCGCGATGCCTCCGCGTCGGCGACACGGAACGTCGCCGGGAGGTCGTCGATCTGGAGTCCGGTTGTTCCCATCTGTGCTTCGCCCACCCATGAAGCGCGCGCTGCGTCGTAGCGCCGTCGGCTCGTCCTTCGGCAGCGGCTACGGTACCCGGCCACATGGCGCGAACAGTCCGTGTCGCGCGTCCGGATGATCTGCCGGCCGCGCTCCGCCAACTCGAGATGACTCGGCCACGCGCGGTGCTCGTCGTCGTCGGGAGTGCGAAGCGGCTCGCCGGCGCTCGGCTGCACGCTTCGGAACAATTGCTCGAAGCTGTCGTCGTGCCGCTCTGCGAAGAGTTGGGCGTCGACGTCGTCGACGGTGGTACCGACGCGGGCGTCATGCAGGCGATGGGCCACGCCGCGCGGCGGCCGGCGCGCAGTTCCCGCTCGTGGGCGTCGTAGCGGGCGGCACGGTCGACGGGAGCGGGCGCGAGAGCGGCGACCACGACGATCCGGTGCACGTCGAGCCCAATCACACGCACTTCGTGATCGTCCCGGGATCGGACTGGGGCGACGAGTCGCCCTGGATCACACGCGTCGCGTCGGAGCTCGCGGGCCCCTCGCCGGTCGCGGGACTCCTGGTAGGTGGCGGCGAGATCTCCATCCGTGATGTCGGGCATCTCGTGGATGCCGGGTTCCCGGTGTTCGTGATCGGTGGAAGCGGCAACCTCGCCGACATCCTCGCCGCGAGTGGTCCAGCGGACGACGACGACATCGAGAAGTTGCGCGCCTCTGCGCTCGTGCAGCCGGTCGAGGGGTTTACCCACCCGGACGAACTGGCAACGGTGCTTCGGGCCACGCTCCGCGCCCGAAGCCTGACCCAAGGTCAGGCGTCGCGCCAGGCCACGAGCGTGGCCAGCTCTTCGAGTGCCTGCTGTGCGTCGGCCGTGATCGGTGCGGCTCGCAGCGCGGCGAGCGCTTCGTCGACGAGTTGCCGAATCGCGCGCTCTACCTCGTCGACCGCGCCCAGCTCCACCAACAGGTCTTGGAGCGCGCCGATCTCGTCGGCGCCGAGGTCAGCGCGATCCCGCCGCGCTCGAGCAGCACGGCCTGCGGCCCGGTCGCAACCTCGGTCGCGGCCGCGAGCAGCGGCGTGAGCTTGCCTTCACGAAGGTCGTCGCCGACCGGCTTCCCGGTGACCGATGGGTCACCGAACACACCGAGGAGGTCGTCGCGCATCTGGAACGCGCTCCCGAGCGGGATGCCGAACCTGGTGAGCGGAACCGCGAGCTCTTCGAGGCGCCCGGCGAGCGCCGCGCCGAGGTGCAACGGCCGCTCCACCGTGTACTTCCCCGACTTGTAGATCTCGATGCGCTCAGCCTGGGCACGATCGCGCCGGCTGCTCGTGGCGCCGGCGAGGTCGAGGAACTGGCCCACACAGAGCTCGATGCGGAGGTCGTCGTAGACCGACCGCGCCGCGGGTGGCGCCGATGCGAACAACATGTCGGCGTAGACGAAGGCGAAGTCGCCGATGAGGATTGCCGCGCCTTCACCGAAACGGCGCGCTTCGCCATGAGCCGATGCAGCGGTGTGCCGCTCGACGAATTGCTGGTGTACCGACGCTCGTCCTCGGCGCGTCGACACGCCGTCCATGACGTCGTCGTGCACGAGGGCCGCACGCGTGCACCATCTCGATCGCGGCGCAGACGTCGATGACGACGGCGTCGTTTGGGTCACCGCCGGCCCCGACGAACGACCAGAAGCAGAATGCCGGACGGAACCGTTTGCCTCCGGCGGTGACGAGGTCGCGCAGCGCGACGAGCGGCGCTTCGAGGTCGGCGTCGACCGCGCGCCACCGCGCGATCTCCGCGTCGAGGAGCGCGAGCATCCGCACCTCGGCGCGGCCGCCGGCGTCGGCGAGACCGACAGGAAGTGACTCGGCTCGCGCCATTCACGCCGATGCTAGGAGCGAACGTCGGGGAATCGGGTATCCCGATGAGCAGTGAGCGACCCGTGTGGAGGAGCGAACGTCGGGGAATCGGGTATCCCGATGAGCAGTGAGCGACCCGTGTGGAGGAGCGAACGTCGGGGAATCGGGTATCCCGATGAGCAGTGAGCGACCCGTGTGGAGGAGCGAACGTCGGGGAATCGGGTATCCCGATGAGCAGTGAGCGACCCGTGTGGAGGAGCGAACGTCGGGGAATCGGGTATCCCGATGAGCAGTGAGCGACCCGTGTGGAGGAGCGAACGTCGGGGAATCGGGTATCCCGATGAGCAGTGAGCGACCCGTGTGGAGCCGCTGGTCCCGGGATCCGGTAGCGACCAACCGGGTAGCGTGAGCCCGTGCAGCCCTTCGAGCGCCTGCGCCGCATCGCCCGGCACGAAGGCGACGATCGCACGCTGGTGGCCGAATCGGCCGACTGCCTCGCGGACTTCGACGCCGACCCGGCCGGTCTCGTGGTCACCTGCCGCCGGCTCCTCCAACACCATCCCGATTGCGCTCCGCTCTGGTGGCTCTGCGCCCGGGTGCTCGCCGCGCCCGACCCATCGGAGGCGGCCTGGGAGGCCGAACGGCTCGTTCGCGATGACCGCACCCCGGGCCGTCTCGCGGCGCTGCTCCCCTTCCCGCACGACCGCCCGATCGCGGTGCTCGGATGGCCCGAGCTGACGGGCGAGGCGCTGGCGTCGCGACCCGACCTCGAGGTGCTCGCGGTTCGGCGCCCTCACGGCGACGACAACTGGCACCGGCGGCTCGCCCGGAGCGACGCGTCGGCGCGGCCCGTCGACGCCATCGAGGGGTCGGTGCTCGAGCCGTCGCACGTGCTGGTCGAGATCGAGGCCGCGAGCCCGAACCGTGCGTTGCTCGTCGACGGCACGACCGAGCTGCTCGACCAGCTCCGGAGACCCACCACACTGGTGTGGCTGGTCGCGGGTGTCGGGCGCGTGCTGCCGGCGCGCCTCTTCGACCGCGATCAGCCGCGCGCCTCCGACCACCCGAGGACCACGGTCTCGAGATGGTCGACGTGCAGGTCGCCGACCGCATCGCGGGTCCTGCGGGCCTCGAGCGCCCCGAGCACCTGAGCAGGCGCGTCGACGCCCCCGTCGCCCCCGAGTTGCTCCGGCTCGACTGAGGCGGCGGGAACTCGCGTTGGGTGACACCGTGCTGTACGAGCTCGACGGTCACGTCGCGACGATCACGTACAACCGGCCCGACGCGCTCAACGCGATCAACGGCGAGATGCGGCGCGACCTCAACGCCGCGTTCACGCGCTTCCGCGACGAGGAGGACGCGTGGGTCGGGATCGTGACCGGCGCGGGACGGGCGTTCTGCGCGGGCGCCGACCTCGCGACGGCGCCGGCTCGGCCGGCGAGTTCGCGGGCACGTTCTGGGAGAAGCCGACGATCAACTCGTTCGAGAGCGGGTGGGAGATCTTCAAGCCGGTGATCGCGGCGGTGAACGGCTACTGCCTCGGCTACGGGCTCACGCTCGTGACGTGGTGCGACTTCGTGATCGCGAGCGAGCGCGCCGAGTTCGGCTTCCCCGAAGTGCGGCATCGGCGTGCCCGACGATCGTCGGCGCGATCCGTCTCCCGCAGCGCATCAACTGGCAGTACGCGATGGAGCTGCTGCTCACCGGCGAGCGCATCGACGCACGCGTGCCAAGGAGATCGGGCTCGCCGGCTGGGTCGTGCCGCACGACGACCTGATGGACGAAGCGCGCACGCTCGCCGATCGGCTGGTGCGGGCGCGCCGCTCGCGCAGCGCGCGACGAAGGAGGTCGCGGTGCGGACGCAGCACATGTCGTCCGTCGAGGCGATCCGGTTCGGCGAGACGATGCGCAAGGTCGCCGGCGCGACCGAGGACGCGGCCGAGGGCGTCCGCGCCGCCGCGCGAGCGGCCGTCCGCCGGAGTGGCGAGGGCGCTGAGAGCGTCTCGTCCGCCGCTGTGCCCGTGTGCAGGCGGCACGGTGGAGGAACGGTGAAACGAGATTCAAGGGACGGGCAGGATCGTCCGATGCTTGATGGTTCCGCGGGACTCCCGTCCCGTGACACCTCGCGAAGGACGGAGCAGAGTGGGAAAGTCAAAGGGGCGAAACGAGGGAGACCGGCGCGCGGTGCGCGAGCAGCGAGCGGGCCTGCACGCGGGCGAACGCTCGGTCGTGGCAACACACCCCAGCGTGCCCGAAGGTTCGGCGTCCACCAGCACCCTGGCGAAGGCGGTCGAGGACGCTCGCGGATGCTTCGACGCGGTGGTCGACGCGGATCGCCTTCGTGCCGAGATCGAGAGCCAGCTCGGGACGAAGGCGGTCGAGGACGCTGCTCGGATGCTACGAGACGCGGTGGTCAGCCGCGGATCGTCCTCGTGCCGAGATCGAGAGCCAGCTCGGGACGAAGGCGGTCGAGGACGCTGCTCGGATGCTACGAGACTCGGTGGTCAGCGCGGATCGCCTTCGTGCGGAGATCGAGAGCCAGCTCGGCACGCTCGCGCAAGAGATCCGTGACGCTCTCGCTGCCGGCGCGGCAGAGCCCGACGGGAAGCCGACGTGGTCGGACGTCGGCGACGAGGGCGTGTCGAGGCCCGAAGGCATCGTCACGCCGCGCACCGCAGAACCGTCCGATGCGCCCGCAATCCTGGAGATCCGCGGTGACGCCGTCGACGCACCGCCCAACACGGTTGTTGGCCTGGTCGCCAGTCACCACGCTTCCGCGGACCCCGCCGAGCGCTCGGTCAGCGACGCGGTACGAGCGTTCTGGGATCTCTATCTCGAGATCGGTGCGCGTCCTGGGCCATTCGATCTCACCGCCACACACGCTGAACTCTCCCAGCGGGCGACGGGCGAGATACTCCAGCAGCTGTTGACACGCTTCGCGGCGAACAGTGCGGCGGGCTTCGTGCTGCGGGGAACGATCGACGTCCCGCCTCACGTCATCTCGGTGGAGGACTCCATCGCCCTCGTACGTGACTGCAACGAGGAGATTCCCTGCCTGTACCGGCTCAAGGACGGCAATCGCGTCGGTGAGCACAGATCCAATGGCCGCACGCAGATCATGACCTTGGTCCGCGAGAACGACGTCTGAAGGTCTCGGAGATCGGTGACGAGGCGAGCGTCGAGCGTTCTCTCGATGGGCTCTCGCAATCGCCCTCACCGCCGGCCGAACAAACTCCCGGGGCAGCCCATTTCGAGGTTCCCGAGCCTGCTCAGACCGTGCGGCAGCTTCACGAAGACATGGTCTCCGCCCGAATCGCCGGGTAGGCCGGATACGGGGTGCCGCTCGTGTTCGTCAGGCGTGGGCGGCCTGGGCCTCGCGCACGAGGCCTTCGACCTGGTCGACCGCACGCGCGAGCGCGTCCTCGTCGAGTGTGTCGGCGAGATGCTTCCCCCTGCGGCCGTCAACATCGGCGCGAGACGACCGCGCAGCCGGTCCATCGCCCACGCGACCGGCTCTCCCTCGGCGACGGTGTCCAGCGGCAGGACCCGCTCCTTCTCGTCTCCGGTGACGCTCGGCGGTTCGTAGTGATAGTGCGCGTTGGTGTTGAACATGTCGAACCGGAGATATTCGTGCTCGTCCTCGGTGCCCAGGACCCGGATCGTCGGACCCGACACGTCGGTTCCGTCCTGGACCAGCGTTCGATGCTCGATCATGAAGGTGATCGGGCCCGCGACGACCTGCGCACCGTGTTCCACGTCTGCCATGTGTCCTACCTCCAACGCTCGCCACCGACGAGCCACCATGATCCCACGCCCACGGGCTCGAGCGCAGTCCGCCGGTTCGGCGTCGGATACGGCTACCGTGCCCGACCCTTGGAGCCGAACGAGACCACCGCGCCCGATCATGCCGACCTCTCGACCACCTGCCTTGCCTGTGGGTCGCCGATGCGCGAGGAGCACGCGCACTACCGATGCCCGGCGTGCGGCTGGCGCGACTCCTGCTGCGACGGGCCGTATTGAGCGCGCTCGCTCTCTGCGGGGCGCGTTTCGGTCGATCGCTCAATTCGAGCTTGGGGGCTCCAGCTCGAGGTAGCCACCGTCGCTCGGGGAGCTCCCGGACGGGTGACTCGACGGATGACGCGGCGCGCGGTACCGGCCGCCGATCTCGTACGAGACCACACGGGCACGGAACCGGCGACCCAGACGACCGCGCACGAAGCCACGGACCGGCGGGAGGAGCAACAGCAGACCGAGCGCGTCGGTGATGAACCCGGGGACGACGAGCAGGAACCCTGCGGTGAGGAGCAGCCCCCCGTCGACGAGGTGCGCCCCCGGAACCCGCCCCGCATCGAGCTCCGCCCGGATCCGGCGCAGCGCACCGGTGCCCTGACGCTTCACGATCCACAGGCCCACGATCGACACGGACAGGAGCAGCGCGATCATCTGTCCGGTGCCGATCCACTCGGCCACCTTCACCATCACGGCGATCTCGGCGATCGGGATGGCGACGAGCGCGGCGAGCACGATGAACATCGCGCCCAATCGTAGCCCCGCGTCCCGCCGTTCAAGCCTCGAGCGCGAGCCTCGTGACGATGCCGTCGTCGCCGGCGGGCGCGTCGAGTTGCTGCTGACGGCGCACCGCGTCGATCTTGTCGAGCTCGCGCTCGAGCATCCGCTTGCGGGTTGACTCGAGGTCGTCGAAGGCGGTCCCGGCCGTCTTGAGGCTCCGGCCCACCTTGTCCATCTGCTCCACGAACTTGGACCACTGCTTCTCGAAGCCCTGGAGGAGCCCGAGGATCTCGTGGGTGGTCTGCGAGAGCCGGAAGTTGTCGACTGCCTGGCGGATGACCGCGAGCACGGCGAACAGCGTGAGCGGCGAGCAGAAGACCACCTTGTTGCGCAGCGCGTCGTCGAGGATCGTGCGGTCCTGCTCCTGGATGAACGTGTAGACAGCTTCGTTCGGGATGAACAGCAGGACACAGTCGACGGTGTCGGCCGCGTCGATGTAGTCGCGGCCCGTGACTTCCCTCAGGCGCAGCCGCACGTCGCTTGAGGAACTCCTTGCGCCAGCGCTCGCTGCTCGACGTCGGACCCCGCGTCGAGGAACTTCAGGTAGTTGTTGAGCGGGAACTTCACGTCCATGTGCAGCGACAGACCCTGCGGGAGCATGAACGTGTAGTCGGGGATGCCGCCCGATCCCGCGATCGTCTGGTGCCGGCGGTAGTTGACGCCGTCGACGAAGCCGGCCAGGCGCAGGACGTCGTCGGCCATGCGCTCGCCCCACTGGCCGCGCGCGGTGGTGCTCGACAGCGCCTCCCGCAGGGACTGCGTGGTCTCGGCGAGCACCTGTGTGTTGCGGCCCGCCTCGGCGAGCTGACTGCTGAGCTGGCCGGTGTGCTCGCGGCGCTCGCTCTCGATGTCGTGCACGAGCGACGTGAGCTTCTGGAGGTCGCCGCGCATGCCGACGAGCTCGTGGTCGATCAGCGACTTCTTGCCCTCGAGGTCTTGGGTGCCGAGCCGGCGCTCGGCCGTGAGCATCTGCTCGTTCATCCGGACGAGATGGTCGATGGCGACCTTGACCGCCTCGTCGCGCTCCGCGGCCCGAGCTTCGGCCGACTCCCGCAGCAGCTCCTCGATCGGGACCTCGGGTGCGGCCGGCGGGCGCCGCGACGCCACCAGGGCGACCACGAGCGCCGCGATCAATGCGGGCACGACGATCAGACCGAGCACCACCACCAGGGCTTCCATCGCGGGCCTTCCCTTCTCGAACGTCGGACGAGTCGACCGTAAACCTGGGGTGTGACATCAACGTGCATGGGCGCTGACCTGCCCAAACGCGCGACCGGGGGCTTCGGACGGTCGGCGTCAGTCGTCCAGCAGGCGGTCCACGATGTCGGGCCAGCGGCGGGTCTCGCCGTCGCGGGTCTGCCCGCCGGCGGCGAGGAACCGTGCCATCCGGTCCCGATGCCCACCGGCCGCCATGAGCCGAGCCAGCGCCGCGCTCTCGGCGACCAACGCCTCGTCGAGGGAGCCGGCGAGCGACGCGTCGACGACCTCCTTGACCGCGGCCACCGACTCGGGTGGCATGGCGGCGATCCGCCGGGACACCGCGTCGACCCGTTCGAGCAGCGACTGCGACGACACGACCGCGTCGAGCCAGCCGATCGCGAGGGCCTCGTCCGCGCTCACGTCACGCGCGGTGAGCATGAGATCGAGCGCCCGGCTCCGGCCGAGCAGGCGCCCGAGCCGGGCCGTGCCGCCGGCACCGGGCAGGATCCCCATGGGCACCTCGGGCTGCCCGATCACCGTCAGCGGGGTGCCGAAGCGGAGGTCGACGGCGGAGCAGAACTCCGCGCCTCCGCCGCGCGCCGCGCCGTCGATCGCGGCGATCGTGACGTATCTCGCCGCCTGCAACCGAGCGAAGGTGACCGCCGCGACATTCGGCGCGGTCACCTCGGATGTCGCGGATACCGGCGCGTCGAGGATCGCCTCGACGTCGCCGTGCATCAGGAAGAAGTCGGGGTCCGCGCTCACGAACACGACGACCCGGACCGACGGGTCCAAGTCGCACGCGTCGAGGAGCCCGATCAGCGCCCCGATGAACGCGCCGTCGACGAGGTTGGACGGAGGGTGCTCGATCGTGACGGTGGCAACGCCGCGGTCGAACGCGACGCGCAGCGGTCCGTACTCGCTCGCGAGCGCGCTCACCCGTCGTCGTGCTGTGCGGCCGACGCGAATGCGGCGAGCTCACGCGGAATGTCCGGTCCCGCAGGGCCGTAGATCACCTCGGTCGCCCCCTGCGCTTCCGCGTGCTCGAGGCGGGACCGCACGCTCGCTCGATCGCCGGTCCAACCGGTGCCGAGGAGCGCGGGACCGGCGGCGTCGAGCACCGCTCGATCGCGCTCCGTGACGGTGACGAGGTGGCCCTCGTGCAGTGCGAGGTGCCGTTGGTTCGCGGGCCGCTCCGTCTCGATCGCGGCGCGCCACTCGGTGCCGCCAGGCATGCCCTCGAGCGCGTCCGGTGACCACTCGTACGTCGCGTGGTAGCCCGTCACGAACCACGGTCCGGCGGCCTCGCGCACCCGCTCGCTCGTCTCGTCCTCGCCGGGGTCGAGCACCGTGCCGTGCACGTACAGCGCGCATGTCGACCAGTTCGAATCCTGCTCGTCGCGCGGCGGGAGGGCGAAGACCACGATGCCGTCCGCCACGTCGTGTGCGACTGCAAACCCCTTCGGGCCCGAGGGTGCGACGAGGAGCCGGACGTCGATCGGTCGCGCCGGGCCGAAGCCGGGCGAGTAGATGAGCTGACACGCCGCGCCGTCGACCTCCACCACGTCGCCGTGAAGCAGCGTGCGCACCTTCGTGACGTAGGTCGCCAGGTCGGCCCAGCGCATCGCGCGCTTCCCCATCGCGAGCCGCGCGGTGAACCCGGTGCCGAACGCGACCGACAGGCGCCCCGGAGCCAGCTCCTCGATCGTGGCGATCGCCGACGCCGTCGCCATGGGGTGCCGCAGGCTCGGGACCGCGACCGCGGTGCCCACGCCGATGCGGTCCGTCGACTCGGCGACTCGCGCCAGCGCCACCCACACGTCGCCGTAGAGGGCGGGCGAGTCGTACGCCCACACGCGCTCGTACCCGAGCGACTCGGCCAGCCGCGCGTACGCCGGCAGGTCGCGGCTCGGGGGGAATGCACACGCCAACGCGATCATCTGCGTCTCCTCTCTCGGGCGGAGACTGTCTCACATCTCGTATCGTCCCCACCATGAGCGACGAACTTCGCTTCGACGACCGGGTGGCGATCGTCACCGGCGCGGGCGGCGGCCTCGGTCGCGCGCACGCGATGGTCCTCGCGGCCCGAGGCGCACGCGTCGTGGTGAACGATCTGGGTGGACCGCGCGACGGATTGGGCGACGGATTGGGCGACGGGAGCAGCGCCATGGCCGATGCCGTCGTGGCCGAGATCGCCGCGGCGGGCGGTCGCGCGATCGCCAATGGCGACAGCGTCGCCACGCGCGAAGGCGCCGACGCGCTGGTCGCCCAGGCGCTCGATACGTGGGGACGCGTCGACATCGTCGTCAACAACGCAGGAATCACCGGCCAGGGCAACTTCGCCGAACCCGAGTCGTATCAGCGCGTCTACGCGACCCATCTCATCGGAACCGTCAACGTGCTCCGGGCTGTGTGGCCCCGATTCGTCGAGCGCGACTACGGGCGGGTCGTGAACACCACGTCGGGATCGGTGTTCGGCGCGGCGGGCAGCGGCGACTACGCCGCCGCCAAGGGCGGGATCTTCGCGTTGAGCCGCAACCTCGCGCAGGACCACGAGGGCACCAATATCAAGGTGAACGCCATCATGCCGATGGCGTACACGCGCATGACCGCCGCCATTCCCCATCCGCCGACGGTCGAGTGGTTGGAGAAGTGGTTCGCGCCCGAGAAGGTCTCGCAGTTCGTCGCGTACCTCTGCCACGAGAGCGTTCCGTGCACCGGTGAGACGTTCACGGTGGGCGGCGGGCGCGCCGCGCACGTGGTGTTCGCCCACACAACCGGCTATTTCGACCTGGACGCGAGCCCCGAGTCGTACCGCGATCACTTCGGCGAGGTGATGGCCGACGACGATCCGCGCGACACGAGCGGCTTCGCCGAGTTCGGGCGCTACGCCACGCTCCTCCCCGACCCGGGCCCGTTCGCATGAGCGGAGCGACCGTGAGCCTGGTATCCGGGCTCGCAGCGGAGCGGTCGGTGAGGGTGGGGCCGAGCGCCCCGGCGCGCAGCGCCGAGAGCGGAGGAGCGTGATGCCTGCCGGTCCGCTCTCGCACCTGCGGGCGATCGACTTCAGCACCGGGATCCCGGCCGCGTACTGCACGAAATTGCTCACCGACGCCGGCGTCGACGTGATCAAGGTGGAGCCGCCGGGCGGCGACCCGCTTCGTACGTACCGTGCGTCGCGTGCCGACGTGTCCGTCGAAGCGGGCGCGCCGCTCTTCCGCTACCTCAACGCGGGCAAGCGGTCGGTGGTCGGCGAGCCGGGGGACGCGTACGTCGGCGGGCTGCTCGCCGACGCCGACATCGTGGTCGAGAGCTTCGGCCCCGGCCGTTTCGACGTCGACGGCGTGCGCGCCCGGCATCCGCACCTGGTCGTGCTCTCGATCTCGCCCTTCGGTGCGGGCGGTCCCCTCTCCGACCACCCCGCCACGGACTTCGTCGTCCAGGCCGAGTCGGGCACGCTGCTCTTCCGCGGCAAGGCGTCGCGCGAGCCGGTGCAGGCCGGTGGCCGGCTCGCCGAGTACGTGGGCGGGCTCTACGGCGCACCTGCGGTGGTGGTCGCGGCCGCACGGGCACGGCGCACCGGCGTCGGTGAACACATCGACCTCTCGCTCACGGAGGCCATGGCGATCGCCGGCTCGGTGTTCGGCGACCTCGCGCACCACTGCATGGGTCGCCCCGAGCCAACGGGCCCGTCGCGCAGCGTCGAGACGCCGTCGATCGAACGCGCCGCCGACGGCTTCGTCGGGTTCAACACCAACACCGCCACGCAGTTCCAGAATTTCCTCGTCCTCATCGAGCGCACGGACCTGCTCGACGACCCGAGGTTCGCCGGGCTCGGCGGGCGCTACGCGCACATGGCCGAGTGGCAGGAGATCATCGACGGGTTCATGCCGCACCACCCGGTCGAGGAGATCGTCGAGACCGCGGCCGCGCTGCGCATCCCGGTGTCGCCCGTCTACGACGGCGAGACGATCCGCACGAACGAGCACGTGGTCGCGCGCGGCATGTACCAGAACGGTCCCGACGGCCTGCCGCGCCCACGCCGTCCGTACCGTTTCGACGCCGATCCGCTGCCCGAGCCGCGGTCCGCGCCGCGCCTCGGTGAGCACGACGGCGCCATCGAGGCCCGACCCCGGCCGCTCCCGAGCGATCCCGGCGCCGATCCCGCCGCCTTGCCGCTCGCGGGTCTCAAGGTGCTCGACGTCACGTCGTGGTGGGTCGGCGCCGAGGCCACCCACTTCCTCGCGTTGATGGGCGCGGAAGTGATCCACGTGGAGTCGATCACGCATCCCGACGGCATGCGTCTCACCGGCGCCGCGTTCGGCCGGCCGGACTGGTGGGAGTGGGGTCACATGTTCGCGGCGGCCAACACCGACAAGCTCGACATCACCGTCGACGTGAATGCACCCGAGGGCCGCGACCTGATGGTGCGCCTCGTCGAGTGGGCCGACGTGGTGGCGGAGAACTTCGCGCCGCGCGTCATGGAGAACTGGAACCTCGACGGCGACGAGGTGCTCGCGATCAACCCGAGCGTCGTGTACCTGCGGATGCCCGGCATGGGTCTCGCGGGTCCGTGGCGCGACCGGGTCGCGTTCGCGCAGACGATGGAGCAGATGAGCGGCCAGGCGTGGATCACGGGCTTCCCCGACGACATCCCGCTCATCCCCCGCGGCCCCGCGGATCCCACCGCCGGGCTGCACGGCGCGTTCGCGATCCTCACTGCGCTCACGCAGCGCGACCGCACCGGCAAGGGTGTGTTCATCGAGGTCCCGATGATCGAGGCCGTGCTCAACGTCACCGCGGAACCGGTGCTCGAGTTCGCCGCGAGCGGTCACAGGATGATGCGCATGGGGAACCGCTCGCCCTACGCCGCGCCCCAAGGTCTGTATGCGTGCCCGGGCAGGGAGCAATGGCTGGCGATCAGCGTCGCGACCGACGAGCAGTGGGACGGCCTGCGCCGTGCCCTCGGGGATCCGCAGTGGGCGGCCGATCCCGCGCTCGGCACCCACGACGGCCGCGTTGCCCAACACGACCTCCTCGACAAGCAGCTCGCCGAGTGGGCCGCCGCGCACGAGCTCGATGACGCGCGCTGGAGCTCCTCGTGCCGCACGGCGTACCCGCGGCGCGAGGGCGCGATCCGCGCGTGTTGAGCCGGCACCCACAGTTCGTCGCGCGCGGCTTCTACGAAGAGGTCGACCACCCGTCACTCGGGCGGCATCCGGCGCCGGGTCTCCCGTTCCGGTTCGCGAGCGTCGACCACTGGTTGCACACGGCGGCGCCCTTGTTCGGCGAGCACAACCACGACGTCCTCACACGCGTCCTCGGCCTGTCCGGCGACGACGTCACCACGCTCGAGGCGAGTGAGGTGATCGGGAACCGTCCGAAGGGGCTGTAGCTTTCCTGCGATGAACGGCGAGCTACGGGTTGTCGGTGCCGGCGTGGGGCGCACGGGCACCGAGTCGTTGAAGATCGGTCTGGAACGGTTGCTCGGCGGTCCGTGCTACCACATGCTCGAGGTCATCGCGAAGCCCGAGCGCTTCCAGTATTGGACGCGTGCGGCCCACGGCGACATGCCCGACTGGGACGAGGTGTTCGACGGCTTCGTCGCGTGCGTCGACTGGCCGGCCGCCGCGTTCTGGCCCGAGATCGCCGCCGCCTACCCCGACGCCCTCGTGCTGCTCTCGGTCCGGAACACTGCCGAGGAGTGGTACCGCAGCGCCAGCGAGACCATCTTCGCGATCGCGCCCGACGAACTACAGGGCGCCGGCGATTTCGGCGCAGCGTTCTTCGAGATGATGGCGAAGCGCTTCACCGCCGATCTCCAGGACCCGGTGAAGGCGATGGCCGCCTACCAGGCCCACAACCAGCGGGTACGCGACACCGTGGCGTCCGACCGGCTCCTCGAGTGGCGCCCCGGTGACGGCTGGGGCCCGATCTCCGCGGCGCTCGATGTCGCGGAGCCCGACGAGCCGTTCCCACACGTCAACACGACGGAGATGTTCCAGGCCCGTGCACGCGAGGGATTCGGCCCGCCATCAGGCTCGCAGTGAGCGAGCGCCCACGACGAAGGGATCAGGGTCGGTCGGCGTCCTGCGGCGCGACGGTGGGGTCGGCCGACGGCCAGACGGTGCTCGCTTCGCGCGGGCCCTGGGGGATCCCGCCCTCTTGGACGCCGTGCCGCTTCGCGCGCTTGGCGGCCTGCTTTTCCTGGCGCGCGCGCTCACGCTGGAGCTTTCCGAATGAGGTGCGTTGACGTCCGCGACCTGACATGGGGAACCTCCTGTCGACGAGGGTGGACTGGAATTCAGGTTGTTGAGCGGGCACCGGATCGTGCCGGTGCCCGCCGAAGTGGAGCCGCTAGGCGATGGGGCGGACGTTCTGGGCTTCCTCGCCCTTCCGCCCGGGGGCGACGTCGAACTCGACGCGCTCGCCCTCGGTGAGGGTCTTGTAGCCGTTGCCCTGAATCGCGGAGAAGTGCACGAACACGTCCTCGCCGCCTTCACGGGCGATGAAGCCGTAGCCCTTCTCGCTGTTGAACCACTTCACGGTGCCTTGTGTCATGTCTTGCTCCTGTTACGGGCGCCCGAAACACGCGGACTGGTCTCACAGGGTGAAGAGAATCCCCGGGACGCTTGCCCGCAGAGCGGAGCGACAGAAGAACTCGCCAAGCCGTGATTTGCCAGCGCGTCGCGATCACGCGACCGATTGCTGAAGACACCCAGAGTAGCAGCCGGGGTCGGAAACCGGTGGACCAGCCCGGCATCAGGTGATCTCGGCCGTCACCCGCCGCTCAGGTGCGACAGGAGGAGATCGTTGAGCCGGTCGGCTGCCTCCTCGGGGACCCAGTGGCTCACGCCCTCGATCACCTCGAAGCGGTACGGACCGTCGACGTGCGCAGCGGTTCCTTCGGCCGCTTCCCGACCGAGCGCGATGTCGTCGGTGGACCAGACGTACAGCGTGGGTACGGTGACGGCCCCCGACGTCGGCACGGAAGTCGTTGGCGCGGTACCAGTTGAGGCCACCGGTGAGCGCACCCGGCTCGAGGAACACACGCAGGTACTCGGCGGCGGCGTCGGCGTCGTGAGGCCGCTCCCTCGTAGAGCGATGCGCAGCATCGCGGCGTCGTCGTCGAGGAACAGGCGCCTCCGCGCTCGGGCCGCGGAACCGTGAGCATGTAGGCCGGACTTCTCCTGTTGCTCTCCGTGCCGCGATCGACTGCGCGAACGGCGTGGGGTGCGGCGTGGACACGACGGTGAGCGTGCGCAGGCGGTCGCCGTGACGCCCGCGCGACGTACCACGCGACCGCGCCGCCCCAGTCGTGACCGACGAGGTGGAAGCGGTCGACGCCGAGCGCGTCGACGAACCCGATCGCGTCGGCGACGAGCTCGTCGATCCGGTACTCGTCGACGTTCTCCGGACCGCGCGCCGCTGCGCGTAGCCGCGCTGGTCGGGCGCGATCGCCCGGTAGCCGGCGGCCGCGAGCGTCGGGAAGCTGCTTGCGCCATTCGTAGGACGTCTCGGGGAAGCCGTGCAGGAGGAGCACGAGCTCGCCGTCGGGCGGGCCGTCGGCGCAGCGCGGAGAAGCGTGTACTCCCCCACCGTGAGGTCGAGCGTGTCCATCGGGTCATCCTCTCTTCTCTGCGAGCTGGGTCGGCGCGGACGGAACAGGTGCTCGGCGCCGAGCCGAGGCGCCCAATCCGCGAAGTCAGGGGTGGGGGCTCGCCACTCCCAGTCGTCGACGGTGCCGACGTCGCCGTCGGTGCGCAACGTGGCGAGGTCGAGGAACAACGTCGGCCGCGTCGCGCGCCGCGGCGAGCGTGGCCGCCAGCTTCGCGGCGCCCCGCACCTCCACGTCCCACTCGCGCGCGTCGTCGGGGATCGCATCGAGGTGCTCGTAGCGCGCGAGCACCGATCGCCGTCGACTTCGCGCCCCAGCCCGGGAGGCCCGGGGAAGCCGTCGGCGGAGTCGCCCACGAGCGCGAGGTAGTCGGGGATCGAGCGCGGTCCCACGCCGAACTTGCGCGCACCCCGGCTTCGTCGATCACCGGTTGTCGCGGCGCCGGTCGAGCTGCACCACGAGCGGGTCCTCCACGCACTGGCCGAGGTCCTTGTCGGGGGTGCAGATCAGGACCCGCTCGACCCGCGGGTCGTCGGCGGGCGACTGCCGCCGCCGACGCCAGGCCGTCGTCGGCCTCCAGCTCCACCATCGGCCAGACGGTCACGCCGAGCGCGACGCAGGGCGTCCTCGAGCAGCGGGAACTGCGCGAGCAGCTCGGGCGGCGATGCCCGCGCTCGTCTTGTAGCCCGGCCAGAGGTCGTTGCGGAACGACTCGATCACGTGGTCGGTGGCCACGCCCACGTGCGTCGCGCCCTGCTCGAGCATCGCGAGCACCGACCCCAGCACCCCGCGGACGGCCGCGACCTCGATGCCGTCGTCGTCGAGGTGCGACGGCACCCCGAAGTGGTGGCGGAACAGCTCGTAGGTTCCGTCGACCAGGTGGACCTGCACGGGCGAGCATACGGT
Organism: uncultured Actinomycetes bacterium; assembly: GCA_963705625.1. Lineage (GTDB taxonomy): Bacteria > Actinomycetota > Acidimicrobiia > IMCC26256 > DASPTH01 > DASPTH01. The sequence continues at coordinate 456,333 of CAVPKG010000003.1, forward strand.
AGCCCGAACCTGTGAGCGGACGCGAGGAACTCCTGCTCGAGCTCGAGCCCACCGGCGCGACGCGCCTGCTCGACCGGCATCTCGGCACCGCGAAGGAGTGGTTCCCGCACGAGATCGTGCCGTGGAGCCGCGGCCGCGACTTCGCCGAGGGCGAGTCGTTCGATCCGTCCGAGGCGCCGCTGCCGCCCGGCGGTGCGCAGCGCGCTCATCCTGAACCTGCTCACCGAGGACAACCTCCCGCACTACTTCCGCACGATCGTCTCGCACTTCGGCACCGCCGAGGTGTGGGGCGAGTGGAACAAGCGCTGGACGGCGGAGGAGGGTCGCCACTCGATCGTGATCCGCGACTACCTCACGGTGACCCGCTCGATCGACCTGCGTCGAGCTCGAGCGCGCGCGCATGTTGCAGGTGTCGCGCGGCGTGGTGCCCGATCCCCGACCATCGCCGACGGCATCGTGTACGTCGCGCTGCAGGAGCTCGCCACGCGCATCGCGCACCGCAACACCGGCAAGCTGCTCGACGACCCGGCCGGCGAGGCGATCATGAGTCGCGTCGCGGCCGACGAGAACCTCCACCACCTCTTCTACCGGGATCTCGTCGCGGCCGCGCTCGAGATCGACCCGTCCACCATGGTGGCGGCGATGGAGCGACAGGTCTTGCACTTCCAGATGCCGGGCGCCGGGATCCCCGACTTCAGCAAGCACGCGCGCGCGATCGCCGACGCCGGCGTGTACGACTTCCAGTCGTACCACGACCTGATCCTCGTGCCGGTGATCTTGAAGCACTGGCGGATCGAGCAGCTCCAGAACCTCAAGGCGGCGGCCGAGCAGGCCCGCGAGCGGCTGATCCATCACATGGAGCGCATCAACCTCGCGGCCAAGCGCATGCTCGCACGGCGGGCGCGCCGTGCGGCTCCCGCCGATGTAGTCGGAGTCGCGTCCGTCGCAGTTGACCGTGCGTCGAGGCGCCGTCAGACTCGGGACATGAGCGAACTTCCCGTCAAGATGCGCGCCGCGGTCCTCCACGGTCAGATGGACCTCACGATCGAGGAACGGTCGGTGCCCACGATCGGCCCTCACGACGTGCTCCTCGAGGTGAGCCACTGCGGTGTGTGTGGCACCGACCTGCACTATGTGCTCGAAGGCTGGGGGAACCCGTCGGAACGGATCGAGGGCCACGAGTTCAGCGGACGCGTCGTCGCCGTCGGTGACTCGGTGGAACGCTGGAAGCCGGGCGACGCGGTCGTCGGCGGCCCCTCACCTCGCTGCGGCGAGTGCGAGTACTGCCGGTCGCTGCGCCCGTCGCTCTGTACCGGTCGCGGCCAGTTCGGCGACGAGCACGGCGAGTACCACGGCGCGTTTGCGGAATACGTCCTCGTGCACGAGAACAGCATCGTCTCCATCCCGTCCAACGTCTCGTTGCGCGCCGCCGCGCTCTCCGAACCCCTAGCCGTCGCGCTGCACGGTCTCACCCAGGGGGGTGTGCGCGCCGGGCAGCGGCTGCTCATCACCGGTGGCGGTCCCATCGGGACGCTGTCCCTCGCGGCGGCACGCGCTCGCGGGGTGACCGACATCGTGGTGAGCGAACCACACCCGAAGCGTCGTGCGCTGGCCGAACGCCTGGGCGCGGTGACGGTCGAGCCCGACGAGCTCACGGTTCCCCTCTACCCGGGCACGCTCGTCGAGGAGCCGTTCGACGTTGCCCTCGAATGTTCCGGACGGCCGGACGCCATGGAGGTCGCGCTCGGGCAGCTGAAGCGCGCGGGCACCATGGTGCTCGTCGGCGCGGGCGTCGAGTACCCACGGCTCAACACGAGCCGGATCCTGCTCAACGAGCTCGTGATCACCGGCGCGTTCGTCTACGACCACGACGGCTTCGAGCGTGCGCTCGAGCTGCTCGGCGACCCCGACTTCCCGACCGACGAGCTGATCGAAGCCAACGACGTGACGCTCGACGGGATCTTCGAGGCGATCCAGAAGCTGGGCTCGGGCGAGCTCGCAGCCAAGGTGATGATCGTCCCACCGACCAGTTGAGGAATTCCGCCTCCGTCATCGAGTACGAAGGCTTGTTCATCTTTCCTGTGTCCGTCGCGCGGCTGTGGGGGACGATGGTCCAGGTCGACCGCTTCCCGGCGTGGTGGAGCTGGCTTCAGGACTTCTCGGTCGAGGGACAAGGCCTCGAACACGGCACGGTGCTGCACGGGACCGTCGCGCCCCCGCTTCCGTATCGCATGCGGCTCGACGTCGTCGTCGACGAGTGCGTCCCCGCAGAGCGTGTCACCGCGCTCGTGCACGGTGATCTGGAGGGTACGGCGGAGCTCACGTTCGACGGCGAGGACGCTGAGGCACGCGTGCATGCGACGTGGACGATCGAGATGATGCAACGACCGATGAGGGTGGCCGCGAGGGTCGCATACCCGTTGCTTCGGTGGGGACACGATCGTGTCGTCGAGGCCACGGTCGACGGGTTTCGCCGTCAGCTCGTCGGTGAGGATCCGAGTTAGAGGACGCGATCGACAGCCAGGGCGAGCGCCAGCGCGACCATGGCCCACGACATTGAGTTGAGCGCGCGCTCGAGCGGCTCGAGCAGCACGGACGCACTCAGCTCGTGCACGCTTCCGTCGTGCATCGTGAGGTGTCCATCGAGGCGGGCCACCCTGCGACGCACGACGCGGGCCGGCGTGCTCAACGACCGCTGCGCGAGCGAGAACCCCAAGGCCGCGGCAGCTCCGAGTGCCGCCGTCAGATCGAGTCGCTCTGCCTGGACGAAGTAGGCGGTGAGCACGGGGAACGCGCCCCAGGCGGCCGCGAACCCGAGATCGGTATGGATCCAGCCACCGAACAGCTCGAGGTTGTAGCCCAACACGAGCAACGGGCCGATCGCGATGAAGACGAGCAGTCCGGGCCCGACGGTGGCCACGCCGATGAAGCCGAGCGCGCACGCGATCAGCAGACCGCCGGCTCCGAGCCCGACGAGCCATGCGGCCGGAATGGTGGTGTGCAATGGGCGACCGTGCAGTTCGTCGAGTGCATGCGCCGCGACGCCGACAGCGAAGAAGAACGCGAGCAGCGTCGCGACCAGGCGCTCGGCGTCCGTGTGCGGCGCCAGCGTCGCACCGATGACGACGTACGAGAGGTGCCACGCCGTATACGGCGGGTGCAGCATCGTCCACCAATCGCGCCAGCCGCCCGGGCGCGGCGGCGTAGAACGCGGGCCGGGCCATGTTCAGCCGTCTGCCTTCTGAGCCCACATCACGAGCCCTCCACCCAGGCTCATCCGACGAACGCCGATATTCGCGAGCCCGGCGTCGTTCCACGCTCGAATGGTCCATGAAACCGGGTAGTGCTCGTAGTGCGCCGAGATGTTGGGTCCGAGGAAGCGTCCGACGCGACTCCACTCACGACCGCCGGTGACATACCCCGCAACCGGCAGCACGGCACGCGTGTACAGCCACCACCAGGACCGCCAGAACCGGTTCGGAGGCACCGAGAACTCCAGACTTGCGATCGCCGCGCCGGGCTTGAGGACGCGTGCGAGCTCTCGGAGCGTCGCGGCGGGATCGGCGACGTAGCGCAGTAGGTACGTGAACGTGAGCGCGTCGAACGAGCCGTCGGGAAAGGGAAGCCGTTCGGCTTGCCCGACGACGAGCCGCACGCGGCCCGTAGCTCCTGCTTGCGCGACGCGCTCGTGTCCGCGCCGCAGCATCGCCTCGGTGATGTCGATACCCGTGATCTGTGCGCAGGTACGGCGGCTGAGCGCGAGGGCGACCCCGGCAGTTCCGGTGGCAACGTCGAGAATGGCGCTCGGATTGCCGTTGTCGACGTGCGCGACCATCTCGCGCCTCCAGCGCGCGTTCTGTCCGAACGACAGCAGCTCCTCGAGAACGTCGTAGCGACGCGGGAGCGGCCGGAACAGGTCCTGGGCGAAGCGATTCGGATCGGTCACCGTTCTCTGCACGGGTCCTCCTCGAGGCTGACAGTACAGTTCGGGACCGCATGCGGAAAGGGCGATGATCGACAAGCGCTTCGACGTGCTCATCGTCGGATCGGGCCCGGCGGGGAGCATCGCGGCCCTGGTGTTGGCGCGGGGAGGCGCGCGAGTGGCGCTCGTCGACAAGGCCGCCTTCCCGCGTGACAAGGCATGCGGAGATCTGATCGGGCCCCGAGGTGTTCAGCTTCTGCGCGACCTGACGCTCGACGTTCCGGACGCAACTCGCGTGAGCGACATGTTCGTCGTCGGACCGACCGGCAATCGTGTGCGACTGCCGGCGCCGGCCGGGCGCACCTACCCCGGCTACGGGATCGTCGTGCAGCGATCGCGGTTCGACGCGACGCTGCAAAGTGCCGCGATCGCGGCCGGCGCAGAGTTCATCGATGGCCGTGCCGACGAACCCATCGACGATGACGGCCGTCTCATCGGGTTCTCGCTGTCGGCAACGACGCGCGTCCGGGCCGACGTGGTCGTCGGCGCCGACGGCGCGACGAGCCGGGTCGCCGTCGTCGCGGGGCTGGTGGATCCTGACCGGCTGCTCTGGGGGTTCGCCGTTCGCACCTACCGCGACGAGACGGTCGAGGTGCCGCACATCATGTGGTGGACGCCGCTTCCGGGCAACGCCTTCCCGGGATACGGCTGGGTGTTTCCCGCGGGCGGCGGACGCGTGAACGTCGGCCTCGGTGTCGGCGTGCTCGCCGACCGGACGGCGGGGCGACGCGCCGCGCGCGATCTCGACGCCTTCCTCGAACACGCGTCGCGCCTCGGCGTTCTCGGCCCTCGCGTGCCCGCCCGATCACCGGAGCGACCTCTCGGTGCATGGCTGAAGATGGGACTCGTGGGTACGATGCCCGCACGCGATCGTGTCCTCCTTGTGGGCGACGCCGCCGGCTTGGTGAACCCGCTGCAAGGCGAAGGCATCGCGGCAAGCGATGGACAGCGGTCGGGCCGCCGCCGACGCGATCCTTGGCGGCATCGATCAAGCGTCCGATCGCTACCGCACGCACTTGGCGCGCACGCATGTGCCCTACCTGTCGACGACGGCGGCCGTCCAGCGGTCGCTGCTGCGCAGACCGAAACTCGTGGCCGCACTCACCCGAGGGCTGACCTCACCCGGCGTCGGTCGTTCGCTGGCCGGCGGCTGGTCGATCACGTGGAGCAATCTCCTCGACGGCGCACTGCCGAGCGGCGCAACCGGTGTCGCGGCGACCGCCGCCGGTCTCGGGCGCGTCCTGACTGCTCGAAGCCCGGACCGGCGCTGGATCGAAACGCACGTCCGGGGCACGCAGCTCGGTGACGCAACTGCCGCACGGACGAGGAGGACCTACCCCGGCTCGTTGTGAGACAGATCGGACAACGCAGAACGCCGGTGTCGATCAGCGCTCGGCAAGGTGGTGCCAGGCGTCCATCCAACCTGAGTTGACGACGACGGACGCGAGGACGAGTCCCGTCGCGAGGGTCAGCACGGTCGTCAGTCGGCGCAACCACACTCCAGCCGCCGCACTGGCGCCGCGCCCGGACCTGTAGTCGGCGACTGCCAACCGGGGGGTGTCGAGCAGGTGGCCGACGACGTGCACGGTCATCGCGACGAACCAGAGGATGAAGCTCGCCTTGTGCAGGTCGATGAGCCAGTGCGCGGAGCGGCCGGCCGCCAGTCCTGCGATGCCGGTCGCCAGCACCGCGATCGTCGTCAGCACCGCGATCGGCCCGTCGACACGTAGCACGACGTGCGGCGCGCCCTTGCGTACGTATGCCGCGTCTCCGAGGTAGTAGCGCGCAAAGCGATAGCCCACGCTTGCGAGCTTCGTGACCACGAATGCGGTGACGAGCATCCCGACGAACACGTGCGCCGACAGCAGGTCGTGGATACGCAGGATGGTCAGGCCCTCCACCGCGAGCAGTACGAAGAGTGCCGCGCCCGTTGCTCCGGTGAGCCGGGCGTTCCCTTCGATGCCTGCCTCGCCGTGCGCTACGTCGACGCGTGGTTCGTCGATCAGCCCTTCGACCATGCGGCAACCCTCGCGGTCATCATGCCGACAAGACGCGCACGATACTCACGCACGAGGACGCTCCTGCTTGCGAGGACCGCATTCTTGGGAACTTCTTACGGGGCCCGGATCTGGAACGCGACGCCGCTCAACCGATCCAAACCGATGTGTCCTAGCGGTCTCCGCTCGCTCCGCTTCCGCCTGCCCATACGGCGGTGATGTGCGCGTGCGCATCGCGATACGTGAAGTAGTCCGGGCGGAGGTGAGCGACCGCGCACTGGTCTCCGCGAGCGCACTCGCCGACTCCCGGTGAGGACTCGATGAGGTCACCGGGACAGGTGGGGCGCTGATTCTGGACCGTCACACGGTGAAGCCTACCGATCGAGATGGAGCCGGAGTGCACGATCGACTTCACGCAGAAGGTCGGCGGGCAGCTGGCCCGCGACGTCGCCGATCCGATTCACTGCAACCGATCGAATCCGTTCGGCCTGCGCCTTCGAGTCGTCCGCGAGGTCGGCGCTCGTCGGCCTCGCCGCGCCGAGGATGGCCGCGACGGCGCCCCGCCTCACTCGAGGGGCCTGCGGCTCTGGAGCGCGCGCTCCTCGAACTGGTCGAGTCCGCGCTCGACGATGCGGTCGTGTGCCCACGGCAGCGGCGCCTGGATCAGGAGGTTCGCGACCGATCCCTCGACAAAGCCGTTGCCGTGCACGTGGAACTCCCGCAACCACGGCCACCAGTGGCGGTACCGGTCGGTCTGCTCCAAGGTCGTCCAGAGCTCCTCGGGCGCCACCGCGAAGCTCCAGGCCCGGTCGAACCGGAACGGCGTTGCCACGTGAGTTCTACGTCCGGGCCAGCAACGAAGATGCCTCCTCGCCGGGCGCGGCGAGAGCGACCGAGGGCGCGGTGCGTTCGAAGCAGCCGAGCGCGAACACGACGGTGGCGGACCACACGGCGGTGGCGCCGGCGATGTGGATGCCGACGAGCAGCGCCGGGATGTTGTCGAAGTACTGGGCGTAGCCCACGCCCGCCTGCGCGACCAGCACGACCAGCAACACGGTGAGGCGCGTCTGCACGCGCTCGGGCGCGCGGTCCGTGCGGACGAGCCACAGCGTGACCAGCACCAGGCCGAGGAACACCATGACGAGCGCCCCGTGCACACGTGCCGCCGTCTCCACGCGGATGTTCAGGCGGGCGACGTTGTCGTGTTGGCCGCCGCCGCTGTGCGGACCTGCTCCTGTGACGACGGTGCCGGTTGCCAGGACTGCGGCTGCCGAAGCCACGAGTGCTCGGCTCATTCCGACGATGCGTCGGCTGACGACGGCTCGGCTCCCGGCGGCGCCGTCGGGCTGGCCGGCACGCCAGTACAACCAGATCGCGTCCGTGAGGAGCGCGATCGAGAGCAGGAAGTGCGCCATCACGAACTGCGGCCGGAGGTCGAACTCCACGGTGAGCTGACCGAGCACGGCCTGGGCGAACACGCCGGCGACGAGGCCGAGCGACAACCACGTGAGATCGCGGCGCCGGGGAACGCGCACGAGGCTCCCGAGGACTGCGACGATCACCGCGATCGACACCACACCGGTGAGGAGCCGGTTCGCGTGCTCGATGAACCGGTGCTCGCTCGAGACCGCGAAGCGGTGGAGCTCCCGCGCCGGGCAGCTGAGTCCCACCGGGCAGCCGAGGCCGGAGTTGGTGAGGCGGACCGCGCCCCCCGTGACGATGATGCCGGCGAGTAGGACCGCAGCGACGAGCGTGACGCGCTGGTAGGCCCGGGGGCTCAGGTGCGGGACCCGCATGGTGAGCCGATGCTAGTTACACGCCTCGGAGCTGACCGATGCGGCGCGCGAGTCGCATCGAATTCGTCCCAGTCTTGGATGAACGCCTGGTAGGCCTGGGTGGAGAGGCCGATGTGCAGCTCGTAGCAGCGGAGGCGCGCCTCGAAGTCGGGGATATCGAGTCCGATCGCGTCGTAGTGACGCCGCGCCTCACCGCGGATGTCGATCGCGGCGAGCCCCGCATGCCAGGGTGCCCAGAAGGTGAGCCACGCGAGGTCGTAGAGGAAGTCGCCGACGAGCGCGCAGCCCCAGTCGAACACCGCGGTGATCCGGCCGTCCGCTGCGAGAGCGTTGCCGTACAGCAGGTCGGAGTGGACGAGGTGGCGGATCTCGGGGCAAACGGCGACCAGCTCGTGCAGCTGCGCCTGCGCCCGGTCGAACTCGCGCAGTGCAGCAGGTCGGGTCCGGGCGTGCGAGCGCCAGACGTCGGCGTCGTCGGAGTATGGGTCGGGTGGCGTCGTCGTGAGGTACTCGTGCCACCTGCGGTGGCTGGCCTGTCCGTCGACCGACCACGCGCCGTATCCAGTCGAGTCGGACACATCGGCTTCACGGATGCGGTCGAGTGTGCGGAGGACTGACGGCATCGTGTGCTGCATTTCGACAGGGTCGAGCTGCTCGAGAATCGTGCCGAACGCACGCTCCGAGATCGCGTAGTGGTAGCCGAGGGCTTCACCGACCTCGAGCACGCGTGGGATCGGCAGGTCGGACGTCGCGTGCCGGCTGAGCACCCGGTCCTTCTCGAAATTGATGCTCCACGGTGCGAATCGGATCACGAAGTCGGCGTGGTCGCGTCGGAAGAAGAACGCGCGGGACCACTCACCCTGGCGCGGCGCGACCGCGACGCCGGTCACGCGGGTTCCGAACCGGTCGGCGAGGAACTCGGCGGCCGCCCGCTCCTCGACGTAGGTTCGTTCCACGTCAGCGCCGGGCGCGTACCGCGGCCCGCCCGCGGACGGTCGCGTCGAGCACGACCTTGCGGAGCCGGACGCTCACCGGCGTGACCTCGACGCACTCGTCGTCGGCGATGAACTCGAGCGCCTGCTCGAGCGACATCGGCCGCGGCGGGACGAGCCGCACGAGGTCGTCGGCCGACGCCGCGCGGTGGTTGGTGAGCTTCTTCTCCTTGGTGGGGTTCACGTCCATGTCGTCGGCGCGCGCGTTCTCGCCGACGATCATCCCCTCGTAGACCTCGACGCCCGGGGCCGACGAGCGAGCTCGCCGCGCTCCTGGAGGTTCATCAGCGAGTACGCGGTCGTCACGCCGCGCCGGTCGGCGACGAGGCTGCCCGTGGGCCGCGTGCGCAGCTCGCCGAACCACGGCTCGTAGCCCTCGAACACGTGGTGCAGCAGCCCGGTGCCGCGCGTCTCGGTCAGGAACTCGGTGCGGAAGCCGATGAGGCCACGCGCCGGCACGAGGTACTCCATGCGCACCCAGCCGGTGCCGTGGTTCACCATCTGCTCGAGGCGGCCCTTGCGCAGCGCGAGCAGCTGCGTGACGACGCCGAGGTACTCCTCGGGCACGTCGATCGTGACCCGCTCGACCGGCTCGTGCAGCTTGCCGTCGATCTCGCGGGTGACGACCTCGGGCTTGCCGACGGTGAGCTCGAAGCCCTCGCGGCGCATCGTCTCGACGAGCACCGCGAGCTGGAGCTCGCCGCGGCCCTGCACCTCCCACGCGTCGGGCCGCTCGGTGGGGAGCACGCGCAGCGACACGTTGCCGACGAGCTCGGCGTCGAGCCGGCTCTTCACCAGGCGCGCGGTGAGCTTGTTGCCGTCCTGGCCCGCGAGCGGCGACGTGTTGATGCCGATCGTCATCGAGAGGCTCGGGTCGTCGACGTGGATCACCGGCAGCGGACGCGGGTCGTCGGGGTCGGCGAGCGTCTCGCCGATCGTCACGTCGGCGAGGCCGGCGATGGCGATGATCTCGCCCGGCCCGACCTCGTCGCGTCGACGCGGTCGAGCGCCTCGGTGACGTACAGCTCGGTGATCTTGACGGTCTCGATCGTGCCGTCGGCGCGGCACCACGCGACCGGCTCGCCCTTGCGCAGCGTGCCGTGGCGCACGCGGCACAGCGCGAGGCGCCCGACGTACGGCGACGCGTCGAGGTTGGTGACGAGCGCCTGGAACGGGTGCGTCCGGGTCGTACGCCGGCGCCGGGATGTGCTCGAGCAGCAGCTCGAACAGCGGCTTGAGGCCGTCGACGCCCGGCAGTGTCGCCGACACGAGGTCGGGATCGTCGGCGTCGAGCGACGCCCGCCCGGTCGCGCGCGTTGCAGTAGACGATCGGGAAGTCGATCTGGTGCTCGTCGGCGTCGAGGTCGAGGAACAGCTCCTCGACCTCGTGCACGACCTCGGCGACGCGGGCGTCGGGGCGGTCGACCTTGTTGACGACGAGGATCACCGGGCAGGCGCGCCTCGAGCGCCTTGCGCAGCACGAAGCGGGTCTGCGGCAGCGGGCCCTCGCTCGCGTCGACGAGCAGCAGCACGCCGTCGACCATCGTGAGGCCCCGCTCGACCTCGCCGCCGAAGTCGGCGTGGCCGGGGGTGTCGACGATGTTGATCTTCACGTCGCCGTAGCGCACCGCGGTGTTCTTGGCGAGGATCGTGATGCCCTTCTCGCGCTCGAGGTCGTTCGAGTCCATGACCCGGTCGACGACCTCCTGGTTGGCGCGGAACGCGCCGGTCTGGCGCAGCATGGCGTCGACGAGGGTGGTCTTGCCGTGGTCGACGTGGGCGACGATCGCCACGTTGCGGAGCTGGCTTGCTCGGGATTCGGCGCGCGCGGGCACTCGGAGCCTTTCGTGGCGGGGGGAACTCCCATGGTACCGGCCCGATCGTGCAGAGTACGCACGTGCGGAACTGGTTCCACGTGCGGTCCGAACTGCCGAGGCATGACCGGCCGGCGGGTTACGACGACGACGTGGAGTACAGCGAGGCGCTCGTGGAGCACTTCCTCGACCTCTTCACCGAACCGGGCGACCTGGTGCTGGACCCGTTCGTGGGATTCGGCACCACGGTGAGGGTCGCCGAGCGGATGGGCCGACGGGCGATCGGGATCGAGATGCTGCCCGAACGGGCGGAATACGTGCGCGGACACGTCGCCGATCCGGCGTCCGTCATCACGGGAGACGCGCGAGAGCTGCGCTCGTTGGGGATCGGGGCCATCGACTTCTCGATGACGTCGCCGCCGTACATGACGAAGCAGAATCACCCGGAGAACCCGCTGAACGCGTACCGGTCCCTCGATGGCGACTACGACCGGTACCTCGACGATCTCCGCGACGTGTACGTCCAGATCGCCGAGCTCCTGAAGCCGAGCCGGGTAGCGGTCGTCAACGTCGCGAACATCCGCTTCGGCGGGCCCGACATCACGCCCGCTCGCGTGGGACGTCGGCCGCGTGCTCTCCGGCGTGCTGCATTTCGAAGGCGAGGTCGTCGTGTGCCACGACGTCGACCTCCCCCATCTCACCAACGACTACTGCCTGGTGTTCCGCAACCGGCCGACCCGGGCCGAGAGGTAGCGACGGCTCAGCCCGTGGGCGAGAACAGCCGCGCCGTGAGCGCGGCGATCGTCCCGCACACGACCGCACCGACGTAGGCGGGCAGCACGACGACGATGAGCGTGCCGACGAGCTGGTCCTCGAAGCGGAGGTCGGTGCTGTTGTAGGCCACGATCACGAGGACGAGGAGCGGCACCGCGCCGATGAGCGCAGCGAGCGCCCCCGCCCCGATCCGCTTCGTGATCCATCCGGTGACGACCGCGCCCGAGGGCGAGACCGGCGCCACCCCCGAGGGCCCAGAGCACCGGCTCGGCCACGGTCCGCCGGCCGGGACCGTTGACCGTCGACTCGAACGAGGCGGCCAGCACGGTGAGCAGGAGGCCGGCAACGACGGCGATCGCGGCGCCCAGCCACACCGCCCGCCAGTCCTCGCTCTTCACGTCGGGCAGAATAGGTGGCATGACGACGACACCCTCCGCAACCACGTCCACGTTCACGCGCATGGACGAGTCGACCGCCGAGGAGTGGGGGGTGATCGCCCGCGAGTCCATGGCCAATCGGGGACGCATCGCGGAGCGCGTCCTCGGGATGCTGGCGAGCCTCGACTCGGTGGTCGACGGTTTCGCGGTCGACCAGCTCACGCACTGCCTGCAGACCGCGACGCTCGCGGAGCGCGCCGGCGCCGACGACGAGCTCGTCGATCGCGTCGCTGTGCCACGACATCGGCAAGGCGGTGAGCGTGCCCAACCATCCGCGTATCGCGGCGGAGATCCTCCGACCGTACGTGCGCGAAGAGGTGCGGTGGGCGATCGAGGTGCACCAGGACTTCCAGGGCCGGCACTACTACCACCATCTCGGCGGCGATCCCTCCGCCCGCGAGCAGTACCGCGGTCACCCGTCGTACGCGTTGGCGGAGCGCTTCGCCGACGAGTGGGACCAGATCGCGTTCGACCCCGCGTACGACACGCTGCCGCTCGAGCACTTCGAGCCGCTCGTGCGCGAGGTGTTCGCGAACCCCAGCTCGTTCTGACCTCGTCAGGGGCCTGGAAACGCCCGTTTGAACGCCATGGCTCGTGTCGTGTCGCCCGCGACCGCGAGCATCGCCGGGCTCTGGCGCCCGAGCAGGAACGCCATGAGGTCGATCGCAGTACCGCGGAGCACCGTGTCGGCGCGGGTTCCCGCCTCGCCGATCTCGATGTCGGCGTCGCGCGCCTCCACCCACCACTGGCGATCGAGGTCGTCGCACACGAGCAGCCAGGTTCCGTCGACCGTGTGATCGGCATCGGCGCGGCGGCGGAGTCGCGGGAGCGACGCGATGCGCAAGCGGGAGACAGCCGAGCGTGAATTCGGGCGACCAGTCGCGCGGACCGAAGGCGACCGCGAGGTCGGCATGGTGCACCTCGATCTCGGTGAGCCGCAACGCGACGAGCCGACCGAGTTGCAGGGTGCCGAGCTCTCCTTCGGTCAGGGTGGTGGCCCACTGATCCGGCCCGAGCTCGCGCCACGTGGCTGCGAGTTCGGTGGCGGACTGTTCGAAGTGCTCGAGCAGCTGCCTCGGCGCAGTACGGGCGTCGAGCGTCGATGTCGGCGTTGCGTTGCTCGCGTCCGCCCGGGTACATGCGCGTCGGGCGGTCGGCGAGCGCGTCGCCGGTCATGCGGACGAGCCCGTCCGCCACGTTGGCGAGGTGCGCGACGACATGGGCCCGGCTCCAGCCGTCGAGCAGGCTCGGCTCGTTGAAGCCCTTTGCGGACACGCGCGCGAGGGACAGCGAGAGTTCGTGCGTTGTCCGGTCCAGCGTCGTCGAGCAGGCGGTTGTCGCCTCGGCCGGCTCGGGGTCCTCGGTGATCGTCGGCATCGGCGCTAGTACCTCAGTGCGCGCTCGACGAGCGTGGGGTCGAGGTCGTCGACGGAGAGCGGTGGGCGGGGTTCCGTCGCGTCGTCGGTGAGCGGCCGTTGCCACCAGCCGACGTCGTGCCAGGTGTCGAACTCGAAGCCGACGTCGCGGTAGGTGCCGATGTGCCGGAAGCCGCTGGCCTCGTGGAGCCCGACGCTCGCCGGGTTCGGGAGCGCGATGCCCGCGAACGCCTGCTGGTACCCCTGCGCCGCGAGCAGCGTCGAGGAGAGCGCTGTACAGGGCGTTCCCGACACCCTGCCCGCGCGCGGTCTCGCGCACATAGATGCTCGTTTCGACCGACCACGCGTACGCGGCGCGCGGGGCGAAACGGTGCCCGTACGCGTACCCGAGGACGTGTGCCTTCTCGGCGGCGACGAGCCACGGGTAGTGCGGCATCGTGTCGCCGAGGCGCCCGGCGAGCTCGTCGTGGGTGGGCACCCTGGTCTCGAACGAGATCGCGGTGTGCTCCACGATCGGCGCGTAGATCTCGCGGATCCCGGCGATGTCGTCGCCGGCAGCGAGCCGGAGCTCCATCGGGTGATTGTGGCGCAGGGCGAGCGCACCTCGCAGGTGTATCCATCCACGGAGGGGTGCAGGACGCCGTCGGATTACACGGCTGTCGTAACTGTCGTACCCCCGTGTCATGATGCGAGGACTTCCCGGGCTTCCCCGTCGATGTGTTCGTCTCGAAGGGAGAACCCGGTGCCCGCGGTCCAAAACCTCGCTGAGCAGTTGTGCCGCGCCCTTGCCGACTTCGAGCCCGGTCGATACTCGGGTCGCGAGTGCGTGCAGCTCGCGGAGCGGCTGGCGCGGGCGGCGAAGGCGTGTGAGACCGCGAGTGTGCGGGCCGCGGCGCGCGCGGCCGAGTGTGGCGCCGATCGGAGCCCGGGCGATGCGTCCGTGGCCGACTGGCTGGCGCGGGTGAGTGGGTCCACGACCGGGCAGGCGCGGTCGGCGCTGGAGACGATCAAGAACGTCGAGTCCTGTCGGGAGACCCAGCATGCGCTCATCGAGGGTGAGGTGTCCTTGGCACAGGCGGGCGAGATCGCGTCGGTACCCGGCCACGAGCAGGAGTTGCTCGGGGTCGCGCGGGTGTCGGGCCTGGGGGCAGTGCGGGACGCAGCCCGGAAGCGTCGGCTGGAGGGGATCGATCCCGAAGAGCTGTCGGCGAAGCAGCACGCGGCGCGGGAGCTCGTGCACTCGAAGGACGGGCTCGGGATGATCCAGTTCCGCGGCGCGCTTCCTCCGAGCGTCGGGGTCTCGTTCGCGAACCGACTCGACGCCGAGACCGACCGCGAGTGCCGCGCCGCGAAGCGCGAGGGTCGCTTCGAGTCCCGAGGCGCGCACGCCGCCGACGCGTTCGTGCGAATGCTGGACGGCTCCGGCACGGGCAAGGCACGCTCGGCCGATCTCGTGCTGGTCCAGGACCTACGCGCCTATCGGCGCGGGCACGCGCACCCCGGCGAGGTCAGCCACGTCATCGGTGGCGGACCGATCCCGGTTCGGATCGCGCGCGACCTGGCGAAGGACGCCTTCCTGAAGGTCGTGTTGCACGACGGCGTCAGCATCCACACCGTTGCGCACTTCGGTCGGCGCCGGCCCGCCGAGCTCGAGACGGCGCTCGCGCTCGGCGGCCCACCCGATTTCGACGGCGTCGCGTGCGCCGAGCTCGGCTGCGACCGGAAGTACGGCTTGCAATGGGACCACGAGGACCCGGTCGCCAACGGCGGCGTCACCTCCGGACGAAACCTGCAGCCGCTCTGCTACCCCCACCACGTCGAGAAGACCGAACGGGATCGCAGGGCCGGCCTTCTCGGTGGGAACAGGAGGGAGCGCCCACCGTGACGCGGTGTCGGTCTCGAACTAGACGGGTCCGATCACGTGGGAGCTGTTGACCTCGATGGTGTTGCCGTCCGGATCGGTGACAGTGAAGGCCTCGTGGATCGGGCCCTTCTCGATCGGTGAGACGGTGAGGCCCTTGCTGGTCCAGTCGGCGTGGGTGGCGGCGATGTCCTCGACCATGAGATCCCAGTTCGCGGGGCCCGGCTTCGGGTTCGGGTCCTTGCGCACCACGAGGTGGGTGCCGCCGCGCAGCTCGAAGATCGCGACCTCGTCGAGGATGGCGACCTTGCGCATGCCGATGTCCTCGTAGAACGAGGCCGAGGCGGCGGGGTCCTTGCCGGTCACGACGAGGTGGCCGGTCCAGACGGCGGGTCGCGGGTCGGTGGTCGTCATGTCGTTACCCCCTGCTGCGTCGGTTCAGAGTACGCCGAGGCGGCGGGCGCACTCCACCACGTGCGCGCGCACCTCGTCTTCGCTGCCTTGCACGCCGTCGCGCATCAGGACGCGGCCACCGACCACGGTCGTGGTGACGACCGAGCCCGATGCGGCGTAGACGAGGTTGTCGAGGAGGTGACCGGGCGTGAGCTCGGGCGCGGTGGCGCGGGCAAGGATGAAGTCGGCGGGCTCCCCCACCGCGACCGGTGTGGCCCCGAGTGCCGGCGCCAGTGCGCCGGTGGCCACCTGCCAGGCCTCGGCGGCCGGGAGCGCGGCCGGGTCGTCGAGCTCGAACTTCTGCAGCAGCGCGAGCACCTTCAGGTCGGCGAGCAGGTCGAGCGAGTTGTTCGACGACGCGCCGTCGGTGCCGAGACCGACGGGAATGTCGTGCGCGCGCATCTTCGCATAGGGGAAGACGCGGCTGACCGCGAGCTTGAGGTTCGAGACCGGGTTGGTGACCACGGTCGATCCGTGTTCGGCGACGAGCTCGAGCTCCGGCGTCTCCATCCAGACGCCGTGCGCGAGCATGAGCCGCGGCGACAGCAGGCCGACGCGGTCCAGGTACGCGCCGGGACGTTCACCGGTGCGCTCGATGCAGCCGGTCACCTCGTGTCGGGTCTCGAGGAAGTGGAGGTGCACGGGCACGTTGCGGGCCGCGGACTGTTCGGCGACCCACGCCAACGTCGGCTCGCTCGCCGTGTAGATGGCGTGGGGCGCGAGCGACGCGTGCACCCACGGCTCGTGCTCGGTGAGCTCGTCGAGCAGCCGTGCCGCTTCCGCGCAGGCGGCTTTGCTCCGGGCGGGGTCCATGTCGTCGATGAGCGGCGGCCCGATCGTCGGCGTGCAGGCCCGCGTCCCGCACGGCGCGGGCGACGGCGACCGGTCGCCAGTACATGTCCCAGAACCGCACGGTGCCGGTGCGGATCATCTCGATGCACGCGAGCCGGGTACCCCAGTACACGTCGTCGTCGGTGAGGCGGGCCTCCGCCGGCCAGATCTTCTGTTCGAGCCAGTCCATGAGCGGCAGGTCGCCGCCGAAGCCGCGGAAGAGCGTCATCGCCGCATGCGTGTGTCCGTTCACGAGGCCCGGCAGGAGCACGTCGCCACGCGCGTCGAGCACGTCGTCACCGGGCTCCGCGGCGTACGTCGGGTCCGAGCTCGGAGATCGTGCCGTCCACCGCGCGCAGGCCCGTCCGCGTCCCGTCGAGCTGCACGGCGTCGCGCACCGTGAGCACCGTGCTCCTCATGCGAGCTCGGGGATGACGGCGTCGAGCGCGGCAACGACGGCGGCCTGGTTCGCGGCCTTGCCCGCTTCGAACTCCTCCCGCGTGAGGGGCTGCTCGGCAACGCCGTTCGCGAGGTTGTCGACGACACAGATCGACGCGTACGACAGGCCCAGCTCGCAGGCCACGATGCACTCCGTCGCCATGGTCATCCCCACGACGTCGGCGAAGTGCGCGATGAAGCGCACCTCGGCCGGCGTCTCGAACCGCGGCCCATAGGTCTGCCAGTACACGCCGCCGACTCTCAGTGGCGCGACGGCGTTCGCGTGCCTCTGCCAGGCGTCGACGACTCGCGTTCGCCAGGCGGAGTCGAGTGACGGAACCGTGTGGCCGCGGAAGTCGTCGTAGATGGACAGGGAAGTGTGGAGAGCGATGAAGTCGTCGGGTGCGACGAAGGTGCCCACGCCGAATGCATCGCGTAGCCCTCCCACCGAGCTGACTCCGAGCACGCGGTTGCATCCTTGGTCGACGAGCGAGCGCATGTTGGCCACGTGGTCCACGAGGTGCGCCGGTGTATGGCGATCGGGTCCGGCGTGGCGCTGGAGCACGACGTGGGTGGTCGCGTCGCCGGTGCCGTACTCGGTACCGAGGATGCTGTGCCCGCCTACCACCGCGAGTCGAGCCACGATCAGCCTGCGAGAGAGCTGGCGAACCGGACGATCGTGCCGAGGAGCAGCGCGGTGTGTTCTTCGTGGAGCGCGCTCTCGATGTCGTAGCGCGACGGCCGGACCGTACGGAGATGATGCGGCAGTTCGAGCTGCACGCCACCGCGTTCGGCGCGGTTCACCGGATTGCGCGGGTCGAGGCCGCGCATGTGTGAAGGGATCGCGTCGGTGTCGTCGACGATCAGGTAGTCGGGCAACACGCCGCGCAGCGCATCCGCGAGCGCAGTGACCAGCGTGCGGTTCGCGCCACCCACGAGCACTGCCTGGGGCCGTTGGAGTGGCCGGTAGTACCCGTGGACGGAGACGACGGTGCGCACGTGCTCGAGGAACGCAGCGAGGCGTGGCGCGTCGTCGGGATCGGCGTCGACCGACGGCACGTGCACGTGCAGCTCGCGCGGTTGGCTCACCGTGTAGCAGGACGCGCCGACGCGCGCCGCGGCACTCCGCGCGATCTCGGCGGTGCCGGGTTCGAGTCCGCCGTGGAGCGCCAGGAAGCCGACCGCCGAGCGCAGCTCCAACTCCTCGACGACCTCCGGATGGCCGAGCAATTCTGCGAACGCCACGGAATGACGGTATCGCGGCCCCGAGTACGATCCTGCGCCATGCTCTGGTTCCGGCGGCCCGACGGCGAGCTCGTGCGCGACCTCCCGCCCACCAAGCGGATCATGCCCTACATCATGCGAGGCCGGAACGAGTCGGCGTTCTACTTCGAGCAGCGGATCTCGCTCCACAAGACCGACGCCTACATCCGGGCGTTCAACGACGCGCACCCGTCAACCCCGATCGGCGTCCAGCACATCGTCATGCGGGCGATCGCCGAGGTCATGACGCGCTTTCCCACGCTGAACCGGTTCGTCGCCGGCGGGCGGCTGTACCAGCGATCGGAGATCTGGTTCTCGTACTCGGCGAAGCAGAATCTGAAGGAGGGCTCGCCGCTCATCGTGTTGAAGCGTCGCTTCGATGCCTCCGAGCCGTTCGTCGAGATGGTCGCCGACATGCACCGGCAGCTGCACGACGGACGCTTCGGCGGTGGCATCACGCGCTCCGACAAGGAAATCGGCCTCATCATGATGCTGCCGGGTCTGGGCCGGCGTCTGGTGCTCGGGATCGGCCGTTTCGCAGATGCGTTCGGGCTGCTGCCGCGCTCGTTCATCGACGGTGACCCGCTGTACGCGAGCGCGTTCTTCGCCAACCTCGGGAGCATCGGCCAAGAGGCCGGCTACCACCACCTCTACGAGTACGGGACGATCGGCGTGTTCGCCGTGCTCGGCCGTCCGACCACCGAGCCGGGCTCGCCCACGAGCGGTCCGGACCGACGGCGCACGATGTCGCTGCGCTGGACCTACGACGAGCGCATCGAGGACGGCCTCGTGGCCGGATACGGCCTCCGGCTCTGCAAGCAGTTTCTCGAGGACCCGGTGGGGGTCGGACACCTGCCGACCGACTGGTAGACGGGTTGGCAGCCGGTCCGGCGCGGCCCGGTCGGTTCCCCGTAGACTCCCGTGCCGGCCGGTAGGGTTTCCCGGATGTCGGGGGCCCGGGTGCGGGCAGGTGGGGAGCCAAGTGAAGACCCAGGGTGCGTGAGAGCCGGATGACCTTCTTCCGAAAGCGGCTCGAGGCATTCCCCCGTCTCGCCGACTACCGGCTGGCCAAGGCGGCGGGCTACTGGCCGTACTACAAGACGGTCGAGAGTGCCTCGAAGCCCCGCTTCACCATCGAGGGCAACGAGTACATCAACTTCGGCTCGAACAACTACCTGAGCCTCTCCTACCACCCAGCGGTGATCGAGGCGGCCCAGCGGGCCACGAGCAAGTACGGCACCGGGGTCACCGGCTCGAGGCTGCTGAACGGCACGCTCGACCTGCACCGCGAGCTCGAGCACGAGCTGGCCGAGTTCTACGGCCGGGAAGCCGCCCTCGTGTTCTCCACGGGCTATGTCGCGAACGTCAGCACCATCAGCGGCCTCCTCCACCGCCACGACTTCTGCATACTCGACAAGGACGCGCACAACTCGTTGCTCACCGGCGCGCAGCTCTCCGGCGCGACGATGAAGCGCTTCGGTCACAACGACCTCGACCGTCTCGGGAAGATCCTGGGTGAGCTCGACGCCGAAGCCGGCAAGGGCGTCATCGTCGACGGCGTGTACTCGATGGGTGGCGACACCGCGCCGCTCGCCCAGCTCGTCGCGCTGTGCCGCGAGCATCCCAACACGTTCCTCCTCGACGACGAAGCGCACGGTCTGGGTGTCCTGGGCGAACGCGGCCGGGGCGCGGCGGAGCATCACGGCGTGGTCGCCGACGTCGACCTGATCACGATCACGTTCTCGAAGACACTCGGTTCGTGCGGTGGCGCGCTCGTCGGAGCGGCCGACGCGATCGAGCTGCTCACCCTCGATTCGGACCCACTGATCTTCACCGCCTCGAACACACCAGGATCGTTGGCGGCCGCGCTCGCCGCGCTGCGCGTGCTCGAGAACGATCCCGGCATGACGGCTCGGCTCCGCGGCAACGTCGACCTCTTCGTCGACCTGCTCACCGAGCGCGGCGTGCCCGTGAACCCGCCCGAGAGCGCGATCATCACGATCCCCCTCCGCCAGCACGACGAGGTCTCCGCGGTGATGCTCGCACGCGAGCTCCTCGACGGCGGCATCTTCGTGAACCCGGTGGTGGCGCCGGCGGTGTCGCGCGGGCTCGGCCTCATCCGCTTGAGCCTCATGCTCGATCACACGCCGGCGCTGCTCGAGGAAGCGGCCGAGGTGATGCTCAAGGTGATGAGCGACAACGACCAGCTTCCCGACGGCTAACCCTGCATCCGTTCGAAGCGACGCTCCCACGCCTCGTGACGCCGGCGCGCGTCCTGGATGAACGGTGAGTAACCGATCGCCTTGATCATGAAGCGGTTGAAGGTGCGCATCGGTCCGCGGAGCTCGCGCTCGACGTCGACGAACAGCACGACACGCGTTCCGTCGGTGTCGTTCCAGGCCGAGTGCTCGAACGTGTCGTCGAAGACCAGACTCTCTCCCTCGCGCCAGTGCGCGACCTGCCCGCCGACGCTGATACCCAGTTGATCTTCAGGTTCGGGAACGAGCAGCCCGAGGTGGTAGCGCAACACGCCCTTGTAGGGACCGTGGTGCGGTGGAATGTGCTTCCCCGGCGACAGGATCGAGAACATCGCCGTTTCCATACCCGGGATGCGCTCGACGAGCCGCGTGGTCTCGGGGCAGCGCCGGCAGTTCGGCTCGCTCTTGAAGCCGTAGCCGTAGAAGAAGTACGTCTTCCAGCGGTCGTCGTCGGTGAGCGTCGCCTGGTCGGTGGAGATGTCCTGGAAGTTCGGCAGGTCCTGGTGGTAGTCGAGCACGTCGTCGAGCTCGCGGCGGATGACCTTCCAGTTGGCTTCGATGTCGCGCACCCACGGGAACCCGGCCGGGTCGTAGAACGGTTGCTCGGGCAGCACCGACGCGCGTGCGATGAGCCGGTCGATGACGCGGAGAATGCGATCGCCGACCTTGTTGGAGAGCACAACGACGCGATCCCAGAGCCGCACGGTCCCGCAGCGTAGCGGCCGACGCGTGCGCTAGAACGGGGGACATGCGCTTCCGGATCTTCACCGAACCCCAGGAAGGCGCGAGCTACGACGACCTGCTCGCGGTCGCGCGGCGTGCCGAAGTGCTCGGATTCGACGCCTTCTTCCGTTCCGACCACTACATGGGCTTCTTCGGCGGTGACGCGCTCCCCGGGCCCACCGACGCGTGGGTCACCCTCGCCGGTCTCGCGCGGGACACATCTCGGCTCCGGCTCGGCACCCTCGTCTCACCGGTGACGTTCCGCAACCCGGGTCCGCTCGCGATCTCCGTCGCGCAGGTCGACGCGATGAGCGGCGGCCGGGTGGAGCTCGGGCTCGGCGCCGGGTGGAACAACCGGGAGCACGAGGCGTACGGCATCCCGTTTCCCGACACCGGTGAGCGGTTCGAGCGGCTCGAGGAGCAGCTCGAAATCATCACCGGGCTCTGGAGCACCCCGGTCGGCGAGTCGTTCTCGTTCGACGGCCGTCACTACTCCCTGACCGACTCCCCCGCGCTCCCGAAGCCGGTACAGCAACCGCATCCCCCGATCGTGATGGGCGGGCTGGGACCGAGGCGCACCCCTCGGCTCGCGGCGCGCTACGCGTCGGAGTTCAACGTCATGTTCATGCCGCCCGAGACGTTTCCGGAGGTCATCGGACGCGTCCGCGTGGCGTGCGAGAAGATCGATCGTGATCCCGCGACCCTGGGCGCGAGCATCGCGAACACCGTCGTGTGCGGCGCCGACGACGCCGAGGTTGCGCGGCGCGCGGCGGCAATCGGTCGGACACCCGAACAGTTGGCAGGGGCGATCGCGGGCACACCGGCGCAGGTCGTCGAGAAGCTCGGCGCCTACCGCGACGCGGGCGCCGACACCGTGTACCTCCAGGTGCTCGACCTGCACGATCTCGAGCACCTCGACCTCCTGGCCGAGGAAGTCGTGCCGGCCTTCAGCCGACCAGCTCGTTGAACGAGCGCAGCGTGGGTCCCCACTGGTCGACGCCGATCCTCGCGATCGACGCGACCGACACGTGCAACTTCCAGGCCAGCTCGTCGCCTGCGCCGAGCACCCACGCGATCCCCGCCTTGATCGGCGACACGTGACTCACGACGACCACGTCGCGCTCGCGCGCTTCGTCGACGAGCTCGGCACAGGCTGCGCGCACCCGCACGCCCAGCGCCGCGAGTGATTCCCCGCCCGGCGGGGCGAATGTCGGGTCGGCGCGCCATTCACGCCAGAGATCGGGGGGAACGTCGCGGAGCGGCATGCCGTCGAGCTCCCCGTAGTCGAGCTCGATCCAGCGTTCGTCGAGCTCGACCGGCCGCCCGAACGCCTCCGCGGTCTGGCGTGTCCGGAGCAAGGGGCTCGCGACGACGCGCGCGTCGCGGGGGACGACGGTGGCCAGCGCCGCGGCTTGCTCGACGCCCTCCTCCGACAGCGGCGGGTCGAGGCGGCCGAGGAGCAGGCCCTGCGCATTGGCATCGGTCCGGCCGTGCCGAACGAGCAAGAGCATCAGCCGAAGCTACCGTTCCTCGTCCATGCGCCGTACCACCCTTCTCGTTCCGCTCCGGGCGTTGCTACTCCTCGGCGTTGCTGCTCGCGAGCATGCCCGCGACGCCTGCCGCGGCGCGCGACACCCGAGATCCCGTGCTGCTCGTGCACGGGTTCAACGGGTCCGGCGCGAGCTGGCACACGATGGAGGAACGGCTGCGCGCCGCGGGCTACCCGGCCGCCTCGATCGACGCGATCAGCTACGACAGCAGCCACTCGAACGTCGACGTGGCCCGGCAGATCGCCGGCGAGGTCGACGCGCTGCTCACCCGCACCCGCGCGCGGAAGGTCGATCTGATCGCCCACTCGATGGGCGTGATCTCGGCGCGGTACTACGTGGAGCGCCTCGGCGGCGCCGCCAAGGTCGACGCGTTCGCTTCCCTCGGCGGAGCCAACCACGGCACCATCTGGGCCGTCGGGTGCGCGGCGCTCGTGTCGTGCCGCGAGATGGTGCCGGGCTCTCCGCTGCTCGACCAGCTGGCGCCCGACGTGCACGCCGATCTCCCCACCCGCTTCGGGGCGTGGTGGTCACCGTGCGATCCCGCAATCGTGCCGGAGTTCAACGCCGAGCTGCGCGGCGCACGCAACGTCGAGACCGGCTGCATCGGGCACTCGGCGCTGAAGACCGACCCGCGGGTCGTCACGCAGGTGCTCGACTTCATCGCCCGGCCGTACACGCCCACCGCGTGAGGTCGCCCGGCTGATCGGATCGGCCGGGCGGGCGCCCACCGCGCAGCCGGGGCCACGTCCCGGGGTTCCTCGGCGGGAGGGCGTCGTCGGAACCCCGGTCGTGTCCCGGCCACGCGGTGGCGTCCTCCCGGCATCATCGTCACCTCACCCTGAGAGTTTCGTGAGAGAGTTTCGTGAGAGATTCACAGCATGAGGATCGGGGTATCACTGCGGAGCGGGTATCTCGGCGAAGCGCGCACCGGGGCCCGCTGGATGATCGAACGGGCCCGGGCGGCCGACGATGCCGGGTCTCGACTCGCTGTTCGTGGGCGACCACCACTCCACCGCGCCGGGCGTCTACTACCAGAACGTCCCCATCCTCGGCCGGCTCCTCGCCGAGTGGGGCGACCGTCCCGCGGGCGCGCTCTTCCTGCTCCCGTTGTGGCATCCGGTGCTCCTCGCGGAGCAGATCGGCACGCTGGCGTCGATCGCCGCGGGCCGCTTCGTCATGCAGACCGCGATCGGCGGGGGTGCCGAGCAGTTCGAGGCCATGGGGGTGCCCCTCCGCGGACGCGCCGCGCGCTTCGAGGCGGGGCTCCGGACCGTCCGCCGGCTGCTCGCCGGTGAGGAGGTCGACGGCGCACGCATCGCGCCGGTCACGCCGGAACCGATCGAGGTCTGGATCGGCGGGAGCGCGGAGGCCGCGATCGATCGGGCCGCCCGCCTGGGCGACGGATGGCTCGGCAACGCCGACGGCGTGCCCGAGGACGCGCGTGCGCAGGCGGCGACCTACCTCGAACGGTGCGCCGCGCACGGCCGGTCCCCCACTGCAGTGGCGATCCGGCGAGACGTGCACGTGGGCGCCGACGCTGCAGACGCGGAGCGGGTGGCAGGACCGATCGTCGGCGGCGGCTACCGCGGCTTCCACCCCGACGCGTTCGTGTACGGCAGCGTCGACCAGGTCGCCGAGCGCTTCCGTGAGCTCGCCGAGATGGGCTACACCGACGTCATCGTCCGGCAGCTGGCGTCTGAGCAATCGGACGCGGTCGCGTCGATCGAACGGCTCGCCGAGGTCTCACAGCTCCTGGCGTAGGACCTTGCCGAGCGCGTTGCGCGGCAGCTCGTCGACGAACCGCACCTCCCGCGGCCGCTTGTAGTCCGCGAGCTCGCCGGCCGCGTACTCGAGGAGCGCGTCGGTGGCGAGCGGGCCGTCGGCCACGATCACCGCGGTGACCACTTCGCCCCACTCGTCCGACGGTGTTCCGACCACCGCGACGTCGGCGACTCCCGGAAACGCGCGGAGGACGTCCTCCACCTCGCGTGGGTACACGTTGTAGCCACCCGAGATGATCAGCTCCTTGCTGCGACCCACGATGCTGAGGTAGCCGTCGGCGTCGAAGGCACCGATATCGCCGGTGGAGAACCACCCGTCGTCGTCGATCGCGGCGCGCGTGGCTTCGGGCTGTTCCCAGTAGCCGCGGAACACGTTCGGCCCGCGTACGAGGATCTCGTCGCCGCTGCCGAGGCGGAGCTCGACGCCGGGCAGCGCGAAGCCCACCGTACCGGCGCGTCGCTCGCCGTCGTACGGGTTCGAGGCGTTCATGAGGGTCTCCGTGAGCCCGTACCGTTCGAGCACGGCGATACCGGCCTCCTTCGCGATGCGGGCGTGCAGGTCCGCGGGTAACGGCGCCGAGCCGGATACGCAGAGCCGGAGCGCGCCGAGCTCGCTTGCCCGCGCCGAACGGGCAAGCCGCTCGTACATCGTGGGAACGCCGAAGAACAGTGTGGCGTGCTCGGCCCGCGCCGCGTCCAGCACCGCGTCGGGATCGAAGCGGGGCTGGAGCACGGCCGACGCGCCGGCGAGGAGCGTGCCGTGCAGCCCCACGCCGAGCCCGTGCATGTGGAAGAGCGGCAGCGCGAGCACGAGCCGGTCGTCGGGCCCCCACCGCCACGCGAGCCGCAATGCGGCGGGGCTCGCGAGCACATTGCCGTGGGTGAGCAGCGCGCCCTTGGGGGTCCCGGTCGTGCCGGACGTGTAGCAGAGCATCGCGCCGTCGTCGAGCGCGCACGCGTCGAGCGTGGGCGGGTCGCCGTCGGGCAGCACGACGTCGGGTCCCACCACGATCACCGGCGCGGGAGCCGCGCGCTCGATCCACTCGCCGCGCTCGCGATCGTCGACGACGGCGGCCGACGGCCGCGCGTCCCGTGCGATGTGGGCGATCTCGCGTTCGCGGTATCCGGTGTTGACGGGCACGACCACCAGCCCGAGGCGCAGTGCGGCCACATGGGCCACGACGAGCTCGGCCGAGGACTCGGCGCTCGTGAGCACGCGATCGCCCGGCGCGAGCCCGGCCACGGCGAGGCGTCCCGCCACCCGGCGCGAACGCTCCTCGAGCTCGGCGGCCGTGATCCAGCGCCCGGCGTCGTGCAGCACGGGTCGCGACGGCGCATCGGACCACCGACGCGTCCAGGCCGCGGGAAGCGACCGTTCGGCGAGGAGATCGAGCCCGGTCGGGTCGACACCCGCCGGCAGGTGCCGTTCCCAGCTCACGCACCGAGGCTACAAGCCGCTGCGCGGCCACGCTCCGTGAGTGGGTCGTTGCGCGTGTTGCAGATGTGTTCCTATGCTGCTCGGAATGCGACGGCTCGTGGGCGGCGTGCTGGCGGTCGCGTGCTTGGTCAACGTTCTCGTGGCGGCCGCGCCGGCACGCGCCCAACAAGATCTCGTCGAGTCCGATCCCGACGTGATCCGCGCGCGCCGACGTCGCGACTGCCCAGGCCGCCGCGCACGCGGCCGCGAACGAGGTCGCGAAGACCGCCGACCAGCGTGACGCGACCCAGGCATCGATCGACGAGCACGTGGCGCACGTCGCCGACCTCGACCACCAGCGCGCCGACCTCGCCGCCCAGCGCGACGCGCTGCGGGCCGACATGCGGGAACGGGCGGTCGCCCTCTACCGGGCCGGCGGCGACCCGACCGGGTGGGAGGCCCTCCAGGCCGACAGCGCGGTCGAGGCCGCGCCGGCGAAGCAGCTCGGCGACATCGCCGCCCAGACCACCACACGCGCGGCCCGCAAGCTCGAGGACGCGCGCACGCAGCTCGCCAAGGTGCAGGCGACGCTGCGCCAGGAACAGGCCGACCTCCAGGACCAGAAGAACGCGCTCGACGACCTCGTCGCGCAACAGGAACGTCAGCAGGCGGTGATGGACGAGAAGGTGGCCGCGGCCAACGCCGCGCTCGCGGACGCGAGAGCGATCGGTGCAGTCCGCGCGTCGCACTACGCGGTCATGGGCCCTTCCACGCTGACCGCCGCGCAGATCGTCGCCTGGTACAACGCGCAGAACTACAGCCCACGCATCGAGACCAGCGTCGCCGACCTCGTCGACATCTTCCTCGAGGAGGCCGCCGACGAGAACGTGCGAGGCGACCTCGCGTTCGCGCAGACGATCATCGAGACCGGAGGTTTCGAACGCGGCGCCCGCCAACAACTACTCGGGCATCGGGTGGTGCGACAGCTGCTCCACGGGCAACAAATTCCCGAGCCCGCGTGAGGGCGTGCGGGCGCAGATCCAGCTGTTGCTCAACTACGCCGACGCGGGGTCCCGCGCCGCCGACCTGCACCACCCGGTGTCGCCCTACCTGTACGGCTCGGATCCCGTCGCCGCAGTGCACAAGTTCGACACGTTCTTCGCGAAGGGGTGGGCGCCCACGTGGGAGGACATGGGCCACGGCAACTGGGCCACCGCACCGAACTATGCGTCGGCGGTGATCGGCGTGTACAACCGGATGGTCGCCTTCAACCAGGGCGGTTAGACGTCGGCCATCTGCGGCACGGGCTCCTCGGTCGCGAGGGACACGACGACCTGCCCGCCGTGCGCCACCGACATCAGCGGGGCGGCACGGTTCGTCGCCGTCCCGTAGTAGTCGCCGTCGCGGTGCTCCGCCTCACCAGTGTGCAGCCCCGTGCGCACCCGGAGGCCCGGTCTCGCCCCACGCCTCGCCCACGGGCGCGAGCTGCGCGTCGCTCGCCGCGAGAACAGCCGACGGTGCTTGGGTGAACGCCGCGTGCACGCCGTCGCCAGTCGTCTTCACGATGTGGCCGTCGTGGGCGGCGATGGCGTCGCGCAGGATCTCGTCGTGGAGCGCGAGCGCAGGTTGCATCACGTCGGGATGCTCCTCCCAGAGGCGTGTGGACCCCTCGAGATCCGTGAAGAGGAAGGTGACCGTGCCGGTCGAAGGTGACCGTGCCGGTCGGCAGCTCAGGCACTCGAGGCCTCGAGCTCGGTGGGGGCACGCTCGAGCTCCATGAGCGTGTACGCGACGACTTCGTCGTACGACATTCCGCGGCCACGCGCGGCGGCGGCGTTGTACCGCTCGTCGCCGAGCGCCGCGCGCGCATCGCGAAGCAATTGGTCCTGCGAGAACGTCGCGCCGATTCCCGCCGTCAGCGACTGCAAGCCCGCCGCGATCCCCCGGCTCAAGGTGACGACGGCCTCGTGACGTCCCACGGCGGCCAGGATCTCAGCGGCGATGAGCAACGTCCCGACGATGCCGGGTCGATCACCGTTGGCATGGCTGTGGCTCACCGCGATCCAGACCGCACGCAGCGCGCCGGCGAGGTCGCCGTCACGCAAGCGGAGGCGGGCGAGTTCCCCGCACGCCAGCGCGAGGTTCACGTCGCTCGCGCCTTCCCCCACCAACTGCAGGCTCTCTTCCAGGGCGCGGCGGGCGCGCTCCGGGTCGACCTCGCGCCACGCAGTGCCCGTGGCCGTGAGCGCGATGACGAGTTGCGACGGGTTACCGCGGCGCCGCGAGAGCTCGAGCGCAACGTCGGCGTCGCGACGCCCCTGTTCGGCGTCGCCGCCGACGGCACTGAGCATCGACCGAACCGCGTGCAGATTTGCCTGGGCGTACAAGTCGGCGGCCGCCGCTTCCTCGAGCGCCTCTGACAGCCCGGCAAAGGCGTCGGTGTGACGCCCCGACGACATCGCGACGACGGCGTTGACCACGTACACCACGAGGGGCGCCGGACAGTCCTCCGGCACGCCGCTCCCGAGCGCGTCGACAGCGCGTTCACGCGCCAGGTCGAGGTCGCCGCGGTGGTACGCGGCGAACGCCGCCGCAGCGAGGACGGCCGCTCCCCTGCCCGGCGTCGTGTCGTCGAGGTGCGGCAATGCCCGCTCCGCCCACAACCCGTAGTCGGACCGGCGATCGAGGGTCGTCTCGGTCGCGAGATTGGCGACGATGCGGATCGCCAGCTCGTGGTCGTCGGCCGATCCGGCATCGAGCGCCCAGAACACCGCCGCACGCACATTGTCGAGCTCGAGCCGGAGGCGCCGGCGCCACGGGAGCTCGTCGGGGCCGACCAGGAGCTCATGGGTCGTTTCGGCGAACGTCGCGTAGTGCTCGGCGTGCCGCCGCCGCCACGCATCGGACTCCCCCACGGCGTCGAGCCGCTCGCGTGCATAAGCACGGATGGTCTCGAGCATCTGGTAGCGGGTCACCCCGTCGGCGTCCTCGTCGGCGAGCAGCAGCGACTTCGCGACCAAGCTCGTGAGCGCGTCGAGCACGTCCCAGTCCTCGATCCCGTCGCCGGCTACCACGCCGCGAGCGTCACCCGCCTCGAACGCGCCCGCGAACACACCGAGCCGGTCGAAGACCGCGCGTTCCGCGTCGTCGAGCAGCGAGTACGACCAGTCCACGGTCGCGCGCAACGTCTGGTGCCGTTCGAGGGCAGTGCGCCGGCCGCCGCGCAACAGGCGGAAGCGCTCGTCGAGGAGCGACGCGATCTCGGCCGGGCTCATCGACGAGACGCGCGCGGCCGCGAGCTCGATGGCGAGCGGGATGCCGTCGAGCCGGCGGCACACTTCCACGATCGCCGCCGCGTTCGACTCGTCGACGGCGAATCCCGCGCGCGCTGCTGCCGCGCGCTCGCCGAAGAGCTGCACCGACTCAGACGCGG
Source organism: uncultured Actinomycetes bacterium (assembly GCA_963705625.1). GTDB lineage: Bacteria > Actinomycetota > Acidimicrobiia > IMCC26256 > DASPTH01 > DASPTH01. The sequence goes on from CAVPKG010000003.1 coordinate 485,509, forward strand.
TCGCGACGTCCAGCGTCACGGTGCCGGCAGGGACCGTCATCGAGCGGAGACCGACGACGTGCTCGCCCGGCACCGACAGCACCTCCCGGCTCGTCGCCAGGATCTCGACGTGGCGGCACTCGCGCAGGATGCTCCCAGCCAGCCGGTCGGCGGCGTCGAGAAGGTGTTCGCAGTTGTCGAGCACGAGCAGCAGGTGCTTGCTGTGCAGGAAGTCGAGGATGCTGGCCTCGAGCGACATCTCGGGCCGGGGCGCGACGTCGAGCGACGACGCGACCACCTGCAACATCGTCTCGGAGTCCTCGGCTGCGGCGAGCTCGCACAACCATGCACCATCCGGGTAGCGCGGCAGCAGCTCCGCGGCGACGTGGAGTGCGAGCCGGGTCTTCCCCACCCCGCCGACGCCGGTGATGGTGACCAGCCGCGCGTCGCCGAGCGCGCCGGCGACCGCGGCGAGCTCGCGGTCGCGGCCGACGAAGGACGTAACTTGCGCCGGGAGGTTCCCCGCGAACGCGTCGAGCGAACGCAACGGCGGGAACTCGGTGCCCATCCCCGGGCCGCCGAGCTGGAAGATCCGCTCCGGGCGCGAGAGGTCGCGGAGACGATGCTCGCCGAGGTCGAGCAGCGTGAAGTCGTCGGCGCCCGCGTCGCGGAGGAGCTCCTCGGTGGTGAGGGACACGACGACCTGCCCTCCGTGCGCGACGCTCATCAGCCGGGCGGCGCGGTTCACCGCGGTGCCGTAGTAGTCGCCCTCGCGCAGCTCGGCGGGCCCCGTGTGCAAACCCATGCGTACCCGCAAGGGTGGGACGCCGGACCACGCCTCGCGAGCGAGCGCGAGTTGCGCGTCGCGTGCCGCGCGTGCCGCGGATCCAGCGTCGGCGAACGCCGCGTGGACGCCGTCACCGGTCGTCTTCACGATGTGACCGTCGTGCGCGGCGATCGCGTCGCGCAGGATCTCGTCGTGGCGTGCGAGGGCCGGCTGCATCGCCTCGGGAAACGCGTCCCACAGGCGCGTCGAACCCTCGAGATCCGTGAACAGGAACGTGACCGTCCCCGTGGGCAGCTCTGCCAAACCCGGCCCCCTCTACCGAGAGTTAACCAGCACAGAGTGTGGCTAGTCGACCGACTCGACCACCAGGTGGCCTGCGCTGTCGAGGTCGGTGGGCGGCGGCAACTCGCGGAGCGCCTCGACCGTCTCGTCGGACGCCGCGGGCGTCGTGGTCGAGCGGATGGAGGCCCTGGAACCGCAGTGCGGCCAAGCACGTGCACGCGCCGAGGATGACGCCGGCGCTCACGATCGTCACCCTGAGGTCGACGAGGTCGCCGATGATGCCCCCGATGAGTGCGCCGATCGGTGCCGCGGCGAAGAACGACATCGTGAACATCGACGACGCGCGCCCGCGGTAGCTCTCGTCGACGTTGAGCTGGATCGCGGTGTTGCACGACACCATGCACAGCTCCTGCGCCAATCCCATTCCCACGAGGGCCCCGAGGGCGACCGTCGCCGGGAAGAAGGCGGCGAAGGCACTGACACCGACGAGCGCGGTCGAGTGCGTGAGCTGATCGATGACGAAGGGCACCGTGACGGTCTGCATCCAGGTGCCCGTGTTCGACAGGAACCCTGCGGTGAAGAACACCGAGAACTCGCGGTATCGGAATGCGGAGAGCGCGCCACCACCTTCGGGTCGGGCGGCCGCATCTACCACGACCCCCGAATGTACTTGGGGGGTTGCCCCGAACACCTGTTCGTTCTAGCATTGGAACCGATGCTTCCCCACCAGCGCTCGCTGTTCGCGACGGGTACGCCCGCGATCCACGCATGCCGCCGCGTCGAGCGGACCGCGCTCGACGAGCGATCGTGGGTGGACGTCGCGCGTAACTGGCTCGACGGTGCCGACGAAGTGCTCGACGCGCTCGTCGCCGCGGTGGAGTGGCGTCACGGCCGGCGGCGAATGTGGGACCGGATGGTCGACGATCCTCGACTCACCTGCTGGTACCGGGAGGGCGACGCGGTCCCCCACCCGGTGTTCGTCGAGGTTCGGGAGGCACTCTCGTGCCGGTACGGAGCACGCCTCGGTACCGTCGGCTTGAACTACTACCGCGACGGCGCCGACAGTGTGGCCCCGCATGCGGACCGTGAACTCCGCAACGTCGACGACGCGCTCGTCGCGATCGTCACGCTCGGCGCCCGCCGCCCGTTCCTGCTCCGACCGAAGGGCGGTGGCAGGTCGATCGACCTCGCACCGGCGTCGGGCGACCTGCTCGTGATGGGCGGCGCGTGCCAGGCCGGTTGGGAACACGGTGTGCCGAAGGTCGTGCGCGCGGGGCCGCGCATCTCCGCGACGTGGCGCTGGGCTCGCGGCGGCGAGTGAGCACGCGCACGCGTCGCCGGAGTCGGGCTATGTCGTGGTCGTGGTGGTCGGCGGCGGCTTGGTCGTCGGCGGCGGCTTGGTGGTGGCGGTGGTCGTCGTCGGGGGCTGCGTGACCACTGTCCGGTTGGGAGGTGGCCAGAGCAGCGTGGGTGGCGGCTGAGTGGGCGCGGCAGTGGGAGGCGCCTCGGTGGGCAGCACCGCGGGGAGCCCGGCCGGCAGCCCGTCGGCCTCGGTGGTCGGAGTGGTCGTACGCGGCCGGGTCGTGGCCGTCGTGCCGTCGGGTTCGGTGGTGGTCGGCCCGGGGACGACGGGAAGCGACGCGGGGGTGCGCAGCACCACCGTTGTAGAGGTGACCTTCGAGCGGTCCGGTATCTGTACGCGACCCGTGGACGAGTCGCCGGAGCGCGACGCGAACGCGACGGTGGCCATCACCGCGAGCGCGCCCATCGTGACCACTCCCAACGCCACGAGCACCCGTCGCGTGCGGGAGAGTGGTGCGGGGGCGTACCCGATGGCCGCGCCGTGACTGAGGGTCGAGACCGTCTCGCTCCCGAAGAGCGCAGCATCGAGCTCGGCGGGCCCGCCGCGCGGGCGCTGTGGGTGTGTCCGGAAGGCCCGGCGCGGCGTCGAACAACGCATCGTCGAGGTCGTCCTCGTCGCGACGGGGATCGTCGGGCATCTCGACTACGAACCCGCAGTCACCCGGACGCCCTGGAACAGGTCGCTCTCGTACTCACCCTCGGCAACTCCGGTGTCGACGAGTGAGCGTTCGAGCACGAAGTCCTCGAACGGGTGGATCTCGCGCGTCACCTCGGGGGGCACCCGGAAGAAGAACCCGGTGGGCGCGACTTGTGTGCGGTGCGCGAGGAGCGCCTCACGCCCGATGTGCATGTAGTCGCCGATCTCGATGCGGGTAGTGGTGGTATCGGGTCGATCCGCGGGCATGCGCGCCACCCACTCGGCGAAGGGGCTCTCCTCGCCGCGCGCGGTGAAGTACTCGTGCATCTTCACGATCCGCTCCCGTGAGAAGCCGCCGGAGAAGTAGAGCTTCAACGGCTGGAACGGCTCGCCCGCGTCGGCATACCAGTCGGGGTCGCCCGCGCGGTCGAACGCGAGCACGCTGATGTCGTGGACCCGGATGTGGTCGGGGTGCGCGTAGCCGCCTTCCCGCGCGTCCGGGTAGCTGACGATGACCTGGGCGCGCTCGGCCCGGATGATCCGCACGAGGCGTCCGACGGCTTCGTCGAGATCGGCATTCGCGAAGTTGTCGGGGTGTGCGTTGTGGTCGGTGTCGGGCATGCCGGAGTCGCGGTAGCCCAGCAGGTACAGCTCGTGGTATCCGATGATGCGGACGCTCTCCTCGAGCTCGAGCATCCGAACCGCGCCGATGTCGGCCCGCGCTTCGGGGGTATCGGCCTCCTCGTTGAGGATGTCGCCCGCCTCGCCGCCGGTACAGGTGACGAGCACCGTGCGCACTCCGTCGGCTGCATAGCGCGCCATCGTGGCGGCGCCCTTCGAGGCCTCGTCGTCGGGGTGGGCATGGACCGAGAGCACGCACAGCGGGGGCACACCGTTGTCTCCCATGGGGTGCAGCGTACCCGTGGTCGCGCTCGGGCCCGCTCCCCCCGAGACGTTGCCGAGTGCGCTTGACATACCAAGCGTTCGCTGTCTATGCTGTCTACCGGTCCGATCCCCCGGGCCCGTCCGATCCCCATCCGATCGATCCACCATCAGGAGACCGACATGCCCACCAAGACCACCGACGCCACCAGCGCGTTCACCGACGCGTTCGTCAGCGGCGTCAAGCAGGGGCAGGAGCTCGCGTTCAGCGGGATCACCGCCTGGGTCGACCTCACCGGCAAGGCGTTCACGATGCCGAAGGTCGACGCCCTCCCGTTCGCAGACGCGATCCCGAACCCGCGAGATCGTCGAGGCCGGTTTCGGCTTCGCGGAGGAGCTCCTCGCGACGCAGAAGGAATTCGTGATCAAGTTCGTCGACGCGGTGGCGGTGAAGTCCGCCTGAGCCACGGTTCGAGGTCTCCGGTCCGGCTCCGGCCGGACCGGATCCTCTTCGCCGCTCTCGCTGATGGCCGTCGACGACATCCGCAACGAACAGCTCCACGCGCTCGGCGCGTTCATCCGCGCGCAGCGCCAGCTGGCCAACCTCTCGCTCCGGCAGATGGCCGATCTCGCGCACGTGTCGAACCCCTACTTGAGCCAGCTCGAACGGGGACTGCACGAACCTTCGGTGCGCGTGCTGCGATCCATCAGCCGTGCGCTCGACATCTCGGCCGAGGCCCTGCTGGTGCAAGCCGGGCTCCTCGATCCGGACGACGGTGACCACGCGGAGCCGCCGTCGACCGAAAGTGTCATCCGCCGTGATCCCCAACTCTCCGACGAGCAGAAGCAGGCACTCCTCGGCGTGTATCGCAGCTACGTGCAGGCGAACTCGGCGTCGACCTGATCCGCGCGCTCGTCCTCGTCGAGGAACGCGGTGATCGCGCGTGCCAACAGTCGCGTGTCTTCGCGGAACAGGAAGAAATGGCTGGCGCGCCGCACGACCTCGAGGCGAGCTCCGGGAATGCGCCGTGCGAGGAGTCGAGCGGTGCTCGCTCGCACCATGCGGTCACGCTCCGGTGCCAGCACGAGTGTGGGCACCCGGATCCGGTGGAGCCACGGTAACGACGACCACCCCGCCGCCGCGACCACCTGCCACCAGTAACCGAGCGGATTCGGAGGCCGGTGCAATCGCGCCGCGTCGGCAGTGGCGAAGTCGCGGAGCGTCCCCTCCCCGAACAACGACGTGACGGCCGCGGTTGCCGGCTCGAAGTAGTACCGGGCGGGGGTGAGCAGCGCGAGGAGCGCGACCGGATCGCCCGGTATCGCGCCCCAACCGCACGTGGTGGCGGCGAGCACGAGCCGGTGGATACGTTCGCTGCCCGTCGCTCGCGCCATCTCCTGCGCGATCGCGCCACCGAACGAGTAGCCGAGTACGTCGACCTCCCCGCACCCCAACGCATCGAGCAGCTCGAGGGTGACCGTGCCGAGCTCGCGGATCGTGAGCGGGCGCATAGGGGTGCTGGAGCCCCCGCTGCCGGGTGCGTCGAACGCGATCGTGCGGCGAGCGCCGAGCGAACGTCGGAACGGCATCCACATCTCAACGTTGGCGCCGAGCCCGTTGACCAGCAGCAGCGGACGCCCTTCGGTTCCGCTCACCGAGTAGCGCAACGACAGCGAGCCCACACGCGCTCGCTGCGTGTGGGCGACTGGTTCAGCTTCGGACATACGTGCCGGGCGCGTCACCGAGTACAGGGTACGGAGCGTTCCCCATCGCAGGCGGGACACGCTTCCCGCCCGCGCGGTGGCGACCCAACCGACCCAGTCGTTCCACCAGGTGTCGTGGTGCTCGGTTGCGCCTCCGAGCCATCCGTCGGGATCACCCGGCAGCTCGTCGTTGGTCCAGAGGCGCCCCCTCGGGCTCGGTGGGTTCACGATGCCGGCGATGTGGCCCGCCGACGTGAGCACGAACCGCACCGGACCCTTGAACAGCTGCGTGGTGCGGTACGAGACGCGCCACGGGACGATGTGGTCCTCGATCGCGGCCACGATGTAGCTGTCGGTCGCGATCTCCGAGACCATGAGCTGCTCCCCCATCGCGATGTACTCGTCACGTGCGAGTGCGTTCTCGATGTACATCTTCCGCGTGAAGTGCGCGTGGGCGATGCCGGGCATGTTGGTGCTGTCGGCGTTCCACGCCAGCAGATCGAACGCGGGCGGTTTCTCGCCGAGCAGCCACCCGTCGACGACGTAGCGGAAGACGAGGTCGTTCGCGCGCAACAGGTCGAAGGTGTGCGCCATGTCCCTGCCCTCGAGGAAGCCCGTCTTCTCCATGCGCCGAGCCAGCGCTTCGACGGTGTCGGCGTCGGCGAACACCGAGGCGAGCATCCCTGCTCCCTCGTAGTCGATCGCCGAGTTGAGGTAGGTCGAGGAATTGACGAGGTCGTCGCCGCAGGCGTCGAGGTACGCGACCGCCATCGCGTTCATCGTGCCGCCGAGGCAGATCGCGAGGGTGTTCACGGTGTCGCTTCCGCCGATCGAGCGCGCGACATCGATGGCAGTCAGCGGGCCGAGCCTCAGGTAGTCGTCGAAGGTGAGGTCGCGCATCGACTCGTCGGGGTTGCGGTAGCTCACCGCGAAGACGGTGTGGCCGCGTTGGACCGCCCACTCCACGAGGCTCTTGCCCGGCGCGAGGTCGGCGATGTAGTAGCGGTTGATCCACGGAGGGCACACGACGAGCGGGATCTCGTACACCTCCTCGGTCTGCGGTACGTACTGCAGCACCTCGATGAGCTCGTTTCGGTACACCACCTTGCCGGGGGTCGTCGCGAGGTTCTCGCCCACGCGGAAGGCGGCGCGGTCGACCTGGCTCGGCCAGCCATGGTTCTCCACGGCGTCGTGGAGGAAGTTGCGGGCACCGCGCAACACGCTGCCGCCGCACGTTTCGAACGCGCGTATCGAGCGCGGCCGGATTCGTGGGCAAGAAGTTGGTGGGTGCCACCGCGTCGGAGAGGAGCTGGGCCGCGAACTCGGCTTTGGGCGCAGCCGGCCCCTCGAGATGGGCGGCGTGTACGAGCTCGCGCAGCAACCGTTCGGTGAGCAGGTACGACCCGAGGAGCGCGTGGAAGACGAGGTTGTCGTTCCATGCGGGCGACCGGAACCGCGCGTCCTTCGGGTCGGTGTGGGCGATGTCCGGCAGACGAATGCCCACCACTCGCGCCGCACTCGCCGCGCCGACGACTCCGAGCCCGATGCCGAAGCGCAGCCACGCGGGTGCCGCCGACCAGGGACGCACTGCCGCGCGTTCCATCGCCCGCGTGAACGCGCGGCCGAGCGCTACCGGGTCGGCGGTGTCGAACGCGCCCTCGACCACCCCCAACGCATCGTCGAGTGAGCGAGGGAGAGGCTCTTCGTTGTCTGCTGGCATTCGCACCCGGGCCGTGATCGTCGTTCCGACGGGCGGTTACCTTAACCCCATGCCTGCACAGGAGCTCGTGCCGATCCTGAACGTCTCCGACTGGGATGCGAGCGTCTCGTGGTTCGAGAAGCTCGGCTTCCGGACCGGATTTGCCTGGTCTCCGGTGCCGGAGGGGCCCACCACCTTCGGCTCCGTCCTCGGGGGTGACGTGCGGATCTTCCTCTGCGTCGGCGCCCAGGGTGGCCGCGGCGAGCACGGCGCCTGGATGTCGCTCTTCGTCGACGACGTCGACGCGGCGTACGACGCGTGCGCGCGGGAAGGCCTCGAGATCACGCGGGCTCCGATCAACGAGGTCTGGGGTGTGCGAGAGTTCCACGTCCGCCACCCCGACGGGCACGTCTTGCGGATCGGCACGGGGACGGACGACGAGTAGGCGGCCGCGCGCCACGTGCGCTCAGGGGGTGCCGAGGATCTCGCCGTGCACCACCACGAACCACCCGTCGTCCTGGGACGACCACGCACGGAAGGCGGCGGCGATCGCCTCGAGCTCTTCACTGGCCGCGAGCCCGCGCGTCACAGCTTGCTCCGCGAACCGCGACTCGACCACGCGGTCGGCCCAGAGGCCACCCCACCACTCACGGTCGCCCGGAGTCGCGTAGCACCAGGTCGACGCCGAACACCGCACGTCGTCGAAGCCCGCGGCGCGCGCCCACGACAGCAGTCGCCGCCCCGCGTCCGCTTCCGCGCCGTTGCTCCGCGTGACGTCGTGATACAGCGCCAACCATCGATCGAGTGCCGGAGAGCCCGGGTACCAGGTCATCGCCGCGTAGTCGGAGTCGCGGGCGGCCACGACCCCGTCGGGCCTGCAGACACGCCGCATCTCTCGTAGGGCGGCAACCGGGTCGGTGAGATGCTGGAGCACCTGGTGCGCATGGACGACATCGAAGGACGCGTCGGGTGCCTCGAGCGCGTACACGTCGCCGACGGCGAACGCGACGTTGTCGGTACCACGCTCGCTCGCCGTCGCGCGGGCGGCGTCGAGGATCTCGGGCGCGTTGTCGATTCCGAGGACGCGTCCGGGTGCTACGCGCGCCGCGAGGTCCGCGGTGATCGTGCCCGGTCCGCAGCCGACGTCGAGCACCTCGAGCCCCGGGCGCAAGCGATCGATCAGGTAGGCAGCCGAGTTCTCGACCGTGCGCGTCGTGTGGGAGCGCAGCACGCTCTCGTGGTGGCCGTGCGTGTATTGCTCAGTCAAGTGCCGGCGTTGCCGTGTCGCGTCCCGAGCGGAGGAGCGTGCCCGAGCGCTCGCCGGTGAGCTCGTGGTCGCGGACGATGGCGCGGCCGTTCACCAGCACGTGCTCCACGCCCTGTGCACCGGCGTAGAGGCGGCCCGCGCCCCCGGGGAGGTCCATCCGCATGCGGATCGGATCGCTCGCGACCGTCTGCGGGTCGAGCACCACGACGTCGGCGTGCGCGCCCTCCTCCACCCTGCCGCGACCACGCAGCCCGTAGAGCTTCGCGGGTACGTCCGTGATGAGGTGGACCGCTTCCTCGAGCGGGAGCAGCCCGCGCTCGCGGACCGCCTGGTCGAGCATCACGGTGGCGTAGTTGAACGACGCCAGGAGGTCGAGGTGGGCGCCGGCGTCGGACGCGCCGATGACCGCGCGCCCGTCGCGCCAGATCTCCACACGGGCCTTCCAGTCGTCGTCGGTCTCGACCCGCGGCTCGGTACCGAAACTCGTGTTGAGGTCGTCGGCCATCGCGATGGAGGTGAGCACGTCCCACGGCTCGCGGCCCTCGGCCTGGGCGATCTCGCCCACGCGGTGACCGCGGTACTGCTCGTTCTCCGGCGCCACCACGTCGTGGATGACCATCGCCTCCCAGCGAGCGAGCATCTTGAGTGAGTTGTCGTCGCCCTGCGCGAGCTCGTTCAGACGGGCACGGTTGCGACGCGTCGCGGAAGAACGCGAGCTTCTCGTCGAGCGGGAGGAGCATCGGGCCTTCCCAGCCCGGCATCGCGTCGAGGACGAAACCGGAGCGGAACGACAGGCGTACCGCGAAGGTCATCGGGATGGTCAGAGCGATGACCTTCCCGCCCTTGGAACGCGCGTAGTCGGCCGCCGCGAGCTTGCCGTAGCACTCGTCGAGGTTCGCCGCGCCGACGCTCATGATGTTCCAGTTGAGCGGCGCGTTGCCGCGCCGGCCGACATGTCGGCCATCAGCTCCACGGCCCACGGCTCGAACGCCCCGCTCACCTGGGGGATGAACTCGAGCGACGTACCCTCGAACTCCCCTGCCGTCGTCGCCAGCGCCACGATCTCGTCGTGAGTGGCGTAGCGCGACGGCACCATGTTGCCGTCGGCGTCGTTGTGCGTGCGCGCCCACGACGACGAGAATCCGAGCGCGCCGGCTTCGAAACTGGCACGGAGCAACGTCTGCATTCTGGCGACTTCGTCGTCGGTGGCCGGGCGGCCGACCGACTCCGCCCCCATCACCACGCGTCGGACCGCGCAATGGCCCACCATGAAGCCGGCGTTGATGCCGAGGCGGCCGTCGATCTCGTCGAAGTACTCCGCCGTGGAGGTCCAGTTCCACGGCACGCCCGCACGCAGCGACTCGAGTGGCATCCCCTCGACCCGGGCGAGCATGCGCATGAGGTATTCGCCGTCGGCGGGATCCTTCGACAGCGGCGAGATGGTGAAGCCGCAGTTGCCCGCGAGCGCGGTGGTGACGCCGTGCAACGGCGACGGCGTGAGGGCGCCGTCCCAGAACACCTGTGCGTCGTAGTGGGTGTGCACGTCGACGAATCCGGGCGTGACGACCTTGCCCGTGGCGTCGATGGTGTCGGCGGCTTCGTCGTCGATCGTGCCGATCGTGGCGATCTTGCCGTCGGCGATCCCGACATCGGCGCGGCGGCGGGGTGCGCCCGTCCCGTCGACGAGGTCTCCACCCTTGATGACGACGTCCAGCATGGCGTGCTCCTCGTTCTCGGCCTACCCGCGAGGTTAACCCCGTCCGCCCCTCCACACCCCGGTACGTGATGTCGCTCCGGTCCGGTGCGCCGACGGTGAAGTCCTCGACGAACCAGGACCGATCGGACGCATTGACGGGCACGCGGTAGACCCAGTCGAAGGCACCCACGCCAACAGGATCCGCTCACTCACTGCGAGCCGGGTGAGCGAGCCGTTGGCGAGTGTCACGCGAGCGGTTCGAGCTCGGTGGGCTCGATGCCGAGGTATCGCTCGAGGTTGCGCTGCATGTTGAGGATGCGGCACTCCTCGCTCGAAAGTGTCATGTGCGTGAGACCGGGTTGGTGCAGGCCGCGCTGCGCGGTCTGGAGCACCGCGATGTCCTGCGCGATCACGCCGGTCCCGCGCACGTCGGGTGGCATCGTCACTTCGACCGGCCTGGTGCGCGGGGCGGCGGCCGACGGTGCCCGGTAGAAGGTGTAGGTGACCAGCTCCGACTGGTCGGGCGTCGCGCCGGGTCGGCCGAGCAACACGTTCAGCATCTCGCCCCACACCAGGACCGTCGCGTTCGGGAAGACGTTGTACTGCGCGAGCATCAGGATCTGCTCGCTCGTGAAGCGCGACAGGTCGGTGCCCTGCCGGGCGTGGTGCTCACGGATCTTCTGCGCGATCACGTCGAGCATGGTCTCGCCGTCGGGCACCGGCGGCGCCGGGCACCGCTCGGCATGGTCGGGCCCCATCCGTCCGCCCTGGGTGTCGATGAACGAGTCCCAGACCACCTGGTCGCCGGCGTCCTGCCCGAGCCGCGGGCTCGGCACGCCGTACTGCTGGTACGAGACACCGTGGTGCTCCCAGAGCCGCTGTTGCGTGTTGACGTCGTCCATCGACCCGAGCATCTCGGGGTGGATGCCCTGCACGTGGTAGGTCTCGCCGAACCCGTCGGCGATCACCTTCCAATTGCAGTCGACGGGCGTGTGCGTGACCGCGGCGCACCGGAACTCGTCGAGGTCGGCCCAGGCGGTGTCGTCGGGGATGCCCTCGAGGTACTCCATCAGGGGTGTCGCGTCCGGGTCGAGGTTCACCCACACGATGCGCGCCCACTCGCCGACGTTCACGGCGAACAGCGGGTAGTCGTCGTTGACGAGCCCGCCGAACCAGCGCCGCGACGGCACCTCGCGCAGCCGCCCCTGGAGGTCCCACGTCCAGTGGTGCCACGGGCAGCGGATCCGGGTGAGGCCTGCGCCGCTCCCCTGGCAGATGGAGTTGCCGCGATGCCGGCACACGTTCTGGAACGCGCGCAGTTCGCCGTCGTCACCCCGCACGATCAGGACCGAGTAGGGGCCGGCGCGGTACTCGAAGAAGTCTCCCGGCTCGGCGACGTGGTCGACGGTGCACGCGATCTGCCACACCTTCGGCCACAGCTTCTCCTCCTCGAGCGCGGCGAACTCAGGTGAGAGATACCGGTGCACCGGCACTCTGACGGCGCTGCCGGGTTCGTTCCACTCGATGGCTTCGGCGGAGTCGCGGCAGTGTGTCGGTCATGACCCCGACCGTACGAGCTTGCCCGGACGCGCGCCCGTGTCGTGACCGTCGCGCCGGATCACCTCGCCGCTCACGATGGTGGCGCGGTAGCCGTCGGCGCCCTGCACCAGACGGCCGGCACCGCCGGGCAGGTCGTTCACGAACTCCGGGCTGTGCAACCGGAGCCGCTCGAGGTCGATCACGTTCAGGTCGCCCTTCTTGCCCACCGCGACGGTGCCGCGATCGCGCAGCCCGTAGAGGTCGGCGTTGTTCGCGGTCATCTTGTGGACCACGATCTCGAGCGGGAGGCGTGGCCCGCGGGTGCGGTCGCGCACCCAGTGCGTGAGCATGTAGGTTGGATTGCTCGCGTCGCAGATCGCCCGCACGTGCGCGCCGCCGTCACCGATGCCGAGCACGCTCGCGGGGTGCTCGAGCATCTCGCGGAGCGGCTCGAGGGTGAAGTCGCTGTAGCCGAGCAGCGGGCGGATGAGCAGCTCGTGGCCGTCGTGGGCGAGCAGCAGGTCGTAGAAGACCTCGGCGGGGTCGACGCCGTCGCGCGCGGCGCGTGCCGCGATGCTCGTGTCGGGCGCGGGCTCGTAGTCGGGCGGGTCGCCGAGCTCGAAGATGCGGTCGAAGCTCAACGCGATGTAAGCGGGCATCTCGACCGCAGGCTCTTCGCTCAGGATGCGGGCGCGCACCTCGGGCTCGCGCAGGCGCGCCACGAGCTCGTCGAGCGGCAGCGCGGCGAGCGCCGCGTACGTCGGCCGGCTGTTGAGCGGGTGGAAGGTCTGGAGCCCGAGCAGCAGACCGATCGGGCGGCCCGGAGACCTGGGGCCGCATCGGCACGTCGTCGTCGACTGCCTCGCCGGCGAGGTCGAGCAGTCGCTTCCAGTCGTCGGGCGCGACGTCGTGCTGCACGAAGCCGTAGGTGACCGGGCGCTCGGTCTCCTGCGCGAGCCGGCGCATCCAGTCGAGCTCCTTGTCGGGCGCCGACATGTCCTCGCCCTGGATGCCCGCGGGCGCGAGCTCGAAGACGCCGCGGCCGACGCTCGGCGAGCGCGCGCCCGAGCGCGAACAGCTCGTCTTCGGCCGCGAACGGTGCCCGGCACCGGTTCGCCGTCGATCGCGCGGTGCACGATCGTGCGCGAGGTGCTCACGCCGACCGCGCCCGCCTCGATCGCTTCTGCGACGATCCGTGCCATCTGCTCGATGTCTTCGGCGGTGGCGGGTTCGTTGCGCGCGCCACGCTCGCCCATCACGTACGCGCGCACCGCGCCGTGCGGTACCTGCGCGCCGACGTCGAGCGCGAGCTCGGTGGCGTCGAGCGCGTCGAGGAACTCGGGGAAGGTCTCCCACGCCCAGCGGATGCCCTCGGACAGCGCGGCGCCGGGGATGTCCTCGACGCCCTCCATCAGCCCGATCAGCCAGTTGCGCCGTTCGGGCACGACGGGCGCGAACCCGACGCCGCAGTTGCCCATCACGAGCGTGGTGACACCGTGCCAGCTCGACGGCGTGAGCATCGGGTCCCAGGTGACCTGGCCGTCGTAGTGGGTGTGCACGTCGACGAAGCCGGGCGTGACCAGCAAGCCGGTCGCGTCGATCACCTCGCGGGCGTCGTCGCCGACTTCACCGAGCTCGGTGATGCGACCCGCGTCGACGGCGACGTCGGCCGTGCGTGCGGGTTCGCCGGTGCCGTCGACGACCGTGCCGCCCCGGATCACGAGATCGTGCATGTTCCCCGCTCTCGGCGCTTCGCGCCGGGCCGCTCAGGCCCCGGCTCACTGCAGCGCAGGCTACCTGCGCCGCAGCCGTTCGCCTCGGGCCCAGACGGTACCCCTGCCGGGCTCCACGGGGATCGTGTGGGTCAGATCGCGTGGACCCGGACCGATCCTCCGGAGGTACGGAGGCGCAGCATTCCGTCGGATCCGTCACCGACGGTGCCTTCGATGCGCCCACGAGAGGCTTGGAGCCCGGGAACGTCGGTGGACGAGGAACTGCCGCTCGCGTCGACCTTGAGGTTCGATCCCGGCGCGAGCCCGACCGACACCGACCCGCCGACGGTCGACAGCGAGCACTCGCCACTGAACCGGCCGCTCACGTGCACGGAGCCGCCCATCGTCTGCGCGCGGACGTTCCCCGCGATGCCGTCGATGTGGACGGATCCACCCATGGTGTCGGCGTCGACCTCGCCGGTGAGCTTGCCCGCGAGACGTACCGAGCCGCCCTTGGTGCGCGCGCTCACGGGCCCGTCGTGATCGGTCACCGAGACTGCACCCCCGAGCGTGTCCACCGCCGCCCGCCCGACGGCGCCCTCGACCCAGATCGCGCCGCCCTTCGTCTCGGCGGTGACCGGTCCCCCGACGCCTTCGACCCGGATCCCGCCACCCTGCGTCTTGACCGTCACCGGCGACGTCTTCGGGACCGTGACGTCGAGGCTGACCCACCGATGACCGTGCGCGCGAGACGTGTGGCACCGGACCTTCACCCCGCGTTCGTCGCGCTCGACGTCGACGACGATGGCGTCGCGGTCGGCTTCGGTCCACCCGTGCCGCTCGGCGACGACGTGAACGTGGGTGTCGTCGCCCCGGTGCACGGTGATCTTGCCGGCAAAGCTGTCGACGGCGACCGGGAGCGCGCCGTCGACCGGCACGTCGCGCTCTACCGTGTCCGACACGGCAAAGGGGCGCGCGGCGACCGCGGCTGTCACCGCTTCACCGATACGCGCGGCGATCGACTCCATGCGTTCGGAGAGCCGGTCGGCCCAGCCCGTCATCTGGTCTTCGGTCCGCCCACTCTCGTCACCGTGCGTGCGCCCGCCGTCGGCTTCTTCGGTGAGGAGCTCCTGGAATTCCTCGTCGAGCTTGCGCTCTTCTTCGTCGAGGTCCGCGAGCTCGTGCTCGAGCTGCGCGAGTGCCTCCTCCGATTCAGCCGCGTCGGCGGCGTGGCGAGAGACCTGCTCGGCGCGCCCGGCGAGCTCACGCGCGCGAGCCGCCAATTGCTCGGCGCGGTTCAGCCCTACTGCACGTTCTTCGGCGCGTTCTTCGTCTGCCACCCGGCTCTCCTCTTCTCTTGAACCTGTGCCTGCTTCGTGCGGATCACCGCGCGCTCGGCGTCGATGGCGGCCGCGATCCGCGGCCGCAGGCGCTCCCACGCTGCCTGCCGGCTGATGCCGAGCGCGGCGCCGATGGTGTCCCACGTTTCCCCCGCCGCGAGCGCCTCGCGCGCGAGCTGTGCCTCCCAGCGCCCGAGGTGCTCCTTCAGGTCGCGTGCCGCGTGCAACGCGGTGAGGGGGTCGACCTCGCCGACGACGGTCGTCCACGCGGTCACGAGGTCGGCGAGGGGTCGGGAGCGTTCGGCCATGCGTCGTCAAGCCTACCCTGACACGGGTGGGGTCGTCAAGGCTTCCTTGACACGCGCCGATTCGGGGCCCGGCTCCCGGGCCGCTCGGCTCTAGTGTCCGGAGGTGGACCCGCGTCAACGACGATCGGTGATCGCGCTCCTCACGTCCGTGGTGTGTTCGTCCACCGCGATGGCCGCGCTCACCATCGTCCTCGGCAAGCAGGTCTTCGACCTCACCGGCCGCGAGCTCGATCTGGGGCTGCTCGGGCTCGCGGAGTTCGCGCCGTCGGCGTTGCTCGTGTTCGTGTCCGGACCCGTCGCCGACCGGTTCGACCGCCGGCGGATCGCGGCGAGCGCGATCGTGATCGAGGCACTCTTCGTCTTGGCGCTCGCCGGGTACGCAGGCAGCAATCCCACCTCGACGCTCCCGATCTTCCTCTTGGTGATCGGCTACGGCACCGCGCGAGCGTTCGCGTTCCCCGCGAGTCGCGCGCTGCCCGCCGACACCGTGCCCGCGGCCAGACTGCCGTGGCTCGTGGCGCGCCAGTCGATCAGCTGGCAGGCGGCGTCGATCATCGGTCCGGTGCTCGGTGGCTTCCTCTACGTCGCCAACGTGCGACTCCCCTTCCTCGTCGCCGCCGGACTGCTCGCGGTGGCCGCGGTCGCGATCTCGCTCGTGCAACCGATGTACCGCGCGGCGCCGGAGCCGGTCGCGTCCGAGGCGGTCGAGACCGAGCTCGGGGCGGTCGCGGTCGGACAGCCCGCCGCGGGCACGGTCGCGACGCGGACGCGTCGCGAGGGCATGCGCGAGGCGATGGAAGGCCTGCGCTTCGTGCGGAGCCAGCCCGTGCTCCTCGGCGCGATCTCGCTGGACCTCGTCGCGGTGCTGTTCGGTGGCGCGGTCGCGCTGCTTCCCGCCGTCGCCGAAGATCGGCTCGGCGTGGGCGCAGTGGGCCTCGGCTGGCTGCGCGCCGCGGTCGGCATCGGCGCCGGGCTCGTCACGCTCCTCCTCGCCTTCAAGCCGGTCACGCGACACGTCGGGACGACCATGCTCGTCGCGGTGGCGGTCTTCGGTGCGGGCACGATCGTCCTCGGGGTCACCACGAGCTACGTGATCGCGTTCGTGTCGTTGGCGATCCTCTCGGGCGCCGACGCGGTCAGCGTGTTCATCCGCGGCACGCTCGTGCCGCTCGTGACGCCGCCGGACAAGCGCGGGCGCGTGCTCGCGGTGGAGACCGTGTTCATCGGCGCGTCCAACGAGCTGGGTGCGTTCGAATCGGGGGTTGCCGGCCAGTTGCTCGGCCCGGCCGCCGCGATCGCGCTCGGCGGTGTGGTGACGATGCTGATCGCGGTGAGCTGGAGCCGGATCTTCCCGGCATTACTGGCAGTCGACCGGTTCCCGTCGGGCTTCAGTTGAACGGGCGTCGGTTGAACCCCACCAGCAGCGCCTGATGCTCGTACTCGAACAGGCAGCCGACCTCGTGGAACCCGGCGTCCCGCAACCAGCCGATCTGGGTCTCGACCTCGAGGCCGCCCCGGAACACGAGATCGAGGTTGGCGAAGCAGCCGCCCGCGGTGAGGAGGGGCCGGATCTCGCCGTAGATCGCGCGGATCCGTTCGGGGTCCCGCACGTTGTGGATCGCAATCGACGACACCACCGCGTCGAACGGCCCCCCGACGGCATCGACCCAGGCCGGATCGCGCAGGTCGGCCTGCGCGAACTCGACCCGGCCGACCAGGCCGCCCAGGCGTTCTTTCGCGTGGTCGATCATCGGCTGGGAGAAGTCGTGGAGCACGACCCGGCTGTTGGGAAGCTCCTCGAGCACCTCACGCGTGAGCATCCCGTAGCCGCCGCCGATGTCGAGCACCCGAATCTCGGCCTCGCGCTCGAAGGGGAGGAGCTCGGCGACGCGGCGGAGTACCGGCCGGCGCTCGGTATCGCGGGTGACGTCGGTGCTGATCCACTCGTCCACGTAGTCCGCGGAGTGCCAGTCGTGGTGCCCATGAGGGTCGGATGACGTCGTCATGCCGGACACCGTACGCTCCACCGATGAGCCGCTCCGCCTTCGCGCACCTGCTCGCTCCGGGCCGGATCGGGAGCCTCGAGCTGCGCAACCGCATCGTGATGTGCCCGATGGGACATCACTTGTCGAACCCCGATGGTTCCGTCAGCGCGAACGAGGCCGCGTACTTCGAAGCGCGCGCACGCGGTGGCGCCGCGCTGCTGCTCGTCGGGAACGTCGGCGTGGCGTCGCCCGTGGGCACGAGCGACGGGCGCATGACCGCCGCGTCGGACGACGAGCGTCACCTTCCGGGGCTCACCGATCTCGCCCGACGCGTCCACCGTCACGGCGCACGCGTGGCCGCGCAGCTCAACCATCAGGGGAGCATCGCGCTGCTCGACGTCGCCGAGGGACGGCCGGTGCTGGTGCCGTACGTCCCCGGACCGCGAGCCGACGATCCGCTCGCGGGCATGGTCACCGCGCAGGAGACCGCGGGGATGATGGCGGCGTTCGCCGGTCCGGGTGCGAAGTACGAGTACCACGTGGCGACCGAAGACGATCTCGCCTGGGTGATCTCCCGTTACGCGGAAGCCGCCGACCGCTGCGCCCGTGCCGGGTTCGACGGCGTGGAACTGCACGCCGGTCACGGCTACCTGATCGACGAGTTCCTCTCGCCGCACAACAGGCGTGACGACGGGTGGGGTGGCGGTATCGAGGGTCGCGCCCGCCTTCTCGTCGAGGTGATCGGCGCGGTGCGCGCGCGTGTCGGTCGCGACTTCCCCGTGTGGATCCGGATCAACGCGCTCGAGCCGCACAAGCCCGACGGCGAACGCTGGGACGACCAGCTCCGCGTGATCGAGCTGGCCGTCGCCGCAGGAAGCGACGCCGTGCACGTCACTGCGTATGCCGACGATGCCACCGGGCCCACCGACTCGTACGCGCCGCATGTCGTCGGGCCGTTGAGCGACTATGCCGCGGACGCGAAGGCACGCGTCGACATCCCGGTGATCACGTTCGGGCGCTTCGAGCCCCACGAGGCCGATCGTGTCATCGCCGACGGCAAGGCGGACTTCGTCGCGATGGGACGCAAGCTCCTCGCCGACCCCGATCTGCCGAACAAGCTCGCCGCCGGTCGCGTCGACGAGATCCGGCCGTGCATCTATCAGTATCGCTGCATCGGCAACATCTACGTGAGCGAACCGCTGCGGTGTGTCGCGAACGCGATGACCGGTCGCGAGCACGACGTCGCGCTCGAACCGACGACCGCGCCGCGCCACGTGCTCGTGGCCGGCGGCGGCGCGGCGGGACTGGAGGCGGCCCGACTGCTCGCGGCGCGCGGCCATCGCGTGTCGCTCTGGGAGGCGAGCGACTCGCTCGGCGGTGTGCTGCGCCACGCGGGATGTGCCGATCCTCTGCTCGACCGCTACCTCGGGTGGCTGGTGCACGAAGTCGAGCACGCCGACATCGCGATCGAAGTGGGGCGTACGGTCGATCCCGAGGGAGCCGCCGCGCTGGGCCCCGACGAGATCGTGGTGGCCACGGGGGCGGTCTGGACCCGGCCCCGGCTTCCCGGCGCCGACGAAGACCACGTGCTCACGGTCCCCGACCTGGAGGAGTGGCTGCTCGGGCTGCACGAGACGATGGTCGGCCCGCACGTCGTGGTGCTCGGTGGTGGCAAGGCCGGGCTGTCGATCGCGGACCTGTGCCGGCGACGCGGGCACGAGGTCGCGGTGGTCGAGCCGTCAGGCGTGTTCGGCGTGCAGCTCGGGCTGCCGGGTCGCTTCCGGGTGGTGCACGACCTCGAACAGGCCGGTGCGCGCCTGCTCGGGGGCGTCACGCTCGAATCGATCGGAGCACGGGCGGTGCGCGTACGCCACGACGACGCGCACGAAGCGATCCCGGCCGACACGGTGATCATCACATCGGGTGAGGTGCCCGACACCCGCTTGGCGGTCGCGCTCCGCAGCGCGGGCGTCCCGGTGCGCACGATCGGCGGATGCCGCGAGGTCCGCTGGCTCGAAGGCGCCAACGCCGACGCCCTCGACGCCGCGCTCGCGATCTGAGGTCACTCCCCGGGATAGCGGAGGCCGATCTGTGCGCGAGCGCGGTCGAGGGTTTCGGCGATGGCGCACGAGTCGGCGAGCGGCAGCACCGCGCTCTCCGTGAGCCCGGCGCGCAGGCAGCGGTGCACTTCCTCCGCCTGGTAGTGGAGGCCGTTGCCCGCCATCGGGGTTGCGACGCGCTGGGTCTCGATGCCGCGTTGCACGTCGAGATAGGCCGGACAATGCAGGCGCGACGGGAGGTCGACAACACCGGCGGTACCGGCGACGCGCGCGGTGGACGCGAGATTGGTGCGGATGGCCGCCAGCGCGACTCCGAGCGCCCCGTCGTCGTAGCGCATCACCACCGCGGCCTGCTCGTCGACACCGGTTTCGCCGAGCTCCGCTACCGCCGCGACCGTGTCGGGTGGACCCAGCAGCATGTGGACGAGCTGCACCGGGTAGAGCCCGACGTCGAGGAGTGCGCCGCCACCCAGCTCGCGCGCGAACAACCGGTGCGAGGGAACGAACGGCGCCACGAAGCCGAACGATCCCTCGACGACGCGGAGCTCGCCGATGCTGCCCTCGGCGACCAACCGTCGAAGCTCCACGTACGCGGGAAGGAAGCGACTCCAGATCGCCTCCATGAGGAACAGGCCGCGCGCCCTGGCCGCGTCGGCCATCGCGGTCGCCTGCTCGCGGTTGATCGCCAGCGGCTTCTCGCACAGGACGTGTTTGCCCGAGCCGAGAAAGAGGAGTGCGTCGTCGCAGTGCCGGCTGTGCGGAGTGCCGACGTACACGACGTCGACGGCGTCGTCGGCGGCCATCGCTTCGTAGGTGCCGTGACGGTGCGGGATCCGGTGCGCGTCGGCGAATCGATCCGCCGATTCGCGGGTTCGCGACGCCACCGCCACGACCTCGGCGTCGGCCACGAGGCCGAGCCCGTGGGTGAACGCGTTCGCGATGCCGCCGGTCGACGCGATCCCCCATCGAATCGGACGCGAGCGGTCGATCGGCAGGAGCGGCGCCACGGCAGCCGAGGCTACCGTTCCCTTGTGGCCGCCACCTTCGCCGTCGACGCGCTCGTCGCCGCGCTGATCGAGGCGCGCGCGGAAGACGACGCGCTGCTCGCCACTCGCGAAGTCCTCGCACGCGTGGTCGCGGTTCCCCGTGACGTCGCCGACGTGCTCGCACCGCGTGCCGGCGGCCTCGACCTCCTGCACAACACCCCGGAGCTCACGATCCTGAACGTGGTGTGGGCGCCGGGAATGGACCTGCTCCCCCACGACCATCGCATGTGGGCCGCGATCGCCGTCTACACGGGCACCGAGGACAACACGTTCTTCCGGCGGGTGCCCGACGACCGCACGCACCTCGTCGAGACCGGTGGGAAGGAGCTCGGCACCGGCGACGTCCTCCTGCTCGGTGACGACGCGATCCACTCGGTGCGCAACTCCCTCGATCGTGTGACCGCCGCGATCCACGTGTACGGAGGCGATTTCGTCCGCCGACCGCGCAGCCAATGGGGCCCGGGACGGCGTGAGGAGCAGCCATACGACCTCGACTTCGTGAATCGCGAGTTCGCGGCGGCGAATCAGCGCGCCGGACTCGTTTGAGGTGACCCGGGAGGAACGCCAATGACCGCGAACGTGACCGGACCGGTGACGGGCGGGCAGCGGGGCTGGCCGTTCTCGCTGCCGCGGGCCGACCTCGACGCCTTCCGGTACGTGGCGGAGGAGTTCTTCCTCGACGGCGAGGCGACCGCCTACGAGGCCGAGCCCGGCACCGAACTGGGCGAGGACGGGAAGTGGAGTGTGCGACGGGCGCGCACTGCGCCGTTCCGCACCCGCATGCTCGTCGTCCGTCCGGGCGACGCCGCGCAGTTCAACGGCATCGTGCACGTGAACTGGCAGAACGTCACCGCCGGCTTCGAGATCGGCACCGCCGACAGCAATCAGCTCCTCGACGGGTTCGCGTGGGTCGGTGTGTCCGCACAGCGAACCGGGCTCGAGGGCTTCTCGGGAATGGAGCAGGTCGCGCTGAAGGGCTGGGATCCCGAGCGCTACGGCACGCTCGACCATCCCGGTGACGACTTTTCGTTCGACATCTACACGCAGGCGGCGCGCGCGCTCGGCCCCGACACACTGGGCGGGCTCGCGCCACAGCTGCTCGTCGCGAGCGGGGGGTCGCAGTCCGCGATGCGGCTGCGCACGTACGCGAACGCGATCCAGCCACTCGAGCGCGTCTTCGACGCGTTCTGGTTCCTCGTCGACTTCGGCAAGGGATCGTTACCCGACACGAGCGGCGTCGACCCCGCGGCGTTTCCGATGGGCATCCTCCCCACCGTGCCGGTTCAGATCCGCGACGACCTCGGCGTTCCCGCGCTCGTGTTCAACAGTGAGACCGAAGCGCCCGCGCTCTACCCGGTGCGTCAGCCCGACACGGACTCGCTCCGCATCTGGGAGGTCGCAGGCAGCTGCCACACCGGCGGCGCCGCGACGCAGGAAGCGATGGCGCCGCTGTTCGAGCGCGACGGCATCGCGTTCGCGCTCGGTGGTGCCGCCGGCGCCGCGCTCGCACCCGAGAACCCCAACGTGTTGAGCTACACGCCCGCACACCGCGCCGCATTCCAACACTTCCACGACTGGCTGCGCGGTGGCCCGGCGCCGCCATCGCTTCCGCGCATCGAGTTCGAGTCGGCCGACCCGCCCACCATCCGTCGCGACAGGTACGGCAACGCGCTCGGCGGGATCCGGCTTCCCGACTTCGAAGCGCCGACGGGCGAGCACCTCGGAACCGGCAAGGGTGACGTCCTCGCGTCGCTCGTCGGCTTCAGCCGCCCCTTCACCCCCGCCGAGCTCGCCGAGCTCTACCCGAACCGCGATGCGTACCTCAGCCGCTGGCACGCCGCGCTCGACCACGGAGTCGAGGCCGGCTTCATCCTTCCGGAGGACGCACCGGCGATGAAGGCCGTCGCCGACGAGACGGCTTCTACGGTCTTCCCGAAATAGCGCCCGACCGTGCACGGCGCGGCCGCGACACTTGTCGCGGCATGACCGCGCACCGGCTGCAGTGGAGCGACCTCCCACGAAGCGTGCGTCTCGACATCGAGACGACGCTCGGAGCGCGAGTCGTCGCGTCTGCCAGTGGACCCGGCGGCTATTCCCCCTCGTTTGCGAGTCGTTGCGACCTCGCCGACGCGTGCCGCGTGTTCGTGAAGGCGGTCTCGTCCGCGCAGAACCCGGAGAGCCCGAACATGCTCCGACGCGAGGTGGAGACCGCGCGATGGCTGCCCGACGTGGTGCGCGCGCCCCGACTCCTGCACGCGCTCGACGAGGGCGACTGGGTCGTCGGGGTGTTCGAGTACGTCGACGGGCGACCGCCGCACAACCCGTGGGATCCCGACGAGCTCGCGTGCGCTGCTCGTTGCCGTCGACGCGCTGGGTGCCGTCGCGCCGACCGAGGGGGTGCGGAGCCTTCCGACGGCCGAGGCACGACTTGCCGGCTCGCTCGTGGGGTGGCGCCGGATCGCCGAGTCGGGCGCTCTCCCGTCGACGCTCGATGCGTGGTCACGCAACCACCTCGACGAGTTGGTCGCGCTCGAGTCGGGATGGCCGGCATCGGTGGAAGGCGATGCGCTGGTCCATCTCGACGTCCGCGCCGACAACATCGTGGTCGAACCCGACGGCACCTTCGTGTTCGTCGACTGGGCGTGGCCGTGCCGCGGTGCTCGGGGCATCGACGTGCTCGCGATGCTGCCCTCGGTCACCCTCGAAGGCGGCGGCGACCCCGAGGACATCCTGGCGCGTACCGGCACGTCGATCCCGATCGCGTCGGGCGCGGTCGACTCCTTCGTCGCCGCGTTGGCGGGAACCTTCACATGGGGCGCGAGCCTGCCCGACCCGCCCGGGTTGCCGACCGTGCGCGCCTTCCAGCGGGCGCAGGGCGAAGTCGCGCTCCGCTGGTTGCGCACCCGGCTCGGTGACCCCGAGCCGCAGTAGCGTTCACTTCCATGAGCGTTTCCCAGCTCGTGCACGACGTCATCGGCGATGTCAAGGTGATCGACGTCGACACCCACCTCACCGAACCCCACGACCTGTGGACGCACCTCGCGCCGAGCGGCTGGGAGGAGCGCCTCCCGCACGTGCGCGAAGTCGACGGCCGGCCGGTGTGGATCTGCGACGGCAACATCATCGGGAACGCCGGCGGTGCCGCGGTGATCCGGCCCGACGGGCAGAAGATCGTCGGCACCGAGTTCCTCGGGTTCCACATCGAGGACGTGCACCCGGCGGCGTACGACGTCGACGCGCGGCTCGAGATGATGGACGCGATGGGCGTGTACGCGCAGATCCTGTACCCGAACGTCGTCGGGTTCGGCGGCCAGAAGTTCAACGACGTCGTCGATCCGGAGCTCCGGATGCTGTGCGCCACCATCTTCAACGACGCGATGGCCGAGATCCAGGACCGGTCCGGCCAGCGCCTGTTCCCGATGGCGATCGTGCCGTGGTGGGACATCGAGGGCGCGGTGCGCGAGGTCGAGCGCGCGCACGGTCTCGGGTTGCGCGGCGTCAACACCAACGCCGACCCGCACAACGAGGGCTTCCCCGACCTCGCCAGCCGGCACTGGGACCCGCTGTGGGAGGTGTGCGCAGACCTCGGCCTCCCGGTGAACTTCCACATCGGTGGCAGCAGCACGCCCCTGAGCTGGTTCGGGACGTCGCCGTGGCCGTCACTCGACCCCGAGCGCAAGCTCGCGATGGGTTCGACGATGGTGATGATCGGCAACTTCCGCACCATGGGGAACCTGCTGGTCTCGGGGATCTTCGAGCGCTTCCCGACCCTGCAGGTGGTGTCGGTCGAGAGCGGGCTCGGGTGGATCCCGTTCCTGCTGGAGGTGCTCGAGTGGGAGCTCGCCGAGTGCGCGCCCCACGCCTCGGAGCACCTGTCGCTGAAGCCGTCGGAGTACTTCAAGCGCCAGATCCACGCCTGCTACTGGTTCGAGCGCCAGGGGCTGACCGACACCATCGCCGCGCTCGGTCCCGACCACATCATGTTCGAGACCGACTTCCCGCACCCCACGTGCCTCTACCCCGACAGCCTCGAGCGCGCGGCCGAGGGCCTCGTCGACATCGAGCCGGCCGTCCGCAAGCAACTGCTCTCCACCAACGCCTCGGCGCTGTACCACATCCCCGTCTGACTCAGGCGTCTTGCATGATGGGCGAGTTGGTGTTGGACGGCCACTGCGGGCGGTGGTAGCCGACGAACTCGCACTTCCCGCCGCGCAGGTGGCGGATGACGAGATAGTCGCCCTTGTAGCCGCGGTGGTCGTACGGCGCGAAGCTCACGTAGGTGGCCGGGCCACCGTTCGTGCACGGCATCCACTTGATCTTCTCGAGCCCGAGCTTCACTTCTTTCGGGATCGCGATCGTCGCGTTCGCGATCCCGTGGATCGCGGCGCGTGCCGTGTCGTACGCCAACGCGTCGACGACGTTTCCCGACTTGTGACCGAAGCGCTTCTCGAAGCGCTCCATCATCGCGTTGTAGTTCGGGTTCATGCCGTCTTCGCCCAGCTGGTCGACTCCGTGCCAGCCCTCGAGACCCTCGGCCCACTCGTTGGTGTTCGAGTAGAACATGAACGCGGTGCCCATGAAGCGCGGCGGGTCCCACCCGAGCGCGTCGAACCCGCGCTTGAAGTGGAACGTGGAGTAGCCGTAGCCCATGTACACGATCGCCTGCGCGCCGCGGTCGCGCATCTTGGCCAGACTGTCCTGCATCCCCACCGGGTTCGGTGACAGCGGCACGGTGTCGACGATCTCCAAGCCGAGGTTGCGCGCCTCGCTGAGGAACCAGTCGCGATAGTCCGTTCCCGAGGAGCCCAGCTCCCAGAAGAACCCGACCTTCTCGTAGCCGTTCTGCTTGCACCACTGGGCGCCCATCACCGACTCAGTCGGGATGTCACCGTTGGCCACGGTGAAGCAGTACTCGCCGTCGAACCGCACCGAACCGGTCCAGCCGATACATGCGACGCCGGTCTCGTTCACGAGGTCGCGGATGTTGACGGAGTTGTCGGAGATCATCGGTCCGAGGACGACGACGCAACCTTCCTCCACCAGCTTCAGGTAGCCCTTGCGCGTCTTGAGGTAGTTCTCCCGCGGGAGGCCCCGCGCGTCGACGGTGACGAGCTCGATCGGCCCGCGCTGGTACACGCCCTCGTTCATCGCGTCCTCGATCGCGAGGATCGTGGGGTCGATCCAGTCCGCGAGGAGCTGGCCGAGCTCCATGTCGACGAGGATGCCGATACGCACCGGCTCCCATGGATCGCCCTGCGTCTGCTGGCCATGGGTGGGCGGGTAGATCTGGATCCGCTCGACGGCCTTTTCCCCGAGCCTGCCGCTCCCCTGGTACCAGATCTCGTTGCGCCACTCGCCCTTCGGTCCGGTGTCGGTGCCGTGGTCGACCGAGCTGGCGGCGCGTTCGGGCCGCGCGATCCCGGGATCGACGGGCTCCGGGAACATCCGCTCCGCATAGCGCTGCTGGCCGTTGTCCGTCATGGTCGGCTGCTCCTGTGTGTCGGAAAAGCGTCACGCCGAGATACGTGCCGCGCAGCCTGCCGCAGATTTCGAGCGTCCGTCAAAAAGTGCGTCCGGGCCGGCCGGGTACGCTCCCCGACATGTTGATCATCGCCGGAACGCTCGACCTCCCGCCCGAGAACCGCGCCGAGCTGCTCGACGCCGCCGAGCCGTTGATGCGTGCGTCGGAAGCCGAAGAAGGCTGCCACAACTACCTGATGATGCCCGACCCGTTCGACGCGGGCCGTGTGCGCATCTTCGAGCTCTGGGACGGTGAGGAGGGGCTCGCCCCGCACTTTGCGACCCCTCATATGGCCGACTTCCGCGCTGCGACGGGCGGCCTCGGCATCACCGGGAGCGACCTCACGAAGTACCAGATCGCGAGTTCGGGACCGCTTCGCTGACGCGAGCCTGATCTACCGTTGGTCGGTGGAGCCCAACGGGGAACCGCCGGAACGGGAGGCAGAGCCCGAAGCCGATTCCGGTCGTGTGGCCCGCACCACGAAGCGCCTCAAGGCGGAGCAGACGCGGCTCACGCGGCGCATCGAGGACACCCGGGTGTGGCTCGAACGTTCGCGGCCCCGCTCCCCGCTCATCGACGCCGGATTCCGCGCCTTCGACCGCGACGTCGCCACCGGCGGCGTGGTGCTCGCGGGCGCCGTGGCGTTTCGGGTCTTCCTGTTCCTCGTGCCGTACGTGTTCGTCTTGGTGGTCGGGTTCGGGGTCGCGGCCGACGCCGCCGACCAGGATCCCGGCGACCTCGCGCGGCAGTCCGGCATCGGGGGCCTCGTCGCGAAGGCGGTCGGCGGCGCCGCCGACCTCTCCGGGTTCTCGCGGGTCACCGCCCTCGTCCTTGGTCTCTTCGCATTGTTCTTCGGCACGCGGGCGCTGCTGAAGGTCCTCCGGATCGTCTACGGGCTCATCTGGGGCGTGGTCCCCCCGAAGCTGAAGAAGACGACCAGGCCGATGCTCGGCCTGCTCGGCCTCACGACGGTCGCGCTCGTGTTCTCCGCCGTGCTCGACCACATGGGCGAGCGGTCCTTCCTGCTCGGGCTCGCCGGCGTCTTCGTCTCCAGCCTCATCCCGTTCGCGATCGGGCTCGTGGCCAGCGTCTACCTCCCCCGCCAGCCGACGCGCTGGCCCGACCTCGTTCCCGGCGCGCTGTTCCTCGCACTCGGTGTGTTCGTCCTCCACATCATCACCGTGTACTGGATCGCGGACGAGGTCGAGAGCAAGACCGACACCTACGGCGCGATCGGTTCGGCCCTCGCGCTGCTCCTCTGGGCGTACCTGCTGGGGCGCCTGATCACGGCGTCGGCCGTCATCAACGCGTCGCTGTGGCAGCGACGCCAGGAACGGGCCGAGCGACGCGCCGCGCGTGTTCGCATGCACGCGGCGTCCCCGGATCAGGACACTCCCGAGGGTTACACTCCGCCCGCTCGACCCGAGTCCGCGCCGAGCACCACCTCGCGCAGGGAGGGGACCGATGGCCGAGCCGAGCGAAGGACCTGACACCGCCGCCGAGTCGCAGGCATCCGAGCCCGCGGGCCCCGCGCAGCTGCCCCTGCTGGCGCCGCATCCTCGTCAGCGTGCTGGTGGTGCTGGTCTGCGTGCTGGCACCCATCTCCGTGCTCGGCGTGTGGGTCCGCAACACCGTGCTCGACACCGATCAGTACGTGAGCACGATGGCGCCACTCGCAAGCGACCCGGCCATCCAGCAGGCCGTGGCCACCCGCGTGACGAACACGCTCGTGCAGGAAACCGGGCTCGAGAAGAAGATCGCCAACCTGCTTCCCACGAAGGCCCAGAGGCTCGCGCCGATCATCGCCGGCGGGGCCCAGCAGGTGGTCCACGACGCGACCCTGAAGCTGGTGGAGTCCTCCAAGTTCGAGACCCTCTGGAGGGAGTTGAACAAGCGGGCGCACACGCAGGTGGTCGCGGTGCTCCAGGGCAAGGGCACGGACACCCTCACCACCAAGAACGGCGAGGTCGTCGTGCACCTCGGACCGGCCGTCGGAAAGGTCGCGGCAGCGTTGAGCAAGGCCGGGATCGGCCTGTTCGACAATGTCGACGCGACCCGGCTGAACAAGGAGATCGTGCTCATCGACTCGCAGGATCTGCGGAAGGCGCAAGGTGGGGTCGACCTCCTGGACAAGGTGGCGAACTACCTGCCCTTCGTGCTCCTCGCGTTGCTCGCGTCGCGATCTGGCTGTCCGGGAATCGACGCCGCACGATCCTGCGTACCGCGCTCGGCATCGCCCTCGCGATGGGCCTGATGCTCGTCCTGTTCAACCTCGGCCGCACGATCTACCTCGATGCGCTGCCCTCGACCGTGAACCAGAGCGCCGCCGGGGATGTGTACGACCAGGTACTCACCTTCCTCCGCACCGCGCTGCGGACCTCGTTCGTGTTGGCCGTCATCGTTGCCATCGGCGCGTGGCTCGCCGGCCCGGGTCGCGTCGCCACGAGAATTCGCGAGGGCGTGCGCGGCGGGAGCAGTCACGATCTCGCGCCGGGTGAGACCGCGTCGCCGGTTGCGACGTTCGTCTACCAGTACCGCAACGCGCTGCGCATCCTCGTCGTCGGGATCGGCCTCGTCATCCTCGTCGTGCTCGAGGCCCCTTCACCGGTCTCGGTGTTGATCATCGCGGTGCTCGTGCTCATCGGCGTGGTCGTCATCGAACTGCTCGGTCGCAACGCACGGCCGGCGAGCGTGTCGAGCTCAGCCGGAACCTGATCGCGGCCGAGGGCCACGCCCACGAGCGTCTTCAGGCCGGCACGTCGCACACGGTGCGCCGCGTGTGCCGGTGAGATTCCCGGTGCGCTCCGCGCGACGCGCACCCGGAGCGCGGCGGGTCGGATCTCGAAGCGGAGGGGCGCAACGTAGCGTGTCCGCCTCGCCGTCGACGCCTGCTTCGACCGGTTGCGTCGATCGCACCTCGACGCGGTCCGCCGTCCAGGCCTGCCAGCCGCGAAAGCGGTCGACGTGGCCCGCGCTCTCGAGCGCGATCAGCCGCGCAACGTCGGTTGCGTCACGGACGACGACGGTCACGACGCCGAGTACCCCTTCATCGAGCCGGGCCCGGCTGCCGAACCCCCCGAGGCAGCGTGAGCTCGTAGACATTGTTCGAGACGAGCACGAGACACGGCGCGTGCACCACGCTGCCGTCGGGGTGGTCGATCTCGAAGTCGAAGGCGTTGGCGTCGGGACCGAGCAGGTCGGGCAACATGCCGGCCGCCGTCTGCATCTTGGCGCTGCGGTACTCGGCGGACTGCACGATGCGCGGGTACACACCGAGCGACACGTTGTTCGCGAACACGTTGCCGTTCACCGACGCGAGGTCGATCGTGCGCTCGTAGCCCTCGGCGAATGCGTCGAGCGAACCGACGACGTCGTCGCGGTCGACGCCCAGGTCGAGGGCGAGGTGGTTCCGCGTACCGGCCGGCACGCACACGAACGGAAGCCCGTGCTCACTCGCGATCCCGGCGACCAGCGCCTGGGACCCGTCGCCTCCGGCCATACCGAGCAGATCCGCGCCCGGCGCCACCGCGTCCCGCGCGAGGGTGGCGAGATCGTCGCCGGGCTCGAGGACGACCGGCTCGATCCCCCGCCGGTCTGCTTCCCGTGCGAGGTCGAACCGCTCCACCTTGCCCCCGCCCGAGCGGGGGTTCATCAGGAGCACCGGCCGCTGTGGTTGCGGCATGGCCACGCCGGGAGGCGGGCTCGCGGAGCATCGCCTTGTCGACGCCCACGGCAAACCGCCCGGCGACGATCGCGAGCAGCCACACCGCCGCGATCACGATCACGTCGAGCAGCGCGGCATCGAGGAGGAGCAGTGCGATCGCCACCACGAGGGCGACGACGGCGACCGCCGCGCCGAGGATGCGGGCGACCCCTCGCCGGGTCAGAGCGATCCATCCGCCGACCGATCCCAGCACCAGGACCGCCCAGGCTGCGATCACCCGACCGGGATGATCGGCGATCGAGACGATGACGAGCACGAGGACCCCGACGTACGCGAGGAGCGCGACGATTGCCGCGGCCTGCCGCCGGCGCGCGTGACTCACAGGAGCCGCTTTCGCACGAGGTCGTGGGTGGCGAACCAGCCGGGGATGGCGGGCAGGTAGCTCACGGCGAGCTGGTGCGCGATCACCGCCGCGGTCGCGGCCGCCGTGGGTACGCCGACCGCGGCGAGCATGCCCGACATGCCGACCGCCGACACCGCGGTGCCGCCGCCGGGGAACGGGACGAGCGACGCGATGAGGCTGATCCCGATGTTGAGCGCGAGCAGCGTCCAGAAGTCGACCGCGCTGCCGAACGCGTGCAGGCACGCGAGCAGCGATGCGGCGTAGAGGCAGTTCGCGGTGACGTTGCCGGCGATGAGCAGCGCGACACGGCTCGGGCTCCTCATCGCGCTCCCACACGGTCCGGGCCGCCCGCACGACCCGTGGTACGACCGCGTGCCGGATGCGCCGAACGCTGAACACCACGGCCGCGGCCACACCGATGAGGAAGATCGCGATGAGTACGACGACCACGATCTGGTTCGTGTCGATCTTCCCGAAGTTGATCGAGTCGGGTGAGAGCCAGAGCGCGATGAAGAACAGCGTGGCCTGCACGAGGATCTCCGAGACCGTAGCTGAAGATCCCACCGGTCGCGACCGCCGACGACAGGTCGAGCCCGAACTTCTGGAGGAACCGGATCTGGATCGCGGTGTCGGCCGCGATCGGCACCGCGAGGTTCGAGAACGACATCGACGACTGCAGCTCGATGCTCGGCCACAACGGGATGCGAACGGGGACGGTGCCGAGGAACGCCACCGCGAACGCCACGTCGGTGAGCATGCCGAGCCCGAACGCGAGCGCGACGTACGCCCACTGCGCGTCGCGGATCGAGTCCCAGAACTTGACCGGGTCGCCCACCCGGCTGAGCAGCACGGCGATCGCGACCAGTGCTCCGACCGCCATCAGCGAGCTGCCGGGGATTGACCCGGAACAGCTCGTGCAACTCGGGAGGTTCGGTGCCGACGGCGGCGGCGGCGCGCTCACGGAGCTCGGCGAGGGCGTGGTCGGACTCCGCGCGGTCGAGCGCGGACTTGGTGACGTCCGAGAGCGCCCCGGCTGGAGCAGGGGTAGCGCGGCCGTGATCCGATCCGATCCCACGCCGTCGATCGCGGCTGCCACGGCACGATTGGTCCCGACGATTGCGGCCGTGGCGGCGAGAAGATGCGCGACATCGGCCGAGAGCCGGCCCTCGCTCGCGCCGGTCGACGCGCGTTCCCAACCCACGATCGTGACGCTTCCGTTGCTCGCGAGGACGTGCTCGGCGTCGAGCCGGCCGTGGGCAATGTGCGTGGTGTGCAGGATCCGGACCTGGTACCACGCGTCCTCGAGCGAGCCGGGGCCGAGCGGTTCGCCTCGCACATCCTCGGCCACGAGCAACGCCAGAGAATTGCTCGTTCCCGCGACGACGAGGTGCGGAACGCGTGCGCCCGCCTCACGTGCGAGCAACATCGTGTACGCCTCGTACTCGACCTGCTGCCGGCGCGTCGGGAACAGCGTCGGTGGCGCGTCGCGGTACGCGATCCAGCGCCAGATCCGGGCCATGAGCTGCGCGTCGGCCTCGTCACGGCCGATCGCGATGATGCGGAGCGGCCCCTCGGCTCCGTCGGCGAAGAACACGGCACGTGCAACGGGCTGGTCGTCGGCCGCGCGCACACCGTCGCACGGGACGTCGAGCGCCGCGAGTGCCCGCATGACCTGGTCGGCTGTCGGACGACGCGCCGCGGTCCCGAACACGAAGTGCACGAGGGCGGCGACGCCCCATCCGAGCACGAGCGCGCCGACCACGTCGGCGGGAAGCGATCGCCCGAGGTACATGGTGGCGAGCGCGAGGAGCAGCACGATGCTCTGGCCCACGCGGCGTGTGGGTCGGGCCAGGTAGGGCGACGCGACCGTGATCACCGCGACCGCCATCGAAATGCGGACGAGCGGGAAGCGAGGCACGTCGGTCGGGTCGAACACCACCGAGAAGGCGTGCCCAAGGTCGGCCTGGTGCACGAAGACGGCCACCAACCGGCCGAGCAACCACGCCAGCGCACCGGCCGCGATGACGTCGCGCGCCAGTCGCCATCGGCGTACGAGGAGGAGCGCGAAAGCAAGGAGCGCCAGCGCCCACAACGCGAGCAGGTCGTAGAAGATGAGGATGAACGTGTGCGCATCGTCGGGCAGCAGTCGCAGGAAGCGTGCGAAGGCGCGCTCGGCCGCGGTGGGGTCGTTCGCATGGATCGCCAGCAGCGTCAGGACGACGATCGCGATGACGACGCGGACGGCGTCGCCCGGCCGGCGGCGCGCGCGCTCGTCGGGAACCCGGCGGACGAGCGTGCCGAAGCGGCCTCGGATGTGGGCGAGCAGGGCTGGAGTCTCGCGTATCTTCTGGTCGTGACGACGCTCGGGCGCGACGACTTGGTGCTCACCGCGTCGTCGGTCGGATGCCCACCGTTCCCGACACTGGTGGGAGCCGCGGTTCACGGTGGCTTTGCCGGGCTCTCGTTGTGGCCTCCCGAAACGTACGGAGCTGCGCTCGAGGCCGGCTACCGCGCCGACGAACTACGGACGATGCTCGACGACGCGGGTGTCGTCGCACACGAAGTCGACGCGCTGGTCGCGTGGGCGGGACCGGGTGATCCGGGCGAGCCGTACCTCCGGGCCGCGCCGCGCGCGTTCGTGCTCGACACTGCGGCCGCACTCGGAGCCCGGCAGGCGAACGCGATCATCCTGGGCGAGCGCGGCACGCCGTACGAGGCCACCGCCGAAGCGGTCGACGCGATGTGCGAGGAGGCGACCGCGAACGGCGTACGAGTCGGGATCGAGTTCACGCGTGGTTCGCTGATCCGCACGCTCGCGGATCTCGTTGCAGTACGCGCACTGCTCCCTCACCGTGACGTCGGTATCACGGTCGACGCGTGGCAGATCCACTGGGGCCCGTCGACCGTCGAGGAGCTCGCAGACGTACCGGGCACCGCGGTGTTCTCGGTGCAGCTCGACGACGCACCCGCGGTTCGTCCCGACGACTTCGGACGCGCCACGTACGAAGGGCGACTGGTGCCGGGCGAGGGCGCCGCCGACCTCACCGGACTGCTCCGCACGCTCGACACGATCGGGTACGACGGTCCGGTCACCGTCGAAGCCATCAACGCCGACCTCATCGCCGCCACCGGCCCCCTCGACCTCGCCCGCCGCCTCGCCGATGCCACCCGCGCCGTCATCGCCCGGTCCCGCGCCTGACCCCCACTCCAACCGGCGTCAGCTGGTGGGGCCATACCCCGTCTGCTGACGCCAGTTCGCTAGTGGGTGGGCCGCGAGACCTCGTCGAGCTTGGTCATCGCGTCGTCGGGGAGCTCGAGGTCGAAGCCGGCGAGGTTCTCGTCGAGCTGGTCGTACGTGCGGGGCCCGATGATCACGGTGGTGACACCGCGGCTTGACGAGGGTCCACGCGATGCTCACCGCGGTGGGTGTGGTCCCGAGCTCGGCCGCGGTCTTCTCGACGGCTTCCACGATGTCGTAGTTGCGGTCGCTGAGTCCCGTCGGCATCGCGGGCCGACTACTGCTCGCGGCCGCCACGCGACGCGCGATGCGGCTGCCGCTCGGTGGGTCTTCGCCGCGCTTGTACTTGCCCGTGAGGACGCCGCCCGCGAGCGGGCTGTAGATCATCGTGCCGAGCCCGTGGCGCTCGGCCGCGGCGAGCACGTCGTTCTCGATCTGGCGGGAGATCAGGGAGTACCGCGGTTGCAGGCTCACGAACGGGACTCCGTTCGCGCGCGCGGCGGCCCACTGCGCCTCGACGATCTGGCTGCCGGAGAAGTTGGAGCAGCCGATGTAGCGCACCTTCCCCGAGCGCACGAAGCCGTCGAGCGCGCCCATCGTCTCCTCGATCGGGGTGTCGGGATCCCACGCGTGTACCTGGTACAGGTCGATGTAGTCGGTCCCCAGCCGCTGCAGGCTCGCCTCGAGCGCGCGCGTGAGGTGCCCGCGCGAGAGCCCCACGTCGTTGGGGCCGGCTCCTTGCGGAAATCTGCCCTTGGTCGCGATGACGACGGAGTCGCGCTTCGCGGTGACGGCACGACCGACGACTCCCTCCGACTGGCCACCCGTGTAGACGTTGGCGGTGTCGATGAAGTTGTGGCCGAGGTCGAGGTACGCGTCGATGATGCGCCGCGCCTCGTCCTTCCTCGCACGGCGCGCCCTCGGTACCGAACATCATGGCGCCGAGGCACGCCCGGCTCACCTTGAGCCCGGATCGACCCAGGTTCACGTAGTTCATGTGGTTCGCTCCCTCTGCGTTGTGCGTTCAGACGGTCGCGGGTTCGCGGTAACCGCCGAAGACCCCTTCGAGGGCCGCCGAGATCTCGCCGAGTGTGCAGTCGGCCTTGACCGCGTCGATGAGCACGGGCACGAGGTTCACACTGGTATCCGCGGCCTCGGTGGCGATCCGGCCCAGCGCGGTGGCGACGCGTCGGCGCGGCGCCGTTCCTTCACCGTCGCGAGGCGCTTCAGTTGCAGCTCCTCCACCTCGGGCCCGATGTACAGCGTGTTCGGCGTGCCGTCGTCGCCGTCGGTAGCCGCGTTGACTCCGACGACGATCCGCGTACCCGACGAGACGCCGGACTCGAAGCGGTAGGCGGCGTCCGCGATCTCGCCGACGAAGTATCCGTCGTCGATGCCGGCGTACACGCCTTCGAGCATCGATCCGTTGCCGGCGTCGCGCAGTCGAGCGAAGACCTCCTCGGCCTGGCGCTCCAATCTCGTCGGTCATCCACTCCACGTAGGCCGAACCGCCGAGCGGATCGGCGACGTGGGCCACGCCGGTCTCGTCGGCGATGATCTGCTGCGTGCGCAGGGCGATGCGCGCCGCCTTGTCCGACGGCAGCGCGAGCGCCTCGTCGAAGCTGTCGGTGTGCAGCGACTGTGCGCCACCCAGCACCGCGGCGAGCCCTTCGAGCGCGACGCGGGCGATGTTGTTCTCGGGCTGCTGGGCGGTGAGGGACGCGCCCGACGTCTGCGCGTGGAATCGCATGCCGGAGCGAACGTTCGTCGACGGCGCCGTACTCGTCGCGCATCCAGCGCGCCCAGATCCGCCGCGCGGCGCGGAACTTCCCGATCTCCTCGAAGAAGTCGATGTGGCTGTTGAAGAAGAAGGAGAGACGCGGCGCGAACTCGTCGACGTCCAGCCCGGCCGCGCGTGCCGCCTCCACGTAGGCGAACCCGTTCGCGAGCGTGAACGCCAGCTCCTGCGCAGCCGTCGAGCCGGCCTCGCGGATGTGGTACCCGCTGATCGAGACCGGGTGCCACCGCGGCATCTCGGTGGTGGTGAAGCGCATCACGTCGGTGACGAGGCGCATCGACGGACGCGGCGGGTAGAGGTACTCCTTCTGCGCCTGGTACTCCTTCAAGATGTCGTTCTGGATGGTGCCGGCGAGCTCGGCCCGCGGCACACCGGTCCGGTCACCGACCGCGACGTACATCGCCATCAGCACCGCGGCCGGCCCGTTGATCGTCATCGAGGTGGTCACGGACCCGAGGTCGATGCCCGCGAACAGGTCTTCCATGTCGGTGAGCGTGCAGACCGCGACGCCGGCCTTCCCGACCTCCCCGACCGACCACGGGTCGTCGGAGTCGCGGCCCATCAGTGTGGGCAGGTCGAACGCGGTCGACAGCCCGGTTGCGCCGGCGTCGAGCAGGGCCCGGAAGCGCTCGTTCGTGTCGGCCGGGGTGCCGAAACCCGCGAACATCCGCATCGTCCACAGCTTCGACCGGTACATCGACGCGTACGGTCCGCGTGTGTACGGGAACTGCCCGGGGAACGGCGCGTCACCGTACACCGGTTCGACGGGGATGCCGGACATCGTCTCGAACGGGACGGCGCGGACCGGCAGGCGTTCGTACTCGTCACGCCAAGCCCGGCGCGGCTCCTCCATGCTTGGAGTATGGCATCCCCGACGGTGTCAGAGATCGGTCGCCGGGATCACGGCCTCGATCTCGGCGATCATGCCATCGCTCACTCTGAACCGCTCTCCCAGACGCTTCGCGCTCTTCGCTGCGTCGGCCGGGGCGTTCGGGAGCCGGCCGAGGTCGACGTCGATCGTGTAGAAGACCACCGCGGTGTCGTCCTCGACATACCAGTTCTCGTCTCGGATGCCGGTGATCACGTGCATGATCTCGATCCCCAACGCGGCCGCGATGTCAGGCCCGGAGTCGCCGCTGTTGTGCTGGTTCTCCACACGCCACGCGAGCGGCGCGAGCGGCACCTGACTCCCGTCGTGACTGACGAGCGCGGCGAGGTATGCCGCGGCCACATCGAGCACCTGTTGCCCTGACGGAGCGTCGGCGCCCGTGACGCGCGGGTAGCGCTCGGGCCGCGGCGGACGGCGACCGCCCGGTTCGGTGCCGGCGTAGACCACCTCGATGTCGGCGATCAGGCCGTCGACGACGGTGAAGCGCTCGGCGATGTATCCCGGGATCCACGAGTCGGGGGGACCGAACGTGTCGCTCTGCGTGGAGCGGGTGAGATCAGCCTCGAGTTCGTACACGGCGGCGGCGTGCTGCCCGTCGACGACCCACCGGGGCGGGGTGATCGACCCGACCGGCTCGCGCTCGATCACCGCGCGCGAACGCGTCCGCACCCGCCACGATGTCCTTGCCGTTTCCGACGCGCCGCACGTCGTCGGCCAGGCGGGCGCTCGCCGAGTCGTGGCTCACGAGCGCGTCGAGATACGAATTCGCGGCCTCGATGATGCTGTCGCGAGCGGTGCTGGTAGCCGTCATCGGTGTCCCCCATCGGTGCGCGCTACTCGGGCGCTGCAAGCCTGCGGCCCCCGAAGCGCGGCGTCAAGTGCGTGCGATACGTTGCCGCGCGCAGCCATCGATCAAGGGGGACCCACCGTGGGAGTGCTCGACGGACGGCGCGTGGTGGTCGTCGGCGCATCAGCGGGCATCGGCCGCTCGTTCGCACTGCATGCGGTGCGGGAGGGCGCGCAGGTCGTGGCCGCCGCCCGGCGCGCCGATCGGCTCGCGGACTTCGTCGACGAAGCCGGAGGCGGTGCCACCGTCGCCGCCGACATCACCGTCGCCGAAGACTGCCGCCGCATCGCCGACGCCGCCCTGAGAGAGCTCGGTGCGGTCGACATCCTCATGCACGCCGCCGCAATGGCGCCGCTCAAGCGATTCTCCGACACCACCGTGGACGACTGGCAGACCGTGCTCGCGACCAACCTCATCGGTGTGCACCAGGTGATCAACGCGGCGCTCCCCGTCCTCGCCCCGGGCGGCATCGTC
Organism: uncultured Actinomycetes bacterium; assembly: GCA_963705625.1. Taxonomy (GTDB): domain Bacteria; phylum Actinomycetota; class Acidimicrobiia; order IMCC26256; family DASPTH01; genus DASPTH01. Next base: position 522,628 of record CAVPKG010000003.1, read on the forward strand.
AGCGTGATGTCGTCGGAGACCGTCGGCCAGCCACGCGCCGGGCTCGGCGCGTACAGCGTCACCAAGGCCGCGCTCGAGGAGTCGTTGCGCTGCTGGCACACCGAGCACCCGAATGTCCGGTTCTCGTGCGTCGCCGTCGGTTCGACCGTGCCGACGGAGTTCGGCAACTCGTTCGACCTCCCGCTGCTCAGCGATCTGATGAGCGACTGGGCGCTGCACGGTCTCGCGCAGGCGGAGTTCATGGACACCGAGGAAGTCGGTGACTTCCTCGTGCGGATGTACGCAGCCGCGTTGCCCTACCCGCAGGTGAACGTCGAGCACATGGTCCTGCGGTCACCGTCCGGTCTGATGGGCGATGCGCAGAAGCTGATCGAAACGGCGGAGACAACGATTCCTCACGAATCCTGAGCCGCGAGGAGCGAAGAAGGCGAGTCGGGGTATCCCCGATTCGCCTGAGCGACCCATGTCACGACCCCTGGCTCGGGCAACCGGTGCAGGCGTACTGCGGCACGAGCGATGCGTCAGCGTCGGCGGGGAGGAACGCGATCGCCTTCGTCTCGTCGAACAACGGCTGCTCGCCCTTCGGGTACTTGCCCGGGAGATAGCGCTTCCCGCCGAACATCCACATCGCCTTGCCCTTGCCGCTCACCTTGAAGACGTTCGAAACGCCTTCGATCTGCGCGTTGTACCACCACAGCCCGCCATCCTCGCCGGACGCTGCGAACGCGGGGTACGGCAACCCGACTCGTGGGCCGTACCCGCTCATGAGCCCGGTGACCGACCCGTCGGCCGCGCCGCCTGCAAGGGGCTTCGACCACAGGCCGGCCCGGAACGTCGCCGGCGTGAGGTTCGGTCCCGCCATGTGGACACCCGAGTACACGTTGTTGAGGATCGAGAACATGTACGAGCTCACAGTCCCCTGATCCTTGCCCCAGTACCACTGGAACAACTGCGTCTGCCCGTCGACCGCGTCGCCCTCGAGCGCCGGGTACAGCGACCCGACGCCGAAGGCGTGGGCCCACTGCTGCTGGTCGAGCTGGCGCGCGAAGTAGTCGAAGCTGCAGTTGAACCACTCGGCGCAGAACCACTCCGGGTTGTACTCCTGGAGCGTCGACGCCTCGGTGAGACCTTGCAGCATCGAGCTCGACGCGATCGCCACCACGGTTGTGACCCCGGCGTCCTTCAGCTTCGTGATGATCGGAACTGCGCTCTGCTGGTTCTCGGTGTTGATCGTGTTGGCGTCAGTGCCGGTCGCGCCCGTGTACGCGATCTTCGTGTCGATCGTGCCGCCGCCGTACTTCTTGATCGTCTTCTCGAACAGCGCGAGGTCGGGGTACGGGTTGCCGTCGGCCGAACTGGGATACACCAGGCCGAACTTCCGGGTCTTCGTCTTCATCGAGTCGTCGCCCGCCCACTTCGCCTTCCCGCCCCAGATCTCCTTGCCGAGCACCTCTGCCGCCTGGAGCGATGTCGAGACGTAGTCGGTCGACCACGAGTACCGGTACGGGGCTTGCTTCTGCACGACCTTCGGGTCGCTCGGTGTGTCGAAGCTGATGATCTTCTTGTCGGCCAGGAGCTGGCCGGTGATGGGGAGCGCGGCGAGCACCGCGAACGGCTTCTTCTCGGCGATCGCGAGCGCGTCGGCTCGCTGTGAGGCTTCGTCGAGTCCTGTCCGTGTGTAGAACTCGATGTCGAGCTTGCGCCCATACGTCTCGTAGAACGACGCGAGCATCTTGTTCTCGTCGCGCGCGGCGTCGGACAGCGTGCCCGTCTTGTTCGTTGCCTGGTTCGTTCCTCCGAGCACAGCACCGGCGATGTCCGACGGGACCGTCGTAGGGTCGGCGGCGGCGACGATGACGATCTTGATCGTGTCGCGCGTGACGCCCGGTGCCGTCGCGCCGCCGTTGTCCTTCGCGGCGACGTGCTTCACGCATGGGGCGCGGGCGATGAGGAGGATCTTGATCTCACCGGTCTGCGGATCGCAGTTCGGGTTGTCGAGCGCAGCCTTGGTGCCGACGCCGTTGTCGAGCTTCGGCTGACTCGCGGCCGACGCGATGGGGGAGATCGCTCCCACGCAGCACATCGCGGCAACGAGCGCCAGAACCGGAACACCGCGCGCCAGTGTGAAACGTCGCCTGCTCGCCATCGTCCCCCCTTGCTCCTTGCCGTCGTTTCTCGGCGGTTCCGCCAGGATGGTCAGCAGGGCGGAACCATAACGCCGGGTGGCGGCTGCATCAACGCGCCGTTCGTTTGCGCGGCGTGAGCGAACGGTCGCGGCGCAGGTATCCTGCGCCGCAGTGGGCGTGGCCGGAGCGGCCCCGCGCGAAGCGCCGAGAGCGGAGAAGATGGCGCCATTCTCGGACCTGCGCGTCGTCGAAGGATCGGCGTTCGTCGCCGCGCCGCTCGGCGGGCTCACGCTCGCACAACTCGGTGCCGACGTCATCCGATTCGACACCATCGGCGGCGGACTCGACTACCGCGCGCTGGCCCGTCACCGACAACGACGTCAGCCTGTACTGGAACGGCCTCAACAAGGGCAAGCGGTCGATCGCGATCGACCTGGCGAGGCCGGAAGGTCGCGAGATCGCCACCGCGCTGATTGCCGCACCTGGCGAGAACGCCGGACTCTTCCTCTCGAACTTCCCCGAAGCCGGTTGGCTGGCTGACGAACGACTCCGCGCGTTGCGACCCGACCTCGTCTACGTGAACATCGTGGGCAACCCCGACGAGACCACCGCGGTCGACTACACGGTGAACGCGGCGTCGGGGATCGCCCTCGCCACCGGCCCGGTCGGGTCGTCGTCCCCGGTCAACCACGCGCTGCCCGCCTGGGACATCGCAACCGGGCTGAACGCAGTGATCGGTCTCCTCGCGGCCGAACGGCAGCGGCGCCTCACGGGCGAGGGCCAGCTGGTGAAGATCTCGCTGGCCGACGTCGCGTTCACGATGGTGGCGAACCTCGGTTTTCTCGGCCAGGCGCAGACCACCCACGCGAACCGGCCCCCGCTCGGAAACGACATGTACGGAGCGTTCGGACGTGATTTCCCGACGGGCGACGGGCGACGCGTGATGGTGGTGGCGATCAGCCTCAACCAGTGGCAGATGCTCGTGCGCGCCACCGGCATCGAGGAACACCTCCCGGCCATGGAGCGTGCGTTCGGCGCCGACTTCGCCAAGGAAGAGGACCGCTACCGCGCGCGGGACGCGATCGCCGCCTTGCTCACGCCCTGGTTCGAGTCGCACACGCTCGACGAGATCCGCACGTCGTTCGACGAGCACGGCGTGTGCTGGGGCCCGTACCAGACGTTCACGCAGCTCCTCGACGACGACTGGCGCGTGTCCGAGAAGAACCCGGTGTTCGCCGACGTCGAGCAACCGGGCATCGGCGAGCTCCGCACCCCGGCGTCACCGCTGCGGTTCCCCAGGGAGCCGCCGGTCGCGCCGCTCGCGGCTCCGCTGCTCGGCACACACACCGACGAGGTCCTCGCCGAGGTGCTCGGGATGACGGCGGCCGAGATCGGCCGCCTGCACGACGACGGCCTCGTCGCCGGCGTGGCGTGAACGAGCCGGTCCTCGCCGACACCGGCTTCACCGCCGGCGGCACGCGCGAAGGTCGCGTACGAACACGCCATGCTCCTCGCGGCCACGCTCGACGTGGACCCGCACCTGCTCGACACGGGCGAGCTCCCGCTGCCGTGGCACTGGACGTGCTTCCTCCCCGACACGCCCACTCGGGACCTGGGTGACGACGGCCACCCCCGGCGTCGGCAGGAGATGGCGGCGTTTCCCCAGCGCATGTGGGTCGGCGGTCGCGTGCACAGCGTCCGTCCGCTCGTGCTCGACGAGGCGGCGCGACGAACGAGCCGGGTCAGCGCCGCGGAGCTCAAGGAGGGCTCCGCCGGCCGCTTCTGGTTGGTGACCGTCGGGCACGTCATCTCGCAGCGTGACGAGGTGTGTATCGAGGAGGAGCAGGATCTCGTACTCCGCGTGGCGACGACGGCGGTCACCCCCGGCCCCGACGTCGAGAACCCGCCCGACGCGGAATGGGTCGAGGAACGCACGGCCCGCCCCGCCCTCCTCTTTCGTTACTCCGCGCTGACGTTCAACGCGCACCGGATCCACTACGACGAGCCGTACACGACGGGTGCCGAGGGATACCCGGATCTCGTGGTCCAGGGTCCGCTGACCGCCACGCTGCTCTCCGAGCTCGCGCGTGCTCGCATCGGGAAACCCGTGCGCCGCATTTCCTTCCGCGCGCGGCTTCCGCTCTTCGCGAACCGCAAGTTCTGGCTCGCGGGATCGGCCGTCGACACCGGCGCCGACCTGGCCGCCATCCGCGCCGACGGCCAGACCGCCATGACGCTGAGCGCCGCGATTCGATAGCGGATCCGTGACTTTCGCCACAAGGAGCGGCTGAATGCATGCGCCGAGCGCGCACGTGGCATAGACACGCGCAGTTCGGCGCCGGAAGGGGGCCGGTCGGCAGGGAAGGGCAGGGGCCGGCCCCCGGGCGCCTCAACAGTGCCGCCCGGCTCGCGAATCGCCGTGACCGCCTCACGCGTAGCCCGCGAGCAGTTCGATCGCCCGCTGGCGGATCCGCCCCTCGTCGGCACCCAGTCCGCCGAGCACGCGCGCGGCGACACCGTCGTGTTCGCGCAGGAGCCCGAGCAGGATGTGCTCGGTCCCGATGTAGTTGTGCCCGAGGTCCAGCGCCTCGGACAGCGCGAACGCGAGCGCGCGCTCCGCTCGGGGGGTGAGCGGCGGATCGCCCGCTGGTGTGCCGGTTCCCCGCGGCACGATCGTGAGCACGTCGCGCTCGACCGCGGGACGAGTGATTCCCAGGTCGGCGAGGATCTTGGCCGCGAGACCTTCGGGATCCTCGAAGAGCCCGAGCAGCATGTGTTCGGTGCCGCGGTGGTTGTGACCGAATGACCGCGCGACTTCCGTGGCGAAGTCGAGCACGCGACGCGCGCGGCCGGTGAAGCGTTCCAGGGTGTACGTGGTCTCGATGCGAGCTACGAAACGCTTCTGCACGGCCTGCTTCGTGACGCCGAGCGAGCCACCGATCTCGGCCCACGAGTGCCCGTCGCGCCGGCACCGGTCGACGAAGTAGCCCAACAGCGAGTCGCCGAGGTCGCCCAGCTCCGCCGCCGTCGCCGACGCCGACGCGAGCTGGTCGAGCACCTCACCACTCCCCGACTGCTGGACGACCGACTGGATGAGACCGTCGAGTGTGACCGTCAGCGCCATGATGAGCCTCCGTTCCTCTGTACGTCAACTGTAGGTTGACGTACAGGGCTTGTCAACCCTCTGTTGACGCATCCGCGCCACGCCGTGGGTGGGCAAACCCGTACGCTGGAGCCGATGTCGGACCTGTCCGTGTCCCACGACGGTCGGGTCACGCGGATCGCGCTCGACCGGCCGGCACGCCGCAACGCGCTCAGCCTCGCGCTCATGGAGGAGATGCTCGCCGCGCTCCGGGCCTTGCCCGGCGAGACCGAGGTGGTCATCGTCGAGGCGACCGGACCCGTGTTCTCGGCCGGCCACGATCTCTCCGAGATGGTGGCGCGCGATGCGCCGTTCTACGACGAGCTCTTCTCCGTCTGCACCGAGCTGATGCTCGCGGTGCACGACACCGCTCAGCCGGTGATCGCGAGCGTGCAGGGCGGTGCCACCGCCGCCGGCTGCCAGCTCGTGGCGGCGTGTGATCTCGCCGTGGCGTCCGAGGACGCGTGGTTCGCGACGCCGGGCGTGAAGATCGGCCTCTTCTGCTCCACTCCGATGGTGCCCCTCACCCGCGTGATCGGCCGTCGCCGCGCGATGCACATGCTCCTCACCGGCCAGTCGATCGACGCGCGCACCGCCCTCGACTGGGGGTTGGTGAACGAGGTCGTCCCCGCGGCGGAGCTCGACGCCGCGGTCGACGCGCTCGTCGCGCAGATCCTGTGCTCCAGCCCGCGGGTCATCGGCCTCGGCAAGCGGATGTTCTACGACCAGATCGACGTCGGGGAGGACGAGGCCTACGAGCGGGCCAAGGTGGTCATGGCCGCGAACGCGGCCGACCCCGACGCCCAGGAGGGCATCAGCGCCTTCCTCGGGAAGCGAGATCCGGTGTGGGGTGGCGCGAGCGGGTCTTAGTCGAAGCTCGCTGAGACGGGGAGGTTCCGCTCGGCCAGCGCGTTGGCGCGGTCGAGGATCTGACGGCGGTAGCTCGCCGTGGTGGGCACGAGGAACGTCTCCTCGCGGATCGCCTCGAGCACCAGTTCGGCGACCGCGTCGGGATGCGCGCCACCGGCGGTCGTCCCGGCCAGCGCCTCCTCCACGAATGCCGCGGCCGCGGTCTGCGCGCCTGCGAACTTCTCGGGGCGGTTGCGCCGTGAGCGCGCGATCCCCGTGTCGACACTGCCCGGGCAGAGCAACGACACCTTGATCGGCACGCCCTGGGACGCGAGGTCGTGCGCGAGGCACTCGGTGGCAGCCGCGGCCGCGAACTTCGACACCTCGTAGGGCGCGCAGTACGCCGTGGTCGCCAGGCCGGCCATCGACACCGTGTTCACGATGTGCGCGTCCTCGCCCTGCTCGAGCATCCGGGGCACGAACGCGTGCGCGGCGTGGAGGATGCCCCACAAGTTCACGCCCAGGGTCCAGTCGAAGTCGGCCTCGGTGCACTCCCAGACCAGCCCGCCCTGAAAGACACCGGCGTTGTTGCACAGGACGTGCACCGCGCCGAACTCCGTGTACGCACAGTCGGCGAGCGCGTCGACGGCCGACGCATCGGACACGTCGGTGACCACCGCAATGGACTGCCCACCGGACACGCCGGCGACCTCTGCCGCCGCTTCGTCGAGGGCACGGCGCTCGACGTCGGCCAGCACCACCGCCATCCCCTCTTGTGCGAACCGTCGGGCGAGGCTCCGCCCGATGCCGCTGGCCGCGCCGGTCACGACCGCGGTGCGGCCCGCGAGGTCACGCATCGCGCCACCCCTTCGAGATGTGCTCGAGCCACCAGTCGGGAGCGTTCGCGGTGAGGTTCTGGATGTTGGAATAGTCGTGCCAGCGAACGATCGTCCGGTCGCGCACCTCCATCACCGACACGAACGGGTGCATGATGTCCTCGCCGGTGTGGAACACCCATTGCTCGACGTGCTCCGTGACGACGAGATCGCCGTCGGCGATGGTGTGACGCGGGTGGTGGTAGTAGCCGGTGAGCGGCTCGATCCCGAGCTTGAGCCGGGCGATGATCTCGGCGGGCCCGGTCGCGCCGACACCGTCGACACCGACGTCCGTGTAATGCGCGTCGGCGGAGAAGAACGTGGCCATCCGGTCCCAGTCGCGCGCGAAATGCGCCTCCCAGTACCGTTCGACGACCTGACGGTTCTGCGCTTCGAGGGTCCCCATCGGGGCAGTCTGGCACGCGTGGGTGCGATTGACGGCGGCCGGTACGCGGGACCACGATCACGCGATGAACCCACTGGTGATCGAAGTCGCAGTCAACGGCGTGACCCGCAAGGAACGGAACCCCGCGGTCCCCGTGGCTCCCGAGGAGGTCGCGGCCGACACGATCCGGTGCCTCGACGCCGGTGCCACCGTCGTGCACACGCACCCCCATTCCTTCGGAGACGGCTCCCCGCCCGAGGTCACCGCCGAGAAGTACGCGGCCGCGTACCGCACGGTGATCGCCGAGCGCCCGGGAGCGATCCTCTACCCCACGATGTCGGGTGGCCCGACGATCGCCGACCGGTGGGACCACCATCGGATCCTGGCGCACGAGGGCCTGATCCGGTGCGGCTGCGTCGACCCCGGTTCCACGAACCTCGCGAGCTTCGGGTCCGATGGGCTCCCGACTGCCACCGACTTCGTCTACACGAACAGCCCCAACGACATCCGCTTCATGATGAGCGGCTGTGACGAGGAGAACCTCGGGCCCAGCTTCGCGATCTACGAGCCCGCGTTCCTGCGCGTGGTCCTCGGCTACCACGGCTCCGGCAAGCTTCCCGCCGGCGCGCTGGTGAAGTTCTACTTCAGCGGCGACACCGGCTATCTCGCGCCGGGCCTGCCCACGTTCTCGGCGCCGCCGATCCCCGAGGCGCTCGCGCTGTACCGCGCCATGCTCGCCGACGCGGACCTGCCGTGGGGCGTCACCGTGCTCGGCGGCGACATCATCGACACGCCGATCGCCCGGCTCGCGCTCGAGCAGGGCGGCCACATCCGCGTGGGCATCGAGGACCACGCCGACGCAGAGAGCAACGTGGTCAGCGTGCAGCGCGCGGTGGCACTCGCGGAGAAGGTCGGCCGATCGATCGCGACGCCCGCCGAGGCGGCCGACCTGCTCCGGCTTCCCGCGCGGGTCAGCCCCTGACCTCTACCTCCGACCGGCCGCCGCCTCGTCGCGGAATCGCGTGGAGCGGTGCACCGGGTCCCCGTCGAGCTTCGGAATCACGTGGTCGCCGACCAGACGGATCGTCTCCTCCGAGTCGGCCCACGACATGTTGAGCGGGACGCCGAAGCACAGCTGGTCGGCACCGACGCTCTCGTACCGACGCGCCTGTTCCACGACCTCGTCGGGATCGCCGCAGAGCAGGTAGCCCTCCGAGATACGGAACTCGATCTCCTCGAGCGTGGGCTCGGGTGACGGATCCGGCCACACCGGGAAGCCCTCCTGCTTGGGGAACGTGTCGTGGTAGTAGAAGACGAGGCTCTGCAGGTAGCTGATGCCCATGTTCATCGCCACCTCTCGCGCGCGTTTCCCGTCTTCGAGGCACACGACACCGTTGGTGATCATCACGTTGTCGTTCGCGTACTCGCCGACGGGTTCCGCGTTCGCGATGTTGTCCTTGTACGCCTTGACCGGCGCTTCCATGTCCTTGATCGAGGCCACGTTGAAGCCGAGGACGCCGAGACCCTGCCGCGCCGCCTCCGCGTACGTGGGCGGGTTGCCTGCCGCGTGCCACATCGGAGGGTGGGGCTTCTTCCACGGCTTGGGCAGCACGTTCCGCGTGGGCCACTGCGAGTCGGGATGCGGCACGCGGAACGACGGGCCGTCGTAGGAGTACTCCACGTCGCGCCACATCTTCTTGTACTCGCCGATCACTTCGGCGAAGACGGCTTTGGTGGCGTCGGTGTTCGGGATGTCGAAGCCGGTGACTTCCCGGCTGCCCGCGCCGCGACCCGTGCCGAATTCGAAGCGGCCGTCGCTCAGGTGGTCGAGCATCGCCACCCGCTCGGCGACGCGCACCGGGTGGTTCACCTGTGGGTTCACGTTGAAGATCCCGGACCCGATGTGGATGTTGTCGGTGACGGCGGCGAGGTAGCCGAGGTACACCTCGTTCGCCGAGAGGTGTGAGTACTCGGTGAGGAAGTGGTGCTCGGTGCACCATGCGTACTTCCACCCGTGCCGGTCGGCTGCCTTGATGAGCTCCACTTCGTTCAGGAGGGCTTCGTGCTCGGCGGTCGGACCGACGGCCTCCGTGCGCTGCTTCGGAAGGTGGGCCTGGACGAAGATTCCGAATTCCATCGGGCTATCCCACGAAGATCGGGTTGATGGGGCTGCCGGTAGCACCGGTGACCTTCAGGGGCCCCACCGAGAGCAGGCCGGTGTAGCACTCGTCGGCCGCGAGGTCGGCGAGGTTCAGGAACTCCAGCATGTAGATGCCGCGTCGCACGAGCAGCTCCTTGTGCACCGCGAGGAAGTCGCCGGTGTCGAAGGGGATCACCTCGACCGCGGCGTTGTCGCAGCCGACAGCGGCGACGTCGCGCTCGGCGAGCCACGCGGCGGCTTCGAGCCCGATGCCGGGTTGCTCGAACGGGAGGTCGGGCGCGTGCTGGAACCAGAAGTCGAGGTAGCCGGTGCGGACGAGCACGATGTCGCCGGCACCGACCGTGACCCCCTGGGCTCCTTCACAGGCATCGAGGTCGCCCGCCGTGATCATGTAGCCGGGCTCGAGCCAGGGCGCGCCCTTGAGCTTCGCGAAGTCGAGCATCACGCCGCGGCCGGCGAACGCGCCCACCTTTTCGATGCCCAGCCGCCCGGCGCCCGTGTTCGTCTTCATCTCCGACGCCGCCACCCCGTTGTAGTGACGGTGATCCTCGTAGACATGGCAGAGCGCATCCATGTGGCTCGTGGTGTGCGACGCGAACACGAGGATGTCCTCGTGGGCGCCGGTGCCATCCGCGCAGCCGTACACCGCGAAGCGACCGTCGTCGGACTCGTTCATCAACGTGAGTCGCAACGGTGTACCGCGATAGTCCATGAGCGGCACGCCCGTGGCCTGGATCGGGATCCCCAGGCTGTAGACCTTCCCGGTGGTGACGGCGGCCGCACCGGCGCGCACGGCGTCGGGCGTGAGGAGGTTCAGCGCGCCGCGCTCGTCGTCGTCGCCCCACCGACCCCAATTCGTCGTCTGCTCGACGGGTTGCGTGGTCACGCGCGTCCCCCTTCGTCGTTCGGCGTTGCGACCCTAGACGGGTCCGGGATCCTCGCGCGGGTCGTACAAGCTGATGTCACGGACGTCGGGGCAGACCTCGGCGAGGCGATGCGTCACGATCTCCATGAGCAAGGACCACGGGACGACGCACTCGGGACACTCGGACTGCGCCAGGTCGAGGTCGAGCGCGACCGAATCCGGGGTGGACGACAACACCCGGAGCGCCGCGCCGTCGGCGGCCACGATGTCGTTGAGTTCCTCGATGGTCGCGAGCAGCTGCGGGTCGGTCACGAACGGCAACGATAATGTCGCAGCGACGACGTGCACGCGGCGACGAGCGAGCGGAGCGAGCCGAGTCGCTCGCAGGGGAGCGAACGGCCGCGGCCGGGGTATCCCCGGCCGCAGTGAGCGAGCCAATGGTCGGGAGCGAACGGCCGTGGCCGGGGTATCCCCGGCCGCAGTGAGCGAGCCAATGGTCACGGCTCGCGGCGACGAGCGAGCCCGACCGCAGGAGCGACGCAGGGCGAACGGCCGCGGCCGGGGTATCCCCGGCCGCAGTGAGCGAGCGAGTCGTCAGGAGCGAACGGCCGCGGCCGGGGTATCCCCGGCCGCAGTGAGCGAGCCAATGGTCACGGCCGGCCGGCGCCGGGAACGTCGACCTCGCACGCGTCGATACGGGCGGTCGGCGCGCGCTTCACGACGTCGCGATGCCAGTCGCCCGCCACGCACATCAGCAACGTGCGCCGATCGTCACCACCGAGCACGCACGCGACGGGGATGACGTCGGCGAATTCGATGGAGTCCGTGACCTCACCGCCTTCGAGGACGCGGAAGACGCGCGCACCGAGCGGGTCGGCGACCCACACCGCGCCGTCGGCGACGATCATGTCGTTGATCGAACCGCGGGCGAGCGGCGAGAGGTCGGCGTGCTCGGCGACGGTGTCGTCGGGCTCGATGCGCAGCAGCTTCTGGGTGTCCATGGCGACGACGAGCAAGCGACCGTCGGGCAACCACCCGAGCCCGGACGGCTCGTCCTGCGGGATGTCGGCCACCACGGAGGCGCGGCCGTCGACGGTGGTGCGGCGCACCTGGTGGCCGTGGATGTCGTTGAACCACAGTTCGCCGTCGTGCCAGCGCGGTCCCTCGCCGAACAGGAACCCGTCGAGGATGGTGCGGACCGCCGACACCGCCATCGCGTCACGAACCCCGCTGCTCGAGCACGCTCGTGGAGAAGTCGACCGAACGGTCGAGGTGGCTGACGTGCAGGGCCCCGCCGACCATGCGTCGTTCTGTCATCGTGGTCCTCCTCCGGAATTCCTACCGGTGATCGCCCGCCACTCGGCGAGCCGCTCCTCGCTCATCACGGCGAGCGCGCCCAGCGCGTCGACGTTCTGCGCGATCTTGCTCGACCGACGTGGCGCCGAACAGCACGCTCGCGACTCGCGCGCTCGCGAGCGCGAAGACGATGGCAAGCGCGGCCGGCGTCGCGCCGACGTTCCCGGCGAGGGCTTCGAGTTGTTCGGCGGCTCGCAGCGCGAACGCGTGCCGCGACGAGTCGAGGCTCCCCGCCAGCCGGCCACTTGCGCCACCCGTGCGGTACTTGCCCGACAGCAGCCCGCCGGCGAGTCGTCGGGCCAGAACTCGAGCCACAGCTTGTTCGCGACGACTACGTCGTCGCGTCGCCAACCCGATTCAGGAACAATTCGCCGAAGCGCACCTCCGAGTACCCGCTGGGGATCGGCGCGGTGCCGGTGCGGTGTCGTACCTCGCGTCGTCGAGGAAGTCGATGCCGGCTTCGCGGGCGGCGCGCAGGACGGCGACGCCGTCCTCTTTGCTCATGCGCTCGAAGGTCATCCACGATCCGAGCGAGACCGCCGAGACCTCGATGCCCGAGCTCCCGAGCGCGCGGTGAAGGATCACTCGCTGTCCGACCGCACGGCGGAACGTGCCTGCGACCTCCGACAGGTACTGGGTCGCCGCGCCCTCGCCGTCGGGGACGGGCAACCCGGCCCGGAAGTCGGTCACCCCGATGTCGCAGAGCGGAGGTACCGCTGTCCATCGACCGGGTGAGGTCGGGCTTCCCGTCGTCGTCACGAACGACCGGGAGGTAGCCGACGACGCGGAGTTCGCCCGGGTCGCGGCCTGCTTCTTCGAGACCCTTCCTCACCTGCGGGATCGCGGTCGCGAGGTCCCCGGCCGACTTTCCCCATGGGATCCAGCCACTCCCGAAGCGCGCGAGCCGCCGCACCACCGCGGCGTTCACGGTGCCGCTCACCCAGATCGGAACCCCGCCCGGCTGTGCCGGCTTGGGCATCTGGTGGATCGCGTCGAAGCGAAGACCGTCGCCATCGAAGCTCGCCCGCTGCTCGCGCCACAGCGTCTGGCACACCGCGAGCGCCTGGTCGAGCGCGCGGCCGCGCCGGTCGAAGTCGAGGCCCGCCGCGTCGTACTCCTCGCGCTGCCATCCCACGCCAACGCCGAGGTCGAGCCGTCCTCCGGACAGCACGTCGAGGGTGGCCGCGGTCTTCGCCAGCACGACGGGCCGCCGCAACGCGGCCAGCAGGATGTTGGTGCCGAGGCGAACGCGGGACGTGACGCCCGCGACGAAGGTGAGCGCGGTGAGTGGCTCCAACCAGTGGCCGTCGGGGCCGGTCGGCTGCTTGCCCCCCTCGGAGCCCCCGAGCTCGGGCCGCGCGTACGCCTCCAGGTTCTCGCCGAACACGACGTGGTCGGAGACGACGAGCTGATCGATGCCGGCCGCGTCCGCGGCGCGGGCGCGCTCGACGACGTGGTCCCACCCACCGGGATCCTCCGCGGAGTAGGTCGTCAGCGACATCGAGATGCGCGGCTCGATCGGCATGGTGTTCCCCGTTCTCGCGCGTCAGCCGCGCGTGTCGCGGAAGATGGGCGCGCGCTTCTCGCGCCGCGCTCTCGTGGCCTCCTCGAAGTTGTCGGTGAGCATGCGCACGAAGAGCTGCTGCACGCCCTCCTGGTTCATGTGCTGCGAGAGGCTCGCGGCGTCGAGGCTCGCCCACAGGCTCCGCTTGGTGAGCTCCACGCCGGGACGGCTCAGCGCGATGATGCGTTCGGCCGTCGAGTAGCAGGCTTCGAGGAGCTCGTTTCCCGGAACGACGCGCGACACCAGCCCGATCCGGTCGGCTTCCGCGGCGTCGACGTCACGCCCGGTGAGCATGATCTCGAAGGCGCGCGATGCGCCGATCGCTCGCGGGAGCAGGTAGCTGAGCCCCATCTCGCTGGCGGTCAGGCCGTTGTTGATCCCCGCGGCGCGGAAGTACGCGGCCTCGGACGCGATCCGGATGTCGAACGCCATCGACAGGCACAGGCCCCCGCCGACCGCGGCGCCGTTGATGGCCCCGATGACCGGCTGGTGCATGTGCCGCAGCGTGAGGACGATGTCGTCGAGCAGCTCCATGGCTCGCAGCGCGATCGTCGGCGGTGTGAGGCCCCCGATGTTCGGGAGGATCCCCGAGTCGGTCTGGTCGGCCCCCGAGCAGAAGCCGCGACCCGCGCCGGTGATGACGACGACCCGGACGTCGTTGTCGTGGCTCACCGCGTCGAGTGTCTCCCGGAACGGGACCATCACGTCGAAGGCCATCGCGTTCATGCGCTCGGGCCGGTTCAGCGTGATGAGCGCGACGTGGGGCCGGGGATGGTCGAGCAGCACGAACGACATGGCCGGACGCTACCCCCAGTCAATCGTCGTCGGCCCCCTGGACGGACGGCGCGACCGCGCGCGATAGTCCTCCCGCGCCGCGGATCGCACACGCGGTCATGGATGGGGGGCGCGATGCGGGTTTCGATCACGGTCAACGAATCGACCCGGGACGACGAGGTCGAACCTCGGCTCCTCCTCGTCCAGTACCTGCGCGAGGTGTGCGGTCTGACCGGCACGAAGGTCGGATGTGACACATCGGCGTGCGGAGCGTGCACCGTGCTCGTCGACGGAGAGTCGGTGAAGTCCTGCACGATGTTCGCGGTCCAGGCACGTGGAACCCGGGTCACCACGATCGAAGGCCTCGCCAGCGACGGCCGACTGCATCCGATGCAACAGGCGTTCCACGAGGAGCACGGCTTGCAGTGCGGGTTCTGCACCTCGGGGATGGTCCTGGCTGCGGTGTCGCTCCTGGAGGAGAACCCCGATCCCACCGACCGCGAGGTGCGACTCGGCCTCGAGGGGAACCTCTGCCGGTGCACCGGGTATCAGAACATCGTACACGCGGTGCTCGCGGCCGCCCGGGGTGGAGGAGGAGGTGACGCGCGATGAGCGTCGTGGGTACCCGCCGGTTGCGTCGCGAAGACGCGGTGCTCCTCACGGGTGAGGCGCGTTTCGTCGACGATCTTCCCGTCACCGGTGCGCTCCACCTCAAGGTCGTTCGCAGCCCGTACGCGCACGCGCGCATCCGTTCGATCGACACGGACGCCGCGCGTGCGATGCCCGGTATCGTCGCGGTGCACACGGGCGCCGAGCTCCGCGGTGACTGGCAGACGCCCCTGCCCTGCGCCTGGCCGGTCACCGCGGACATGAAGAATCCCGAGCACTGGCCGCTCGCGATCGACGAAGCGCGGTTCGCGGGCGACGGCGTCGCCGTGATCGTCGCAGAGACCGCGGCCGCGGCGCGCGACGGGATGGAGGCCGTCGTCGTCGAGTACGAGCAGCTCCCCGCCGCGCTCGATCTCGACGATGCCGCCCGTGATACCGCGCTGGTCCATCCCGAGCTCGGTACGAATACGAGCTACGTCTGGGAGCTGAAACCCGACGAGGACGCCGTCGACCGCGCGTTCGCCGACGCGGCCCACACCGTGAGCGAGCGATACGTGCAGCAGCGCCTCATTCCGATGGCGTTGGAGCCCCGTGGGGTGTGCGTGGTTCCCGAGCCGTATGGCGGCGACGTCACGATCTACTCCGCGACCCAGATCCCGCACATCCTCAAGATCCAGCTCGCGATCCTCGTCGGTATCCCCGAGCACCGGGTCCGAGTGGTCGCGCCCGCCGTCGGCGGGGGTTTCGGCTCCAAGCTCAACGTGTACGCCGAGGAGGCGCTCTGCCTCTCGATCGCGCAGCGGCTGAAGCGCCCCGTGCGCTGGACCGAGGAGCGCACCGAGAACACCCAGGCGACCATCCATGGTCGGGGGATGATCCAGCACATGGAGCTCGCGGCGGACGCCGACGGCCGGATCACCGCGGTGCGGGCGCGCCTCGTCGCGGACATGGGCGCGTACCTCCAACTCGTCACGCCGGGGATCCCGTTGCTCGGCGCGTTCGTCTATCACGGGTGCTACGACGTCCCCGCGTACTCGTTCGCGTGCACGGGTGTGTTCACGAACAAGACCCCGACCGACGCGTACCGAGGTGCCGGCCGGCCCGAAGCGACGTACGCGATCGAACGCGCGATCGACGCGCTCGGCCGCGAGATGGGTGTCGATCCCGCCGAGATCCGCCGGCGCAATTTCATCCCGGCCGACAAGTTCCCGTTCGAGACTTCGGCGGGACTCCTCTACGACAGCGGGAACTACGCGGGCGCGCTCGACCGTGCGCTCGAGATGGTCGGGTACGACGACGTGCGCCGGGAGCAAGCGGCGCGGCGCGCCGCGGGTGACACCACGTACTTGGGGATGGGCATCTCCGCCTACGTGGAGATGTGCGGGTTGGCACCGAGCCGGCTGCTCGGCCAGCTCAACTTCGGGGCGGGCGGCTGGGAGCACGCCACGGTGCGCGTCCTCCCGACGGGGAAGGTGGAGGTGGTCACCGGCACCAGCCCCCACGGCCAGGGGCACGAGACGAGCTGGTCGATGATCGCCGCCGATCGGCTCGGCATCCCGCCCGAGGATGTGGAGGTCCTGCACTCGGATACCGCGATCTCGCACCTCGGCCTCGACACGTACGGCTCCCGGTCGCTGGCGGTCGGCGGCATGGCGGTGCACAGCGCGTGCGCCAAGGTCGTCGAGAAGGCACGCTCGATCGCCGCACACCAGATGGAGGTGGCCGACACCGACCTCGAGTTCGTCGACGGCGTGTTCCGCGTGGTGGGCACGCCGACGCGGGCGTTCTCCATCCAGGAGGCGGCGTTCGCGGCGTTCACGGCCCACAACCTGCCCGACGGGATGGAGCCCAACCTCACCTCGGACGCGTCGTACGACCCGACGAACTTCACCTTCCCCTTCGGCGTGCACATCGCGGTGGTCGAGATCGACGGCGAGACCGGGCTGGTCGACCTGGTGCGGTACGTCGCGGTCGACGACTGCGGCAATCAGATCAACCCGCTCATCGTCGACGGACAGGTGCACGGCGGCATCGCCCAGGGCATTGCGCAGGCACTCTGGGAAGAGGCGCGCTTCGACGAGAACGGGAACCTCCGCACCGCGTCGCTGACCGACTACCTGGTTCCGTCCGCTGCGGAGGTGCCCACCCTGGAGCTCGACTCCACCGTCACACCCAGCCCGACGACGGCGATGGGCGTGAAGGGCATCGGCGAAGCCGGCACGATCGGGGCCACGCCCGCAGTGATGAACGCGGTGATCGACGCGCTCCAACCGCTCGGCATCACCGACATCGACATGCCCGCATCACCGGAACGGGTCTGGAACGCAATCCAGGAGGCGAGCCGGTGATCCCCGCCACGTTCGACTATGTCCCGGCAGGGTCGGCCGACGAAGCCGTCGCCGCCCTGGCGCAACACGGCGACGATGCCAAGCTCCTCGCCGGAGGCATGTCCCTGATCCCGCTCATGAAGCTCCGCCTCGCGACACCGAGCGTGCTCGTCGACGTGGGCCGCGTGTCCGACCTCTCGTACATCCGCGACGCCGGCAACCACGTCGCGATCGGCGCGCTCGCGCGCCACCACGACGTCGCGACGAACGACCTGCTCACCCGCGAGTGCGGCGTGGTCTCCGCGGTCGCGGCCGAAATCGGCGATCCGCAGGTGCGTCACCGCGGAACGTTCGGCGGGTCGGTCGCGCACGGCGATCCCGCGTCCGATCTGCCCGCGGTGTTGCTCGCGCTCGATGCAACGGTGGTTGCCCGGGGATCCTCGGGTGAGCGGACGATTGCCGCCGACGATCTCTTCGTCGACTTCCTCGAGACCTCGCTCCGCCCCGACGAACTCCTCACCGAGATCCGCGTCCCCAAGACCGGGCCCGACGGGTTCTCCTACCAGAAGTTCAACCGGCGGGCTCAGGACTGGGCGACCGTCGGCGCGCTCGCGGTACGCACGAACGACGGCACGCACGTGGCCCTCGTCAACATGGGTGGCACGCCGCTTCGTGCCACGGCCGTCGAGGACGCACTCAGTGCAGGCGCATCGACGGCGGAAGCCGCGGATCACGCGGCCGACGGAACCGAGCCTCCGGACGATCTCAGCGCGTCACCCGCGTACCGCGCGCACCTCGCTCGGGTGCTCGTGCGGCGCGCGCTCGAAACCACGTCGCGCTGACGCAGCTCCGCTCAACGCGTCTGCGCGTTGAGCGCCCTGCCGCGGTCCGTGAGTGCCTTCCATGCCTCGAGGTCGCTCTCGTCCGATGGACGCCCCACGCGCGTGACGACGTCGACATCGCTCGCCTCCGCGCGGAGCGCAGCAACTGTGCACTGTTCCCTCGACAGCACGGAGAACGGGTCGAACTGGTAGTGACGCATCGCGTTCTCGTGCGTGATCTTGTTGATCTGGGTCTCGGGTAGCCCGGCAAACGACTTCTCCAGGATCTCGGGTCCGTTCGGCCAGCTCGAGTTGGAGTGCGGGTAGTCGGATTCCCAGCACACGTTGTCGACGTTGTAGAGGTCGATCAGCTTCACGCCGACCGCGTCGTTGATGAAGCAGCACAGGATGCGCTCCAAGAACACGTCGCGCGGGCCCTTCCCGTCGGGGAAGCGATGCTTCGTCCAGCCGGAGTGGCGGTCCTGGACGTGCTCGGCGCGCTGCAGGAAGTAGGGGATCCATCCGATGTCACCCTCGGTGAGCGAGAAGCGCAAGTTCGGGTAGCGCCACCAGAAGTCGGCCCACATCAAGTCGCCCAGCGTGTAGACGCTCATCGTCGACGACAGGGTCATCGGCACGCTGGCGGGTGCGTCGGCGGACGCTCTACGTCTCGCCGACCTCGACGGGCACCCTCGGTCACCGCCGGTTGCGCACACCCCTCGCACGCCGGGTGAGCCTCGTCACGCATTGCGCGCGCGGTACCGCGTTCCGTAGCATCCGGGCGGAGCGGCGGCAGGGGCCGCTCCCTTTTCGGCGGGTGGCGGAAGCGGTCATCACAGGCCGTACGATGCGAACGAAATTCCTCGTGGGCATGCCCGCACAGGCGGGCCGTAGCGGGAGCAGACGCCGTGCATACATCCCTGTGCGACACCGTCGGGATCGAGTACCCGATCTTCGCCTTCACCCACTGCCGGGACGTCGCCGTGGCGGTCAGCCGCGCCGGGGGGCTCGGCGTGCTCGGGGCGGTGGGGCTGAGCCCTGAACAGCTCGAGATCGAGCTCACCTGGATGGACGAGCACGCCGACGGCAAGCCGTACGGGGTCGACGTCGTGATGCCGCAGAAGTCGCTCGACGTGCACGGCAGCGATCGCGCCGACCTCGTGGGCCAGATCCGGTCGATGATCGACCAGGAGCACTGGGACTTCGTCGCCGAGCTCATGGAACGGTTCGACCTCCCGGCGCTCCCGGACGGCACCCAGGTGGGTGGGGTGGTCGGCTGGACCGAGGACGTCGCACGCGAACTGGTCGACGTCGCGTTCGGCCACCCGATGTCGCTGATCGCCAACGCGCTCGGGTCGCCCCCGAAGGACATCGTCGATCGTGCGCACGAGCACGGTGTGAAGGTGGCCGCGCTCGCGGGCAAGGCGCAGCACGCGGAGCGGCACGTCAACAACGGCGTCGACATCGTGATCGCGCAGGGCTACGAGGCCGGCGGACACACCGGCGAGATCGCGACGATGGTGCTCGTGCCCGAGGTCGTGAAGGCCATCGCTCCGACCCCGGTCCTCGCGGCCGGTGGCATCGGCTCCGGCGCGGCAGATCGCGGCGGCCCTCGCGCTCGGCGCCCAGGGCGTGTGGATGGGCTCGCTCTGGCTCGCGACCGCCGAGTCCAACTCGAGTCCCGAGGGCATCGAGGCGTACATGGACGCCACCTCGTCCGACACCGTGCGCTCCCGCTCGTATACGGGGAAGCCGGCCCGCATGCTCCGCAACGCGTGGACCGACGCTTGGGAAGACCCCGCCGGGCCCGGGCCGCTCGGCATGCCACTGCAGAACATCCTCACTGCCGAAGCCAACGCGCGCATCGCTCGCGCCCACCGGAAGGACCTCGTGTTCGCCCCGATCGGTCAGATCGTCGGCAGCATGAACGAGGTGAAGCCGGTCCGCGACGTGATGTTCCGCCTGGTCGAGGAGTACATCGAGGCCACCGAGCGACTCGCCGCGAGCCTCGACACCATCCCGAGCTGACAACGCGTGACCTTCCCGGCACTCGCCGGCTTGCGCGTCGTCGACGCGACCGAGGGCATCGCGGGCGGCTACGCCACGAAGCTCCTCGGCGACCTCGGCGCCGACGTCACCAAGGTCGAACACGCGGACGGTGATCCATTGCGCTGGTGGTCCGCCGCGACCCCGGACGTGCGGCTGCGCGAGACCGGCGCGCTGTTCTCGTTCCTGAACGAAGGCAAGGCCACGATCGCCGCGGATGACGCCACCAGTGTCTCGGAACTCGTCCGCGACGCGGATGTGATCGTCGTCGGCGACGCCGCGGATGTGCTGCCGTCCGAGCGACCGGCTGAAACGAGCGTCGTCACGATCACCGCATTCGGCAACGGCGGTCCGCT
Organism: uncultured Actinomycetes bacterium; assembly: GCA_963705625.1. GTDB lineage: Bacteria > Actinomycetota > Acidimicrobiia > IMCC26256 > DASPTH01 > DASPTH01. Next base: position 542,884 of record CAVPKG010000003.1, read on the forward strand.
CGCGGGCCTGCCCGCCGACGAGTTCACGCTCCAGGCCTGGTGCGGTCTCATGTCGGGATGCGGCACTCGTGACACACCGCCGCTCCAGATGGGCATCGGCCACGGCCAGTGGGCCACCGGCGCGATGGCGGCCCTCGCCGCCCTTGCCGCGTGTGAGCACCGCGCGCGGACCGGGACCGGCGCCGACGTGGAGGTGTCGGCACTCGAGGTGATGTCCGTGTGCCTCCTCAACTACCCGTCGCTGTACCGGCACTTCACCGGCTCGGTCGCGGTGATGTCACGCGGCGGCGACTGGCCGCAGATCGTCCGTTGCAAGAATGGCTGGATCGGCCTGTGCATCTTCACACCGCAGCAATGGGACGACTTCGCGAACATGATGGGGCGCCCGGAGCTCGCGGGTGACGATCGGTTGAACTCCATGGGCGGACGCGGCCGCAACCGGGAGCTCGCGGAGTCGGTGATTCGGCCGTGGCTCGAGGAGCACACTCCCGAGGAGATCTTCGAGCAGGGCGGTCTGTTCCGTGTCCCGGTCGCATACGTCGGCAACGGGCGCGAGGTGCTCGCGATGGAGCAGTTCCGCGAGCGCGGCGTCTTCGTGGAGAACCGGGCCGGGTTCCTGCAACCGCGCTCGCCGTTCCTCGCGCGCGCCGCTGCCCCGGCCTGCCGTGTCGACGCCGGTAGTCACGAGCGACACCACGACACCCGGTGAGCGTCCGCTCGACGGCGTCCGCGTGCTCGACTTCACGGCGTTCTGGGCGGGCCCGGCGGCGACGCATCTGCTCGCGACGCTCGGGGCCGACGTCGTGAAGATCGAGTCGCCCACACGTCCCGACGGCATGCGCTTCGCGACGACCCGGCCACCGACCGATCCGGAATGGGTCGAATACAGCCCCACGTTCCACGGCACGAATCCCGGCAAGCGGTCGGTGGCGGTCGACTTCTCCACGCCGGAAGGGCGCGACCTCGTGCTGCGGCTCGTGGAGCGCGCCGACGTGGTGGTGGAGAACTTCACGCCGCGCGTGATGCCGAACGTCGGACTCGACTACGACGACCTGGTTGCGCGACGTCCGGATCTCGTCATGCTGCGCATGCCTGCCTTCGGGCTCGACGGCCCGTGGCGAGACCACAGCGGCTTCGCACAGACCACCGAGCAGGTGTCGGGCATCGCGTGGCTCTCCGGCACGCCGGAGATCGAGCCGTTCGTGCGCTCCACCGTCGACCCGATCGCGGGGATCCACGGCGCGGTCGCGGTGCTCGCTGCGCTCGCGCACCGGCGCTCTTCGAATGGGCGACGTGTGGATGGGCGGCGCTCCGCTGCCGGACAACTCGTCGAGATGCCGATGGCAGAGGTCGCGCTCAACGTTGCGGCCGAGCCGATCGTCACCTACTCCGCGTACGGTGCACTCCTGGAGCGTCAAGGGAATCGCGGACCGTGCGGAGTGCCGCAGGGCGTGTACGCATGCCGCGGCGACGAGCAATGGATCGCGCTTTCGATCAGGACCGACGAGCAGTGGCGCGCGCTCGGTCCGGTGCTCGGCAATCCCGCCTGGGTGCTCGACTCCGCGCTCGCGGCGCGCGCGGGACGGCGAGCACGCCACGACGACATCGACCACGAGCTCACGACGTGGTTCTCGGCGCGCGGATCGCGACGACGTCGTCGCGCACCTGCTCGAGGCCGGCATCCCCGCGGCACCGGTGTGGGACCAGAACGTGCAGGACGAGCTGCCGCAGCTCGTTGCGCGCGGGTTCACGCAGGTGGTCGACCATCCCGTCGCGGGTCGGGTCGGCCTCCCGGGTACCGGTCTCCGTTCACGGCAGTTCGAGACCCACTACCGCGCCGCGGCGCCGACCGTCGGCCAGCACACGGGCGAGGTGCTCCGCGAACTGCTGGGCCTCGGCGACGACGTGCTCGACATCCTGGTCGAGCAGCGCGCGATCGGACCGGCCGAGTAGTTCGACCGCAGGATTAGCGTCGAGGCTACCGATGCCGACGACCGCGATTCCAGAACCCGATCTCGATCTCGACCCGGATCCCGGCATCGGCATTGGCGGGCAACTCGCCGACGACGAAGGTCCGGCGTCACCGGTCTCGGCCGGATCGCTCGTCCGCTGGGTGCTCCGACGCCAGATCGGACGGATCATCGCGGGCGCGCTGGCCGGCATCGCGTGGATGGGATCGATCGCGTTCCTGCCCGTCGCGCTCGGCTTCGCGGTCGACCGCATCGTCGACGACCGCTCGGTGGGTTCGGTTGCGCTCGTGTGCGGGCTGCTCGGCGCGGTCACGATGGCGCAAGCCGTTGCAGGAGTGGTGCGTCACCGGTGCGCGCTCCTCCTCTAGTACGCGGACGCGCTGGCTCGTCGAGCGACTCGTGACGCGTCGGGTGCTCGATCCGCGCGGTGGCGTCGACGAGGAGCCGGGCGCGCTGCTGTCACTCGCGGCGAGCGACGCGCAGCGCGTCGGCGGGATCGCCGATCTCATGTGTCGCGGCTCGGGCGCGGTCGTCACCTTCTTCGCCGTGGGCGCCGGCATGCTGGCGGCATCGCCGGTGCTCGGAGGGCTCGTGCTCGTGGGGCTCCCTCCGTGCCTGCTCGTACTCGTGCCGCTGTGGCGCCCGTACGACCGGCGGGCCACCGAGCAGCAGCAGCGTCTCGCTGACGCGTCCGCAGTCGCCGCCGACATCACCACGGGTCTGCGGGTCGTGAAGGGTCTCGGCAGCGAGGACGGCGTGCGGCAATGGTTCGCCGAGGGCACCGCGAGGGTGCGCGCGACCGCGATCGCGCTCGCTCGACTCGACAGCGCGTGGAAGGCGCTCCGTCGGCGATCCCCGCGCTCTTCCTCGCGCTCACCATCTGGGTGGGTGGGCAGCTCGCCCTCGACGGGAGCCTCTCCCCCGGCGCCCTGGTGACGTTCACGGGCCTCGCGCTCTTCCTCGCGATCCCGCTGGCGACGTTCGCCGAGGTGGGTGACGTGTGGGCGACCGGCTTCGCCTCGGCGCGGCGCATTGCGACCGTGCTCGAAACCCCGCCCTCGGTCGACGACCGCGGTCACGACCGGGAACTCGCTCCACCGACCGGCACGGCACAGTTCCGCGGTGTCACGCACGGCCCGCTCGCCGGCTTCGATCTCGACGTCGACGCGGGTGAGCTCGTGGGTGTCGTCGCCGAGGATCCCGAGGTCGCGATCGCGATCTCCAGATCTGCTGGTGCGGCGCGCCGACCCCGCACGCGGTCACGTCCTCGTCGGAGGCGTCGACGCGCGCGAGCTCTCGCTCGACACGCTGCGGGCGCACGTGATCACCGTCGACGGGCACCATCCCTGGCTCGTCGACGGGACGCTCGGCGACAACCTCGCGCTCGGCGCGCCCGGCACCGACCCTGCGGTTCTGGAACGCGCGCTCCTCGACGCCGTGGGCGAAGACCTCGTCGCGCGTCGCGACGGATTGGACCAGCCGATCGGCGAGCGTGGGTTCTCGCTCTCGGGCGGCCAGCGTCAGCGGCTCACGGTGGCGCGGTCGTACGCCGCGTCGGCCTCCCGTGCTCGTGCTCGACGAGCCCACCAGCGCGCTCGACGTCGTCACCGAACTTCGCCTCCTGTCGCGCCTACGCGACGCCCGGTTGGGGCGGACAACGCTGGTCCTGACGATCAGCGCTCCCGCACTCGCACAGTGCGATCGCGTCGTCGTGATCGAGTCGGGACGCGTCGTCTCCCAAGGCGTGCACGACGAGCTGATGCACGATCCGCGCTACCGCGCCCTTGTCGCCCCGGAGGCGTCGTGAGCCCGCGGGCGCGCCGAGCCGGCAGCCGAGCAGCTGCTCGACGATCGGGCGCTGCCGACCGCGACTCCGCGGCGCAGCGTGCGCTCGAATGTGGCGGCTGTTGCGCGACCGGTGGCGCGGCGTCACCGTCACGGTGCTCCTGCAGAGTGCGTCGACGGCCGCGACACTGGCCGGGCCGGCGCTCGTCGGCGTCGTCGTCGACGCGGTCGCCAACGACTCGCCGAATGCCGAGAGCATCGTTGATCGGGCGGCCATCGCGTACGCGGTGCTCGCGGTGCTCGCCGCGATCCTGCGGTACTTCGGCGGCGTGCGCGCCGCGGTGGTCGGCGAGGACGCGCTGGCGGAGATGCGCACCGAGGTGTTCGACCACGCGGTCGCGGTGCCGGTCGACCTCGTCGAACGTGCCGGGACCGGCGACCTCGTGAGCCGCGTCACGAGCGACATCACCATCCTCGCCGACGCGGTGCGCAACGCGATCCCCGTCGTTCTCCTGGCGTTGCTCGAGGTGGTGTTCACGATGGGAGCGCTCGTGCTCCTCGACTTCCGGCTGGCGGCGATCGCGTTGATCACCGCCATCCCGATCACGTTCGCAGCCGGCCGCTGGTACTTCCGGCGCGCCCACACGCTGTACCGGCGCGAGCGTGAACGTCATGCCGCGCTGGGCGCCGGCCTCCACGAGTCGTACCAGGGAGCGTCGGTGCTCGCGGGGTTCCGCGCCTCGACCCGAACCCGTCGAGGGCTCGCCCGGCGCGGTCGGGCCACCGTGGACGCCGAGATGGCCACGACATCGGCGCGCAACAAGATGCGGCCGGGGATCAGCCTGGCGCAGGCGGTGTCGCTGGTCGCGGTGATGGCGCTCGGGGCCGCGCTCGTCGACGACGGCTCGCTCGAGATCGGCACCCTGAGCGCGGCCGCGCTGTATCTGGTGCAGCTCTTCAATCCCGTCGCGCTGCTGCTCGAGCAGTCCGACCAGCTCCAGCGCGCGACCGCGTCGTTCGCACGCCTCGTCGGCGTGACCCAGCTCCCCGTCGACGTCACCGAGCCCATCTCCGAGGAATCGGCGATCCGTCTCTCCACCTTGGCGAGGCCAACTCCGGTCCAGGTTCGCGACGTCGTGTTCGGTTACGACCCCGACACCCTCGTGCTCGACGGTGTGAGCCTCGACATCGTGCCGGGCGAGCACCTCGCGATCGTCGGTCCGAGCGGTGCGGGCAAGACGACGCTCGGCAAGATCATCGCCGGGCTCCTGCACACGCGGCGCGGCGCCGTACGGGTCGGCGGAATCGTGGTCGACGAGCTCGATCCCGAGACCCGCGCCCGCATCGTCGCCATGGTCGCGCAGGAAGGCCACGTGTTCGGGCGGAGCGTCACGGAGAACGTCCGACTCGGTCGGCAGGACGCGTCCGACGACGACGTGCGCGCTGCGCTCGACGCGGTCGACGCCCTCGCGTGGGCGGAGTCGCTGCCATCCGGGATCGACACGCAGATCGGGGTCGGCCATCAGCACGTCTCGACGGTGCGCGCGCAGCAGCTCGCGCTCGCCCGGCTCGTGTGCCTCGATCCGGCCGTCGTCGTCCTCGACGAGGCCACCGCGGAGCTCGACCCGGTTGCGGCCGCACGCACCGAACGCCACCTCGATGCTGCGCTCGGACGGCGCACGGTGGTCACGATCGTGCACCGGCTCGACGTCGCCGAACGCGCCGACCGCGTCATCGTGCTCGAGGAGGGTCGGATCGTCGCGAGCGGGCACCACTCGGAGCTGATCGCCGATCCCGAGGCGGTGTACGCGCGAGCTCTGGCACGCGTGGAGCGCGTCACGCCACGAGGGTGTGATCACCGAGCAGGCGTGAGCACCAACGTCTCCTCGCCCCGGAAGTCGCGCGCAAGGGTGAGCGTGTCGCCGTCGGGTTTCACGAACTCCGACGACGAGCCGGTGCGTACCTCGATGGCGCCGCGCCATCCGCCCATGAGCGTCAGCTCGGACCGGCCGTCGCCGGCGATGGTGATGGTGAGCTCGCGTGCGGGATCGAGGCCCATGCGAGCGAGATCGAACCTGGCCGTCGCGACCCTCGTGAGCGTTGCCCGGAAGCCGTTCTCGACGGGCTGCGGCGGGCCGGGCGTGAACGTGATCCCCTGCTCCACCCACTCGTCGAAGCCGTGCGCCTGCGGGTTCGGGCCGACGAGGTCGCGGGGCTGCCGGATGTTGTCGCTGACGATCGCGTACGGATGTGGAACCCGCATCCGATCGGCGCGCGCCAGCGTCGTCGCGTCGACGGTGCCCTTGTCGCCGCGCTCGAGAGCTGCTGCCGCGCACGGTCACACCCGAGAGCCAGTACGCGGAATCGTGTCGGAGCTCGAGCCCCGTGACGGGGTCGCACGCGTCGAGGAACGGTTCCACCGAGAACACCACCCGCGCCGGATTCGGGTCGCGCGGGAGGTCGAGCACCTCGAGGAACACGCCGTTCGTCAGCTCCGGGACCACCTCGTGGCCGCGACGGAGCAGCTGCCAGTAGCGGAAGTCGTACTCCAACTTGTGCAACGCGAGCGCGTCGAGGTCGGGGACGTTGCCCGCGAACGCGTTCTTCTGCGGGTCGAGCCTGCCGTTGACCATCCGGATCGGCACGTTGCGCAGGTTCTCGAGCGCGTCGGGCATGAACGGCTCGCCGCCCGAGATCATCATCTCGATCTCGGGAACGAGCGCGCTCTGTCCCACGAGCGGGACGAGCGCCGAGAAGCGGTCGGGGTACAGCTCGCCGATGCGGAACGTGGCGAAGCCGCCCTGGGATATTCCGCTCAGGATCACGCGGTCTTCGTCGATGTCGAAGCGCGCCGCGATGTCGTCCATGACGTCGAGTACGTCCTGCTCTGCAGGGCCGTAGTAGCCGCAGCTCCCACCGCGCCCGAGCGGTTCGACCACGATCGCCGGCACGTCGAAGCGCCCGGGACCGAAGAAGCTTCGGGACGCGTTGCTCAGGTGGTTGCTGCCCGTGCCGTGGAGGAACACGATGAGCGGCGCCGGCCTCGTGAGGCGCTCGGGAATCCACACGCCGTACGGCTGGTACGTGCCTGCGTGGATCTTCCACGGTGCCCGAGGCGGTGCCGGCATCCCGAACTTGGTCCACAGCTCGGGGTTGTGCGTGCGCGGCCATGGTTGGATGCCGCCGCCGAGATCGAGCGCGGAGCGGTAGAGATAGGTGTGCGTGCCCGGCGCGCGCGCCTCGGCGATCACGTTGTCGCCGCCCGCCAATAGGGCGAAATCGACGGTCGCGACCGCGTCGTCGGACGGGAACCGTCCGGACAGGATGTCGGCCTGGTTGCGGTCCTGCCATGCGTTCGCCGCGCCGTGCGGGCGCGCGGGGCTCTCGCCTCCGACGAACGCAAGGTCGTAGATGGGCACGTCGCCGTCGAGGAACGACGCGCCCTCGTGCACGATCCCCAGCGCCGCGACCACACGCCACGTCGCGCGGCCGGGGTCGAGCACCGCACGCGGCACGGTGGTCTCGAGCACCTGCGTCGACGGATCGATCGTGGCCGGGAACGTCGCGGCCAGGTTCCATCCGCCGTCGGCGAATCGACGCAGCTCGCCGCCGTCGCCGTCTCCCGACACGATCACGATCCATTCGAGCCCGAGGGGCGGGTCGGCACGCCAACGGTTGCCGGGCAGGCTCGCGGCCCCCGTCGCGGGGTCGCAATCGGTGTCGAAGCCGACAGCGAGCACGGGAACCGTGGGATCGTTCAAGGTCTGGAGCACCGCGCGGATGCGCAGCCCGTCGTCGGTGGGCCCCAGCTGGAGCTGGATGAGGTCGGCGGTGTTCGCACCGTCCTCGGGATACGGCTCGGCGCCTCCACCCAGCTCGGACGCGGAGGCGCCGGTGTCGTCGTACGCGTAGTCGGTCCAGACGTAGGTGCCGTCGACGTACGAGGCGGTGCCGCAGATCAGGGGTCCGACGGTGGGCTCGATGGACATGGCGGCTCCCAGTCTGCCGTGAGCGAGTAGAACACGCGTCATGTTCCTCACACCCTCACGCGTCGACTCGTCGCTCGACAGCCGGTCGGTCACCTTCGAGAACCCGACCGGTGCGCGCGGATCCGGTGGCCAGACCCACAACGGTCGCAAGGGCCGCCCGAGCTCGACCATTGGTCCGGGCGAGATGGTTGTGCTCGCCGATCTCGACGGGCCGGGAACGCTCCGCCACATCTGGATGACGTTCCCGCCGGCACCGCCCGAGACGATGCGCGCCCTCTGGATGGAGGTGTTCTACGACGGCGCGGGCGAGCCGAGCGTTTCCGTTCCGTGCCTCGACTTCTTCGGGCTCCCGCACGGGCGCCCGGTGCCGTACACGTCGGCGTTGACCTCTGCGCAAGAAGGTCGGGGATTCAACTCGTACCTCCCGATGCCGTTTGCCCGACACGTGCGCGTGGAGGTCACGAACTCGGCGCCGGCCCCGGTGTTGCTGTACTACCAGATCGACTACACGCTCGAGCCGGCGATCGACCAGAACGACGGCATCCTGCACGTCACGTTCCGTCGCGAGAATCCCACCGTGCTCCGGCGCGACTTCGTCATCGCCGAAGGACTCGACGGTCCCGGGAGGTTCGTCGGCTGCAACGTGGGCGTGCGCATCCTCGACCCGGGGATGTGGTACGGCGAAGGCGAGATGAAGGTCTACCGCGACGGCGACGCGGAGTACCCGACCATCTGCGGAACCGGGCTCGAGGACTACATCGGGAGCGCATGGGGCCTCGCGGCGCACAGCGCGCACTGTGCCGGTGCGCCGCTCGTGGTCGGCCCCGGATCGGCGACGCAGTTCTTCGCGCCCGTCGACTTCGTGGGTTTCTACCGCTGGCACCTCGCCGATCCGATCATGTACTCCTCCGAGCTGCGCGTGACCATCCAACAGATCGGCGCCATGTTCTTCGCGAAAGGCCAGGAAGCGGCGATGGCGGAGTACCGGCGCACGAATCCGCCGGCGGGCGCGGGTTGGCGGAGCGGCGAACCGTCGTCGGTCATGGCCGGTGGAGGGCTCGCCGAGCGGGTCGACGACTACTGCGCCACGTCGTACGTGTACTGCTGTCGGCCGCAACCGGTCCCGCGCCTCGACATCGACGCCGCGCTCGTCGATGTCGGCCGCCTCGAGTACGAGCACCCCGGCGAGATCGAAGGGTTCCTCGCCACGATCGCGTAGCGGGTGGCTGCCACTCCCCAACGCGTGCGTCCGCAGGGACACTCCGGACCGAGTAGACCTTACGATCAGCCCTGAGGTTCGCGGCGGAGCGGAGGTGTGCGATGACCGCGACCGAAATGGACATGGCCAAGGTCGAGGCGTTCGGGGCGAGGATGGGCAGCATCCTGAACGCCGGGGCCGCGGCGCTGATGCTCAGCATCGGACACCGAGCGGGACTCCTCGACACGATGGCCGGGCTCCCCCCGTCGACGTCCGACGAGATCGCGGAGGCCGCCGGGCTCGACGAACGCTACGTGCGGGAGTGGCTCGGCGCGATGGTGACAGCCGGGGTGGTCGACTACGACGGCGGCCGGGGCGCCTACGTCCTTCCCCCCGAGCATGCGGCGCTCACCACCAGAGCCGCGGGACCGAACAACTTCGCCGCTGTCATGCAGTTCATTCCGCTGATCGCGGCCGTCGAGGACGAGGTGGTCGACAAGTTCCGCAACGGCGGCGGGGTGCCGTACTCGTCGTACACCAGATTCCACGAGGCGATGGCCGACATCTCGGGCGGCGTCTTCGACGCCAACCTCCTGAGCCTGACGCTGCCGTTGGTGCCGGGGATCGTCGAGCGGCTGTCCGAGGAGGGCATCGACGTCGCCGACATCGGGACCGGCTCGGGGCACGCGATCAACGTCATGGCCAGGGCGTTCCCGAAGTCTCGCTTCGTCGGGTTCGACTTCTCCGACGAGGCGCTCGAGCGCGGCCGCGCCGAGGCCGCGGAATGGGGGCTCGACAACGCAGTCTTCGAAGCGAAGGACGTCGCCACGCTCGACGGGTCCCGCCAATTCGACTTCATCACGACCTTCGACGCGATCCACGACCAGGCGAAGCCGCGCGCCGTCGTACAAGGAATCCACGACGCGCTCAAGCCCGGCGGGCACTGGCTCTGCGTCGACATCCAGGCGTCCAGCCACGTCGGCGAGAATGCCGACCACCCGATGGGTACGTTCGGCTACACGGTGAGTTGCATGCACTGCATGACGGTCTCGCTCGCCTACGACGGTGAAGGCCTCGGCGCGATGTGGGGCGCTCACAAGGCCCGGGAGCTGTTCACGGACGCCGGGTTCGGTCCGATCCACGTCCACACCCTGCCGGGCGATCCCATGAACAACTACTACGTCTGCCACAAGACTGCGTGACCCACGCCGAGGAACGCGAGCTCATGGACGAATTCTCCCCCGAAGCACTGTCGCTACTCCTTCCGCACCTCGCTGCGATCGTCGCCGAGTCCGCCGAACCGGTCGACGGCGTGAACCCGAATCATCCTGAGCAGACCTTCGACTACGCCGTCCACGCGTCGACGGAGGGTGGCTCGCCATCGCGTTCGTTCGCACGCGTGGGACGAGGTCATACCCGAAACCGCGGACGGGTGGGACAGGCTGTGCGACCGGGTCGAAGCGGCCGTGCACCGAGAGCATCCCACGCTCGTCGGTCGGTACACCGTCGGGTTCGACACCGGCATCGCCGCACGCATGAAGGATCAGAAGATCGACGACCTCGTCGGCGCGATCGCGACCTGTGACGCCCAAGGGGTTGGTTCGCGTGTCGATCTCGCCGGTGGCGTCACCGTCCGCCACACGGAGGACGGGCCGGCGCTCACCGTTCACCCGTACCACGTCGCCGCGAACTGGGAGCTCGGACCTGCGAGCCACAGTCGCTTCGCGAAGGCGGTCGCGTCGAAGGGCGACACACTCGCTCGGGCCGGCGCGGCCGGGTACGAGACGCACCTTGCCGTCATCCACTGGACGCTCCGGAGCGCGGCAGGATGGCGTCAGTGGCTGGCCGAGAACCCGCCCGAGGGGAGCCATCCCGACAACATCTGGGCGATCGACCTGAACCTGCCACCCGACAGCAAGGGCCGCCAGGCCGTCGAGCGCATCTATCCCTGACCCGACTCTGCGAGCGCCATCCCGAGCAGGAGGTCACCCTTCGTCGGTCTCGTCGGCCGGATACTCAGGTGCGGGCACTGCACCATTGTCGGCCGAGTGCCGGTACACGCCGAAGAACGCGGTGTCCGGATCGCCACCGAGTTTCGGAACGAGTCCCTCGATCTGCGCGGCTTTGTCGGCATCCTCGGCGTGCTTGATCCGCAGCTCGAACAACGCGGCCAGGAGCAGGGCACGTTCCTCGTCGCTCAAGTCCATGCGTCCTCGGAGGCTACCGGCCTCGTGCCCGCCTCGTGCGCCGGCTCAGTTGCGCGGGATCTCGCTCCACGGTGTGTTGGGGTCGAATCCGGGTTCCCGCGGCAGACCGAGCACACGCTCCCCCACGATGTTCTTCTGGATCTCGGTCGTGCCGCCGGCGATCGTGCCGCCCGGCGACCCGACGAACGCCAGCACGGGGTCGCCGGCGCGCATCTCACCCTCGTCGGCGTCGCCACGGGTATAGGGCGCGCACAGCATTCCGTCGGCGCCCATCAGCGTCGACCACCATCTCGCTCACTCCCGAACCGCACGCGGCCCGACAGGAGCTTGAGCACCGAGCCTTCGGGGCCCGGGACCCCCTTCTCCCGCCTCGCTTGCGCCGCGCAGGCTGCCGAGGCGCAGCAACTCGGCGTCGATCCAGAGCTTGATGAGCTGCTCGCGCCGCGCCGGGGTCTCGAATTCGCACCGCTTCCACGCCGCGACCGCTCCGGCGATCGGTCCGGAGCCGCGCGGAGCAGCTTCGCTCCCGATCGATACTCGCTCGTTCATCAAGGTCGCGTTGGCCACGCGCCAGCCGTCGCCGACGTCGCCGACGCGCATCGAATCGGGGATCCTCGCGTCCGTGAAGAAGACCTCGTTGAAGCCGGACGCGCCGGCCATGCTGCGAATCGGCCGCACCTCCACCTCCGGTTGGTGCATGTCGATGATGAACGCGGTGAGCCCTTTGTGCTTCGGGGCCTCCGGATCGGTGCGCGCCAGCAGCAGCCCCCACTTCGCCTGATGTGCCATCGACGTCCAGATCTTCGAACCGTTCACCACCCACTCGTCGCCGTCGGCAACCGCACGCGTGGCAAGCCCGGCCACGTCGGAACCGGCGCCCGGCTCGCTGAACAGCTGGCACCAGATCTCCTCGGCGGTGAAGATCGGGCGTAGGAAGCGGTCGCGCTGCTCGTCGGTGCCGCGGGCGACGATCGTCGGGCCGCACATGCCGATGCCCATCGGGTTGCGCAGCCACGGATAGCGGCGTCCGATCTTCTCGAGGGCAGCGTCCACGATCTCCTGGAGCTTCGGCTCGGCGTCGAGCCCACCGTGCCCGGTCGGGTAGTCCATCCGCGCGAGCCCGGCGTCGAACTGGGCGCCGAGGAAGTTGGTCATGTCGTCGTCGCCGTGCTCGGCGATGAGTTGCTCGACCCGCTCGCGGACCTCGTCCTCCGTGACTTCGCTCATGGGCGCTGATCGTACCGCCGCGCACGGCGTACTCAGCCGGGGCGTTCGCCGCGTCGGCACGGCTCGCCCGCTCGAGCCCCCACTCGCGCGCGAGAAGACGATACGACGCGACGCGATCCGCGTGGCCGTGCGTCATCGTGGTCACGATGAGCTCGTCGGCGCCGGTGCGCTCGACGAGCTCCTCGAGCCGCGCCCGCACCGAAGCCGTGTCTCCCACGAACTGCGACGACATACGGTCCTTGATCATCTCCCGTTCGAACGGCGTGTAGCGGTACTCGGCCGCCTCCTCGGGCGTGGGGTACACACCGGGCCGTCCCGAACGGAGGCGGATGAAGGCGAGTGCGCCCGGGCTCGCCAACCACTGCGCGCGCTCGTCAGTTTCCGCGCACACGACGGCGACGCCGAGCATCACGTACGGCGCGTCGAGATCGTCCGAAGGCTGGAACGTGGCCCGGTACGTGGCCAGCGCATCCATCAGCGCCGCCGGTGCGAAGTGGTACGCGAACGAGAACGGCATACCGAGCACCCCGGCCGCGTGCGCGCTGTACGTGCTCGATCCGAGCAGCCAGATGGCAGGTCGATAGCCGCGCGCCGGAACCGCGTCGATGTCCGCGTAGGGGTGGCGTTCGGGGAACGAACCCGAGAAGTAGCCGAGCAACTCGCCGAGCTGTTCGGGGAACTCGTCGGCTGTCGGCAACCCGGGGGAACGCCGGAGTGCACGCGCGGTGACCGGATCGGTGCCGGGGGCGCGACCGATGCCGAGGTCGATGCGGCCGGGATGGAGCGCCTCGAGCATCCCGAACTGCTCGGCGACCGCGAGCGACGCGTGGTTGGGCAGCATCAGACCACCCGATCCCACGCGGATGGTCGACGTGACCGCGGCGAGATGCGCGAGCAGGACGGGCGGCGAGGAGCTCGCGATGCCGGGCATGTTGTGGTGCTCGGCCACCCAATGACGCCGGTACCCGAGCCGTTCCACCTCTCGCACCAGGTCGGTGGAGTTCTGGAGCGCGTCCGCGGGAGTCGACCCCTGGCCGACCGGCGCGAGGTCGAGGACCGACAGGGGTACCCTCACGTGCTCAGGGACAGGACGGCACCGGCGCGTCGCGGCGCCCACGAGGCAGCCGTGCACCTTCTTGTACGGGGCGTCTGCCGGATGCGCTCTGACATGCCTTCTCCCCACCCGCAAGCCCGCCGACGCAGACCGCAGCATACGACTCGACGTACACCTACCTCACAGCGCGTTCCAGTCGTCACGCGCGAGCCAGCCGCGCACAGGCAGGCTCTCGGATCGATCGACCACGAATTCCTCGGTGGACACGTACGAGTCCTTGTCGAGACCGGCGGCGACGGGGTTGGTGACCCGGACCGAGCGCCAGTCTCCGGCTCGCACACCGCCTTCGGAGTAGCACGGCCGCACGACGAGTGAGTCGGGCGCGCACGCCGCGATGACGATGCACGGACGCGTCTTGCCGTCCTCGGCTTCGACGATGGGGTCGCCGAACGGGATGAACGCGTGCACGACAGCACCGACGAGCTCGTCGTCGTAGCGGAGGCCTTCGTACTTGCCGACGACCGTGACCCGGCGGATCGGAGCCGACGAAGTCGACACCGGGCGTCCTTGCACCGTGAGTGGCGGCGCGGCCGGCGGGCTCGTGACCGAACTCGCCGCGGCCGGCAAGGCGGCATCGACCGGCGCGTCGTCACGCGCTCGCCGGTACGATCGCGGTTCCGCGTGCTGCGCGGGCCGCTTCGCCTTCTTCGCGTCTCGCCGTTGCCGGCGTTGTTCACGCTTGGCTTCGCGCTCGGCTTCGGTGACCGACGAGAGAGACGCTCCGATCGACGAGGGTGGCGCGTCCACTTGCTCCGGGCCGACCGCGTCGAGCGCGAATCGAGGGTCCTCGTCGAGCAGCCGTCCGCATGCTGCGCTCGCGTTGAAGTCGCCGTCGGCGGTCGCGGCCAGCATGAGCGTCACCAACGGAACACCCCAACGCGCGCAGATCGGCTCGAGCGCGCCGCGGAGATCCTCGTAGGAGGGGTTGTCGTATCGGTCGCCGAGCGCGGCAATCGTGTGGGTGACACAGGCCTCCGCCAGATCCCGCCCCAGCGCGGAGACCTTCGCGGTGTCGAAGCGACGAGCACGCCGGCGGACGAGGTCGGCCGCGTTGCTCGCCGAGGTGAGGACGGTGATCGGCACTCCGACCGTTCGAGCGAGCTGCTGCTGGGTCTTCGACGGCAGCGCTCTCGTGGCCCGGTGAACATCGGACGACGTCAGCCGCCTCAGCACCTCCCTCGTTCTCCCCCCAACCGTCTGACCCGGGTCGTCTTCCGTCTCGGCCATCGCACGCTCCCGCCTGGTCGGACCCGACGCGAACGGCCTAGCAGACGCGGGTCGACCGGTCAGACGAGACGGTCGTGCATGTAGGCGACAGCCTGCGAGCGTTGGAGGAAGGACGGCTGGGGCGATTCACCCGTGCCCCTCCAGGTCCAGACGAGGTTGCCGGTGTCCGTTTCGCGCGTGGATCAGGTCGTAGCCGCGGGCACGGGCGAGGGCGGTCACTTCGGCGTCTCCGGGCATCTGCGAGTCCACCGCTGCTCCTCTCGATGCGACATACTCGCCAGTGTTGGCACGAAGCGCTGAAGGGGCGCTGAACCGGCAACCGGGTGCGTCGAGATCCTGGCGCGGTGTTGCCATCGGGTTCGGCGCCGTGCTCGTCATCGTCAACGCGTGGACGAGCGCCCCGGCCGCGTCGCCCCTTGCCGTGTCGAGCTCGCACTGTCCCGCGTCGGACTCGCCGGCCCGGGCGCCCGTCATCGGCGGCGACGAGACTCCGGGGATCACGAGGATCCTCTTCACCTTCGTGAAGCGGCCGTGTCGCGTGCCGCGACCGCGGTCCATTTCCCGACGGGAGCAACGGCGCCGATGCCACTGCTGCTCGCAGTGCACGGACGCGACGGTGATCCGAGCGCGCTCCGACCTCTCCTCGACGCGTGGGCGGCTGCCGGATACGTCGTGGCGGCACCGTTCTTCCTGGTCACCGACAAGGACGCGGACGACACACCGACAGGTGCTGCGGTCGCGCGTCAAGCCGCGGACGCCCGCTTCGTGATCGACCGGCTGCTCGAGCTCGCCGCCGATCCGACGAGCCTGCTCCACGATCTGATCGATCCTCGACACATCGGCGCCGCGGGCATGTCGCTCGGCGGGATGACCGTGTTCGGCCTCGTCTCCAACACCTGCTGCCGGGACCCGAGAAATTGGAGCGGCGATCCTGATGGCGGCGGTCCGTCGCGGCTTCCCCGGAGGTACGTACGTCCGCCAGAACATCCCGGTGATGCTCGTGCAGGGGGACCAGGACCCCGGTTACCACAACAGCACCGGCGTGTACCCTCAGCTGGCGCCGCCGAAGTGGTTCATCACGCTGCGCGGCGCCCAACATTCGCCACCATTCGAGATCCCCCGCGGCCGGGAGGCTGCGCTCGTCGACGCTGCGACCACCGCATTCTGGAACCGCTATCTACGCGGTGAGCTTCCGGGGGCCGATCAGATCGTCGCCGCCGTCGAAGCGACGCACGGACAGGCCACCCTCCGTCGCAACGCGCCGTGACGGGCGTCGCCGCACACCGTCAGCCAACAACAAGACCAGGAGCGCGAGCACCGCGAGCGGTGCACCGATCGTCGCGATTGCGGTGAGCGCGTCACCGATCGGGCCCCCGAACGGATGACGGAACACTTCGTACGCGGCGACGAGGACGACACCCTCGGCCGCCGCGATCCGCGAGATGCGGCTCGTGGGATCGAGCGAAGCCGAGGGGACGGCCCACCCGGCATAGCCCGGCAACATGTACGCAGCTCCGAGGGTGAGCGCGGTGAGCCCGCCAGTGACGCATGCCACCGGATCGTTCGCGCACGCGAGGATGACGAGCAGGCAGGGCAAGGCGAGCAGGGCGATCGCGACGTGCGTGCTCGGAAAATGGGACCCGAGCATCGGGAACGCCTGCCAGACCGATGCCTTCGAGTACGCCGCTCCCGCCGTCCGCATCGGGGTGAACAGCGCCGTCGGCCCCGCGAGCAGGTAGCCGGAGCCCACCACCGTGACTGCCGCAACCCCGATGCGGCGCGCGGGTCGACGGCCGCGGAGGGCAGAGGTCGACACGATCAGGGCAACCACGCCGACCACTCCGGTGAGCTTGACGAGCGCGCCGAGCCCGCCGACGACACCGGCGGCCGTGTCCCGGCCACGGTACGACAGGACCAGCGCGCCGAGCATGGCGAGCCCGACGAGGATGTCGTTGCGGCCTCCGTTCACGAGATAGATCGCGACGGCGGGATTCACCGCGAGAAACGCGACGGCACCCGCCGATCTGGTGCGACGCCAGACGAGCACGCACGCGGCGAGCAGCGCAGCGGTCGCGAGGAGTTGGTAGAACACCCGGGTCGGGACTTCCGCCGTGCCCAACATGGTCGACGCGGCCGCCGAGAGCCCGGTGAACAACGGACCGTAGACCGACGGCACGTGCGCCCAGCCGTGGCCCGTGATCCTCAGCAGGGGATCGTGCGGAAAGGACGCGGGCACGCGCGTGTACGGGCTCGAGTGGTACACGGCGACGATGCGACCGTAGATCGCATACCAGAAGAGATCTCCGGTCTCACGCGGCGGCTCCAGTACCGCGACCGCGCAGTATCCGGCCACGGCCAGTGCGACGAGCCGGATCGAGAGCCCGCCCCACCGCCGGTGCGCGGCATTCATCCCGACGTATCCGGCGCACGCGCCGAGCACGAGCAGGACGTGGATCTCGACGGGCAGATTGGGGCCGTAGCCCAGGACACACGCAAGGGCGACCGCCGTCGCGATCAGCGCCGTGGGCGCGATCCAACTATGCGCCGCACGTTGCCGCTCGGTGAACTGCTGCGACGCCCGACGCGCCGTCGCGTGCCCCACGCACGGCAGGGTGCGCGCGAACGGCTGAACCCACGCTGAAGCGACGGTCCTGCAGGGGGAACACGACGACGAATCGTGCTCCGGACGTGCCCTCCAGAGCGATGGTCCCACCGTGCGCAGTGACGATGTCGTGGGTGATGGCGAGGCCCAGGCCGGTGCCGCCCGTGTCGCGAGTCCGCGCGTCGTCGAGTCGCGGTGAAGCGCTCGAAGATCCGCTCGCGTTGCTCGACGGGCACTCCCGGCCCGTCGTCGGCGACGGTCAGCCTGATCGCCGGTCCGTCTCGTCGAGCGCGACGGTGATCGTCGGACGCCGCGTGTCGCGCCGCGTTGTCGAACAGGTTCCGCACCGCCCGCGCGAGCTCGTCCGGGTTTCCGTCGAGCTGCGCGCCCGACACTCTCGTCGTGTCGACGCGATGCGCCGTCCTCCCCCGCAGCCGGCGCGCCTCGCTCAACACGATCTCGTCGAGATCGACCGGCTCCCGGTGTGACCGTTCCGAGACCCGCGGCATCCGCACGTGCGAGGGCGAGGAGATCGTCGACGAGCCGCTGGAGTCGAACGGTGTCGTCGAGCACTTCGCGATCGGTCGCCTGCCAATCGGCCCGCTCCGGATGCGCGAGGTCGACCTCGAGCTGCGTGCGGATCCCGGTGAGCGGGCCGCGCAGCTCGTGACTGGCGTCGGCCACGAACCGACTCTGTCGGTCGGTGGCAAGGTCGAGCCGGGCGAGCATCGCGTTCATCGTGTGGGCGAGCCGGGCGATCTCGTCGGCGGTGCGTGGTTCGGGAACCCGACGTGCGAGATCTTCGGCACCGATCGCCTCGACCTCCGCGCGGATCGCCTCGACCGGATGCAGCGCGCGTGCGATCACCACCCACGTGGTGGCGCCGACGAGGAAGAGCAAGATCGGAAGACCGATGAACAGCAGACGGATCAGACTGTCGGTGCTGTGCTCGACGGGCTCGAGACTGCCCGCGACGTAGACGGTGTAGTTCGCGTTCTTGGTTTGCACGCGCCGCGCGACGACGCGGAAGGGCACGTCGCCCTCCGGAAGGTGATTGATCGTGCCGACGGCGTACCCGTCGCGGCCGGGGTTCAGGTGGCTGATCCGGAACTCGGTCCCGACGTTCGTCGAAGCCGCGACGATCGTGCCGTTGGCATCGACGACCTGCACGAGGTTCTCGTCACCACGCGGTACGGCCAACCTACCGGTGAGCTCCCCGTCGGCAACGGTCGCGGCGACGTCGCGGGATCGCAGGCGCGCGGTCGTCTCGATGTCCGCGGTGAGGTCCTGGCGCTGCGCACGCACGAGCCACGCGCCGCCCGCGGTGAGCGCGATCGCCACCACGACGACCGCCCCGATTGTCACGCGAATGCGCACAGTGGCCAGACGGCGCACGTCATCCGCCAGCCGGGTCGAGTCGGTAGCCGGCTCCGCGGATCGTCTGGATCAGTTGGCGACCGAACGGTTCGTCGAGCTTCCTGCGCAGGTGGCGCATGTAGACCTCGACGATGTTCGGATCGCCCTCGAACGCGAAGTCCCACACGTTGTCGAGGATTTCCGTCTTGCTCACCGCCTCACCGGCGTGCCGCAGCAAGAACTCGAGCACCGCGAACTCGCGTGCAGTGAGCGGTACTTCCACGTCGCCGCGCGTGCAGCGGTGCTTCACCGGATCGAGCTTCAGGTCGCCGGCCTCGTAGACCACGGGAGCGGCACGACCGGTCCGGCGCAGGAGCGCACGCAGACGGGCGAGCAGCACGACGAAGGAGAACGGCTTCGTCAGGTAGTCGTCGGCACCCGTGTCGAGCGCTTCGGCCTGGTCGTACTCGCCGTCCTTGGCGGTGAGCATCAGGATCGGGGTCCAGTCACCGGCTTCGCGGAGCTGCTCGCACACCTTGTAGCCGTTCATCCCCGGCAACATGATGTCGAGCACGATCACGTCGTAGTCGTTCTCGGTGGCGAGCCAGACCCCATCCGGCCCGTTGAGCGCGACGTCGACCGCGAAGCCCTCCGCCTCGAGACCCCGCCGAACGGCTGACGCCACCTTCTTCTCGTCCTCGACCACGAGCACGCGCATGCGTTCCCTCCCCGGCCGCAATCGTCGCGTGCACTTCCTGAAATTCCGATGAACGCACGGCGAAGGCGCTTTCAGCGGAGCCTCAGGTCGGAAGGCCCATGCTCTCCGGGCGCGGTCCAATTCCCCCGCGACACCGGGAGAGGCCTGTGGTCTGGTCTCTCCCGGTGGCCGCGTTCGGGCCCGGTCCGCCTCCGGCGTGGGAAGCTGACGCCATGGACGGTGTCCACGACCTCGGCGGTCTCGAGGGCTTCGGCCCGGTGGAGATCGAGCGGGACGAGCCCGTGTTCCACGAGGACTGGGAACGGCGAGCGTTCCGGCTCAGCTTGGCCGCGGCGATCACGCTGCAGCCAACGGGCGGCGCGTTCCGGCACAGCATCGAACGAATGGACCCGGCGCAGTACCTCTCGACGTCGTACTACGAACACTGGCTGACCGGTTGGTCGACGCTGATCGTGGAATCGGGCCTCGTGTCGGGCCAGGAGCTCGACCGCCGCGCCGGTGGGAAGTTCCCGCTCTCGCGCCCCGACCGGGGCACGGCCCCCGCGGTCCCGGAACCCGATCGCACGGAACCTCGCTTCGCAGTCGGCGACGCGGTTCGGGTGCGCGAGTGGCACCCGGCCGGTCACACCCGTGCGCCACGATACGTGCAAGGGAAAGGCGGCGTCGTCGTGCGCGTCGATGGCGCTCACAACGTGCCCGACTTCGAAGCGCACGGCGGCGGTCGTGTGCTCGATCCGACGTATTCGGTGCGCTTCACGGCGCGAGAGCTGTGGGGAGAGGGCGGCGCCGAGGCTGAGGTAATCCACGTCGACCTCTGGGAGCGCTACCTCGAGGAGAGTCTGTGAACGATCACTCGCACCATCCCGAGCCGCTCGCCCCCGTCGAAGCGCGCGTCGCCGCGATCGAGTCGGTGCTCGTGGAACACGGCATGTTCGACACGGAGATGCTCGACGCGATCGTCGCGAACTTCGAAGACAACCTGGGCCCACTCAACGGCGCCAAGGTCGTGGCCCGCGCGTGGGTCGATCCCGACTACAAGGCGCGCCTGCTCGCCGACGGCACTGCCGCGATCGCCGAGCTCGGCTTCAGCGGTCCCGAGGGCGACCACATGGTCGTGGTCGAGAACACACCCCACGTGCACAACCTCGTCGTCTGCACGCTGTGCTCGTGCTACCCGTGGCCCACGCTCGGCTTGCCGCCTGCGTGGTACAAGGCGCCCGCCTACCGGTCCCGCGCCGTGCGCGAGCCACGCGTGTTGCTCGCCGAGATGGGCACCGCGGTGCCCGACGACGTCGAGATCCGCGGTATGGGACTCGAGCGCCGAGGTCCGTTACCTCGTGCTCCCCGAACGGCCGTCCGGCACCGGCGCGGCCTCCGAGGACGAGCTGGCCGCCCTCGTCACCCGCGACTCGATGATCGGAGTGGAACGCCTGTGAGCGCGGAATTGCCCGACACCGTCGCGCTGATGGACGGCCTCGGCGCGCTGCCACGCGACAACGGCGAGCTGATGTTCGCGGCACCGTGGGAGGCGCGAGCACTCGCGCTCGCAGTCGCCCTCGTCGAGCGACTCGACCTTCCCTGGGATACGTTCCGGCTCCGCCTCATCGAGGCCGATCGCCGACGCGCCCGATCGTCCGTACTACGAGAGCTGGGTCGTTGCGCTGGAGGCGCTCGTCGTCGGTATCGGGCTCAGCCACGCCCGCCGCGCTCGACGCCGCGACACCAACCGAGCGCGCGTCCCTCTGACGGTCACGAACAGAACACGGAACGGCTGGCTGCAATACTGCACTGGGCCAGCGGGGGTTCCTGATGTTCGATGTGTTTGTGTTCGTACGCGCACGAGGATGTCGGGTTGGCGTCCGCGCTCGCGTCGGGGCTGGGACGGATCGGGAAGCCGTGGTGGCGTCGTCGGTCACTGCGGGTGTTCCGTGACGCCAATGTGATGACCGCGAGTGCCGACCTGTGGGACTCGATCCGGGGCCCGCTCGAGGAATCGCGATGGTTCGTGGCGGTGATCTCCCCGGCGGCGGCCGCGTCGCCGTGGGTGGCACGCGAGATCGCCTGGTGGGTGGAGAACCGCGGCGACGACCACCTCCTCGTCGTGCTCGCCGACGGCACGCTGTCCCTGGGACACCGAACACAACGACTGGGCCGCGGATGCCACCGCGGTCCGCCTCCGGCTTGCGCGGCGCGTTCGACGGTGAGCCGCGTCGGTGGACGCGACCTGGACCGCCGGTCAACCTCGACTCCAACGCCGCGACGGCCGGTTCCTCGACCTGCTCGCCGAGATCGCAGCACCGGTACACGGCACGACCAAAGACGCGATCGTCGGTGAAGAGCTCCGTCAACATCGTCGTACGGTCCGTACCGCGGTCGGCGCCGCCGCCATGCTGCTCCTGCTCACGATCGCCGCGGTCATCGGCGCGCTGATCGCCCTCGACCAACGCGACAAAGCCGAGAATCGACGCCAACAAGCCCTCTCGCAGAGCCTCGCCGGTCAAGCCGCCGAAGTCGGCACCCGACGCCCCGATCTCGGCATCCTCCTCGCCGTCGAAGCCTGGCGCCACGCCCACACCAGCCAAGCCGAACAAGCCCTCATCACAGCCGCCCAACAGACCTTGCCCGCCGCGGAGCGCTTCCGCGCGCCCGGACAACGGTGCGTGGGTCCTCGAGCTCGTCGACGTGCCGGAACACGGTTACGCGCTCGCCGGCCGGCTCGACGGTTCTCTGACGACGTGGGAGCTCCCGTCCGCCGGCAGGGACGCGAAGGTGCCGAAGTCGCCGGTGTCGCCACATCGAGCATCGATCGCCGCGCTCGTGCGCGACGCGTCGGGCCGTCGTGTCGTGTCGGTCGACGTGACGGGTGGCGTCGCGGTGTGGGACGCGGCGTCGCTCGCGCGGCCCTCGACGTTCACCATCCCGGTCGACGGCCAGCTGGTCGTCGATGCCGACCTGACCGACGACGGCAAGACGCTCATGGTCTCGACGCAGCAGGGCCTGCAACTCTGGGACCTCGAGCGGCAGACGCAGCTCGCGTCCTCGCCGCTCGTGCGTCGGCGACACGGTCGTCACACATGCCGCGATGTCCTCCGACGGCTCGCATGCCGGCGCGACGACTGCGGGGAACCGACGGTACGTACCTCGATCGCGATCTGGAACCTCACCGACGGAACCGAGGTCCGGCGTCAGCTCGCGGCGCCCGACCTCTTCGTGGACGTGTCGTTCACGAACGACGGGCAGTTCTTCGCCACATTGTCCACGCTCGGAGGCTCGGCCGCGTACCGCGTCGCCGATGTCCAGCGTCGTCGCCCTCCTCACGCCCGAGAACCGGGACCGGGACACTCACGGGAGGTGCGCTCGGAGGGATCGTGCCCGAAGGAGACCACCTGTTCATCTCCGCCAACGGCAGCGCGAACACGCTGGTCTGGAACGCGGCAACCGCTCAAGTACTCGGGAGCTACCCACTCGTGCTCGGCGGAAGCCCGAGCGCGATCGCGGGCAGGGGAACGCGATCGTCGCGTCCGACGTCGCGGGAACGATGTCATGGGTGCCGTTCAAGGTGGCCTTGTCGGATTCTCTCGCGGTTCCGGCCGGTCAGGTCCCGAAGGGCTCTCGCTTCGGGATCAGCGCGGCCCCGAACGTACTGCTCGCAGCCGCGGGCAGCGGACTTCACGGTGTGGGACATGCAGGCTCAGCACGCCGTCGGTTCGTTCACCGCGTCGCGTGCCGACAACGCGGTGCCGACCTCTGCGTCGCTCGATCGCACGGCCCGTCTCGTCGCACTCGGATACGCCGACGGCACCTTCGAGCTCCGCGACGCCGCGAACCGGGAATGTCACCGTCGAGAAGTCGCATCTCGTCACCGGCAACGCGGAGGTCTCGTTCGCAGCCGATGCGGTGGTCGTCAGCACCGACGCCACCGCCGACCCGGCCGAGATCCTCGTCGTCTCGCGCGACGGCTCGGTCCGCCGCCTGTGGCGCGCGCCCGCGCACCGACGCATCACCGCGTTCGCGACGTCCGATGAGTCTGTCGCGGTGGGACTCGACGACGGGCGCCTCGTCGTGTGGGACAGCTTCCGGCACGGCCGACATCGCGAAGCTCGGTCTCGGCACCATCCCGGCGTGGCGGATCGCGTTCGCGCAGTCCGGACAGCAGCTCGTCGTCGGTGACGGCGGCAGGGCGCCTCCATGTTGTCGACCGAGGAGGCGGACAGCTCCGGCAGCTGCGCGACCCGATCACCACCGACCACGGCCCGGTGCTGCAGATCGGCTTCTCGGACGCCGATCGGGTTCTCGCGGTGAGTCCGATCCTCGTGTCGTACGCGGACCTCGCCACCGGCAACATGCTCGCGGCGAATGTCGCGCCCACACAGTGGTCGGCCTCGTCACCGTGCCGCACGGCTTCATCACCGTCGACGCGACGGGCGCGTTGCTGCGATGGCGCCTCGACCCGCAATTCCTGCTCTCGAAGCTGTGCCCCGAACTGAAGACGGAAGGCGATGCGCCCGAGCTCCGGAGCTACCTGGGTGGTGGTGCCGCGTCGACGACGTGCCCGGCGGCTTCCTGATGTTCGATGTGTTCGTGTCGTACGCGCACGAGGATGTGGGGTTGGCGTCCGCGCTCGCGTCGGGTGCTGGGGCGGATCGGGAAGCCGTGGTGGCGTCGGCGGTCACTGCGGGTGTTCCGTGACGCCAATGTGATGACCGCGAGTGCCGACCTGTGGGACTCGATCCGGGGACCGCTCGAGGAATCGCGATGGTTCGTGGCGGTGATCTCCCCGGCGGCGGCCGCGTCGCCGTGGGTGGCACGCGAGATCGCCTGGTGGGTGGAGAACCGCGGCGACGATCAGCTCCTCGTCGTGCTCGCCGACGGCAGCTGTCCCTGGGACACCGAAGCACAACGACTGGGCCGCGGACGCCACCGCGGTCCCGGCCCCGGCTTGCGCGGCGCGTTCGACGGTGAGCCGCGCTGGGTGGACGCGACGTGGACCGCCGGTCAACCTCGAGCTCCAACGCCGCGACGGCCGATTCCTCGACCTGCTGGCCGAGATCGCGGCACCGGTACAGGGCACGACCAAGGACGCGATCGTCGGTGAAGAGCTCCGTCAGCATCGTCGTACGGTCCGTACCGCGGTCGGCGCCGCCGCCATGCTGCTCCTGCTCACGATCGCCGCGGTCATCGGCGCGTTCATCGCCCTCGACCAGCGCGACAAAGCCGAGAGCCGACGCCAACAAGCGCTGTCGCAAAGCCTCGCCGGTCAAGCCGCCGAAGTCGGCACCCGACGCCCCGACCTCGGCATCCTCCTCGCCGTCGAAGCCTGGCGCCACGCCCACACCAGCCAAGCCGAACAAGCCCTCATCAACGGCGCCGAAGCTCGAGGGTCAGCTTCCGCGCGTGATCTCCCGCGGCAAGCCGGCGATCGGCGATCGGGTACCAGTCGCTCGACAAGGCGTTCGTCGTGCTCCGCGACGACGGTTCGATCGAGCGCTGGCGCGAGGGCACGACTCCGGCTTGCGTGCGACCGGCCTTCGACGATTCCCGGTTCCAGACGCTCCTGCAACTCGGTCCGCGGACACTCGGTCTGTCGCGCGGTGGCACGGTGTACGAGCTCGACGACTCGTTGCGCGAGGTCACCGGACAATGGTCGGTCTCCTCGGGCTCCGCGCTGGTCCGCGATGGGCGGCGACGAAAACGGGAGCGTGCTCGTCGTCGGCGACCAGGGTGGCCAGCTCCGGTTGTGGTCGGTCGCCGATCACACGCCGATCGGTCCGGCAGTCGTCGCTCATCCGGGAGGCGTCAACGCGGTCGCGATGCGGTCCGACGGCCGACGCGTGGTGTCGCTCGGCGCCGCAGACAACCAGCTGAAGACCTGGAGCGTCACACCGACCGGGCTGCAACCGCTGGCGACGTTCACGTTGGGAGCGAGCGGCGCGATCGGTCGCGTTCCTCGCGGATGGTCGCACGATCGCGGTCGGCGAGTGGAACGGCGCGGTGCAGGTGCTCGACGCGGAGACGCTCACGCTCCGTCCCGACTTCGGCTCGAACGGAACCCAGCAACTGCACGCGGCGCCGGTCACGCAGGTCATCCCGATCGGTGACGGAGGATTCACGACCGTCGGGCTCGACGGATGGGTCAAGCGGCTGAACGGAACGACCTTCAGCGTGTTCAGCACCCGCCGGGCGGCGCGAAGCCACCCCGTTGGCGGCCGCGATCGATCCGACCACCGGGGTGACGCTCATCGCGTCGGCCGACGGCACGACCTCGGTGGTCGACGACCGGCGTGAGCAGCGAATTCGGGATCGAAGCTCATCTCGACAGACGGCACCCTGCAGTTCGGCGACTCCGCCGCGGCCGACCGGGCCGTCATCGTGCAGTACGGGAACGACACCGCTGGGCACCAGTTCGCCGGGCAAGCTGTCGGTGGTCGTCACCGTGCGCGCGGTCGACAACCGCGGACACCTGCGCAGCGGCAACGTCGTCAAGACGACCAGCCTTCCGAACGTCGCCAGTGCGGCGACGCTCGGCGGTGACGACCTCGTCGTTGCCGACTGCGACCGGTGTGGTCCGCCGCTACCGCGGCTCGCGTCAGACCGCGGTGCTCGACGTCCACGACGTGTTGGAAGGCGCGCGACCGGTATTGGTCGCGCTCCGCCACGACCGCGCTCGCCCTCGTCGTCGGCGAGCGTTGCGATCATCGACACGAGTAACGGGCAGCTCCGCGAGACGCACGTCGTCAACGGTCCCGACGGCACTCGGTTCGCGGCGGTCGCCGCGTTTCCCGATGGGCGGAAGGATCGCCGCCGCGATGGGCGACCGATCGCTGCGGGTCTTCGACGTCGACACCGGCAAGGAGGTCGACCACACGATGACCGACGTGCTCTCGTCGAGCCTCGCGATCTCGCCGGACCAGAAGTTGATCGCTCAGGTCGACGCGCTGACTGGCGTGGTCTCGCTCCGAGACACGAAGACGCTGCAGCCGGCCGGCCGGGACCTGGTGGCGCCGGGTTTCGTCACGGATCTGACGTGGCTCGACAACGGTCGGCGGCTCGCCACCAGTTCGACGGACGGCTCCGTGCACTATTGGGACGTCGGTGAGCGGAAGCAGATCGCCGCGCTCCCGCATGGCGCGAAGGTCGAGTACGTGTTCGCGTCGGCGCGAGGAACGGTCGTCTACTCGGCGGGCCTCGGCGTGGTACGCGAGTGGGATCTCAGCCCGCCGCGCGCGGCCCGCGCCGCGTGCACGGAAGCCGGCCGGAACCTGAGCCGTGACGAGTGGGACACGTACCTCGGCGGAGAGTCGTACCGGCAAACCTGCCCGTAGTCCGCTCCGCGAGAGGACGAGCCACCCATGGACTTCCGGACCACGTCGCTCCCTGATCTCGTCGCTGACGTGACCGCCGGCGCGTCTCGTCGCGCGAGCTCGTCGAGCACGCGCTCGCGCGGATCGACGAGCTGAACCCGCGCGTGAACGCCTTCGTCGCGGTCGACGCCGACGGCGCGCTCGCGGCCGCCGACGACGTCGACCGTCGAGTCGCGGCCGGCGAGGACGTCGGCCCGCTCGCCGGGATCCCGATCGGCGTGAAGGATCTGGAAGACGCGGTCGGGTTCGTCACGACGAGCGGTTCGGCGACGCACGCGCGACGACGCGCCGTCGATACGCGACTCGGTGCTCGTGTCGCGCCTGAAGGCCGCGGGCGCGATCGTCGTCGGCAAGACCAACACCCCCGAGTTCGGTCTGAAGCCCCAGACCGACAACCCCACGTTCGGCATCACCCGCAACCCGTGGGACCTCGAGCGCACACCCGGTGGCTCGTCGGGCGGAACGTCGGCCGCGCTCGCGTCGGGGATGGTGCCGCTCGCGACCGGGTCCGACGGCGGCGGGTCGATCCGCATCCCGTCGTCGGCGACCGCGCTGTCGGGCCTGAAGCCGTCGCTCGGGCGGGTCCCGACGGCCGACCCGGGCGCGCCGGGCTGGCACCACCTCTCGACCCGCGGAGTGATGGCCCGTCGCATCCGCGACGTCACCTACGCGCTCGACGTGGTCGTCGGGCCCGATCGCCGCGACCTGCGCTCGCTCCCCCGCGACGCCGATGCCGTGGTTCCCGACGGTCGCCGATCCTTCGCCACCACGCGCGCGTCGCGTGGTCACCGACGCTCGGCTACGCGCGGGTCGACCGCGAGATCCGCGCCACGTGCGAGGCCGCAGTCCGCGAGCTCGAGGCCGCGGGCACCGAGGTGGTCGAGCTCGACGACGGTGTTCGACGAGGATCCCAGCCCGTCGATCAGCGCGCTCGTGTCGACGTACACGCGGCGGACCGTCGAGCCGCTTCCGCGACACACCGTTGTGGTCCGAGCTCGACCCGTTCGTCGTGCTTGGCGGCGGAGATGTCGGCGGCCACGATCTCGGCCGTCGACCTCGTCGAGGCCGAGGACGCGTGCCACCGGCTCAACGGCAGGCTGGTCGACGCGCTCGCCGACGTCGATCTGCTCCTCTGCCCGACGACGTGCGGCGTGATGCCGCTCGCGTCGATGCCGACGACCGTCGACGAGCTGCTCGCGCGGTTCCTGACGGAGGGCGACGTCGACGTCGAGCGGCTCACGCGCGGGCTCGACCTCGACCGGCTCGTCGGCTGGCTCCAGGGTCTCGGTGCAGCTCAACGTGCCGCTCGGCACGATCGACGGCGAGCTCGTGCTCGACTGGAGCCGGCTCACGCAGCCGTTCAACATGACGCGCTCCCCCGCCGGCACGGTGTGCGCAGGCTTCACCGCGAGCGGGCTGCCGATCGGCCTGCAGGTCGTCGGCCACCAGCACGCCGACGTCGCGGTGCTCGAGGCGATCGCGTTCCTCGAGGACCTGCTCGCCCTCGACACCGTCGCACCGATCTGAGGCGCTACCGGTTCTCCCACACCGGCGGACGGCGCTCGAAGAACGCGGCGATGCCTTCGCGCACGTCGTGGGTGTCGACCAGTCCCCGGTGGAGCCGGTCGCTGGTCGCCCAGTACGTGTCCTCACCCGACGCGAGCACTTCGTTGGCGCTCGCGAGCGCAGAGCGGACCGCGATCGGCGCGTTGCGCGCACACGCTGCTCGGCGAGCACGATCGCTTCCTCGCGCGCGCGGCCCGGCTCGCGTGAGCACGTTGACGAAGCCAAGTCGTTCACCACGCTCGGCCGGAAGGAACTCGCCCGTGAGAAGAAGCTCCACGCGCGACGTTCGGCGGAAGCATTCGTACGCTGCGGAAGGTTCCCCCGAAGTCGGGCATCAGGCCGCGCTTCACCTCGGGAAGCCCGAAGGACGCCGTCGTCGACGCGACCACGAGGTCGCACGAGAGGACCAGCTCCATCCCTCCTCCGACCGCGTAGCCCTCGACCGCCGCAATCAGCGGCTTGGTGCGCGCCCGTCGAACCAACCCGGCTTCGCCGCCCCGTTCGGTGGGATCGCCGGTTCCCGCACCGAGGTCGGCCCCGGCCGAGAAGACCGTTGCGGTGCCGGTCAGGACGCCACACCACAGGTCGGGGTCGTCTTCGAGCTCGTTCATGGCTGCGTCGATACCCGCAGTGGTCTCGGCGTTGATCGCGTTGCGCTTCGCTTCCCGCTGGATGGCAATCACCAGGATCCGGCCGACCCGTTCGACCTCGACGGTCATGCGACTCCCTTCGACAATGGGCGATCTCGTTGGTAGACCAAACTGTCGCAGAACGACGAGAAGGATGGGCAATGGAGTTTCGGATCGGCAAGCTGTTCCACCTCACGCCGCTCGTCGACTCGATCGGTGACGCCGAGTTCTTCTTCAACAGCGTCTTCTCGCCGCTGTGCATGCTCCGCAACTACTCGCCGCACTGGCACCGTCATGGCGCGGTCTACGTGATCGCCGAGACCACGATCGAGCCGATGCAGCCGCTGCCCCCTCCCGATGGCGAGGAAGGCACGAGCTGGTTCCGCTACATGGAGAAGTACGGGCCGCACGTCCACAACATGGCGTTCTACGTCGACAACGCCCCCGCACTCGCGCGCGCGCCTCGCTGAAGCCGGAGTACGGACCACGGACGGTGGCACGCACGACACCGTGTTCGCGCACCCGAAGGACACGCCCGCCATGCTCGAGTTCCATGCGCCGAGCGAAGAGTTCCGGACCGACATGAACGATCCGCGATTCAGCGTCCACTGGCCGGCGTTCCGGGACGATTTCTGGCCCAAGCGCCATCCGCTCGGACTCGAGCGGATGTCGCACATCACCGTCGTGGTACACGACGTCGACGCAGCCGCGCGCTTCTATACCGACGTCCTCGACGCGGTTGCGCTGGACGACCAGGCATCGACACTGACCGACGGAGATGCGACGTTCGTGCTGCTCGGTGAGGACACGGTGGTGGAGCTCGCGCGCACCCGCGCGACCCCTCGAGCGTGCAAGCTCGTGAGCTCGACACGGTCGGCCAGTGCGTCACCGGCGTCACGTTCACGGTGCGCGATGTCCACCAGGCCGCCGACCGGCTGCAACGACAAGGGGCACCCGTCCTGACGGTCGCCGAGCACGAGATCGTGCTCGATCGGGCGCGCACCTGGAACACCGACTACCGGTTCACCGATCTCACGCTGGCCGGCGATCCCCGCGCCTCGGGTTCTCGATAGGCCGGGGAACCGAACCGGCCCCGACCGTCGTCCTCGGTGTGGCTCGCCTCACCGAGGACGATGGCGACGGCTTCCTGCGAATCTGCCTGCACCTTGTCCTCGCGCGAGGCGAGCCATCTGATCGCACGGCTCCGAGCCCGGCACGAAGCGAGCTCAGCCCGACGGCACGTCTGCGAAGAAGGCCCCGGCAAGCGTCGCCAGGCCCACGTGCGACCAGCTCTCGACCTGGGGCCACGACCAGATGAGCTTGCGGCCCTGGCGTCCGACCGGCTCGGGGAAGCCGAGCCGGTGCACCCGGAGATCGAGCACCTGACGCGATCCCTTCAGCCCCAGTCGTTCGGCCACCTCCGGCGCGTCGACCAGCTCTTCGCCGTCCATGTCGATCACCATTTCGCTCACCTCCATGACGGTCTCCTGTCGGCCCGCCGCGCTGAAGGTACGGGCACGCGGTTTCGCAACCGTCAGGGGCCGGTCACACCGCGGTCACGGGCCCCTTACGAAAGTCTGAAGGGTCGCGTCGGGCACGGCCGCGGGCGCGTCGTTCACACTCCCGACATACGAAAGCAGCGAAGCGGAGACGATGCCTCCGTATCGTGCGCAGGGCGTGGACCAGAGGACGAGAACAAGAAGAGGTGCGCATGAAACTCGTGGTCGCGATCATCAAACCCCACTTGGTGGAAGGGGTGACCGAAGCCTTGGACGATCTCGATGTGTCGGGCATGACGTTGACCGACGTGCGCGGTCACGGCCGCCAACGCGGTCACTCCGAGGTGTACCGGGGTGGTGAGTACCGCGTCGACTTCCTGCCGAAGGTCCGGCTCGACGTGCTCGTGAAGGACGGCGAGACGGAGAAGGTGGCGAACACGATCATCGAGAAGGCGCGCACCGGCCAGATCGGCGACGGCAAGCTCTGGATCCAACCGGTGGAGATGACCGTACGGATCCGTACGGGTGAGATCGGCGACGAAGCGCTCTGACCCTTCGGACCATCTGGGCGCGGGTGTCCCCGCGCCCGTCAGCGTCCACGAGTCGAAGGAGAGGGACCCGGCCAATGCGGCGCCGGGTCCCTCGCGCGCGCCCGGACCGCGACCAGCGCGGCGCCCTTCAGCTTCCCGTCATCGACGTGACCAGTTCTGGAAATGGCACGCACACCATTGGGCAACTGGCAGCGCCGATCGTGGCGTCCATGATCAACACGTTGCGCGTCAACTTCAGGGATCCGATGCGGCGGCGTTACGTCGCCGCCCGACTCGGCGGCAAGATGATCGGCGTCTCGATCGTCATGGCTGCGATCTATGGCCTCTCGTGGTACTTCAGTACCCACGCCGGGGCTTCCGTTGTCAGCCAGGCGGCCGTCAAGGCAGCCGACGTCGTCAACCCGTTGAACACCGTGTGGGTGCTCGTCACCGCGTTCCTGGTCTTCTTCATGCAGGCCGGGTTCATGATGCTCGAGGGCGGTTTCGCACGCACGCGTGACGTGTCGAACATCATGATCGAGTGCATCGTCGACACCGCGCTCTGCGGGATCCTGTTCTACGCGTTCGGCTTCGCGTTCATGTTCGGTCCCGGCAACGGGTGGATCGGCTACCACTACTTCTTCCTGCAGGGTGTTCCGCACACGTACGGCACCACCGGCGTCGCGTTCATGGCTTTCTGGCTCTTCCAGTTCGCGTTCGCCGACACCGCGAGCACGATCGTGTCGGGCGCGATGGTCGGACGCACGGCGTTCAAGGGTGACCTGCTCTACAGCATCGCAGTGAGCGGCTTCATCTACCCGATCTTCGGCCACTGGGTGTGGGGCCCGAACGGTTGGCTCGCGACCATGGACACGCCGTTCCGTGACTTCGCGGGCTCGACCGTGGTGCACACCGTCGGCGGCGTACTCGCCATCTGCGGCGCGATCGCCCTCGGGCCCGCGTCTCGGCCGCAAGTTCAAGCGTGACGGAGGTGGCATGCCACCCGGTCACAATATGACCCTCGCCGCGCTCGGCGGCGTGATCCTGTGGTTCGGCTGGTACGGCTTCAACCCCGGTAGCACGCTCTCGGCGATGGACTTCGAGGGCATCGGCCGGATCGCAACGAACACGACGCTCGCGGCGTGCGCCGGCGCCCTCGTCGCGGTGGCCTGGGTGTACCCGCGGTCGAAGAAGTTCGACGTCGGCATCAGCATCAACGGATTGCTCGCGGGCCTCGTTGCGATCACGTGTCCGTGCTACTGGGTCTCACCGACCGGCGCGATCGCCATCGGCGCGATCGCCGGCGGTCGATCGTGATCCTCGGCGTCGACTTCACGCGAGTGGTTCCGGGTCGACGATCCGTGTGGCGCGTTCGCCGTGCACGGCGCGGCGGGATCTGGGGCACGTTGAGTCTCGGGCTCTTCGCCGTCGGCAACTACGGCCTCCCGGGCGCCTCGGGATCCGACACGTCCGGGGGAAGGGTCACCGGTCTGTTCTACGGCGGCAACGCCAATCAGCTGGTGGCACAGATCAAGGGCAGCGCGACCATCGTCGTCTTCACGGCTGCTGCCGGGTTGCTCGTGATGTTCGCCCTGAAAGCGATCGGCATGCTCCGGATCTCGGAGGCCGGGGAGCTCGAAGGTCTCGACATTCACGACCACGGCGCCCCCGCCTACCACCCGGAGTACGCGTACATGGGCTACTCGCCGATCCCCAGCGTCAAGTCCGGCAACGGTGGTCCACCGCCCGTCAGAGAGTTCGAACGGGCCGCGATGGCCGAACGATCCGAGTAGCCGATCGACGTCGGGAGGCCGGGGCAATGGCGCCCCGCCCTTCTCGTGGCGTCTCCCCGACGGCAACGGGTTCACCGGGGTACCCACGGATTCAGAGCGTTCGCCGCTCGACCGCGAAGCCGCCCGCCTGCAGGGCCTCCACGACGCGTTCGGCGTGACCGGCGTCGACCGTCTCGACGACGAAGCTCACCCGCGCCCGCCGCACCGCGACCTCGCTCGTGAGACGACCGTGCTCGACCTCCACGATGTTCGCTCCGGCATCGCCGAGCAAGCCCGCGATTCTCGCCAGCTGGCCGGGCTGGTCGTCGGCTTCGACCAGGAGCCGAACCAGGCGACCCTGACGCCCGAGCCCACGCAGGATCACGGACGACAGCACGCGCGGGTCGACGTTCCCGCCCGACACCACGAGCACGACACGCCGGCCCGCGAAGCGGTCGGGTGCCTCGCGGAGCAACGCGAGCGGCGTCGCGCCCCGCGCCCTCGGCGACGGTCTTCTCGAGCTCGAGGTAGTGCGTGATCGCCTCCTCGATCGAGGCCTCGCGCACCGTCACCACGTCGTCGACGAGCTCACCCAGGATCTGGCGCGTGAGCTCGCCGGGCTCGGTGACCGCGATGCCGTCCGCGATGCTGATGCCGTCCGCGCCCGATGGGCCGACCATCCCGTGGAAGAGGTCGCGCATCGCCGGGAAGAGCTCCGTCTGCACACCCACGAGCTCGACATCGTGTGCCGTCGCCCGCGCCGCGACCGCGATGCCGGCGAGGAGTCCTCCTCCGCCCACTGGTACGACGATCACCTCGACGTCGGGAATTGCCGCCAGGATCTCGAGGCCGACAGTTCCTTGCCCGGCGATGACGAGCGGGTCGTCGTAGGGATGCACGAACGCGAGACCTTGGGAGGCCGCGAGCTCCCGAGCCGTCGCCCCGGCTTCCGCGACCGACGCACCCGCGAGCACGACGTGCGCGCCGAGCTGGCCCGTTCGCCGCGATCTTCGTGAACGGGGTCCCTTCGGGCATCACGATGGTCGCCGGGATCCCGAGCGTCCTCGCGTGATGGGCAACGCCCTGGCCGTGGTTCCCGGCCGACATCGCGATGACGCCGCGGCGTCGCTGTGCGGCATCGAGCGACAGCAGGCGGTTCAGCGCGCCGCGGTCCTTGAACGACCCCGTGCGTTGGAGGTTCTCGAGCTTCACGTACACGGTCGCGCCGGTGAGCTCGGACAGCGCCGGCGAGGCGGTGCACGGTGTGGGGACGACCCGCCCGGAGATCGCGCCGGCAGCTTCCGCCACCATGCCCGACGTGACGGGCAGCCGACGGGTCACGCCGGGATCCGTCGGCCCGTGATCCTCCTGGTGTTGATGCGAACGACGAAGGCAGGACGGCCGGGGACCCACGGCTCCAGCGCCAGCGCATCGACCCGCGCGAGGGTCGCCTGATCGCGGATCTCCTCGGCGTAGCCGACGACGAGCACGCTCCAGGCGGTGCCGGTCTCGCGATCGGTTTCGTCCACCTCGAAGGCCACCTGGACCCCCATGAGTGCCGCGGTGAGCTTGGATCCTGGATCGGTTCGGAACACGACGTCGGCGTCGAGAACGGCGTAGTTGACGGGCAGGATCGCCGGCGATTCCCCGATACGGACCGCGATCCGGCCGAGGGTTCCGGTACGGAGCAGCGCGAGGCACTCGTCCGGCGTGAGGGTCTCGAGCCCCTTGCTCCCCATCGCAGCCACTTCCTCGGTATCGGGGTAGCTTCGTCGGTCCAGCGTATTGGCCGTGCCCATCGGATGCCGGAAGGTCGCGCATGCTCGAGAGCGTCGATGTCGGCACGCAATCCGTCGACAGCTACCAGTCGAGCGCGGGCCGCGACGTCATCGCAAGCCTCCGCGAGCTCGCCGCACCGCTGCGCGGGCTCCGCGTCCTCCACCTGAGCGCGACACCGTACGGCGGCGGGGTGGCCGAGATCCTCCGGTCGCAGATTCCATTGCTCCGCGACCTCGGAGTGGCTGCCGACTGGAAGCTGATCAGCGGCGACGAGGGATTCTTCCGCGTGACGAAAGCGATCCACAACGGGCTCCAGGGCTCGTCGGCCACCTTGACGTCCGACGACGAGCAGCGTTACCTGGCTCAATCCGCGCGAAATGCCGAAGCACTCGACGACCACTACGACCTCGTGGTCGTGCACGATCCGCAACCCCTCGCGTTGCGCGAGCTCCACACGAGTAGCAGCAGCCGCTGGATCTGGCGCTGCCACATCGACACCTCGGAGCCCAACCCGGCTGTGTGGGCCTTCATCCAACCGTTTCTCGTGCGGTACGACGCGGCCGTGTTCACGTTGGGGGGTTTCGTCCCTCCCGACTTCCCGGTGCACCGGGTCGAGATCATCCCTCCTGCGATCGATCCCGAGAGCCCCAAGAACCTCGAGCTCGGCTCCAAGCTCGCCGCCCGAGTCGCCGAGTGGATCGGCATCCGGACCACGCGTCCGTTCGTCACGCAGATCTCGCGGTTCGACCGTTGGAAAGACCCCCTCGGCGTGGTCGCGGCCTACCGGCTGGTTCGTGAAGAGGTACCGGACCTCCAGCTGGCCCTCGTCGGATCGATGGCCCTCGACGACCCCGAAGGGTGGGAGATCTACCACGAGATCGAGCGGGCGGTCGCGAACGATGGCGAGATCCACGTGTTCACCAACTTCACCGGCGTCGGGAACGTCGAGGTCAACGCGTTCCAGCGCCTCGCCGACGTCGTGATCCAGAAGTCGATCCGCGAAGGGTTCGGTCTCGTGGTCTCGGAAGCCCTCTGGAAGGGAACGCCGGTCGTCGCCGGGCGAGCCGGGGGCATCCCGCTCCAGCTCCAGGATGGCGTGGGCGGCTACCTCGTCGACTCCGTCGAAGAGTGCGCGCAGCGCGTGCGCGAGCTGATCGGTGACCCTTCCCAGCGGCGCGAGCTCGGCGAACGCGGACGCGCGCTCGTGACCCAGCGTTTCCTGCTCACCCGCCTCATCGCCGACGAGCTTCGCCTCTACTCGTCGGTGCTCGGGGCCGAGCCCGCCAGGGGGCCGGGAATGCTCGTGGGGCTCACCGGGGAGCACCGAGATCCGGTCTGCGGGATGCGTATCAACCACGACGGCGGACGCCGTCTCGAGTTCGACCGGCACGACTACTTCTTCTGTTCGGAGAGCTGTGAGCAGCAATTCGCCGCCGATCCGGAACGGTTCCTGCGCGCCGTATCCCTGATGCCGCAGGTCAGGAGGGCCCGTCGTTGGCTCTCGCGCCACCACGACAACGACGACTGACGGCTTCAGCTCCGCGCCAAGTAACGCGCGATGCTCTCCGCGTCCCGCACCGCGTGGCCGTCGACGTCGTTGTTGAAGTAGGCGAACACGTCGCGACCCTCGCGCAGGTACGAACGGATCCTGCGTGCGGCGCCCGACAACGCCTGCGGCGAATACGAGCCTGAATACGGCCTGCCCGCATGCGGCCCGTGAAAGCGGAGGTACACCCAACTCGCGGTGACAACTCGCGGATGCGCGTCGAAGAAGTCGTGGAGTACCAGCGCGGCGTCATGACGCGCCAGCACCGCGAACGTCTCGTCGCACAGCCAACTCCGGTCTCGGAGCTCGACCGCCCACCGTTGTGACCGACCCGCAACCTCGAGGAAGTGCTCGAGGCGAGCCGCGTCGGCGTCCCAGTGGGGCGGCAGCTGCACGAGGATCGGACCGAGCTTCGGACCGAGACGCGCGGCCCGTTCCACGAAGACCGGCAGCCAGGCCTCGGGGTCCTTCAGATGCTTGAAGTGCGTCCCGTAGCGACCGAGCTTGAGCGCGAAGAGGAACCTGTCGGGGACGCGTACACGCCAGGCGTCGAAGGTCTTCTCCTCCGGCAAGCGGTAGAAGGTTCCGTTGATCTCCACGGTGTCGAACACCGAGGCATAGCGTTCGAGCCAGCGCGACCTGGGCAGCCCCTTCGGGTAGAGCACGCCGCGCCAGTCGTCGTACTCGTAGCCGGAGCATCCGACGCGAAGCTCGGGTCGCGGCATCACCCGCTCGAGTCGGCGAGCACGAGCTCCAACGTGAACGTCGCGCCCTCGCCGAGTCCGGGCGAACCCGCGGTGACGTCGCCGCCGTGCGCGCGCGCGATCCCGCGAGCGATGGTGAGTCCGATGCCGCTTCCGGTCGGAGGGCGCGGCGAGACCGGCGACCCGGTAGAAGCGCTCGAAGACGAGCTCGAGGTCGTCGGCCGCGATTCCGACGCCGGTGTCGGCGATCGCCACCGTTGCCCTCTGCTCCCGGCGTTCAGCAGCCGTCGTGACCCGACCGCCGGCAGCGGTGTAGGTGAGCGCGTTGCCCGAGAAGGTTGTTGAGCACCTGGAGGATCCGATCGCGGTCGACGTCGACCGGCATCGGCGGCGCCGTACGCACGTCGAGCTCCACCCCCTTGTCGTCGAACTGGGGTCGAAGCCGGCGACGCGGCCAGCTCGGCCAGCTCACCGAGATCCTCGACGCGTGAGGTCGAGAGGCGAGCGCGTGCTCCTCGGCCCGCGACAGCGTGGAGAGATCGGAGGCCAGCCGTTCGAGGCGTGCGGTTTCGTCGACGACCGCGGCGAGGATCTCCTCGCTCGGCTCGAAGACTCCGTCGAGCATCCCTTCGACGTACCCGGTGATGGTCGTGAGCGGAGTTCGCATCTCGTGGGCGACCTCGGCGATCAGCTCCGCGCGGCGGCGTTCGGTTGTCTCGAGCGCGTCGGCGAGCCGGTTCACGTCGCCGGCAAGGGCGGCCAGCTCCAACTCGGCAGGTGGGTTCGACCCGCTCGTCGTAGTGACCCGACGCGAGGCGGCGAGTCGTACGGCGCACGTCGTCGATGCGGACGCAGGATCCGTCGGGCGACGAACAGCGTCACGAGACCGGCCGCGGCGACGCTCACGCCGAGCGCGATCGGTACCGTGCTCCAGATCGAGTCGACGAACGCCCGGTGCGACTCTTCCTCGGTCTGACCGCTCTCGCCCGCGCCGCGGATCTGCTCGTCGAACGACGATGTCGCGCGGAGGCCGAACGTCACGCCGAGGGCGGCGATGACCACGACGACGACGATCGCGTACGACACGAACAGGCGAACGTCGAGGCGGCGCAGGCGACTCATCGGGGCACGGCGAGGAACCTGTACCCCACGCCGCGGACGGTGCCGATGAGCTCCGGCGCGTCGGCACTGTCACCGAGCGCACGGCGGATGCTCCGGATGTGCACGTCGACGACGCGCTCGTCGCCGTAGAAGTCCCAGCCCCAGACCTGTTGCAGCAGCTGCGCCCTGGTGAACACGCGGCCCGGCGCACGCGCCAGGGCGACGAGAAGGTCGAACTCGAGCGCGCTGAGGGTCACCGCGCCACCGTTGCGGACGACCTCGCGACGCGCGACGTCGATCGACGAGGCCGTCGAAGTCGAGCCTTCGCCAGCTGGTCGCAGCGTCCGCGACCACGGCCGCGTCGCAGCACCGCCCGAGTGCGCGCGACCAGCTCCCGGGGGCTGAACGGCTTGGTCACGTAGTCGTCGGCGCCGACCGAGAGCCCGACGAGCTTGTCGACCTCGTCGGAGCGCGCGGTGAGCATGATCACGTAGACGTCGGCGACTCCGCCCGCAGGCGCCGGAGGACCTCGATGCCGTCGAGACCCGGCATCGTCACGTCGAGGATCACGACGTCGGGGCGGCGCTCGCGCGCCAGGCGCAGCGCCTCGATGCCGTCGCCGGCGAGGTCCACCTCGAAGCCGTCGGCCTCGAGGTAGCCCTGCACGATCTCGCGGATCCGAGCCTCGTCGTCGACGACGAGCACGCGCGGCTTCGACGGTGCCTGACACGTCCCGAGACGGTAGCCCCGAGCCGCCTTCACGGAAGCTTCATCCGGGCGCTGCTCGGACCTTCATCGCGATTCGGTTGTCTCTGTGACAGAGCACATTCGCCCCGGACGCCAGGTGGCATCCGGAAGACAGGAGCAGACGATGGAGCGGAAGACAGCAATCGCAACCGCTGCGGCGATCACGATGAGCGTGGTCTCCGGGCTCTTCGCGCTGGGCGCGAGCTCCGGAATCGTCGGAGCCTCGTCCACGCCGTCGCCCGCGGTGCAAACAGTCGGAGCGACGCCTGCTGTGTCACCGACATCGCAGGCCGCCGGCACGACGTCGCCGAGCTCGCACGAGACCCACGAGCAGGAGTCCCCGCGGCGCCGCGACCCAAGCACGAGGTGAATTCGATGACTGACCCCACGGACACCCAGAACGCCGAGCAGGAGCGAGCCGAGCGCATCCGGCGCCTACAGGAACGCCGCGCCGCATCGGGGAAGCCCCGGGTGGCCCCGTCCCGAGCCGCCGTGTCTCACGAGGTTGTGACCCCGCAGGCACCGACCGGAGCGCGGCCTCGGACGCGGCGACGCCACCCTGCGGCCGGCACCCGGGTGCTCCTCGCCGGCCTGAGCGTCGCGTCGTTCTTCACGGTCGGCGGGAGCGATGCTGCTCGCGAACAGCAGTCCGAGCGCCGTCGTACAACCGGCGTCGCAGACCGCGAGCCAGATCGCCACGGCCACGGGCGCATCGGTAACGGCGACCAGTGCGACGGCGACCGGTGCGACGGCGACCGGCAGGTCGGCGACCTCCGGCACGCCCGTGGCGCACACCGTCACACGCGGCAGCTGAGGGCGCTGCTCGTAGACTCGCCCGGTGCGGTCGCAGACGTGGTGGTACACCGCGCGTGCGGGTGGGATCGTGTCGTGGGCGCTGGTCACGCTCGCGGTGATCGGCGGCCTGCAACTCTCGACCCGCCTCGTGCGCCGGCCGGCCCCGGCATGGGTGCTCGACGTCCACCGCTTCGTCGCCGGGCTCGCCGTCGCCTTCCTCGGTGTTCACCTCGTTGGCCTCGCGGCCGACACGTTCATCGGGTTCGGCCCCGCCGACCTCTTCGTCCCCTTCGTGAGCTCGTACCGTCCGGGTGCGGTCGCGCTCGGCATCGTCTCGATGTACCTGCTGCTCGCGATCGAGATCACGTCGCTCCTGATGAAGCGCATGTCGCGGCAAGGTCTGGCACGGCATCCATCTCACGAGCTACGTGCTGTTCCCGCTGGCCACGGTGCACGGGCTCACCGCCGGTACCGATCGCCACAACACGCTCTTCCGGCTGTCGTGTCTCGTCGGCGCCGCCGTCGTGCTCTTCATGAGCCTCGTGCGAGTCCTCGCCCCCCGTCGCGCCGCGCTGGTGCGCTCGAAGGACGCGACCGACTGAACAGAGTCGACGCGACTAGCACGCGCCGTAGATGCGCAGCGCGTTGCCCGCGAGGATGGCGTGCTTCTCGTCGTCGGGAACGCCGTCGAAGTACTCGTCGATGGTCGACCACGAGTTGGGCCAGTCGGAGCCGGAGTGCGGGTAGTCGCTCGACCACATCATCTGCGACAGCGCCGATGTAGTGGCGGTTCGGAACGGCGTACGGGTCGGTGATGAACGTCGTGAGGATGTTGTCGGAGAAGTACTCGCTCGGCAGGCGCTTGATCTCGCGCACGTGCCGCAGGACTCGCCCGCCGGAAGCGGTCGTCGAGCTGCTCGCGGAGGTACGGCGTCCACGACGAGTCGACCTCGACGAACACGAGCCGCAGGTCGGGGAAGCGGTCGAACACACCGCTGTCGATGAACTGCTGGATGCGCACCGGCGCGTCGTAGAAGCGGGTCGCACCGCGTGAGCTTCATGCGGCTCGCTGTCGCCCTGCGCCGCGGTGGCGAACGCGACGTGGATCGACACCGGCACTCCCGCCTCCTCGACCACCGCCCAGAACGCGGTCGTCGGCGGCCGACATCTGCTCGCCGCCGTGCGGGTACTGGCCGAGCAGGACGCCGCGCATGCCGGGGAGCGCGAGCGCGCGGTGCAGCTCGTCGATCGCGACGTCGGTGCCGATGTTGGGCATCAACGCGACGCCCCACAGCCGGTCGGGCTCGTGCGACGCGTACTCCGAGAGCCAGTCGTTGTACGCACGGACGCACGCGAGGTGGAAGTCGGGATCGCTCACGTGCCACACGATCTGGTTCCCGACACGCGGCGTCGGATACAGGATCTCGGCGTCGACGCCGTCTTGGTCCTGCTCGGCGACACGCGCCTCGGGGTCGTAGCCCCCGGCCCGCACCTGACTCCCACAGGATCCACGGCGACCGCTCCGCGGACGGGATACCCGCGCAGCAGTTCGCTGCCGAAGTTGATCGCGTCGAGCGCGCCCTCCATCACCCACGCGTCGCCCTGCTCGAAGTGCTCGATCCGCGGCGCACGATCGCGGTACCGCGCGGGCACGCGGTCGCGCCAGAGGTCGGGCGGTTCGTTGATGTGGGAGTCCGCCGAGATCAGCCTGTATTCACGCACCATGTGAGTACACCCTGGTCACGGCAGCTCCATGACGGCCTCGGCGTATCGGGTTACCGGAAATCGTTCACCGCGACGCCGCCGCGGGCAAGACCGCCCTCGAGCTCATCGGGCTCGCCCGGGCGGTACGCCTGCACCGACACGTCGCGCCGGTAGTTCAGGATCGCAAAGCCGCGAGGCCCGCTCGTGAGCGAGTACCGGGTGAGCGCAGGGATGGCGACGCAGGTTCCGGGCCCGTGCTCGCTCCCGCCCACGATCAGGCTCCCGTCGAGCACGTACAGCAGCTCGTCCTGGGTGTGCGTGTGCGACCGATCGCGCACGTTGCCCTCGGCACGCCACACATGGAACAGCGCGATGCGGCAGGTCGGACACGTGGAATCGGCAAACCAGCGCACGACAACGCGCTCGCGGTTGCCCGACGCGAACCATCCCCGATCGCCGACGACGTGCACGCCGTGCCCGCCGGCCGCCGGTGCCTCGTACAGACCATCGACCGGCGGTGACGCCTCGCGGGCCCCGCAGTGCACGATCTGCGTGACCCCGACCGCACGCGCCGTGCACACGGCGCCGGATTCGACGACGAGCGCGCCGTCGGCGGGGCAGGTGTGACCGTCGATCTCCAGTGCGCCGGCGATGACGTAGACGCCGTCGTCACCGTGTTCGGTGCCCCACTCGAGCGTGCCGCCATCCTCGAGCTCGGACACCGTCATCCAGATCGAGTAGTCGTCGGGACTCAGACGCTTGCTCCACCGCACGCCGCGCGCGCGCCGCGTGGTGCCGTGTACCTCGGGCTCGAGGTGATCTCGTCGAGCACCTCGACGCGAAGTACCACCCGCACAGCCTACGGGTGCGAGGTGAGCCTCATGGCCGGGTCCTCCGGGTCGACGCCGATGCCGCCGGCTTCGCTGCTCGCGTACGCGGCGAGCGCGAAGCGCAGCACGTCGACCGCTTCGTCGCCGCTCCACAACATCGGGCCCTCGCCGGTGTGCAGCCAGCGCAGCCAGTGGCGGCCGGAGTCGCGAAAGCTGCTGGCCCAGTCGTCGTCGAGGGCGTGGTAACGCGACGCATCTCGCCGTCGGCGTAGACCTCGAGGCTCGGCTGCTGGATGCCGCGGCCGGTGCAGCGGTTGACCCGCGCGTAGCCCTTGCGGCCGGTGACTTCCCAGCGTTCGTCGTTGGTGTAGTAGTCGGAGCGCAGGTACAGGTCGGTGCGCGAGCGTGATGTCCCACACGCCGCGGATCCCGTTGTCGTGCTCCCACACGATCGTGCGTGGGCGCGTCGATCGTCGACGCCGGGCACC
The DNA here is from genome assembly GCA_963705625.1 of uncultured Actinomycetes bacterium. Taxonomy (GTDB): domain Bacteria; phylum Actinomycetota; class Acidimicrobiia; order IMCC26256; family DASPTH01; genus DASPTH01. The sequence continues at coordinate 585,328 of CAVPKG010000003.1, forward strand.
ACCTCGGTCGTGCCCGATCCAGGCCCGCACCTCTTTGACGGGACCGAAGAGCCAGAGCGCGGTCGCGAGCTTGTGCCAGCCGTCGTCGAACACGAGGATCCCGCGACCGCAGCTTCATCTGCTGGAACTGCCACTCGTAGCTGCTCATCGGCACGTCCCAGCCGCCGCGGCCGCTCGCCACCATCTTCAGGTGGTAGCCGCTCGACGTCGCCGATCGCGCCCGATTCGACGGTCTGCCTTCAGCTTCCGCAGCGGCTCGTAGAAGAGGTAGTTCTCCATCACCCGCAGCACGCCGGTCGTTGGCCTGCGCCGCGTCGAGCATCGCTGCGCGTCGGCGAGGTCGTTGCACATCGGCTTCTGCAGGTTCACGTGCCAGCCGTAGCCGAGCAGCTCGATCACGCCGTCGGCGTGGAGCGGAATCGGCAGCAGCGCTTCGACGGCGTCGACCTCGACGCCGCTCGCGGCGAGGTCGGCCGCGGAGGCGAAGGTCCGCGCGTCGGGCCAGTCGGCGTGGCGCTGTGACCGGCGCTCCTCGCTCGGATCGACGAGCGCGACGACCTCGACGTCGGGGTTGTCGACGTACGCGCGCACGTTGAGGTCGTAGATGCGGCCGAGCCCGACGAAGGCGGCACGTACGGGACGGTCGTACGGAGTGAAGCTCACTGCACGCGTGTCTCCTGTTGGAGCTCGATGGTGTTGCCCGCCGGGTCGGTGATCCAGATCTGCACTGTGCTCTCGCCCTGCACCGCGCGCACGTACTCGATGCCGCGCGCCTCGAGCTCGGCGATCGCGGCGTCGAGGTCGTCGACCGCCACGCAGTAGTGGTGTCCGGTGGGATCGATCCCGCTGCCGAGCGCGGTGCGCCCACGAGGTGCAGCTCTTGATCGCCGACCGTGTGCCAGTGACCCGGGACCCCGGGAATCTCGGGGCGCGGCTGGTCGCCGAGGCCGAGCACCTCGCCGGTAGAACTCGACCATCTCGTCGAGCGGTCTCCCGTTGCTGTTGACCGACACGTGGTGGAAGCGGGTCACCTTCATGCCCGGCTCCCTACGGCTTCGGACTCGAGTGCGGGCGGCGCGAGCTGCTCCATGAACTCGAGTCGGATGCCACCGGGTGCGTCGACGAACGCGATCCGGCGCTTGCCGAACGCGCCTTCCACCACCGCGGGACCCCACACCACCTGGTGGCCGATCGAGTTCGGCGTCGAGGTCGTCGGTGAACAGCGCGGGGTGCAGGAAGCCTTCGGCGGGCAGGTCGACGCAGTCTTCGTAGATCGGCACGAGTGAACAGCGTGATCATCACCGGTCCGAGGAACACGTCGGCGCGCTCACCGTTGTTCCAGAGCATGCGGTCGCGCACCTCGGCGCCGGCGGCTGCGTAGAACGCGCAGGCCGCGTCGAGGTCGGCCACCTTCACCGCCAGGTTCGCCATGCCGGTGACAGCCACCGTGCCTCCCGTTGCCCCAACACCGAGGGCGGCCACGGTAGCCGTCGAGCCACCGACGGAGTACCGGTCTCGCACGCACGCGACTGTCGGGGCGCGGCATGATCTCGGGATGTCTGATCCTGTGTCCGCTCTCGGAGCAATCGACTACGACCCGGGCTATGGGCCGCTCGTCGAGACGCGCGTCCGCGTCGCGACCTGGAACGTGTGGGGCCGCTACGGGCCGTGGGAGTCCCGCATGCCGGTGATCGCCGAGAACCTGCGGCGGATCGACGCCGACATCCTCGCCCTGCAGGAGGTCTGGGAAGACGACGCCCGGAACCAGGCCCGCGAGCTGGCCGCCGCGCTCGGCTATGCGGAACCGGTGTACGCGCACAACCTCGAGCGCGACGGCGCGCGCTCCGGCAACGCCGTGCTCGCCCGCTGGCCGATCACGCGCCACGACGTCCGCGTCTTGCCGCGTCGCGGCGCGTACGACGCGGTCGACGAGGAAGGCGAGGAACGACTGTGTCTGTTCGCCGAGGTCGACGGGCCGCGCGGCCCGATCCAGATGTTCTGTGCGCACTTGAGCTGGTCGGCCGACCACAGCGCAGTGCGTCAGGAACAGACGCGTGAGATCGCCCGCTTCCTCACGCAGACGCGCCCCCGTCCGTTTCCCGCCGTCCTGTGCGGCGATCTCAACTCCGAGCAGTCCAGCGACGAGCTCCGGCTCCTCACGGGCCGCGCCGCGTCGCCCGTGCCGCACGTCGTGCTACGCGACTCGTGGGAGGCGGCGGGCAACCGCGATCCGGGATACACGTGGTCGAACGCGAATCCCTTCGCCGCCGCGAGCCTCGATCTCGACCGTCGCATCGACCACATCATGATCGGCCAGCCCAAGCTCGGCGGCGTCGGCCACGTGCTCTCGGCGCACATAGCCGGCGACGTGCCGATCGAAGGCATGTGGGGCTCTGATCACCTCGCCGTCGTCGCCGAACTGCGCTACTGAACGCGTGCGACGCCGCTCAACACGCCAGCGCCGCGGGAAGGAGCGTCCACTCGACCGCGTCGACGGTCGGGGTCACCGCGCTGGGCTCGAGCGTGTGGCCGAGCCCGGGCACGATATCGAGGCGACGGGGATCGCGCGCCGCGTCGTGCAGTTCGCACGCGGCTGACACAGGGATGAAGGGATCGGACCTGCCGTGCACGACCGCGAACGGCGAGCGCACTCGCGCCGCGAGAGCGACCGGCGGGTCCGGGCTCCGCCACCGAGGGGCGACCGCCACGCCGAGGTAACGGGCCGCGACCATCCGGCCGGGAGGTGTGCGGGTCAGCAGGGCGGCGAGCACCGCGCGCGCGTTGCGCGGCAACGTCCATCGGGCCGGGCAGCTCACCGTCACGACTCCCGCGATCGACGGGTCGCTCGCCGCGTAACGCAGCACCGCGATCCCGCCCATCGACGCGCCCACGAGCACGACCTTGGAACACCGCTGTCGCGCCAATGCGACCGCGGCGGCGACATCGTGACGCTCGAGGTCTCCCAGCGTGCACAGGCCGCCGGAACGCCCGTGTCCGCGAGCGTCGTACGTCGTGACGTCGAAGCCTCGAGCGTGCAGTGCCTCGGCAAGCGCGACGACGCCGACGTCGTCGGCCGACGCGGTGAACCCGTGTGCAACGACGACCGCTGCCCGCGGCTCTGCTCCGGCTTGCCAGTGGCGCGGGAACAGCTCGATCGCGTCGGCGGTGACGAACGAGGACCTCGACACGGGAAGGCATGGATCCGGTCGGCTCACACGTCGGCAGGCTACTCCCACCACCAGGCCAGCCCCGCGAGTCCGGGACCCGTGTGGGCGATCATCACGGTGCTGAACTGTCCGACGAACCACGTCGCCGGCGTCGCCTCGATCTCGACTCGGCGCAACAGGTCCTGTGCCTCGTCGGGGGCGTTGGCGTGGAGGGCGGTGACGTGCAGTCGAGCGTCGGGTCGCGCGCGACCGTTTCACCATCGCGAGGATGCGATCCTTCGCCGCGTCGACGCTCAACGCGGGGCGCATCGGTCGGGCCTTGCCGTCCCGGAACTCGAAGAGCGGACGGAGATGCAGACGGCGTCCGGCCCAACCGGCTGCCGCGGGCACACGGCCGCTTCGGGCGAGCCGGTCGAGATCGGGGACCATCGCAACCAGGCGCACCGCGTCGATCGTCCGCGTGGCCGCGTCCTGGACCTCGCCGAGATTCCCGCCCCGTTCGGCGACGCGGGCCGCGTGCAGCACCACGAGTGCCTGCGCGCCGGCCGCCGTCGACGTGTCGAGAACGGCGACGGGAGTCTCGACCGACGCCGCCCCCTGTTGAGCTGCGGCGAACGTCGAGCTCATCGTGGCGGCAACGGTCAGCACGAGGACGCCGTCTTCGGATGCGCGCGACTCGATCGCGGCCACGAACTCCCCCGGGCTGGGTCCCGACGTGGACACTTCGTCGTGAGCGATCACCTCGTCGACCGAAACCTGGTCGTCGCGCGTGAGCCTTCCGCTCAGCGTCAACCACATGGGTACCACGGTGATGTCGTAGCGCTCGACGAGATCTGCAGGGAGCGCGGCCGCGCTGTCGGTGATCACCGCGACCCCCAACTTCTCGCTCCTCTCGCTCGGCGCTGGCGGACAACGTAGGAGTGGTCCATACGCACGCGCCAGGCCGGCGGCCCACGCAGTGACGCTGTGACCGAGTGAGGGCCCGGCGAACCTACACCGGCGCGCGCACCGTCACCTCCGCCCCACCGGACATCACGGCGCCACGGGCTACCGGCGAACACCGGCGTGAGCGCGCTACATACGTGATCGCAGCGTCGCCACGCCGTCACCGGTGAGGTCGTCGACTCCAGCGGCGCGACCGGCGATCGCGAGCACGATCGCGATCGCGGGGCCCGCGACCTCCGGTCCGGTACCCGCGCTCCAGTCCACGTCGGTCGCTCGCAACGTCAGATCCGCCACGCGCTTCTTGCCGCCGATCAGGAGGTTCGATCCCCTGTAGAAGTCCGCCACCCGCGTCACGGCCTCGAGCGGGTAGCCGTGGGAGATGCCCAACGGTCGGCGGATGTCCTCGCTGTGCACGATCGTCTCGCCCAGCCAGCTGTCGACCGGCCCGGGGGGGTGCGTGCTGGAATCCACCTGATCTCCGAACCGTCGGAGGGTGTCGGCCGGGCCTCCCTCGCACTCGCGACCGACCAGTTTCTGCGCCATTGCCTGAAAGCGGAACCCGGAGCCGGCGAGGCCCGCGAAGAACTTCCCCGGCGTCATCGCGGCGGTCGCCGTCATGTGGCCGAGCACCTGGCGGACCGTCCAGCCCGTGCACAGCGACGGCGTCGCCCATTGGTCGTCGGTCAGCGACGCGAGATCGGCGGCGAGCGCTTTGCGCTCGGCGTGGATCGTGGGCCAGGGACTCGGTGCAGCCATGACATCGTGCTCCCCGTCAGAATGATGGACGAAACGCTCCGAACGCTACTGGCAGCATTCGAGAACCCGAAGCGGCACGTTGGCAGTGAGGGTCGGGCCGCGCGATCGTGCACACCGTGGAGGACGGAGGACCGTTCCCCGTGCTCATCGCACGCGCCGCCGAGTTGCTCAGCGACTCGGCCGGGCTCGTCCACGACAACGAACGCAGATGGCGTACGTTCCGTGCGCGCGTCGAGCAGCTTGTCGACGGCACTCGGAGCTAGCGAGGTGTCGTGGTCGAAGTGGGAGAAGGTTCGCACCGCAGGAATCCGCTCGGAACGCCCTCTCGGAGCGGCGCGTCGCTGATCGTCGCCGCGCCGTCGAAGGGGCGGTTCAAGGTGACGATGAGCGCAAGGTTCAGCGACACGAGGATCGTGAGCGCGGTGGTGAGCACGAGGTGCCAGCGACGGTGCTGGGTGTCGAGCACGCTGGCCACCGCCACGAGCGCGAGGCTGGTGACGAGGATCACGACGAGCAGAAGGTCCGGGATCGGCGACGTCGCCGCGTTGATGCGGGCGCGCCGTGCGGTGGCGATCTGCGCGAGCTCGTTCACGGTGCTGGTGTAGAACGCCGAGCTCTGCGCGTCGGGTGGCGCGAGCGCCGCTGTCTCGAAGAGCTTCTGCAGCGCGAGGCGCGTGGGGGTCGCGGGACCCTGATGGTCGGCGAGATAGGGGAACTCGTCGCAGACCACAGAGCGGTCGTAGTCGAGCAGCGCCTGTTGGATCTGGGCACCTGTCCCCCGGGGTAAGGCCCCCGCGCTGAAATACGCGGCGGTGAGCGCGGCCGACTCGTTCGAAACCTGCGCCTGCGTATCGTTGAACGTCTGCCACTCGTTGACGATCACGAACGCGACGAGCACGGCATAGAGCCCCGCGACCACTCCGACGACCGTTGTCACACTCGTGCTGGTTCGTGTCCGGACGCCGTCCTCGATCGCTCGCGTCGCCAGCCACGAGAGTCCGGCCGCGACAACGAGCCCGATGGCCATGAGACCCAGGAAGAGCACGGCCGTCGGGAGCCCGACGAGCCAGTTGATGACGTCACCCATGTCGGAGCGTCACGTGGTCTGGATCAGACTTCCTCGAGCACTTCTCCCAGTGCCTCGAGGCCCGGGCGGTGGGTGAGGCCGATGAGCAGGTGGCCGACGGTCAGCACGACTGCCACCGGGAACTCGACGATCTCGATCGCGACCAGCACCCCGATCCCGGCGTAGTAGACGAGATGCTCGACCGGTGGGGTCTCGATGCTCGTTCCGTTGATGCCGAGCAGTGCGCGGTGTCCGCCGCGCTCGGTGACGATCGACAGGTTGATCTCAGGCATCTCGGCCTCCTTGGCGACAGTCGCGGTCGGGCGAGGAACCCCGATCGAGCACATCATGGCCCGAATTCGCATCTTCGAGCCTCATCCAGACTGCTCACCTCCCGAAGGACCCCATCGGATCGAGTAGTAGCGTGCGCGTTCGAGCGCGAAGGGAGATCCTGTGCCGGAAGCAACCACCACTGCGATCAAGGCCAAGGACAACTCATCGAAGGAAGAAAGCGCCGAGGCGAAGCCCTCAGGCGATTACGTGTTGCCGATCGTGCACGTGAACGTGCCCTCCAAGGTGGTCGATGCCGGCTTCTGGGGCGGTCTCGTCGGCGCGGTCGCGCTCGGCGCCGTCGATCCGCCGCTCGGTGTGCTCGTGGGCGCCGGCGTCGTGATCGCACGGCACCAGGCCAGGCGGTAGCTCCACCGGCTCCGGCCGGAGCTCAGCCCGCCGCGTCCTCCTGAACACCGGGGAGTGCGCGCCCGTGCGAGATGCGTTCGCCGAGTCGCGCCAGCGCCCACGGAACCGCGACCGACGCTCCCGTCGCGCCGGCCGATGCACCGACGGCGATGGACCAGCCCACGGGACCGAGTGGGCGACATCCGAAGAACTGGCTCACGCCCGGCGTCTCGACCACGACGACGAGCGCGACGACGCTCACCGCGGTCGCCGCGAGCACCTGGGGGCTCCGTCCCCCGACCAACAAGGTCTGACCCAGTTGGGTTCCCACCAGCGCAGCGAGCGCGACGGTGCGCGCGCGTGTCGGTGTGCCCGTCATGCGCGCGACTACCCACGCGGCGCTGGCGCCGGCCGCGGTCGCACCCGCCCGGATTGCGATCTGGCGGGTGAGCGGACCCCCGAGCGATGCGTCGGGGCCGGCGTGCAGCAGCGTGTCCGCCGTCCGATCGGGTGGATCCCGCAGCGCGATCGCGAGCGCGGGCGCCATGTCGGTGAGCAAGTTCACGAGGAGGAGCTGACGGGGGTTGAGCGGCGATGCACCGGTGATTGCCGACGCGACGAGGATGAATCCGATCTCCCCCAGGTTCCCCCCGACGAGGATCGCGACCGCGTCGCGTACCGAGTCCCACATCGCCCTGCCCTCGGTGATGGTGTCGACGATCGTCTCGATCCGATCGTCCACGACGACCACGTCTGCCGCAGCACGGGCAGCCGCGGTGCCACGCCCACCGAGCGCGATGCCGGCGTCGGCGAGACGAATCGCGGCTGCGTCGTTGGCACCGTCGCCCGTCATTGCGACGGATCGGCCCGCGCGCTGGTAGGCCTCGACGATCCGAACCTTCTGGAGTGGGGTCACGCGCGCGAACACGACGACGTCGGCCAGCACGTGGTCGAGCTCGTCGTCGGCGAGGTGATCGAGGTCGGGGCCGGCGAGCACACGCCCCCCGTCGAGCAGGCCGAGCTCGGCTGCGATCGCCTCGGCAGTGCTGGGGTGGTCGCCGGTGATCATGGCCACTCGCACCCCCGCCGCCTGCAGGTCGCGAACTGCAGCAGCCGCGGTCGGGCGTACGAGGTCGGCAAGGCCGACGAAGCCGAGGAGCTCGAGTCCCGCGATGGCCGCTCCGTCGCCGAGGCTCGTCGCACCGTTCGCGCGCGTCTCCGCGACTGCGAGCACGCGCAACCCTCTGCGGCCGAGCCGCTCGACGTGGTCCTCGAGGTCGCGACGCCCCGCGTTGTCGAGCGGGACCGTGGCGCCGTTGTGTCGCCACGTATCGGCAAGCGGAACGACCGATTCCGGCGCACCCTTCACGGTGACGAGCGCATCGCCGTTGCCGACGTTGCCGAGCACCGCGTGGTAGCCGCGCCGCGACTCGAACGGGATCTCCTCGATCCTCTCCCATGCATCCAGGCCATCGACGTCGGCGACTCTCGCGGCGACCGCGCCCACGACGATCGCGCGATCGGTGGCGTGTGGAAGCACATCATCGCCTTCGACAACGGGTGTCGCGCGCGAAGGGCTGCCGCGAGCACGGCGCGGCCGCGGTCACCGAGCGCGTCGAGTTGTTCCTCGCTCGAACCGTCGGACACGCACGCGAGCGAGATGGAGCCGCGCGTGAGCGTGCCGGTCTTGTCGAAACACACCTGGTCGACGCGTCCGAGCGCCTCGAGCGCGCGCGGGTTGCGCACCAGCACGTTGCGAGAGGCGAGTCGCCGCGCCGCGGCGACTTGCGCGATCGTCGCCAGCATCGGGAGCCCTTCGGGCACCGCGGCGACGGTGAGCGCCACACCTGCACCCACCGCGTCACGAGCCGGGCGCCGATAGAGGAACCCCAGCCCGGTGACCACCGCGCCACTCACGACGGCGACCGGCACCGTGAGGCGGGTGAGGGTTCCGAGGCGCACTTCGACACCCGATGGCGGAGGCGCGGACGCGGCAGCGGCGCTTCGGCCGGCCTCGGTATCGCGACCGACCGCGACGACCAGCCCCACCGCGCGGCCGGCCGCGATCGCGCTTCCTTCGTAGAGCATCGAGGTGCGCTCTGCGACCGGCGCACCCGGGGTGGCCGGCAGTGTCTTGGCGACCGGCAGGGACTCACCGGTGATCGTGGATTCGTCGACCTCGAGTGACACCGCCTCGAGCAGCCGACAATCGGCCGGCACCGGCTTGCCGGCGTCGAGCTCGATCACGTCGCCGACCACGAGCCGGTCGGCGGGCAGTTCCCGCACTTCACCCGCGACCCGCACGCTGACCGATGCGTCACCCTCTTCCTCGAGCAGGAGCAACGAGCGCTCGGTCTGCACGCGTTGCGCAGCGCCCACGAAGGCGTTCACGCCGACCACTCCGCTCACCAGCGCGGCGTCGGTGATCGAGCCGACGGCGGCCGACAACACGGCGCCGAGCGCGAGCACCGGCGTGAGCGGATTGGCGAGCTCCTCGATGGCCGCACGTGCGAGGCCAACGGGCGCGCGCGCCACACGAGCAGTGCTGCTCGAGCGGCGCCGCACCTGCTCGTCGGGCGCGAGTCCGTCGGCCGAGCTCTCGAGGAGCCCGAGCGCCTCATCGGCGTCGAGCTCGTGCCACGGGTGGCGCGGCCCGGCACGCGGCACCGGCCGGCTTCCGGCACGGAGCCCGGTGACGCCTCCCATCACAACCGAAACCAGCGCGGACGCGTTGATCGGGAGGAGTGCCCGCTGAGCGGCGCTGCGACCCGGACCGACGAACGCCCACACACCGCCCGTCGACGCGCCGGCGAGCGCGAGCAGCGCGCTCCGGCGGCTCACGTCGCGCGCTGCCCCGATCGCGTCGACGACCCGCCACGCGTTGGTCAACCCCTCACCCAACACCAAGTCGGCGCCCCACGGCACCGGAGTGCCGGGAGCCTCCACCCCGAGACCGATGTCGGCGGCGCGCAGCGTGGCGGGGTCGTGACCGGCGACGAGGAGGACCACACGACCGGCCCGCTGCAGACCGTGCAGCTCCTCGACCAGCCGCCCGGCCACCAGCCGCGGCGCGATGTCCAGACGCCGCGCGAAACGCGTCGGTGCCGCCGGCGAGGAACACCTCGAGTCGGGCGGCCTTGGCCGCGACGACGAGCTCGTCGGCGAGCGGCACCGGTTCCTCCACGACCGCGACGAACCCCCGGAAGTCGTCGCTGTGCCAGAGGCCGAGGACGCGACGGCCACCCGCGCCAACGAGTCGGCTCCGCGTCTTCGTGCCACGAGGTAGCGGGCGGGCGCCGGAGAGCGGTGCCAGCATCCACGTGCCGCGGCTGCGGGGGGTGACGGGGTCCTTGGGGTCGAACATCCGGCGGGCACGCAACGTGCACTCCATGACGTCGGCGTACTCGTCGAATGGCACGACCTCGTCGATCGACCACGTACCCGACACCACAACGCGTGCGTCGAGCACGAGAGCGTCGACGCGGTCGAGGCGACGCAACGCGGCAGGGTCCATCGTGAGCACACCGTGGCCGGCCAGCTCGCGGTCGAGGAGAGCCGCGAACGCCTCGCGGCCCATCGTCGCCGCCTTCGGGATCCCCGCGAGCAGAAGATCCGACGCGCGACGAGGGTTGCGGGTCGCACCGAGCGCGACCGCAACTGCGCCGAGCGAACCGATCGCCGCACGATCGGCGTAGCGCTCGATCGGACCATCCGGAAGGGGCGCGGGCCGAGGCGCAGGAGCCAGCGCGCTCCGACGCACGCTCTCCCGCCCGTGCACGAGGTCGGGCTCGCGTCGTTGCCACACTGCCCGCCGAGCCTGCAGTTCGCCCAGGACTCCAACTCGGTGCGCGATGTCCACCACCAGGCTGAGTGGCCCTTGACCGAGCGCGGCCGAGAGCGCGTTGGCCGTCACCATGGTGACGTCGGTCGCGGGACGCCCGAGCCGGTTCTCGAGGAATCGCCGCACCCGGGGCTGGCTGTCCGCGATCGAGATGACGCCCGGTATCTCGGCCGGGATGCGCACGACACGCAGCACCTGCACGCCCGTCGCGACGCCGATGCCGAAGACGTCGGCGGCGACGGCGAAGACGTTGCGTTGGATGGGTTCGGAGTCGGCCGGATGATCCGGGCGGTCGTGAGGAAAGCGCTCGTCGGCGGCGTCATGGAGGTCTTCGACGGTCGCGATCGTGTCGATGAGATCGTCGGCACTGACCGAGCCGGGATCGAACACGATCACCGCCCGACCCACGATGGCGTCGACCTCGGCCCAGTCCACGCCGTCGAGTCGCTCCACCGCGGCCTTGACGTCGCGCAGCAGCGTCGCCGCGCTCCGGGCGGTGAGCGCCCCGCACTTCGATGTGGGCGCGGCGGCCGTCGGCCGAGATCGACGCGCGTCGCTGTCGGCGTCCGTCAGCGTTCCCGAGCCAGTCGAGGATGCCTCGCACCCTCGGTGCGGGGTTGAGGTCGCTGACTGTGGGCAGGCGAAACGCAACCATCGCTCAGGGAAGGTTGTTACCGGACATTCGCATCAACGTCACTTCGGTCACGCCGTCCGTTCACCTGCGTCCCGTACCGTCAGGCCGCGGGCTCAACCAACGGAGATGACGTCGTGGAGGAATTCCTCGCCCTACTTGCAATCCAAATGGTCGTGCTCCTCGCCGAGACCGTCGTCCGCTACGTGGTGCACAACCTCCGGCCGACGCCGATCCCGCAACCCGTCTGACCGCTTCGACAGAACCCGTGTCACGCTACGTGACGCTGCTCAGTGTGCCAAACGTTGCCGCGTCCCCTTCCATCGAGGCCCGCCGTCCACGTACGACCTGAAAGACGGCTGAACGGCCGCGCGCTACTCGAAGTCTGGTTCGGTGAGGTCGTAGAAGGTGATGTCGCCGTCGATCAGCGACATGAACTGCTGGTAGACGGGACTCGTGACCATGGCCTGCTCGTTCTTCCGCGCTTCTTGTTCCGAGGTGAAGTACACGACCTGGGTGAAGCCGCCGTCACCGTGCCAGGCGACGGTCCCGCCGATGAGGTCGGGACGAACCTTGCGCAGTTCGGGCTCGATCTCTTTCTCCTTGCTGCGCATCTGCGCCTGATCCTTGGCCCGGGCTTGCATGATCTGCACGAAGCCGGCGTCGTTCGAACCCCCGTTGAAGATCTCGTCGACATCGCGGCAGTCGTGAAAGGTGACCTCACCGTCGAACGCCTTGGTCGTCTCCACGAACCAGGCGCCCTGCTCCGGCAAGTCGTTGTCGACCTTCGCGCTCTCGGCATCCTTGAAGCGGACGACGGTGATCATGTCGCCGTCCGCGGTAATGCCCGAGGTGAACCCGAGAAAGCCGGTCGTCTTGGGCTTGATCTCCCGCCGCCACGTCTCCACTCGGCGCGCCCACAGGTCAGCATCTCGAACTTTCGCCTGAAACACCTGAACGAACATCGCGATCCTCGTTTCCTCGTGGGCAGCCCTTGGAGCGCACCGAAGCTCGCACCATACCCCCCGGCTGCGGAACGTCCGGCTGAGTCGACCGTCGCCGGAAGATCGGCGAGAATGTCGACTCTGACCTTCCCCGGTGTGCCGAACGGTGTTCGCGCTGCGCCCTCCAGGCGAGGACGCGTGAAGCGGACGCGGCTCGCAGCGGTGATCGCGCTGATCCTCGTCGCCGCGACGCCCATCGCGGGTCATGCCGCCTCCACAACGAGCACGTTCACCGACGCGTTCGATGGAACCGACGGCACGACACTTGGGAATGGTTGGCAGGAAGCGCAGGGAGATCTTCTCCTCGACAACGGCGAGTTGAGGAACGCGGTGGGAACCGGCGACCCATCCATCGCGGTCCAGTTGTCGAGCTTCAGCGATGCACAGTCCGCGTCGGCGATGTTCGCGTCGACGAACAACAACTCCGTCCCCGTGCTCGGGTTCGTTCTTCGTTACGAAAGTCCGCAACGCTATTACGCGCTCTACCGACTCGGCGGAGCGACGAGCGTCCTCCGCATCGCCAAGGTGACGAACGGCCAGGAGGTCATCCTCGGGCAAGCGGGGGTCCCGAATCCCGCGGCAAACGCCGTGTTCACGCTGTCGGCGACGGCCCGGTCCAACACACTCACCCTGACGCTCGAGGGTGTCAAGACCGTCACGGTGACCGATTCCGGCATCCCGATCCCGTCCGGGTACGTCGGCGTTCTCCTGGGAACGAAGACGACGAATGCGGCGCTGCGCGTCTCGCACCGGGCGGACAACTTCCAGGCGACGTTCACGACGTCGGGTGCGCCGGCACCGCACCTCGCGGCCTCGTTGTCTTCTGATCCTGCGCCCCGAACCGTAGAGCCCGGAACTCCGGCGATCAGCTTTGCCAACGTCATCCTCGATGCGGGTGGCTCGGCCGAAGACGTCTCCGTGAGCTCGGTGCAACTCGATCTCGAGACCGATATCGGATCGACCGATCCAGAAGCGTGCCAGCTCCTCGACGGCGCGAGTCCGCTGACAACCGGATCCAACGTCGTCGATCCCACCGTCGACGGCATCTACACCTTCACCCTCGACAACCGCGCGGTCGTTCCGATGCAGACGCAACGGACGCTCACACTCCGATGCAACATCCCGGCGAGCGCCGCCTCGGGCGACACCATCGAGTGGCGGGTGACCTCGGCCGACGTGATCGGAGCGCAGGGTGCGACAACCGGTCAGGACGTCGTCGTCCAGATCCACGATTCGCCAGATGACCAGAACCGAGTGACCGTGCAACCTGGTGGAGCAGGACCCGGAACGATCGATCCTGCTCAGCTGCAGAGCGTGCTGCGCGCGAGCGAGATCAGCCTGGGTCCCGACCTCGGCGAGGAAGCTCCGCCCCTCGCTGCGCATACCGCCGTGAACTTCGAAGGACCGTCGCCTCCGAGCTCTGCCTGGCTCAGCGTGTACAACCAGAAGACCTACGGAGATCTCACGGTCTCCGCCGACATGCTCGACTCCGAGATCAACGGCGAGCAGTGCGGAGGCGTCGCCGCACTCGTCCCTGCCGGGTCGTCCGGTCGGGCCATCGTCGCGCGTTCCTGCGACGCCAAGAACACGGACACGCTGCGCCTCGGCATCCTCGACACCGCGACCGGCGCGGTGACTTCGCTCGTCAACAGCAATCTGTTCAGCCGGATCGACACGTATGGCGGTACGAATCCCCCCGCGGACTGCGACCACCATCAGCACCAGGCCGATTACCACATGTATTGCCAATGGGTGCGGACGTCGTTGACGATCACGACCAATCCGAACGGCACCGTCACGTTCACGGCGAGCACGTGGCTGCGCGGCACTGGACTGAAGAACGATCCGTCGAGGAACAACCCGACTTCCCCGGCGCTGACCCTGATCGGCACGGCGACCTGGACAGGGCTGCGCCCGGTCAACGTCGCGACTACCGGGAAGGTCGGGCTCGTCGGAACCGCGACCCAGGGTTGGGAACGCCTCTCGCTGACCAATCTCGACGTCGATCCATGAGGGGTTGGGGCCTGTGGCGCCGATCGTGATCTTCACCCGGCTCACCGCCCAGCCGGGTCGCCGCGCCGAGCTCCTCGCGGCGTTCGCGCCGCTGCTCGACGCGGTCGCGGACGAGCCCGGCACCGAGGTGTTCGTGATGCACACCGCGCGCGACGACGCCGACGTCGTGCTCTTCTACGAGGTCTACCGCGACGAAGTCGCGCTCGCGACGCATCGCGAGTCGGAGGCCGTGCGGCCGTGGTCCCGCGACTCGGCGACCTCCTCGCGGCGCCGCCTGAGATCACCTATGCACGTCCGGGAGTGCGGTCGGCGAGGGCGGAGGTCGCCGAGCAGCTGATCGAGGTAGGCCGCCCCGCGGCGGATCGCGCTCGTCGTAGCCCTCGGCCTCGATGCGCGGCCCGACCATCTCGAGCTCGAACGCGCCCGGGTAACCGGACGCGAGCACGGCGCCCAGGATCCGGCCGAGCGGGATGTCGCCGTCACCCGGCACCGCGCGGTCGGGCGTGCACAGGCTCCCGATCACGAAGTCGCTCACCTGGACGTGGGCCAGCACGTCCGCGGCCGACTGCGATCGAGCCCGCGAGATCGCGCTCGGCGAAGCAGGAGTTGACCTCCATGCACACCGACAGCTCGAGGCGTCGGCGAGATCGATGCCGTCGCGGAACGTCGTCACGAAGCTGAGGTCGAGGCGCAGCGGACCGGTCGGCTCGATCGTGACGACCACGCCTCCGGCGCGCGCCGCGGCGCGAACGGGCTCGATCGCCGCCTCGAGCGCGTCGGCGGCGGCGTCCCACTCCAGGTCGCCGGCCGGTCCGGTCGTCAGCACGAGGCACGCGCCGAACGCGCGCGCGACGTCGACGGCTTGGAGCAGCCGATCCTGTTGTGCGCGTCCATGTCGAGTGGTCCGCAAGGTCCCACCAACCGAGCTCGACGACGTTGCTGACGCGCACACCGGCGTCGCCGAGCGCGGTGACCGCGCGTTCGATGCCCGCCTCCTCCAACTTGCGAAACGACAGCCCGACGTGATCGATCCCGGCCGCCGACCAGAACCGGAGATCGTCGTCGAAGCTCCACTGCCAGCTCGAGACGGCGCTGATCGACAGACGCGGGTGCATAGACCCGCACGTATACTGCGGCCCGCCGCGATCGGTCAACGCCGGCACGACCACGCCGGCGACCGGAGGGAGACGCGATGCTGTTCCTCGTGACCGGGACCGCCGACAGCTCCACGGAGCCGACGCCCGAGTTCCTCCAGGCATCGCGCGACACGCTCGAGCAACTCGGCGAGATGCAACGTTCGGGCAAGGTCAAGGCGGGCGGCGTGTTCATCGGTCCGCTCGGCGTGTGCTTCGTCGTCGACTGCGAGTCGAACGACGACCTCCACCTCACGCTCACGACGCTGCCGTCGTTCCGCTACGCGTCGTGGGAGGTCATGCCGCTGATCCCGTTCCACCGCGACATCGAGATGAGCCTCGACGACGCGTTGGATCGCGCCCGCACCTCGACGTAGCCGCGCCGGCGCGATCGAGTCGCCCGTCAGTCGAGCTGCAGGTCGGCGGCCGAGATGTCGGGGACCGGCATGCGCGCGGTGACACCGCCGTCGACCGGGAGGATCGCTCCGGTCACGAACGCGGCCTCGTCCGAGGCGAGGAACAGCGCCGCGTTCGCGATGTCGTCGGGGAGCCCGAGACGGGTGAGGTGCATCGCCTTCGTCGCACCGCCGATCACGGGGTCCTCCATCATCTTGAACGCACCCTCGCTCGTGAGCACCATGCCCGAGACGATGCAGTTGACGCGCACGCCGTCGGCGGCGTACTCGACCGCCATCGAGCGCGTGAGGGTGTTCAGCGCGCCCTTGGCGGCGGTGTAGGTGTCGAGACCCGGCGTGCCCAGCATCGACGCGGCGGACGAGATGTTGACGATCGCTCCCCCGCCGGCAGTCGCCATCTCCGGTATCGAGTACTTGCACGCCCACACGACGGCCTTCAACGCGACCAGCATGATCGAGTCCCAGCCCTCGTTCGTGAGCTCGGTCACGCGGCGGTCGAGCCGTCCCGGGCCCATCAGCTCGGTGGGAGCCGCGTTGTTCACGAGCGTGGTGAGCTTGCCGTAGGTGTCGACCGCCGCCCGAACCGCGGCGATGACGTCGTCCTCGTGGGCCAGGTCGGTGCGAACGTAGATCGCGTCGCCGCCCGCGTCGCGGATCTCACGTTCGACCTCTTGGCCCGCGCTCTCGGTCCGTCCGGTGACGACGACCTTCGCACCCTCCCGGCGAAGCGGACCGCGGTCGCCCGCCCGATGCCGCGCGTGGATCCGGTGACGAGCGCGACCTTGTCCGCGAGGCGCATCTCCGCATACTGACACGCGCCTCGACGGTCGTGGCCGAGGCGGATCGCAACCGGGTTCGATGGCTTCTCGCCTTCATCGTGGAGCCTCGAGGGTCCTTCCCCGTCGTTTCGTGCACGAGCAGTTCCCCACGCTGCGTGGTGGCGCGGGTACCGCGCGTGGTATGCACACACTGAGTGGCGTCGCCCGCGCGGCAGGCACTACGGTGCGTGACATCGCCTCGCATGAACAGGAGGCGGATGTCCCGGATCGATCGGTCCACGAGACCGGTGTCGGGTCCGCGTGTGGAGCTCAGGGCGGGCTGCACCGGGCGCACAGGGAACTTCCCCGAAGCACTCGCATGATCTCGAGGCAAGGTGGTTCCTCGTCTCTCCGAAGGAGACTTCGGGCGACGAGCAGCCGACGATGCGGGCTTCTGGGTCGCAGGGCAACCGAGGGACAAGGGCACGGGGCGGAGGCGACGAGGTGGCAACACTCGCCGAGGTGGAATCGTCGCGATGAGGAATCTCGCGACCGAAGCAGCAGAGCCGAGATTGATCGCCAACCTCGTCCGCGGGGCTGCACGCCATGATCAGCGTTGCTGGGAGCAGCTCGTCGAGCGCTTCTCGCGGCTCGTCTGGGCGATCGCCCGGAACTTCGATCTTCGCGACGCAGATGCCGCCGACGTCTCCCAGACCGTCTGGCTGCGGCTCGCCGAGAACCTCGACCGGATCGAACAACCGGAACGCGTCGGTACGTGGTTGGCAACGACGACGAGACGCGAGTGCCTGCGCGTCAAACGACTCTCGGCGCGGGCGGTACCCACCGACGACTTCGAGAGTGTCGACGTCGACGCGGGGCATCAGGCGAACGGCGCCGACCTGCCGACATTGCTCACCGCGCGCGACGCGTTGGTATGGAAGGCGTTCTCAGGACTTCCAGAACGCGAGAAGACGCTGCTGCTCCTCCTCTTGCAGGATCCGCCCCTTTCGTATCGCGACATTTCCGACACGCTCTCGATGCCGATCGGCAGCATCGGTCCGACGCGGGCCCGAACGCTGGCAGGTCTTCGTCGTCGAATCGAGGCTCTCGGTATTTCTGGGACCGATGTCCGCTCTCCTTGAGCGGCACCTGGACATCGATCCTCTTTTCAGGAGCGAGAATCGGCATGGGAAGCCTCTCTGAACCGCTCAATGGGCCGAGGGACAAGCTCGAGTCCGAGATTCGGAATCTCTTGGCGAAGGTGTGTCGCGTCTCCGGCGAAGTGCTCGCGGCGGCTGCCGCGGCCCTGTCGGAGCGCGAGCTGTTCCGGCCCCGGGTCGTGCCCGCGGTGAGCTTGGACGACGAGGTCAGCGGCGCCACGCCAACCTGTAGGCCGCACCGCGATCGAGCCTGACGGCGTCATCCCCGTATCAAGTGTCGAGCTGCCGGCTCTAGCAGGGGTGGAGGGTCGAGTGTCGCGGGCCGGTTGATGATGGAGACCGTCGTGAGCGGGCAGACAGCGGAGTCCGACGTCGTCGACTGTGCCGCGGTCGTCGTGACCCACAACAGCGCCCGCGACCTGCCCGGATTGCTCGCATCGCTTCCCGCCGCGGTGTCGGGGCTTCGCACCCGCACCATCGTCGTCGACACGGCGTCGAGCGATCGCACGGTAGAGATAGCGCGCAGCCATGCGGAGTTGCGTTGCGTGGCCTTGGATCGGAACGTCGGCTATGCCGCCGCGATCAACATTGGACGGGCTCACACGCGTCCGTATTCCCGTCTCTTGGTGCTCAACGCCGACGTGCGTCTCCAAGCCGGCAGCGTCGGTGTTCTCTCCGACGCGTTGCGGGATCCCCGAGTTGGCATCGCGGTGCCGATGCTCCTGGATCCGGCCGGGCGTCGTTCGAACTCGCTACGCCGTGAACCGAGCCTCGGTCGCGGCCTGGGCGACGCCATCTTCGGAAGCCACCTTCGGTGGCGTCCGGGATGGCTGAGCGAAGTCGTGTGGCGTGATGCCGACTACACCAGTCCGCGCCGCGTCGACTGGGCAACGGGTGCGGTACAGCTCATCTCCGGAGCCTGCGATGAGGCGGTCGGGGCGTGGGAGGAAAGCTTCTTCCTGTACTCCGAGGAGATCGAGTACTCCGCCCGAGCTCGCCGCGCCGGATATGCGGTTCAGTACGTGCCGGAGGCGAGGGCTTGTCATCTCGAAGGTGGCTCCGGCCGAAACGCCGAGCTGGCTGCGCTGATGGCCGTGAACCGGGTCCGGTACTACACGTCCTGTCATCCATCGTGGTCGGCCGCTCTCTTTCGGTGGACCGTGGTGCTCAACGAGCTGCTTCGCTCCCGCGAGTCGTCCCATCGGCCTGCGCTCCGGGCGTTGCTCGCAGCGACGCGCCGGAAGCGAGATGGCAAGATCGCTGACGGGAATCCAGGTATGACGCCTTGCGTCGCCGGTTCCGTTCTCATCCCCGCGCACAACGAGGAACGAGTCATTGCCCGATGCCTCGAGCTCCTGGTGCAGGGGTTCGAGCGCGGGGAGCTCGATGTTGTCGTCGTTTGCAATGGTTGTGATGACGAGACGGCGGCTGTCGCCCGCCGGGTCCCGTACCCGATCAAGGTCATCGAGATCGAGCGGGCGTCGAAGCCGGCGGCTCTGAGGGTCGGGGAAGCACACGCGCGGGCGTTTCCGCGGATCTACCTCGATGCCGACATTCACTTGGAGGGGAGTGCTGCCCGGCGCGTGCTCTGCAGGCTGCGCGGTGGGCGCGTCCTCGCTGCGCGACCGCCGATTCGCTATGACGCGCGCAACGCGACGGGTGTGGTTCGGAGCTACTACCGAGCTCGCACTCGCATGCCGGCGGTCATGTCCTCGCTGTGGGGAGCCGGGGTCTACGCGTTGTCGGAGGAGGGTCGGGCGCGATTCGGCCGGTTCCCGGACGTCGTAGCAGATGACCTCTACGTCGACAGCCAGTTCGGGAGGGAGGAGATCGAGATCGTCGACTGCGCCCCGGCGGTCGTCACCGTCCCCCAATGCGCCGCGAGCCTCGTCACGTCGCTGCGGCGGTGCTACCGAGGGAACGCCGAGCACCGGCGGTGCGGTCGGCCGTCCACCCGACCGCACCACGCCCTCTGGCGTGACATCGCGCGGTCGGTCGCGATCGGGCCGTCGGCTGCCCTCGACGCGACGACGTATCTCACGCTTGCCGTGGTTGGACGACTGATGTGGAAGCTGTTGCCGAAGCCGCACTGGGAACGTGATGACAGTTCTCGAACTGCCTGATCGCCCTCGAGCGGCACGCGTGCCGCCGGACCCGGCCGAATCGACAAGGTCCGGCGCGGTTCTGGTCCTGCAGATCTTCGCGGTGGCGCTCTTCGTGTTCCCGTCGGACATGGTGATCCGCCCGATCGGGGCCACCGGATCGGTCGCGTCACTGGTGGCGCTCTTCGCGCTCCTTGCCTGGAGCCTGGCGACCGCCCTCGGCCTCCATCGCCCTCGGGAAGCCTGGCATCCGGTCCGATGCACATTGGTCGCGCTGTGGCTCGTGTCGTTGGTCTCGTACACGCTGATGAATCGTGCGCAACGGTCCGGAATCGAGGTCCTGGCCGGGGATCGGTGGCTCTTGCAGCTCGCCGCGATGTCGGGAGTCGTGGTCGTCGCTGCAGAAGGCCTTCAGTCCCTGGAGCAGATCAAGCGAGTACTCCGAGCTCTCGTCTGGGGTGGAGCGTTCTGTGGCGTCGTGGCCGGCATGCAGTACTGGATGCGTGTCGACATCACGCCGGTGCTCCGGTCACTCCCGGGTTTCTCGCAGAACGCCGACAACCGCGCGATTCTGTTTCGAGGCTCCGTCGCGAGGGTGACCGGAACGGCCATCCATCCGATCGAGCTCGGTGTTGTGGCCGGTATGCTGCTTCCGCTCGCGCTGTATCTCGCGATTCACGATCGCGGTCGCAGCCGGCGATGGATCCCGGTCGCGGCCATCATGATCGCGATCCCGGTGTCGGTGTCACGCTCTGCGGTGCTGTCCGTGGCACTCGGAGTCGGGCTGTTCATCGTCCTCCTGCCCGTGGTCCACCGGGCAATCGCATTCGCGGCCGTTCCTCTTGCGTTTCTCGGCGTGTTCATGCTCACTCCGGGGATCATCGGCAACCTGAGGTCGTTCTTCCTGGCCGGCAGTTCCGACCGTTCCATCTCGACCCGGGTGGGTGACTACTCGCTCGTGGAGCGACTGGTGCACCAGGCGCCGCTCTTCGGGCGCGGTGGCGGCACGTATCTCCCGGCCAACGGGCTCGAGATCTTCGACAACCAGTATCTGAAGACGGCCGTCGAGCTGGGTCTCGTCGGGCTCTTCGTCCTTGCCGCCTACCTGCTGGTTCCGTTGGTGGCGGCCCTCATCTGTCGGAGCTCCTCGGACCACCCCAGCGTGAGATGTCTCGCCGGCGCGCTCGCCGGTTCCGCCTTGGCCGCGGCGGCCTGCTCGGCAGCCTTCGATTCGTTCTCGTTCCCGATGTTCACCGGCGTCCAGGCACTCGTGGCCGGCCTCGTCGGTGCAACCTGGCGAGTGTCGCACCGTTCACGTACCTCGAGGGGAGCCCACTGATGGACCTGCTGGCGATGTGGCGCACGACGCGCGAGCACCGTCGATTGACGATCCCGATCGTCGCCGTGACGCTTCTCATGGTGCTGTACGTGCTCGCGTTCACCTCGGGGAGGTGGGAGAGCAGCGCGAGCTATGTGCTCGTGAGTCCGCCGGGTCCGCCCTCGGCCGAGGACATCATCCGCGATCCGCGTTTGGCCGTCGTCCACGCCGACAACCCATACGCGTGGATGGACCTTGCCGTCGTCGGGAGACTCGTTGCCACGACGATGGGCACGGGTCGGGTCCACAACCAGTTGGTCGCCAAGGGCGCCGACAGCCGATTCGAGCTGTTCCCAGGCGGGCGGTACGGGGTCGGCGGTCCGGAGTTCGACATCCAAGGGGTGGGGAGTTCGTCGGGGCAGGCGATCCGAACTGCGGGCCTCGTCGGAAAGGAGTTCCAGCGCCAATTGCGCGCACTCCAAGCCGCACAGGGTACCGATTCCCGGTACATGATCCGAGCGATCCAAGTCGACGCGCCCGTGGATGCGACACTCACCATCTCCAGTCGGCTCCGGACCTCGATGGGCATCCTCGGTGTCGGTGCGCTGCTCGTGTTCGTGGCAGTCTCCGTCGCAGAAGCTCACAAGAAGGCCGTGGCGGAACGCCGCGCCGAGGCGAACGCGCCGGCGCCGAACTCGGTGGAGGCAGCGCACCTCTATGTCGCGTCGGGCAACGGTGCTTCGCGAGCCAACGCGCCGCGCCGGGGGCCGGACGGCCGGTTCGTCAGGGATGCGGCGGACCCCGGGTGACGTCAGGCGCTCGACCCCTCGAGCGCTTCTCGACCTCGCAGAGCGCGATCTTCCACTCGTCGAGTCCCGTACCCGACTTGGCCGAGATCATGACGGCGAGATCGTCGGAGGCGATGCCGCGTGCGAACTCCCGGGCAGCATCCCGGTCCAGGGGCGTCGTCTCCCAATAGCTGTGGCAACGGCTCGAGGTGACGATCGTGCGTCGGTCGAGGCCCAGCACCTCCTCGACGAACACGCCGTACAGGATGAACTCCGACAAGTGGAGCTGCGCGCCCAGGGCGTCGAGCCACGAGCACCGGGTCGTCCGTTCGACCCGACGTTGCAAAGCGATGACCACCTCGGTCTCCCACACGGCGAAGGAGCTGATGTAGTCGGGAAGGGGCGGGGATGCGCTCGGCAGGCCGAGAAGGCGACGGGCCGTGGCGTGCCAGATGACATGCCGAGGGAGCGTTGCGTCGACCACTCCCGCTCGACGGTAGAGCGGCGCCCGCCCTTCGAAGAGGAGGGACTCGCTCGACAGGGGCCGTACCAGCACGACGTCCGAATCCGCGATCACCACCGCGTCGGCCCCGAGACGCGGGACGATCGCGAACTTCAGAAGTTGTTGGAGCACCCAACCGCGTACTGGAGGCCACGGCCGGCGCAGATTGAGGTGGAGCTTGGTGTGAGGAAGGCGAACGAAGCGGCGCGGGAGGCAATTCGCTCTCGATCCAGATACGGCAGCGCGCGCCCGCGAGCGGCTCGAACAATGCGCGGTCCCGGTCGGGAACGATCACGTGGTGCACAACGGACGCGGCCGCGTACGTCAGAACCGATTCGTGGAGTTGTCGAAACAGCTCGAGGTCGGACGCATGACTGGGAGTGACAACAACGAGGCTCGTCATGCTGGCTCCGCTCGGCCGGTGCCCGATCTGCTCCATGCGAGGCATCGGGCCCACTG
This sequence comes from uncultured Actinomycetes bacterium, assembly GCA_963705625.1. Classification (GTDB taxonomy): domain Bacteria; phylum Actinomycetota; class Acidimicrobiia; order IMCC26256; family DASPTH01; genus DASPTH01. The sequence continues at coordinate 608,065 of CAVPKG010000003.1, forward strand.
AACCGAGCACGACGCTCTCCGCTTCGTACGAAGAAAACGCGAAGGAGATGTATCGGCGGTGGCGGAGCACCCTCTTTCCGTCCGGAGACCCGAGCGAGATCGTCAGCAGCCGAGTCGCACCGACCGGCGATCGGAACGTCGATGAACCACGATTCCATTCCCCATCATTGGCGCAGCGACGGGAGCGGATTGGTGGTGCTGTGTGCCGCGAACAACTGGGACGATGTCAAGCTGGCCGACCGTCACCTGGCGGAGTCTCTCGCCGAGCACGTACCGATGCTCTACGTGGATCCGCCGATGTCGTATCTGACGCCCCGTAACCGGCCGGAGTTGTCGTCGGCGCTCCGGGGTCCGCGGCTTCGGCTCGTCGCACCGAACGTGGCGCGATTGACCCCGGTCATGCCCCCGCGGGGCCAGCGACGCGGCCTCGCGCATCTCACGAACACCATCGTGCGGCGCACGTTGCAGCGGGCGGTCCGCCGGTTGGGCGGACGCGTCGACGCGGTGGTCACGACCTGGTTGCTCCTCGACGTCTACGGAGCGTGCAACGAGGCTCGACGCGTCTACTGGTGGCAGGACGACCCGGTGAGCGCTGCGGAACTGTGGGGAATCGAGTCGAGTCGCATGCTCGAAGGCGAGCGGAGGCTCGCGGCCGGTGCCGATCTCGTGGTGGTCGCGAACGAGCGGGCGGTCGGACGTTGGAACGGCGTTGCCAAGTCGGTTCGCTACATACCGTACGGGTGCGACGCGGGAGGGTTCGCGGCGACCGGCGACCTCGCGCCGCCCGGCGATGTGTCGCTCCCCGCCCCGGTGGCCGGCTTCGTGGGGCATCTCAACCGTCGTACCGATCTCGCGCTGCTCGACGCAGTGGCAGAGCGGGGGATCTCGCTGCTCCTGATCGGGCCCCGTGATCCGGAGTTCGAGCCGGAGCGGACCGAGGCGCTCTTGGCCCGGACCAACGTGGCGTGGATCGGCGCCCGACCATTCGAGGAGCTTCCGTCGTATCTCGGGCTCGTCGATGTCGGGCTCGTGCCGTACGCTCCCACCGACTTCAACCAATGGAGCTTCCCGCTCAAGACGCTCGAATACATCAGCGCGGGCCTCCCCGTGGTGGCCACCTCGTTACCGGCGACCCGCTCGCTGGCCACCGACCTGGTGACACTCGCCGACGAGCCCGAGGCGTTCGCCGACGCGGTCGAGCGCGTGTTGCCGTCGGCCCACGATCCTGCGTTGGTCGTGAGGCGTCGCCAGTTCGCCGCAGTGCACAGCTGGCGGAACCGCGCCGCGGAGTTCGCCACCGCGCTCGAGCTTCCCCAGACGAGGAGCTGAACCGTGGCGCGTCCCGAGACGACGGTCCTGGTGACGGCGGTCGGCGGTGCCAGTGTGGGCGAGCAGATCCTCAAGGCGCTGCGCCGCTCGGGCGGCTACCGGATCGTCGGAACCGATCTGAACCCTCGCTGCGTGAGCTTCGACCGAGTCGACGAGGCCTACACCGTTCCCCGCGCGAGCGACTCGCGGTACGTGGAGGCATTGCTCGCCGTGGCCGCGTCGACGGGGGCACGCGTCGTGTTCCCGGGCAGCGAGCCCGAGCTCCGCACGCTCAGCGAGCATCGCGAGCACTTCTCCGGAGCGGGGCTGCTCCTGCCCATCGCGCCGAGATCGGTGATCGACACCTGCATGAACAAGCTGCGGACCGCCGCTTTCCTGCGCGATCACGGATTCGAGTTTCCCCGCTTCGCGCAGATCACTCGGGATGGGATCGAGCAGGTCGACTGGTTCCCGGTCGTGGTGAAGCCGGCCGTCGGGGGTGGCGGGTCCGCCGATTGCTACATCGCTCAGAGTCCCCGGGAGCTCCGCGGTCTCGCGGAGCTACTGGGCGAGCGGACGAAGGCCATGATGGTCCAGGAATACGTCGGGACCCCCGACGCGGAGTTCACCGTCGGAGTGCTCCACGACCTCGACGGTGTCTTCCTCAACTCCATCGCGATCCGAAGGGAGCTCCATACCCAGCTGAACGTTCGTCTCCGTGTTCCCAACCGGACCTCGCGTACCGATCTCGGACCGACACTCGTTGTGAGCTCGGGCTACAGCCATGGCGAAGTGGGCCGGTTCGACGACGTCACCGAACAGTGCGAAGCGGTGGCAGCCGCGCTCGAGGTCCGCGGCCCGGTCAACATCCAGTGCCGGCTCGTCGACGGGAAGATTCAGATCTTCGAGATCAACCCGCGATTCTCGGGGACAACGTCGTTGCGGGCCATGGTGGGCTACAACGAGCCCGACGTCATCGTCCGCCGGCACCTTCTCGGCGAGCACATTCCGCAACGTTTCCCCTACCGTACCGGCACGATCCACCGTTCGCTGACCGAGGCCTTCGTCTCGGAAACCTGCGCCCGATCCTGGACCGCCATCCCGGGGACGCGGCGGTGATCGGTCAGGCGCCGTCACACCTCAGAGGTGACGAGCTCGCCGACATAGTCGCTCGTCTCGCGGGTCGTGACCCGTCGCACGGACTCGTGCACCGGCTCGCAACGAACCAATGCGCGCGCGGTGGCGTCGTGGATGTCGAAGCGGAGGATCCGAACCTCGCTGGTGGAGTCGTCGAAGATGCAACAGGAACCCAGGGTGCCGACGTCGCGCGGAAGTCCGCAACTCCCGACGTTGACGAAGACGGTCGAGCCACACACGCGTACGAACGGGCGGTGGGTATTGCCCATGAAGATCGTGGTGCCGTCGAGCTCGGGATTCGCGGCCATCCCGTGGAGCTCGGTGTCGGGATAGACGTAGCCGAACGTCGGATCGTCGGGACTTCCGTGAACGAGGAGAGCCGGGCCGTGGGCGAGCTGGAGCGTGCGCGTTGTCGGCCAGTTGCGGATCGCCTCGACCAGCGACTCGGGCATTCCTGAAGCGGTTCTTCGAAGCTGGTAGGCGTCGTCGTTGCGCGCGGTCAGCTCGAGGTCGAGCAGCATCGCCTCGTGGTTGCCGAGGACGGCGGTGATGTTGTCGCGAACCACCGCCTCGACGACGACCGACCCTGGAAAGTATCCAACCGCGTCACCGAGGAAGAAGACGTCATCGACGCCCATGCGTTCGAGGACGCGCCGAGCCACGTCGAACGCCTCCAGGTTCCCGTGAGCATCGGAGAGGAGCCCGATCCTCATCCACAGCCATTCTCGGAGCCCGGGATGGCTGTGCTCGGAACCGCCATGAAGCGAGGCTACTGCGAACTCTTTGTACGAAACCCACGCCCCGCGGCTCTTCGAGGTGTGATCGAACCTCTCCACCGGCACGAGCTGATGGGAATCGGCGTCGACTGCGTGACCCGAGACGAGACGATCCAACACGTTCTCGAGAGCCTGGCGCGCGGGCGCGGGGGTCGGATCGTGACGCCGAATGTCGACATCATGCGCAGCGCGGTCCGTGACCGCGAGCTTCGTGGTCTCCTCGATTCGGCCGATGTCGTGATCGCCGACGGCGCGCCGCTGGTATGGGCCAGTCGGATTCAGGGCACGCCGCTCCCGGCTCGAATCCCCGGGGCTTCGTTGATCTGGACGCTCAGCAGGGCAGCCGCCGGGGCCGGCCGATCCGTCTTTCTCCTCGGCGGCGCGCCCGGGGTCGCCGACCGCGCCGCGCACTCCCTGCGGACGGCCATCCCTGCCCTCGTGTGCGACTCGCACTCACCACCCTTCGGCTTCGAAAGCTCGCCGGTTGCCCGAGAACAGTTGACTCGAGCGCTCGATCGGAGCCGGCCGGACATCGTGTTCTGCGGCTTCGGGTTCCCGAAGCAGGAGCGACTGATGTTGACGCTGACGGATCGCTTCCCCCAGACCTGGTTCTGCGGGGTCGGGGCCGCGATCGCGTTCGCGGCGGGCGAGCTCGCACGGGCTCCGGTCTGGATGCAGCGCTCGGGGCTCGAGTGGCTCCATCGACTGGCCCAGGAGCCCCGCCGGCTGTTCAGGCGCTATGTCGTGCACGATGCCCCGTTTGCCTTGCGCCTGCTGGGTCACGCGTCTGTTGCAACGCCGTCGCTCGAGCCGGGCGTCGGTCGATGTGAGGCCGGATATGTATCAGGAGCCCGTTCCCGACCTCCTCCAATAGCGGTAGCGGTGACTCCCGGGGGCACTTTGGCCGGAGGGCTTTCCCATTGACGAGTGATCCAGGATGAAGGAACCGGTGTCGTCGGCCGCGGGTTTCTTCGGTCGCCGCGTGGGGGTTGGCCTGCTCCTCGTCGGTCTCCTGACCGCCGGCAGCTTGCTGGCTGACACACAAGAGACGCGGGCAGCCGGCGCGGGTCCGTTCACCTTGTGGGCTGCGTCGACAGTGCCGGACACTCCGGCGGCGAACGACTCGTCCAGCGTGGAGGTGGGGGTCAAGTTCCAGAGTGACGTCGCGGGGTTCGTGACCGGGGTGCGCTTCTACAAGGGTGCCGGCAACTCGGGAACCCACGTCGGGAACGTCTGGGACACCGCCGGGTCACGAATCGCGACCGCCACGTTCACCAACGAGACGTCGACGGGATGGCAGCAGGTCAACTTCGGGAGTCCGGTCGCGATCGCCGCGGGAACCATGTACATCGCGTCGTACTTCGCGCCGGTCGGTCACTACGCCTTCACCGGCGGATACTTCCAGTCGGGAGTCGACAGTGCGCCATTGCACGCGCCTGCGAACGGGGTGTCGCCGAACGGCGTGTTCGGTCGCGGCACCAGCAGCGTGTTCCCCGACCAGACGTACAACTCGGCGAACTACTGGGTCGACGTCGTCTTCGTCACGTCCGCTCCGCCCGACACGACACCACCGGCCGTGACTGCTACCCAGCCCACCTCGGGCGCGGCCGGGGTCGCGACCGACACGCCGGTCACCGCGACGTTCAGTGAGGCGATTCAGCCGGCGACCGTCGCCTTCTCGCTCAAGAGACCCGACGGCCAATCCGTGCCCGCCACCGTTACCTACAACGCAGGGACCAAGACGTCGGTCCTCACCCCCGCCGCCGCGCTCACTGTGAGCACGACCTATACCGCCCAGGTCGACCAGGCGCAGGATCTCGCGGGCAACGCCATGACCGGTCCCACCACCTGGTCGTTCACCACCGTCTCCCCGGCCACGGGTTCCTTCTCGTTGTGGGCCGCGTCGGTCGTGCCCGACACTCCGGCGGCGAACGACCCATCGAGCGTCGAGATAGGTGTGAAGTTCCGCAGCGACGTCGACGGCTTCGTCACGTCCATTCGCTTCTACAAGGGCGCCGGGAACACGGGGACCCACATCGGGAACCTGTGGGACGCGAATGGGGCACGGCTCGCGAGCGGCGACATTCACCAACGAGACCGCGACCGGCTGGCAGCAAGTGGACTTCGGTGTCCCGGTCCCGATCGCGGCGAACACGACGTACATCGCGTCGTACTTCGCACCATTCGGTCACTACGCCTTCAACGCCGGCTACTTCACGACGGGGGTCGACCAGGGCCCGTTGCACGCGCTGGCGAACGCGGTGTCGCCGAACGGCGTGTTCGGTCGCGGCACCAGCAGCGTGTTCCCCGACCAGACGTACAACGCGACGAACTACTGGGTCGACGTCGTCTTCCTCACCTCGTTGCCGCCGGACAACACGCCACCCACCGTGACGAGCACGCAGCCCGCGGCAGGGGCCGACGCGGTCGCGCTGTCCGGCGTCGGTCACCGCGACCTTCAGTGAAGGTATCCAGCCGTCCACCGTGTCGTTCTCGCTCACCGGGCCGGCGAACCAGGCCGTGGCCGCCACTGTCGGCTACGACGCCGGCTCGAAGACCTCGACGTTGACCCCTACGGCCGAGCTGGCCGGGAGCACCACCTACACCGCGACGGTCGATGGCGCCAAGGACATCGCCGGCAACCCCATGGCCGGTCCGAGCACCTGGACGTTCACCACCGGGGCAACGCCCCCGCCGCTGACCGAGGGACCCGGCGGCCCGATCCTCGTGATCACCTCGAGCACCAACCCGTTCTCGTCGTTCTACGCCGAGATCCTCCGCAACGAGGGCTACAACGAGTTCGCCACCGCTGACATCTCGACGATCAGCGCGGCCACGCTCGCTTCCTACGACACGGCCATCCTCGGCGAGATGGCACTCACGACCGCTCAGGTCCAGACGCTGTCGACCTGGGTCACCGCGGGCGGGAACCTGGTCGCCATGCGGCCCGACCAGAAGCTGGCGTCGCTCCTCGGGCTGAGCGCGACCGGCACCACGCTCGCGGACTCCTACCTGCAGGTCGACACCACGTCTGGTCCAGGGGTCGGGATCACCGGGCAGACGATGCAGTTCCACGGGACCGCGGACGGCTACTCGCTCAGCGGCGCCAGCGCGGTCGCGACGCTGTACTCCGACGCCACGACGCCGACGGCCGATCCCGCCGTGACCCTTCGGACCGTCGGGACCAGCGGCGGCCAGGCCGCGGCGTTCGCGTACGACCTGGCCCGGTCGGTGGTGTACACGCGTCAGGGGAACCCGGCCTGGGCGGGCCAGGATCGGGACGGCATCGCGCCGATCCGAACCAACGACCTGTTCATGGGCGACGGCCAGCCCGACTGGGTGGACCTCAACAAGGTTGCGATTCCCCAGGCAGACGAGCAGCAGCGGTTGCTCGGGAACCTGATCACCCAGCTCACCATCGATCGCAAGCCGCTGCCGCACTTCTGGTACCTGCCCGCCGGCAAGAAGGCAGTGGTCGTGCTGACCGGCGACGACCACGCGAACGGCGGCACGGTGGGTCGATTCGACCATCTCATCGCGCAGAGTCCGCCCGGCTGCGTCGTGGACGCGTGGGAGTGCGTCCGGATGTCGTCGTACATCTTCCCGGGCACGCCCATCACCGACCAGCAGGCCAAGGCGCTACGTGGCGCAGGGCTTCGAGATCGGGACGCATTTCTCGGTCTCCGAAGGGGAGGCGTGCGAGGACTTCACGCCCGCCACATTGGCGACGGCCTTCGACCACCTCGCTCAGGCCGTGGCCGCGCAGCTGCCGAGCATCGCGCCCGGTACCTCGACCCGCATCCACTGCGTGGTCTGGAGCGACTGGGCGACCGCGCCCAAGGTCGAGCTCGCGCACGGCGTCCGCCTCGACACGGACTACTACTACTGGCCGGCCCAATGGGTGCAGGACCGACCCGGTCTCTTCACCGGTTCTGGCTTGCCCATGCGCTTCGCCGACACCGACGGAACCATGATCGACGTGTACCAGGCGGCAACCCAGTTGAGCGACGAAGCCAGCCAGAGCTCGCCCGCCACCATCAACACGCTGCTCGACAATGCGCTCGGCCCGCTCGGCTACTACGCCGTTGTCACGGTCAACGCCCACACCGACTTCTACTTCTCGCCGCTCTCCGAAGACGTTGTCGCTTCGGCGCAGGCGCGCGCGGCGTGTCGGTCGTGTCGGGCGAGCAGATGCAGACCTGGCTCGACGGGCGCAACGCGTCGTCGTTCCAGTCGATCACCTGGAACGGGTCGCACTTGGGCTTCGACGTCGCAGTCGGCGTCGGCTCCGAGGGACTGCAAGCGCTCTTGCCTGCGACGTCGAATGGGCGTCCGCTCACCGGGATCACCCGCAACGGATCGAGCGTCTCCTTCACGACCGAGACGGTCAAGGGAATCTCGTACGCACGGTTCGCGACCGCGCCGGGGCACTACATCGCGTCCTATGCGGCTTCCACGACGTCGCCGGTCATCACCCAGCTCGCCAGCCAACCGACCGCGAACACGGCGGCGATCTCGTGGACCACGGACGAAGCGGCGACCTCGCGGGTCGACTACGGCACCACCACCGGCGCATTGACGCAATCGGTGACGAACGCGACCCCGGGCACCTCGCACTCGCTCACGCTCACCGGCCTCCTGCCCCACACCACGTACTACTACCGGGTGACGTCAGCGGACGCCGACGGGAACTCGGCGACCTTCCCGGTCCTGACCGATCCTCCGGCCAGCTTCACGACGTCGTTCGCGACGGTCACGGACACGACGAGCGCTGACTTCACCGCCGGCCAGGTGCAAGGCGGCGCGTACGTGTCCCAGACGGCAGACGGCGAGGTCACACTCGCACCGGCCGGCGGTTCCGAGTTCTCGGGCACCGCTCTTCCCTCGGGCTGGTCCTCCACCACTCTCCAGACCGGGGGTACCGCCAAGGTCAGTGGCGGTTCGCTCGCGGTCGACGGGGCCTACGCCCGGACCAACGCGACGTTCTCGCGGCCACGTTCCGAAGAGTTCGTCGCGACGTTCTCCGACACGGCCAACCAGAGCGTGGGTCTCGGTGTCACGCTCAACGAGTCCCCGTGGGCGATGTTCAGCACCCAGGCGGGCGGCCAGCTGTGGGCCAGCTCCCGACTCAACGGGAACCAGATCGACACCGCCCTCGGCGCCGGCTTCCTCGGCGCCGCGCATCGGTTCCGGATCGACTGGAACGCCGCGAACATCGTCTACTCGGTCGACGACACGGTCGTGGCGACCCACACGATCTCGATCGCGGCGAGCATGCGGGCGGTGGTACGCGACCAGACCGCCGGGGGAAGCGCCCTGACGGTCGATTGGCTCCGGGTGACGCCGTACGCCAAGTCGGGGACCTTCACCTCGCGGGTCTTCGACGGGTCTGCCGCGGTGCTGTGGTCGAGCGCGTCGTGGACCGCCGACGTGCCGAGCGCGACGTCCGTGACCGTCCGGGTGCGGACACGAAAGTCCTCGAACGTGAGTTGGTCGGCGTACACCGTGGTCGCGTCGCCGGGCGGGGCGATCAACGTCCGCGCTCGATACATCCAGTACCAGGTCTTGCTCGCCACGACGAACACCGGCCTGACGCCCGCGCTTCGAGACCTCACGATCCAGTACGGCGCATGAGCCTGGGAGCGCACGTCTCGGTCGGAGTGGTCGGTGCCGGTTACTGGGGCCCGAACCTGATCCGGAACTTCCTCGAGTGCCCGGCGACCGACCTGCGCTGGGTGTGCGACCTGGAGCTCGGCCGGGCGCGCCGATGTCGTCGGCGAGCGCACCGCGGTGGCGGTGACCGACACTCTCGACGACGTGCTCGACGATCCGTCACGTGGAGGCGGTGGCCATCGCCACGCCGGCAGCGACGCATGCCGAGATCGCGCTGGCGTGTCTCGAGGCGGGCAAGCACGTGCTCGTCGAGAAGCCGCTCGCCACGTCGAGCTGCCGACGCGGAGAAGCTCATCGCGGTGGCCGAGCGGGCCGGCCTCGTGCTCATGACCGATCACACCTACTGCTACACCGCCGCGGTGCAGCGCATCCGCGAGTCGGTCGCCGACGGCACCGTCGGCGAGCTGCAGTACGTCGATTCGGTCCGCATCAACCTCGGCCTCGTGCAACCCGACATCGACGTCTTCTGGGACCTGGCCCCTCACGACTTGTCGATCCTCGACTTCGTGCTGCCCGGCGGATGCTCGCCGGTCGCGGTGGCGGCCCAGGGCGCCGACCCGATCGGCGCGGGTGTTGCGTGCATCGGTTACCTGACGCTGCACTTGCCGGACGATGCGATCGCGCACATCCACGTCAACTGGTTGAGCCCGACGAAGATCCGGACCACGATCCTCGGCGGGACCCGGCGCATCATCGTCTGGGATGACCTCAACCCGACGCAACGGGTGAGCCTACTACGACAAGGGCGTGGATCTCCAGGGTCCCCTCACCGGTGACGACGCGCCACGACGCGCTGGTGTCGTACCGCTCGGGTGACATGGTGGCCCCCGCGCTGCCGGAGATCGAGGCGCTCGCAGGGCGTGGTGCGGGAGTTCGCGGACTCGATCCGAACGAACCGGTCACCGAAGACGGACGGTGCGGCGGGTTTGCGAGTGCTGCGGATCCTCGAGGCGATCCCTCGCAGCATCGACTCGCGGCGGCGCCGCGGTGCGCATGACCGAAGACGACGGATACCGATAGCGGCAAGGAGTGGGCGGGATGGGCCTCGGGCGGGTGTTGATCACGGGCGGGGCGGGGGTCGTCGGTTCGACGATCGCCGAACATGCGATCCGCGCGGGTGCCGACGAGGTCGTCGGTGTTCGACATCCTCGACCGCGGCCGGCCCGAGAACCTCGCGTGGGCGATGGCCAACGGTGCCGTGACCTTGATCCGCGGTGACGTTGCCGACGTCGCCGCGTTCGACGGATGCCATGCAGGACGTCGACCTCGTGTTCCACCAGGCCGCGATCCGCATCACCCAGTGCGCCGAGGAGCCTCGGCTGGCGTTCGACGTGATGATCGCGGGCACGTTCAACGTCGCCGAGGCCGCGGTCGCCACCGGGGTGGAGCAAGGTCGTCTTCGCCTCGTCGGCCTCGGTCTACGGCATGGCCGAGGAGTTCCCGACCGACGAATTCCACCACCCGTACGCCAACCGCACGCTCTACGGGGCCGCCAAGCTCTTCGACGAGTCGCTGCTCCGCAGCTTCCACGAGATGTACGGGCTCGACTACGTCGCGCTGCGGTACTTCAACGTGTACGGGCCCCACATGGCGCTCAGCGGACCACACACCGAGGTGCTCGTCCGGTGGATGGAGCGGATCGCAGCGGGAGAGCCGCCGCTCATCCTCGGCGACGGGTCGCAGACGATGGACTTCGTCTAGTCGACGACGTCGCCGCCGCCAACCTCCTCGCCGCGACCCTGCCCGTCACCGACGAGGTCTTCAACGTCGGAAGCGGCCGGGAGACGAGCCTGCACGAGCTCGCTCTGCTCCTGCTGCGCGTCGATGGACAGCGACCTCGAACCCGAGTACGGCCCGGAACGCGCGGTCAACCCGGTCCCGCGGCGGCTCGCCGACATCACCCGGGCTCGCACCTGCTCGGGTTCGAGCCCCAGGTCGAGCTCGACGACGGGACTCGCCCGGTTCGTCGACTGGTGGCGCGCGGAGAGCAGGACGTATCGGCCCCGGTGTTGGCCCGGTGACACGGCCGGCTCCGCGTCGTGACGCCGACGCACTCCCGGTGATCCCGGTCATGCGGCCCGGCGCTCGGTCCGGAGGAAGCAGCGGCCGCAGCCGAGGCGGTGGCCTCGGGATGGGTCGCCCAGGGTCCCCGGGTCGCCCACTTCGAGGAAGAGCTGGCCGCGCGCGTCGGGGCCGACGAGGGCATCGCCACTTCGTCCTGCACGACGGCCCTGCACCTTGCCCTGGTGCTCCTCGGCGTCGGGCCCGGGGACGAGGTGGTCGTCCCGTCGTTGTCGTTCATCGCCACGGCCAACGTCGGCCGGGTACGTCGGTGCCACGCCGGTGTTCGCCGACGTCGACCCGGTGACGCAGGGTCTGACCCGAGCGTCGGTCGAGGCCGTGATGACCGATCGGACTCGGGCCGTCATCGTCGTCCACCAGTGCGGGACACCGGCCGACCTCGGCCCGATCCACGAGCTCCTGCGATCCGGTCGGCATCGCCGTCGTCGAGGACGCGGCGTGCGCGATCGGATCGACGTATCGCGGTGCGCCCATCGGCTCGCACTCCGACCTCGTGGCCTTCTCCTTTCACCCGCGCAAGGTCATCACGACCGGCGAGGGTGGCATGCTCGTGACGTCGCGCCCCGACTGGGGCATCCGGGCCCGCCGGCTCCGGGAGCACGGGATGAGTGTCAGCGCCGCCGACCGCCACGCGAGCTGCGTCCGCGGTCCTCGAGCAGTACCTCGAGCCGGGCTTCAACTACCGCATGACCGACATCCAGGCCGCGGTCGGCCTCGCGCAGCTCGAGCGCCTCGACGACATCGTCGATACCCGCCGCCGGCTCGCGCACCGGTACCAGGAGCTCCTCGCGCATGTGCCCGGCCTCGAGACGAACCGGGATACCGCCGATGCCACAACGAACTTCCAGTCGTTCTGGGTGCTGCTGCCGCCCGATTTCCCGACCCGACGCGACGAGCTCCTCGCCCGGATGAAGGGCGACGGGATCTCGGCCCGGCGCGGGATCATGGCGGCCCATCTCGAGCCGGCGTACCGCGGCCACCCGAGCCGCGCGCTGCCGGTGACGGAACGCCTGACCCACGACTCGCTCATCCTCCCCTTGTTCCACGAGATGACGGACGACGAGCAGGACCGGGTCGTCGAATCGCTCACCGCATCCCTGCAGGCAGGTCGGAGAGCGAGATGACCGACATCCTCGAGCCGCTCCTGGATGCGGGCACGGCACCGGTCGAAGGCATGCGGAAGGGTGCGGATCCCGGCCACGTCGGCGAGGTGCTGATCGAGCTCTCCGGGATCGGCAAGGTCTACGAGCCCTCGCCGCGGTGGATGCGACCCTTTCTGCGCACCCACATCCAGACGGCGGTCCAGGCGTTGGAGAGCGTCGACCTGGTTGTCCGAGCGGGTGAGATCTGCGCGGTGGTCGGTCCGAACGGCGCCGGGAAGACGACGCTCTTCCGGATCATCATCGGCCTCACGACGCCCTCCACCGGCCGGGGCGCGGTCCTCGGTCTCGATGTCGCGCGCCAGTCGGAGCAGATCCGCCAGGTGGTCGGATGGATGTCGTCGGAGGACCGCAGCCTGCTGATGCGGGCGACCAGCCGCGAGAACCTGCACCTCCACGGTCGCCTCCAGGGCCTCTCGGCCCGAGAGCTGGCGCGTCTGATTCCCGAGACCCTCGCGACGGTTGGGCTCAGCGCGCAGTGCGACAGCATCGTGGCAAGCCTGTCCGCCGGCATGAAGGCGCGGCTTCGCCTCGCACGCGCGTTGCTTCCTGGCCCGCACGTACTGCTGCTCGACGAGCCCACGGGCGCGATCGACCCGATTGCCGCGCACGGCGTCCTGGGGCTGATCCAGGACCTGGCGAGAGAGCGGGGTCTCGCCGTGCTCCTTTCGTCGCACCGCCTGGAGGAGATCGAGGCACTGCAGTCGTACGCCCTCCTGCTCGACCGGGGCCGCGTGAAGTACTCAGGTGATCTCGACCGGCTCCGAGACGTTTGGGACCAGCCCGAGCTCGAGCTGACCTTCGCCGGTCCGAAGACGGCCGGGCGAGTCGCGCTCACGCTCGTCGCAGCCGGCATCGAGACGTCTCTCGACGGCACGGTGGTGCGCTGCCGGCTCACGAGCCGCGCGGAGCTGGGCGAGATCCTCGGCGAGTTCGGCCGCGGGACCCGCCGGCAGATGCGGCGGATCCGGGAGGTCCCACTGCCCCTTCGGGATCTGATCGCCCGGGTGTACGCCGAACGGCCAGCGGCGGATCCATGGACGTGAACACCGTCCACGGTCGTTCGCTGCGACCCCGCGGCCGCCGCAAGAAGCTGTATGACACCTTTTCCGCGTACATGCGGATGGACATCATCGAGGATCGGATGTTCCCGCTCAGCACGGGGATGCGCTACCTCGCGGTCCTGATCCCGGTCGTCATGTACTTCTTCCAGGCAGACTTCCTCGGCGCCAGGGCTCAATACGGCGCAACCCTCGTCGGCATCAGCGTCGCCGCCGGGCTCATGGACGCGCTCACTGGATTCACCGCCCGGCTGCAGTTCGCCCAGGAGCGGGGCACCTTGGAGACGTACCTGGTCGAACCGGTCTCGTGGCGGCTCATCCCGATAGCCATGAACGTGTGGCGGAGCCTCACCGGTGTGCTCGTGAGCATGCTCATGCTCCTGGTCGGCTACGCGCTCGGCGCGAACATCGAACTCGCCCACTTGCCCATGTTCATGGTCGTCCTCTTCCTCGGGATGGCCGCCTGTAACGCGGTCGGGGTCTTCGCGGCGAGCTTCCTCGTGCTCTTCAAGCGAGGCGAGCCGGTCATCGCGCTCTACGGCATGGCGGCGGCGGTCCTGGGCGGCAGCCTCTTCCCGATCAGCACGTTGCCGGAGTGGATCCGCTGGGCGAGCTACCTGGTCCCGCACGCGTACGTGATCACGGCCGCACGGGCCATCCTCCTCACCGACCCACCCGCGGGCCAGATGAGCGTCGGAACGGCGTGCGCCGGCCTGATCGTGTTCTGCCTGGTCGCCTTCGGCGTCGGCCTCTGGCTCTTCGAGCGAACGCTCCAGTACGCCCGACGTGCGGGCGTGCTGAGCACCTAGTCGGACGTCGAGCCGCCGTGCCCGGCGTGATGGCGCAACGCCTGCTGCTTCTCGACCACCGTGGTGCACGGGTCTCGAGACCCGTCGACGCCACGTCCCGAGCGCCGCGCGTCTCGGTCGTTGTTCCGTGTCACAACTACGGGCGCTATCTACGCGAGTGCGTACAGAGCGTCCTCGAGCAGGAGGGTGTCGAGGTCGACGTCATCGTGCTCGACGACGGCTCCGACGACGGCAGCGGGGAGATCATCCGGGAGCTCGAGGCCGCGGACCCGCGCGTGAGCGCGCGGTACCACCAACAGAACGTCGGCCACATTGCGACCTACAACGAGGGAATCGCCGCGGCGCAGGGCGAGTATCTGATCGTGCTCTCCGCCGACGACTCGCTCACCGCAGGCGCGCTCGCGCGCGGCCCGGATGATGGATGCGCATCCCGGCGTCGGATTCGTCTACGGCGGCAGCCTCGCGTTCACAGACGACCAGGGCCCCGAGCCGGCCCGCATCCGAGCGCGGAGCTGGACGATCTGGTCGGGAAGAGACTGGATCGCAGACCGCTGCCGAGACGGGATCAACGTCGTCCGCTCGCCCACGGTCGTCATGCGGCGCGAGGTGGTCGACCGGATCGGTGGTTACCGCAGCCACCTGCCACATTCCGGTGACCTCGAGATGTGGCTTCGGGCCGCCGCCGTCTCCGACGTGGGGATGCTCGGCGGTGTGGACCAGGCCAACCATCGGCAGCACGGCAGGAGCATGAGCCGGGCGATCTACGGCCGCGCGCTCCACGACCTCCAGGAGCGACGCCTGGCCTTCGAGACATTCTTCGAATCGTTCCCGGATCTTCCCGACCGGGAGCTGCGCCGGCGGAGCGCCCGGAGGGCGGTGGCGCGCCTCGCCCTGCGTCATGGCATCGCCGCCTACGGCCAGGGCGTCGCCGACGACGAGCTCGTCGAGGCCTGCTTCGACCTCGCGCGCGACCTTTGGGCCGATGCGGCGCGGTTGCCGGAATGGCGAGCGCTCGCTCGACGGCGGGCCGTCGGCGAGCGGTGGGCCCGCTATGCGCCACCGTTCTTGATTCGATCGTTGCTATCGGCGGTCTGGACCCGCCTGACATGGCGGCGTTGGCGTTGGTGTGGTGTCTGAGTCCCCGCCCGCGAGCTCCAACCCCACCGAGTCGTCGACGAGCCGGTAGCGGCGGCCGCAGCTGCATTCGAGCGAGAGCGAGGAACCCAGGCGCTCGCCGCACGCGCATACCCAGGCGATGCGCCGAGCCGGCACCCCGACGACGAGCGCGTGAGCAGGCACGTCGCTCGTAACCACTGCACCGGCGCCTACGAAGGCGTGCGAACCGACCGTTACCCCGCACACGAGCGTTGCGTTGGCACCGATCGTCGCGGACGATTCCACCACAGTGGTGCGATGGGCCGATCGCGGCGTGCGGTGAGGTGCACTGCGCGGGAGGTGGTCATTCGTGAAGACGGCGTTGGGGCCCACGAACACGTCGTCGCCGAGAACGACTCGGTCCCAGACCGAGACGCCATTCTTCAGTGTCACCCGATCGCCGAGGCGTGCCCCGCCTTCGACGAAGGTGTGGTCGCCGAGATTGCAGTCGGCGCCGAGAATCGCGCCCGGCAGCACGTGGGCGAACGCCCAGATTCGGGTGCCTTCCCCGATCTCGTCGCTCTCGCACAGCGCGAGGCGGTGGATCTGGACCGGACGGCTCACGCTCGTACACCCATGACCTGGAGCCGGGAGCCCGAGCTCGTGGCGGCCAGGGCCAGGACCTCGGCATAGCGCCGCGCGCACTGGCCGGCGTCGAACCGCGACCGCGCCTCCGCCGCGAGCGCCGGACGCGCTGCGGCCCAACGCCCGCGTTCGGCGACGACGCTCACCATGGCGTCGACCAACTCCGCCTTGTTCGGCTGAGGCTCGTAGCGCATCCGGCGAATGACCTCCCACGACAGCGTTTCGTTGCCACCCCCCGGGTTGGCCACGATGTGTCCACGCTCGCCGTCGGCCCCGAGCTGTTCCGATGCGCCGCTCACCGCGCTCATCACGACCGGCAGTCCGGCCGTGAGGGCCTCCATCGACGCCAACGGCCATCCTTCGTAGAACGAGTCGAGGACGAAGCCGTCGGCCGCGGCCAGCAGGCGATCCGGGTGCGAGGAGTGGTCTCGAAGGTGCACGGAGCGCCCAATCGAGAGCCGGTCGCATTGCCGACGCACCTGTTGTGCGTAGTGCCAGTCACCCACGGGTCCGGCGACCAGGAGATGGGCGCTCGGGTGGTGCTCGACGACCTCGGCAAACGCGGCGACGAGCCCGAAGGTGTTCTTCTCCGGTGAGTGCCGGGCCAGGCAGACGAACAGGAACTCGTCGCCGAGCCCGAGCCACGCGCGAGCCTGGTTCCGGTCCGGCAGACCTCGGGGTGCCTCGACTGCATTCGGCACGGTGACGATCCTGCTCGGAGGGCACGCCGAGTTCGCGGCGAGATAGCGGCTCCGCAGCAGCTCGCTCACCGCGATGAAAGCGGTCACGTGCCGGCTTCGCGTTCGCTCCGCAATCGAGTTCGCCGCGAGCAACATCTCTCGCCCGTGCAACGTCTCGACGACCGGAATGCCGTACTCGTGCGCGACATCGAGGAACCATTCCGGTGGCCCGTGCGCGCTGATGACGTCGGGCCGGTGGTCGGCGAGCCAGCGCCTGGCGTCCGGGAGCGAAGTCGTGATGACGGGGACCTCGGTGTCGCGCAAGGATCGATCGAGGCGTGTCGGTCCGGGAGGATCTCGCAGCGCAGCGCTCGCGCAGCTGCATGACGGCGGTGCCGACGCCGTGGCGGGGCAACCCGCGTGCCAGGAGCCCCACCATCTCCTCCACGCCGCCGCCGTCGAGAGCGCTCGTGACGACCAGGCAGGAGATGCGCTCGACCGACGACGTCTCGGCTCGGCTCACCGCCCGGGTGGCGGCCGATGCGCCCGGGTCGGGTTCTCGCCCGAACACGACGGTGCCCCCTCGGACGGCGTCGGGACCGGTTGGTGAGCCAGCCCGCCGGATCAGCGGGGTGCTCCAGCCGTCCACCGGTGCCGGTTGGGCGCTCGAGCCCCGGAGCACCAGCAGAACTCGGCGGGCCAAGGGACGAAGAGGGCGCGGAACGGCTCCATGGCGTTGGATCCAGAGGCTGAGCTCCAGCCGACGCGAGCTCCGCGCCGCCGAAGCGCGCCGTGCACGTCTCATGTCGCCTTCATCTCGGTGGCCGATCCTGCACCATCAGAGTCGGCTTCGGCGCGCTTGATACCGCGTGGTCGATACGGGGGCCGTGGGGCCGATTCGGCGTATCAGCGCGGTCACGCTCGTCTCATTGAAGTGACGATGGAACTCCCTCTCTCCCTCCCCAACACTCAATGAGCGGTTGCACATGACAGTCGCCGCACCACAGAAGGGCTGCGACCGCATCGACACCATTCGTCCAGTCGCGCCACAGAGCGGCCGACGTCGCTCGCGGCTGCGGCTCTGCCTCGTGGGTACTGACGTGGCCGCGCTCGCGCTCGCGTGCCTGCCGTGGCCCATGATCAGTCATCATGGCGCGGGGGCGAGTCTGTTGCTCGCGGCATTGTTCATCGTCGTGTCGCTCGCGGCGATCGACGGACAGCGGCTCTACCTGGCTCGTGTCTGCGCGGTGCGTTCCGTCGAGATCGCTCGATTGGGAAGGGCGATGTTGCTTGCCACCGGCGTCGTCGCGATCGTGACGCGCTCTGTGACCGACGTACCACTCGCGCTCGTCGTCGCGCACGGAGCCGTCGCATTCGTGTGCCTGGTGCTCGGCCGCCGTCTCTTCTCCGCATGGCTCGACGGCACGCGAGCCAACGGCCACAACGCGCACGCGGTCGCCTTCGTCGGCATGAACGACGAAGCTGCCATGCTCTGTCGGTTGCTCTCGGACGAACCCCAACTCGGGTACCGCGTGGTCGGTGTGGTGTGTCCTCGCGAGGCGCTTCCACCCGAGAGCGACCTGCGGTGGCTCGGTCCGGTCGAGCGGGCCGCGGACTCGCTCCACGCTGCCGGCATCGACGGAGTCGTCCTGACCGTCTCCGCGCTTCGTCCGGCGGAGCGCGCCCAGGTGATCCGATCCCTCCTCGACGCCGGCGTCCACGTCCAGGTGTCGATCGGCTTGGAGCGTGTGTACTGGCGACGGCTCCGCGCCGTGCCCCTTGGGCACGAACCGGTGTTCTACCTCGAGCCTCGCAACCACGCGGCATGGCAAGCGTGGGTCAAGCGTGGGTTCGACGTGGTGTTCGGGACGGTGGCGCTCGTGCTCTCCCTGCCGATCATGGCCGCGGCGGCGATCGCGATCCTGGTAACCGACGGCGGCGGCGTCATCTATCGCCAGACTCGCGTGGGGCGAGACGGCGTGCCGTTTCAGATGCTCAAGCTGCGCACCATGACCAGGGACGCGGACGACCGGCTCCACGAGCTGCGCGAGCACAACGAGAGGCGAGACAGTCCGTTGTTCAAGATGGCGGACGACCCGCGAATCCTGCCCATCGGACGCTTGCTCCGTCCCATCGGCCTCGACGAGCTCCCTCAGCTCTGGAACGTCCTTCGCGGCGAGATGACGTTGGTGGGTCCGCGGCCGGCTCTCCCGGAGGAGTGCGCGGAGTTCGATGCCGAGCTGCGCGCGCGTTTCTGTGTCCGACCCGGCATCACCGGTCTGTGGCAGCTCGAGGCGCGCTCCAACCCTTCCTTCGAGTTGTACCGCTATCTCGATCTGTTCTACCTCGAGAACCGCTCGTTGATCTTCGATCTCGCGATCATGATCGCGACGCTCGAGCTCCTGCTGGGCAAGACACTGGGCATGGTCCGCCCGCATCACTCCCGGCGGGAGCTCCGCGTGCCCGAGGTTGCGCGCGAGCCGACGGCATCACTTGATGCGACGTGATCGTCAGATGACGATCCATTCGGTGTGGAATCGCTCCGAGGGCGTCTCGAGCAGGATGGTCACGGCGCCACGAGGAAGGTCGTTGGCGACGAACCGGTTGTCGGCCCCGACGGTGAGCGGCACCCGCTCGAGCGGCGTACGCAGTTGCGCCGTTACCGGCTCGGGACACTTGATTCGGCCCTCGATGGTGCAGCGCTTGGTGAACGCCACGATCTCGAGGTCGGCGGACACGTGCGAGCCTACGAAGCCGAGGAGCCGTATCGGCCCGGTGTCGCTGATGACCTCGATGTCGGCGTCTGTGAGAGAGTCGTACGCGAGCGGCACGACTTGCGAATGCTCACGCTCGACGAATGCCTCGCGCGCCGAGTCGCGCACCTCATCCGGAACCCGTTGGGAACCGCTGAGCACACGACCGAGCTGCGCGGTGAGATCGGAATCGTCGTCGTCGTTCGGTTGCTCGGATTCGGTCATGACGCGCCGCTCGGTAGTTCGGAAGGGAAGGGCGTGACTTCGTGGGGTGCGGCGGGATCCTATCGAATCGGTCTCTTCACCGCGGGAATCCATCATGGTCTCGGATCGCGCCGCCGCCAACACAAGACTCCGTAAAGGTTGCCATTGTGGCGAGTATTCCGAAGATTCCCCTCGCCGACGTTACACACCTCCATGCCTCGATCGAGGAAGAGCTGTACGCCGCGTATCAGCAGGTCGTAGGTACGAGCGCGTTCGTGGGCCCCGCTACGAGCGCGGAGTTCGAACACGATTTCGCCAGTGCACACGGTGCCGTCGAAGCCGCGGGCTGTGGATCGGGTACCGATGCTCTGACCCTCGCGCTCCGGGCCACCGGAGTTCGCCCGGGCGACGAGGTGATCGCGCCGGCGATGACGTTCGTGGCGACGGCGGAGGCGATCGTCCATGCGGGGGCGACACCGGTGCTCGCGGACGTCGATCCTGTCACGTTGTTGCTCACCTCGGAGTCGGTCGATGCGGTACGGACCCACGCTACCCGCGCCGTAGTCCCGGTCCACCTGTATGGCCACACAGTCGACTTCGACCTCTTGCGACGTTGGCGCGCGGAAGGGCTCGTGGTCATCGAGGATGCCGCGCAAGCCCACTTGGCGAGCTGGCGGGGTGAGCCGGTCGGTGCGGTCGGTCACGCCGCCTGCTTCAGCTTCTATCCCGGGAAGAACCTGGGGGCGCTCGGCGACGGCGGCCTCGTCCTCTCTCGAGACCCGGATGTCGTCGAACGGGTGCGACAACTCCGCGACCACGGGCGTCAGACGGGTTACCGCCACGCTGAGATCGGATGGTGCAGTCGCCTCGACGGGCTACAAGCCGCCTTCTTGAGGGTGAAGCTCCGTCACCTGGCGCGTTGGACCGAGGTTCGACGTCAGCGCGCGGCGCGATATTCCGCAAACGTGCCCGGCAACCTCCTCGTCCCGTGGGAGGAGGGTGCGGTCCATCACCTCATGGTCGCCCGGATCGGTGGGGGGTTGCGTGACGAGGTTCGTGCATCACTCGACCGGGCGGGCATCGAGACCGGCATGCACTACCCGGTTGCTCTGTCGGACCAACCCGCGTTGGCGCGCTGGGCCCGACCGTGCCCGAACGCCGAGCGAGCCGCGTCGGAGGTCTTGTCGCTGCCGATGCATCCGCTCCTGACCGAGCGCGCCGTCGACACCGTCTGTGGCGCGCTGGTGTCGGCGGCTCGCTCCTTCGTCATCGCGGAGAGCGCCTGACGCGGACGGTCGCCGGTCCTCCGCTTCTCCGGCATGGACGGCGACGCATCTCGAGGGGGCCCGGAGCGGTGCGCCTGACCGCGTGGGTCATCGTGGTCGGGCTCCTCGTCGGGGTCGGGTCCCGGCCGGCGGCGGACGAGGCTCGCTCTGCACCGCGAGCGGTCGCTCCAGGGGTGAGGGCGATTCGGCTGCGGGCCGTGGACGGCGGAGTGGACTACTACGGCCACTTCACGGGGTCCCTGCCGTCGGATCCGTCGTTCTTTCCGATCGGCGTGTGGTTTGCCGGAGTGCTGTCCCAGGGCGACGTCGACAAGGACCGTGCGGTGGGACTCAACACGTACGTGCGATTGACCGACGACAGCGACCTCACCATCATCGGTGGCAACGGTCTCTTCGCCGTGGCTGCCCAGGGCCCGGCCGGCGAGACGGTGCCGGGAGGTTGGCTGCTCGAGGACGAGGTCGACATGTGGGCCGGTCCGGGATGGTCGCGGTGGTCGGGGAACGGGCCTTCCAACGCGAGCGTCTGCGTCCCGGCGGAACCAGCATGCGGCTACACCGTCATGACAACACTCGCTCGGCACCTCCCCGAGGACGGGAGGCTCCGGTACGCGAACTACGGCAAGGGGGTCACCTTCTGGGAGTCCGGCGACGAGGCGCGGGTGTTCGTCAATCAGTTCCAGGACGTGGTCTCCGCCGACAACTACTGGTTCACCGATCCGAACATCTGTGGACCGTCCGAGGGAGGGCGGTTGCTCGGGGCGGGTACGCGCGCGCTCACCGCGCCGGAGTGCAGGCGAGCAGCGAACTACGGAGCAACCGTCGATCGGGTTCGGGACCTGGTCAGGCCTCGCGGCAGCAAGCCGGTATGGGCGATCGTCGAGGTCGGCCAACCGTTCACGGACAGCTCGGTGCGCTCGATCCGCCCCGCGCAGGTGAGCGCGGCGGTCTGGAGCGCCATCATCCACGGAGCTCGCGGCATCGTGTACTTCGCCCACAACTTCGGTGGTCGGTGCATCACCCAGAACGCCTTGCGGGGCTCGTGTGGGAAGAGCATCCAGCGGACAGTCGCCGAGACCGACCGCCGGATCGGCGCGCTCGCGCCCGTATTGAACGCGCCCTTCGCCGATGGCTATGTCACGGTCACCCGCGGGATCGACACCATGGCGAAATACACGACCGGGAGCTACTACATCTTCGCCGGCTCGCGTGGTGCCCACGCTGCAACCGCGACCTTCGGCCTTGCGTGCGCGGATGCCGCGGTCGCGACCGTGGTGGACGAGAACCGCACGATTCGCATCGTCGACGGGTCGTTCTCCGACACATTCGCGACCGCGAACTCGGTCCACATCTACCGCGTCGAGGCAACGCCATCGTGCGCTCCGGAGTGATGCGTCGTCACCCGGGACATCTACCCGCCTTCGCTGCTCGGGAACGACACGGCGACGGCGTGCTCGAAGTCGCGCTGGTTCTGGTCCGCGTAGGCGGCTGCGAAGTCGGCGATGGCCTCGTCGAAGGTGTTGCCGGACCCCAAGTAGGCAGCGATGGCGACGCGGTCGCCGGAGCGCGCGTGGCCGCGGGCGAGCGTCCATCCGCACATCTCCGCGTACACCTTCATGATCTCGGGCGTCATCGTCTCGAGGTTCGGAGAGACCTTCCAATCCCACAGCTGGCGGACGTAGAAGTCGCGCACCACGCCGTCGAGACCGGGGGTGCGCATCCAGCCCAAGAGGATGTCACTCGACGCCTGGAGCAGCCGCTGGCCTTCGACGACGCGCTGCCCGTGGCTGGCGTAACCGCTCTTGCCTGCGTACGGCTCCAGAACCGATGCCTCGGCCTCCTTCATCTGGAGGAACAACGGGTCGGTGTCGTCCTTGCCCAGCATGAGCATGATCCAACACCGGGTGCCGACGCTGCCGACCCCGACGACCTTCCGGGCAATGTCGACGATCCGATAGCTCTCCAGGAGGCGCCTCCGATCCGGTTGCAGGCTGTGCCGGTAGATGCGGAACCGCTCACGGAGCCAGACCCTCAGTTGCTCGATATCGACTGCCGCGTCCTGCTCCCTCGCCAGCTCGTCGACCGGCACCACCAGCGGCGGGTCGCTCATGATGCGGAACTCACCGTCGACCTTGCGTGCGAGCTTGGTGAGCGCTTTCGTGCTGTCCCTCGAGCGCGCCTTCGCCGCCATCTCCTCGAAACGCTTGGTGTCCTCCGCCGTGACCTGGCTCCGCCAGCGCTCCATGATCGAGTCGACGTCGAGGCGCGCGTACCACGTGTCGAGATTCGTGACCGAGGCAAAGTTGGTCATCGCTTCCCGGTAGGCGCGCGCACAGTGGAGCGCCAGCCGACGTGCTGTCTTCCCCGAAAAGTCCCGTGACCGTGCTGCGATCTCGAAGCTTGCCGCCAATCGTTTCACGTCCCATTCGAACGGGCCCGGATTGGTCTCGTCGAAGTCGTTGGTGTCGAACACGAGCGCACGGTCGGGTGACGCGAACCCACCGAAGTTCGCGAGGTGCGCGTCGCCGCAGCACTGGACGCGCAGCCCCGAGTCGGGCGTGGTCGCGAGATCGGAGGCCATGACGATCGCCGCGCCGCGGTAGAACGCGAACGGGGACTCCAACATCCGCTGATGGCGAATGTCGACGAGGTCTGGAACGCGCGTGACCTCCTGCGATCGCAACAACGCCACCGGATCGGGGCGCGACTCGGCGGGCGCCCAGCCCGCGTGACTCGAGCGCGGCACCGCCCTGCGAGCCTCTTTACCACTGGCCACGCGCTGCTCGACGTCGAGGTGGGCAATCGGCTCGGGGGACGCGCCGGCTTCAGGACCGCTGTCGGCTACGGGCATCAAGCCTCCGTTCGATTTCGCACATGGCGGTCGGCATCCTCGCTCAGCTACTCAGCTTGTCGGGCTCTGGGGCACGGGGACGTGTCGTTTGTCGTCGCGCACCGTATCGAGGATCGAGTGGAGCCGTGGATCTCGAACACCTGCCGTCTCCGCGCTCAGATCTCGTCGATCGTCGGTCCGACGTCGGCCGCGATCTGATCGAGCATCGCGAGGTCGAACCCGTACAAACGCGCCGCGTTCTCGCCGAGGATCGCTCGGATCTCGGCTTCCGGTGCGCCGTGCAGCGCCTCGTGGATCACCTTCCGGCTGTTCGGCCAGCTGCCCTCGTAGTGCGGGTAGTCCGAACCCCACAACATGTTCTCGATGCCGATCTCGTGGCGCAGGTTCGCCTCGCTCGGCCGGAAGAACATCGCTTGCACGTAGCACTGGCGACGCCAGTACTCGCTCGGACGCGACTTCAGGCGTTTCTGCTCGTGGCGGAACATGTAGCCGTGCATGTTGTCCATCATCCGGAGGGTGTCGGGCACCCAGTCCGAACCCTGCTCGGCGAAGACCATCGTGAGGTCCGGGTGGTGCTCGAACACGCCGCCCCAGATCAAGAACCAGAACGGTCGGTGCGAGAAGAACGTGCTCTCCATCGCGAACAGGGCGTTCGCGCCGGGGAGGTCGCCATAGTCGGGGACGGCGGAGCCGACGTGGGTGTGCAGCGGCATCCCGAGGTCCGCGCACACCGCCCAGAGCGGCTCGTAGCGGGGGTGGTTGTAGAACGGCAGGGTGCCGACTCCGGCGGGAAGCAACACCCCGCGCAGGTCGTGCTCCTTCGCCCACGCCACCTGGCGCACCGTCTCGTCGACGTCATGGACCGTGATCACGGCGATCCCGGCGTGGCGACCCGGGTGCAGCGCGCAGAAGTCGGCGAGCCACCGGTTGTAGGCCCACGCCCCGACGGTCTGCAGTTCCCAATCGGCGCCCTTGGCGCCGGGACCACTCGACGCGTCGAACGGCGTCGTGTTGTCCTGAGTGCCGTCCGGGAAGATCACGTCCGCGACGATGCCGTCGGCCTGGAGCTCCACGATGCGGCGGTCGGCGTCGTACGCACCGGATCGGCCGCCCGCCGACGCGGCCTCGGTGTCGTCCTGCTCGGCCATGAACTCGGGGTCGAAGAGCTTGGCCATCGACTCGGTGAACAGCGCGCCGCTTCTCCGTGGTGTGCTCACGAAGCCGGTCGAGGTAGGCGGCGTCGACGTACTGCGTGAACCCGCCCTGTGAATCCGTCGCTCCACCATGGCAGTCAGCTGAGATCACGGTGTACCGCTGCATTGCGCGCTCCCCCGAGCCGGCGACGGCGGGTGATCGCGCGTCGGGTCCACCGGCCAGAGTGCCTGCAGCCCGGTACGCCGTCAAGCGCGCACGGGGCCGGGTGGAACAAGGATCATCCTCGCCGTGTTGTGCGACCGTGACGAGTTCCCGTCGAGTCCTGCTCGTTTCGGGAAGCCTTCGAAGCAGGTCGACCAATACGGCCGTGCTGCGCACCGCGCAGGCTGTGGCCCCCGAGCGCATCGTGACCGTCCTCTACCGCGACCTCGCCGATCTGCCCCCGTTCAATCCGGACGACGACGTCATCCCGCTCCATCCCGCGGTTGCGAACTTGCGCACCCAGATCCGAAGAGCCGACGCGGTGCTGTTCTCGACGCCGGAGTACGCGGGCGCGCTTCCTGGCTCCTTCAAGAACCTCCTCGATTGGACCATCGGTGACGACCACGCGGGATCGATCTACGAGAAGCCCGTCGCATGGATCAACGCCTCGGTCCGAGGCGCCACCGACGCTCACGAGTCGCTTCGCAATGTGCTCGGCTACGCGCATGCCAACATCGTGGAAGAGGCCTGCTCGCACATCCCGGTGACCGCAGCCCTGGTCGTCGACGACGACCTGATTGCCGACCCCTCGATCCGAGAACGCATTGCCACCGCGCTCACGAGGCTCGCGTCGTTCGTCGACCGATCCGAGTAGCGAGCCGCATCTCAGCTCGGAAAGAACGCGGCGAGCACGAACGCGGCAACGCCCACGGCAGCGACACCGAGGGCGATCGGCAGGAGATCGGCTGCAGTCGTCCGGCGCGATCCCCTCGCACGAGAACGATGCACACGCCAGGACCCGAGCGCCCACGTAACGGCACCGAGCGCGAGAACGGATGCCCCGACCGCGACGTCCCCGGTGGTCAGCGGTGGACGAGCGATGCCGCGCATGATGACGGCGCCGCACGCAAGCAACGAGAGGCCGCTCCGATTCCACGCCAGGTCGGTCCGCTCCGCGGCGAGCCCGGGGTCGCGTGAGTCGGCATCGAAGTGACTCACTTGCTCGAGCCTCCGAAGACCACGAGGACGAGCCCGATCACGGCGACGATCGACACCACGATCGCGGCAACGCGCGGAAGCGCCGACTTCGGCAACGCGCGACCGGCGCGCATCGCCCGATCGTTCTCTTGCCAGTTCCGGAAGCTGAACCGCGCGACGACAACTCCGAGCGCGATGAGAGGCAGCCCGATGAGCCGTCGCCCGCCCGCGAAGTCGAACGGGGGCAAGAGTTGTGTGATGGCCAGGCCGGCCGTGACGAGCCCGAGCGACGTGCGGATCCACGCGAGGAACGTTCGTTCGTTCGCATACGAGAACCGAACGTCGGGCTCTCGGTCGTCGTCTCGCTCACGTCGATCGCTCAGCCCATCGTCCATGTCGTCATCATTGCGCGGCGTTTGACTGCGCCCGGTCTCGAGCAAGCGGTGTCAGGCCTGGTCGGGCCGTGCGATCTCTTCCCGAAGTGCGCCTTGCGCGGCGCCGGAGCCGGCGCGACCACCACCGCGGCCCCTGAGGATGTACGCCGTGCCCACCGCGACCAGAGCCCCCGCAAGTGGGCCGGCGACGTACACCCAATAGGAGTGGAAGTCGGCTGCGACCGCATCGGGTCCGAAGGTTCGGGCCGGGTTCATGGACGCGCCCGAGATCGGGCTGCCCCAGAGACCGGCGAGCGCGATGTAGGCGCCCACTCCCAGCGCGCCGATGACGCCGAGGTTCTGGGCCCCCGATGCAGTGCCGAGAATGACGCTGACGAGCCCGAACGTGAGCACCATCTCCATCCAGAACGCATCACCGCTCGAGAAGCCGTGCGCCGGATAGTTCGAACCGTACGAAGCCGAGACGTGCACGACCGCTTGGAGGAACCACGCGGCGAGGGCGGCGCCGCCGAGCTGGACGACGATGTAGCCGGGGACCCGCCACCACGGGAAGTCTCGTCGCAATGCGAAGGCGGTGCTCACCGCAGGGTTGAGGTGCGCGCCGGAGACCTTGCCCATGAACAGGATGATCGCCATCACCATCAGGCCCGGTGCTACGACGGCAGCCGTGCGGCTGATCGTGTTGGGGAACGCCTGGCTCATCATCCCGCCGCCGGCTGCGACGAGGACGAGGAAGAACGTGCCGAGCAGTTCGGAGAACAGGCGCCGCCATTCCTGCGACGAATCCTGGAAGTCCTCGACTGCCTCCTGGAACGACTCGAGCTGATGGCCGAAGTGGCCTGACACTGCTTCGAACAACGCCCCGGCACTCGCCGTGTCGGAATCCTCGTTCATGTCGTGACCCGCTGGAGGTCCGGGTACACGTGACCGAACGGCTCCCGCATGATCGGCACGGCTGCACCCCCCTGTCGCTACGGCGTCGGGCTCGATCTCCGGGGCATTCTGCCCGATCTCCGTGGCGAGCGCGAGGACGAGGCCGGCCACGCCCGGACTCGAAGGTCCCGGCTTCGCCGCGGCGATACGGTGACTCGAACGGCTGAGAGGCAGCGGATGTCACAACCCGTCCTGTTCGTGATCGACGACGACGCCGGGGTCGTCCACGCGCTCCGAGACGATCTCCACCGGCGGTTCGGCGAAGACTTTCGCGTCCTCGGTGAGTCGTCGGCCGCCGCGGGATTGGCGACGCTGCGCGAACTGGCGGAGGAGCACGAATCCGTGGCGCTGCTCATCGTCGACCACAACATGAGCGAGATGCCCGGAGTCGACTTCCTCGCGCGCGCACATGAAATGCACCCGCAGGCCAAACGGGTGCTCCTCGTGGAGCGCGACTACTCGGCGCGCAGCCCCGTCGTCCAAGCCATGACGCTCGGCCAGGCCGACTACCACATCACCAAGCCGTGGATGCTCGAACAGGATCTCTACCGCGTCATCAGCGAGTTCCTGGCCGAATGGGCCAAGGATCAGGAGACCGGCTTCGAGCTGTTCCACGTCGTTGGACGGCTCCAGGACCGCAGCACGCACGAGCTCCGAGAGTTGCTCACCCGCTTCAGCGTGCCGTTCGACTTCCACACCGTCGACAGCGAGCAGGGTCGCCACTTGCTCGAGAACAAGGGTTTGGACGCATCACGCCTGCCGGTCATGATTCGCCACGACGACTACACGATGGTCGAACCGACACCTGCTCAGATCATCGAAGCAGTCGGCGGGAGCATCTACAACGATGTCGACGAGTGCGATCTCGTCATCGTCGGGGCGGGACCGGCCGGTCTCACTGCCGCCGTGTATTCCGCATCCGAAGGCCTCGAGACGGTCGTGCTGGAAGAGACTGTTTCCGGCGGCCAGGCGGGAAGCAGCCCGATGATCCGGAACTATCCGGGCTTTCCCCACGGCATCAGCGGACACGAGCTCACGCGTCGGGCGTGCGAGCAGGCCTGGATGTTCGGCGCGCACCTTGTGTTCTCTCAAACCGCCGTCGGCTTGGAGTGTCGCGGCGACGAACGCATCCTGCTCCTCGCCGATAGCCACCAGATCGCGGCCAAGGCGATCATCGTCGCGACGGGCATCGCATGGACCCGTCTCGGCGTGCCGAGCCTCGAGGCGCTGGTCGGCTCCGGCGTCTTCTACGGTGCGGCCGGGAGCGAGACGATGGCAATGGCAGGCCGCGACGTCTTCGTCGTGGGAGCCGGAAACTCTGCAGGCCAGACCGCGCTGCACCTCGCGCGGCATGCCCGGCAGGTGACGATGCTGGTGCGGGGGCACAGCCTGGCGCGCTCGATGTCGGACTACCTGACCCGAGAGATCGAGGCCACCGCCAACATCACGGTGTGCCTGCACACCGAGGTCACCGACGGCCACGGAGAGGATCACCTCGACGCCCTCACCCTGCACGACGGGCTGAACGACAGGACAGAACAGGTCCCGGCGGCCGCGCTCTTCGTATTGATCGGCGGTGAGCCCCACACGCAATGGCTACCGGAAGCGATCCAACTCGAGCGCGGTTACATCTTGACCGGGCGCGACGTCGTGCGGGACGGCGCGCTTCCGTCGCGGTGGCCGCTCGATCGCGCACCTCTCCCGCTCGAGACCTCCATACCCGGTGTCTTCGCCGCGGGAGATGCCCGCTACCGCTCGATCAAGCGGGTCGCTTCCGCCGTCGGTGACGGCGCGACGGCGGTGCGCCTCGCGCAGGAGTACCTCAGTGCCGAACACGCGGACGAACTCTCGCCGACATCCGAGGAATGACCCAGGAACCGCGTCGACGACCGCGCTCGAAGCTGGACCCAGTTAGGGCGTGTTCGGGACCAGCCATTCGAGCATCGTTCCGCCCTCGGGACGCGCCGCCAGCCGACACCGACCACCGAGCATCAGAGCACGGGCGCCGAGGTTGCGCGTGCCATTTCCGCTGACCGCGTTCTCGGGAACCCCGTCGCCGTCGTCGAGAACCCGCAACACAACGTTCTCGTCGCACTCCACGACGACCTGGACCGACGAGGCCCGTGCGTGACGAGCCACGTTCGACAGCGCCTCGCGCAACGTCGCGAGCAGCTCCGGCGCAATGGAACCGCTGACTGCGTCGATCGGTCCGTCGAAGCGGACCTGGGGTTCGAAGCCGAGT
Organism: uncultured Actinomycetes bacterium; assembly: GCA_963705625.1. Classification (GTDB taxonomy): domain Bacteria; phylum Actinomycetota; class Acidimicrobiia; order IMCC26256; family DASPTH01; genus DASPTH01. Next base: position 637,486 of record CAVPKG010000003.1, read on the forward strand.
GCGAGACGCTCATCGGAAACGACTCGCAGGATCTCGCTGCGCAAGCCGGAGTCTTCGGCATGCGCATGGAGGCCGAAGATGACCGATCGAAGCTCGCGGATCGTGTCGTCCAGATCGTCGATGACCGAACCGACACGCCCCGCGATGTCCTCCTGATCACATCGCGACTGCGCGCCTTGGAGTGTCAGACCGGCAGCGAAGAGCCGCTGGATGGTGCGGTCGTGAAGATCGCGCGCGATGCGCTCACGGTCTTCGACGACACGAAGATCCTGCTCTGCCTGGCGCAGGCGCTTGTCGGCCTCGAGCCTGTCGCTGATGTCGCGCACGATCTTGATGTAGGTACGCGGCCGGCCATCGTCGTCACGTCGTGCCTCGAGGGTGATCTCGACGGGCACGTCGGTTCCGTCACGGTGCCGGTGAACGGTCGAGAACGTCGTCGACGACAGTTCTCCGCGCTCCAAGGGTGCCAGGAGCGCGCGAACGCGTTCCTCGTCGAACTCGGGTGCGATGTGCAGCATCGTCATACCGAGCAGCTCGTCGCGCTGATAACCAACCTGCTCGACCGCACCTTGGTTCACATGCGTGAATCGCAAGGTGTCGGCATCGAAGATGAACACACCGTCCCCGATTGCATCCAACGTCTCCGACACGGCGCGAGCTTCCGCCTCGATCTTCGTCCGTTCCGTGATGTCTCGGACCGCCGCGACGACGCGCAGGCCGCTGTCGGTCTTCATGGGGCTCAGGCTGATCTCCACCGGGAACTCGCTGCCGTCGGCGCGCCGGCCGAACAGCGTCGTGCCGGCCCCCATCGACCGCGTGCGCGGCTCGACGCGGTAGCGAGTCCGGTGCGCCCGATGCACCTGTCGGAACCGCTCCGGCAACAGGGCATCGACCGAACGGCCCAAGAGGTCGCCGCGGTCGTAACCGAACAGCTCCTCGGTCTGGCGGTTCACCAGCAGGATCCGGCCGCCTTCGTCGACCATGATGATCCCGTCGGGAGCAGCGTCCAACAAGGCCCACGCGCCCTCGTCGGTCAGGCCCGCATCGGACAACGGCCGGAGCAACTCAACCGCCGACGGCCCTCCCCGGACGGCAGATCGCGGCGCCTCTCCCGGCATGCCCTTGCCTCTTCCTCGTTCCTCCGTTTGGGGACCCAGCATAGGCGTGCCCGTGGTATTCGCCCTCCCCCTGGGGACGTTCGCCTCTACCGCGCCGGCTCGCTGATGGACGGCGACATCGTGGTGCGCACCGCGCCCGGCACCATGCTCGGGGCGACAGGGCTCGTTCGTCGTCGACACCTCCAGCGACGTCTGCTCAGGTGAACTTCAGTTGGATCTCCGAGAAGAAGGCTCCCAAGAGCAGAAGGAATTGCCCCAACAGCGAGGGCCGGCCGTACTCCGACATCACCGGACCAGTCGATGACGGATGACACGCCGACGGCGAGATGATGCGAACCGCGTACGAGCTCCGACCCGATGACGACGACTGGAGCCAGGCCGGCACTCTGGTGCGCGACGTGTGGGACGACGCGCAACGCGACCGGTTCGTACACACCGTCTCCGGACATCTTCTCGGCGGCGTCACGGGCGATGTGCTCGAACGGGCCTTCCAATATTGGCAGAACGTCGACGCCGACACCGGCAAGCAGATCGAAGAGCTGGTCCGCGACGGTGGCGGGTCCGGCAGGCCCGAGTCGATGGAGACGGGGTACGTCCGCGACACCAAGACCTTCGCCGCTCACCCATGCCGAACCGCGCACGATGGCAGCACCCACGCCCACGCGCGGGACTGTCCAGGCGTCGCGCCGCGTGTCGTTGTCACGCAGCTGAGTCCACCAACGAAGGTCCTCGATCAGGTCGGCTTCGACTCATCGCGAGCGGCTCTTCACGAAGTTGGCACAGCTGCCAGTGGGTCCGGAGCCTGGGCCCGCATCGATGCCATCCACGTCTGGTAACCACCGTCGAGGTTGCGTACCCGAAACCCGAGTTCGTGCATGAGCGCAGTCGCCGTGTGCCCTCGCTGACCAACCTCGCAGTACACGACGATTGGTCCACTGCCGAGCGCGTCGAGCTGCTCACGGAGCGAGTCGATCGGTACGTTCGATCGATCCTGGGATCGCGCCGCCGGCGTGCTCCTCTGCAGTGCGCACGTCCACAAGGGTCCATCCCTGTGCGACCAGCCCGGCTAGTTCCCGTGGGTCGACGATGTCGCAATCCCCGCTCAGCACGTTTTCGGCCATGTAGCCGAGCAGGTTGACGGGGTCCTTGGCTGAGGAGAACGGTGGGGCGTACGCGAGTTCGAGGTCCGCGAGGCGGTCGGCAGTGATATCGCCGGCCATCGCAGTAGCGATCACGTCGATTCGTTTGTCGACACCGTTGCGACCGACGATCTGAGCGCCCAGGATCGATGCGTCGTTCGGGTCGAAGATCAGCTTCGCTGCCATACGCGTTGCGCCCGGGTAGTAGGTGGCGTGGTCGAACGGGTGCGAATGGATTGTTCGGAACGGCCGACCTGCGGTTCGCAGGCGCCGTTCGCTCCACCCGACAGTCGCCGCGACGACGATCGAACACCTTGACGATCGCGGTTCCAAGGGATGCGACGGGGTGCGAGGGTCGCCCGGCGATGTGGTCGGCCACCCTTCGACCCTGGCGATTGGCAACGTTCGCGAGGGCGATGAGCGACGTCGCGTGCGAGATGGCGTCGGCCTTCTCCACCGCATCGCCGACTGCGTAGATGTCGGGATCGTTCGTCTGGTTCGCCTCGCTGACCGCAATACCACCGCTCGGTCCCAGTTCCAGGCCGGCAGCTTCGGCGAGGCGCACATCCGGCCGCACCCCGATCGCGCCGACAACGAGATCCGCCGCGAGGACCCGCCCGTCGGCAAGTGTCACGGTGCGGTCCTCCACCGACGCCACGGTCGCTCCGGTCTCGACGTGCACGCCGTGAGCGACGAGCTCGTCGGCGACAAGAATGGCAAGCTCCGGATCGAGCGGCGGCAGCACCTGCGGAGTGGCCTCGACGATCGTGACATCGATGCCCTGCCCCACGAGGTTCTCGGCCATCTCGAGCCCGATGAACCCGGCACCGATCACGACCGCGGTCGAGGGTGCGACGTCGACGTCCGACGCGAGGCGGGCTGCGTCTTCGACCGTCCGCAGGGTGCGAACCCGGTCATAGCCGGGAATCGGCGGGCGCACCGGTGCTGCGCCCATGCTGAGCACGAGCTTGTCGTAGCCGACACGGGTCTCCGCACCCGTGACCGTCGAACGTGCCGTGACGGTGTGCCCGACGCGGTCGATGGCGACGACCTCGTCGTGCACTCTGACGTCGAGCCGGAAGCGGTCGAACAGCTGCTCCGGCGTCTGGAGTGTGAGGTCGTCCTCCTCTTCGATCAGCCCCCCGACGAAATAGGGCAAGCCGCAGTTGGCGAAGGAGACGTGGCCGGACCGTTCGAGAACGGTGATGCTGGCGTCAGCGTCGAGGCGGCGAAGGCGAGTCGCCGTCGACATCCCTCCCGCGACGCCACCGACGATCACCACGCGCATGGCCAACTCAGGTCCTCGGGATCGTTGCCATCACCGTCACCGTACGTGCGCCGAGACACATCCTGCCCTCGGCCGGAGGAGCCGTTGGCTGCGTACCCTCACACAGGCCGCAATTGGGAGTTCGAGGATGAACAGCCAGGGCGACCCGGGTCCAGTCTGTGACGTACGGGGGGCTCGCAGCCTGTTCCCAGCGACCGACGCGGCGGCATACTCCAACACGGCCGGATGGGTTTGGCCAGCCGAACACTGGTTGCCCCCGCAACCACGAGGACGACATCGGTCAGATCACGAGCACGCTCTCCGGCGCGACGCGATGCATTCGAGAACGACCGAGTCGTTCGCGGCCTCACGCGGGCGCCGACATCTACGAGCCGCGCTCGATGCGGCTAACGGTCGTCACGCGGTCGATGGACCGGTCGAACGACGCCACCACGCCTACTCCCGATCGCTCCGCGCTCGCGACGAGGTATGCCTCGGCGAAGTCGAGCCGCTCGATCTCGTAGACCTCGATCGCGCGAAGCAGAAGCTCTTCGTCCACGACACGGATCGCGTCGAACGCCAGGACGGCACGCACGAACTCGGCGACGCGAGCACGATCGACCTCGTAGAACGACTCGAGCACGTATACGACTTCGGCCACGACGAGATCCACAAGGAAGAGCTCGTCGGCCTCGGCGAGAAAGCGCTTCGCGCGCGCCGCTTGACCTGGCGGATCGCCCGTGAGGTGCCGCACCAGGATGTTCGTGTCGACGAAGGCGCTCACCGTCGCGACGACGACCGGGCCGCTCGCGTCCGATGACGAATCTCATCCCAAGCAACGCCACGCTTTGCCGCCGGCACCGAGACCGCGCCGGCCAGTTCCAAGAGATCGGGCGTCCGCGCCAGGACGGCGCGCTGTCCCTCGACGCGGAAGACGACGCTGTCGCCCTCGGTGAGGCCCAACGCCTCCCTGACGGCCTTCGGGATCGTGATCTGACCCTTCGTCGTGAGCCGTGAAGCAGCTTCCATCCGCGAGTCTCCTTACGCTGTCGGGATAGTAAGGATAGCGCGGGGTCAAATCGATCAGCTCTGATAGACGGACACGACGTTGTCGCTGTCGGCGGTAAAGGCCTGACGGTTCCAGCCGCCCCATCGCTCGCGCAGGCGGAGCCCGGCGATGCGGGCCATGAGATCGAGCTCGCTCGGCCATGCATAGCGCTGCACGACGGGGTTGAAGCTCACGCCGTCGCGCGCGACGCGCACGTGATTCTCGTAGAGCATCTGAGTCGAGGGGTCGAGTCGCAGCAGGTCGAATCGCACCGCGTCGACCGCGATGCCTTCGGCTTCCACGTACTGGCCCGCGCGCAGGCGGTCGACGAAGGAGAGCGTGCAACCCCCTTCGACCACGAACGAGCCGTCTTCGCTGAGGTGGGCAGCGACGTTCTGGAAGCAGCGGACCTGGTCGTCCTGCGTGAGCAGGTTGAAGAACGAGTTGAACACGACGTAGATCAAGCGATACGTGCCGCGCACCTCGACGTCGGCGTAGTCGCCCATGGTCACGTCGATCGCGTCACCACCCGGCTTTGCGCGCAGCTTGGCGACCATCGGCGGCGAGAAGTCGATGCCATCCACACGGACGCCCGTCGCCGCGAGTGGCAGCGCGATCCTGCCGGTGCCGATCGCAAGCTCGAGCGCGGGACCGCCGTCTGCGAACCCTGCAAGGAACGCGACCGTCGCTTCCTCGTCGCCGCGCTGCGCGAGGTCGTCGTAGACTTCGGCGTTGGCTTCGTCGAAGCTCATGATCGGCTGGTAGCCCTCCATCGCCGCGATTCGAGTCGCTTCAGTGGCTCGGCGCAACCGAATACCCTTGGCCATGCTCACCTGAAGACGCGTGCAATCACTTGCCGATCTCCGGCCGTTGATTCGTGGGACGGATGGCGCGTCGCGCGAGTTGCATCATGTACTCGGCGCGGTTGAGCGGGTTCGCCGTCGTCCGTCGCCGGGTCGGTGGCGCGCCGCTGACCGGCCGGTAGCCGCCGAAGTTGGTTTCGACGACTCCCTCGCCGCCCGTGAGGCCCGGCAGCTGCCGCTGAAGGTCCTGCGCCCGAGCCCGCGGGCAACGACGTCTCGATCGTGGAGAGGTCCCCCCGCAGCGACGGCGTTTCCACGACGCCGCCGAGCCGTGCCGACCGCGGCGAGAACGGCGCCGACGGTGTCCGTCGGGGTCTCGATGCTGGCACGGATCATCGGCTCGCAGACCACCGTGCCGGCCCGCTCGAGCGCACGCATCAGCACGAGCGGCGTGAGCTTGCGAAAGTCTGCGGCCGTGGTGCGGGGCGTGGTCCGTGAGGGCTTTCTCGGTCCGTCACTCGCGTAGTAGCCGCATTCGTGTCATCGTCACGGCGCAGTCGGTGACCTGCCAGCCGAACAGACCCTCCTGCAGCGTGCGGCAGATGTATTGCGTCATGATGCGTCGATGAAGTTGTCGGCGGTCTTGTAGATGTACATCGGCACCGTGCGAATGTCGACGTCCAGTCGGAACTCGACGCCCGACCCGATCGGCGCGGGATCGATGCGCAACCCGACCGTGGCGGAGAACGGGTTCGTCTCGTCTTGAAGGAGCTCGAGGGCCGCACCGGTGCCGACGGGACGCTCGATGTAGATCGTCGTCGTCTCGCGGAACGTGACGTCGATGCCGAAGTCGTTGGCCAGCGTCGCCTGGATCACCTCCTTCTGCACCTCCCCGTACAGCGACACGGACATCTCGTCGAGGGTGTCGTCCTGGCGGACGTTGATCAGCGGGTCCTGCTCGGCGAGCTGGCCGAGGGCGACGCGGAGCCGTGCTCGGTCGTCGGGACTGGCGGCGACGACGACCGATTCCAGTCGTCGGCGGAGCGAACTGACGTTGCGTTCCGTCGGTTCCCACCTCTCCGATCCGGTCGCCGATCTGGATCTCCTCGAGACCCCGAGAGCTTTCCGATCTCGCCGGCGGAGACGGACTGCGCCGTGCGACGGCGCCGCGCTCGAAGACGCCGATCGCGGTCACCTTGCCCTCCTGCTCGCGGCCGAAACGGAGCCGGTCGCGGGTTCGCACCGTTCCCGAGAACATCCGGACATAGGCGACCCTCTCGCCACCGGCGCCGCGTTCGATCTTGAAGACGCTGCCCGAGACGGGCCCGTCAGCGTCGCCCGCGGCTGCCGGCAGCAGCTCCGCGATACCGGCCATCAACGGCTCCACACCCGCTCCCGTGATCGCAGAGCCGAAGAAGACGGGATGCACGAGCGCGCGCTCCGTCTGAGCCGCGAGCTCCTCGCGGAGTCGGCGGTAGGGAACGCCCGCCTCGTCCTCCACGTACGCGGCCAGGATCGCTTCGTCGCGCTCGGCGAGCACCTCGGCGAGCCTGGCCCGGGACTGGGCGTCGTCCGCGTCCCAGGGCCTGAAGTCGGCGCGCGCGGGTGCCGAGCGCACGCGTGAACCCCATCGGGACGATGGCGAGCGCCAGTCGCTCCGAGATCGCCTGGAGCACGCGCTCGTCGTTCGCGCCGGGACGGTCGATCTTGTTCACGAAGAGCAGCGTCGGAATGCGGAGCCGCTGCAACGCCCGCATCAGGACGCGGGTCTGCGGCTGCACGCCCTCGACGGCGGAGATCACGAGCACGGCGCCGTCGAGGACGCTCAGCACCCGCTCGACCTCGGCGATGAAGTCCGGGTGGCCGGGCGTGTCGATCAGGTTGACGGTGACGTCGTCGATCGACGAACGACACGACGGCAGACTTGATCGTGATCCCGCGTTCGTCGTTCGAGCGCCAAGCGAGTCGGTCTGCGTCGTTCCCTGCATCGACGCTACCGATCTCGTCGATGACACCGGCGGCGTAGAGCAGCCGCTCGGTGAGCGTTGTCTTACCGGCGTCTACATGCGCCAGGATCCCCAGGTTCAGCGTTCGCATCGAGCGTCAGGTCCTCTAGATAGGTGGCGACTCCCTTCTGGATGGACATGAACGCTCGGCGCATCTTGGCTCTCCTTGGTCGTTCAGCGGGTGTCCGAAGTGCAGCAGAGGCGCATGCCGGTGGGCAACCGATTTGTCGACCTCGCAACGGGCGCGGAAGCTACCGCTGTCGCGGGCTCTCCTGGAGCAGGAGGACACTCGTCACGCGGTGCCGGCCGACGCAGGTCCGGAGGACACCGAGTGATCTACGAGGAGCTCGCGTGAACCCACCTATCACCGTGACAGACGAATCCACCTCTCGGCGTAGGAGGGCGGTGCACTCAGGGTTCGTGTCGGAGAGGGGACTTGAACCCCAACCCCACGCGCTTGTGCCGACGGCGAGTTCCTCGTCGCCGCGCACAACCGCGTCGACGACTCCCTCGACTCGGTCGGCCAGTTGCAGTCGATCCTGGACAGCCAGCGCGACGCCAAGCGGAATCCCCCGCGACATCGCAACTCAGTTGGCGCGTTCGGCAGCGCAGCTCCTCGCCTGCGCGACACTGACGCCACGCGCCTCTGCATGATGCGACCACAGGGGCAGGGATGACCGCCGGCACTGCTCTCGCGGCGGAGTCGAATCGCCCGCCGGGCGGGTGCGTGCGACACCTCGCAGGTCGGCGAGGCTCGTGTGGCAGATTGTGCGTGAGCGGCGACGGCCCTCACGCGCGGCGGTGACCCTCACACGCGATCACCCCGATGAGGTGTCGCGGGGAGGAACTGCGCGAAGCTGATCGAGGATGGTCTGGTCTTCTGATGGAGTGTCGCCGTACGATTTGGCACGATGAGTCTGCCTACGGAACGGATCGCGATGACTGATGTATCGCTCGAAGAACTTGGTCCTGTTGACTACGTCGTCGTCGAGTTCCCGGCCGGAGCCAGCAACTTCACGGGCGAGATGGTGAAAGAGCTGCTCGCGTTGGTCGACGGCGGGATCATCCGCGTGATCGATGTGCTGATCCTCACCAAAGCCGAAGACGGTGCCGTCGAGGCCATGGAACTCTCCGACGTGGGCGAACTCGGAGAGCTCGAGGCACTCGAGGCCGAGCTGGCGGAACTGTTGGCCGAGGACGACATCGAGCACCTTGCTGCTGCGATGGATCCGGGAAGCACTGCTGGCGTGCTCATCTGGGAGAACCTGTGGGCTGCGCCGTTCGCGTCCGCGGCGCGCCGTTCGGGCGGCCAGCTGATCGCCAACGGACGGATTCCCATTCAGGCGATCATCGCCTCGATCGAGGCCGACGAAGCATCTGCGACCGTAGGAGACTGAAATGCCAATCAGACCAGCACGGGTTGGAAGAGTGGGTGTCATCGGCGCGCCGGTCGCGAAGACCGCGGTCGTTGCCGCAGCCGTCACACCGGGTCCGTCGCCCATAGCAAAGACTGCGGTGGTCGCCGCCGCCGTCACACCCGGTAGACGGCGCCGAATCTGATACGTCGGTGCCCTGGGGATCCTCGATCTCAACTGAAGGCTCTGGTTACCTGCCGACGCGGCAGCCCACCACACTGCTGCAGAGGTCACCAATCCCGTAGAGCTTCCGCTGCCTACACGACGATCGCGCCAGAAACGCTCGCTCGAGATGCCGACGTGTCCGACAGTTTGCCGCGCGACAGGGACGTCGGGTGCTTGACGCGAAAGCACCCGAGGCGCACGCCGACCTCGGGCGAGCACGACCATACATTCGGGTGTCGGAGGGGCGTGTACCCCTCGATGCTGGCGACACCGCGACCCCTCGGTTGCGGTGGGCTCGAGCTCATCCTCCTGGCGCTCGAAGCCCCCAGCCCGGTCGAACAGCGAGTACTTGTCGGCCAGGAACGCTTCGGCAATGTGGTGGTCGAGCTCGTAGTCGCCGTGAAATTTCTACCGCCGCGAAGCGGGCAAGCACTGATGCCGATCGGTGTCAGGCGATCTTCATCAGACGGGCGAGGTTGCCGCCCATGACCCGCTCCTGATCCTCGATGGACAGCGTGGCGATCTCATCGGAGAACCCGAGCGGGTCACGTAGACCTTCGGGATGCGGGAAGTCCGACCCGAACATGCTGTTGGCGACACCGAGCATCGAGATGAGCTCGACCGGGTTCGGCGTCACGGAAGATGTGGATCCAGATGTTGCGCCGCAGGACCTCGAGCGGATCCTCGTCGAACAGGACGGGCGCGCGCTCGTACGCGTCGGCGAACTGGCGAAGCATCGGGCGTGTCCACTCGTTGAAGTGCTCGACGATCACGACCTTCAGGCGCGGGAAGCGAGTGAGCATGCCGTGCCCGATCATCGATGCGATGAGATCGCTCGTCTGCGAACGTGGCGTCGCCAACGCGCGAAACGCCGACGCGCTGAACGGCCGCTCGAAGTACCCGCCGGCCTCGGGGGTGCCGTCGAGCTCGGCGAGGTCCATCGGGTAGCGCCGGTTCACGGTGTTGTGCAGCCCGACGACGATGTCATGCTCCTGCACGGCCTCCCAGAAGGGGTCGAACTCCGGCAGTGCGAACGAGCGCGGCCCCGCGATCCCGAACACTGGGGCCGGCCGGATGTAGACGATCCTGGCTCCGCGCTCGACCACCCATTCGAGCTCCTCGATCGCCCGATCGACGATCGCCATACCGATCGCCGGTGTGGGGAAGATCGTGTCCTCGTAGCCGAACGTCCAGTGCTCGTACATCCACTCGTTGAGCGCGTGCAGGACGGCGTGAGTCGCGAGGGGATCTTCGGGCATCGCCTGCTCGATGACGCTGGCAAGCGTCGGCCACATCAGCGCCCGGCTGATGCCGAACTCCTGCATCAGCTTGTACCGAGGCTCGACATCGAAGAAGGCATCGAGGCCGGCGATCGAACGACGGTTGAGCGGGTCGTCCTGTTGGCCACCAGGGGGCGCCACCCGCTGAAAGGTCGGATTCGGAATGGCGCGGCTGATCCGGTCCTTCACCGCGAGCTTCGTGCGACGGTCGTATTCGATGTACTTGATGATGCCTTCGTATTCGGGCGGCACGAACTTCGTGAAGGCGTCGGGGTTCTCGTACATGTGGTTGTCGGCGTCGAAGACCGGATAGTCCAGGTGCCGGTCCCGTACGAAGAACAGCTCGTCATCGCTCATCGCGTCCCTCCTCACCCACGGTCGGCCCGCCGAGGCCCCCTTGGCTCCTCCTGGCACCGTCTCTTCTAGCGCATTCGAGCCCCCTCCGACACGAGAGCACCGAGAAAGCCACGATTGAGCCACCGCGACCAGGCCGGACGCTCCTGAGCTGAGCGCGCCGCGGTGACGTGCCTTCCAGGTGTCGATCTGATTCAGCAGAACGCACACACCGAACACCGATCGATCCTCAAACGGTACGCGCCAGATCGGCACGTCCGCGTGCCCTCGAGCCGACGTTCTCGGTTCACGCCGGGCCTTGTCGATCCACGACCTCACGCGTACAGATCGTGCCCGCTCCGCGCTCGTTACGCCAGCACGTCTACCATTCCGTTTCCAGTGCCCTGACGCCGCTGACCACGCGGCCGAGGACGCGTCGTCACAGAAGTTGCTGCGCCGCCTCGTCCGTCATGATGAGCAGCACGTTCGGTGAGTCCATGGGGAACACCTAGATCCGCTCGCGCCCGGTCAGGCCCTCAGGTCGACGCGCACGACCACTGCTCGTGTGCTGAGTTGGTCCAGCGCGGGATCGGCTGCAGCGGTTGGCGTGGTTCACAACCGCGGACAGCAATTCGCCACGCGAAACCGTTTCCGGCGCAGGCCTTACCGGGGAATGGTCCGGCCGGCCGCGGCCATCAGCCGCTCGGTCTCCGTGGCATCGGCAGGGGGCTCCGTCGCGGGCTGTATCAGACCGATCGCTCGGGCCGCATCGGTACACGTCGCTTCCACGACTGCGGAGATGGTCGGAATCTCCTCGGGCGTGAACTCGATCGTGTGCCCAACACTCGCGGAGAGGTCCCACGAGTGAGCCGCCGCGTCGACGATGGCAAAGTAGATCACCGTCGAACCGGGCAGCTCGCCAAACGGGGTGGCGTGCATCCCCTCCAGCACTCCTTCGGTGCCCCACAGAGCCAAAGCCTGTCGTGCAGCGTCCTCGGCGAAGGGTGCCAGGTCGCCGTCATGGGCGACCGCACCCATCGTGACCTCTGCCGACACGAGATCTTTACCGGTCACCATGCCGGCCCACAGCAGCTGGTTGTTCACCGCGTGGCTGGCCAACTGGCGCACCGTCCACGGCGCGGAATTCGTGACCGTGTCCATCTGCGAGTCGTCGAGCGCAGCTACCACCCCCGTCAGCTCGTTCAGCGCATACCTGAGCGTCGCCAATTCATTCATCGCCACTCCTTCGCCGGCGGCGCACGCTAGTCGGTGCGCCGCCGGCGGATTCCTGGCGCGTCCCGTCATCGAGGCGACGGGGTCGGAATGCCAGTCCTCCACGCCACGAGGGCGACGCCGGTCCCGACCCGATCGTCAGAGCCGGCGTCGCCCACGCGCTATGTGTCGGTGCAGTCCAATCGATCGACGTCAGGTCCCGTCCACCTCGCATTCCTTGGGGTCGATGTGGCCCAGGTTCTTCACCACCTTGAACGTGCCGCCCTGCGACTGGGCGATGTACATGTTCATCCGCACGTGGTGCTGGCCCGGCACCATCTCGGCGGGGCCTCCCGGGCCTTGCGTGATCCGGGCGTGGTCGAGCGCCTTGATGATGTCCTCCTGGTTCAGGGACCCAGCTTCGTTGACGGCCGCCTCCCAGAGCTTGAGGGCCCGGTAGGTTCCTGAGCAGGCACTCCCAGCGGTGAACATCGCGCTCCCGGGGAAGAGCCCGTCGTACCGGTTGAGTAGCTCGATGCTGAATGGATCGTCGACGTCCCGGTAGTAGTCGAGGCACCCATACAGGCCTTCGACGTGGTCGGCCGGAACGAGATTCAGGAAGTTCTCGTCGAAGTAGGTGCAGACGATGTGCCCGCCGCGACGCGTGAAGCCGGCGCGGTGTAGCTGCTCGAGGAACGGCGTGAGCCCGGGTGGGACGATCGTGTTGAAGACGACCTCGGCGCCCGTGGACATGATGTCGTCGACGACGCGCTCGTAGTCGGTGTGATCGAGCGGGAAGTACTCCTCGCCGACGATCTCGCCGCCTACGGCTGTGACGACCTCACGCACCTTCTTGTTCATCGTGTGCGGCCAGATGTAGTCGGCCGACGGCATATAGAAACTCCTCGCCCCGGTCTGCTCCATCAGCCAGGGGAAGAACGGTTCGACCTGCTGCGCAGGCACCGGACCGGTGCAGAAGATCAGAGGGTGACACTCCTGGCCCTCGTACTGCTCCGGGTAGATGTACAGCGTCTCGGCCTCGTCGACCACAGGTCCCTTGATGGCCTGTTCGCGTGGAGCTGTAGATGCCGCCGACGACGACATCGACTGCGCGCTCGACGAGTTTCGCCGCTACGGCTTCCGCCACGCTGTCGTCGGTGGCGCTGTCCGTGACGAACAACTCGACCGGGCAACCGAGGAGGCCGCCACGTGCGTTGATGTCGTCGATCACCATCTTGGCGACGTTCGCATTGGCGATGCCCATGAAGGAAAGCGCGCCGGTCTGATCGGTGATGAGGCCGACGCGCGCTGGACGGTTGATCGCGGTGGTCATCGTCGTCTCCTCACGCCTCGTAGGAGCCGAGCATCAGCGCGGCCTGCGGCTTGGTGAGATGTCCGGCCTCTTTGAGGACCGGCGGGACGTCGGGGTCGGAGACGAAGCTCGCCCAGCCGTCTTCGTCCCAGTCGAAGAGCGCCCAGACCCGGTTCTCCTCGGTGGGATCGCGGAAGACCGTCGAACCCTTGGAGCCGTGGAGGGCACGCTTCTCGGCCCCCTTCGTGCCGAACACGTCGAGGAATCGCTCGACGTTCTCGACGGTGGTTGTTGCCAGGATCATGACTGTTCCCCTTTGAGAATGAATCGCTTGGGATCCCGCTTCCCGCCGACCGGTTCGGCCGGCGTCGGGGTTCATTCTCCGGAACTGCCGCCGGCGTGGCATCGGTAGACCTACCCATTTCCGCTCGACGAGTGCGTCTCGGTCCCGAGACCGAGACTCCGTCTGCGGGCGTTGCCGTCAGCCTGCGACGATGTCGCTGACGACCTTGTGCTGAACCGCCCAGCGAGTCGCCGCGGCGCGGCTGGAGACGCCGATCTTCGTATAGATGTTCTGGATGTGGTGCTCGGCTGTCCTCGACGAGATGAACAACTGAGTCGCGATCTCGCCCGCGGTTCGGCCGTCGGCAACGAGACGGAGCACTTCGATCTCTCGCCGGCTCAGGCCTCCTGGGCGCGCCGCGCGTCCGCGGGCTCGGGTCGCGCCGGGCGACATCGATCTGCTGGCGTGCGTAGACGGCCGCATCGCCGAGATCGAGCGCAGCTCCCGCGGACATCAGCTCGGCGGCGCGGGTCTTGCCGAGCTCGCGGCTGACACGGTCGCCGAGGTCGCTGAGTTCGGGGACGTGGTGGAAGCTCGACGGCTCGCGAGAAAGCGCGCCGAGGAGCATCGCCGCGGGTGCAAGGCGATCGAGGCGCTCGAACAACGCAGGAACGCTCGCCAGCGTGATGATCAACTGCGGCACGTTGCCGGCCCGATGGAACGCCGCGATGGCGTCGCCGAACAGCACCAGTGCCGCCTCGGGCTCGCCGTCGGAGGTGTGCAGGCGCGCGCGTCGCGGCGGAAGGAAGCCTTCGAAGAAGTGGACGCGATGCTCACGCACGTAGGCGACGCACTCGTCCCAGGCCGCGAACGCGCGGCGCACGTCCGTCTTGGAGAACGCCATCCCTGCGATCCAGAGCGCGTAGGAGACCCAATAGGGGTTGCCGAGCGATCTCGCGGCGGCGACGGATTCTTCGGCGAGCGCGAGCGCCTCCTCGATCCGGCCGCACGACTGGAGGCCGTCGACATAGGAGGCGAGGCCGTAACCGCGGTCGCTTCCATACCGCTGCGCCACCGAACCGGTGAGCTCGACATAGTGATCGAGGTCGCCGCAGTACACCGCGCCCAGCGCCTCGATGAACGAGGCGTATCCGGGCTCGCACGCGTCATAGCGGGAATCGACTTCCAGCTCGGTCGCTCGGTGCGCGTTCGCGCGAGCAGCCTCCGCCCTTCCTGCGAAGCACGCGTAACCAGCCGCGGTGTACAAGCGGGGAAGACGGCGGACGTCGGCCGCGGCTGCGGGCGCGAGCAGATCCTCGGCCCAGGCCAGCGTTTCGAACAACTGCACGGAGAAACCCATCAGCGCGGCATGCGCCGCGATGTCGGTCGCGACCTCCAGCTCGCCGCGTCGTCGTGCTCCACTGGTATCCGGAACGCAGGTTGCCCAGCTCCGTCTCCACCCAGTCGACCGCATCGCGCCACCCGGGCCCGTTCCAGTGCTCCCATCGAGTAGCCGACTCCCGCGGTCGAAGTACTCGGCGTGCCGGTCACGAGTCCGCTCGCAGCGCGCCCGTCTCCGCCAACCGGTCCTCGGCGAAGTGGCGGATCGTCTCGAGGAGGCTGTATCGGGTGCGGGTGGCGGTGTGGTCGGCGACGACGAGCGATTTTCGAACCAACGAGTCGAGATGCCGGAGGACGTCGACATCGTCGGCGCCGTCGACCGCTGCGCAGATGCTCGTCAGGTTGAAGCCGCCCGCGAAGACTGACGTCAGTCGGAGCAGGTCGCGCTCGTCGTCGGTCAGGAGGTCGTACGACCACTCGACCGCATGGTGGAGCGTGAGCTGTCGTTCAGGCCCCGGCGTCGACCCCTTCAACAGCCGGAATCGATCGGCGAGTCGATCCCGAACCTCGACCGCGCTCATGGCCGCCATTCGGGAGGCAGCCAGCTCGATTCCCAGCGGGAGTCCGTCGAGGGTCTCGCAGATCTCGGTCACCGCGGCGGCCGTATCGGGCGCCCGGAGTCCGAAGTCGGGCCGGACCGCTCGGGCCCGGTCGACGAACAGCACGACGGCATCGGAGGTCGCGCCCCCCTCCAGCGCGAGCGGTGCCACGGCGAGCACCGTCTCCCCGTCGACCGCGAGGGTCTGCGCGATGTGGCGAGGATCTTGACGTTCCCAGACCGACGGAGAATCACCGCGATGGCCAATCCCGCGGCGGCGAGGACATGCTCGCAGTTGTCGACCACCAGAAGGAGCCGCCGACCTCCGAGTGCATCGGCAACTGTGTCGATCAGGGCCGCGTCGCCCTGTGGCGTGATGCCCAGCACGGTCGCGATCGCAGCTGGGAGAGAGGCCGGGTCGCCGACTGATGCGAGCTCGACCATCCACACGCCGTCGGGGAACTCGCCGGCGACCTCGGCCCCGACCTCGAGAGCCAGCCGCGTCTTGCCGACGCCGCCGACGCCGGTGAGCGTGACCAGCCGGCTCGACCGCACGAGCTCGGCGGCTTCGGCAACTACCTTCTCGCGGCCAACCAGTGAGCTCAGCTGCTGAGGGAGGTTGCCCGCGAAGTAGTCAACGCTGCGGAGCGCGGGAACTCCGCCGGGAGTCCGTCGGCGACGACCTGGTACACCGACATCCGTCCGTGCAGACCCCGCAGCCGGTGCTCACCCAAGGGCCGCAGCGCGACGCGGTTGCGGAGCAGCACTTCGGTCGCGTCCGAGGCGAGCACCTGCCCTCCGTGCGCGAGCGACATCAGCCGTGCCGCGTGGTTCACCTCGCTGCCGAGGTAATTCCGGTCTCGTTCGACCGCCTCACCGGTGTGCAGACCCATGCGAACCACGAAGTTGACGACGGCCTCATCGCGCAGCTGCTCCTGGGATTCGATCGCCGCGGTCGCCGCGTCCGCGGCAGTCGAGAACGCCGCGTAGAAGCCGTCATTACCGGTGCCGAACACGTAGCCGCCATGTCGCTCGATCGTGCCCCGCACGATGGCATCGTGGACCCGCAGTGCATCGGCCATGTCCGTTGGGGCTTCCTCCCACAGACGGGTCGAGTCCTCGATGTCGGTGAACAGAAACGTCACCGTGCCCAGAGGGAGCCCGCGTGGCATGCCCGAACCGTAACGCGGCGGCGAACCTCCTGATCGCCGAACAAGCACTCGGCAGTGCGACGACTCAGGGCCGAGCCGTTCTCGAGCGAACGGTCGAGTGTTCGCTGCAGTGGTCTGCGGAACAGACGTGCCACGAGTCCATTCCATGACTCCTCCTCGCGGACGAGCGTTGTCCCGTCGTGTGCGTCGAGTTGGAAGACGTCGATCGCCCGGATGCGCATGGTCCGTCCCGACCACGCAATCAGTCGAAGTGGCTCGAGGCGTTGGATGCTCGAGGTCACCGTGCTGGGACCTGCCCTCCAGCGGAAGATCGATCCGACGATCACGGGCTCCTGCACCGACATCGACTTGACCTCGGGGTTCCAGGCCGGCCAGCGGTCGAACGCAGTGAGCACGTCCCATACCACTTCCGGCGGCGCCGCCATCTCGATCTCGGTTCGGCTCACAACCGGTGCTCCGGTATCGATCAACTCAGTCATCATTCGGTCTCCTGGCTTGTGATGTCCTCAAGAAGACGTTGCGGTCGCCTGCACGTCGCGAGGGTGAGGTTGCTACGCGGCATTCGATTCGACGAGGTGCTTCAGTCCCTCGAGGTTGTGTCGCATGCCCTGCTTGAACGCTCGGGTTGCGACGGCGTCCAGATAGGCGAGTGGTCCGGGGAGTCCGGCGCTCGAGATGTCGGCATCGAGGGTGCGCAGGCTTCCATCTCCATTGGGTTCGATTGCGTAGCGATAACGAAACGGCGTCGGACCTTCGCGGCTTTCGAATGTCACCGTGAGGTTCGGCGTCGACTCGGAGACTTCGACAATGTTGTCTGCGCGGCCGCCTGGCAACGACCGTGTGATCTGGTAGCTCGCCGCTTGCGTCGGTGTCCTCGCTGTTACCTCGGCGACGCGCTCTACCGCTTCGTACCAGCGCGGCATGTTTCGCGGTTCCGCTACGAAGGCGAATACGTCAGTCGTGGGTCGGTTGATGTTGATCGTCACGCGGAAGGTTCCCATGTCGCCTCTCTTCGCGTCGGACGTGCAGGCCGGTCTGTCGTGTCACGCGGGCGCAGCGACTTCGCGTGTGGGTGTCGCGGCGTCGAGGAGCCCTGCGGCCGCAGGATCGTGAGCAGCAAGGATCTGCATGGTGGGATGGTTCGCTCTGAGTGCCATCACCTTCTGCGCGTGTCGCGCAACGCGCGCCTACTGCCGACGCCCCCGGAGACGCCACGTTCGAGCGCGTGTACGTCGTAGGTGAGGTCTCCGACGAGCAGCAGCGGAGGTCCATCGCTCCGGCGCACGAGCATCGACATGGAGCAACCGGCGTGTGTCCGGGTGTGGGGAGGATCGTGAGTGAGCCGTCGCCGAAGAGGTCGTGACCGACGGTGAAGGGTCGGAGGGCCGGGTCGTCGACGGGTTCGTAGGTGAGCGGATCGACTTCGGCCTGTCGGGCACGTCGATGTGCGCGCGCAGTAGGCCGCGGGCTTCCGCATCGGCCAGGGATCGCCACCGTCTTCCGAGACGAGCAGGTCCGCTCCCGGTATTTCGCCGATACCGCCGATGTGGTCCTGGTGGAAGATGGCTGACGACGGCGCGGGTGATGTTGCTGTTCGGTAGCCGAGGCGTTCGAGCCCGGCGGTCAACGTTTCGTCCTGGCTGACGTGGAACGGGCGAGACGGCGATAGATCACGCCGTTCGCGCCGTCGGAAAGTACGAAGGATCCGTGACCGAGGCTCGGTCCTGTCCCGTGTCGAACAACACGACGCCGTCGGGGTGCTCGATGACGTAGACGTTGATGGGGCGGCCTTCGAGCCAGCGTCGCTAGGTGAGGATCCACCAGTACATCGGCGACCGGCCTCGGTAGGCATGTTGAGGATGGATGTCGACGGTCCCGGTGCCTGAGCGTGAGACGCTCCGCCGACGCCGGCTGGCCATGGGGCCTCCTTCGAAGGCTTGCGTATCTGATACGCTATCACTAGCGTACGTGATACGCAAGAGAAATTTCGGAGAGAAGATGCCAACGGAGGGACGCCGTGCCTGCCCACGAAGGCGCCGAAACGGGTTCCCCGAAACACGCTCTCCCGCGTTGGTCGATTCGACGGCGCGCGGCCTCATCGATGCAGACGGCCTGGACGTAGTCACCATGCCCCGACTCGCCAAACACCTCGGCGTGGGAACCATGTCTCTCTACCGTCACGTCGACGACAAGAACGATCTGATCGACGCCGTCGGGAACGAGTACTCGGTGACGTGCAAGTCCCCGACGGGGAGGAGGACGACTCGGAAGGCCGCGTCGTCGGCTACCTCCGAGCCCTGAGAGATGCCGTGCTCGCTGACCCCGCCCTCGGGCGCATCCTCGCGGAGCGTGGGTCAACTGTCGGCCCGGTCTTCGAACAACTCGAAGAGGCGCACAGCATCCTCCGCCGAGCTCGGTTTTGGACGAGGGCGTGGTGCGAACCTTCTACACGCTGTTCACGTACGTGTTCGGGTTCGTGATCGTGGAACTCCCGCGAGTCGACGAGCAGCCGGCGATGTCGTACTTCGACTCGCTGAACATGGCGATTTCGACGGTCTGCGACGAACTTATACCCAACCATGCACGTGCGACGCGAGGAGCTCACTTCCTCGCTGGAATCGCCTGAGCATTTGAATACGGGCTCGATCATCTCATCCGATCACTACGCCCGCACTCGTGACCAACCTCTAGAGAGAGAATCGGCGCGGCGCGGACGTCGGAGTCTGCGCGAACCGCTCTTGACGCCGGACTACTCCCGCGACTACTCCCGTGTCATCTTCATTACCCCCGTTGGGTGCGGCGTCAGCGACGTGCTCACGTCTCGTCGGGCACCGACTTGTCGGTGGTAGCCGCCATCGATTCCAGGGCCACATGCCGTCGATCTCCACCTCGAGCGAGAAGCTCAGGACCACTCGAATCAGCACGATGGTTCCCAGGACCACGACGCTCTCGACGGACTGGTCGACCACGATTGTGCGGATGATGTCGGCGATGATGAGCACTTCGAGGCCGAGGAGGATGACTCGGCCCGAGATTCTTGCGCAGGTCCCCGAAGGTGCTTGACCGCGCGGACGGCGACTCCAAATCCGTAACGAGCGAACGCACCGAGTCCCCCGACGACGAGGATCGTCGCTGCTCCACGGCCTCGACGACGTCGACGACGTGGGAGTAGACTCGTGGTACGTCACGAAGGCCACCGTCGTCCGTCAATCTGTCAGCAACCAGGCGCGTACCCGCGCCGTGGTTGACGACTTCTCTTCCGTCACGTCTACGACGACCTGTTGATCGTTCCGCCGGTGAACGCGAACGTGCCGCGGTCGGCGTAGTCGGGCGTGACCGGCGAAGCGCTGTCGGGTCCGACGCAGATGCCGTCACCGATGAGGCAGAAGTTGCCGGGTTGGGTGACGATGTCGCCGGAGCCGACGGGTACGTCGTCGATGAAGAGCGTCGCGGTACCGGCGAAGCCGGGCATGCTCGGATCGGTGTTCGGGCCCTCGACCGCGAAGTCGACGGCCAGACGCGGCCCGCCTGGCTGATGTCGCGATCCACTTGACGGTCTGGAGCTGCGTTCGATCAGTTCACGCACTTGAGCCGCTGTTGACGTACAGGCGTGGCCGCCGCGACGCCGCCGTGCGCGGCAACTCTTCGGCGTCGGCGGAGTCGAGTTCGACGCCGGCCGGGATCGTGTACGAGCGACCGTTGATCGCGACGCCCGCGGATTCCGGTACGTCGGCGCAGTCGGGGAAGTACTCGTAGCGTGATTGGGTGCGCCGCGTGGTCGTTCCGCGAGGGACCGTTGAGCGTGGAGCGATCGTCGAGCGGCAGACCGTTGTGGAGACGCCCGCGTAGTAGAACCACAGCTGCTTCAGCGCCTCGAGCCGCGTGGGGTCGTCGGCCGCGACGTTCGTGGTCTGCGAGCGGTCGGTCTCGAGGTGGAACAGTTCCCACTCGTCCTTCTCGAACGCACCCCAGCCTGCGAGCGGCGGGTGCACGGTGCTGGCGAGCCAGCCCTGGTGGTAGATCGAGCGCTGTCCGAGCATTGTGTAGAACGGGGTTTGGCCTGGCGCGGTCGCGTCGGTCAACGCCTTGGCGAAGCTCTCGCCTTCGATTGGGCTCAGGAGTTGATCACCTCGGGCGGTTCGATCCCGAAGTACAGCAGCTCGTAAATGGTCGGCACGACATCGACCGCGTGGATGTACTGGGCCGGCGCGGCGTCGGGTCGGCCGTGATCTTTGCCGGCCACGACAGAAGGCACATGTCGGCGACGCCACCTTCGGCGCCGGCCGACCGTTTCCAGTACGGCGAACGGCGTGTCGAACGCCCACGCCACCCGGTGTTGTAGTGGTTGTACGACTTCGGCGTGCCGAGCTCGTCGATGCGCTCGAGCGTGACCGACGGGTCGCTGGCGAGACCGTTGAGAGCAACCGCCACTCGTTGAACTCGCCGTTCGGGCCACCTTCACCACTCGCGCCGTTGTCGGAGATGACGACGATGATCGTGTTGTCGAGCTGGCCCGACGTCTCTGAGGAGATCGAGTACGCGGCCGAAGTGGTGTCCAGTACGAGATGTAGCCGCGGTTCTCGGCCAGACGCGTGAACAGCCGCTGTTCGTCGGCGTTGAGCGCAGCTCCCACGGCCGTACCGTGTCGAGCGCGGGCCACGGCTTGCCGTCGGGACTCGTGCGTCCAGGCTCGCCGTGCGGATTGATCGGGAGAGCTCAGTGCCTTCGGGCAGCAGCCCCATCTCTACCTGACGCGCGAGGATGCCGGCACGAATGGCCTCGTAACCCTGGTTGAACGCGCCCTTGTACTTGTCGGCCCATTCCAGCGGCACCTGTGCGGCGCGTGCCGGGGTGCGGCGCGAAGTACATGAAGAACGGCTTGTCCGGCTCGACGACCTTCGCGTCGCGACGAACTCGATCGCCTTGCTCGAAGAGGTCGTCGGCGACGTGATAGCCGTCCTCGGGGCGACCCGGCGGGTCGATCTGGTGGTTGTCGTGGACGAGGTCGGGATACCAGTTGTTGTCTCGCCGCCGAGCTGATCCGTAGAAGCGTTCGAACCCGCGCCCGGAGCGGCCACCGTCCTTTGTACGCCGCGAGGTTGCACTCCGCCCCCTGGCGTCAAGCGCCACTTCCCGACGCAATACGTGTTGTAGCCGTGCTCGGCGAGGACCTCGGACATGCAGGTAGCGGTTCTCGAAACCGGCATGCGTGTGCCGAGATGCCCGGGGAGCCCGACGAGAACTCGGCGATGGTCGCCATGCCGTTGTACCTGGTCGCATTGCGCCCGGTGAGCAGCGGCACCAGCGCGGTCGGGCGAACAGAGCGCGGTCGTATGGAAGTTCGCGAACTTCACACCGCGCTCTTCGCTACGTGCTGGATGTCTGGCGTTCCACCGGCCTCCGCGGCTGGAGATGTCCATGGTCCCATAGCCGACGTCGTCCCACGTGAGGACCAGAACGTTGGGCGCACGATCTCGCGGTCGTGGAGAGAGATGGCATCCCAATCCCGTAGTCGACCATGATGTCGAGGAAATCTTGCCTCTGAACGTATTCGGCATTGCGGGCAAGCTCCTCGTCGGATCGGATGCAGCCGGCTAGCGGCGACGGTCGCGGTGGTCTTCTCGTAGGTCTAGTGAGTGTTCTACCTGAACTGGTGATTGCCTCAACCGACCGACTCGCGGTGGCGTCTGCGTTCTTCGGCGCGGCGATTGTGCGCGCTTGATGCCACGACGCCCAAGGTTCGGTCACCTCGGGCGCGAGATTCAACACACGTTCGGTGTCGAGGGGGGACTTGAGGCTTGAGGCAACTCCCCCGCTCGCACGGGCTTGCGTCACTCGCCGCTTGAATACTTCACGCGGTTCGGGCACGCCCGGAACCGCTGCAACGTGTCGGAGGGGACAGTCACCGCGTGGTCATGTGCGAGGCGAACCGCCGCACCGCCGCCAGTAAACAGGATGAGCGGGTCGTTCCCCACGGGTCATGTTCTTAGGTGGTGGTGGCGGATGGCCCGTTCGAGGATCTCGGTGTCGACCGCGTGCCTGTTCTGCTACCGACGCGTGAGTTCAGCGTGCCGCCCGGCCCTGGCGCTGTCGGTCGGCGCTGGGGCCGGTCACGTACCCATCCAGCGACATTGTGATACCGGCCATCACCTTCGGCATTGCGGTGTTCTCCTCGGCGACGACCGGCAGTGCACACCGTGCGCCCACCGCCGAAAACTCATCGTGGCAGAGCAAACTGTAGGCGGAGAGTTCGCGGTCCCGTCCGCCTGCCCGTCCGCTCACGTAAGGGGAGCGCAGACCAACTGACGCAGTGGACTTCGTCAACGTCTCCATTGTCGGCTGGGAGTCGTCGCGGGTGGCGGCCGCACTGGCTGGCCTGCGGGCGAACGAGGTCGCTACTTCAAGAACAAGTACGACCACGTTCTCACCGTTGAAACTGGCTGCCAAGGCCAAGAAGGCTATCGACTGGGTGCACCGGATCCTCAAGGAGGAGCGCGAACATCGTCATCGCGTCCACCCTCGCTCGACAAGGCGACGACCTTCGAGGTCGAGAACATCCGGTGGACGTACGTGTTCTACGAGAGCGGGCTCTCGATCAACGGCACCTGCAACCGCTCGACGAACCGAAGAAGCGAGCGGTCGGGTTCAAGCTCTCCGAAGGGATGGAGGTACCCGCCGAGCTCAG
>CAVPKG010000004.1:0-799197 GCA_963705625.1 uncultured Actinomycetes bacterium
GATCCGTCGCGCAGCACCCGCCGCGTAGGTGGACGAGGTCGCCGGCCGCGATCGCCCGCTCCGTCGCGAGCGAACGCGACGTGCCGTCGGCCACGACGAACGTCGCCCTCGAAGGCGGGAGTGGTGACGCCCCGCGCGGCCATGTGGTCCTCGAAGACACCGACGAGCTCACGCTCACGAACGCCGGGTGTCAGCGCGTCGACGACGGCACGCAGGCATTCTTCGGCGAGTGCGATCGGCGGCGCGGATCGCGTCGACGTCGGCGCTCGACTTGACGCGTCGCACGTCGCGCAGCAGCGACTTCGCCGTCGACGAGCTCGGCGCTCGGGAACGTCGCGCCGAGCAGCTGCTCCATCATCGGCGTGATCGAGTCGACGCCGATGCGGGTCGCGTCGGGAGACCCGGAATCGCGGCGAGCGCCCCCATGAGGTTCATCGGGTTCCAGCTGATCGGGAAGAGGTTGCTCGCGGGCGCGACGTCGGCCGGCACGCCCTCGTCGGTGTTCGAGAGCAGGTGCACGCTCGTGGGCTCGCGCACGACCACGCAGCCGGGCGCGAACGCCCGGGTGCCCGACACCGCACAAGGCGTCTCGGCGCCGGTGACCCAGCGCGCGTTGCCCGGACGACCGAGCATCAGCACGTCGGTGCCGGAGTCGGCCATCGCGCTCGTGAGGAGATCGAGATGGTCGCGCATCGTCAGCTCCAGGCTCGAGGTGTCGACGTGACTGAGCACTTCGTAGCCGTCGTCGGTGACGGCCACGATCTCCTCGGCGCGGAAGCCGCCGACGCCGTCTTCCCAGGTGATCGGCTCGAACACCAGCACCATGCCCGGCGCGAGCACGAAGCTCGCGTCGAACTCGGCGCCCGAGGTCGGTGCCGACGTACGGCATCTCGGCGCTCTCGATGCCGGTGCCGTGCGCGAGGTAGAAGTGCGCGAGCCACGGGCGACGGCCGAACGCCTCGCCGGCCGCGGCGGTGAGGTCGGCGCACGTCGCTCCCGGCGTGCAGGGCGCTCGAGCGCGCGGTCGAGCACGCGCGCGCCACGCGGCGTAGTGCTCGCGCTTCGCGCGCGTCGGGCTCGCGCCCGACGATCCACGTGTTGCCGTAGTCGGACTGGTAGCCGTCGTAGTTGACGCCGTTGTCGACCCAGATCGAGGTCGCCCTCGGCGAACGCACGCGGCTGGGTCGGCGTGGGGAACACGACGTCACCGGTGATCGACATCGGCCGGTCGGCCGCGGTCGCGCCCCATCACCTGCCAGATCGGGTCGACGGTGTTCGACGACGCGCCGAGCTCGAAGAGGCTGTGCAACAGCCGGCCGCTCAGGTCGGTCGCCTTGATGCCCGGTTGCACCATCGGCTCGACGTCGGCGATGGCGGCTTCGTTGATCGCCTGCGCGCGCCGGATGCACTCGATCTCGTCGGCGGTCTTGACGACCTTCGCCGCGCCCACGACGCCGCTCGGCGTCGACGAGCTCGCGGTCGTCGAGCGCTGCACGCAGTGGCATCGTGAGGTCGTCGACGGCCAGGCGGCCTCGGCGGCAACGACTTCGCCAGGCGCGCGGCGTCGTCGTCCCACTCGAGGTCGAGTCCGACCGTGGACGTGTTCGCGGTCGACTCGGGCGGGATGCCGTCCGGATAGGGCGTGTACAGCTCCGGCGGCGCGCCGTCGGCGGTGACGATCGCGACCGCGCGGCGGTGCGCGGCGCGGCCGGCGTCGGCGGCCGGCGCGACCGCGCCCGTCGCGTACCCGACACGGTGCTCGGGCCCGCCGCGAGCAGCACGTCGACGCCTTGCGCGCGCATCTGCTCGACGAGGCGCGCGTGCCGTTCGCGGCGCATGCGCTCGAGATCGAGCGCGGTGTCGAACTCGATGACTCAGAGCGGGAGGCCGTACGCGTCGACGGCGTTCTGACCGAGGATCCGGTCGCGGCTCGCCTCCGGAAGCGGCTCGATCCGCTCGCGCAGCTCGTCGAGGATGCCGGAGTGGTACTCGGGGTGCGGGTAGTCGGACGCCCAGATGATGCGATCGTCCCCGAGGAACTCGGCGCACGGCGCCAGGTTCCACTCCTCGGGCTCGAAGCTCACGTAGCACTGCCGCTTGAAGTACTCGCTCGGCAGCATCGACAGCCAGCGCTTCTCGAGCGGGAACGCCTCGACCTGCTCGTCCATGCGCTCGAGCAGTGACGGCACCCAACCGCCGCCCGACTCGAGGACGAGGATGCGCAGGTTCGGGAAGCGTTCGCACACTCCGCCCATCAGGAGGCGGCCGAGCGAGACGATCATGTCGACCATGTTGCCGACCGCCTGGCCGAGCCCCGAGCCGCCGTGGATCTCGCTCATCGCCATGTTCGTGACGCTCATGTTCTCGCTCGGCGCGACGAGCTGGAACTTGCGGCACGCGCCCGGCGTGTCGACGTGCACGCCCGGGTGCAGGCCCACCGGCACGTCGAGGTCCTGGCACGCGGCCCAGAACGGGTCGTACACCGAGTGGTTGAGCGGGAGCTCGTCGACGTACGCCGACGGCCGGATGAAGATGCCGCGCAGGCCGAGCTCGTTCACCGCGCGCTCGCGCTTCGGCGACCGCGAGCTCGGGCGCCTGGAGCGGCACGCCGGCCGACCGCGAACAGACGCGTCGGGTGCGCCGCGCAGAACTCGGAGATCCAGTCGTTGTACGCGCGGATGCAGTCGGCGACGAACTCGACGTTCTGGAACGCGGGGATCGGGTCGACCGGGCCGAAGAACATCGCCTGCGACGGGTAGAGCACCGCGGCGTCGACGCCGTCGGCGTCGAGCTGTCCGATGCGCGCGTCCGGGTCGTAGCCACCGGGCGAGCGGCAGCTGCGCGAGCAGGCCGAAGAACTCCTCCGGCGACATGCCGACGGCTTCGGCCATCTGGTCGTGCAGCTCGCGCCCGCCGCCGCGCACCTGGCCGCCCGCGTAGTGGATCTCGTAGATCTCGTCTTCGACGACCTTGTGCGGGATCCAGTCACCCCACTTGTCGTGGTCCATGCGGTCGACCCAGAGCGTCTCGCCCGGTTCCATCACGTGCCCGTCGCCGTCGACGACGAGGGTCTTCGGGGGTGCTCCCGTGGTCATGGGTGCTCCTCTCGGGCGCAGGTCAAGCCTCCGACGTGGCGGGAAGCGTACGACCATCGCCACTCTGGCTGCAGGTGCTCGACGTCTTCGGGGTGCCGGCCGCGTCGAGCGACCCTGCGATGTGCGTGTCGGACCGACGGCTACTCGACGATGCGGACAGGATCTCCCGTCCATCTGGGCCGTCCAGGTGGTCGTGTCGCTGACGTTGTCGGGAAACGCGAAGTTGACCCGGGTCCAGCAGCCGAACGGGTCGTTGTAGTTGCACGTGTAGTTGTCCGGGATCGGCACCCTGAACTGGATCCACTGGCCGTTGTACGTCGCGTTGCTCACGTTGGTGATCGTGCAGCCCGACGCCGTCGGCTGGAACGTGCCCCACGGCGGCCCGGTCGAGTTGCCCGGTGGCGGCGTGTACGTGCAGCCCGACGAACTTCGTGCCGACGTTCGAGTCGGGCGGTGGCAGCACGGTGATCGCGCCCGGCTGGGCCGCGTCACCGACGTCGAAGAAGCTCAGCACGAGGGTGCGCCCCGTCGCGCCGGGCAGCACCCGCGCGAGATAGAAGGTGGTGTTCGCGGCCGGAGCGTTGGCGTAGATGCCGATCCGACCGTTCCCGTAGATCGCCACCGCCGTCGTCTGCGTGTTGCCACCGAGGACGGCCCGGAGCGCGAGCCGGTTCGCCCCTCCGCCGAATGGCGCGGCGGAGCCGTTGATCTTCGTGGCGGTCTCGATCTGCAGGAAGTACGTGCCGACCACCGGGTTGGTGACGGTGCACAGCGTGTACCACTGGCGGAAGTAGCGCGACGAAGAGATCGGGTGCGCCGGCCTGCGGCGTCGTGGCCTTCAGTGCGGCGAACGAGGTCGCCGAGGTAGCCGGGGAACTCGATCGAGCAGATCACCGGGTTGTTCGTCGGGTCGCCGGGCGTGTCGTCGGGCGCCCGCAGCTTGTAGACGGTCCACGGCACGATGCCGTTGCCCTCGGTGAAGTACTGGTCGCCGGTGCAGTACGGGCTGCTCGCGGCCGGGCTGTAGCGCACCGACGGGTCGGCAACCGGGAACTGCGGGTTGAAGTTGGGCGGCAGCGCGGCGCGCGCCGGCGAGGTTGCTGCCGTTGTCGTCGTCCCCGCAGTTGTCGCCGACGTTCGCGAACTCGGGGTCGAAGGCCTGGATCGCGAGCGGTCGCGCGCCCCGGCTTGCACCTCGACGCCGTAGAAGTAGCCCTTCGGGTCGTAGTCGGTGTTGCTGGTCGCGCAGTTGTCGGCGCCGCCGCAGATCGTGGACAGGATCGCGTCGCCCTTCGGACTTGAGCGACGACGGCCCGAACACGTTCGTCCAGAAGTCCGGGATAGCGCGTGCTGCCGTGTACCGCGTTCGGCAGGCGTCGGGTCGTTCCCGAACTGGTTGATCGGGCTCCCCATGTTCACCGGCGCGCTGGTACTCGCCGACGGCGTGCTTCGTGACCGTCGTCGAGCGCGATGCCGACGATCGACGCGAAGTAGTTCTTCACCGACTCGGTGATCGTCACCTTGAGCTGGTTCGGCAGCGCTGCCGGGCGCGGTCGTGACCTCGACGCCGTTCTGGCCGTCGGCGAAGCCGTTCTTGGCCGCGATCTTCCTGGCGGTGTCGAACGCGATCCCGTTCACGTTCTCGGGCATGAACACCGCGCCGGCGAGCGCGGCGGCGTCGGCCGCCTTCTGCATGCGCGCTCCTTCACGGTTCCAGTGCCAGAAGTCGACCGCCCAGCCGGCGAACGCGAGCAGCGACGGTCATCAGGATCGCGGTCCAGACGAGCACCGACGCCGTCCTCGCGCAGTCGGGACTGCTCCAGCGCGCCGCCGCGGCGACGCCGGGTCATGGACGAGCACACCGAGGTCGGGGTCGGCTCGAAGCGGAACACGGAGTGGTCGGTCAGCGTGACGTGCGCGCCGAAGAGCTCGCGTCACGAACTTGTGGTCGATCTTCACGTACACGCCGATCTGGTCGAACGGCTCGGTGCACACCTGCTGTGTCGAGGCCGGCCAGCCGCCGCCCTGCGGGCTCGCCGGTGTCGAACGGTCCGCGTCGACGAGTTCCACTGTACTTGATGCAGTTCGCTGGCGCACGACGAGAAGTCGGTCCGAAGTTCCCGGGTAGCCCGCGCGCGTTGGCCTTGTAGATCCACAGCTCCTGGGGTGACGTCGACGGAAGGGTCTTCAGCGCCGCGTCGACCGCGTTCGCCACGTTGACGGAGTACGACGGGTTCGTCGCCAGGGCGGACCCGACACGGCCGCCGGCGCGTGTCGCGTCGGCGGTGATCGACGAGTCGTGGTACGCGGACGAGAACTCGACGATCCCGAACGTCAGCATCACCAGGACCGGGAGGACGATGGCGAACTCGATCATCACCGCGCCCGCTTCGCGGCCGTTGATCGCGGCGGCGCCGTCGTCAGGCGGGACACGGCACCGGCCACGATCGTCACTCCGCGGCCGCGGCCGCGGCCGTGGCCGCGGTCGGCCCGTACGTCCATCCGGCGCGGTACGCGATCGCCACCGCGGCGAGCTGCGTGCCGGCGTCGAGCTTCTGGAGGATCGCGCGAATCTGCGTCCGCACGGTTGCCAGCGACACGAACGAGGCGCGCGGCGATCTCGGCGGCAGTCGCGCCCCGCATGAGCCCTGCCAGCACCTCGCACTCGCGGGGGGTCATGCGCCGGAAGAGCTCCTCGCGGCTCCGCTCGGTGTGGCGAAGCTCGCGCAGCTCCTCGAGCAGTTCCTCGCGTCGGGTGAGCGGGATCAGACGCTCGGCTCGCGCCGCACGAGCCACCGTCTCCGACAAGCCGGCCAGGCTCTCGGTCTTGCTCACGATTCCGACCGCACCTGCCTCCACACACGCCGCAAGGAGCAGCGCGTCGGTTGTGCCGGTCAGCACCACGACCGCCGCGCCGAGCTCGGAGAGCGTTCCCACGAAGGCCAGGCCCGATCCCACGGTCTCACCCAGGTGCAGGTCGAGGAGCACGACGTGCGGCTCCCAGGCACGTGCGCGCTCGAGGATGGCTTCCGGTGTCGGGCCCCTGATCGCGTCGGTCTCGAAGCCGGCCGCGGCCAGCTCGATGCAGAGACCGTCGGCCAAGAGTGCGTGGTCGTCGACGATCAGCACGCGGGTGGGCCCACAACCGCGAGTGGCCTCCTCGGATCCCGATCGTGCCGTCATCGTGTCCATCCGCGGCGATTGTCGCGTCGAGCCGGTTGAGCCTCATCCTCAGGATTGATGAACTCACGGCTCCGCTCCCCGCCGGCAATCGTCAAGACTGAGGATGCGAGCGCGGCCCTTCTGTGGCTTCCTCTGTCCATGGACGAGCGGACTCGGCCCTGGCTCGTGCTGGTCGATGTGGTGCCGGCGGTCCTGCGCGACGTGCTCGAGCGCCACGTGCGGCGCCCCGACGTCGTCATCGTGCACGGCGGGGTGCTCGATGACGGCCCGTACGACCTGAAGATCACGAATCCACCCCGCTCACGCTCCGAATCGAGCGCGTGGCTCGAGTTCCGGGTGCCTGCTCGCGTCCGCGGTTCATCACGAACCCTCGACGAGGTCCTCGTGGTCGAGGTAGACGACGTTGCGGGGATCCGACGCATGATCGACTCGCTCTGCCCCCCACGCGCTGTCCGACGGCGGCTGAGATCGGGGAACCCGTCGCGACACTGCCGGAGAGCAGGCAGAGGACGAACGCCGCACCGCCCCCGGGCATGTCCTCCACCCAGAGGGTGCCTCCGTCTTCCTGCGCGAGGCGGTGGGCCACGAAGAGCCCGAGGCCGCCACCGGTCGTTTCAGGGGTCGCGACGCCGCGCTCGAAGATCGCTCGCCGCACGTCACGCGGTACCCCGGGGCCATGGTCCTCGACCCGGATGTGGACGCACGCCTCCGCGTCGACGGCGCGGAGCGTGATCGGGGATCCGGGCGCGTGCTGCGCCGCGTTGTCGATGAGGTTCTGCACGACCTCGACCGCCGCGGCGGGCCGGCCGAGCGCGCGCAGCCCCTGGGGAAGGTCGGCGTGGATCGGTCGACCGAGGGCGCGCTGGCACGTCACCAGGGGAAGGAGCGCGTCGCGCACCGAGAACGGTTGGGAACGCTGCGATGCCGGATTGGTACTGATGATCTCGCGGGCACGTGCCAGCTCGGCATCGATAGCGCTGGTGAGCAGCGCTCGCTCGCTCGAGCTCAGCATGTCGACGTTTCGTTCGAGCAGCGCGCGTGGCGGCCTGGATCGCGACGATCGCCGAGCGGGCGTCGTGGAGCTGCTCCTCACGCGCGGCGCGTTCGCTCCGGAAGCGAGCGTCGGCGAGCTCTGCATTCACCTCTGCATCGAAGCGTTGTGCGCGCTGCCTCATGTACGCCAGCGCGAGCTCACGGGCGTTGCCGATCAGCGCGAACGCCGACGCAAGCGCGACGATCAGCGCGGCGGCCTCGACACGCGCACCTCGTGCCGAGCCCGCCGTTACGTCGATGACCCGCGCGAGCGCGAACCCGAAGAACATGAGGCTGAGCCATGCATACACGGGCGCGGGCACGACGTATCCCGCGCAGCGAAAAGGCGATGCCCAACGCGCCGCAGCGCGACGAGCTCGAGCACGCGCAGCGGTGAGGTGACGTCGATGCCAGCTCGCCCCGCGCCGCTCCCACCCGCTTGCCACAGCACCGGAAGGCAACCGAGCATGATCGCGAGCACGACCACGAACGACAGGGCGATCGTTCCCACGCGCGACGGCCGCAACCGAGTGTCGACCTCGGGAGTCACGAGCGCGAGCCCGAAGACGACGAGCGCAGCGGCAGTCGCAGCTTCGCCGGCGATCTGCGCCGCCAGGTTCCCACGAGACGCTGGGACGAGAACCTGCACCAGCTTGGCGAGTCCGACGTCGCCGACGGCGAGCGTCAGCAGGGCGACGCCGACCCGAAGCGATGTCGCCTCCCCGGTCAGCCGCCACCGAACGATGCTGGTGGCGCCGGCCAGTACCGCGAGCACGGCGGCGATCGCGGCCAACGCGGCGTCGAGCGTCGCCACATCCGTTGGGCGACCGACGGGGGCCTGGAGCGCGAGCAGCGCGACGGCGAGGAGCAGTGCGCCGGCGAGGAGGTACTCACGCGAGCGCCCACGATCGGTCTCGCGCGCGCGCGACGATCGGCGCCGCGGAACGCGGCCACCATGGCGCTCGCCTCCCGTTCGGGCCTCACGGCCCCGCGCCCCCGCCCGGCATGACCAGTGCCCTTCCCAGTCGACTGGATGTCGCCCCACCGCGACAGTAGCCCAGTTGACCACTGATGGTGGTCGAAACGTCCACGGAGCGTGTTGGACCCGCTCTGACCTGCGACGACGCGAACAGGTCGGGTGCCGCACTCTGTGGCCGACCGCCTGCGGAACGTGCTCGCGCATCGCCACTTTCATCAATCCTGGCGATGCCAGGAGCCGTCCGGAGGAGCACCCTGGCCCTCGTCCTGAGGTACAGGACGGAGGGAGCAAGGAACCATGCACGTGTACGCGATGGTCCAGTGGTTGAAGGCGCGGATCGCGCTGGGTGAGCGCGGGGCGAGCGCGGTGGAGTACGGGATGCTCGTGGCATTGATCGCCGCGGTCGTCATCGGCACCGTGGTCACACTCGGCACACAGATCCAGGCCGCGTTCCAGACGATCGTCAACAGCCTCCCGGCCGCCCCCTGACGCGCCGATAGTGCGCGGCAGGATCTGGGTGGTTCGAGCCGGGGCGGGGCGGGGTCGGTTCGCTTCCTGATAGCGAACCGACCCTGACCCGCACACCGGCAAGTCTCAGACCGCCAAGCGCGGGCAAAGGAGCACACGATGACCATCCAGCGCAGGACGGGGGGCGTGATCGCGGCGGTGGCGCTCGCCCTGCTGGGCACGCTCGGACTCGTCGCCTACGTACACAGCGCCAAGGACCGCGCGGTCGCAGGTGAGCAACGCGTCGACGTGTACGTCACGACAACGAAGATCGCCGCCGGCACACACGCGAACCGGCTCGCCGACAAGGTCAAGCGCGAGCAGGTCCCGGCCAAAGTCCGGGCAACCGACGCGGTGACACGCCTGAAGGACCTCTCCGGGTCGGTCACCTCGGTCGATCTGGTTGCCGGCGAGCAGCTCGTGAAGAGCAGGTTCGTTGCGCGCGGCGACCTCGCCACGAAGCTGCAGAGCAGCACGGCTACGCCCGACGGGTACTTCCAGAGCACGGTCTTGCTCGAGCCCGAGCAGGCACTCGGCGGCCAGATCCGCGCCGGGCAGCGAGTAGCGGTGGTCGGGATGGACACACACGAGGCGGCGCCGGGACCTGCGGCCGTGATCGCCCGCAATGTGCTGGTGACCAGCGTGCAGATCGACGGGGATCGTGGCGAGGGAGCGCAGAAGAAGCAGGTCACGGACGCGCCGACCGGCAAGTTCTACGTGACGCTCGCGTTGACGCAGCCCGACCTCGAGCGCCTCGTCTCGTCGGTGAACGACGGCAAGGTCTGGCTCGCAGCGGAGGTCGCGTCCCGATGAGTGGCCTCGTGGTAGCGAGTCCGTCCGAGGGCTTCGACACCAGGATCACGGACGCGTTCGGCGACGAACTCAATGGCCACCGCCGCTACTGGCGGGACGGCCTGCTCGACGGGAGCGCAGCCGCGGCCGTCGACGAGCTCACCCGCTCGGCACCCGACGTCGTGGCGATCGGGCCCGATCTCCCGATCGCCGATGCGATCGAACTCGCCGAGGCATTCGATGCCGAGCGGCCCGACATCGTGGTGGTGCTCGTTGCCGATCCGTCGATCCAGGTCTACGAGCGAGCCCTGCGGTCGGGCGCACGCGACGTCGTCGCGCCGGATGCGCCGAGCGCCGAGCTCCGCCTTGCTTTCGAGCAGGCGCTCGATGCGGCGGGCCGGCGCCGGAGCGCGCTCGCGCAGACCGAGGGGAGCGCCCCGAGCTCTCCACGTCATCTGTGTGGTGTCGCCCAAGGGCGGTACCGGAAAGACGACGGTGGCCACGAACCTCGGCATCGGCCTTGCGCTCGAGGCGCCGGGCGAAGTTGTGATCGTCGACCTCGACCTCCAGTTCGGCGACGTCGCGAGCGCGCTGAAACTCACACCCGAGCACACGTTCCGCGACATCTCGCGCACACCGCTGAGTATCGACGAGACGATGGTGAAGACCTTCCTCACGTCGCACGACAGCGGCCTCTACGCGCTCTGCGCGCCGGATGCACCCGTCGACGCGGACTCGATCACCGCCGAGCAGGCACACCGCATCGTGTCCTCGCTCGCATCTCAGTTTCGCTACGTCGTGATCGACACGGGATCGGGCCTCGACGAGCCCACCCTCGCAGTGCTCGAGCTCTGCACCGACCTCATCGTGCTCACGTCTACCGACGTGCCGAGCGTGCGCGGCGACGCGCAAGGAGGTCGAGACGTTCGATCTCCTCGGTCTCACCGCACCGACGCGTCACTTCGTGGTCAACCGTTCCGATGCACGCGTCGGCCTGTCGCTGTCGGACATCGAGGCAACGGTCGGGTTGCGGGCGAATATCGCCATTCCGAGCTCGCGGTTGGTGCCGATCTCCGTGAACCAGGGAACGCCCGTGCTCGTCAGCGACCCGCGTTCGGGAGTGAGCGACGCGATGGCACTGCTCGTCGGGCGCTTCGCCGGAACGCCCCGTTCCGGCTCGCGCTGGTCGGTCCTGGGGCGCAAGAAGAAGAAGAAGAGGAAGGACGCCCGATGAAGCTGAGCGACCATCTGCCGCGTCGCCGAGGAGGCGTCCGAGGACTCCCGCCGGACACCCACGACGAGCTTCGGGGCGACGGATGCCCATGGTGTCGACGCATCCTCGGTGGACCCCATCGCCGCGCTCAAGGCTCGCGCGCACGAAGCGCTCGTTCAGCGCCTGGGCGCCCGGCTGTACGACGCGACGCTCTCACCTGCGCAGCTCGACAGCTACGTCGTCGAGGAACTTGCCAAGGTGCTCGAGGAGGAACCGGTACCCCTGAGCGGAAGCGAGCGTCAGCAACTCGTGAACGAGATCGGCGACGACGTGCTCGGGTACGGACCGATCGAGCGCTATCTCGCCGATCCGACGATCACCGAAGTGATGGTCAACTCCGGCAATCCGATCTACGTCGAACGCGGCGGGAAGCTCTACAAGACCGATGAGCGCTTCGGTTCCGAGGAGCGACTGCGTCAGGTCATCGATCGAATCGTGTCCGGTGTGGGCCGTCGGATCGACGAGTCGTCACCGATGGTCGACGCCCGTCTCCCCGACGGGTCGCGCGTGAACGCGATCATCCCGCCGCTCGCGGTCGACGGTCCGGCGCTCACGATCCGGAAGTTCTCCAAGACGCGGTTCACCCTCGATGACCTCGTCGCCTTCGGGACACTCACGCCCGAGACGACGGACTTCCTCGCCGCATGCGTCCGCGGCCGCCTCAACATCATCATCAGCGGCGGCACCGGCACGGGCAAGACGACGCTCCTGAACGTGTTGTCGTCGCTGGTATCCGAGGACGAGCGCATCGTCACCATCGAAGATGCCGCGGAGCTCCAACTCGATCAGGAGCACCTCGTACGCCTCGAGTCACGTCCCCCGAACGTCGAGGGTCGCGGCGACGTCACCATCCGCGACCTCGTGCGCAACGCCTTGCGCATGCGACCCGACCGCATCATCGTCGGCGAAGTACGTGGCGCCGAGGCGCTCGACATGCTCCAGGCCATGAACACGGGCCACGACGGATCGCTCTCGACGCTGCACGCCAACTCGCCGCGCGATGCGCTCTCGCGGATCGAGACCATGGTGCTCATGGCCGGAATGGAGCTCCCGCTGCGGGCGGTTCGCGACCAGACGGCATCCGCACTCGACCTCATCGTGCACCTGAGCCGCCTCCGCGACGGCACGCGCCGCGTGACGCAGATTTCCGAGGTCGTGGGAACCGAGGGTGACATGGTCACCCTCTCCGATCTCTTCATCTTCGACTACTCGGCCGGCATCGCCGACGACGGGCGCTTCAAGGGCACGCTGGCACCGACGGGTTTGCGTCCGAGCTTCACCGATCGCCTCACCGATCTCGGTATCGAGCTGCCCGGTCGGCTCCTCGGGCTCGACGCGCCGACGCTGCAACGGCCGGGGGTTCGCCGATGAGCGCGTTGCCGCCTCCGCGGCGGCTCGCCGATCGCGCTGGTGCTCGGCGGCGCGTGCCTGTTCTTCAGCACTCGTCCCGCGGCTGCACTCACGCCGGCCAGAGAGTCGGCGCCGACACTCGCCCTCGTGAACGGCTCGTGGACGCTGGTCGTCGGAGCGGTCGCGATCTTCGGCGCGCTGTTCCTGGTCGCGTTGCAGTTGGCGGGGCCACGTGTGCGCCGCCGCCATCTCGCGGCCGAAGTCACGGGCGCGCCGCGCGGTGTGACGCGCGCCCATCTCGCGGAGCTGGGGACACACACATCCGCATTGGTCGAGCGCGCGCTCGAGCGGCATGGTCGTCAGCGTGCCCTCGGCGACGCACTCGAACGAGCCGGCATGAACGTACGGCCCGCGGAGTTCGTCGTGATGGCGGCCGCGGTCGTTTCCACCGCCGTTTTCGTCGGGCTGGCGCTCAGCGGGCTGCTCGCGGCCCTGCTGCTGGGGCTGGTCGCGTGTGCATGCCTCCGTCTGGTCCTCTCGGTGCGCACCAGTCGGCGGCGGTCGCGCTTCGCGGATCAGCTCGCGGACTCGCTCTCCCTTCTTTCGGGGAGCCTGCGGTCCGGGCACAGCCTGCCGCAGGCGATCGACGCGCTGGTCCAGGAATCCGAGTCGCCCACCAGCGAGGAGTTCCGCCGGGTCCTCTTCGAGACTCGCCTCGGGCATGCGCTCCCCGAGGCCCTCCGCGCGCTCGCGTGCCGCGTCGAGAGCGAGGACTTCGAGTGGGTCGTCCAGGCCATCGAGATCCAGCACACCGTGGGCGGCGACCTCGCCGACTTGATCGACAACGTCGCGCGCACCATCCGGGATCGCAACAGTGTCCAGCGCCACATCGACACCCTCACGGCCGAGGGCCGGCTGTCGGCCGTCATTCTGTTCTGCCTGCCGCTCGTGATGTTTCCGTTCCTCGTGCTCGTGAACCCGACGTACGTCGACGAGCTCACCGGCACGTTCGCAGGGAACGTGATGTTGATCATCGCTGTGCTCTTGCTCGTGGTGGGTGCGATCTGGCTCCGCCGGATCGTCCGCCTGCGGTATTAGCCGGAGGAGGGGCCGAGGTGCCGATTCACGTGTTCCTGTTCGCCGCTGCCGTCATTGCATCGGTGGCGGTCCTGGCCTGGGCATTACACGGCCTTCGGGCGGATCTCCCGGCCCGTCGCCGGCGCCTCGTCCGTGCCAACCTCGGAGCGGCGGCGCCCGACCAGCGCCAGGTGGTGCTCGCGCAGCCGGCGCGGGTTCGACTGGTACAGCCCACGATGACGTCGTTCACCGACGCGGCGCGACGGATCACGCCCTCCGGACTTCTCGACCGCCTCGACCGGCGCCGGTACCTCGCGGGAGTTGCGACCCGGTGGTCGCTCGAGCAACTGCTCGCCGCCAAGCTCATGCTCGGCGCGACCGGTCTCGTCCTCGGCCTCACCGTCTTCGCTTCAAATCCGTCCCCACTCAGCTTCCTTGCCGGTGCGGCATTCGTGTTCTGCGGGTTCTTCGGTCCCGACGTCGTGCTCGACGCCCGGGCGCGTGAGCGCCAGGGCGCGATCGAACGCGCGTTTCCCGACGTGCTCGACCAAGTGACGATCTGTGTCGAGGCGGGGCTCGGGCTCAACGCTGCCGTTGCGCACGCGGCGCGGACCGGCAGTGGGCCGCTCGCGGAAGAGCTGTCGCGCGTGTTGCAGGACATCCAGGTCGGCGTGCCCCGGCAGACAGCACTCGAGAACATGGCGGCACGTTCGAGCGTCCAGGACGTGCGCCGCTTCGTCATCGCGGTTGGTCAGGCCAGCCGCTACGGCGTCGCCGTCGCGGACGTGCTGCGAGTTCAGGCGACCGAGGCTCGGGACCGACGCCGCTCGCGAGCCGAGGAGCGGGCCCAGAAGATGGCGGTGAAGCTGTTGTTCCCGCTCATCTTCTGCATCCTGCCCGCGCTCTTCGTCGTGCTCCTCGGTCCCGCCGCGATCCGCATCGCCGATCTGGGGTTGGGCGGGCACTGAGTCATCGGCGCGGCAGGAGATGCGCGGCGAGCTTGCGAAGGTGGGCTTCGTACCGTCGCGAGAACGCGGGATCGGTGTTGCGCTTCCCCGTGGCGAGATCGGTGATCTGCGGGTATGCGCTCGGGTATTCGGCCGCTCCGGCCAGACTCAGGAACAAGAGGTCGGCGTCGAGGTCGGCCGGGAACCAGCCCTCGGCCTTGCCCCGCTCGGCGAACTCGACCAGGCTCCGGTAGTGGGCGCGGCGATTCTCGTCGTCGACCCGCTCGTCGCCGAGCGCTTCCCACTGCAGCAGCCGGAGCCAGCGGTTGTCGCGGTTCACCCGCCGGAAGAACCCCACGAGCATGTCGCCGAGGTCGCCCGCGACGGGCTCGCCACCGAGCTCGGCGTCGGGCTGCGCGAAGTCTGCCCGACTCGCACGCTTGCGCGCTCATCTCCGGTCGCCCCGGAGGGCAGCCCGTCGATGGTGCAGGTGGCCCGCCCGGGCGGTCCGATTGGCCCGATTCGCTCGATCTCGGCGCTCGGAGGAAGGATCCGAATCCGATGTGACGCCGGACCAAAAAAAGGGCACAATAGGGGCCCGGCTCCGCAACAACGCGGAACTCCCCCCGGCTGAGTACCGGAACCGAAAACTCCGGCTCCGGAACAAGGACGAATCCCCCGTCGTTCTAGTCGTGAACGGCCGTCGATCCCCCGGTCGGTCGTCGCAACCCCACGGGAAGGCACACGTGGCTCGAGTACGAAACCGCACAGAACGGGACAACGAGGACCTCGTTCGACTGTATCTGGAAGACATCGGCCGGCACCAGCTGCTGACCAAGGACGACGAAGCGCGCCTCGCCCAAGACATCGAGGCGGGCAAGGCCGCTCGTGAGACCCTCGATTCGGTCAACAAGGGGCTGACGCGCACCGAGAAGCGCGACCTCCAGAAGCTCGTCCGCAACGGTGAGGACGCCCAGCGCCAGTTCGTGCAGTCGAACCTGCGCCTGGTCGTGTCCATCGCCAAGCGGTACCAGGCGTCGGGCATGCCGCTTCTCGACCTGGTGCAGGAGGGCAACCTCGGCCTCATCCACGCGGTCGAGAAGTTCGACTGGCGCAAGGGCTTCAAGTTCTCCACGTACGCGACGTGGTGGATCCGCCAGGCGATCCAGCGCGGTATCGCCAACGCCGGTCGCACGATCCGCCTGCCGGTCCACGCCGCGGACAACCTCGCGCGGCTGCAGAAGGAACGCGCCGGGCTCGAGGCACGCCTCGGCCGTCCGGCGAGCCTCGACGAGCTGGCTGCGGAGCTCGACCTCGCGCCCGAGCGGGTCAAGGAGCTCATCCCGCACCTCGCGGAGCCGGTGTCGCTCGAGACGCCGGTCGGCGAAGACGGCGAGACGGAGCTCGGTGATCTCGTGGAAGACCGGATGGCCGAGTCGCCGCTGGAGGCCGCGTCGCGGGCCATGCTCCCGGCAGAGATCGAGAAGCTGCTCGCGGTGCTCGACGAGCGTGAGCGCTACATCCTCACCCTCCGGTTCGGTCTCGATCGCGGCGAGCCCCGTACGCCCGACGAGGTCGGTCAGCTGGTGAACCTCAGCCGCGAGCGAGTGCGGCAGATCGAAGCTCGTGCCCTCGCTCGTCTCCGCCACCCCTCGGTGGAGATGGGCGCGCGCGCACTCCTCGCCGGCTGAGAGCGCTCCTCGTCGGCTCCGCTGACGACGGAATTCACGCGAGCGTGACGTGCGAGGTGCTCGAGCCCGCCGCGTTAGGTAGGACGGAGCCGCAGAGCGGCTCGCAACGCCTGCATGGCCCGGTACACGCGCTGGCGCGCCGCGTGCTCGGTGATGCCGAGCCGCTCGGCCACCTTGTCGTAGCCGAGCTCCTCGAGGAACCGGAGCCGGAGCACCTCTCGATGCTGCGGTTCGAGGTCGTCGAACGCCGCGCGCGGGATGACGTCGTCGTTGGCGCGGATCACGAGCTCTTCGGGGAGTAGGTCGGGCGCCGGCACGTCGGGCAGGGTCGCGTCGGCTCGACCGTGATCCGCGCGCGAACGCGAGCCTCGTCGATGGCGAGGTTGCGCACGATGCGCAGCACGTACCACTTCGCTTGTTCGGCGTTGCACGAGAGCGGACCTCGTTGCAGCGCCCGAACGAGCGCCGTCTGCGCAAGGTCCTCGGCGTCGGCGTCGCTTCGGGTCAACGACCGTGCGAACCGGAAGATCTGGGCGCGGTGCTCGATGACGATCTCGCGGAGATCGATGAGTTCGTCGTTGTCGTCCGCCCGCATCGTCCGCTTCCGCGCCTCCCGCCCAGGAGCGGCGATACGGTACATTCGGGTCGCTCTCCGCGCAACGGGTCATCTCGGGCGACTGAGGTGCCGCGTACGCTGCGGTCCGTGGCGCGCGTGCTCGTCACCCGGCAGCTTCCCGAGGGCGGGCTCGACCCGCTCGTCGCAGCGGGTCATCGAGATCGTCCCGCCCCGATCCGACGACATCCCGCTCACGCCCGAGGAGCTGGTTGCCGGCGGCCGCCGAGGTCGACGGCGATCGTGTGCGTGCTCACCGACCGGATCGACGCGGCGCTGCTCCGAGCGGGGGCGCCGCGCCTGCGGGTCGTCGCCGACGTGGCGGTGGGCTACGACAACATCGACGTGGCGACCGCGACCGAGCTCGGCATCGCGGTGTGCAACACGCCGGGCGTGCTCGACGAGACCACCGCCGATCTCGCGTTCCTGCTGATCCTCGCTGCCGCCCGCCGCACGTCCGACGCCGAGGCCGACCTGCGGCAGGGACGGTGGTCGGGGTTCCGGATGGACCGGTTCCTCGGGCGCGACGTGCACGGCCGCACGCTCGGCGTCGTCGGGTTCGGTCGGATCGGGCAGGCCGTCGCGCGCCGCGCCGCCGGGTTCGGCATGGAGGTGCTCCACCACACGCGCCGCAATACCGGAATCACCGGATGGGTCGCCGATCTCGACGGTCTCGCTCCGCGTCGTCCGACGTCGTCACGCTCCACGTTCCGCTCACACCGGAGACGACCGCGGCTCATCGACGGCGCGGCGCCTCGTCGCTGATGAAGCGCACGCGCGGTGCTCGTGAACACCGCTCGGGGCCCGGTCGTCGACGAGGAAGCGCTGGCGATCGCGCTCGAGGACGGCACGATCTTCGGTGCCGGCATCGACGTGTACGAACGCGAACCCGAGGTGCACCCGCGGCTGCTCGCGGCACCACACGCAGTGTTGCTCCCGCACATCGGCAGCGCGAGCGAGGCAACGCGCCGGCGTATGGCGCAACTCGCGTGCGAGGGCGTCGTCGCCGTGCTCGCCGGCGATCGCCCGCCGAACCTCGTGCCCCGCTGAGTCGCTCAGACGCCGCGGCGCCGGAGGGCGAGCCGGCCGATGCCCAGGATGAGGCCCGTGGCCACGAGCACGATCGACAACG
Organism: uncultured Actinomycetes bacterium; assembly: GCA_963705625.1. Taxonomy (GTDB): domain Bacteria; phylum Actinomycetota; class Acidimicrobiia; order IMCC26256; family DASPTH01; genus DASPTH01. The sequence goes on from CAVPKG010000004.1 coordinate 17,672, forward strand.
CGATGCCACCCAGCACGCAGAAGTAGGCGAGGCTCTCCGGGACCTGCCGAGCGCCACGACTGCGGCCAGGGCAGGGCGAAGATCACGAAGACGAGCGCGAAGACGCCGACACCGGCGACTACGAAGTGCCACCAGGTGCGAGCGCGAGTGAGTCCGTGCCCGCATCCGCAGCACCGCGTACAGCTCCCACGCGAGCGAGCAGGAGCACGAGTAGCCCGATGACGGTCGCGCCGATCGCAAGGCTCGCGACGGCGATCGACGGCGGTGAACACGAGCGGTGATCGTCGCACGGGTGAACGGTGTCGTCGCCATGAACGCCTCCCAGTGCTGGTAGGGAACAGTGATCGCGAGCTCGGCGAGCGCGCGCCGGAACGAGTGTGGTGCGCGGTCGCGTTCGAGGTCGGTGTAGAGCTGGATCATCGACGCGCCGTACGTCGCGGCGGAAGCGCCGTGGATAGAGCCAGAGCAACACGCGATACACGCGCGTTCGCCCGCGCATCATGCGCTCCGCAAGCGTGCGTTCCGGAGCAACGTCTCGAGTGCGCGTGACTTCAGCGCGCGCACGCGCGCGCCGAGTGCGGTCACGCGGTAGTAGCGCCGGCGTTGGTCGTCGAGCTCGGGATCGGGTCGCTCCGCGGTCTCCTCGATCAATCCGTCGGCGAGCATGCGCTTCACCGCGCCGTAGAGCGTTCCCGGGCCCCATGCTCACCGCGCCGTCGGTGAGCTCCTCGACCCGCCGCATGATGGCGTAGCCGTGCAGCTCCTCGTCGCGGAGGGCGAGGAGGATGTGCAGCACCGAAACCGGCAGGGGAAGGAAGCCGTGCTCGTTCGGATCGGGTCACGCGGGCTCCCGAGGCTTGTCTGTATCCGACTCTGGATGTATCGAGTGACGATATAGCCAAGCATACAGGTGACCCGATGTCGTTGTCAACCCGTTCGGATTGGCGGAGGGAGAGGGATTTGAACCCTCGAGGAGGCTCAACACCCCCTACTCGCTTAGCAGGCGAGCACTTTCGGCCGCTCAGTCATCCCTCCGTTGGTAGCGGGCAAGTGTAGGGCGGAGGGGTACCTTCGAGTCATGGATCCGGTCGAGGCACTCGACCGCATCGCGACGCTCGCTCGAACGCGGGCGCGCCGGCCGCTACAAGGAAGAGGCGTTCCGGCGCGCGGCCGACGCGGTGCGCGACCGTCCGCTCGACGAGTTGCGCGCGCTCGCGGCGCAGGGACGGATCCAGGATCTCCCGGCATCGGGTCGAGCAGCGGCCGCGTCATCGAGCAGGCACTCGCCGGCGAGGTGCCCGAATACCTCGCGCGACTCGAAGCCGAAGCCGCGCCCGACGCGGGCCCGGGCGCGCGAGATCCACGCCGCGCTCGCCGGCGATCTGCATCTCCACTCCGACTGGTCCGACGGCGGCGCCACGATCGAAGCGATGGCGAACAAGGCGGCGGAGCTCGGGCACCGCTACCTCGCGCTCACCGACCACTCACCACAGCTGACGGTCGCGCACGGGCTCACGCCCGAGCGTCTGCGCGAGCAGCTCGACGTGGTCGCCGGCTGAACGAGGAGCTCGCGCCCTTCCGCATCCTCACCGGGATCGAGGTCGACATCCTCGACGACGGGAGCCTCGACCAGGACGACGACCTGCTCGCCGAGCTCGACGTCGTCGTCGCCAGCGTGCACTCGAAGCTGCGCATGGGCGAGCAGCCGATGACCGACCGGATGGTCGCGGCGATGGCGAACCCGCAACACCGACATCCTCGGCCACTGCACCGGGCGCCTCGTGCTCGGCAAGGGACGCCCCGAGTCGACCTTCGACGCGCCAGCTCGTGTTCGGCGCGTGCGCGCACTTCGACAAGGCCGTCGAGATCAACTGCCGTCCCGAACGGCTCGACCCGCCGATGCGCCTGCTCGAGATGGTCGTCGACGCCGGCTGCAAGGTGTCGATCGACAGCGACGCCCACGCGGTGGGGCAGCTCGAGTGGCAGCCCTACGGCTGCGCGCGGGCGGCCGGCGGCGGGCGTCGATCGCGGACCGGCATCGTGAACACCTGGCCGGTCGACGGCTCCTCGAGTGGACGGCCTCGCACGCCGCCTGAAGCGCAGCCGCGGCCACGCTTTGCGCGCGGGTTCCGGAGAGCGCGCGACGCGCCGGTGGTCCGGTATCAATGGCACATGACACCTGACGACACCCGCTGGCAGGCGGTGCTCGCCCGTGATCCCGGGGCCGACTTCGTCTACGCAGTCGCGACCACCCGCGTGTACTGCCGCCCCTCGTGCCCGAGCCGGCGGCCGCGGCGCGACCATGTGCGCTTCTTCGGCGGACCCGACGACGCCGAGCGGCACGGTTTTCGGGCGTGTCGCCGTTGCTCGCCCCGCGACGAGCCGCGCGACGACGCGGGTCGCTCGCGTCGAAGCGGCCTGCGAGCTGCTGGCCGATGCCGACGGCTGCCCACCGCTCGCCGACCTCGCAGCGCGCGTCGGAACTTCGGCCGACACGTTGCGGCGCGACTTCCAGCGCGTGCTGGGCGTCACCCCGAAGCAGTACTCCGACGCGCTGCGCGTCGAGCGGCTGCGCGACGAGCTGCGAGGCGGTCGCGATGTCACCGGCGCGCTGTACGAGGTCGGGCTACGGATCGAGCAGCCGGCTCTACGAGCAGTCCGACGCGCGGCTCGGCATGACGCCCGCGTCGTACGGCGCGCGCGGTGCGGGCGCGGTCATCACGTTCACTGTCGTCGGGTCTCCGCTCGGTCGCCTGCTCGTGGCGACGACGGAACGCGGCGTGTGCCGCGTCACGCTCGGCGACGAACGACACCGCGCTCGAGCGTGAGCTGCGCGACGAGTTCTCCGCCGCCGAGGTGGTCCGCGACGACGGCGCGTTGGATGCCACGATCACCGAGGTGCTGCGCCGCATCGACGGCGTGGCGCCAGCCGTCGAGCTCCCGGTCGACGTGCGCGGCACCGCGTTCCAGCAGCAGGTGTGGCGCGAGCTCGTCTGCATCCCCCGCGGCGAGACGCGCACGTACCGCGAGGTCGCCGAGGCGGTGGGGAAGCCGCTCGCGGCGCGGGCCGTCGGCAACGCGTGCGGGAGCAACCCGGTGGCGATCGTCGTGCCGTGCCACCGCGTGGTTGCGTCCGACGGCGGGCTCGGTGGGTTCGGGTGGGGCCTCGACCGCAAGCGGCTGCTGCTCGACAACGAGGAGGCCGCCGAGTAGCGACGTTACCAGTCGGTCGAGGCCAGCGTGTCGGCCACGGTGTCGACGTCCCACCGATGGGTGGTGTTCCCCATCACCGCCACGCCGAGCTCGCGCTCCGGGTAGACGCGCAGCAGGTTCCAGAATCCGCCGCCGCCGCCGAAGTGCTCGACCCAGGTCGCCTCGCGTTGCCGCGACGGGACGGAACCAGCCGAGACCGAGGTCGTAGGGCTTGCCGCGCGTGTCGATCTGCTGCATCCGTTCGACGGATGACCGGGAGAGGAGCCCACCCGGTGCCGTGTGCACGGTGAGGAAGCGCGCCGCTTCGGTGACGGGACCGATCAAGCCGCTACAAGCCGGTGCGTCCATCTCGAACGGCTCGAGCGACGAGGTAGTGGCCGGTTCGTTCGCCCACCACACCGCGGGGCAGGAACGCGCGGAAGACGGGATCGAGCAACCGCGTCCCACGTTGGTAGCCGACCGCGCGCGGCGCGTCGCCCAGCTCGTCGTACGTGAAGCCCGTGTGGTGCAAGCCGAGCGGTGCGAGGACCGAGCTCCGAACGTGGTCGACGTACGACGTGCCGGTGACCGTGGCGAGCACCTCGCCCAGCACGACCGTGCTCAGGTTGCTGTACCGCGCCTGGGTACCCGGCTGGAAGCGCGGCTTCCGCGGCCGGTGCCGCGCGAGGAACGCGCGCTGGTCGGGAATCCGTTGCCCGGCGGGGTGTACCCACCGGAGCGGTAGCGGGTTCGCGAGCCCGGCCGAGTGGTTGGCGAGGTGCACGACCCGTACGCCGTCGAACGCGGGAGGCAGCACGCCCGGGAGGTACTCGTGCACCGGCGCGTCGAGGTCGAGCCGTCCGGCGTCGACGAGTTGCATCGCCGCGGTGACGCGTGGCGATCTTCGTCATCGAGAACCAGTGGCAGGCGGTGTCGACGGTGAAGTCGAGTCCGGCTGCGAGGTCCGCGTGCCCGCACGCGTGCGCGAAGACCTGGCGGTCGCGGTGAACCACGGCGACCGCCAGGCCCGGCACCTGCTCACGCTGCCGGTGCTCGTCGAGGAACTGCCCGAGATCCGTCACGCTGCGATTCTTTCGAACGCCGGCTCGTGCCCGCTGATCATGATGAGGGTGGCCGAGGCGATCACCCGCGCCATGGGCTGCGCGTTGACGGAGGGAGATCGTTGCCGGGCCGCTCTCGTCTGGGCAGAGCGCCGCGGGAGTTCCCCGACGACCAGGGCCTCCTGGCCTCCGGTACCGTGAAATTCGACCGCGGGAAAGGACCGAGGACCCTGGCGTGTTGCAAGCAGGGGTGCCATCGTCCAAGTGATGGATCCGCAGCCGAGGGGACCGGCCATCGTGAGCCAAACGGGGGAAGCCACCCGAACCAGCAGCCCGCACTGGCCCGCGCTCGACGGCTGGCGCGGGCTCACGATCTGGTTCGCGATCTCGGTGCACGCCGGCTACTTCACGGCCGGGGGTGTCCTCTCCCTCGACACCTTCTTCACCCTCTCGGGCTTCCTGATCACCGGGATCCTCCTCCGCGAATGGCTCCGTGGCGACGCCGAGGGGGCCGGGCACATCAACCTTCCCTCGTTCTGGGCCCGCCGCGCTCGGCGCTTGCTCCCGGCGTTGTTCGTCCTGCTCGCCGCGGTGCTGGTGTATGCCGCGTTCGTCGCGCCGAAGCTCGGGCTCGACAAGGTGCGCGGCGACGTGCTCGGGTCGCTCTTCTACGTGGCGAACTGGCGCTTCATCCTGTCGGGCCAGTCCTACTTCGGGGCGTTCACCTCGCCGTCGCCCGTGCTCCACCTGTGGTCGCTTGCGGTCGAGGAGCAGTTCTACCTGTTCTGGCCGCCGATCGTGCTCGGCGTGCTGTGGCTGGCGCGCCGCCGGGTCCGGGCCACGGGCGCGGTGGTTGCCGTCGGGGTCGTCGCGCTGCTCGGCGCGGTCGCGTCGGCGGTGCTGATGGCCTCGCTCTATGTCCCCGGCGGGGACCCGTCGCGCGTCTACTACGGCACGGATACGCGCGCGCAGGCCATGTTGATGGGCGCCGCGCTCGCGGTCGTCGTCACGTTGCACGGCCCGTTGCGATCGCAGGTCGGTCGCCGGCTGCTCTCCGCCGCCGCGCGCCGTCGGGATCGTCGTCGTGTTCCTACCGTGGTTCGCGTCGAACGCGACGCGCGTGCACGACCTCTTCTACGGACAGTACGGGCTGCTCGTGTACTCGTTCGCGACCGCAATCGTCATCTGGCGCCTCGCCCAGCCGTCTCCCGGAGTGCTCGGGCGTGGCCTGGAGCTGCGTCCCGTCGTCTGGGTCGGCGCGATCTCCTACGAGATGTACCTGTGGCATTGGCCCACATACCTCGTGGTCGACCCCGCGCGGACGGGGCTCTCCGGCCTGTCCCTGCTCACCGTTCGGCTGTCGACGGTGGTCGCGCTCGCCGCGGTCACGCACTTCTACGTCGGGGAACCCATCCGGCGCGGTGTCCGGATCCGGACGCCGCAACTCGCGCGCGTCGCTCACCGCGGCGGCGGTCATCGCGCTCAGCGTCGGGGTGTTCGCGGCGACGGTCAGCGCGCGTCCTGCCCTCAGCGGCAACATCGGCCAGGTCGCCGACCGTCGCGGGCCCCCGTCGGTGCCGAGCACGTCCGCGCCTTCCACGCCCGCCCAGACCCAGCCCGCGGCTCCGGTGAAGGTGCTCGTCGTCGGCGACTCGCAGGCCGCGACGCTCGCGCAGGGCCTCGATGCCGAGCCCGGCGCGCACGGCCTCTCCGCGCAGCCGGGGATGGTCGTGTGGAACCGCGCCATCCTCGGCTGCTCCATCAGCACCGCGCAGACGTTCGTCATCAACGGCGATCCGCAACAGAACAAGTGTGGTGGGGACGGTGCCTGGCAACGACAGTGGGCGTCCGACGTCGCCGCGTTCGCGTCCCGATGTCGTGGTCGTGCAGGCGGGGGCGTGGGACATCTACGACGTGGTCGGGCCGGGAGACTCGGTGCTGCATCCGGGCGATCCGGCATGGAACGCGTCGTACCGGCAGGACGTCACCGCGCTCTTCGACACCTTGAGCGCATCGGGCGCCTCGGTCGTGGCGATCCGGCCACCCTGCTACGGGACCACCGAGGTGGTGGGCGGCGGCACGACGCCGCCCGAGCGACTCGACCCAACCCGGCTCGCTGCAGTCGACACTGCATGGCAACACGCGGCGCGCGCGCGGGACAACGTGCAACTGCTGGACCTCGAGCAGCACCTTGTGCCCCGGCGGCCGCTCCGACGCATCGTTGCGTCCCGACGGCGCGCACTACGACGACACCGGCGCCGACCGCGTCGCGGCGATCGTGGCCCGAGCGGTCCACGACGCGGCTGCCGTACGCGCGCTGCAGACGGCAAGCGGCTAGCGCCGCCCGCGCCATGCGACGCGGGGTCGGGGCCGCACTCGCGTTGTGCCTGGTCGCGAGCGCATGCTCAGAGGCAGGCCGGCACACGACCTCGGGAGCCGGGTTGCCGTCGACCACCACGACACCGGCGACATCTTCACCGGCACCACCGCCACCGGCGACGACCGTCCCCGACATCACCGAGGTCCCCCGTCCTGCGAACGTTGCCGACGAGGCGTTCCAGTGGTTCGTGCACCCTGCCGCGAACGGCACGCACGTCCTACTCGGCGTCAAGCGCAACGCGGAACCGGGACCGCATCCCGCGATCCTGCTCGTCCACGCGTCGGGTGGTCTCAATCCCGATTACGTGAGCTTCGCCGAGCAACTGTCCGATCTCGGGTTCGACGTCGCGGTCGGCTGCTGGTTCGCCTCCTTCGACGTCGTGGATCCCCAGAACATCGAGATCCCGTGCGTCGACGCACCCCCGTTCAAGGGCGTGGTCGACGACGCGGTGCCCGATCTCGATTCGCTCGTCGAGGCGACGCGGCACGCGCTCGGCGCCTCGACGCCCGCTGGCGCTGATCGGCTTCAGTCGTGGGGCGGGGCTCGCCGCCCTCCGGGCGAGCGACGGTCGTCCCGAGGCCGTGGTGCTGGTCTCCGGCATGTACGAGGGGTGGAACGGGATCGGGAGCACGGTGCCCGGCGGGGAGGTGAACGTCGTCGAACGCGTCAGCGGGTGGCGGGCGCCCGTACTCATCCTCCACGGGACGGGCGACGGCGCCGTACCGGTGGTGCAGGCGTACGACCTCGAAGCGGCGTTACGCGGCATCGGCGCCGATGTGGAGGCGCAGTACTACGAGGGCGCCGGGCACAACCTTGCCGGCGAGCCGGCACTCGCCCCTGATTTCAGGAACCGGATCACGCAGTTCCTGTGCGCGCGGCTGACGTGTTCGGGCGCGTGATACTCGACGCGTGCCGACCAAACCTCGCCTCGTCCCGAAGCCCGTCCCGACCTCGGATGCTTCCCTTGTCGACGATGGCGAGTGGTCGGGCGAGCTGGTCGCCGGCGCCGATCTGTCGGGAACCGTCGCCGAGCATGTGCGCATCACCGGTTGCGAGCTCCGCGATGTCCGGCTGACCGGCGCGCACCTGCGCCGTTGCGTGTTGACCGACGTGCGCATCGTCGACTCCGAGCTCTCCGGCGCCTTCCTCACGGAATCGCAGTGGCTGCGCGTCGAGCTGAGGAACTGCCGGATGTCCGGGCTCGTCGTCTCGCAATCGCGTGTGCGCCACGTTCGGTTCGCCGACAGCAAACTCGACGGCGCCGACTTCCGCCTCACGAGTACCGAGCATCTCTCGTTCGAAAGCTGCGCGATGCCCGACGCCGACTTCTACGAAGCAACGCTCACACACGTGGAGTTCGATCACTGCGACCTGCAACGCGCGCACTTCTCGCAGGCGTCGGCGAACGATCTCCGCTTCGACGGTTCGAACCTCGAGGGAATCCGCGGCGCGAGCTCGCTGCGCGGCGCCGAGGTCTCGCCCCAACAGGTGCTCCCGGTGGCGCTCGGCCTGTTCGCCGAGCTCGGTATCACGATCCGGCAGCCGGACGAAGCTGCGTGAGCGACAGCGTGTTGCCGTCGGGGTCTGCGAACCAGGCGACCTGATCGCCGCCCGGCGCTGTCCACACGCCGAGAACGTCCTGGTCCATGCCGTCGTACCGGACGAACTCGACGCCGCGCGAGGGAGGTCGCGCACCGACTCGGAGATGTCGTCGACCGATCAACCGAGCACCGTGTAGCCGGCGGGCTGGAGCCGGTCGACGAGTGTGACGCGGAGCACCGTGCCATCGGCGTCGAACACGACGGCAATCGGCGTGTCGTCGACGAGCGTGGGGCCGAGCGTGTCGCCGTAGACGCTACGAGCAACCCCCCAACGCCACCCCCGACTCAATCAGATCTGGCGCTCACCGGCGTTCTACGTGGCCACGGGTGTGGCAAATGCTCGCAGTGACTACGAACTGTCAGTGCAGCCCGAAGCATCCGGCGATGGCCGCGGCGGCGGATTTCTCGATCGCATCGTGTCCTGCGCGAGCGTGGCGATATGCGACTCGATCAGCCGCCAGTCGTAGCGCGCCTCGATCAACTCTCGTGCCGTATGCACCAGCTCCGTTCGCAATGCCTCATCGTTGACGACGCGTGCACACGCATCGGCGAGGCCCCGAGGATCGTCGGCCAACAGCAGGTGACGCCCGTCCTCGACCGCCAGCCCCGCGGCGCCTATCCGAGTCGACACGACCGGCACGCAGTGGGCGAAGGCCTCCAAGATCTTGATGCGAGTCCCCGCGCCATTTCGCAGGGGAACGAGTGCAACATCCGCGGCCCGCAGCTCGGCCTCAAGGTCGTCGATGAAGCCTGTGATCGTCACATTCGGCTCGTTGCCGAGCGTGTGGATGTGCGCTGGCGCACGCCCCACGATCCGCACCTCGAAGTCGTTTCCCAACGTGCGCCGAAGTTCCGGCACGACGGCACGCACAAGAAACTCGGCCGCCTCTTCGTTCGGTGGGTAGTACATCCAACCGACGAAGACCAAGCGTGGAACCGAACCCCGACGACGAACGCCGATGCTCGACGGAATCGCGGCGCCGTTCTCGATCACCACCACCGCGTCGCCCAGCGCCCGAGCCTCGTCGGGATTGGAAAGAACAACGCGGTCCGCCCACTCCAATACGCGTTGGGCGGCGCTGTTCCAGCCCGCGCTCTGCGAGGAGTCGATAAGGTCGACAACAAACGGAACCGTACCGTTCCCAGCGCGACGTACGGACAACGCGGACGCCAGCCCGAAGCACCACACGAGATCGTAGGTCCGCAGCCTCGCCCGCGAGAGATCGCGCCGCCGCGGCGTCGCCGCGATCCGAACCTCCGCGGGGACAGCATCGAGGTGAAGCACGCTCTGCAACTTTCGGTACGCGGGAAAGGCGCGGCTCGGCAACGTGCGGCGACCGACAACCATGTGGCGCGCCATCGGCAGGTCGTGGAAACCCTCCAACGATCTCGACGACCGCGCCGCGTGCCAGCCCCGATGCTTCCATTGCAGGTAATCGACCTGCGCGACCGCCGCCAGGGCACGCACAGTTGCGTCGAACCGCAACTTCCCGCCAGAGGGCGGCGAGCCGGGATCCTGGCTGCCCACCAGCAGGATCCGCGACTCCACCCCAAGAGTTTGCACCAAGGACGCTCAAACCGAGCCCCGACAGACATCCACGTCGCAGTGCGCACTCGCATCCGGACAAATGGACCGTCCAGTCCAGGGACGGCTGGGACTGATTCGTTATCGGGCAGACGCCGCAAGGCCGCGCGCCACGCCCTGCTGCAGCGCCTCCAGGTGTGCTCGACCGAAGCGTCGGTCGGGCTCCAGGTAGCAGCCCTCGGCCCACTCGTTCCAAGCCTTGACGAGCACGAGACGCGGGCCGTCGTGGGTCGGAGACATGACATGCGCGACCGCACGGGCGACCTGCGCTTCGAAAACGACCGGATCCGGCGGGTGGAGGACCACTCCCCGCACGCCGCTTCGTGGAGTGTTGTCCCACCCAGGCATCACGGTCGGAACGCTCGGAGCGTCGACGATCCCCAGTGGCATCGTCTCAGCGAAGGCGCGAAAGGAGCGCACCGGTGGGACACCCAGTTTCCTCGCAAGCCGTCTCAGCAGATCCCGACGCCTGATGTTGAGCGACGGGACCCGCTCGAACGCGAACGTGTCGAAGTCGGCATCGCTTGAACGGCGCGGTCCCCACGTCTGAGCAACGAAATAGATTCCTTGGAGTCCGGCGTCGACGGCCCAGTTGCGCCACAGGTCGAGGAAGCGTTGCGCTTCGGGAAGCCCGGCCGGATGGTAGACGTAGAACAACGGGCGGCCGTCCACCCGGAAGTAGCGGGGATCCGTGAAGGCGGGCAGCACCGCCTCGAAGTGCGCGCGGTGATCGTCATCGCCCGGATAGGTCTGCTCGACAAGGATCCGCTCGGGTGCCCCGTACCAAGTTCCCGACCACGTGTGATTGGCCCAGCCGAGGCAGAATGGGAAGTCGGGCCGACCCGACTGCACGACCTCATCGAATGGTCGTTCCAGGAGCCGTCGGCCGCCGCCGAACCAGTAGTGCCAGTAGCAGAACGCGGTGACACCGTATTCCGCCGCGAGCGCGGCTTGCGCCTCGCGCGTCTCGGGAAGCCGGAGATCGTAGAAGCCGAGTTCGCCGGGAATGCGCGGCTGGTAGTGGCCGGGGAACATTCGGCGAGCGCGCGCCACGTTGGTCCACTCGGTAAACCCTGGTCCCCACCACTCGTCGTTCTCGGGAACGGGATGAAACTGCGGAAGGTAGAACGCAATCACGTCGACGCTCGCGTTCCGAGACATCAAGTCAGCCTACTGACCGTGCGGCGCGCGCCGCTCGACGACGTGCTCGCCGAGCACAGCGTCAGCTCCGGGGTCCTCGCGCGTTCGTGTGGTGCGATAGCGAAGGAAGCGAAGAGGCGGTCATCACCTCAGGCACCGCGCTTCTCGCGCACGTTGACGCGACACCGAGTCCCATCAGAGACCGAGCCTCGCGTTGTCGACGGGGTGAACTGCCCGAGCGCCGCGGTGACGATCGGGCAGGGCAAAGGAGTCCTTGACCGGCGAAGACGTTGTGATTATGGCAACGGTTTGCGGAGGGAGTGGGATTCGAACCCACGGAGACTTGCGCCTCAACGGTTTTCAAGACCGTCCCGTTCGTCCGCTCCGGCATCCCTCCGACGGTCAGGCTACGACGTTCCGCACATTCATTGCACCGTTTGTTGCGCTGAGCGCAACTCACGGCACACTGAATGCGGATGGTGGAATCGCGCTGAACCGCGCGGCTCGACCTCTTCGAAGTCGCAGTAGGGACGCAGCACGTCGGGCACGACGAAACCGCCGCCTGCAGTCTGGTAGTGCTCGAAGAGGAACACCAGCGTGCGCGAGATCGCGCACGCGGTGCCGTTGAGCGTGTGCACGAGCCGCGTGGTGACGCCGTCGCGGAAGCGCGTTCCCAAGCGGCGCGCCGAGTAGTCGAGGTAGTTCGAGCACGACGTGAGCTCGCGATACCGACGCTCGGACGGCAACCAGGCCTCGATGTCGTACTTCTTCGCCGCGGCCGCGCCGAGGTCGCCGGCGGCGATGTTCACGACTCGGTACGGGAGCCCGAGCTTGCTGTAGATTTCCTCCTCGATCGCGAGGATGCGCTCGTGCTCGTCCCACGACTGGTCGGGGTGCGCGTAGCTGAACATCTCGACCTTGTCGAACTGGTGCACCCGGAAGATGCCGCGCGTGTCCTTGCCGTAGGTGCCCGCCTCGCGACGGAAGTTCGACGACATGCCGGCGTAGCGCAGTGGCAACGCGTGGGCGTCGACGATCTCGCCGCGGTGGAGCGCGGACAGCGGCACTTCGCTGGTGCCGACGAGGAACAGGTCGCCGCCATCGACCTCGTACACCTGCGCGCGGTCGGTCGGGAAGAATCCGGCCTCCTCCATCGCGTGCTCGCGGACCAACACGGGTGGCGCCACCGGCGCGAAGCCCTCGCGGACGAGGATGCCCATCACCCACTGCAACAGCGCGAGCTCCACGAGCACGGCTTCGTTTGTGATGTACGCGAAGCGCGAGCCGCTCACTTCCGACCCTCGTACCGAGTTGACGAACCCGATCGCCTCGGCGAATGCCGCATGGTCGAGGGAAGGAGCGTCGCGAGTGTCGCTGACGACGCGGACGACCTCGCCGTCGTCCTCACCGCCATCGGGCACCGATGGGTCGGCCGGGTTCGGTAGTTCGAGCGCGAGGATTCGGAGCGCGGCGTCGGCCTCGGCGAGCGACTCATCGAGCGTGCTCAGCTCCTCCTTCAAGCTGCCTGCGGCGGCGATCTTCGCGGACCGCTCCTCGGGCGACGCCCTGCCGATTTCCTTCGACGCCGCATTCTGGCGCGCCCGGAGCTCCTCCACTCGGCGCAGGAGGTCGCGCTGGACGGCGTCGGCGGCGAGCACGCGGTCGATCAACCCGGGAGCGACGCGTTTGCGCTCGATTCCGGCGCGGTAGGGATGCTCCTCGCGAAGGCGCTTGAGGTCGATCATGCGTCGTCCCCAGTGGGTATGTCGTGCCGGATCTGATCGCGGAGCGCGTCGAGCCACTTGTTCGCGTCTCGCCACGCCTTGCTCATCGCGCGCCGTCGGACGTGACCGTCGTCGCCCGCGACGGGATATGAACCGAGGAACTTCACCTGGGTCTGCTTCGCGGCGAGGTTGCGGAGACAATCGGCGACGATCTCGTCGTCGAGGTGACCCTCGAAATCGATGAAGAAGCAGTAGTCGCCGAGGCTCTGCTTCGTGGGACGCGACTCGAGCTTGGTGAGGTTGATCGCGCGCGCGGCGAACTCCTGAAGGATCGCGAGGAGCGAGCCCGGACGGTCTTGTCTCTGGAAGCACACGACCGAGGTCTTGTCGTGCCCGGTCGGCGCGGGGATGCCGTGCCCGACGATCACGAAGCGAGTGAGGTTCTCGGGGTGGTCCTCGATCTCGCGGGCGAGGATCTCGAGCCCGGTGTACTTCGCGCCCTGCGCGGTGCCGATCGAAGCCATCCCCGGCCGCTTCGACTTCGCCACCTGCTGCGCGGCCTCCGCGGTGGAGTTGGCGACCACGAGGACCGCGTCGGGCAGGTTCTTCGACAGCCAGATCCGGGTCTGGCCGAGCGGGTTCGGGTGTGACACCACTGTGGTGATGTCGCTCCGCTTCGTACCTGGGCGTGCGCAGAGATTGAGCGACACGGGAAGATCCACCTCGCGCTGCACCAGGAGCTCGGTATCGAACGCGAGCGTGTCGAGCGTGACCGGGATCGATCCCTCGATCGAGTTCTCGATCGGCACGATGCCGAGGTCGACCTCGCCGTGCTCGACCGCGTTGATCACGTGCGGGACGTCGCGGAACGGCACCGCTTCTCCGGCCGCGAGGTCGGGTTGCGTGAGGAGCGCCTCCTCCGCGAACGTGCCGTGTGGTCCGAGGAAGCCAACCCTCGTCCTGGGCAGCGTGGCCATCGGCGGCATGGTAGAGGCACACCCTGGCGGTGCCTCGTATCGTTTTGCCGCAATATCGTGATGACGGTGCGGTACTGGACACACGACGACGCGACGGCCGCGCTACCCCGCGTGCGCGCACAGGTACAGCGGATCCGTGAACTCATCAGCCAGGAGCGGCAGCGCGAGCGCGCGCGCTTCCGGCAACGGTCACGCGCCGTCGTCGAACGGGCAGGAGAGCGGCACCGCCGAGGGTGACACCGAGCTGAGGGCACTCGTCGAGGATCTGCAGCGCGACGGCATCGTCCTTCGCGATCCCGAGCGCGGGCTGATCGACTTTCCCGCGCACGCACCGTCCGGTCGCGAGTACCTGCTCTGCTGGCTCGACGGCGAGGAAGCCATCGAGTGGTGGCACTGGCCCGACGCCGGCTTCGCGGGCCGTACGCCGCTCACTGATCCGCCGGATTGACCTTCGTGGCTGCGATCGCGGCCCCCACGATGCCGGCTTCGTTGAAGAGCTGCGCAGGCACGATCTCGACGCGCGTGGAGATGCGCGGCAGGAACTTGTCCGATTTCTTGCTCACGCCGCCTCCCACGATGATGAGATCGGGGGAGAACAGCGCGTCGAGCAGCTCGAAGTAGCTGTCGAGGCGCGTGGCCCACTGCTTCCAGGACAGGTTCTCCTCTTCGCGCACGCTCTCGGCCGCGATCCGTTCGGCGTCCTTCTTTCCCATCTTCAGGTGACCGAGCTCGGTGTTGGGCACCAGCACACCGTCGAGGAACACTGCGCTGCCGATGCCGGTACCGAGCGTGACCATGATCACCGCGCCGCGGACTCCCCTGCCCGCGCCGAACTCCATCTCGGCGACGCCGGCGGCGTCGGCGTCGTTCAGCACGGTGACCGGCGCGCCGATCGCGTCGGTGAACAGCTTGCGCGCGTCGGTGCCGATCCACGACTTGTCGACGTTGGCGGCGGTGTGCGCGATGCCGTTCTTGATCACCGCCGGGAACGTCGCGCCGACTCTCCGTTCAGGCACGGAGCCGGCGACCCCCTCGGTCCACTCGAAGAACCTCGCCAGCTCGCCGACCACCGCGGCGACGGCCTTCGGCGTGGCCGGTTGGGGCGTGGGGATGCGGTGCCGGTCGGCAGTGAGCTCGCCGGTCGCGGTGTCGACGGGAGCGCCCTTGATGCCGGTCCCACCGATGTCGATTCCGAGCACGTTGGCCATGGGCTCCATTCTCTCTCGTCCGTCCGCTGCAACGCACCGCAGGCGTGCGGGACGCTGAGGGTGACTGTACGAGGAGGAGCCATGGAGCAGTTCGACGTGATCGTGCTGGGCGCCGGCGCCGCGGGCGAGAACATCGCCGGGCTCGACGCCGACGCCGTGCTCCGCCGCCGGGACGAGATCGTCGGGAACTGGAACGACGAGGGCCAAGTGAGCTGGCTCGAGCGCGCGGGCGGGACGCTGATCCGGGGCCACGCCCGGCTGGCGGGCGAGCGGCGGGTCGACGTCGAGTCCGGCGACGGCACGACACGCGAGCTCGTCGACACGGTCGGGCTCGTACCCGGCAAGCCGGTCGGGTGCACGGCTTGGGCATCACCGGTACCAGCCAACTCGTCGTCGACGAAGCGCGTCGTGTCGTCGTGGGCGCCACCTTCACCGGGCCGGGTGTTGGCGAGATGTTGCACGCGGCCACGATCGCGGTCGCCGGCGAAGTACCCCTCGACGTGCTGTGGCACGCGGTTCCCGCGTTCCCCACGATGAACGAGGTGTGGCTGCGCCTCCTCGAGGCGTACGGTCTCTAGCCATGTCGATCACCGACACGCCTGAATGGCACGCCCTCGAAGCGCACTTCGAGGAAGTGCGCGAGACGCACCTCCGTGATCTCTTCGCCGCCGATCCGCAGCGGGGCGAACGTCTGACCGTCGAGGCCGAAGGCGTCTATCTCGACTACTCGAAGAACCGCGTGACCGACGAGACACTCCGCCTCCTCGTCGAGCTCGCGCATGAGGCAGGCTTGCGTGAGCGTGTCGACGCGATGTTCCGCGGCGACAAGATCAATGTCACCGAGGATCGTGCGGTACTGCACGTTGCGCTGCGCGCGCCGGAGGATGCATCGATCGTCGTCGACGGTGAGAACGTCGTGCCGCAGGTTCACGCGGTGCTGCGAAAGATGGCCGATTTCTCGGAGAAGGTGCGGTCCGGCCAGTGGCGCGGTCACACCGGCTCGACGATCCGCAACGTCGTGAACATCGGGATCGGCGGGTCCGACCTCGGTCCGAAGATGGCCTACACCGCGCTCCAGGACTTCAGCCGGCGCGACATGACCTTTCGGTTCGTGAGCAACGTCGACGGCAACGACTTCTGGGAATGTACGCGCGACCTCGATCCGGCCGAGACGCTGTTCATCGTGTCGTCGAAGACCTTCACCACGCTCGAGACGCTCACCAACGCCCACAGCGCGCGTGAGTGGCTGCTCGCCACGCTCGGCGACGATGCGGCGGTTGCGAAGCACTTCGTGGCGGTGTCCACGAACGCGATCGAAGTGGCGAAGTTCGGCATCGACACCGCGAACATGTTCGAGTTCTGGGACTGGGTGGGTGGTCGGTACTCGTACGACAGCGCGATCGGGCTGTCGTTGATGGTTGCGATCGGCCACGAGCAGTTTGGCGAGATGCTTGCCGGCTTCCGTTCGATCGACGAGCACTTCCGCACCGCGCCGTTCGAGCGGAACCTGCCCGCGCTCATGGGTCTGATCGGCATCTGGTACGACGACTTCTTCGGCGCCGAGACCCAGGCGATCCTCCCGTACAACCAGTATCTCGAGCGCTTCCCCTCGTATCTCCAGCAGCTCGACATGGAGAGCGACGGGAAGTCGGTCGATCTCGACGGCAAGCCGGTGACGATGCAGACGGGCCCGATCGTGTGGGGCCAGCCCGGCACCAATGGTCAGCACGCGTTCTACCAGCTCATCCACCAGGGCACGAAGCTCATCCCGTGCGACTTCATCGGGTTCGTACACGCGAACCACGAGGTCGGTGACCACCAGAACCTCTTGGCGGCGAACTTCCTCGCCCAGACCGAGGCGCTCGCCTTCGGCAAGACGCCGGAGGAGGTCGAAGCCGAGGGCGTTCCGGCTCATCAGGTTCCACACTGCACGTTCGCGGGCAATCACCCGACGAACACGATCCTCGTCGAGAGGCTCACGCCGTTCACGCTCGGACAGCTCGTGGCGATCTATGAACACAAGGTGTTCACACAGGGGACGGTGTGGAACATCAATTCGTTCGACCAGTGGGGTGTGGAGCTCGGCAAGAAACTCGCCCTCGCGATCATCCCGGAGCTCGACGATCTGGAGGGCGACGTCGCCCACGACAGCAGCACGAACACGCTGATCCGCCGCTACCGGAGCCTGCGCCGCTAGCCGTTCGCCTCACTGTGGATCGAGGCGTACCCTGAACCGTGACCACCGAACCGAACCGGTTCTTCGGGCGTTCCGCCGAGTACTTCCGCGAGGTGCAGTACCGCGACAGCGGCAAGCTCACGGCGCGGGCCAACCTGCACGCGCGGTACGGGACCGCCGCCACTCCGTGGTTCTCGTGGGTCGTCCAGCAGATCGCGTGGAGCCGGGACGGGGTCGTGCTCGAGGTCGGCTGTGGTCCGGGGTGGCTCTGGGAGCAGGCCCGCCACGCGCTGTCGGCGGATCTGCAGCTCACGCTCACCGATCTCTCCGACGGGATGGTGGGCGAGGCCGTCGAACGTGCCCGCGCCAGCTTCGGTGCCGTCGACGGTGCCGTCGTGAACGCGCAGTGTTTGCCGTTCGACGAGGGCTCCTTCGACGTCGCCGTCGCGAACCACATGCTCTACCACGTGCCCGACCCGCTCCAGGCGGTCGGGGAGCTGGCGCGCGTGCTCCGTGACGACGGTGTGCTCGTCGCCAGCACGAACGGGCCGTCGCATCTCCGCGAGCTCGACGAGATCTCGGCGGAAGTGTTCGGGCCGCGCCGGGTACCGCGCTACATGGAGGCGTTCGGCTCACACACCGGGGAATCGGTTCTCGGAGCCCATTTCCAGAGCGTCGAATGGCGTGGTTACGACGACGACCTCGTGTGTACGAACGCCGACGACGTGCTCGCGTACCTCGTGTCGTTCCCACCGGGAGAACGCGCGACCGACGCCGAGCTCCAACGACTCCACGATGTGCTCGCCGACCGGTTCGCGGAGGGCGACGGCGTGCTGAACGTCACGAAGGAGACGGGCGCGTTCCTGTGCCGATCGTCGTGACCGTCAGCGTGCGCCGAGGCTCCGGGTGGCGCCGCGCGCTCACCTGGCAAGCTGTAGCCCGACGGGGAAGGGGACAGGGATGCAGCTCGGGATGATCGGTCTGGGCCGTATGGGCGCCAATCTCGTTCGGCGCTTGATGCGCGACGGCCACGAATGTGTCGGATACGACGTGAGCGCGGATGCCGTCAAGGAGCTCGAGGGTGACGGTGCGGGCGGGGCGACCTCGATCGCCGACTTCTGCGGGAAGCTCACGAAGCCGCGCGCGGTGTGGATCATGGTGCCGGCCGCGTTCGTCGACTCGACCATCGACGAGCTCCTGCCGCATCTCGACCAGGGCGACATCGTCATCGACGGAGGAAACTCGTACTACCGGGACGATATCGACCGTGCCGCGCGCCTGAAGCCGAGCGGCATCCATTATGTCGACGTCGGCACGAGTGGCGGCGTGTTCGGTCTCGACCGCGGGTTCTGCCTGATGATCGGCGGCGAGGACGACGTCGTCGCGCACCTCGACCCGATCTTCGCCACGATCGCACCCGGCGTCGACGCCGCACCGCGCACACCCGGTCGTACCGGCGCCCCGAGCGCCGCCGAGCAGGGCTATCTGCACTGCGGACCGAACGGCGCCGGGCACTTCGTCAAGATGGTCCACAACGGCATCGAGTACGGGATCATGGCGGCGTACGCGGAGGGGCTGAACATCCTGCGCCATGCCAACGTCGGCACGGAGCAGCAACAGGCGGATGCCGAGACCGCGCCGTTGCGCGAGCCGCAGTACTACCAGTACGACCTGGATCTCCCCGACGTCGCCGAGGTTTGGCGGCGCGGGAGCGTGATTGCCTCCTGGTTGCTCGACCTCACCGCGCATTCGCTGTCACAGCATCCCGACCTCGACGAATTCGAGGGTCGCGTGTCGGATTCCGGCGAAGGGCGCTGGACCATCCACGCGTCGATCGATGAGGGCGTGCCCGCCGACGTGCTGAGTGCCGCGTTGTACGCGCGGTTCACCTCGCGCGGCCAGGCCGATTTTGCCGACAGGCTGCTCTCCGCGATGCGCAAGGAGTTCGGCGGTCACGACGAGAAGCTCGATCAGACCATCGGCGAGACGAAGTAGGGAGCGGTATGGCTACCCCGGTGCACTCCGACGCCTTCGTGTTCTTCGGCATGTCGGGCGACCTTGCCCACAAGAAGATCTTTCCCGCGCTCTACTCCATGGTGAAGCACGGCACGCTCGGCATCCCCGTGATCGGCGTCGCGTCGTCGAAATGGACGATCGACGACCTGCGGAACCGCGCACGCGAGAGCATCACGACCTACGGCGGCGGCGTCGACGACGAGGGCGCGTTCACGAAGCTCATCAGCCTGCTCCAGTATGTCGACGGCGACTACACCGACCCCGCGACGTTCAAGGAGCTGAAGAAGGAGCTCGGGGACGCGCAGCTACCCAGTGCACTACCTCGCGATCCCGCCGAGCCTGTTCGAGACGGTCGTGGAAGGGCTCGGCTCGTCGGGCTGCGCCGACAACGCCCGCGTGATCATCGAGAAGCCGTTCGGTCGCGACCTGGCGTCGGCGCAGGAGCTGAACGGGGTGCTCCACTCGGTGTTTCCCGAGCCCAACATCTTCCGTATCGACCACTATCTCGGCAAGGAAGCCACACAGAACATCATCTATTTCCGCTTTTCCAACTCGTTCCTCGAGCCGATCTGGAACCGCAACTTCGTGCGGTCAGTGCAGATCACGATGGCGGAGGACTTCGGCGTGCAGGGCCGCGGCCGCTTCTACGAGGAAGTGGGCGCGTTGCGGGACGTGATCGAGAACCACCTGTTCCAGACCGTGGCACTGCTCGCGATGGAGCCACCCGTCGGTCCGGGTGTGGAGGAATTGCGCGACGTCAAGGAGAAAGTGTTCCGAGCGATGGAGACCATGACGCGCCGACGACCTCGTGCGCGGCCAGTTCGAGGGCTATCGGAACGAACAGGGAGTCGCGCCCGACTCCGACGTGGAGACCTACGCCGCGGTCAAGCTGCACATCAACTCGTGGCGGTGGGCCGGGGTGCCGTTCTACGTCCGCGCCGGCAAGAACCTCCCCGTTACGTGCACCGAAGTGCGGGTGGAGCTCCACCGTCCTCCGCAAGCGGTGTTCGCGGAGTTCGAGGAGCTTCCGCACGAGACCAACTACCTGCGGTTCCAGTTCGACCCCCAACTCGTGATCGCGATCGGCGCGCGCGCGAAGGCGCCCGGCGACGGCTTCATGGGCGAAGACGTCGAGCTCTACCTCTGCGACACTCATCCCGGTGCCGAGGCGCCGTACGAGCGCCTGCTCTGCGACGCGATGGAGGGCGAGACGTTGCTGTTCGCTCGCGAGGACGGCGTCGAGGCGTCGTGGCGGGTCGTCGACCCCGTGCTCACCGACCACGACGCGGCCATCCGCTACAAGGTGCACACCTGGGGGCCCGAGGAGGCGGCGATGCTCTTCGAGGGCACCGACGTGTGGCACGATCCCGTACCCGCGCGGCCCGACTCCGCGCCCGAACGGAAATCGGGCCCATGACGGTTCGGTCCGTGCCCACACCCGGCGCGCCGCCGGCGGCCGGTCACTATTCGCCCGCGGTGCGGGCCGGCGACTGGGTCGTGCTCGCGGGTCAGGTGGGGATCGACCCGGCCACGGGCGCGCTGGTCGAGGGGGGTGCGGAGGCGGAGGCGCGACAGGCGCTCACGAATGTCGGCGCGATCCTGCGCGACTGCGGCGCGCACTGGAGCGACGTCGCGAAGGTCGGCATCTTCCTCACCGACCTCGGGAACTTCGCGGCCGTGAACGCGTTGTATCAGGAGGCCGTCGGTAGCCACCGGCCGGCGCGTACCACCGTCGGGGTCGCCGGGCTGCCGGCCGGCGCCGCAGTCGAGATCGAATGTTGGGCCTACTTGCCGGCGTGACGAAACGGACGCACCGGCGACGAGCGAGCGAAGCGAGTCGAGTCGCTCGCCAGCGAGCGAGCGCCCGCGGCGCAGGTACCCTGCGCCGCAGCGAGCGAGCGAATGGAGTATGCATGCGAGACATCGAGAAGACCGAGGAAGAGTGGCGCAGCGAGTTGAGCCCGGAGCAGTTCCAGGTCCTCCGCCGCGCCGGCACCGAGCCTGCGTTCACCGGGAAGTACTGGGACTGCCATGACGACGGCGTCTACCGCTGTGCAGGCTGCGGTGCGGAATTGTTCGACGCGAGCACCAAGTTCGAGTCGGGAACCGGCTGGCCGAGCTTCACCGAGCCCATGATCGCCGACGCGGTCGAGATCCACACCGACCGCAGCCACGGGATGGTGCGCACCGAGGTGGTGTGCCGGAAGTGCGGTGGTCACCTCGGCCACGTGTTCGACGACGGCCCGGGCCCCAACGGCCTCCGCTACTGCATGAACTCCTGCTCCCTCGAGCTGGAGGCGCGCTAACGACGCGTCGTGGTCGTCGACGGTGGCCTGGTGGTGGTGGTGGTCGTCGCGGCGGAGGCCTGCGGGAACTTGGGGTCGGCGAAGAAGGCGAAGAAGTCGCGCTCACCCGCCTGGAAGTAGCGATCGCCGCCGCGCGCCATGTCACCGCCGAGCTTGATCCCGATCACGGGTGCCGTCGGATCCTCCGGGGGATCGTTCACATAGGTGTACACGCTCACCCAGTCGGTGTTGATGTCGAGCTCCATCGCACGGACCGCCCCCGCGGCCTGCAGCGTGCGTGCGAGTGAGAGCACCGACAGTGAGTTGCCGCCGGCGTAGATCAGCGCGCCGTTGCTGTCGACTCCCACCCCCGATCGCCACACGAGGGCCTTGTTGCCCAGGGTCGCGCCCCACTTGACGGTGTCGTTCTCGTCGAGCGCGGGGTCGAGCTGCCCGTTGTCGATCAGCAGTGCCAGGTTCTGGCGCACGGTTGTCACGTCCGGGGTCATGCTCACGTCGCGGCCCCACAGCCCAACGGTGGCCGAGCCGTCGTTCTTGATCACGAGTGAAGCCGAGCCGTCGACCAGGGGACGGACCATCTCGCCGCCGAAGTACACGCCGCCACGCGCGGTGTCCATCTTGAAACCGGAGTTGAACGCGGCGATGACCGTGTTCCGTTGATCGTCCGGGATCATCGAACCCCAGGGGTTCGGACCGCCGCCCGGTTCCTGCAGACCCGGGACATACGTGGCCTTCAGCAGCTTCGTGTCGAGCCACATGAGCGCTACGTAGTACGAGGTGTGTATCCCGTCGGGACGGACGAACGTGATGTACTCGGCAGGCACGCCACCCACCAGCCGTCCGGCGGGCATCCAGATCCCCTCGTTCGCCTCGACACTCGGTGCCGGGGTCGCGACTCGTTGCATGGGCGGCGGGAGGTGCGCGGGCTGCGGTGGAACGGTCTGCGTGGGAACCCGGGTGGACACCGCGGCCTCGCCACCGGTGCCCTGCACCTGGATCCGATCGGGTCGCCCGCCGACCGCGGGTGGGTTGTTCGTGTACCACCACCGCTCGATCGTGTTCACCACGCCGTTCCCGCCGTGGTCGCGGATCCACTCCACCGTGCGGATGCCGAGCGAGTCGGTTCCCGGGCGCTGCAACGCATGGACGTATGACATCCCGACCGGGATCAAGAGCACGACCACGGCGATCGCGACCCCGCGTCGGATCCAGCGCGCCTTGGCCGTGCGGGCGCGCCGATCGGTGCGTTCGGTATCGCGCGCCGCGCGCTGCTCACGACGCGACAGCGGCGGCGGCGCAGGATGCTCCGGCTCGGACGGCGCATCGCGGGGAACTGTGCGGACCGCGGGGTCGGCGTCGTCGTCGTCGCTGTGGGTCGCGCGAACCGGGCCGTACTCGGCTGGGAGCGCGTACTGCGGCCGCTTGGCCTTGCCGTCGGCCAACTGATCCTCCGGTTCGGCGGCGCTCCCGTTGAGCGCCGGATGCTCCGTTCGGGAGAGTCCTGCCCGACGCGTCCCGAGAAATTACAGCCCGGTGGACGCGAGATCCCATCAGGTGCGCGGATGGGCCAGGAAGAACTCCCAGATCGTGGGGGTGGCATCGAGTGCGCGGCTCACCGGGTCGTTGCCGGGCTTCGGGATCGCCCCCGGCCACTCGTGACGCCCGCGCTCGATCGTGTAGAGCTCGACTCCGATGCCATTCGGGCACGTCGCCCACGTGGTGTGCGTCACCTGGCCGTCCCGACTCTCGGAGGGGGAGTCGGAGCAGCCGTCCGCCCGCCGCCACCGGGCGAGACCGTCGGGCACGGCGGGGTACCCGGTCCCGCCCTCGAAGGGGAGGACCTCGTCGGCGAGGCCGTGCACGTGGATCACCGAGACGGGGATTGCAGGGAGGCAGTCGGGGAACGAGGCGGCGACGGGGCCGATCGCTGCGACCCGGTCGGCGAGCGCGCACCCGGCGCGGTAGGTCATGACGCCTCCGTTCGAGATGCCGGTGACGAAGACGCGTGCCGGGTCAATCGGGTACCGCTGCTCGACGTCGTCGAGCAGGGCCCCGATGAAGTCGACGTCGACCGTACCGGTGTCTTGCCAGCGACGGTCGATCGCCTGTGGATACGTGACCACGAACCCTTGGTGATCGGCAAGGGGATCCCAGTGGTAGCGGCGTTCGACCTCCGAGGCCGTCGCGCCTGCACCGTGGAGCACGACCACGAGCGGCATCGCGGTACCGAGCTTCGTGGGTCGGTGAAGTCGGTAGGTGCGCGTGTTGCCGTCGACCTGGAGATGGATCACTCGTGTACGCGGCTCGCCGGTCGCGCGTGCCGACGGTATCGAGCACACGATCGCGATCGCGATCAGGGCGGCGAATCGTCCAACCATGCGCGCTCAGAGGTACGGCTCGTCGGGCTCGCGCTCGCGAGCGACGCGCGCAGGCACCCCGTATGCCACGACGCGATCGGGAATGTCGTCGAGCACGACCGCCCCCGCACCGATCACGGTGTCGGCGCCGATCGTGATCCCGTGGACCACCGTCGCACCGACGCCGAGTGCGGTTGCTCGCCCGATACGCACCCGTCCTCCCGTGGTCACGCCGGGCGCGAGGCTGGCGTAGTCGTCGACGGCGCAGTCGTGGTCGATCGACGATCTGGTTCCGAGCAGCACTCCCTGCCCCACCGTGCCCCCGTTGCTCACCACGGCCCCCGCGAGGATGATCGACCCGCTCCCGATGCTCGCGTCGCGTGCGACCGTCGCCGCAGGGTGCACGACCGTGAAGACGGAGAGCTCGGGGCACGCCGCTGCCAGGCGTTCGAGCACGGCGCGGCGCGTCGAGTTGTCGCCGATCGCGACCACGAACGCGTCGGCGCCTTGTCGCTCTGCGCACGTGCGGAGGTCGTCCTCGGTGCCGACCACGGGGTACCCCGCCACCACGGTGCCGCGCCGGATCGTCCGGTCGAGCACACCGAGGACATGTTCACCGGCGGCTTCGATCGCACTGATGACCTGGCGGCCCTGGTCGCCGCCGCCCACCACGATGATGTGGCTCACCGGGTTCTCCGTTCGGGCACGGGGCCGGCTTCCCGTTCGGGCACGGGGCCGGACCCCTGGAAACGTTCGGGCACGCGGGTCCCGCGGCCTCCGAGCACCTCGCCCACCGTTCGCGCGAGCACGTGGAGGTCGAGCCGGAGCGACTGGTGGTCGACGTACCAGACGTCGAGCGCGAACTTGTCCTCCCACGTGAGCGCGTTGCGGCCGTTGACCTGCGTCCATCCCGTGATGCCCGGCCGTACTTCGTGACGACGCATCTGCTCGGGGGTGTACAGCGGGAGGTACTCCATCAGCAGCGGGCGTGGCCCGACCAGGCTCATCTCGCCCCGGAGCACGTTGACGAGCTCGGGGAGCTCGTCGAGGCTCGTGCGGCGGAGCAACCGGCCGATGCCCGTGATCCGTGCCTCGTCGGGGAGCAGGTCGCCGTTCGCGTCGCGCCGATCCGTCATCGTGCGGAACTTCAGCACCGTGAACGGCTGCCCGCCGCGACC
This sequence comes from uncultured Actinomycetes bacterium, assembly GCA_963705625.1. Taxonomy (GTDB): domain Bacteria; phylum Actinomycetota; class Acidimicrobiia; order IMCC26256; family DASPTH01; genus DASPTH01. The sequence continues at coordinate 42,573 of CAVPKG010000004.1, forward strand.
CGGCCGGATCTGACGGAACAACACCGGCTTTCCCGTCCTCACCCACACGAGGAGGGCCACCGCGCCCATCAAGGGTGACAACAGCAGGAGTAGCGACATCGCGCCGACGACGTCGAATGCTCGCTTCGTCATGATGCGCTGCGGAGCCACTCGAGTGTGACGCGCAGTGCGTCGTGCAAGTCGGCGGGGACGATGTCGGGGAACAGCTCGCGCAGGCGCGTCGGGTCGTTCTGCGAGTGTCGCACGTCACCGACACGAGCGTCGGTGTGTTCGACCTCGAGTGGGTGACCCACGAGCTGCTCCACCATCCCGGCGAGCTCGAGGATCTCGGTGCGCGTCCCGAAGGCGAGGTTCACCGGCTCCGGAGACGTGACGCGCCGCGCGACTGCGTCGGCGATCAGCGCCGCGACGGTGCCCACGTAGGTGAAGTCGCGGCGTCTGGTGTCCGTCACCCTGCACGACGATGGGACCGCCGGCGATGGCCGCGGTGGCGAAGGCGGGCACGACCGCTGCGTACGCGTGATCGCCGGCCTGGAGCGGACCGAACACGTTGAAGAACCGGAACGCGAGCACCGGCAGCCCGAACGAGTGCTGGTATGCGAGCGCGTAGGCCTCGGTGGCGAGCTTGCTCGCGCCGTACGGGCTCATCGGGATCGTCGCGAGGTCCTCGCGCTTGGGGAGCGTGGGGTTGGCGCCGTAGACCGATGACGACGACGCCACGATGAGGTGCGGATCCGTTTCCGTCGTCGACGCGGCCCGGCGCGCGGCTTCGAGCACCTCGACCGTGCCGGTCGCGTTCGCGAGGTGCGTTGCGACCGGATCGGCGATCGAGCGTGGCACCGACGGCCGGGCCGCGAGATGCACGACCGCACCGGCGCCTCGCATCGCGGAGTCGAGGGCCGCGGGATCGAGGATCGTGCCCTCGACCAGCTCGACGTCGAGACCACGAAGGTTGTCCTTGCGGCCCGACGAGAGGTCGTCGAGCGCGATCACCTCGTTGCCCGACTCGGCAAGCGTGCGGCAGAGGTTGGCACCGATGAAACCCGCGCCCCCCGTAACCAGCACCTTCACGCGCTGAAGGGTACCGTCGTCCGGTGGGCCGCCTGTTCCTGTCGCCTCCCGACGTCGGTGACACCGAACGCGCGCTGTTGCTCGACGCGTTCGACTCCAACTGGATCGCGCCGCTCGGCCCGCACGTCGACGCGTTCGAACGCGAGTTCGCGGAGATGCTCGGCGTGCCCGCCGCCGCGGCGTTGTCGAGCGGCACCGCCGCACTCCACCTCGCGCTCCTGATGCTGGGCGTCGGCCCCGGCGACGATGTGATCGTGCCCACGCTCACGTTCGTGGCCGCGGCGAACGCGGTGCGGTACCTCGGGGCGCGCCCGATCTTCGTCGACAGCGACGCGTCCACCTGGAACGTCGATCCGGTGCTCGTCGCCGAGGAGCTGAGCGATTCGCGCGGCTCGGGTCGGCCGCCCGCCGCGTTCGTCGGGGTCGACCTCTACGGCCAGTGCGCCAGCTGGGATCCCCTGGTCGAGTCGTGTGCACGGCACGGTGTCCCGATCGTCGACGATGCCGCCGAGGCGCTCGGGGCTCGCTACAAGGGCCGCGCCGCGGGCACCTTCGGCACGATGGGTGCCTTCTCGTTCAACGGCAACAAGATCATCACCACGAGCGGCGGCGGCATGCTCGTGGCCGACGACCCCGCGTGGGTCGAGCGGGCCCGGCGGCTCTCGACCCAGGCCCGCGATCCCGCGCCCCACTACGAGCACTCGGAGACCGGCTTCAACTACCGGATGAGCAACCTGCTCGCGGCGCTCGGCCGTGGACAGTTGCGACACCTGAACGAGAAGGTCGGACGCCGGCGGGCCATCAATCACCGCTATCGCGACTGCGCTCGCGGACACACCCGGTATCGGCTTCATGCCCGACGCGCCCGACGGCGAACCCACCAACTGGCTCACCGTCGTCACCGTCGACGAGGAGGCCTTCGGCGCGTCGCCCGCGGACGTCCGCGAGCACCTCGAGACCCTCGACATCGAAGCCCGTCCCGCGTGGAAGCCCATGCACCTGCAGCCGCTGTTCGCCGACTGTCCGGTGCGCGGCGGGCGCGTCGCCGAGGAGATCTTCCGTACGGGGTTGTGCCTCCCCAGCGGTTCGGCCATGACCGACGCCGACGTCGACCGCGTCGTGGACGGAGTGCTCGCTACGTCGTCGCGCTCGGGTAACGGCCGCGGTTGAGCAGGCGGCGGAGCGTGTCTTCGAACCCGAGACCACCAGCGGCCTTGTGACGGAACCAGCGCATGCCGTCGCCGTACTGCACGGGGGATCGTGCGAGCCGGTAGGGATCGGCGCCGTAGCGGTTCACACGCGTGCCTGCGAGCGCCGCGGAACGGAACCGCGTCCGCACCATCTCGTCTGCCGCACGCGATCCCGGCACCGCCTTCGGGTAGGCGAAGTGCACGGCGGTCGTGCCCATTTGCTCACCGATGAGCTCGATCGACCGGTCGAGCTCATCCGCGATCTTCTCGGGCGGGAGCCGATCGAGCAGCGCGTGCGTATGTGTGTGCGAACCGACGTCGACGAGTCCGGTCGAGAGCGCGTCGCGCAGCGCGCTCCACGTGAGCGGCGTGCCATCGTTCGGGAACGCGTGTCCGCGTTCGACGAAGTCTGTCGCCACATACAGCGTGACGGGCACACGGTGCTCGACGAGCACGGGCAGCGCGAGGTCGGCGAAGTCGGCCGTACCGTCGTCGAATGTGATCGCGACCAGCGCGTCTTGTGGTGCAGACGGAGCGGCGAGGCGGGCGAGGCCGTCGGAGAGCGAGACAACGTGCCCGTCCGCGGCGAGCTCGGCGATTTGTTCGGCGAACACCGCCAGTGGGAGATCGATTTCGATCGTCGTGCGCCGTCCGACGCGGTGGTAGATCAGTACCACGAGTCCGGCCGGCGGACGCCGCACCGTGTCGATCGCGGCCGCGCTCGCCTTCACGGCAGTGCGCGCGATTCCCACGGGCGCGGACACTAGACGCCGATGGCCCCGGACCCCGATGAACGAGAGATCGTCACGCGTCGCGCGTCGGCGGCCAACCTGCCCGAAGTGCTCGTGCTCCTGCGGCGCGCGCTCGGGTGGACCGACGACGACGCGCGGTTCCTCGAGTGGAAGCACCTGCAGAACCCGTTCGGCCAATCGCCGATGTGGATCGCGCTCGTCGGATCGCGGGTCGTCGGCTTTCGGGCGTTCCTCCGCTGGGAGCTGGTGGGTGAAGACGGGCGCGTCGTCCCCGCCGCGCGGGCGGTCGACACCGCGACCGATCCCGACTTTCGGGGGCGAGGCATCTTCACCCGGCTCACCCTGACCGCCCTCGACGCGCTCGCGGCAGGTGGCATCGAGCTCGTGTTCAACACCCCGAACCGACAGAGCCTCCCCGGGTACCTCGAGATGGGATGGCACGAGGTCGGGCGGCTTCCCGCCGGGAGTCCGGCCGGTGCGATCGCGCTTCGCGGTCGTCGTCGCCACGGCGCGGAAGCCCGCGGGTCGGGCCAACGTGGCGAGTTCTGTCGGCGTTCCCGCGGCGGCAGGCCTCGCGGACTCCATCGCGGTCGAGCGGCTCCTCGAGCGGCTCCCGCCGGCGACGGGGCTCGCGACGCGCCGGACTGCTGCATACCTGGCGTGGCGCTACGGCAACCCCGACCTGGGGTACCGCGCCCTGCTCGCCGGCTCGTCGGCCGAGGAGGGGCTCCTGGTCTTCCGGCTCCGACGGCGCGGGAAGGCCGTCGAGGGAGTCGTGACCGAGGTCATGGTGCCCGACGGTGATCCGGCCGTGGCCCGCCGGCTGCTCGATCGGCTGGCCCGCTCGCGCGAGTCCGACTATTTGATCCGTCTCCAGGATCGGCGTGTGACACGCGACTGGTTCCTGCGTCTTCCCCAGGTGGGCCCGGTGCTCGTCTGCCGGTCCCTGGTCGACGCGCCCCTGCCCGATCGCTCCGGGTGGGCCCTGAGCATGGGTGACGTCGAGCTGCTCTGACGATGGGCGCGGCCGGCGGCGGCCGCGGGGGAAGCGGGCGCGTGACGGGGATGGACAGCGGGCGCCTGGTCGAGACGCCGGGTGGAGAGACTCGAGTCGCCGCGGATCTCGCGCCGCACGCCGGCTCTCCGTTCGGGCACGGAGCCGGCGACGCGCGTTCGCCCGTGCGCTGGTACTCGTGGTCGGTGTTCGCGGTTGCGACGATGGCCGTGGCCGTCGTCGCGGTGTCCGGCGCGCCCCAGTCTGCTCTCCGTTCGGGCACGGAGCCGGCTCTGTGGCAAGTGGTGCTGCTGGGCGCGCTCGATCGCGGTCAGCCTCAACCAGGGCGCGTTCTTCCCGATCGAGTGGATCGCCACCGCGGAGGCCGCGGTGCTCGTCGCCGCAGTCGTGGGCTTCGCCGGCCAGAACGGCGGGGTGGCACTGCTCGGTCCGGCCGCCGTCGCGTTCCTCTGCGGGCCGCTCGACCTCGTGCACTGGCGACAGCGCGCGTTCTGGCTGATGGCCTACAACTCGGGCAACCGGATGATCGCCGCGCTCGTGGGCGCAATCGTGTTCGACCGCGTGGCTCGGGGCGGTGTCCAACCCGGGATCCGCTTCGCGGTCGCCGCGCTGGTCGCGTCGCTGGTGTTCGCGTTCGTCGATCTCGTGCTCATCGTCGGGTTCGAGCATTTCCGCAGCAAGCAGTCGGTGCTCGTGGCGGTGCGCGCAGACCTGCTCATCGACTGCCTCACCGTGCCGCTCGGCCTCTTCGGTGCCGGGGCGGGCGCGATCGCAGTGGAGGTGGGGTGGTGGGCCGGTGCCCTCGTGCTCGTTCCGGCCGTGTTCGCCCCGGAGCTGATCCTCGTGCGCGCGCGGCGTGCGCTCCGAGAGGAGACGACCGCGCGCGTGTTGCGCACCGTGGTGCCGACGGTGCTCACGAGCGCAGCCGTCGTCGTTGCCGTGGTCGTCTTCGCGCCGCTCCCCGCGCCATCTGTACTCGTGGGATTGGTGGCGGTCGCGTTCGTCGCCGGGTTCGAGTTGCAGGTCGAGGCGGGCGCGCCGGTCCCCGGTCCTGGTCTCGCGGCGTTGGTGGCGGCGGCGATGGTGGTGGCCGGTCACGCCGCGCTCGCGGGCGCGGTCATCGTCGCGGTCACGACCACCGCGACCACTTTGGTGCTCGTCCGGCGGAATGGCTGGTGGGGGCCGGTGCTCGCCGCGGGCGCCACGGTCGCGGCAGTGGTCGTCTTCGACACGCGACCGTCGCGCGCGGGCGCGCTGGCTGCGGTGCTGGTGTTCGAGCTCATCGTGGTCACGCGATTGCCGCGCATCCTCTGGACGACACCGCTCGTGTGCGCTGCAGTCGCGCTTGCGTACGTGTGGCGGGAGATCGGCCGCGGAGGCGGCGCCGTGTTCGCCGTCGGGCTGGTCGCCGTCGGCGCGGCCGCCGCAGTGTGGGGGGCGCCTCCGTGGGGGAGCCGCGTGCTCGGACCCTGGGGCGCGCGGCACCCGACCCGCGCGCATCGGATCATCGTGGTGACGACGGCCGCGGTGTCCCTGGGCCTCGGGATCGCGGCGGTCACGACCCAACCGAGCGCGCGTGAACTGCTGGTGCTCGGCTCGAGCGCCGCGGCTGCCGGTGTCGCCACCATGGCGATGGTCGGTGTGCGCCAGTGGCGCTTCGCACCTCGCGGGCGCGCGCGTGATGCGATGCTCGTCCTCGTGTCGGTCGTGGTCGTCGTCATCGCCTATCCGGCGCTCACCCTCGCGGGGAGCCCATGGTCGGTCGCGATCCTGGTGACCGTGCTGGCCGTGTGCGTCACGATCGGGTGGCCGCTCGCGCGACGCGCCGACGCCGCGGCTCACGTCCCCGAAGCACCGCGACCCGAGGACGCACCCGTGCCATGACGCCGCGGCTTGCGTCCCGTTCCAAGGAGTCGGTGGGTTCGTCGGTCGACGTGCCGAACGATCCGCCGCGGTGCCAGTGGTTCGCGGTCGTGCTGTTCGCCGCGGGCGTCGTCGTCGGTGCGGTGTTGATCGCGTCGAGCCAGCCGCTTCCGCGCTTCGCTTGGGTGTTCGTGCTCGCCGCGCTCCTTGCTGTCGCGACCAATCGCGTCGTGCTCTTTCCCTCGGAGCTTGCGGTGACCGCGGACGCCGCGGTGCTGCTCGCCGCGATCGTCGGTTTTCGGGACAACAGTCCGCTCATCGGACCATGGCTCGTTGCGTTCCTCGCGGGCCCGCTCGACTTCGTGCACTGGCGGCAGCGTTCGTTCGTACGCATGGCGTACAACTCGGGCAACCGAATAGTCGCGACGCTTGCCGGCGCGACGACGTTCGCGATTGTGACGAACGCGGCGGGCTCGTCGCGCGAAGCACTCGCAGGCGCCGCCCTGGGCGCGTCGATCGCGTTCGCACTCGTGGAAGGCGCGGTCGGCACCGTCCTCGTCCGCCTACGAGACGCTGATCCGTGGCTCGACGCGGCGCGGATCGAGCTTCCGATGGAGCTGCTCACGGTGCCGCTCGGGATGATCGGCGCGTGCGCGGGCTACCTCGCCGTGCAAGTGGGGTGGTGGTGCGCGGTGGCGGTGCTCGCGCCCACGTTGTTCCTTCCCGAGCTCGCGATCGTGCGGTCGCGGCGCGGCCGTCTTCGGTTCGGGCACGGAGCCGGTCTCCCGTTCGGGCACGGAGCCGGCACGGCCGCGAGGATCGCGGCGACGATCGGGCCGGCCGCGGCGGCGCTCACGGTGGTCGCGCTGCTCGTGCCGCTTCCGGCAACGTCCACCCTCGTTGCGTTGGGTGCCGTAGCGCTGCTCGCCGGGCTCGAACTTCGCGTCGACGCCTCGGGTGCACCAGCTCGCCGCCATGCTCGTGGGTATGGCGGTGGTGGTCGGTGGCGGCGCCCCCGCGGCGGCTGCGGCGTTGGTGGCAGTGGTCGCCGTCGCGACCGGGTGCGTGGTCGTCCGAGCGAGCCGTTGGTGGGCGCCGTTGCTCGCCGGCGCGGCCGCGCTGGGCGCGGCGGCGGTCTACGACGATCTCGCCGTCCCGGGCCCTCGCGCTCGGGGCGGCGGTCACCTTCGAGCTCCTCGTGATGGCGCGATTGGGAAGTGTCGTGTGGACTGCGCCGCTCGTGTGCGGCGCGGTGGCGTTCGGATACGTGTGGCGAGCGGTGGGTCCGATCGGCGCGCTCGTGTTCGTCGCCGGCTTCGGCGCGACGTTGCTGGCCACGCCGTTCTTCGGCGCGCCTCCTTGGGGGAGTCGCGTGGTCGGACCCTGGGCGGCACGGCACGGCACCCGAGCTCAGCGTGCGTTCCTCGTCGTCGCGGCGGTCCTTTCGCTGTGCCTCGGCATCGCGGCGTGTGCGGTGGCCGACGGGCGCCTGGAGCTCGCAGCCGGCGCCGCCGCGGCTGCTGCCGCCGTCGCGGGGATGGCGATCACCGGCGTGCGTCAGTGGCGGTTCGCGCCGCGGTCACGCGCACGGGACGCCGTCGTGGTGCTCGCGTCCGCGGCGATGGCGGTGGTCGCCTATGCGCCGGTCGCCGTCGACGGCAGCGTCTGGTCGGTTGCGATCCTCGCCGTCTTGCTTGCGTCGTCCACCGCGGTCGCGTGGCCGCTCGCGCGCCTGGCTGCGGTGGCCACTCCGGTCCGGGCTTCGTCCGAGGCTGACGTGGCGAACCGATAGCCTCGCAGTTGATGACGCGCGAGCCACCCAGCTTCCCCACGGTCGTCGCGCAGACCAACCTCCAGCTCTACAACCAGCTCCGCGCGGTGAGCTGGTCCGAGCGCGACCTCGCGCGTGCGAAGGCCGCGTATTCGCTCTTGGTGCGGATCCTGTCGAGTCGCTTCCGGCCCGACGGCAAGCCCTTCATCGCACATGGCGTCGGCACTGCGAGCATCCTCGCCGGAGCGGGCCATGATGTCGACGTCGTGCTCGCGGGGATGGTGCACGCCGCGTACGCGTGGGGCGACTGGGGCGAGGGTTCGCACATGATGACGCACACGAAGCGCGCGGCGGTGCGCGACGTCGTCGGCGCGTGGGCCGAGGGAATCGTCGCCGCGTACACGCGCCTGCCATGGCGTGAGGCGGAGATCGAGTCCATCCTCGGGCGCATCGGCTATCTCGACACAGAAGAGCGCGACACGGTGGTGCTCAAGCTCGCGAACGCGCTCGACGACAACCTGGATCTCGGCATGCGGTACCGCGGCAACACTGCCGCGATGGTCGCCGCCGACCGAATCGTGCCGCTCACGGTGGAAGTGGCGCGCGGTCTCGGGATGACGGCGCTCGCCGATCGGCTCGAAGCAGCGCGGAGCGTGGAGCTCGCGGCCGAGCTGCCGAGTGGCCTCGCATTCGAGGGCAGATACTCCCAGATCCCGCCGCTCACGCATCGGCGGCGACTGCTGGTGTGGCTGCGAGCCGGCGACACCCACCTGAGCCGGGCCACGTATCGGGCCGCCAAGCTGTTGCCACGACAGGTCCGCCGCCTGGCCAACCCGCGGTGACCAATTGTCGCGCCGGAACCTGATCAATCCCGGCTCGCAACCGTTCGTTCCTAGCCCTCGCGCATGCCCGAGAGGCGCAACGCCTCGCTGTAGAAGGGGTCGGTGGCCTCGAGCCGAGCGGGCGTGTCGAAGCCCTGCAGCTTCCCTTCGAAGATCACCATGATCCGGTCGCAGATCGACAGCGTCGACATGCGGTGCGCGATGACGAACACAGTTGTGTGCGGCGCGAGCTCGGCCAGCGTCTCGCGGATGAGCGCATCGGACCGCACGTCGAGCGAGCTCGTGGGCTCGTCGAGCACCATCACGTCGGGCTCGTCGACCAGCGCGCGGGCGATGCACAGCCGCTGGCGCTGACCTCCGGAGAGCTGACCTCCGCGTTCGCCTACCGGCGTGTCGTAGCGCGAGCGGCCACGCGCTGATCTCTTCGTGGAGGTGCGTGAGCTTCGCCGCGCGTTCGATTGCGGTGTCGTCGACGTCTTCACGGAAGAAGCGGATGTTGTCGGCCACTGTTCCCGCAAACAGCCGCGGCTTCTTGCGGTACGAACGTGAAGCGCCGGTACCAGTCGTCGAGCGACAACTCGTTCACGTCGTGACCGTCGGTGAGCACCGCGCCCTCGGTTGGTTCGCGCAGCCGCAGGAGGAGTTGCACGAGCGTCGACTTACCCGCTCCCGACGGTCCGACGATACCGACGATCTCCCCGTGAGGCACGCAGAACGAGATGTTCTGGAGAACGGGGATGCCCTCTTCGTACTCGAAACAGACGTCGTCGAACGCGAGGTCGCCAATGTGGCTGATCGGTTGACCGTCGCGCGGGATCGCAGCCGCCTCGTAACGCGCTTCCTCTTCCTGAAGCGTCTCGAGGAACGGCGCGACCTGGTGCAGCCCCTGGAGGTAGCCCTGCACGCTCTGCGCGTAGTCGAGCGAGCGGAGCATGATGAGCACCACCGCCCCCAACGCCGAGAGACGCGCGAAGCCGGTGCCGTACGCGATCGCGAGCGCGCCCACGAGGAAGAACATCGCGATGCCCTGGTAGACCACCGAGATCGCACCACTCAAGTACGCCGTCGCCAATGAGCGCTCTGCGTACTCGTCGGTGAGGTCCGAGAGCTTGTCGCCCACGGAACCTTCCACCTGAAAGATCCGGACTTCCTGGAGGTTCGACGTGAGCTCGGTGAGTCCGGTCGCGAACGTCAGGTTGGACTCTGCCGCTCTGGCCGAGCGGCGCCGAACCGCGAGTCGCAGCGGGCGCAGGACCAACCCCACCAGGAGCGCGGCGGTCGCGGCCGCGAGCGACGCGAGCGGGCTCACCGCCAGCGCGGTCATGAGCAACGCCAGCAAGTTGAACGCGGCGATGGCACCACCGGTCAGGTTGCTGACGGCCCCGGACGTCGCGCCGGCGTACGTGGTCGCGAGTTCCTGGAGTCGGCCGTCACGCTGCTGCGCCTGCAGTGCCCAATTCGCGGCGAGGTACCGGCGGATGAGCGACTTGCGGACCCGGCTCACGGTCGCGACGGTTCGCGCGCGCGGCGAGGATCGTCTGCACCACCTGGAACCCCATCCGGATCGCCACCAGCCCCGCGGCGACGCCGATGAGTGCGCCCACCGAGACCACCCAGTCGTTCACCGGACCAAGGTTCACGGTGACGCTCGAGCCGCTGGACGCGACGGCGAAGGCGATCCGCGCGATCAGCACGAGCACTGCTGCTTCCGCGAGCCCGCCGAGGATCGACGCGATCGACATGATGATCAGACGCCGGCGCTGCGCTCGAACCAGCGGGGCGACGAGCGAGCGGAGTGATCCCTCCGTTCGGCGACGGCGTCCGCCCCCGGTTCGAAAACGGTGCCGGCGTTGGTGGTCTTCCGGCGCCACGCGACGATGGTAGAGGGTGACGCGAGGTCCCCTCGCTACCGGCGATGATGGCCACGATGCCGCTCCGGGTGCTCCAGGTGATCACCGACCCCACGCGCCGCGGCGCCCAGCTCTTCGCAGTCGACCTCGGCGACTCGCTCGGTCGCGCAGGATTCGAGGTGCGCACGGTCGCACTGGCTGATTCGCACGGCCCGGCGACCCTCGACGTTCCCGCGCTCGGGCATCGCCCTATCGCCTGGTCCACGCTCGTGTCGCTTCGTCGCGAACTCGCCCGCGCGGACGTTGCCGTGGCGCACGGGGCGCAGACGCTGCCGGCATGCGCGATCGCGACGTTCGCGAAGCCGACCCCCTTTGTCTACCGACAGATCAGCGATTCGTTGTTCTGGGCGTCGACTCCGGCGCGGAGAGTGCGCGTACGCGCGGGATTGGCGCGCGCTGCGCACGTCGTCGCGCTTTGGGAGGGAGCCGCGACCACGCTCCGGATGCACTTCGGTGTTCGCACTGATCGCGTCACGGTGATCCCCAACGGTGTCGTGACCGATCGGTTCGTACCGGTCACCGAGTCACAGCATGCTGAGGCGCGGCGCGCGCTCAAACTCGATGAGCGGGCGTTCACACTCGTACACGCCGGTGCGCTGGTGCAGGAGAAGGGCGTCGATGTCGCGATCGAAGCAGTCGCACGGTGCGACACGGCGCAGTTGCTGGTCACCGGTGCGGGACCGGAGGAAGCGTCGCTGCGCGCGCTCGCGGCGCGAGTCGCCCCGGAACGGGTCGTGTTCGCTGAACCGGCAAGAGATGCGATCCTCTCGTACCGCGCCGCCGACGCGATCGTGCTCGCGAGCCGGGGAGGAGACAGCATGCCCGCGGCGCTCATCGAAGCGGGCCTGATGGAGCTTCCGGCGCTCGCGACACCCATCGAAGCGATCCCCGAGATCGTGCTCCCGGGGATCACCGGCGAGCTTGTGCCAGTCGGAGATGTCGACGGCCTCGCCCGGGCAATCGCGGCGCTCGCGGCGGATCCGGATCGTGTGCACGCGCTGGGACACGCGGCGCGCACGCACTGCCTGGAGCACTACGCCATGGAACCCGTCGCCGCGGCGTGGGAAGGCGTGCTGCGAGCGGTCGCCGAGGGCCCGCGGTAACCGCGAGCGCGAGAACCTAGAGATAGAGCGTGCGGTGTTGCAGGCTGCCGGCGAAACGGCCGAGGCGCCAGCCGGCGCGTGCACACCAGTCGCGGCGCCAGGCGGGGCTGTGCGCGACGTCGTCAACGTGGCGCAGCAGTGAGCCGAGACGCCGGATGCCGGCGGAGGTCGAGCTGCGCGGCATTCCGGCCGAGCGGTGTTTCATGAAGAGGGCGATCTGAGCCTTCCCGTAGTTGTACGTCTGCTTGAACTGCGCCGCGGGCGTGGCGCGCACGCGTGCGAACACGATTGCCTCGGGCGCGAACGCGAGCGTGTGGCCCGCGAGCTGGATACACCATGACAGGTCGACATCGTCGGCAGGATCGACCAACTCGTCGAAGCCGCCGACCTCGGCCCACGCCCACTTCTTGAACGCGGCGTTGTTGCCGTTGAACGCCGGAAGGAACTCGTACCGGATCGCGAACATTTCGTGAATCGTCGGCACCGCGGGAGTGGTGATCCCGTCCCACCGCACCTCGAGACCCGCGACCGAGTCGGCGGAGCTGAGCGCGCCGAGGAGATGTCGGGCCCAGCCGGTGTCGACCCGGTCGTCGGCGTCACAGATCAGAATGTCGTCGCATTGCGCAGCGTCGACACCGACGTTGCGGGCATACGCTTCCGAGGCCCGATCCGGCGCTTCGAGCACCCGAAGACCCGGCAGCTGATCGGCCCACCTCTGTGCGACTGCCCCGGTGCCGTCGCTCGAGCGGTTGTCGACCACGAGGATCTCGAGGTGCGCAGCTTCCGGTTGGGTCGCGAGCGCGGTGAGCTGCTGGCCGATGACGTCGGCGGCATTGTGCGCCGGGATCACGACGGTGGCGAGCGGGTGCATGTGCGCCGTCAAAGGTACAGCGACCGGAAGCGGACGCTCCCGATCGCGCGGCCAGTGCGGCGTCCTGCTTCCGCGCACCACTGCCGGCGCGGTTCGGCACTGCCGACGACGAGCCGGTACGACGTCGCGATGAGTATGAGCCATCGCGCCAGGGCGCGGTGCAGCGGCTGGCGAGACATGGCGCGCGCACGGAACATCGCGAACAGGCGCGGCTGGTACGTGCCGTAGAGCAACCACTTTCGAAACACGCCGATCGGTCGCACCGGTACACGGTGGTACACGAACGCGTCCACGCGCGTCGCAAAGCTGAGTCCGGCGAGTTGCGCGCGCGCCACGAGAGATCGATGTCTTCGCACCCCATGAGCGCTTCGTCAAACCCTCCGAGCGCGCGCCACGTCGACTTGTGGAGACCGAAGTTGCACCCGCTGAACGCCGGGAGAAAGCCGAAGCCGGCACGTCCGAACGGTCTCGCCGTCGCATGATCCGGTAACCGACCCCCGAACCAGTCGACGATCCCGCCGCCGACCAGGTCGTGGTGCGCGAGCGACTCGACCATCTTGCGGACCCACGCCTGATCAGCGACGTCGTCGGCGTCGCAGGCGAGCACGATCTCGTGCGATGCGGCATCGATACCGACGTTGCGCGCGTATCCCGGGCTCTTGCGCGCTGGCGCCGCGAGCACGCGCAGCAAGGGGAGCTGATCCAGCCATGCCTGCCCGCGTGCGCCGGTGCCGTCGATCGAAGCGTTGTCGACGACCAACACCTCGACCGGTCCGGAGAAATCCTGACCGGCGAGGGCAGCGAGCTGCGCGTCGATGGTCGAGGCCGCGTTGTGGCACGGGATCACGATGGTCACAGGGTCGTTCCTCGACTGGCTCGCAGGCACGGCGGCGTCAGAACCTCGGCGTGCCGTCGATCAGCTCCCGCGCCACGAACTCGGGTTCGTCACGCCGCATGGACACACGGTACCAACTTCTCCACGCCGACCAGCTCACGCGGTGTCGCCTCCCGATGCGACGTGCTGAGCAACTTCGGGACGAGGAGGTCGACCGGGGCACCGGATTGATCGCGAACAGCAGTAGCGCTCCGCGACCGCGCGCGATCCTGTCACGGAGCCGGCTCCCGCTCGGGGACATAGTCGACGTCGGACGAGTGGAGTACCCACCGCGCCCAGGGGTCGAGGTCACCGTGTTCGTGGATCTCGTCGGCGCTCTGTGCGGTGAGACGCACCGAACGGCGAAGCTCCTGGCGTTCGTTGGCGTCGAACGACATCGAGAACGAGCGCGCCGTCCACGGCCGACGGACAAAGAGCGCGTACGCGTACCACCGAGCGCGCTCGGTCATCTCGGTCGACAACGGCCGGTAGTCGTGGATGGTCGCGAGCCGTTGGAGGTATTGCTGCGTGCTGTCGGAGTCGTACGTGAACCCGAGTCCCGCGTAGGTGCCGGTGCCCGCGGTGAACGCGGGCTTGCCGAAGCAGGCGATCTCCAAGCCGGGTGTGCCGCGTACGGTGATCCCGTAGTCGGCGAACTCGTAGAGCGACAGGGTGCTGATCTTCGTCTCGGGAGCTACGACGCGCACGTGGTCGGGCAGGCGCGGGAATTGCCGGCGCACGAGCGCCAGCTCGGAGCTCTCCGGCGGCGCGTAGCCGCTCGATGCCAGGTAGACGTTGCTCGGATGGGTCTTGACCACCCAGTTCACCCGGGCGTTCTCGACTGCCGCCGCGACACTCTGCAGGAGCCAGTCGGCGTAGTTCTCGAACAGGTCCTCGCCGTAGAAGAGACTCCCGTCCCACAGCACGTGGGTGAAGATCACCGCGGTGCGCCGGTCCGGATCGAGGCCGACCTCCGCCACGATCTCCTGCGCCGACCGCGCCGCAGTTCCGGGCTGCAGGCGACGCCCGAGCTCCCACACGCCTCCGTACCGGGCGGCGAAGTCGGCGTCGAGCGCTGCGTCGCACGCGTCGCGCGAGAGGTCGCGTTCCACGCGCTCGAGCGTGTCGGGTGCGACCGACTTCGCGTCGACGCGTCGTGTCGCCGTCGTCAGGCGCTTGCTCATCAGTGCGTCGTCGCGCCAGATCGGGACGGTGTGGATCACGTCGATGCCGTGCTGTACTGCGACGTCGACCAGCGGTCCGTTCGTGCTGTAGTTCGCTTCCTGTACGAGGAGCACCGTGGGTGCTACCTCACGCACGAGGTGCTCGCCCTGGAGCGCGTTCACGAGCACGTCGTGGAGGATCGTCGTCAGGCGGTCACGATTCGCCCTGAGCGAAAGATCCGGCGCTCCGTCGAGTGTGGTGCGGATGAGCGTCGACAGCACGTGCGTACCGATCGAGTAGCCGCGGAACGTCCAACTCTCCAGCGCGTCGAACGTGAGCTCGCCTGCCGTCAGCCGTTCGATCGCGGCCGAGCACTCCAAGCGCTCGTCGACGGTGAGGTCGAGGGTGTCCAGCGCGACGACGCGATCGATGCCGAAGGCGCGCGCGTAGCGGCGTACCCGGTGTGCCGTGCTGCTCGGGACCGAGACCACGGCCTCGGCCCCCTGGAGGCGCAGCACGCTCGGCGAGGAGGAGGTCGACCTTCGTCTCGAACACGTTGTCGCGGTACATGGCGAAGATCGCGACGGGAAGCCGGCTCGACGGCTGCCGGCGAACGGGAAGTGCTTCACGTCTCGGAGGAACGACGCCGACACCGCGTGTCGCGGCGAGGTCACGCCGCAGGGCCGAGCTCCCCCCGAGGGTCGCGCGCGAGCCGGTAGCCGTCGACCAGCCACGGGATCCGCGCCGACGGCGACGCCGGCGGCACGTCGCACGGGATCGCGCGACCGGCCCGCAGAGGCGCTCACCGGCGTTTCTCGGGTTCGGGCGACGGTCCGTTCGCGCACGCGGGCATGATGGAGCCGATGCTAGGTGGGTCTGCGTATGCCTTCGTACCGGCGCGAGGCGGGTCCAAAGGCATCCCGGGTAAGAACCTGCGTACCGTCGACGGCGTTCCGCTGGTGGTGCGGGCGATCTCTGCGGCCCGGGAGCCGCATCGGTGAACCGCGTCGTCGTGAGCACCGACGACGACACCATCGCGGCGCTGGCCCGCGACGCGGGAGCGGAGGTGATCGCACGACCGGCCGAGCTCGCGGCCGACGACACCGCATCGGAGTCGGTGCTCGTACACGCGCTCGACACGCTCCGCACGCGCGGCGCGCACGAGCCGGACGTGACCGTGCTCGTGCAGTGCACGTCTCCCTTCATCGAGCCTGCCGACATCGACGGCACGATCGCGTTGCTGCACGACCGCGGCGCCGACTGCGCGTTCACCGCGGCGCGTACCCACAGCTTTCTGTGGCGCGAAGAGGCCACGGGCATCGTGGCCGTCAACCACGACGCGAGTGTGCGGCCGCGGCGCCAGGATCGACCCGTGGAGTTCGTCGAGACGGGGGCTGTGTACGCGATGCGTACCGCCGGTTTCCGTCGCGCCGGTCGCCGCTTCTTCGGCGACCTCGCGGTGTTCGAAGTACCGGTGGAACGCGCCCTGGAGATCGACGACCCCGCGGACCTCGAGCGGCGGAACGGCTCGTGATGCTCGGGCGGGCGCCTCGAGCTCGGCGCGCCATGAGCTCCCCGGGCGCGATCGACATCGGTGGGCGGCGGGTCGGGCCCGGCGAGCCGGCGTTCGTCGTCGCCGAGATCGGGATCAACCACAACGGGAGCGTCGAGCTCGCCAAGCAGCTCGTCGACGTCGCGGTCGAGGCCGGTTGTGACGCGGTGAAGTTCCAGAAGCGCACGCCCGAGCTGTGCGTTCCGCCCGAACAGCGCGACATCCCCCGCGACACACCGTGGGGCGTGATCACGTATCTCGAGTACCGACAACGTATCGAGCTCGGTGACGACGACTACGCCGAGGTCGACCGTTACTGCTCGGCTCGGGGCATTCCGTGGTTCGCCTCGTGCTGGGATCCGCCGTCGGTCGACTTCATGGAGCGCTTCACGCCCCCCTGCCACAAGGTGGCGTCAGCCTCGCTCACCGATCGTCCCGGTCCTCGAGCGCGTCGCGGCTACCGAACGCCCCGTGATCCTGTCCACGGGCATGTCGACGATGGATCAGATCCGCGACGCCGTCGCGGTGCTACCGGCTGATCGCCTGGTGCTCGCCCACAGCACGAGCACCTATCCGTGCCGGCCCGACGAGCTGAACCTGCGGATGATCGCGACGCTGCGGGAGGAGTTCGGCTGCCCGGTCGGCTACTCGGGCCACGAGGTCGGGCTGCAGACCACCGTCGCCGCGGTCGCCCTCGGCGCGTGCCTCGTGGAGCGCCACGTGACGCTCGACCGAGCGATGTGGGGAAGCGACCAGGCCGCGTCGGTGGAGCCCGCGGGCATGGTCCGGCTCGTGCGCGACATCCGCGGTGGTCGAAGCGGCGCTCGGCGACGGCGTGAAGCGCGTGCACGAGAGCGAGCTCGCGTCGCAGGCGCGGCTACGCCGAGCCTGACCCTCGCTCGACCGCGGCGCGGAAAGGGCGCGGAGTCGACGAGCTCGGCCAAGCCGCACGTCCCACGTTGCGGTCGCCAGCACGAGTTCGCGTCCGGCGGCACCGAGGCGGGCGCGAGATCCGGATCGGTCGCGGAGCTCACCGCAGCTTGACGGCGAGGTCGTTCGCGTCACCAGCCGTGTACAGGACGAGCGTGCACTCCGTCGGTCGACGAAGCCCGGTATCTCGCCGATGCGCGGCGCGAGCATCGGCGCGTCCGCACGCCAGGTACTCGCGCAGCTTGATCGGCGAGTAGTGGAACCCGTCGTCTGGAACGCGCCGAGACGACCGCGACGTCCATCGCGTCGAGGTGATGCGGGAACGTCGCGCGGGCCGACGGCACCGGTGAAGACGACGGCAGTCGCCGATGCCCGACGCCGTCGGACCAGAGCCTCGATGTGCTGCGCGCTCCGCACCGTCGCCGACGAGCAGGAGCCGCGCCGCGTCGTTCGTCGCGGCGGAAGCGACCGAAGCTCTCCACCACCGTCTCGAGTCCCTGGAACCGGCGGAACGTACCCGCCCAGCCGACGACGAACGCGTTGTCGAGACCGAGGGCGCCGAACGCTCGGAGCCGTTCTTCCGTCGGCGGTGAACTGCTCGGCGTCGACTGCCGTCGGGCTCACCACGATCCGTTCGGCGCCGACGCCGAAGCGGACGCACCTCGCGGGCGACCTCGTCGGATACGCACGCGACGACGTCGCTCGGCGCAGCTGTGGCGCCTCGCCGTACCGCTCGACGAGGTGACCCCATCCCGGGCGTGCCACACCCCACCGGCTCGCTTCCCACACCTGCGGCGCATCGACGAACGACACGAGCGGGCACCGATGTCGCTGCGCGAACGGCGCACCGGCCGACTGGAAGAGATCGTGGTGCTGCCACACGAACACGAGCTCGTGGTCGCGCCACTCGCCGGTGCTCACCGACGCTGCGCGAACGCGCGTCCCGTCGCGGCGCGCACGACGTCCTTGGCCGCGGTGCGCAGCGACCATCGGTGCGTGACGGAAGCGCTGGCGTGCGCGTGCGTCGGGACCTCGCGGCGCGGATCGGCGAACGACAGCACCTGCTCGGGTGACGCGACACCGTCGAGCGTCACGATCCATGCGTTGCCCGAAGCGGCGCTGCGCCGCCGTCGCCCATCCTGCCGCCAGCGTCCAGAACCCCGCGATCGCCGGGGCTCCCTCGGCGTCGGCGCCGGGGCATCACCATGATCGCCCCCTGCTTCGCCCGCCGCTCATGGCTGCTCATCGGGGCGACTCGCGATCGAGGGGCCGGTCGGACGCGTCGACCGGCACCGTGCGCCCGAGCCGGCCGCGCACGCCGTCGACGGCTCCACGGCCAGACCATCGCGAGCTTCCGTCCGCGCTGCGTGCGCTCGCGGAACACCGCCCGCACGGCGAGCTTCCCGACCGAACGCGCGGCGCGGCCGTGCGCGCACCCGACGCGTGAGGCTAGCGCGGCACCGGTCGCGAGCGCAGGCGTTGCGTCACGAGCCGGTAGTACACCTGGTTGCGCGCCTCGTAGTAGTACTTCCACGCGGGCTTGGCCGCGTCCGGACGCTGTCCGGCGCACGGAGACTCTCTGCATCGGTACACCGTTCGACGCGGAACCCGGCACGCGGGATGCGCCACTGCAGGTACTCCGTGTCCTCGTTCCACCAGAAGAGAGCCGGGTCGGGAACGCCGACGGCGCTCGACGACTTCGCGCGCCAGCAGCACGCCGCACCATCCCTGGGTGTCGGTGCTCTCGCCGCTGTCGCGGTCGACCATGCGCGCGAGCACCACCGGCGCGCGCCCGGTGATCGTCGAGTTGTGCGGCGAGCGCGTCGGGCGCGGGCACGCAGTCGTCGTCCATCACCCACGCCCGCGTCGCGTCCGACTCGAGGAACGCGCCGAGTCCTTCGGCGTAGCCGCCTGCCGGGCCGCGGTTGTCGGGAAGACGCAGCAGGGTCGCGCCCGGAGTGGCCGCGACGAGGTCGTCGACCGATTCGGCGCTCGCGTTGTCGACGACGAGGATCGTGTCGACCGGGTTGGTCTGCGCGCGGATCGCGGCCAGGCAGTCCTCGAGCGCCGGCGCGCGCGTCGAACGTGAGCACGACGGCCATCACGCGTTCGGTCACAGCGGCCGCGCCTCGAAGAACAGTTCCTCCGAGCCGAGGAACATCGCGAGCCAGGCGGGGTCGAGGGTCTGGCTCGCGTGCGCCGCGAGCGCGTTGCCGCTTGTGCGCGAGGAAGCCGCCGGTGCGCACGACGCGCGGGCTGCAGCGAGAACGTCGCGGCGAGAGGTCGCCAGACGAGCTCGGCGTCTTGTGTGCGACGCGGCGTGGATCGGTCGACCCACGCCCACCGGTTCCAGAACCAAACCGGGTACGAGAGCACGGGTCGCGTCGCGCAGTTCGTCTGCGCGCAGGCGCTCGACGGCCGCGGCGAGCGCTCGGTGGTCCGGGTGCGCGTCGATGGCGAGCGGCGCGATGCAGGTCGGCGGGGCGGAAGCGCTCGACCACCGGCGCGGAGCGCGGCGTCGAGCTCGTGCGGGTGGGCGTCGAGCACGCCGTCGGGGAGGCCCAGGAACTGGAGCGCGCCGGGGGAGAGTCCCAGCCGCCGGCATGCCTCGGCGCACTCGTCCCGCCGCCCCGCGTCGTCGCTGTCGGTCGCGATCACGACGTGCACCGGCGTGCCGCGGGCGACCTTGCGCGCGATCGTCGCGCCGCAACCGATCGTCTCGTCGTCGGGGTGCGGCGCGAGCACGAGCGCCGATCGCGCGGCGCTGTCCGCGGTGATGTCGCGGGCACGACCGACGAGCACGCGGCGGTGCAGCACGCGCAGCTGCGGACGGAGCGACACGCTCACCGCATTCTCATCGACGCCGACGCGACGGCGCGCAGTCTCCGCTTCGAGCAGCGTCGATCTCGCTCGGGGCGTCGAGGCTCTCGAAGCGGGCTCGAGCCAGGGCCGAGCAACGCGCGTATTCCGCCGGTGCGTCGAGCCGGCGGATCGCGTCGACCCACGCGTCGACGTCGTCACGATCGACGAACACCGCGGCGTCGCCGAGCGCCTCTTCGATGCCGGCGACAGGATGGGCGATCGTCGGGATCCCGGACGCCGCGGCCTCGAGCCCGACCCGCCCGTACGACTCGTACACCGAGGGCATCAGCAGGATCCGGGTGCGTGCGTACACCGCGCGCATGTCCGCCACGGCGTCGAGGGCAGATATGTTCGGTGCAGACGGTGGACGCTCGGTTCCGGCCGCGATCGTGAGGAACGGCCGATCGGGCAGACGGCGCGCCAGCTCGGTGAAGACGCGTGCGCCCTTCGGCTCGCTGTAGGTGACAAGCGTGATCGCGTCGCCGGGCGTGGTGAGGTAGTCGGCTTCGGGCACTGGTGGATGCACGACGATCGCGGGTCTGATCCACGGGTACTGCTGTTGCACGGTCGTCGACGCGAACACGGTGAGGTCCGGATGGCCGAACAGCGCGCGCCGGTCGACATTGCCGATGTGCATGGAGACCGTGACCGGCCGGCGGCAGCGTGCGCCGAGACGGAGTGCGAAGCCCCGTGCGTCGAGTTGCCCCAGCAGCACATCGGACCACGCACCGAGCTCACGCGCGCGACGGTGGTGGACATGGCTGTGCACCTCGACGCCGTCGACGACGCCAGCCGCACCCGCCTCGGTACGCAGCACCCGAACTTCATGGCCGCGCCCCACGAGATCGCGGAGCAGCACGTGCAGCGTGACCTCGGCACCTCGCCGCTGTTCCGGCAAGTACGTGGGCGTGCACGCCAGGATCCGCAAACCTTCCACCGAACTCGGCGTTCGGGGAGCGTGGAGGAGCCGCCCCTCCAGGCGCAGCGCCGCGAGCTGCGCCTCGCGCACGAGACGGGGGACACCGGCCGCGTGCAGTACGTTTCGTCCGTCCATGGACCGCGGTCTTCTCGACGGCACTCCCGCAAGGTAGGCGATGAATTCCTTGCCCCCCTTCTGGGTGATCAGCCTCGAGGCGGCTCGCAATCGGCGTGACTTCGTCGCCCGGGGCTTCGCCGACCTCAGGATCCCGTTCGATGTGATCGAGGCGGTCGACGGTTTGCGGCTCACGGCCGACGACCGACGCCGGTATTCGCAGTGGCGGTCGCTCTTCCACGTCGGGCGCGGCCTCACTGCCGGCGAGCTCGGGTGTGCGCTCTCGCACCTGGATGCGTACCAGCGCATGGTGGAGGAACGGATCCCCGAGGTCGTGATCCTCGAGGACGACGTGCAGCCCACCGCGATCTCCTGGCGCTACTCGGCGCGCCGGAGCTGTTCCCCTCGGACTGGGAAGTCGTGAACTTCGATCCGCTCTTCCGTTCCCGCGAATCCACGCCGGTTGGCGATCCGCTGCTCGACGGCAAGTACCGCGTCTGCACGTACCGGCGCAATCCGTACGGCGCCGCGTGCTACCGGATCCGGCTCGCCTCGGCACGGAGGCTGCTCGACGTGGCGTATCCCGTGCGCATGACCGCGGACGACCTCATCTTCCGCCCCCGGCCCGCGGGTCTCCGCTGGTACGGAGTCGAGCCCACGGTGGTGACCCGCGGCACGATGCGTTCGGAGCTCGTCGAGCGTTCCGATGCCGTGATGCCACCGGCGGCCCGAATCTGGGAACAGCCGGTCGTGCTCGCGGGGAAGGCGGTCTACAAGGCACGCGCCGCCTGGGATCGTGTCGCACCGTGACGCCCACGCGTTCCCGGCGGCTCCTGGGTCGGTGTGGCACCGGCTGCCCGCCGACGTGCGGCGACAGCTGCTCCGGGCACGCCACTGGGCAGCGCGCAACCGCCCCGGACGGCGCGTGCGCTGGGGTAGCTTCCGACGAACGCAACCTTTCAGCGACCGGTTCGGCCTCGACCGGGGACTGCCGGTCGACCGGATCTATATCGCCGATTTCGTCGGTGCGCACGCGCAGGACGTTGGCGGCAAGGTCCTCGAGATGTCGCGCCCGACGTACGCCCGGCTCTTCGGCGGAGACCGCGTGACCGGCGTCACCATCGTCGACATCGATCCCGACAACACCCAGGCGACGCTCGAGGCCGATCTTTGCGAGCGCGGTTCACTTCCCCCCTCCAGCTTCGAGTGCGTGATCGTCACACAGACGCTGCAGCTGCTCCCCGATGTGCCGACCGCGCTCGACAACCTTGGTCCACGCTCGTACCGGGCGGTGTGCTCCTCATCACCGTGCCCACGTTGAGTCGCGACGATCCCATTGGCCGCGACTACTGGCGCTTCACCCCGCTCGGCCTGCGTCGCACCCTCGAGTCACACCTCCCGCCGACGGCTGAGATCTCCATCGAGGGCTACGGCAACGTGCTCGCCGGGGCGGCAGCGCTGTTCGGTCTCTCGGTGGAGGACGTCGGTGCCGACCGTCTGCGCGAGCACGATCCGACGTTTCCGGTGGTCGTCGGCGCTCGCGTCCGGCGTCCAAGCTGACGATCGAGGCGACGGCGACCCCGGTTACACTCCATTGGCCGCCGGACCGGCTCCACCTATTGGCTCCGCCCATTGGCCCCCTATCGGCCCCGACCGCGGCAAAGGGTGAGTGACACCCCACACGCATGGACCTTCTTGCCTACTTCCGAGTGCTCCGTCGCCACTGGCGCCTCATCGTCGCCGCCACTCTGGTGGGGGCCGCGCTCGGTGCCGCCTCCACGCTGCTCGACCGCCATTCGTCGGACAAGAGGGTGTACTACCGCGCCACCAACACGCTCGTGTTCGCCACCGGCTCGTCCGAAGGGTCGCCCCAGCGGCACTACTCCAACCCGAATCAGATCGCGATCCTCACGACCACCGGCGACGTCCCCAACAACGTCGCCAAGAAGCTCGGCACCACCGCATCCGCTAGCGACGTCGCGGCGCGCATCACCACGACGATCAATCAAGACAGTGACACGCTCGAGATCACCGCGGTCGATCCCAGCCCGGAGCGGGCCACCTCGCTGGCCGACACCTTCGCGAGCGAGCTCGTCGCGAGCTTGAACGCGAAGGAGCAGGAAGCGTTCACACTCGACGTCAACACGCTCACTGACCGCCTGAACAACCTGAAGACCAACCGCGACACGCTGCTGGGGCAGCTCGCCGCCAACCCGACCGACCAATTCCTGCAGGGGCAGTACGACGCCGCCGCGAGCAACTACAGCAACACCTTCCAGCAGTACCTCCAGAGGATCTCGTCGGGCGCGCCCACTGCGGCGGTCTCGACGCTCGAGCCTGCCCAGTCGATTCCCATCAGAGGCAGCGAGTACAACGCGTTGCTCAACCTCGGCGAGACCGGGCGGAACCACTTCCAGTCCGGCGGCAACAACAACGCCTTCGTCGCGCCGGCGAGCGGCTCGTCGTTCAACGACCCCGTCTCACGCGGGGTGCTCGGTGGGCTGCTCGGACTGCTTGCCGGCGTGGGGCTCGCGCTCGTGGCCCACAAGCTCGATCGGCGGATCCGCACGCGAGAAGACGCGGAGACCGCGTTCGAGCTCCCGGTGCTGGCGGAAGTGCCGCGCCTGAGCACGACCCAGCAGCGTCAGCACGAGATCGTGGCCACTTCCGCACCACTCTCACGCGCGGCCGAGGCATACCGGGCGGTGCGAACGTCGCTGCTGTTCCAGCAGACGGCTGCCCTCGCGGCGGAGCGCGGTCCTACCGCGCCCACCACCACGAACGGTGCCGGCTCCGTGCCCGGGCGGAGTGCTGGTGGCAACACCTCGGGCTCGTTGTTCGAGCCCGATCCCCAGGGGCCGCTCGTCGTGATGGTCACGTCGGCGTCACCCGGTGAGGGGAAGACCACCACCAGCGCGAACCTCGCCGCGGTGTTCGGCGAGGCGGGAGCGTCGGTGCTCGTCGTGAACTGCGATTTCCGGCGCCCGTCGATCCACGAGATGTTCGACTTGAGCGACGAACCGCGCCGCGTGCAGGACACCTCGGTACCGGGGGTGAAGGTCGTCACCAACGTGCTGGTCGATCCGGGCGCCAACCCCGCGCAGGTCGTGGCCGCGCAGCGTCAGGTGATCAGCGCCGCGCGCGGTCGCTTCGACGTCGTCGTGCTCGACACCGCACCGCTCCTCACCGCGAACGACGCGGTGGAGGTGGTGAGTGCCGCCGATCTCGTGCTGCTCGTCGCGCGTCCGGAGCTCACCACTATGGACACCGCGCAGCGTTCGATGGACCTGCTGACCCGCCTCGACGTGCCGCTCGCCGGTGTGGTGCTCGTGGCGGCCTCCGAAGTCGCCAACGACTATTACTACTACTACCAGCGCGGGCGGGTGCCGGAACCCACGGGAAGTCGGCGCACTGCACGCGCGGCACGCGCGAACGGCAAAGCCGACGACACCGCCCTCGATACGTCCGAAGCCGCGACCGACATGTTCGTCGCACAATCAGAGGCCACCGACGAGCCGCGGACGCTCTGAGAGGGCGATGACGCGCACGGCCTGTCCCGCGCGCGTACCGCCCTCCCCGTCCTCGACGCGACGAAGCGCCCGACCGAAAGACGGGATGGCGGGCGGTCGCGGCCGTCGTGCTCACGTTCGACCTGGGGATCGCGGTATGGCTCTGGGTCACCGACCCGTCCAAGTGGCAGGTGGGCGTGGCGATCGCGGTGATCCCGTTGCTCCTGCTCGTCACCGCCCCCCTCTTCGTCTGGGCGGCGCGCACGGAGGCACGCTTCGACCTCGCGGGCCTGCTCGCCACCGGTCTGTTGCTCAGGTTCGCGGCGAGCTTCTACCGGTTCGGGAATGCCACCGACGCGTCGAGCTACCACTTGATCGGGTCGAACCTCGCGGTGAGCTTCCGACACTTCGATTTCGGCGTCGACGTGAAGGGCACGGTGCCCGGCACCGGCGGCTTGAACTTCCTCACAGGTCTCGTCGAAGTGGTCACGAACGCGAACAACTTCGCCACGTTCCTCGTCTTCGCCTGGCTCGGGTTCATCGGTTGCTGGCTGCTCTACCGCGCCTTCGTGACCGCGCTTCCCGACGCCGATCACTTTCGGTACGCGCTCCTGATCTTCCTCTGGCCCACGTTGCTGTTCTGGCCGTCGAGCATCGGCAAGGACGGTTGGATGCTCTTCACCCTCGGCATCGGCGCGCTCGGTGCCGCGCGCGTCCTGGTGCACCGGCCCGGCGGCTACTCCTTGCTCGCCGTCGGATTGCTGGCAGGGAGCATCGTGCGTCCCCACGTGTCCTTGCTCGAGCTCGTTGCGTTCGCGCTCGCGTTCCTCGTGGGCCGCCAGCCCGACCGCGGCGGCAGGGTCACCGCGGGCTCGATGGGAAAGGTGGCGGGTCTGGTGGTGCTGGTGGTGCTCGGCGGGGTGCTCGCCCAGCGCTTCGGGTCGATCGTCGGCTCGGCTGACATCACCGACGTCAATGCCGTGCTCGCGATCAACGAGAGCCGCACCAACCTCGGCGGCTCGGCGTTCACCCCGGCCGATCCCACGAATCCGGTCGGGTATGCGGAAGCCGCGGTGACCGTGCTGTTCCGGCCGTTCCCCACGGAGACGGGCGGGCTCGAACAAACCGCCGCCGCGCTCGAAGCGTTGGCGCTCTGGTGCATCGTCGTCGCGTCGTGGCGGCGGATCGTCACCATTCCGTGGCGATTGCGACGAGAACCGTACGTGACGTTCGCGCTGTTCTATCTCGCCATGTTCATCTTCGGCTTCGGCACGATCGCCAACTTCGGCATCCTCGCGCGCCAGCGGTCCCAGGCGATGCCGTTCGTGTTCGTGCTGCTCTCGGTGACCGCGGTCTACGAGCGAGCCGGCTCCGTGCCCGGACGGCGAGCCGGCTACGTGCCCGAACGGCGAGCCGGAAATGCGAGGTCGACGAGCCGCGCCACGAGGTCGTCGACCTCGCGCCCCATCGCGTCGTAATCCGCGAGCGGGTCGACAGTGGGATCGGCGACGTCGTCGTCGCGCGACGAGCCGAGGAGATCGGTGAGGCGACGTCCGGCGTTCACGCGGTCGAGCCACGCCGCGAGCGACTCCAGGGGCTCGCGTGCGTCCGATCTCGGAGCCACGTCGCACGAGTTCCTTCAGCGTGAACGTGCGCGGGAACGCGCGTTGATCGAGCACCACCACCTCGCGCACGTGCCGGCGTTCCATGCCGACGACGAGCTCGGCTCGGTCGACGAGTAGGGCGTCGACCTGGCGACTCCGGTGGCTCGAGAGATCGAGGCCCAGAGCGATCGCCGCGTCGACCGTGGGTGACGTTGCGGGGAACCCGTCGGCGCCGAGCCCGGCCGATTCCACGTCGGTCGGGGGGTCACGATCGGCGAGGCGCCTCCGCAGGGCCGCGGCGGCGAGCGGCGACCGGCACTGGTTCGCGGTGCAGACGACGAGGATCACACGCCGGCCTCGAGACGCGACCACAGGTCCCACGTTCCGGGGTCGCGCACGATGTGCACGCGGAAGTGTCTTCGTGCGCTCGAGCTCGAGGCGTGGCCGACGCGCGACCCGAGAATGGGCGCTCCATGCCCGGCGCCCGGTCGATGCGCCAGCCCTCGGGGACGTCGACCGACACGTGTACCCGGTCGGGGTTGAGCGTGGCCTGGTGACGCACGACCACGTCGTACCAGCCGTCGTGCAACATCACGGTGCCGGAAAGTCGCGCGATCGAGCGCCGCGGTGCTCTTCGCGGGCATGTCGGCGAAGACCGAGTACACGTTGCGGCCGCGCTCCTTACCCGGCGCGACGGACGTTGCCTTCCCGTTCATCGTGGCCGACGCGATCCGCAACGGCGAGTAGAGCGACACGAACGAGCGGTTCTCTCCGGCGAAGAAGCGCGGATCGAACGGCCCGATCACGATCTGCGGGAGTCCCTCGGCGGGCGCGGTGTTGTCGAGGGTGACCTTGAGCTCACCCGACGCGTGGGCCGAGCTCGCTCGCGCGTGTCGGGGTCGAGCTGCACCTGGTACGAGACGGTGCGGTTCAGGTAGAAGTCGATCTTGTTCGCGGATGCGTTCGACGACGTGACCGCGACCGCGTCGGAGCTGCACCGGGTCCATCCGCCCGGAGACCCCGAGCTCGGCGGCGAGGCGCTGCTCTTCGGGCGCGCGAACGCGAGCACCAGATGCCCTCGTGGGCGGCACGGCCGAGCACCTTCGCGATCTGAGCCGGCCGGCCGAGGTTCCCGTTCGTCGCGGCGTCGACCGCGACCTGGGCGACGTCGCCGAGGAAATCGGCTCGCTCCGGGGTGTCCTCGAACGCCGCGTACGCGTCGCGCAGGGTCACGTCGACGACGTTCTCGGCGGTGATCTGCGTCGGCCATCCCACGACGTCGACCGGACCGGTGAGCTGAAGGAGCGCGGCGAGGCCCTCGGGGTCGACCGCCAGCACGCCGTCGACGGCTCCGACCCCTGCTTGCGGCGCGAGGCTCATCAGCACCTGCCCGACGCTCGGGAAGTCGGGCGACAGGTTGATGTTCTGCAGCGTGGTGGCGGGCGCGAACTGCGTGTAGCGGTTCCGGTAGTCAGTCGGCGCCTCGAAGGTGACGTCGGGAACCGCGCGTACGTGCATCGTTCCAGATGCCCGTTCGCAGCAGGTCTCCGACGTGGAGCTTGCCGTCCTGGGCGGTGATGAGCCCGTAGCTGCCGATGAACCCGCCGGTGGCGCGCGACTCGGCGTTGTTCTGGACGACGAGGAGGTATCGGCGGGTGCCGTCGCCACCGAAGATCGCGGACGCGAGCTCGGCCGCCGCGGCCGCGTGTTGCGCCTCCCGATCGGCACGCGCGAGCTGCGTGTGGACCTTGCGAACGGCTTCGCGCACGGGCGCCGCCAGGTACGGATCGTCGCGGACGTCGTCGAGACGGCGGTCGACGCTCGACAGCACGTCGGCTCCCGCACGGAGCTTCGGGGTGAGCTTCCGCACCTCCTCGAGTGGGAGACGACCGTCGACGATGGAGAGCGACTCGGGATCGACCGCGATCGTGACCGACTCGCCGGCGTTGGCCAGATCGGTGCCGATCTCGGCCAGCGTGCGGGCCGCGCGCACGTTCGGCGCGAGGAACGGCACCACCAGTCCGCCGACCAACAAGGGTGACTCGAGCTTGTCGCGCGCGCGCTGGAACGTGAGTGCCGCTTCGTGGAAGGCCGCGGTGGCCGTGATCGTGTCACCGTCGCGCGCCGCGGCGAGCCCGCGGCTCGCGGCCTCACGCCCGTTCTCCATGTCGGTTCTCGCGTCGTTCGCGACCAACGCGATCGGTGCGATCCCGGCGACGACAACGAGGAGGAACGCGCCGATCACGAGCTTCACCGGGAGCGTGAATCCCGCCGCGCGATCGCGGTCGAGCTCGGCCCGCCCGACCTCGACGGTGAGCACGAAGACCACGAGCGCCGCCGACCCCACGCCCAGCCAGAGCGGCAGCACCGCGCGCCCGGTGAACACGCCGATCGCGGAGAGCAGCACCTGCGCGAACACGAGCAGGATCACCGCCTCGCCGGGCGTCCAGCCGAGCACCGCCAGCCGGTGCACGACGTGATCGGGGCGATGCGCACTCAGCGGGCGGCGACGCCGCAGGCGGTCGATCGCCACGACCGACGCGTCGACCAAGAGCACTCCCGCGAGGATCAGCGGAGTCACCAGCTCTCGGGGTGCGGCGGGCACGACGTGGACCGCGAGCACGCCGACCGCGAGCGTGTACCCGATCGCGAGTCGCCCGGCGCGGCCCACGAAGAGCGACGCCGGGCGCAGGTTGAACGCGAGGAACGCGAAGCACGCGCCGAGGAGGCCGAGGGCGACCGTGGCGAGGTCGTCCTGGCCGCCGAAGCCGGCGAGCGCGAACAGTCCGGCGGCCGAGGCGGCGCCGATCCCGGAGGCGAGGCCGTCGACGTTGCCGAGCCCGTCGGCCGCCTGGGTCACCACGACGATGAACGCGAACGCCAAGATCACGTCGAGCGCGTCGACCCCGGTGGGCCCGAAGCGCGCGCCGGCGATCACGGCGACCGGCCGCGGCCACGATCGTGGCCGTCATCGTGAGGCGGTCGGCACGCGTGCGCGCTCCACCGTCATGCCGACGACCGCCAGCGCCGCCCCGCCAACGGCCGCGACCACGGTGAGGGTGTCGGCCGACGGCGCGAGCGCGAGCCCGATCAGCGGACCGAGCGCCAGCAACGCGCCCGCCCGGCGCCGCACACCTCGACCGTTCCCGCTTCCGTCCGTCGTGCGCCGCGCGGCACGACGGGCAACGGTGCCCGCGACGAGCACGATCGCGGCGACGACGATGAACACGAGCAGCCAGCGGTTCTCCGTGCTGACCGCGAGCGCAGCCGGCTCCGTGCCCGAACGGCGAGCCGGCTCCGGAGGGCATCAGGGCATGCTACGAGTGCGTCTGCACCGAACGCAGTCGGTCTTCCTCCGTAGCGTCGGTGCCGTCCTCGGTGCTCGGCGAGCGCACGCGCGGTGAGCGCGAGCAGTGCGGTGCGGGCGGCGTCGTGATCGCCGGCGATCGCCAGGGTCTCGAGCCGGTCGAGCCACTCGTCGAGCTCCGCGCGGGACGGGGACCGGCGCGATCGTCACGATCGGGCCGTCTTCGCCGGGCTCCCGGTGTTCGGCGTGCCCGATCACCTGCTCACTCAGGTTCTCGCCGGGCAGCATGCCGGTGATCTCGATCTCGATGTCGGTGCCGGGCTGGTAGCCGCACAGCCGGATCATCCGCTCGGCGAGCTCGTAGATGTTGACCTGCTCGCCCATCTCGAGCGCGAGCACGCGGCGATCGCACGTGACCGCGGCCGCGCTCAGGAGCACGAGCCGGACCGCCTCGTCGGTGCTCATGAAGTATCGCGTCATCGCGGGGTCGGTGACGGTGACGGGGCCACCGGCGGTGATCTGGCGCTGGAACGTGGGGATCACGCTGCCGCGACTCCCGAGAACGTTGCCGAAGCGCACCGAGCAGTAGGCGGCGTCCTGCGGTGCGCGTGCGAGCACGACCTGCTCGGCGACCCACTTCGACGCACCCATCACCCCGCTCGGAGTGGCCGCCTTGTCGGTGGAGATGCACACCAGGTGCGTCGTGCCCACGCGCGCGCAGGCGTCGACGATGTTGGCGGTGCCGGCGATGTTCGTGTGGATCGCCTCGCACGCGTGCTCTTCGAGGATCGGCACGTGCTTGTGGGCGGCCGCGTGGAACACGACCTCGGGGCGCACTCGTGCGAACAGGGATTCGATCGCCGACGCGTCGCGGATGTCGCAGAGTGCGAGCTCGCCGGGGGCGTCGACTTCGTGCAGCGGCGTCGTGCAGGTGCGTCTCGTCGTGATCGAGCAGCACGAGCGTCTCCGGGCGAGAACTCCGCGACCTGGCGAGCGATCTCGGAACCGATCCATCCGCCGCCGCCGGTCACGAGCACGCGCTTGCCCGCGAGCAGCTCGCGCACCGGCGCGAGGTCGATCGTCGACGGCGTGCCGGCCGAGCAGGTCTTCGATGCGCAGGTCGCGGAGCTCACGCAAGTGGGGCAGGCCGTGCACCCACGACGACGGGGCGGGGAGCACACGGACCGGGATGCGGGCTTCCTCGGCGGCATCGGCGACGCGCTGCAACACCGACGACGGAGCCGACGGGATCGCGTAGAGGACCTGGTTGACGTCGCGATCGTCGATGATCGCCGCGAGCTCGTCGATTCCACCCGCGATCGTCACACCGTGGATCTGGCGGCCGCGCAACGAGGGGTCGTCGTCGACCGCGACCACCGGAACCAGGCCGAGTTGCCCGCTCTCACGCATCTCGCGGAGCGCGGCCGAACCGGCGGCGCCCGCGCCGACGACGGCGACGCGCACGCCGCTCTTCCGGTCGCCGAACCGCCGGAACGCGAACAGGCGTGACTGGAACCGCACCATGCCGAACAGGAACGTGACGACGATCGGGCCCGCGATCAGCACGGTGTAGGGGATGTGCTCCGTGCCCCACGCGAAGAGCAGGAACAGGACGATGCCGGAGCTGGCCCCCGCGCAGAGCAGGCGGCGGGCTTCGTCGATGCTCGCGTGACGCCAGGTGCGTCCGTAACAGCCCCATGCCCAGTTCGCCAGCAGGTGCACCGCGCAGGCGACCGGGAGGTAGACCTCCAGCTTGTCGAGGTAGCGGGAGGGAACCGAGAAGTCGAACCGCAATGCGAAGAGCAGCGTGTACGTGACGACCGTGATCAGGAGGTCGATGACCACGAGCGGAACGTCGCCCCGAATCTGGACGGCGGCTCGCGCGAGGCGTGGCCCGATCCGCCGGTCCGGCGTCCCCTCGCGCCGAGCGGAGTCCTGCTGCTGAGAGGTGTCCGTCACCCGATCACCCGACCCCTGCCCACCCGCTGCTGGCCGCACAACCTAGTGCGTTCGGGAGTTGTTACCGAGGGACGCCGCCGAGCTACGCAGAGTGATCATGACCGAGGTCACACGGCAGGCCTTTCCGGGCGGCGACGTCCGCATACGTGGCGAGCACCCGCGCGACGACGCGGCGCTCGTCGAACTCGGCGACCGCCAGCTCCCGGCCGGCGAGAGCCATGCCGCGCCGGAGCGCGGGGTCGTCGCCGAGCCGGGCGATCGCCCGCGCGAGGGCGCACGCGTCGCCGGCCGGCACGAGGAAGCCGGTGCGGCCGTCGTCGACCACCTGGCGACACCCGCGCACGTCGGTGGCCACGACGGGAAGCGTCATCGCGGCCGCCTCCATCGCGACGCGCGGGAAGCCCTCGCGGTGCGACGCGAGCACGAAGATGTCCATCGCCGCGTAGAGCGTCTCGATGTCGTCCCGGTGGCCGATGAACACGACACCCCGATCGCGGGCGGCGGCGAGAATCGCGGGTGACAGCGCGTCGGGCTTGTCGGGATCTTCGGTACCGGCGACCACGAGCAGGAAGCGGTCGGCCGGTCGAGCGCGGCGGTCGCCTCGAACAGCTCGGGGTAGCCCTTCTCCGCGACCAGGCGCCCCACCGCGCCGATGACCACCGTGTCGTCGCGAGCGCCGATCGCCGCACGCGCCGCGCGCCGCTCCTCGGACGTGAAACGAGTGGCGTCGAACCGCGTGAGATCGACGCCGTTGCCGAGCAGGCGCGCGTTCCTCGTGAGGTGCAACCGCTGCATCAGCGCGAGGTCCTCGGGGTTCTGGATCAGCTCGGCATCGGAGAACCGCGCCGCGACGGCTTCGAGCGCGTACACCGATGCGCGCTTCGGCCACGGATCGTCCTCGGTCGCATAGAGACCGTGCACGGTGTTCACGACGATCGGGACGCGCGCGCAGCCTCCCGACGACTCGTCCGTACACGCCGGGCTTCGGGTTGTGCGTGTGGAGGACGTCGACGCGCTCGCGCCGGAGGATGTCGTACAGCTCGCGCGCGGCGCGCACGTCGGCGAGCGGATCCGACGACCGGGTCGACGATCCGAGCGGAATGTGGCGGATGCCCTCGCGTTCGAGCACGACGGCATGCGGGCCGGGCGCGCTGATGCCGATCGCCTCCCCGCCCGCGTCGCGTATCGCGCGCAGCTGGGCGAGGAGAAGGAAGCGCAGACTCACGTCGACGGTCGTGAGGTGCGCAACCTTGAACGGTCGCGCGCGGCGTCCGGCATCTGGACGATGCTACGGGGATGGACGTGGTACTCGACGACGCTGGCTTCCAAGCAGCAGTGTTGACGGCTGTGCTGCTCGCCGGCGTGGTGGTGGTCATGGCGCGCGGCTCCGGGGATCTCCGCGGCGCACCCGCGATCGCGGTGCTCGCGACGCTGGTCGGATACTCCGTCGAGGAGCGGCTCGAGACGCAGTTCGTCGTCGGGCTCGCGGTGTTGGCCGCGGGTGCGTGGACCACTCGTCGAGCGCGGTCGTTCGCGCCGAAGTGCATCGCGGCGGCGCCCGGCGCAATCCTCGTCGCAGTGTCGCTGCCCGAGCCCGTGCCGCTCTGGGCCGCGATCCTGGCCTTCGGGGCGATCGTGCTGTTCGGCCCGGCGGCGGAGCGTTTCGACGAACGTGCCCCACGGCCGGCGGCGCTGTTCCTGCTCGTCGCGGCCGCCGGTATCTATGTCGGCGTGCCCGAGACCGACCCGGTGCGTCCGCTGCTCGGGGCGTTCGGGGTGGCGGCTCTGCTCGCGCTCTTCCCGCGGCTGGCGACGCTCCCGGGCGCGGCGAGCGCCGCTGTCGGAGTGCTCGTATGGACGGCGGCGGCCGGCGGCTACCCGAGGCCCGGTTCCGTCGTGGGCGGGCTTGCCTGTGTCGGAGTGGTCGTGTTCGCGCCCACCCTGGCGGCGGCCCGCGGCGCGAGGCAGTGGCTGATCGCGGGCGTGCTCCTCGCTCTGGTCCTGTTCTGCGCTCGCGTCGCGGGGTTCGAGGAGTCGGGCTGGGTGGCGGCGGGGTTGACTGCGCTCGGGTTCGTCGTCGCGGGTGCGGTGGTCTATACGACCGCTCGGTAGATCGACTCGATGCGCGCGGCCGCGTCCGCAGCCGAGAACCGTGTTCCGTCACGAACGGCTCCGGCGCCGAGCTTGGCGCGGAGCTCGGCGTCGGTTGCGACGCTCGTGATCGCGTCGGCGAGCGCGATCGGGTCGTCGGGCGGCACGAGCACGCCGCTCTCGCCGTCGGTCACGACTTCGCGCAGCCCGCCAACCGCCGGCGCGACCACCGGTACGCCCAGGGCCAGCGCCTCCATCACGGTCACCGGAAGTCCCTCGTGGTGCGACGCGAGCACGAAGAGATCGGCGGCCGCGATCAGCCGAGTCGCGTCCTCGCGGTAGCCGAGCAGCTGGAACTGGTCTCCGAGCGCCGAGTGCGGCGTGCTGCGTTGCGTATCTCGGTTTCGAGGGGCCCCTGCCCGGCCGCGACGAACCGTACCGGGACATCGCGATCGACCACGAGCTGCGCGGCCGCGAGCAGATCCGGGATAGTTCTTGTGCGCGCGGAGGTTCGCGACCGTCACCGCGAGCAGCTCGCCGCGGCGCAACGCCGAGCTCGGCGCGTACCGCGTCACGTTCGCCGCGTGCCGAGCGCACCCGATCCAGGTCGACTCCGTGCACGACCACCTCGACGCGCGATTGCAGCGCGGGCGGGATGGATGCGCGTACGTCGTCGGATACCGCGATGATCGCGTCGTTCATTCGGTACGTGGCGCGGTTCGCGGCGCGGGTCACCGCTCGGTAGGACGGCCAGCGGTTGTGCTCGGTGTACACGAGCGCCGGACGACGCGCGCGGGAGCGGGCCTTTGCGAGTGGCCGCGCCACCGCCGCGACCGATGGGGAGTGGCAGTGCACGATGTCGAAGCGGCCCCGGTGGATCAGATGGTCGAGACGCGTGCAGCCAACGCACGTCGGCCTCCGTACGCACACCGAGGCAGTGCGCGGAAACGCCTCGCCGGGCCAATTCGGGGACGAGGTGGTCTTTCCAGGGCAGCAGGTACGCGGCCTCGTACTCGAACCCGTCCGGGTCGCCGGCCGTCGCGTGCTCCACGAGCAACCGCTCGGTCCCGCCCGGGCCCGAGGCCCTTGGTGAGCCAGAGGACACGAATCCGGCGCGGTGCCGTCACAAGCGCTCGTGGCGTGGACCGTCGGGCGCACCCGAGCGCGTTGACCGCGTCGAACACCGGCACGCCGGACGCGCGCACGGTGTCGACGGGCCACGCCGGGTTGCGCACGAGCACGACCACGAGGTCCATCTCGCCGAGCGGCAGCGCCTCGAGCGGAACGGCCTTGCGCGCAGCCCCACCGATGCGTGAGCTCGGCCACGAGCGGGTCGCAGAAATCGACGTGCGCGCCTTCCTTCTCGAGGAGCTCCATCACGCGCACCGCGCGCGAGTTGCGCACGTCGCTCACGCCGGCCTTGAACGCCGCGCCCAGGCACAGCACGCGCGCACCCTCCAGCGGGCGACCGACGCGGTTCGTGAAGCTGTGGATCCGGTGCATCACGTAGCTTGCCATGCGGAGGTTGATGTCGCCGGCCAGCTCGATGAAGCTGGTGTGGAAGTCGTACTCGCGCGCACGCCACGACAGGTAGTAGGGGTTCACCGGGATGCACTGACCACCGGGGCCGATACCGGGCAGGAAGGCCTGGTAGCCGAACGGCTTCGTCGCGGCGGCGTCGAGCACGTCCCAGATGTCGATGCCCATCTCGTGCGCGAGCATCGCCAGCTCGTTGACGTACGCGATGTTCACGGCGCGGTAGGTGTTCTCGGCGAGCTTCGCCATCTCGGCCACCGACGGCGACGGCACGACGGTGACGAGCCCGGGCTCGCCGATCATCGCTTCGAGCAGCACGCGCGTGGCGTCCGCGCACTCGGGGGTGACCCCGCCGCAGATCTTCGGCGTGTTCGCGAGCGTCCAGGTCGTCGTTCGCGGGATCGACGCGCTCGGGTGAGTACGCGAGGTGGAAGTCGGTTCCCGCGCTTCAGGCCGCTCACCGCCTCGAGGATCGGCTGCAGCACCTCGACGGTGGTGCCGGGATACGTCGTCGACTGGAGGACCACGAGCGTGCCGGGCTGGAGCGTCTCGGCCACCGTGTGGCCCGCAGCCCGGACGAACGAGAGATCGGGTGTCTTCGTCGCGTCGAACGGGGTCGGCACGCACAGGAAGATCACGTCGGCGTCGCGCAGGCGTGCCGCATCGATGGTGGGCTCGAACGTCGTGACAACCGCGGTTGCGACGGCGGCGTCGGCCACGTCGTCGACGTGACTGACGCCCTCTCCGAGCGCCTCGATCCGTCCCTCGTCGACGTCGAGGCCGATCGTACGGAAACCCGCCTGTGCGTACGCGATCGCGAGTGGGAGGCCGACGTAGCCGAGCCCGACGACCGCGACGACAGTCTGGCGCGCCGCGACCCGATCGGCGAAGCGCGCGTCGGCCATGGGCGAAAACGGTACTGTCCGCCGAGCATGACTGACGCGCTCCGGACGGTCGCGCCCGGGCGCTCGCTGCCGCCGCCGGGCTCGCGGCGCTCTCCGCGGTGCTGGTGCTGGTGCTGCTGGCCACCCGCCACGGGCCGGAGTGAGTTCCGATTCCGTCCAGTAGGTGGCGTCGGCCCGGAACCTCGTCGCGGGGCGGGGCTTCACCGACCACTGCGGCTACACGCTCACGGCCTGGCCACCAGGCCTGTCGGGGCTGCTGGCACTCGGCCTGCGCCTGGGCATCGAGCCGAGCACCACCGCTCGCGCGCTGAACGCGGTCGCCATGGCCGCAATCGTCATCCTCACGTTCGTGCTGCTCCGCCGTCACCTGCGGTCGACGTGGACCGTGTTGACCGGCACCGCGCTCGTCGCGCTGTCTGGGGCGTAGACCGAGCGTCCTCCGGTCAGCGAAGCTCGAGATCGTGGAGATCGATGTACTCGTCGATCGCGACGCCGGTTCGCGGCGCTCTACCCGCGGTCTGTTGACGCCGGTTCCGTGTTCAGCGACCGCCGAGCACGTGGACTCCGGTGCGGAAGAAGTCGAGCGCGGTGTTGCGTTGGTCCTCGACAGTCAGGAGCGCGGCGTACGACAAGCTCGCGCCGGCGAACGCGTCGTCGTTCCAGAACGGATCGCTCGGCACCGTCTCCGCCCAGTGCGTCACGTACAGGTACGGCTCGGGATGCGCGGCGTCGCCGGGAGACGCGCCGAACGTACCGCGGCTGTCCGCGGCTTCGTCGCCGACGTCGATGCTGAGGTCGAAGTGCTCGGGCCAGAGCTGCACGCGGCGCTCGTCAGCGTGCGCTTCGACGCGCAGCTCCTCGAGCACCGAGCACGCGAACCCGAACCAGTCGCCGAGGAGCCGAGCCGCGGCCGGATCGACCACGAGCCGTGCGTCGGGGTCGGCATGGGTTGCCGGGTGGTACAGGTCGGCAGGCGCACCCGGCTCGATGCCCACGAGCCGCGCCGGCCGCCGCGACAGTCGTGATCGGGCTCGCGTCGCTCGGTACCACCGTGCACGACGACCAGATCGGTGCCCTCGACGCGCACCTGCTCGGTCGACCCCGTCGTCGTCGAAAAAGGGAGTGCCGAACCCGCCCCGTGTGAACCGCAGGCCGATCTTGCCGTTGGCGCGTCGCCGGACCGGGGCCACGACCTGTTCGGCGAGCGCGTGCCAGGAAGCTCGGGTGGCCTCGAGGGCATCGGCCGCCGCGGACAGCGCGGGCAAGCGCCGCCAGGCGCCGAGCCAGCGGTCGGCGCACCACTCCCGGAGTGCGGGCTCGCGGCGGGCGAGCGAGTCCCAGGTGAGATCGCCGTTGGCAACCGGGCTGAGCAGCGGCAGAAGCGGCGCGCGGGGCTCGAGCGCCAGCGGGTCGTCGGCGAAGTACGGCGGCTCGGCCAGCGCCGGCGGCGACGGCTCCAACACTCGTACGTCGAAGCGGCCGCCCACTCGATCGGACGCCTCGCGACGCGGATCGTGTGTGATGTGACCCACCCCCCTTGGCGGCGTCAGTCTCTCGTAGCGGTGGTTCGTTTCAGCGAGCGAGAAGGTTCACGAACAGCTCCTCGTACGCGTCGACGTGACGGTCGAGACCGAAGTCGCGCTCGGCGCGCGCGCGGCCCTCATCGCCCAGTCGCGCGGCCAACGCCGGGTCTCGGAGCACGGTCAGCACCGCGCCGGCCAACGCGTCGGGATCATCCGGCGGGACGAGGAGGCCGTTCCGGCCGTCCTCGACCACCTCGGGGAGGCCCCCCATTCGGCTCGCCACCACCGGCCGACCGGCGAGTCCGGCCTCCACCGCGACCAGCCCGAACGGCTCCTCGTAGCGCGACGGAACGACGACGACCGTCGCGCGGCGGAGCACTGCCGCAACTTCGTCCATCGGCACACCGCCGAGTCGCTCGACGGCGTCGCCGAGACCCAACTCGTCGACCAACGCGCCGAGCGCGTTCCGCTCGGGACCGTCGCCTG
Organism: uncultured Actinomycetes bacterium; assembly: GCA_963705625.1. GTDB lineage: Bacteria > Actinomycetota > Acidimicrobiia > IMCC26256 > DASPTH01 > DASPTH01. Next base: position 80,296 of record CAVPKG010000004.1, read on the forward strand.
CGAGCGCGACGGTCACGTCCGGCAACTCGCGCAGCACAGTCGCGCAGGCACGCAGCGCGACATCGAAGCCCTTGACCGGCACGAGCCTGCCCAGGAGCAGGACGACCGGAGGATCGAACGGTAACGGGCTCACCATGATGCGGTCGGTGTTCATCCCGTTCAGCACGACGCTGCTCCGCGGCGCGATCTCCGGCACGACCCGCCGGGTCTGCTCGAGCATCGATCGGGAGCAGCCGGTGACCCAGTCGGCCGCCGTCAGGACGCGATGCAAGGGCGTGCCCGGGCGTGCCTCGGCGGCCGCCAGCGCGCTGTGCACCGTCACGAGGGTTGGACCGGTGTACGCCGGTTCGGTGAGTGTGTGGAAGAACACCGAGCCGTCGGCCATGTGCACGTGGAGCACATCGGGAGCGAGGTCGCGCTTGAGCGCCGAGACCTTCGTGCGCACCTGGGTGATGCGCGAGACGTCTTGCTCATAGAGCGGGGAGTGCATCGGGACACGGTGCACGGGCGCGCCCCGCCAGACGTCGTCCTCCGGGAGATCACCGGGTTCCGTTGACGTGAGCACGTCGACGGTGTGCCCGCGCTCGACGAGGGCGCCGACGTACTCACCCAACAGCGTCTCGAGGCCTCCCAACTTCGGCGGGAAGGCGGGGGTGAAGACGAGGATCCTGATCGCTCGCACGCTACCTGCATTTCGCGTCGCCCCTTGCAGCACTTCGCGGCGGCTCGTCCGAGCCGGGTAGCGTGGAGCCAATGGAGTCGGCCCGTTTCCGCGTCAACAGCCCGACGGTGGTGAGCGAGACGGTCGACGGCGAGGTCGTCATGATCCACCTCGACTCGGGCAACTACTACAGCCTCCGCAGCACGGGCGCAGTGATCTGGGACGCGATCGAGCGGGGCGTGAGCCTCGGGGCGATCACCTCCGCGCTCGATGCCACCTCCCACAATGGTGCCGACGTCGGTGCGCAGGTGGGCTCGTTCGTGGAGCAACTCAGGGCGGAGGAGCTGATCGTGCCGGCCGACGTCTCGCGATCCGCCGCGATCACGGCGGACACGATCGAGCGCCCCGCCGATGCGTTCGAGCTGCCGGTGCTCGAGAAGTACACCGACATGCAGCACCTGATCCTGCTCGATCCGGTCCACGAGGTCGACGAGGACGAAGGATGGCCGCGACCGCGCGATGACGCATGACTCGCCGACGGCCGCCGCCGCCGCCGAGGTTGCGGTCGCGCAGCTCCACGACGTACTGATCCACGCGCGCAATGCGTTCGCCCGTGCCGCCTCCGCGGCCGGAGTCGTCGAGTGGGTGCAGGTCGTCGCCGGTGATCCGGTCCGATTCCGGTTCGCGGGCGACGCCTTGATCGATCATCTCGCGCCCGCGATCGAGCATCACCCGCGCCGTCGACTCGAGCACGGAGCCCGTGCTCACCGTCCACGCCTGGGACACGGCGTCCACCTGCGCCTCGGTGCCGCTACTTCCCGCACACCGGGAGGCGCCCGCCGCCGCGCGATCGATCGTGGGTCGTTCGCGGTTCGCATCGTCGTCTCGCGAGCGTGCACAGTTCGAAGGCCTCGATCGCGAGACGCACGAGGCTTGGTTCGCCGTCGACTCACCCGGAGTACTCACCCACGGCGAGCGCGGCGCGCCGTTCCGTCACGTCTTCCACTGGGCGCGCGCCCCGCGGGGTTGTGTGCTCGCCCACGCCGGCGCGGTGGGTACTGATGGCGGGGCTGTCCTGCTCGTGGGCCCGGGCGGTGCGGGCAAGTCGTCGATCGCGCTCACCTGCGCAGAGGCCGGCTTCGACTACGCAGCCGACGATTACTGTCTCGTCACGACCGAGCCGCGCCCCACGGCGTTCGGGCTCTATGCATCCGGCAAGGTTCTGCCCGTCGATCTGCCGCGGTACCCGAGGTTGCGCGAGAGTGCCGCTCCGCTTGCTCATCCCTCGGACGACAAAGTGCTGCTGATGCTGTCCCGCGCGTGTCCCGCTCAACTCGCGACCAGCTTGTCGCTCAGCGCGGTCGTTGTCCCCACCTTGATGCCCGGCGTCGCGCAGACTTCGGCGTCGCGCACGACGCCGCGTCGCGCGCTCCAGGCACTCGCCCCCAGCACCGTCGGTCAGCTGGCGGGCGGCGCGGCATCAACACTGCACGCACTCGCGGGCCTCACGCGCGCGCTGCCCTGCTACGAGCTCGAGCTCGGGTCGGATCGCTCGGCGGTACCCGATGCGATCAAGCGCGTGATCGAGGACGCGCGGGCCACATGAGCACCGATGGCACGAGCACCGGCGTCAGCGTCACCGTGGTCATCACGTTCTGGAACCGCGAGCAGTACCTCGCCGAGGCGATCGAGAGCGTGCTCGCGCAGAACCGCGACTTCGAGTTGGTGCTCGTCGACGACGGCTCCACCGACGGGAGCGTCGACGTCGCGCGCCGCTTCGTACCGCCCGGGCGTCTGGTCCAACAAGAGAACCGGGGGCCCGCAGGTTCCTCGAACACCGGCGTGCGGAACGCGACCGGGGAGTTCGTCGCGTTCTGCGATTCCGACGACCTCTGGACGAGCGGCAAGCTCGAGGCGCAGCTCGGAGCACTCGCGGCCGATCCCACGCTCGACTTCGTGTTCGGCTATGCCGAGGAGTTCCTCAGTCCGGAGATCGATCCTGCGACCGTCCGCACGCGCCCGCTGCGAGGGGTGATCCCCGCGGCGGTGCCCTCGGCCGCCCTCGTGCGGAAGGCGGTCTTCGATCGCGTCGGCTCGTTCGACGAGACGCTGCGCAACGGCGCATGGGTCGACTGGTACGTGCGTGCTCGCGCTGCGGGCGCCCGGGAGTGCATCGTGCCCGACCTCGTACTCCGACGCCGGATTCACGCTCGCAACAATTTCGCGGCGCAGGAGAACGCCGCGCTGGGCTACCTGCGCGCGCTGCGACCACTCGTCCGGAAGCGGGGCGAAGCATGACGGTGTTCGTTGCACCCTTTCATGCGCGGATCTTGCGCGTCGCGCTCCTTCCGGCGGATCGGGCCATTCCGGAGTGGGACGCCCTGCGCCCTCAGATCGATCTCGACACGCTCCGGGACCGCGACGCGATCAAGCTGCTGCCGCTCGTCTACCGCTCGCTCGTCGACTCCGGCACCGAGGACCCGTACCTCGCGCGTCTCAAGGGCGTGGTGCGGCGCTCGTGGTACGACAACCAACGCCTGTTCCACGGCGTCGGGAGCGCGCTCGACGCGCTCGAAGTCGCGGGTGTCCGCGCCATGCTGCTCAAGGGTGTTCCGCTCGCGCTCCAGTGCTATCCCGAGATCGGTCTTCGCCCCATGGAGGACGTCGACGTGCTCGTGGAGCCGGCCCGCGCTGCGGACGCGATCGCCGCGTTGGAGCGCGCGGGCTGGCCGAGTGAGCCATACGTCGCCCATCCGGAGGCGGTCCCGTACGGCGAGCAGATGCTGCATCAGGTCGTGTGCCGCGGCGAGGGTGGTCACGCGATCGACCTCCACTGGCGCTACGTGCCATGGGTCGCGCGTGATGGCAGCGGGCAGGACCCCGGGCTCTGGCAGCAGTCACGTCCCCTCGAGGTCGCCGGTCAGCGCGCGCTCTCACCGTGTCCCGACGACCTGCTCCTGCTCGTGATCCTGCACGCATACCGTGCCGGCTGGGCGACCGCGCCGCGGTGGGTCGCCGATGCGACATTCCTGTTGCGCGAGTTGGGTGACGAGCTCGACTGGGATCGGTTCACCGCACGCGTCGTACAGGGTCATCTGGTCGACCCCGTTCACGACGCGCTCCACTTCGTGCACCAGGAGTACGACACGCCGGTGCCGGTCGACGTACTACACGTGCTCGCGCACACCCGCGTCAGCCGATGGCAACGGCATCGTCACCACGTTGCTTCGCGCGAAGTCACCGGAGAACGGCGCGCGCTCGTGGGGGAGCTCGACGACGCACGCACCGGCTGGGCGCGGTGGAGCCTGAACCTCACCCCGGTGGCGACGATTCGGTCGCTGCCCATGTTCGTGACCCGTCGGCTCGGACTCGAGCGCACCAGGGAGATCCCGGCGGCCGTGGCCGCTCGGGGCGTGCGCAACCTCAAGAACGCGGTCCGGATCTCGAAGGCGCCCGGTCCGCCCGGTTCGTCGGTCACCTGAGGGCTCTACCTCGGTACCGCTCCCGTCGAGAATTTGTGACGGTCAACCGAACGTCGCCGACGTGACGGTGCCCTTGTCGATCTCGAAGTTCACACGGTTCGGGTTGTAGTCCTGGGTCAAGAGGAACGACTCGCCGTCCTCGCGCGCGATGCGCCATGGGCGGCCGGCAGCCTCGGCCTTCGCGATCGCCGCCTTCTTGGTGAGCCCGACGTACGCGGCGGCGGTGCCGGCATCCTTCGCCGTCGTGGTCGTCTCCTCGGGCCGGTCGTGCACCGACGCCGAATCACCGGAGGAGCCGCACGCCGCGAGGGTGAGCACCGCGACCACCGCGCCTGCGAGGAAGCATCGCCGTTTCACAAGGTCACGTTATGGTCCGGTGGAGGACCTGGACGACCGGGTTGATCAATGAACTCGGCCGTCGGGGGGAGCCTGCGGCGGGCGAAGATCCCGGGCAACCCGGTGACGGAGCGATTGCGAACGCGGCCCGCCGACATCGGCCGCGTTCCGAGGAATCGCGGGAATGGCCTCGTCTACAGTTGACGGCTCCCGCGCTCGTAGCTCAACGGATAGAGCATCTGACTACGGATCAGAAGGTTGGGGGTTCGAATCCCTCCGAGCGCGCTGCAAAGGTGCTGGCCAGAAGCGAATCGCCGTCCGTCCACGCCCCCTCGGACCGTCGATGACAGCCAAGTTGACAGCCAGCGCTTCGCCTGAAGGATTGGTCGACTCAGTCCCAGTTATCTCTCCGGGCCACCTGCGCGACCGCCGGCCTCGGACCTCGACTAAGTCCTCGCCAGTTGGGCCGTTGCGTGGGTCACCCTCTATCTGAGGATCAGAGCTGGACAACCCAGCGGACCTCGTCTTGGAGTGTCCGAGCGCGTCCCGCGCAGGCTGTCTACCCTTGCCAGGCCCATTCATCTGAGAGAACTCGAGATGCCGAACAATCAGTTCTCCGCTGCCGCGGCTGCTCTCGGATACGCATACCAGTTTCGCTACGGCCTGATAGCGGCAATTGTGAGCGCGTGGAAGTCGGCTTCGTCGTGTGGTCGGATCTCGCCGCTGGCTTTGTAGAACAACACCGCCTCGGGAGCGAGGGTCGGCAACCCCCACGGCGACGACACGATGCATCGGCCGATTGGTAGCGCGAGACCGGCCTTCGTGCTGAAGACCCAGTCGGTACCGGAGCGCCGATTGAGCTGGATGTCGAGGTGGAGGCCGTCGTTGGAGTACGCGTGGATGTGCGAGGGGAACCCGAGGCGGCGGCCGTCCCAGGCTTCGGTGCCGTCGGGGTTGTGCGCGTCGTGACCGTTGAGCAGCCAGCCGGTGGTGAAGTAGTCGAAGATGGCGTGCTGGTCGTCGTGGAAGACGGTGAGATCGACGTCGCTATGGTCGCGGGTCTGGTGCCCGAGCCAGGCGTCGACTGACCAGCCGCCGCAGAGGGCCCAGACGGGGCCGAAGTCGGCCATGAGGTCGGCGACGTGCACCAACAGCGGGACTGCGTCCATGTCTCATTCCTCACTTGGAGCATGAGCGCGCACCCGCGCGACTCAGGACGGGCCAAGCCGGCCAGCCAGCGTGCGAGCGCGAGCAGTGTCCTCAGCGAGGAATGTGAAGCGCTGTCGTCACCCGCGGCGCCGGCAAGACGGCACGAGAGAGAGCACGCGTTCCATGGGTGGCGACGCTATATCGAGACGTGCGTCGCGGCAAGCGACTTTCCGCGTCGCCAACGGGCTCTCAATAGGTGGAGGGCCGTCGCCCGGTTCGAGTGAACACGTCTCGTTCAGTAGCGGATCAGCGCACGCAGCGTTCCTCAAAGACCCGGCCGAGCCGCAGCTCGCTCTCCTGCTTGATCACCGGACCACGGCACGCGGAAGTGCCTGCGCTCCCCGCGGACGCGATTCGTCGCGCGTTCGGAGCGAGTGTTCTCATGTGGAACGGCTTGCGCGTGATCGGCAGATCGGGCGCATCCCTCGGGCGGACTCCTGGTTGTCGGTAGTAGCAGCCGCCGCCGTTCGTGCCCTGTGCCTTGACCACGCTCCCTGGGGGGCTTGCCGGCGCAGGTGTGCTCACTCTTGCAAGCACCGAAACGCACGACTCCGGTGTTGTTGGTGAAGTCCCGCCTCCTCCGCTACCGCCTTGGGTCACGACCAAGAGAACGACGACACACGAGACGGCGACATCCCCAGCAGCAGCGCCCGCCTCATCGGGCAAGCGTGCCATCGCTCGTCAAAGACTTGGCTGGACAGAACGACTAGGTCGCGTCTCCTCCGTCGGTCCGAGTCTCCGGGTGCGGTGTGGCGGGCTGCGGAGGCACGGCGGCGGGCGAGCTGGTTCGTTCGCCCTCGATGAACTGGTTCAGGGTGCGCACGCTGTCGAGGAACTGCGCGGGGAAGACGATGGTCGAGTTGTGCTCGACCGCGATCTCGCCGAGCACCTGGAGGTTGCGGAGCTGCAACGCGATCGGATGGTCGAGCATCACGTCGGCTGCCTCCGCCAGCTTGCCGGCGCTGAGCGCCTCGCCCTCGGCCGCGATGATCTTGCGCCCGCTTCTCGCGTTCCGCTTCGGCTTCTCGGGCCATCGCCCGCTTCATCGTCTCGGGGAGCTCGATGTCCTTGAGCTCGACGAGCTGCACGAGCACTCCCCAGCGCTCGCTCGTCGTGTCGAGGATCTGCTTGATCGACTCGTTCAGCGTCTCGGTCTCGCTCAGCACCTGATCGAGGCGTCGAGCGACCCACCACGTTGCGCACCGTGGTCTGCGCGATCTGGTCGATCGCCGAGTTCGACGTTCTCGATCTCGACGATCGACTTCACCGGATCGACGCGCCGGTAGTACGCGACCGCCGCGACACCGATCGAGACGTTGTCCTTCGTGATGATCTGCTGCGATTGGATCGGCTTCGTGATCGTGCGCAGGCTGACCTTCTGCATGTTGTCGACCAACGGGATCATGAACCGGATCCCGGGATTGCGGACGTTGCGGATCTTCCCGAACCGGAACACCACGCCCCGCTCGTACTCACGAACGATCGCAACACCGAGACGGGACACGAATCAGGTCCTGAAGATCCGGCTAGGCCGCGAGCACGAACTCATCGCCGTCGGGACGCGTCCGCCACCCGCGCCGGCGAGCCAGTCGCACGATCAATGCCGCGATGCCCCGGAGGGCGAGGAACAGGAGCACGAACACGCCTGCACGTTACGTCCACGCGGACCTGGCGGCAATCGCCGGCAGGCTATGCGAGCTGTTGGATGATCCAGATCGTCAAGGCGATGATCGCCAAGAGGATGAGCAGGATCAGGAGGAAATGGATGAAGCCGGCCTCGCTCGCGTCGTGCGGCATTTCGTTCGGGAAACCCCGCCACCATTGATGCCCGGAGTTATCGGGTTCCTGATCAACAGGTGACACGGTTGCCTCCGCCTTCACTCTGCCACGTGGCGACGGTACTCCCCCCCGTGTAGGCGGGTTTCAGCGTCGGAAGAGCACGACGGGCGGGTTTCGTGTCGATGCGTGCGGTTGTTCGGCCGGAATTCCCACGACGATGGGCAGCGCAGCAACCATGCTCGCAGGTACGCCCAGCTCATCCTTCGTAGTGAGCTGATTCATGAGCGGGGAGGAAAGACCGATGGGGCATGTTCCCAGCCCGATCGCGGACGCTGCGAGCATCAGGTTCTCGCCGGCGAGGTAACAGTCAGCGACGCCGTTTGGCGTCGCTGCATAGATAGTGATGAGCGCGCTCGCGCCGTGGAACACGTCGTAGCCGGGTTGGGAGAGCACCTCGCGCAAATGCCCGAGGACCTGCGCAGGCGTTGCCTCGAGCTCGGCGACGGGCGGATCCGTGAGATAGATCGCCTTCGCGAGTTCCCCGTAGCGGGCGAGCAGCGAACGGTCACGAATAACGCCGAACCGCCACGGTTGCGCGTTCACCGCGCTCGGCGCCCAGATCGCCGCCTCGAGGAGCAGGTCGAGGGTCGCATCGTCGACTGGTTCAGTCGTGTAGCGGCGCACCGATCGTCGCTCACGTATTGCCTGCATCACCGGGTTCATCGTGTCCGCCTTCCTGGGCCCAGGCATGTCTGCGACCGAGCTGGTCGAACCAGCCTTGTCCAAATGCCACGACGCTTCCAAGTGCTGGAAGTTCTCCCACTCAGGCACTCACCGCACAGATCCGCGATCGTCCGGCGCGCCGGCTCTGGCGCACCGGGCGAGTGGCTCGGCTTGACATGCGGATGGTCGCACACGAACCTGGGACGCGTGCAGATCGTACGCGAGCTGAGGCGTGACGTTCTGCGAGACACGCGCCGGTTTCAGGTTCGACTGCTCGACGAGAGCGGCGACGCTTTCCTTGAGGCGGCCGCTGCTCGCCCGGCTGCTTGATCGTTTGGCACGGCAACGACCTTGAAGTCGGGGGAGCTGGCGGTGCCGGAAAGGCGTTCGGGTGCGCGGTGCGTTCCGTCGGCGCGTGTGAAAGGGGAGCGGGCGCGCCGAAGCGGTTGCGCTGGTGGCGCGTTGGCCGATGTGACCAGGGGTTTGCACGAACCAGGTCTGAACGAACCGACGCCGGGGAGAGCTCCGAGGTGTCCGACCGTAACTGCGCGGTCGCCGCGCAGTGGGCATACGCGGCGGTACGAGCGGCGGATCCTCGGCGCGGGCAGCGCCTGGCCGGTCTCTGGCTCCCGCCATGGGGTCAGGCGGGATGGGGGGACTCCGGGGAACCGCGCCGCCGGCGCACCTCTCTGTAGGGCCGTTCTGCCGAGGGTGAGTGGTCCCGCGTCGGTGTCGCGTCCACGGTGAACTCACCCGGCTCGGCATCACGATCGCGGCGTCGACCGGTGCCGGACGATCCTCGAGACCGCCAGGATTGACCCCGCCACCGAACCCGTTGTCGGAGTCACGGACGACGTTCCTCCGCGCTCAAGCGGCCGGGATTCCGAAGCGACGCAACCCAACCCATGAGGAGGCTTGCCATGAGCTTGTCCACGGAAGCCCTGGAACGCTTCACGGACTATGCCGAGCACACCGACAAGTCGAACACCAACCCCGACGACGACACCGAGCTCCTGGAGTTCATCGCGTGGGCGTTGGTGCATGAGCCGGACGCGCTGAATGCGCGATTCGCGTTGCAGGGTGTCATGTCCGAGCACGGCCTCATTGACAACAAGATGCGGTACGTCCAAACGATCATGCGCGCAGCTGAGCTGCTCGTCGCGGCGTATGAGCGAGAACGTGGCCAGCGGCCCATTGGGTGACCAAAGCCGGCACGGTTGCGTGAGCGCGGCGCGGTGCTGCCAGAGCCGGTGCACGATGAGCAAGATTTGGTTTGTGGACTACGGCACCTCGCGCCGCCAGTTCCTACAGACTTGGGCAGCGGGGGAAGCGCCTGGTGACCGAACGGCGGTCCGCCGTGGCGTACCGCGTGCCCCGACGTGAGGAGCGGCACTCTCGGGGCCTTCCGGGACCGTCCGCTACTTGACGTCCATCTCCAAGTTGATTGGATGAGCACGTCGGCGTGGCTTGCGCAGGGAGTCGAGGACTTCTTCGGTGACGTCGTTGATTGGGCGGTCGGCGTCAACGGAAATGAGGAGTCCTTCTGCGTCGAGGCGACGCAGCAAGGGTGTTGTCTCACGCTCGAACGCTTGGAGTCGCTCGCGAATCGCGGGTGAGGTGTCGTCGGTTCGCCCTCGCGTCGCGAGCCGTTGTACGGCAACCTCGTTGGATACCGCTAGTTCAATCGCGGCGTCGAGACCGTCGGGAACGAGCCAGAGAAGGAGTGCGTCGAGTTGGTCGAGGTTTCGGGGAAAGCCATCGAGGAGAAACCCGCGGTCGCGCACATCCGGCCGCCCGAGACGCTCCCGTACGAGTTCATTCACGAGCGCATCGGGAACGAGGCGCCCTCCGGCGACGCATTCGCTGACGCTGTATCCGAGCGGTGTCCCGCGCCGGATGGCACCGCGCAACAGCTCACCCGTCGAGATGTGGGGAATCGCGAGTAATCGCGACAAACGCGGGGACTGGGTTCCCTTGCCGGATCCTGGGGGGCCGACAATGAGCAGTTTCATCTCGTTCTCATCACTGGAAGAGGGTGTCGGCGTTGGCCAGGGTCACCACCCGTTGACGTCGCCCACTGTCCCTCGAAATCAGAGGACACGTCGCCTCCCATCGCGCACGGCCGGGGTCACGCTCTCGTCACACAACAAGTGCCACCACCCGACGATGCGCCCGGATCTCGTCGAGCTGCTCGCTCACTTCTACAAGGTCATGACCCAGAGAGACGTGCGCGAGCAATTCCCCCAGCGCCTCCCTGTCCACCTCGGAGGGGTCCACGTCCCGCAGCGTCGCTCCGAAACTCGCCAATGGCGGCCCATCATGGATCTCGTGGATCGTGACCGTGACCCGCGATCCGTCCGCCACTCCCGACAGCTCCTCATCGCCGAACATCACCAGCGACTCACCGGCAAGCGCATACCGCACCGGCACCGGCGGGTGATCGGCTCCTCCGCCTGCCATGCCAACCCAAGCCGTGTGATGACCCCGCACCTCATCCGGAACGCTCACCGCCGTACCTCCAAACATCACAACCCGTCACCCATGCCTACCCCCGCACCACGCTCACTGCCAGGGACTTACGACCCAACCGACGCACCAGCCTCCGCGAGATCGTCGGCGGCTACGCCCGTTGCCGTGGCGGCGCGCGGTTCAGAGTCTGAGCCGCGCATTGACGCGACGCCGGTTACCGTGATTCGGGGGATGGAGGCAGATGTCCGGCCTTGCGATCATCACCGAGGCATGTATCGACGTGAAGGATCGTGCGTGCGTGGATGTCTGTCCCGTGCAGTGCATCGACGAGTTCGATCTCGAGAAGGGTGCGCTGTTCTCTGAGGTCGAGGCTGGTAGTGGCGTCACCGAGAATACCCATCAACCGAACCCGGCGGCGATGCGATCTTCGAAGACAGCATCTTGTATGTGGACATCGATGAGTGCACGTCGTGTACCGCGTGTTATCAGCCCGACGTGTGTCCGGTCGGAGCGATCTACCCCGAAGAGCGTGTCCCCGACGCAAGCTCGAAGGCGCACTACAACTCCAAGGATCCGAACAAGGGTCACGACCACACCTTCTTCATCCAGCACAGTCGGGAAGTCTTTGCCGACTAGCCGTACCGGTCACAGCATGTTTGTCGACGAACCCGACTTCTTCGGCGAGCGCATCACGAACTTCTCGGCGGTCACGGCCTCAGACCGCGGCGACGGATCAGAAGGTTGGGGGTTCGAATCCCTCCGAGCGCGCCGCACCCCGCGGAACGCTCAGACGCGGCCCGGCACCGCGGTGACCTTCCCGGCCATCCGCCCGGTCACCAGATCGAGCTCGGTGAGGGCGACACGGAGCTGCAGCCGCACGCCGCCCGGGCCCGAAAGGTTGGCGAGGATCTGCGTACCCTTCAATCCGACGACGCTGCCGTCGTAGCGGTCCGAGCCTGCGCCGGTGAGGGCGACCGTGCCCGTTTCGAACGCGACGCCGCTGCTCTGCGGCCGTCCCCGGAGCTCGATGTCGAGCACGGCGCTCGCACCGCTGCTGAGGTTGCCGACGAGGCTGATGAGGGCCTGGCCGCGAGCGTCCGGGGCGCTCTCGTGCACGGTTCCCGCAAGCTGCGCATCGAAACCCCCGGTCGGTAGCGAACCGGGGGTGGCAGGCGGCGTCGGCGTGACGGGGGGAACCTGCTGCGCGCTCCCCGCAGTTGTCGACGCCCCGAGCACGCTCTCGGGAGTGCCGGCCTTGCGGGCCCAGCCGTCGTGGAGGGGGCCCGAGGTGAGCCAGCCCACGAGGAGTACCGGCGCGAGCGCGACAACGCCGAAGCCGAGGGTGCGGATCTCGGGATGCGCCGCCAGTCCTGTGGCGAGACGGATCGAGATCGCGACGAGCACCGCGACGACGCACGCCGCGGTGAGCAGCATGATGACCCCCGACTTCGTGTCGGATCCTGTGCCCAGCCCATGTACCACCGCGACGGGCCAACACGCGTATGCGAGCCAGTGCACGAGCCGCCATGCCGAGAAGCCGATGCGATGACGAAGCAGGCTGGTGACGACGAGCGCGAGCACGAGATCGAACGCCACCGCACCGAGGCCGAGCCAGATCGGACGGTACGCGGAGACGAAGGGCACGACCGCGTCCTTCCATCCGATGGGCACGAAGGAATCGGCGATGACGGTGACGATGTGAAGGGTCAGGAACACCAGCACGAGCAACGAGACGTTCCTGTGCGTCAACTCGATCACGAACCGCGGAAAATGCGGACTGCTCCATCGAATCGACGTGACGACGCCGAGCAGCATGCTCGCGGTGAGGAAGACCAGGCTGACGATGCCGGTGCCGCGGCCGAGGTACCACAGCGCTGAACCGCCGCTCACCGCGACGAGCATGCTCATCGGGCAGGGCTGACCGCTACGACCCGCTCGTCACGGTGTGGGTCGGGATGTTGGGGAGCAGCGGTACGGTCGTGGGCGGTGCGGTCGTGGGCGGTGCGGTCGTCGGCGGTTCCGTTGTGGGCGGTGCGGTCGTCGGCGGTTCCGTCGTGGGAGGTGCGGTCGTGGGGGCTGCGGTCGTGGGGGCTGCGCGGTTCGGCGGTGCGGTCGGGGGCGCGGTCGTGGGGGGCGCGGTCGTGGGGGGTGCGGTCGTGGGGGGTGCGGTCGTTGGAAGTGCGGTCGTGGGGGGCGCGGTCGTGGGAAGCGCAGTCGTGGGGGGCGCGGTGCTCGCGGACTGAGCCTGGCTCGCGAAGAGGGCGTAGAACGCGCCGGTGAGCACAAATCCTGCGCCGGCCAGCCAGCGCGTCGTGGACGAGATGCGTCGCAATCCTGCGTCGCGCTTTCGCGGGCTCGAAGGCGCCATGCGCGATTTCCTCCGCCTGTGCGAGCAGAAACTCTCAGCTTCGGTCGGGCCCGAAGCTAAAGCTATCAGGTAAGAGAAACGTAAGGCCCTGTCCGAAATCGTCGTCGCCGCGTGAATCCTGCGGTTCGAGTAGATCCGGGGCTACCGGGCAAGTACCACCACGCGCCCCTCGAGCAACGAAGCCGTCACGCGGGGGACGGTACCCGTTCCGGCCGCGCGTCAGGTGGGCCAGGTGAGCATCAGGTTCTTGACCGACCGGAGACCGGGGGGATACTCGAGCTCTTCGTGGCCGGGCTTCAGCCCGTACACGGGGATACGGCGGTGCCATTCGCGCAGGGTGAGGCGCAGCTCGCGGCGAGCGAGGTGCGATCCGAGGCACCGGTGGATGCCGGCGCCGAAGGCGATGTGCGCGTTCGATTCGCGGTCGAAGCGCACCTCGAACCCGTCGGGGAACTCGGCAGGATCGACGTTGGCCGAGCCGTAGCCGGGGAGCACCATCGTGCCCGCCTCGATCGCGAAGCCGCAGACCTCGGTGTCCTTGAGCGCCTTCCTCGGCACGCCGCCGGGAACGGGCGTCTCCCACCGGAGCAGCTCCTCGACCGCGTTGGGGATGATCGACGGGTCGTCGACGATGAGCTGTCGCTGCTCGGGATGCTGTGCCAGGTACGCGAAGAAGCACGTGAGCGAGTCGCTGACGGTGTCGAGGCCGGCGATGAGGAACAAGAAGCAGATGTCGAGGATGTCTTCGCGGGTGAGCCGGTCCCCGTCGACCTCGGCCTGCAGGAAGTGGGTGAGGATGTCGTCTCGGGGGTTCCGCGCGCGGTCATCGAGGAACTGCCCGAAGTACGCGTAGATCTCCTTGCCCGTCTCTCTCTGCTTCTCGAGCATCTCCTCGAAGGTGAGGTCGGCACCAGCGACGCGGCAGGATGCCGTCACGGAGCCGCAGGAACGTGTCGAGCTCCTCCCACGGCAAGCCCATCAAGCCGAGGAACACCGCGGAAGGAAACAGCTCCGCGAACTCGTCGGTGAAGTTGCACTCGCCGCGATCGATGAACTTGTCGATGAAGTAGTTGATCCGCTGGGTGAGATCGGGCTCGGCCGCGTCCATCACCTTCGGGGCGAACAGCGGGTCGAGCAGCTTCCGGAACTTCGAGTGCTCGGGAGGATCGATCTGCAACGGGATCATCGGGCGGATGTTGCCGAGCTCCATGGTGCCGGAACTGGAGAAGTTCTGCCGGTCGCCGAGGACCGTGATCACAGCCTCACGACTGATGGCCTGCACGAAGCCGGGGAACGGACACGAGATCCCCCCGGATTCCTGGAGCAGCTCGAGGTACCCGGGCTGCGGTCCGGAACGGTCAGCCGCCGACATCATCTCGTTTCGGTACAGGCCGACCATCGCCGCGGTCTCGTCGCTCAGCTCGGTCGCCGGTTCGGTCGCCTGTTCGGTCGCGTCGGTCATCGATCCCCACTCCTCAACACCACTCGAGTCATCAACACGACCAAGGATACGGGCCATCTACGCGGTGAAGCGTTGGATGGGATGGTGCGTGACCATTGCCGAGCCGGCCGGGCCGAGCGTCATCTTGTATCGCAGGAACCGGCGGTGGAACAGTTGCACCAGCTCCTCGTCGTGCACGCCGTCGTCGGCCAGCACGAAGTCCTCGAGCGCGGCGTCTCCCTCTTGCCATGAAGCCGGCCGCCGGCCGACGAGCCCTTGCAGATCATCGAGGTCGGCCTCGGTGAGCGCGTCGCCGATCTCGTCGAAGCGCTGCAGATGTCGCGCGAGCCGGAACGCGATGCGGACCTGGTGACGGTCGAACTCGTCGGCGACATCCAGACCTCGGAGCGACCGCACGAGATGCTCGTGGGCCACTGCCACCGGCGAGACGCGAGCCTCGGGCTCATCTACCGAGTCGAGCTCCTCGATACCGAGGATCTCGGCCAGCGCCTCGATGGCGAACAGGTTCGTCTCGCTACACCATTGCATGTTCGTCATGTAGTCGGTCTCGGGTGTCGGCGCCGCCAGCGCGGCGTGGAACGCGAGTTGGTTCGACAGCGTGAACGCGAAGTGATGGTGCTGGATCGCAGCGATGTCGACCGGTTGCCCCGCGTGCGCCGCGTAGCGCTCGTACAACGCGTTCATGTCACCGAAGTCGAGCACGGTGTCGCGCATGCGAAAACCCGCGAGATCCATCATCGGGTCGCCGATGTGACCCAACTCCAGATCGAGGACCGCGGTGACCTTCCCGCTCCGGTGGTGGAACTGCCCCGAGTCCCACACCACCACTGACTCCCGTCCCGGGTTCGGGAGCGGATTGCGCGCGAGCCAGCCGAGGCAGAACTCGAGAAACGGGTCGGGTCGCTGCTTCGTCTGCCGGTACCCGCGCTCGTACACGTCCATGCCGATCTGACCCGATTGCGCCGGCGTTCTCGCGCGTGTGATGCCGCCGCGCGCGAACTCCTCGACGTCGAGCGCGTGGATGTCCGCGAGGATCCGCATGTAGTCGTCCATCACAGACTCGCGTTCCGCGTCGGTCGCACCGTCGAAGTTGTTCTCACCAGGCACGCGGTCCGTGACGAAAGCACGCGGCTCGTCGCTCCAACCGTAGACGTGGGGCACGGGGATCCCGCCCGCTTCGAGGAGTTGCTGGAACCGCATCTCGTGCTCGAGCGGGAACAGAGGTGCCGTGGCGGTTCGGTCGCCGCGCACCATGAGCTCCAGCGTCTCGCCATCGCGCTCGACGTCGACCAGCCACACGGGCCGCCAACGCGGTTGGCGCCGGATGGCGATCACCTCGCCGCCGACGTTGGCGTGCACCCAGGCGGTGATGCGCCGGTCGTCCTCTGTCATCGGCCGCACGGTACCGCGGCGCGTCCGCAGCGCTCGGGCCGACCGAGCGAGGGGGTACGGTCGGTTGCGACGCTCGATCCCAGGCCCGGATGGGCTGTCATCCACCGGAAGGAGCACGCGCAGCTGGTGACCAACGCGACCCGGATCCGCATCGCCGAGGTCGATCGCATCCACGCAGTCGTGGATGCGTTCCGTCGAGGTCGAGCGAGCCTCACGGCGCTCGGGCTCTATTACGCACTCGAGCGCTCGACACCGTTGCTCCAGTTCCACACGATCTTGCGCGACGGCCCGCAGAACCGGGACCGCAACGGGCTCCAGCAGTCGTACGGCGACCACAACCGCCTGCTGATGCTCGGGCTCGACAAGCTCCTTGCCGGCGATCTCGACTGGTACCGCGGTCGGATCGACACCGAGAACGGGGTCGCCGATGCCGATCTCGCCGAGATGCTCGACATGGCCGCGCGACTCGACTTCACGCGCGACGCGTTGGTCGCGCTCTGGCTCGCCGGCGCGCTGCACGACTGCGGAATGTTGGCCGGTCGGGGTGCCGCCATCGACGTGGAAGACGGTGTGGTCATCGGTCGCGAGGTCATCGAAGCGCTCTGCCCGAGCGATCTCCGCGACCTTGCTCTCTTCGCGCTCCGCAATCACGACTACATCAAGGACGTGTTCCTCGGTGAGGTACCGGCAGCGGGCGTCGCCGACGAGCTCGACATGCTCGACGAAGGGCTGCGTCCCACCGCGCTCGCTGCGCTCGGCCTCGTGCAGGTCGCGGGTGCCGCGAGCTTGGGTGTCGGCCGCCTCACCGCGTTCCGAGCCGGGATCTTCCATCAATGCATCAGTGGAACCGCCCTCGACGACCAGACGCGCTTGACGCGCCTGGGCCGGTTGCTCGCACCCTCTCCCGAATGGGGCACCGACGTGGCGAGCGCCGATGACGCGTCGGGCATGGAACAGTTCCTCGACCGGGTCGCGGTACATCGGTGGCACCGCGTGTTCGGCGAGGCCGGCCGTGAGCAGCGGCTCCAGACGTTGCGGGAGATCGGCGCCAACGGGGCCGTATCAGAAGCCGACCGGGTCGTCGTGCTCGGACCCGACGTCGCGCAGCCGGCACGCGTCGACACCGCGCTCAACGGCCGCCGCATCCTCTTGATCGGCGCGTAGTTCATGGATCGATCTCCCGTCGTCAGCGTGATCGTGCCCGTCCGTGACGGAGAGCGATTCCTCGGCGCGGCGCTCGAGAGCATCGCGGCGCAGGGGTATCAGCCGGTCGACATCGTCGTCGTCGACGACGGCTCCGTCGACTCGAGTCGGGCGATCGCCGAGACCTTCGCCGTGCACGTTCCCGACGTGCGCGTGCTCCACCAACCGAACGCGGGGCCGGCCGCCGCGCGCAATCGAGGTCTGGGGATCGCGCGGGGTGAGCTCGTCACCTTCCTCGACGCCGACGACGAGATGATGCCGGGCCGGCTCGACTTCCAGGTCGGGTACCTCGTGGACAATCCCGATGCCGACGCGGTGATCGGGCGCGAGGAGATCGTGGTCGAGCCGGGCGTGGAGCCGCCGCCGTGGGTGCGCGGACTCGTGCCCGGAACACCCACGTATCAACCGGTTTCCCTCATGGTGTGGAAACGGTGGTTCGAGCAAGTCGGCAGCTTCGACGAGTCGTACGCGATGGGCGAGGACACCGAATGGCTTTCTCGCCTGGTGACTCGGGGCGGTCGGCTGGACCGCGTCGATCGGGTCCTGGTGCGCCGCCGCATCCACGGGGCCAACCTCACCTACCGAGACGTCGGCCGAAACGTCACGCGCATCCTGCATGCGAGGATCCGCGAACGCAGAGGACTCGCATGAGCTCCCCGCTCGCGAACGTTCCTCCCGGCGCGGTCACGGCCGTGATCCCGTTCTTCGACAGCGAGCGGTACCTCGCGGAGGCCGTCCATTCCGTGCTCGCGCAGACGCACGCGCCGATCGAGCTGGTCCTCGTCGACGACGGCTCCTCCGACACGAGCTCCGAGATCGCCCGGGCGTACGCGCCGCCCGCTCGCTACGTCCGGCGCGAGAACGGTGGCCCGGCGGCAGCGCGGAACACCGGGCTCGCACATGCGTCGGCCGACTTCGTCGCGTTCTTGGACAGCGACAACCGGTGGCTGCCCGGCACGACGGAACTCCAGCTCGCGGCGTTCGCGGCCGACCCGGGCGTCGACGTCGTGTTCGGCCAGGCGCGCGAGTTCGTCAGTGCCGAGCTCGATCCTTCGACGTTGCCTGCGCGACCTCCGCGGGATGGAACCACTGGCGTCTTGGTGTCGTCGATGCTGGCCCGACGCTCGGTGTTCGACACGGTCGGCCTCTTCGACGAGCGGCTCCGGATCGGCGAGTGGATCGACTGGTCCACGCGGTTGCAGGACTCGGCCTGCCGCGTGCTCGTACTTCCCGACGTGGTCGTCGAACGCCGCATCCACGAGGCGAACAACTCGATTGTTCGCCGGGACGAGCGGCGCGAGTACGCCCAAGTGCTCAAGGCCGCGCTCGACCGGCGTCGAAGCGGTCGCTGACGCATCGATCGGCGCCCGTCACCGCAGTGACGGTCGTCTGCCCTCGTGGTTCTGGAGGAGCTCGATCAGGTAACCGTCGAAGTCCTTGATGAAGGCGACGGTGACCGGCCAGCGGTCGAGCTGTTGCGGTGGCGACACCGACTCGCAGCCCGCCGCGATCGCCTTGTCGTACAGCGCCTGACAGTCGTCGCAGTCGACGTAGAGCTTCCACATCGCGGTGCCCATGTCGATCGCGCCGGTGCGGTCGAGGTGCTGGGCGAGCTGGATGCGCGAACCCCCGACTTCGGCCTGGAGGACGACCTCCTTCACGTTCGGGATGTCGGTTCGGCTCTGCACGGGTATGCCGATGACCCCCTCCCAGAACTCGACGGCTCTGTCGATGTCGCTGACGTTGATGCAGTACTGCCCGAGGCTCGGTTCCATCTCGCGCTCCAAGGTCGTTGGCTGCCGGGAGGGTAGCGGTTCGGTCCTCACCGCCGCTCGCTCGCGTACGCTCCTCCCCTTCATGACCGATCGCCCCGCATCCGACGAGCTCGTCGCCACCCTCCTGGAACTCGGGGCGGCCACGCTCGGCGAGTCCGGTGCGCGGGCGATGCGAAATCGCGTGCGGGCGGCCTGGGGTGGAGCGGTGCTCGCGGCTCGGGCGTTCCCGGTCCGTTGCACGCCGGGCGACAACCTCGCGATCCACGTCGGCGCGGCGCGCGCCCCGGCCGGGGCGGCCTTGGTCGTCGACGTGGGCGAGGAGCGCGAGCTCGGCTACTGGGGCGAGGTGCTCACGACCGCCGCGGAGGCGCGCGGGCTCGCGGGTCTGGTGATCGACGGCTGCGTGCGCGACGTGGCCGCCCTCGCCGCCCACGGGTTTCCCGTGTTCTCCACCGGTCTCGCGCTACCCGGCGCGACCAAGAAGCTCGCCGGCTCCATCGGCGACACGGCGGTTGTGGGCGACGTCGAGGTGAATTCCGGCGACTGGGTGGTGGGGGACGCCGATGGCGTGGTGGTGGTGCCCGGCGCCACGTTCGACGAAGTGGTGGCGGCGGGCCGGGCGCGTGCCGAGAAGGAAGCCGGCTACTTCACCGCGCTGCGCGGCGGCGCGACGACGCTCGAACTGCTCGGACTGGATCCGGACCTGATCGACGGGTCGTGAGCGCGCGATCGCCCCGACGATCGACTGTGCGTCAGTGCGTCGTGTAGTCGATCGGCGGCGCATCCTTCACGCCCACCGCGAAGCAGAAGCAGTGGATCGGCGCGTGGTCCGACACGGGCCGGAGGCTGTGCACCGCGTCGGGCGGGATGTGCACGAGGTCGCCTTGGCGGATCTCGCGCTCCTCGCCCTCGATCGTCATGATTCCGCGGCCCGACATGACGTAGTAGAACTCGTGAGTGGGATGCGAGTGCGGGAACACCGCGCTGCCGCCCGCCACCTCGAACTCGTTGACGAGCTCGAGATAGCCGCCGTCGGTGATGTCCTTCATCTCGCGTGACGAGACGAGCCACCAAACCGGCACCGTGCCGTTGTGCTCGACGATCGGCTCGACATCCTCGATCGAACGTACGTCCATCGTTTGCTCCTCCGGGCAATTTCCCTGCACTGGCGCGGGCTCGGCTGCTCGACCACGATAGGCCGATGCGACTCGTCACCGTCGTGCCGTCGGAGCTCACCGAGGAAGCCTGGGCGCCGTTCGGGTGGTTGCCGGTGCCCGACACCGACCCGCGCGACGCGCTCCACCACCTGCACTTCGAGTGGGCCGACCCGAACCTCAACGTGATCGCGCATGCCGACGACGAGGTCGAGCACACCGACAGGGGATCGGTGTGCTCGGTGATGTACCGCCACGACACGCACACCCAGGCGCTGACGCCCCTCAACGTCACGTCGGTCGTGGCCGTTGCCCCCGCGAGCCTCGACTTCTCCGAACCCGAGCACCTCGAGCAGGTGCGCGCGTTCCTCCTCCATCCGCTCGACTCGTTCGTGCTGTTCCCGGGCACGTGGCACTGGGGTCCGTTCCCGCTGGGTCCGGAACCGGTGCGGCTGCTCAACGTCCAGGGCGTGCGCTACGCCGAGGACAACGCGTCCGTGGATCTCGAAGCGCGGACCGGTGCGGCGGTGGAGGTCGTCACGGGTTGACCGTGACCCGAGAAGGAGATCCCGGTGAATCCGATTCCGAACGACTGGCGGCGTGCGGTTGCAGTGGTCGCGCATCCCGACGACCTCGAGTACGGAGTCGCGAGCGCGGTGGCTTGCTGGACCGGCGAGGGCAAGGACGTGACGTACGTGCTCGCCACGAGCGGGGAGGCCGGCATCGACGGTCTGGCGCCCGACGAGGCGGGACCGCTGCGCGAGGAGGAGGAGCGGCGGAGCGCGGCGGTCGTCGGCGTGTCCCGCGTCGAGTTCCTGGGCCATCCTGACGGGGCGGTCGAGTACGGCGTTCCGCTCCGGCGCGATCTGGCGGCCGCGTTCCGGCGGCTCCGGCCCGACATCGTCGTCACGATGAACTTCGATCTCACCTGGGGCGAGGGTGGGGGCTTCAACCACGCCGACCATCGTGCCGTCGGACTCGCAGTGCTCGACGCCTGCCGCGACGCGTCGAACCGATGGTTGTTCCCCGAGCTCGGTGCGCCGTGGCAGGGCATCGGTGCCGCGTACGTGGCGGCGAGCAATCCGCCCACGCACTATGTGGATGTCGGCGACACGCTCGCGCTCGGAGTTGCGTCGTTGCAGGAGCACCGCGCGTACATCGACGGGCTCGGACGTGACTTCGACCCCGAGGACTTTCTCACGAACATGGCCGGGTTCGGCGGGATGGCTGTCGGGTGCGACTTCGCGGTGCTCTTCCAGCAGTTCGCGGTGGGGTAGCGACGGTCAGTGAGCGGCGGCGGTGCGCTCCACGCGGCGCACGGTCTCCTCGATCGACGATGGGTCAGCTTCCGCGTCACGCGGATCGTCGGGCCACTCGGCGACGATGCCGCTTGCCCACTCCGCCCAGTCCCGGGTGACCGCACCCCCCGTCGGAATGGCGCTCTCGAAGCGCACGAGCGGCAGCGTCGCCGCAGCGGCGATGATGGTCGCATGCTGCCGTTGAACCTTGTCGGGGATGGCTTGGAAGTTCCGTGTGTGGACGGCCAGCGCCGCCCGTATCTCAACTTGGACGCGGCCGCGTCCACCAGTTCCTTGCCGTCCGTGGCAGCACGTGTCGAAGAGTTCTTGCCCTGGTACTCGAGTGTGCACCGCGGCGCCGGGTACAAGTCCCAGCGAGCGACGAGCGCGTACGAACGCGCACGGGCCTCGATCCTCGAGTTCGCCGGGCGGGCCGAGGGCGGCGACGACCTCGCGATCATCTGTCGCAATACCACCGAGGCGATCAACCACCTCGCGTACCGGCTAAGGCTTTCGGCCGACGATGTCGTGGCCACGACCGTGGTGGAGCACCACGCGAACTTGCTGCCGTGGGCCCGCGTTGCCCGCCGGCGCTTCGTGGAGTGCTCCCCCGCAGGCACGTTCACCGTGGGCGACGTCACCGCAGCGCTCGACGGTGCACCCCGACCGAAGCTGCTGGCGATCACCGGTGCGTCGAACGTCACCGGGTGGTTGCCGCCGCTCGGGGAGATCGTGCTCGCGGCCCACGAGCGGGGCGTGCCCGTGTTCGTCGACGCGGCACAGCTCGCTCCCCACCGGCCGTTGCCCGCGTCCGCCGATTTCGTGGCGTGGAGCGGCCACAAGATGTACGCGCCATTCGGCGCCGGCGCGCTCGTCGGACCGCGCGCAGACCTTCGTCGACGGCGATCCGTTCCTGGCGGGCGGCGGCGCGGTCGATCTGGTCGATCTCGACGAGGTCACCTGGACCGATCCGCCCGACCGGGAAGAAGCAGGGTCGCCGAACGTGCTCGGCGCGGTTGCGCTGGACGCGGCCATCGGTGAGCTGAGCAGCATCGGGTGGGACGCCATCGCCGCGCACGACCGGGATCTGGCGCGCCGGCTGCGTTCGGGACTGGCAGGTGTGCCCGGCGTGCGGCTGCTCGGCCCGGACCTCTCCGAGGCGACACTGCCGCTCGCGACGTTCACGGTCGACGGCGTGCACCATGCGCTGGTGGCGGCTCGCCTCAGCGCCGAGTACGGGATCGGGGTGCGTCACGGCTGCTTCTGCGCGCACCCGTATCTCCTGCGGCTCCTGGGTTTGTCCGTCGAGCAGGTCGCGACCTACCGCGAATCCGTGTTGCGTCAGGATCGCCGCGAGATGCCGGGGGCGGTGCGCGCCAGCGCCGGGCTGTCCACGTCGCTCGCCGGCGTCGACCGCCTCGTGGACGCGGTCGCCGGCATCGCGAGCGGAAAGCCGGCGACGGTGCCCTACGTGCAGGACCCGCGCACCGGCGACTTCTGGCCGGAGCACGAGGTACCCGGTTGGGCCGAGGAGCACCGCGCGCTCGGCGCATCCTGCGCCCGCGGCTGACCGGCCTCACTCCGCGAACGAGTCGACGAGCTTCACGAGCGCGCGCGTACCTCGTGGTAGCCGACCCTCGAGGCGCCCGACTTGCGAGGAGTGCGCCGTCGGCCAGTCTTGCTGACCGCGTGGAGCCAGACGCCGTCGGCGCGGTCCACTTGATGGCGTTCGACGAAGGTCAGCAGCTGCGCCAGCGCGGTGGCGTAGCGCGGCTCCTCGCGCTGGGTCAACGCGTCGGTGAGCGCGGCGACCATCTCGGCCTGGACCCACCCGACCTTGTCCGTGTTGTTCACCGGCGCGTCGACGGTGCTCGAGCCGTACACGCCCCCTCGCCGGTGGTCGAAGCCGCGCTGCAACGCGTGATCGATGTAGCGGAAGAACTGCACCCAGGACAGGTCGATGCCGAGCGCGCGCTCGGCCCGGATCATCAGCCAGGCGAACTCCACGTTGTGGCCGTAGGACCAGGCGTTCGCGATCGCAGTGTCGGGAGCCCAGTCGGCAAAGCAGTACGCGTGGGTCTGTTCGGGATCCACGGTGAAGAGGTGTCGCCGGCTGAGGTCGAGCACCTCGACCAGTGATCGGCGCACGTCGTCGTCGCCGGTCTCCTCGTAGAGCTCGGCGAGGGCTTCCATCCAGTGGACGTTCGTGTTGCCGCTCTTCCGGTCGATCACGTCGATGCCGGCGCGCACATCGCCGGCCGGGAGTGGTGACCAGTCGGCGGCTGCGTGCTCGCGCCAGCCCCCGTACTCCGCGTCGTGCAGCCGCTCGTCGACAACATGGTGTACGTCCAACGCGTGCCGCATGGCTTCGGCGTCACCGCCGGCGCGCGCATACTCCACGAAGCCGTAGACGACGAACGCCTGGCCGTAGAGGATCTTCGCGTCGTTGACCGGGAGCCCCGCGCGGTCGGTGGCCCAGCAGAAGCCTCCCTGCTCGT
Organism: uncultured Actinomycetes bacterium; assembly: GCA_963705625.1. GTDB lineage: Bacteria > Actinomycetota > Acidimicrobiia > IMCC26256 > DASPTH01 > DASPTH01. The sequence goes on from CAVPKG010000004.1 coordinate 104,105, forward strand.
GGTCGAAGAAGTGCTCGAGGAGGAATCGGTAGCCGTGTCCGGCGGCGGTCAAGTACTCGCCGGCCGTGTCGTAGCCCTTGCGGTGCGCGAGCGAGAACATCCACACGAGCCGCGCGTGAGCGACGAGTTGCTTCTCGTCGGGCGCGCTCGGCGCCGCTCGGCGCAGCAACTCGCGCGTGCGACGCGACGCCCCCACGAGCGCTGGAAGTCGTCGACGAGGAGGTAGCCGCCGTACTCGTCGTCGCGGCTGACCTCGAGCCAGTACGGCAGGATCGTCTCCGGTAGGCGACGGCGATATGCCGTTGCGGACCGAGCAATGCGATCGTGAGCGTCGACGGGTCGAATCTCCTTGTCACGATCTGCGCGTGAGATCAGGGATTGCCGTCGCCCAACGCGGAGTGCGCAAGACTAGCGAGGAGTACAAACGGCGCTCGGCGATCAAGGGGGATCCTGGCAACGTGTTCTCGGGCTTCGGACCGTCAAACCTGCGTGAGTGGCTCCTGGTACACGAGAGCCGTGCCGTCGAGCACCACGGTGCCGTCTTGATTCGTGATCGTCGTGCGCAACGTGCACATCGGTCGGTCGTCGCGCAGCTCGAGCACCTCGGCCTCCGCGGTGATGACGTCGCCGGGCCGGACCGGCGCGCGGAAGTTCCAGTCCACGTGCAGGAAGACGCTGCCCGGGCCCGGCAGGTCTTCCGCGACCAACGCGTTCAACAAGCCCGACGTGACGCCCCCCTGCACGATGATGCCGCCGAACCGGCTGCGCGCCGCGAGCTGCTCGTCGTAGTGCAACGGGTTGCGGTCGCCGGTGATCTCGGTGAACAACTCGATGTCGCGCGCGCTCACGGTCCGCGTCCGGGTCGCGGTCTGTCCGACGTGCACGACCAGAAGGCTCCCACATGACCGACCCCCCGCCCATCGCGGTGACCCGGGAGGAGCTCCAGCTCGCGACCCGGAACCACGGCATGCCGCTCGAGGCGCTGCGGTATCCGATCACGCCGGTCGGGCTGCACTACTTGTTGATCCACTACGACGTTCCGCTCATCGACGCGTCGACCTGGCGCCTGCAGGTGGAAGGGCGGGTGGCGACGCCCGTCGACCTGACGCTGGACGACCTGCGGTCGATGCCGGTCACGACGCAGGCCGTCACCATGGAGTGCGCGGGGAACGGCCGCGCGCTGGCGCAGCCGCGCGCGCCGAGCGTGCCGTGGTTGGTAGAAGCGGTGGGCACCGGCGAGTGGACGGGCGTCGCGCTCCCGGACGTCCTCGATGCGGCCGGCCTCTTGCCCGACGCGGTCGAGGTCGTGTTCGGCGGCGCCGATCGCGGGATCGAAGGCGGGGTGGAGCAGACCTACCGGCGCAGCCTGACGGTGAGCGATGCCAACTCGGTGGGCGCGCTGCTCGCATACGAGCTCAACGGCGCGCCGCTGCCTCCCCAGCACGGGTTCCCGTTGCGACTGGTCGTCCCCGGTTGGTACGGCATGACCAACGTGAAGTGGCTCACCGCGATCACCGCGGTCAGCGAGCCGTTCGACGGCTACCAGCAGGCCACCTCGTACCGGGTCCGCCACGGCGAGGACGAGCCCGGCGAACCGGTCACCCGCATGGTGCCGCGCTCGCTGATGGTGCCGCCGGGGATCCCCGACTTCTTCTCACGGGTGCGCGTCGTGCGCGCGGGCGACTGCGAGCTCACCGGACGTGCGTGGTCGGGGCACGGGCCCATCGTCGAGGTGGGGGTCAGCACCGACGGCGGTGCGACCTGGCATGCAGCCGAGGTCGGCGCGCCGACACTCGGTCCTGCCGCGTGGATGGAGTGGCGGTACGTGTGGCATGCGGAACCGGGTAACTGGGAGTTGTGCTGCCGGACGTCCGACGCGGCCGGCAACCGGCAGCCGCTCGAACCGGCATGGAACCTCGGCGGGTACGCCAACAACGTCGTGCACCGGATCGCGGTGCGTGTCGTCGACGGGTGAGGCGCCCGGGTGAGCGCCCCACCCGCCGATCCCGTCAACCGGCGCGGCCGGCCTGGAGGTCCTTCACGTCGGCGGTCGTGAGGGCGTGACCGCCGATACCCCAGTCTCCGCTCTCGACCTCGTCGATGGTCACCCACGTGACCTGGCGCATGTTCTCGCCTTCGATGCCGACCATCGTCTCGGTCAGCTTCTGGATCATCTGCTGCTTCTCGTCGGGGCTGAACACTCCCTTGATCAGCTTGACGTTCACGAACGGCATGGCGGTACTCCTCTTCGATGATGTGGTCGTCTGCCGTTCAGAGCATCCGCGATCGACCCTGCAGACGGCTGGCGCGGCGCTGGCAGAGGGCTGCAGCGGCGCATGCGGCATGCGGCGCGCTCACGAGGCAGTCAACCGCTCGATCTCGTCGAGGACGAACGCGACAATCTCGGCGTCGCGCAGCGCGACGCCCTCACGTACGGCGCTCGCGTACCCCGCTGCCCCGAGACGTTCCCGGAGCTCGACCGCGAGGCGTTCGAACTCGGCGGTGTCGTCGGGCGTGGCCGGCAGCGCGTAGGCCGCGCCTGCCGCGCTGAGCGCGCCGTGCAGCACCGCGGCCGAATGCGGTGCTCCGGTCATTGCCAGCGCGCCGCACACGTGGCGCAGCGACAACCACTGGTTCGCCCAGTCGCCCCCCCGGTACCACGTGCGGATCACGGTGGCGAACCCGCGCAATGCAGCCGTCGTCTCACCACGACGCGCGTCGAGCGCGTATACCTCGGTCAGCGCGAACGCCTCGATCCAGCGGTTGCCACACTCGCTGCCGAGCGCGGCACTGCGGCGGAGCACGCGATCGGCTGCTTCGGGATCGCTGCCCTCGAGCGAGACGCCGAGCGCGTACGCGGCCTGGGCGTGCGCGGTGGGCGAGCCACACCGCGCCGCGACGGCCCCGGCCTCACCTGCGAGCGCGGCGCCTCGGATCGGATCCCCGGTGCTCGTGTGCGCCACGGATCGCATGTACAGCGCGTGCGCGAGACGCGCACTCGAGCCGCCGTTCCGGGCGGAGTCGACCATCCGATCCATCCACTCCAGCGCTTCGTCACTGTCGCCGCGGTAGAAGAGCGCGTTGCCGAGAGCCCGCTCGGCGAGGCCCGATGTGTCGGTCCCCAGTTGCTCGGCAAGGTCCACGGCGCGACGGCCCCAGTCGATCGCGAACTCGAGGTCGCCGCGGACGAACCCCCCGTACGCCCCGACCGCGAGCACGATCGGCGCACGGGGTTCGGCGTCGAAACCGGTTGCGCTCACCGTCGACGCGGCCCACGAGGTGACCTCGTAACGGATGCGACGGAACGCGAACTCCCGCAGCGCGACCACGAGCGCGCTCGCCGCGGAGACGTCGCCGACGCGGAGGGCGTTGGCGTGCGCCTCCCGGAAATTCGCCAGATCACGATCCAGCCGTGCCAGCCAGTAGGCCTCGTCCGGACCGGTGAGGCCGGACGCGCCTTCCCGAGCGACGGCGACGTACCAGGCGAGGTGGCGGGCGGCGGCGGCGGCGAGCTCGCCCCGGCGTTCGAGCTGCTCACGTCCGTAGTCCCGCAGCGTCTCGAGGAGCCGGTAGCGGGGCTCGTCACGATCGACCACTTGCACCATCGAGCGGTCGACGAGGTTGGCGAGCACGCCGACGACGGAGGTGGACGGAGTCCCGTCCGCCGCGCACACGGCTTCGGCCGCGCGGAGATCGAACCCCGCCGCGAACGTCGAGAGGCGTGCGAACAGCGCTTGCTCCTCGCGTGCGAGCAGATCGTGTGACCAGTCGACGACCGCGCGCAGCGTGCGGTGTCGCGCGTCCACGCCGCGCCGGTCTTCGGTGAGCAGCGCGAAGCGCCGGTCGAGTCGTTCGGCGAGCACCTCTGGGCCCATCATGCGCAGCCGTGGTGCCGCGAGCTCGAGCGCGAGGGGCAGGCCGTCGAGCCGCCGGCAGATCTCGGCGACGGCTCCGGCGTTGGCGTCGGTGAGCTCGAACGAAGGCAGCGCGGAGACGGCACGGTCGACGAACAGCTGGACTGCAGGTGACGCGACGACCTGCGCGAGGTCGAGATCGTCGACGACCGGGAGCTCCAGCGGCTCGACCGACCACACGCACTCGCCGGCGATGCCCAATGGTTCGCGGCTCGTGGCGAGCACGCTCACGCCGGGACAGCTCACCCGCAGCCGCGCCACGAGGCGCGCGACATCCTCGACGAGGTGCTCGCAATTGTCGAAGACCACCAGCACGTCGCTGTCGCGCAGCAGCTCCACGACGGAGTCCTCCACCGAGAGATGCTGACGCTGCTGGATGTCGAGCACGGTCGCGACCGCGTCGGACGTCGACGCTCCCTCACTGACCTCAGCGAGCTCTACGACCGCGACTCCGTCCGCGAACTCCCCGCGCAGCAGCTCGGCGCTCCGCAATGCGATGCGCGTCTTGCCGACACCGCCGGGTCCGACGAGTGTGACGAGGTGCTCGCTCCGCAACAGCGCGTCGATTGCCTCGATGTCGGCATGGCGACCGACGAATCGGGTCGACTCGTGCGGACCGACCCGCCGCACTGGTTGTGACGGCGCCCGGCCGGCGGTCGCGCGGAGCGAGGGATCGTCGGCGAGGATGCGCGCTTCGAGCTCGCGCAACTCGGGCGAAGTATCGAGCCCGAGTTCTTCGCGGAACCGCGTCCGCACGTCGTTCGCCCGCCGGAGCGCCTCGGCTTGACGGCCGGTCCGGTACAGGGCCACGACCAACTGGCGCCAGAACCGTTCGCGCAAGGGATGGGTGACGACGAGTCGTTCGAGCTCGCCGATGATCCGGCCCTCCTGCCCGAGCGTGAGCCGACCCTCGATCAGCTCCTCGAGCGCGCCGAGGCGCAGCTCCTCGAGGCGGACGGCCTCGGCGCGGGCCCACTCCAGGTCCGCCACGCCCTCGAACGCGGCGCCGCGCCACGTCGCGAGTGCACTCTCCAAGGTCTCGACACGCGCTCCGAGCCCTGGCTCGGCCGTGGCGGCACCAAGGGCGGCCACGAACGCGACCGCGTCCACGACACCGTCGTCGGCGCTGAGCGCGTAGCCGGGTGGACGCGCCGAGATCGTCGCCTCGGGCGTGAGCAACCGCCGAAGGCGGGAGATGTGGCTCTGCAGCGTGGCCGCCGCCGACGGCGGGGGATCGTCCCCCCACAGCGCGTCGCAGAGGCGGTCGGTGGAGACCACCTCTCCGTACTCCGCGAGCAGCGCTGCGAGCAGGACGCGTGCCTTCTGCCCGCCCACCGCGATCGGCCGCTCGGCGCGCCACGCCTCCACCGGCCCCAGCACTCGCAGTGACAGGGTCGCACCCACGTCGCCAGTCTTCCCGATCGCGCTTGCAAGCCGCTTGCTAGCCCGTTGCAAGTTGCGCGGCGAGCTTCCGCAACGACTTCCTGTTCCGCGAGGTCCACGGTTGCCCGAGGGCTCTCGTCAGCACCGAGCTCTGGACGCTCGAGTCCTTGACGCCACCGTGGATCCGCCAGTGCAGCTCCGTGCCGTGCACCTCGAAGCGGTCCTGGTCGTTGGTCAGCGCCTCGGCCGCCTTCTTCGCCGCCGCCGTCGGAGCCCTGCGCAGGAACGCGATCAGGTGGGTGTCGCGGTCGGCGATCGGTCCGAACGGCTCGAGCGCGGCGACCTTGGCGACGGTGCCTGCCATCCGGATGAACGTGGGGACGGGGTAGCCCAGCCGCTCGGCGAGGTGGGCTTCGATCCGCAGCTCCAGCGGGGCGGCTCTCGCGGCCGCCTCGAAGATCACGTTGCCGCTCGCGATGAACGTGCGCACTCGGGTGAACCCGAGCGACCCGAATTCGGCGCGCAACGAATCCATTGTCACTCGGTGCCCACCGACGTTGATACCGCCGAGAAACGCGACGTACCGGGTCATGGGCGGCTCAGACGGACAGCGCCTTCACGGCGGCTGGTTGTTCTCGACTGGTGGCCTACAGAGGTAGCGGCGAGCCGATCCCGACCAGCGGGGCTTCGATCGGCGTGCGCGACTCGATGCGCGGTGCCTCGTAGTGATCAGTCTGAGCGCGCGTTTCCGTCATCTTCAGCCTCCCGGTCGGTGTCGACCGTACCAGCCTTCGACCGCAACCGCGAGTGGGCGGCCACGGCACGTTGCTTGGCGCGATCGACCCGCAGTCGACCTCCCGGCGGTGAAGGACGAAATCCCAGGCGGCGCCACCACAGGTTGAACCGGTGGACCGCCGCCTCTCGTGCGGTTCTGTCGGTGCGGGCCATGCACGTGAGCGCGATCGACACCTCGTCGCCATTCTCCACCCAGTGGAACGTGAAGGCCGGCATCACCAGCCCCTGGCCCGGGTGGAGCACGTGCGTTTCGCAACAGTCCGGGTGGACTTCGGCGCGCAGCCGCTCCGGTTGCATGCCGCGCTCGATCTGGAGTTGGGCAACCCGGGGATCCGTGAACGTTCCCGTGCCGACGGTCTTCGAACCGTGTATCTGCATGAGCAGGTGATGGTCGCGGTCGAAGTGGACCGGCACGGTGGTGCCCGGCGTCGCGACGAACGCCTGCAGGTCTTCGGCCAGGATTCGCTCGCCGCGTGCGCGCAGCATCAGCTCGAACCGGCCCGCCGTTCGCCGCAGGAGCGCCGCGTATTCGGGCAACCTCGCGAGCGAACCGAGCATGACCCAGCCCGGGTTCGATGCGATGCCCTGCACGACCTCACCGGGGGGCTGATCGAGCCGCGAATACCGGCGCTCCGGAGCGATGCGCGGAACGTCCGCTCGGCGCCAGGTCACGTTCTCGGCCGTCAAACGATCCGCCGCGTCCGCCAGGGCATCGAGCGAGAGCAGAGGCTCGTCGATCAGGCTGTGGTCGACGAGGGCCGTCGTGCCGGGAGCGAGCGCCGTCAAATGAACAGCGCCTTCACCTCGAGGAACTCCTCGAGCCCGTAGGTACCGTTCTCCCGCCCGAGGCCCGATTGCTTGTAACCGCCGAACGGTGCGCCGTGGAACCCCCGGCCGCCATTGACGCGCACCTGCCCGGCTCGGATCTTGCGCGCGATCCGACGTGCGCGCTCCTCGCCGCCGGACACGGCCCCGAACAGCCCGTACACCGTGTCGTTCGCGATCTCGATCGCTTCGTCTTCGGTGTCGTAGGGCATGATCGACAAGACCGGCCCGAAGATCTCCTCTTGCGCGATGGTCATGTCGCGTGTGACGTTCGAGAACACGGTCGGCTTCACGAAGTAGCCGGTTGGGAGACCGTCGGGTGCGTCCGCGCCGCCGGTGACGAGCTTCGCACCCTCCGCAATGCCCTGTTCGATGTAGCCGCGCACGCGACCGAGCTGGACCGAAGAGATCAGCGGGCCGAGCTGTGTGTCGTCGGCGAAGGGATCACCGACCGTGTAGGACTCGGCGGTCTCGCGCGCGATCTGCTCGACCTCCGCAAGCCGTGACCGTGGCACGAGCATGCGCGTGAGCGCGTCACATGTCTGACCCGAGTTCTCGTATGCCGCGTCGACGCCGTCCGCGACCGCGCTCGGGAAGTCGGCATCGTCGAGGATGACGAACGGTGACTTGCCGCCCAGCTCGAGCGAGACCTTCTTGATGGACTGCGAGGCGAGCTCGGCGACGCGCCGTCCCCGCGCGGGTCGAGCCCGTGAACGAAACCATGTCGACGTCGGGATGCGCCGCGAGCGCTTCTCCGACCACCGGGCCCAGACCGCTCACGAGGTTGAAGACCCCCGGGGGGAAGCCGATCTCGTCGATGATCTCGGTGAGGATGAACGCGTTGACCGGCGCGACCTCGCTCGGCTTGAGCACCGTGGTGCAACCCACGGCAAGCGCGTACGCGACCTTCGCGCCGATCTGGTTGAGCGGATAGTTCCACGGCGTGATGCAGCCGACGACGCCGACTGGCTCGCGTACGACGAGCCCGTTCGCGGGGTCCTCGAACGCGAAGTTGACGGCGAGCTCCGCGGCCGCGGCGAACCCCGAGATGCCACCACCCACCTGGGCCGTCACCGCCTGGTGCTTCGGCATCCCGACTTCGTGGGCGATGACGGCGGCAATCTCGTCGCGCCGGGCTTCGAGCGCGTCGGCGACGCGACGGAGCAGCTTGCCGCGCTCGGGCGCCGGCTGTTGCGACCATGCCGCGAATGCCGCCCTCGCGGCCGCCACCGCCCGGTCGATGTCGGCGGCGTCGCCCGCAGGAATGGTCGCGAAGACCGCTTCGGTCGTGGAGTCGATCACCTCCAAGGTGCCGTTGCCGGAGGGCGCGACCCACGAACCGTCGATGTAGAGCTTGTCGTACGTCTCCACGGGACTGGATCCGGAAGTGTCTACGGAGGCGGCGGCTGGTTCGATTGGAATCCGATGAGTGGCAGGTCGAGCTTTGTGCGCTCGGCGATGCAGGGTGCTTCGTAGGTGTCGGTCGGTTCGCGTGAGTCGGCCATCGTGCACCTCCTGGTCGATGCCGACGGTAGCGCGAGTCGCTCGGAGAACGCACTATGAGAGCGCGTGCATGCAGTCCGACAGCGACTCGACGAGGTGGCCGACTGTCGTCGCTGGTGAGCCCGTTGTGCGAGGGCAGCGAGAGTCCCTGGTCCATCACCCGGTCGGCGTTCGGCAGGCCGCCGTCCGGGGCGCGGTGCGCGATGTGCGAGAACCCGGGCTGGCGGAGGATGTTGCCGGTCCAGACCATCCGCGTGGGCATCTCGCGCTCGAGGAAGAACTCCTGCATCGCGGTGCGGTCGATGCCGTCGGCGAGCACGAACGGGTAGCGCATCCACGTGGTCTCGAGCTCCGGCATCGTGCGCGGCCGCATCACTTTGTCCTCGTGTTTGGCGAGCACTTCGTCGAGCAGTGCGAAGTTGCGTCGGCGCCGGGCGTTGAAGTCGTCGAGCTTGTCCAACTGCACGAGGCCGTACGCGGCCATGATCTCCGACGGCTCGAAGTTGTAGCCCATGTCGTCGAACACGAAGACCATGTCGTACGGCGTGCCGTCGTCGAGCTCGCCGAAGCGGGCGTCGTCGCCCTGCTTGCTGCCGAACAGGAACTTCTCGGAGCGTCGGCCCCAACGGCGACGTACGAGCGTCTGGTCGAACCAGTCCGGGTCGTCGACCGCGATCATGCCGCCGTTGCCCGCCGCGGTGATCGAGTGCCCACGCGCGAAGCTCGTCACCGAGATGTCGGCGCGCAGGCCGGTGCGCGTGCCGCGCAGGTACGAGTCGAGCACGTCGCAGCTGTCTTCGACGACGAGGAGGCCGTGGCGATCGGCGATGGCGCGGATCGCGTCCCAGTCGGGGCAGTTGCCCACCAGGTTCGGCGTCAGGATCGCTCTGGTGCGCGGCCCGATCATCGCCTCGATCTTCGTGACGTCGATCTGGAAGCGTGTCGGGTTCCACGTCGACGAAGGCCGGGATGATGCCGTTGCGTACGAGCGGCGCGATGTCGCTCGAGAACGTCAGCGGCGACGTGATCACCTCGTCGCCCGGCTCGCAGCCGAGCAGGTCGACGGCCAGCCAGCAGGCCGACGTCCCGCTGTTGACCATCACGCCGTGCTGCTGGGCGAGAAGCTCGGCTCCGCGCCGCTCGAACTCCTCGACGTTCGGTCCGAGCTGCAGTGTGCCCGACCTGAGCACCTCCACGACGGCGTCGATCTCGCGTTCGTCGTGGACGGGACCGGCTTCGGTGATCCGGTGACGCCGGACATCGCTCATGTCGACTCCTTCATCCCTCCGAGCCGGTGAGTCGGTCACGCAACGCGGCGCGGCGAATCTGGCCGGTCGCGTCCGTGTGCGGCAGTTCGTCGACGGTGACGACGACGCGCGGATGCTTGTGCCTGGCCAACGTCGACTCGAGGTGCGCGCGCAGCTCCTCGACGCTCGGAGCGGCGGCGCCGGGCCGCACGACGATCGCCGCGCATACCAACTCTCCCCACCGTTCGTCCGGCAATCCGACAACGCCCGCTTCGGCGACGGCCGGGTGCGTGAGGATGGCGGACTCGACTTCGACGGGCGCGATCCACTCGCCCCCGGACCGGATGCCTTCGGACCGGCGGCCGGTGATCGTGAGGTAGCCGTCGGGGTCTTGCGTCGCGAGGTCGCCGGTGTGGAACCAGCCGTCGGTGTCGATCGCGGCCGCGGTCGCGTCCGGCCGGTCGAGGTAACCGGAGAACATCGTGGGGCCGCGCAGCAGCAGCTCGCTCTCGGCATCGACGTGCGCCTCGACGGCGGGTGGCGGTAACCCCACGCTCGAAGGCTTCGCGTAGAGATCGGCGTCGCCCAGCACCGCGCCTCTCCCGATCTCGGTCGAGCCGTATGCCACCGACGTCCAGGAGCCGGGGAAGCGCGCCTTCAGCGCGTCGACAAGACCCAGGTCGACCCGCGAGGTACCGGTGAGGACCTCTCGCAGCGACGACGCGTCGTAGCGCGCGCCGTCGTCGAGGATGCGCTGCCAGACGGCCGGGATGCCGTAGAGCGTGCTCGCGCGCCGGCGCTCGACCGCCGCGAGCAGTTCGTGCGCGTCGGCGCGGTGCACGAGATGGACGGGCCGGGCCACCGCCCACGCGTGCTCGAGGAAGTACCAGCCGGCCATGTGGAACAGGCCGAACATGACGACTTCTCCGTCTTGCCCCGGTGAGCCGTCTTCGGCTTCTCGGGCCACCGCGCGCAGCCACGTCGCGCGATGGGACAGCAGCGCAGCCTTGGGCACGCCGGTCGACCCGCTGGTGAGGAAGATCGCACACGGATCCTCCGCGTCGCCGACGCGCGGGAGCGGTGTGGGCGCGGCGCCCTCGAGCCAGTCGGTGGTGGTGGTGACGACATCCAGGCCGAGCGGGCGCACGATCGAGCGCGCGAGGTCTGTGAAGGTCGGATGCGCGACGACGACGCGCGGTTGGAGGTACTCGATCGCGCTCGTCGCTTCGGCCTCGGTGAAACCGGGGTTGATCGGTGCGAGCGCGGCGCCGAGCTTCGTCACGCCGTAACCGAGCTCGAGTGCGGCGAGATCCGTGGGTCCCCACCACACGACCCGGTCGAGCGGTGCGACGCCGGCGCCGGTCAGCCGGTGCGCGGCTCGGTTCGAGCGGGCGTCGAGCTCGGCGAACGTTCGTTCGTCGCCGCCCAGGGTCGCGCCGAGCCGCGCCGGTGCGAGCCGAGCGGCGCGGGTGAGGATGTCGTGGATCCGAACGTCCACGTTCAGAGCGAAACGGCCGCGAGCCGGGTATCCCGGCTCGCAGTTGAGCGACCCATGTTTTGGCGCGCGCGCAGCTCGCCGAGCGGGTAGGCGGTGATCATCTGGTCGCGCTCGGTACTCGGCACCCTGGTCGGCAGGGACCGACCAGCCGGTGGGGCACATCGTGAGGATCTCGACGAGCGAGAATCCCTCGCCGGCGAGCTGTGACTCGAACGCTTGGCGGAGGTAGCGGCGCGTCCGTGAGACTGCGTTCGGCCGGTCGACCGCGCCGCGTGCGACGTAGGCGACGCCCGGGAGCTGCGCGACGAGGTCGGGAACGGGGATCGGGTAGCCGTATGTGGCCGGCGCGCGCCCGGATACGTCGGTCTTCGTGCGTTGGCCGACGGTGGTGGTCGCGGTCATCTGGCCGCCGGTGTCGCCGAAGACGCCGTTGTCGAGCATGATGCACGTGATCGACTCGCCGCGCGCCGCCGTGTGCAGCACTTCGGCGAGTCCTTCCGACACCATGTCGCCGTCGCCCTGCAGCGTGTAGATCGCGCGGTCGGGCAGCATGCGCTTCATCCCGGTGGCCACGGCGGGTGCGCGCCCGTGCAGGCACTGGAGAAACTCGACGTCGGCGGTGGTGATGATCTGCGTGTAGCAACCGTGGCCGACGACGCCGATCGACCGGGCGACCAGGTCGAGCTCGTCGAGCACTTCCACGAGCAGGCGCCACGCGACGGGGTGGCCGCAGCCCGAGCACAGATGGTGCTCGGTGCTCTGCAGCAGGTCGGGCGCGAACGGCGCGACCTTGCGCGCACCCGTGAGGTCGACGGGAGTGCCCTCGTTCATCGATCCACTCCTTCGATCGCCGCGAGGATGCGGGCGCGGATCGCGTCCACACCGAGCAGGTCGCCCTGACGCATGCCCGACTCGTCTTGACTCACGCCACCTATTGCATGCACCGGCACGGCGCCGTTCACCGCGAGCCGTACGTCGTCGACCATCTGCCCCGCGTTCAACTCGTACACGAGCACCTGCTCGCAGTGGGCGGCTGCGCCCGCGAGGGCGGCGGCCGGGAACGGCCAGAGCGTGATCGGACGGAACGCCTGCCGACGGCGTGGCCCTCGGCCCGCAGCTCCTCGACGACGTAGTCGACGAAGGGCCCGGTGGTGCCGAACGACACGACGAGGTGGCGCGCGCCGTCGAGACGACCGACGGCGTGCCGAGGCTCGAGGCGCGCGATCTCGTCGTACTTCTGGGCCACGCCGCGCCAGTGCTGATCCGGGCCCAGGCCCGGCGTGTTGTGCTTGCCGAGCCGCCAGGTCCAGATCACCTTCGACTTGCCGGTTCCGCCCGAGCTGCCGTCGAGCGCCCACGGCTTGTCCGGTTGCGGAGCCGCGGGACGCCCCGGATCGTGCTCGACGGTCATCTGGGTGAAGCCGATGAGGTGGTCGCCGTAGACGATGACCGGCGTGAGCCACTTGTCGGCGAGCTCGAACGCGAGCCGGGTGAGCTCGTCGGCCTCGGTCACGCTCGACGGCGCCAGCGTGATCGTGTGGTAGTCGCCCCACCCGCCGCCGCGTGTGCACTGGAAGTAATCCTGCTGGCCGCGTCCCATGGTGAACACCACCAGCGGCAGCTCGTTCAGTGCCGCCTCGGCGATGGCCTCCTGCATGAGGGCGACGCCCTGTCCCGTGGACCCCGTCGCCGCGCGCTGCCCGTTGCCGCCGCGCCGAGCGCCATGTTCACACCCTCGATCTCGGTGTCGGCCTGGATCATCACGCCGCCGACGGGCTCGAGCGCGCGGGCGAACGCGTCGAGCAACCCGGTGAACGGCAGCATCGGGTAGCCGGTGAAGAACCGGCATCCGACGTCGACCGCGGCCTCGGCGATCGCGTCGTAGCCCTCACGGAGTACGAGCGCCATCTTCAGCCCACTCCTTCTTGAACGTGATCGGCTTGAACGTGATCGGCTTCGACGTGATCGAAGCGATAGACCTCGAACACGTAGTCGGGACAGATGTCGGCGCACGCGCGACAACCGGTGCACCCGTCGAGGAGACGCGGCAACACGTAGCCCTTTGCGTTGCGCTCCTCGGTCATCTCGAGCACGCCGGGCATGCACACCGGGACGCACAGACCGCACCCCTTGCAGCGATCCAGCGCCATCAGCACGGTCCCGCGTGGCGTGTGACGTTGTGGATCGGTCACGTCGACACCGCGGTCGTGACGAAGTTCGCGCCCGCTTCGAGTGCGGCGAGGTCCGCTTGCAACGCGGCGACGCGATGCGTGGGCACGAGCTCGGATACCGCGCCGGCGAGGGCTTCGGGTCCGGCAGTGCCGGTGAGCGTGGCGAACGCGCCGACCAGCACGAGCCCGGCCGCCACCGGCGCGCCGAGCTCGGCTGCCAGTTCACGGGCCGGGACGCGGATGACGCGCCCGGGCGCGTGGTCGTCGGGCCAGGCCCAGGCGTCGGCGACCACGAGTGGATCGTCGACGAGACGCGGTAGCGCGTCGCCGAGGAACGCCGGGTGGAGCACGATCGCCGCATCGAGGCGGGGCACGATGGGCGGAAGACCGACGATCGGTTCGTCGCGCGTGACGACGGTCGCCTCGGTGCGCCCGCCGCGCATCTCGCCGCCGAAGTACGAGCTCAACATCACGTGGTGACCGTCGGCGGCGGCCGCCAGGGCGAGCACCTTCGCGCAGAGCTGGATCCCCTGACCGCCGATCCCGGTGAGGATCACGTCGCGTCGCTCGTCGACTTCCACACAGCGAGTCTCGGCGTCCGTCACCCTCGGGTCAAGCCAACCCTGCCCTGCGGGGAGCGGTGCGGGATGTCAGGCGACGACGCCGTGCATCTTGAGGTCGACGATGGTGTCCCAGTCGAGGCCGAGCTCCTCGGCGAGGATGTCGTCGCCCTGTTCGTTGAAGTCGGGCGCACGTCGTGTGGGGGACGCCTTCCCGTCGAACTGCACCGGCGTCGTCACGAGCTTGAACGCGTACGCCATCCTGCGACACCAGCTCCTGGAGGTAGCCGTTCGGCTTCGACCTGCGGGTCGTCGGCAATCTCGAGTGGTGTTCTGCACGACCGCCCATTGCCCCCGCATGCCGGCGAAGCGCTGTTTCCACTCGGCAAGGGTGTCGCGCCTTCAACTCGGCGGCCACGATCTCCCCGGCGACCGCGGTGTTCTCCATGAGGTGCTCGACCGAGTCGAACCTCGGGTCGTCGATCAGGTCATCTCGTCCGATTCGGGTGCAGAACTCGGGCCAGTAGTGGAACCCCTGGAGCATCGAGAACGCGATGAACCGGTCGTCGGCGGTGCGGTAGCTCCCGATGAGTGGGTTCCCGGGCGCGGCCTGGGCTCGCCCGAGGGCCGACGCCCGCCATGGCACACCGTTGAGCTGCGAGATCGCGATGGCGCCGCCCATCGCCCACATGCCCGGAGCCGAGCAGCGACACGTCGACGACCGTGCGCCTCACCGGTGCGCTCGCGGTGCAGGAGCGCGGCGGCGATGCCACCGGCGATGGTCATCGCGCCGATCGAATCGCCGAAGCCCGGGCGCGGGCTGCGCGACCATGCCGTCGCAGGTCGGCGGGCGTGACGCGCCCTCGAGCAACCGGCCCGCGCCCAGAAGCCGAGCGAGTCGTAGCCGCCGGCGTCGGCCTCGGGCCCGTGAGCGCCGTATCCGGTGCCGCGCACGTAGACGATCGTTCGGGTTGTGCGCACTGATGTCGTCGACATCGATGTGCAGACGCTCGCGGACGCCGGGCATCTTGTTCGTGAGGAACACGTCCGACGTTGCCGCGAGCCGGTACAGGATGTCGAGACCCGGCAGGACTCGCGAGGTCGAGTCCGAGACTCTTCTTGCCCCGGTTCGAGTGCTCGATGCAGCACGTGCACCGGCCCGCCGAGGCCGGCGAGGCCGGTGTTCAGCAAGCCGCGCATCGGCGTCGCCGCGTTCGGACGTGCTCGATCTTGATCACTTCCGCACCCCAGTCGGCGAGGATCGCCGACGCCGCCGGCACGAAGGTGTGCTCGGCGACCTCGAGGATGCGGATGCCCTCCATCACATTGCTCATGCCCCATCTTGTCGCGCGAAGCGCGTGGTTGCGCTTTCGACACCCCGGACCGGGGGCGTACTGTCCGACCGGCACACGACGACCTGCGATTCAGTCGGGAGACCGTCCGCATGACCACCGTGATCGCCCCACTCCGGAGGGCCACTCAGGTTGGCGCCGACCGCACCGCCGTCGTCTGCGGCGACGAACAGCTCACCTACGTCGAGACCTGGGATCGATGCCGGCGACTGGTCGGCGGGCTGCACGGGCTCGGTCTCGGCGGCGGCGACCGCGGTCGCGATCGTCGGACCCAACTGTCACCGCTACCTCGAGATCTACCAGGCCGTACCCGGGGGAGGCATGGTCGTCGTCCCGCTCAACGCGCGCCACACGGAAGCCGAGTTGCGGTACGCGCTCGAGGATTCCGGGACGAAGGTGCTCTTCACGGCGGTTCATGCCGACGCGCTCCGGGAAGTGGTCGAGCACGTCTTCGATCTCGACACAGGGTACGAGGCTCTTCTCGCGTCCGCGGAACCCGCGGACCTGCCCGACGATCTCGCCGAGAGCGCGCTCGCGGGACTCTTCTACACCGGCGGGACGACCGGCGCGTCGAAGGGCGTGATGCTCACGCATCGCAACCTCGTCGACGAACGCGATGCACTTCGCGATGTGCTGGCCGTTCAAAACCGACACGCGGTGGTTGATCATCGCGCCGTTGTTCCACGCGGCCGGGATCGATCGCGGTGCTCTCAACGGTGTGGAACGCGGGCCGGCACGTTGTGCTGCCGGCGTTCGATCCCGCGGCCGGCGCTCGACCTCATCGCCGAGCATCGCATCACCGCCACGCTCGTGGTTCCGACGATGCTCGCGGCGATGACCGAGGAACAGCTCGCACGGCCTCGCGACGTCTCGAGCTTGCACTACCTGTCGCACGGCGGATCTCCGATCGCTACCGAGACCCTCCGGCGCGCGCACCAGGCGTTCCCCGCCGCGCGAGCTTCTGCATCTCTACGGCGCGACGGAGACCGCTCCGATCGCCACGATGCTGCCGAACGAAGAGGAAATGCTCGACACGCCGCAGGCCCGGTCGTGTGGTCAGCCGGCGGTCGGCGTCGAGGTCACGGTCG
Source organism: uncultured Actinomycetes bacterium (assembly GCA_963705625.1). GTDB lineage: Bacteria > Actinomycetota > Acidimicrobiia > IMCC26256 > DASPTH01 > DASPTH01. The sequence continues at coordinate 120,441 of CAVPKG010000004.1, forward strand.
TCGACGAGCACGGACGGCGTGCGTGCCGGTCGGGGAGGTCGGTGAGGTCGCGGTGCGCGGGCCGAACGTGATGTCGGGTTACTGGAACAAGCCCGACGAGACCGCCGCCGCGCTCGTCGACGGCTGGTATCGCACCGGCGATCTCGGCTACCAGGATCGACGAGGGCTACCTGTTCCTCGTCGACCGCGCCAAGGACATGATCGTCAGCGGCGGCGAGAACGTGTACAGCACCGAAGTCGAAGAGGCGCTCTACCGTCATCCCGCGGTCGTCGAGGCGGCGGTGTTCGGCATGCCCGACCCACGCTGGGGCGAGGCCGTCCATGCCGTGGTCGTTCCGCGTGCCGAGGTCGACGCCGACGAGCTCATCGCGCACTGTCGCGAGCTGATCGCCGACTACAAGGTGCCGAAGAAGATCGATGTGCGCGACGAGCCGCTGCCGAAGTCTGGGGCCGGCAAGGTGCTCAAGCGCGAGCTCCGGGCCCCATATTGGGAGGGCGTAGCGGTGCAGGTCGGCGCAACCTGATATCACGGCCATGCTGCGTGGGACGCGCCTCCCCTTGGCCGGCGATTTCTCGTTGCTCGTCGTGCGGAGACCGACCGCGCTGCTCGCCGACGATCCTGCAGCCGCTCCGCGACACGATCCTCGCGGTTTCGAACGAGGCGTTCGGAACCGATACCGGGGTGCCGACGTGAGCGGGCTCCGGGGCTAGTCAATTTCCGAGTCGCACTCGGGAGGGCTACAGTCCTCGGCGCTCCAGCGTCCGACGGGGGAAGCGGCATGGAATCCTGGCTCGCGCAGTACTGCATCAACGTCAGCGATCTCGAGAAGACCGTCTCGTTCTACGAAGCCCTCGGGCTCACGTGCACGAGCCGGACCGACATCCAGGTTGCGAAGGAAGCGATCCTCGAGGAAGCGAACGGCAAGGGTGGCAAGGTGCAGCTCGCTCAGCAGCTGAGCAACCCGGGGCCCATCGACATGGGCAACGCCTTCTGGAAGCTCTACGTGAACACCAACGACATCGACCGCCTGCACAAGGCCGCACTCGACTTCGGCGTCGAGTCGGTGACGGAACCTCTCGCGTTCCGACCGCTGGCCGGTCACGGTGGGCTTCGTGAAGGACCCCGACGGCTACCTCGTCGAGTTCGTCCAACGGCACCCCTGGCTCGACGGCGACGACACGACGTATTCGTGGCTCGGTCAGTACTGCATCAACGTGAGCGACATCGACGCGGGCATCAAGTTCTGGGAGACCCTCGGCCTCGAGTGCACCAGCCAGACCGACATCCAGGTCGCGAAAGAGGCAATTCTCGAGAACACGAACAGGGGTGGCAAGGTCCAGCTGGCGCAGCAGCTGAAGCAGGAGGGTCCCATCAACATGGGCACCGCCATGTGGAAGCTCTACGTGTACACCGACGACTGCACCGGGCTGTACCAGCAGGCGCTCGGCGCCGGCTACCGATCGGTCACCGAGCCGGTGCAGCTTCGAGCGGTGGAACACCACGATCGTGTTCGTTGCCGATCCCGACGACTACCAGGTGGAGATCGTGCAGCGTCACCCCGACCCCGCGTAACCCGCATCGCTCCCGGCGATCCGGCAGACTCGTCGGGTGGCGATCGGATCGGTACTCGCCGACACGAACTTCACACCGGCCTCGGTGGCGGTGCTCGTTGCCAGCGCGATCTTTGCCCTCGTCTTTGCGATCTACTTCGTGGTGCGCTGGGCCGCGAGCTTCCCCGATCTTCCTCCACCCGGCGCGGAGACGTCGGACCTCGGCACTGAGCCACCCGCGATCGCCAACCTGCTGGTGAACCGGTGCCACGTCACCAGCGCGGCGGCGGCGGCAACGTTGATCGACCTCGCCGCATGCGGCCATCTCGAACTCTTCGAAGCGGGGCCGGACAAGTTCGTCGTGCGGCTACGCGACGCCCACGACGACTCGCTCACCGACTACGAGAACCGGGTGATGTCGCTGGTGCGCGAAGAGGCAACCGGCGGGTCGGCGCCCCTCGAAGCGCTCCAACTCGACGAGTCGCAGGCCGGCTCGTGGCGCGACCAGTTCGCGAAGCAGGTCATCGCCGACGCGAAGTCACGAGGCTTGCTGCGGGGGCGCTGGACGCGTGTCGATTGGGTGGTGTTCGGCGCACTGACGGCTGCGGTGCTGGTGGCGCTCGCGGGTGGCCTCTACCTCGCGGACGTCCAACAGAAGTCGGATTCGAACAGCAAGGGCTTCGACCGCGAGACCTGGTTCGTCGTCGCGATCTTTGCGTGGCCGCTCGTCATGGCGGTGCTCCACAGACTCCGATCGATCCGGTACTCGGCGAGCGGCGAAGCGGCAACCGCGCTGGCTCGGCGTGAAGCGGTTCCTGCAGCACGATGCGTCGTTCGGTGACACGCCTCCTGCAGGAGTGGTGATCTGGGACCGGCTCCTCGCGTACGGCGCCGCGCTCGGCGTGGCGCGTGGCGCGGTCGCGGCGATCCCGTTGGAGGAGGAGGATCCGGAGGTTGCATGGAGTCGCGTCGGCGGCAACTGGCACCAGGTGCATGTCGAGTACCCCACACGTTTCGGCTACGGCGAACGACCGTCGTCGGTCTTGTTGAACGGCGTGCTCCGCACGTTGTTCTGGGGTGCGATCGCGTTCGTGGTGTTGCCGACTGTCGCCGAGGTGGTGTGGGGCGTCGGCTCCGACGCGCTCGACACCCTGAGCGACGCGGCCACGCTCGGGATCGTCGCCCTGTTCGGCCTGGTGCTCGGGGGCATGGGGGTGTACCTGCTCGTGAGGTTCGCCGATGGGGTGATCCGCACCTACCGGGGGGCCCGCGACCTCCGCGCGAGGACAACCGTCGAGGGGCAGGTTGTGAAGCATCACCGCGCCGAAGGTGTGCAATGGTTCGCGGTCGACCCGGGCGAGGTCGACGCGGTGAAGGCGTGTCATCCGGGTGACGACGGCGAGCTTCCATCGCGGGGCGCGAACATCCGGATGGTGCTCACGCCCCATTTGCGCCACGTCGTGTCCGTCGAGGTCGTCTAACGAGTTGGATCCGGCTTCGGGATCATCCGGCGATCGGGCGCTCGCGCACCACGAGCAGCTCATTTCCCGCGTCGAGCACCGTGTTGGCCGGCGGGTTCAGGGTGCACTTGCCGTTCGTGAAGACGCCGACGAGCAACGAGTCGTAGACATCCTTCAGGACTTCGAGCGCGTGCCGCACACTCTGATCAGCGAGCTCGGGCGGAACGGGCACGCGATACAGCTCCTGACCCTCGGGATGCGTGAGCAGGTCGGCGATGACGTCGGTGAGGCCGTGCGTGCGTGCCGAAGCTGCCAGCAGCGCTCCTGTGAGCTCCGCGCTCACAACGAGCTCGTCGGCCTTCGTGCGCTCGAAGTGTTGGCGGTTCTCCGACTTCACGACCTCGACACACGAGTACGCGTCACCGTTGATCGATTCGACGGCCAGCGTGGTCAACAAGGAGCGCGCGTCGAGGTCGTCGGGTTCGTTGCTCGAGTTCGTGTTGTCGGCGAGCACGATGACGGTCGACACGCGTTCGATTCCGGCGCGGCGCAGATCGTCGCCGCTGCTGGGATTGCCCCGTACGAAGCTCACGCCCTTCTGCTCGAGCGGTGCGGTGTCGCGGTCGGCGAGGATCACGATGTCTCGTCGGTCCTCGACTTCCTTGGCGCGCAGCTCGCGGATGATCTCGAAACCCTTCGCGCTCCAACCGCAGATCAGGATGTGGCCGGAACCCTTGAACGTCCCCATTCCTGCTCCTTGCTTGATGACGGTGGCAACGAACCGGGACGCGATCGTCGCGGTCCCGAACGCGACCAGGCTCACCCCGGCGACCCGGACGATCCAGTACGACACGAAGCCGGACTGGCTCTTGAGCTTGTACGGCGAGGTGTTCTCGAACAGCGTCCGGGCGAGCCAGCCGTACGCGTCGCCGACGGAGTGCACGTCGGCGCTCCGGCCGTGCTCGACGGCCCAGAAGAAGATCGGTGCGAAGAGCAGCACGAGGAAGCTGAGCACCGTGGCGATGACGAGCCGACGGTTCAGTCGATCGAGCACGGATCCGCTGCCCTTCCTTGCCGCTGCGCGCACAGGAGCGTAGACGTCTCAGGGTGTGAGCAGGGCTCCGAACTCCTCGAGGAACGCGCGCCGTTCGGACAGGAACTCCGGTGATGTCGGCGCGTGGCCGGTGACGAGCCGAGTGAGCTGCGGGAACGCGAGAGGAAACAGCACGGTGCCCAGCTCGGACAACACCAGCTGGCGCGCATCGAGGTTGGCGGGCAGAGCACCGTCGGCCTGCGCCTCCTCGACCGTGGCCACCCACTGCTCGAGCGTGGCGCGCCGGACTTCTTGTTCCACCGGGGCCCGCCCCGACCGTTCCAGCGCTTCCCACATCAGGAGCCGAATCCAATCGCGCGCTCCGGAAAGGCGGTCCTGGAGCTCGGAGAGCCGCGCCGGACCCGTTCGGTCGGCGAGCGCCGCTTCCGGCGTGCGCTCCGCGAGACGCTCGCGCAGCACCGCTCGGAACAGCCCGTCCTTCGAGCCGAAGTAGTAGTAGAGGAGCTGCTTGTTGACGCGGGCGCGAGCGGCGATCGCGTCCACCCGCGCGCCGTCGATGCCCAACGCCACGAATTCCTGGAGCGCGGCGGCCAGGATCTTGCGCTTCGTTCCCTCCGGGTCGCGCCCCCGAGTTGCCGGGGCGACAGTCTTGGCCATGATGACTCCCTGGGCGTCCCCGTTGGTCGCACCCTCGACGCGACAGTATACTCACTTTCAACTAGATAGTTGATTAGCCGCCGTTGCCGTGGAAGTGTCGATGGACGATCCCGCCCCGTCCCGCCGTTGGTGGACGCTGTGTGTGCTGTCGATGTGCGTCGTCGTGATCGGTATCGACAACACCGTGCTCAACGTCGCGCTCCCCACCATCGTGCGCGATCTCGGAGCGAGCGGATCCGACCTCCAGTGGATCGTGGATGCCTACACGATCGTGTTCGCGTGTCTGCTGCTGACTGCCGGGTCCCTCGGTGACCGCTACGGACGCAAGTACGCGCTGCGGTTCGGGCTGATCTGGTTCGGAACGTTCTCCGCCTTCGCGTCGCTGGCGTCGTCGCCGGACATGTTGATCGTGACTCGGGGCCTGATGGGGCTCGGTGCCGCGTTCATCTACCCCACCACGCTGTCGATCATCACCAACACGTTCCACGTCCCGAGCGAACGCGGACGTGCCATCGGGGTGTGGGCGGGCGTCGCCGGCGTCGGCATCGCGCTCGGGACCGCTGCTCGGCGGGCTGCTCGTGGAGAACTTCGGCTGGCCCTCGGTGTTCTTGATCAATCTGCCCGTCTGCGGCACCGCCGTGCTCCTCTCGCACTGGTTCGTCCCCAACTCGAGCGCCCCCGACGAGAGCCCGCTCGATCCACTGGGTGCGATCCTCTCCGTCTTCGCCCTGGTGGCCATCCTCTTCGCGATCATCGAGGCGCCGAACCACGGATGGACCGCGCCCATCGTGGTGGGCGCCTTCGCGATCGGTGTGTCCTTCCTCGTGTCGTTCATCTGGTGGGAGCGCCACACGCCGCGGCCGATGCTCGACGTGCGCATCTTCAAGAACCCGCGGTTCTCAGCCGCGTCGGCCACCATCACGCTCACGCAGTTCGCGATGTTCGGTTCGACCTTCCTGCTCACGCAGTACTTCCAGTTCCGACTCGGGTACAGCCCGTTGAAGTCCGGGATCATGCTCATGCCGGTTGCAATCGGACTGATGGTGGGCTCGCCGAACGCGCCGAGGCTCGTACAACGCTTTGGTACGACCCGCGTGGTCGTGGTCGGCCTGTGCGCGGTCTCGGCGGCCACCGCGTGCTACACCTCCGACGCGTTGATGTCGTCCTTCGCGATCGGCTTTCTCATTCGACTCGTGTACGGACTCGGGATGGGCATCACGATGGCCCCGGTGACGGAGTCGATCATGGGCGCGCTGCCCCGCGCGCGCGCGGGCGTCGGCTCGGCTGTCAACGACACCACGCGCCAGACCGGCGGCGCGCTCGGGGTCGCCGTGCTCGGGAGCATCTTCGCCTTCCAGTACCACCGCGTGATCGCGACGACGGCCGGCGTGTCCGCAACCGTGCTCCACCAGGCGCGCGACTCGATCGGCAGGTCACTGGAAGTGGCGCGGAACGTGGGTGGCTCGACGGGCGCGCATCTCACCGAGGCCGCACAACACGCGTTCGTCTCCTCGATGCGCATCACGTTCGGCGTCGCGGCGGTGGTCGTGTTGCTCGCCGCAGTCGTCGCGGCTCGGTTCCTGCCGGCTCGTGCCATTGATCCCGAAGCCGACATCTCGGCCGACGAGGTGGTCGAGAGCCTGGTGATCGGGGTCGAGACGGTCACCTGAACCGCAACCGGTGCGACCATGGCGGGTCGGAGACCCGACCTTCGGGAGCCAAGCTCAAGTAGCGGCGCGTCGCGCTAGTCCAGGGGCGAGAAGTCCGTAGGCGCCAAGATCTTGTTCTCGATGTGATGCACGATCGGACCGTCGGCCTCGGAGTCGGACCACGCCTGCTGCCACTCGGGATCGGCTGCGAACGCAGCCCAGGCCTTCTGGCGCGCCCCGAGGTCGTCATAGCCGACGATGTACCAGAGCTCGTCGTTGCGGCCGCCGATCGCGGTCGTCCAGTAGCCGATGTTCTTGATGCCGTGCTTCTCGAACAGGCGGCAGGTGTGGTCCCGGAAACGCGCCTGGAGCGCTCCCATACGCCCGGGGTGCACCCTGTAGATGCGGAGCTCGTAGATCACGTCGTCACTCCATCCCCGCCCGTGGAGTCGGTGGTCTCACGTTGTCGGCGCGCGATCAGGCCGTCGCGGGCACCTGGAGCCGGAACAAGTCGGCTGCGTTCCCACCGAGCAAGCGGTCGATGGTGGCGCTGTCGACGCCCTCGCCTTCGAGCATGGTGCGTGCCTCGTCCGGCCCCGCGGCGTCGTGGTTCGGGTAGCGCGATCCCCACGCTGCCTTGTCGCCCAGACGATCGGGCATGATCGCCACCGACTCCTCCCAGCTGTCGAACGACACCACCAGCGGGTGGCGGTCCCACACCTCCTCGGGCTCCAGGCACACGAAATTGGCCGCGTACTGCGGAGAGAGCCAGAGGTACGTCTCCGACTTCTCCAGCGCGAGCGGCACCCAACTGGTACCCGAGTGGAGGATGGCCAGGCGCAAGGAAGGAAGGTCTTCCAGCAGACCGTGGAAGAACGCCGCGGTGACGAACAGGTCGGCGTCCTGCATGTGCGCGATGGGCTCCGCGATGGTGTGCGCAACCCCGAGGCGCTGCGACACGCGCTCCGCGAACCCACCGCTCGAGATCGAGTCGGGCCCGGTGATGCCGAGCGACGGATGCACGCACGCGACCATGTCGAGCTCGTCGATGTGGCTCCACAACGCGCGGAACGGTGCAGTCTCGACGAAGTGACGGTCGGACCAGTCGGCACCGCCGAGGCCTTGCCGGAGCACGTCGGCCATGGCGCGTGTGATCTGCTCCTGCAGGGAGTGACCCTCGATCACGTTGGTCGCGAAGTACGCGGGACGGATCACCACCGACGTGAAGCCCTTCTCGGCCACCCGATCGAGCTCGCGCCGAGCCAGCAACGACGAATGCACCGGCAAGATCGCGACCGGATGCACGCGGCCACCGGTCTGCGCGGCGAAGTCCCAGACCCAGTCGTTGTAGCCTTGCGCCAGCGCCGCCGCGGCTTGCGGGTTCTCCACGAGCGGGAGGTACTCGTTGAACAGCGTCGGGAACACCACGGTTTGGTCGACGCCCATCGCGTCCATGTCGGCAAGCCGTGCCTGCGGGTCGTACGCGCCCGGGTTGATGGGGAAGTATTCGTCGGGATCGAGCGCGCCGATGTCGTCGACCGTCATGCCCGGTCGCCAGATCGCCTGACGCACGAGCCGCGAGCGGTTGAGCTCGCGGCCCGGCGCGCCGTTCACGATCGTGAGCCGGTTCCCTTCGTCGTCGACCTCGTGGTAGAAGGCCGACCGCGCCGTGCTGCGGAACTCCTCCGGAACGTAGCGGTCCCAGATCTCCGGCTGCTCGTAGACGTGGCTGTCGACGTCGATGACCTGACCCCCGGCAGCGGGCGCCATCAGTAGGTGCCCTTTCCTGCCGCAACCTCCGATTCGCCGCTCAGCAGGCTCATCGGGTCGAGCCCGAACTCCCGCATCTTGTCGGCGTTCTCGCGCGGGTGGGCCACGATGTGTGCCCACTCCTCGAGCTCGGCACCCTGCGGGAACCAGTCGGGACGATCGATCGGTGCCGCTTCGTCGGTGACGAAGAGCTTGCCTTCGATGCCGTAGAAGCGGCGGGCGTTGCCGCCGAGCAGGTCCGCCTGCACGTCTTCGGGAACGCCGCACTCGGCCATGTTGCGCATCGCGCTCCAGGAGTCGGCGCCGTCGTGGTGGTACGCGTCGGACGCCCAGATGCCGATCTCGGCGAAGTGCTTCCACTGGCGGAACACGCCGACCTCGTCGGACTCGAACGAGATCACGCACTGCTCGTGGAACGCCTCCGACGGCAGGCGGTCGCTCGAGCCTCCACGCTCGCGCGCGTAGAGCTTGTACAACCGATCGCACGTCTTGAGCGTGTACGGCAGCCACTCCGCGTTCGACTCGAACACCGCCATCTTGAGCTTCGGGTAGCGGTCGAGCAGCCCGGAGAGGAGCACCTGCGACAACCACACCTGCATCTCGTGCACGAACGAGAACGTCTGCGAGTCGATGCCGGCGCGGTTGAAGAGCTCGCCGGGCGACGCGAGGTAGTCCGGTCCGAGCGGGTGCGGGTAGTTGGGCGCGGGGAACGTGTGCATGCCCAACACCATCCCCGTCTCTTCGAACGCCTTGAACACCACGTCGTACGCGCCGTTCGCCATCATCGACGGTGCCGCCGCGTTCGGGTACTTCGCCTGCGCGTCGATCGGGCGGATGAGGCCCACCGGCAACCCGAGCCCGGCGGCGCGGTGGATCTCCTTCGCGGTGTACTCGGGATCCTGCGCGGGCAGGAACGCGGCGCCGAACAACCGGCTGCGCTCTTCGCTGCACCAGTCGACCACGAAGTCGTTGTACGCCTTGCACAACGCGTCGACACCTTCCGCGTTGGTGGCGAACGGCACGTGCATGATGACCATGGTGGGGATCACGAGCACCTGGTCGATGCCCATGAGGTCCATCTCCACGAGACGCGCGCGTCCACTGATCGCGCCGTCGTGGTGGAGGTACGCCTTCTGCTCAGGGGTGAGGGCCATCGTGTTGAGCTTGCGCATGATCTTCTTGTTCATCTGCGGGCCGGCGATGCAGATCGGGTTGTATCCCGGGAAGTGCGCGTTGCCGCCACCCATCACCGGCGTGTCGCCGTTCAGCCAGGCTTCGGCGTCGCCCCGCCAGTAGGTGTTGCGGACGAGTTCCTTCTGCGATTCCGGGACGTAGTCCCAGATCTGCTCCGGGTCGTTGATGTGCGCGTCGCAGTCGAAGACCGGAAAGGACTTGGTGAGACGGTCCATGTCGCCCCCCTTGGGGTTCGGGCTCGGTCGCGCAATCGTACTCAGCCCAACTTCGACCCGCATCCCTCCCCGGGGATCAGGTGCCGTCGGCGATCAGTCGGTGTCGCTGCCCGCGTCGACGGGCAAGGCGTCGCCCGTGCCCATATCGGTCGTGCCGGGATCCGGCATACCGGACGTGGTGTCGGACATGGTGGGGTCGTCCATCGTGGCGTCGGCGGCGCTCCCGTCCGCCGCGCCGTCGCCGGACGCGTCGAACGTGTTGTCGGCGCCGACCGGGTCGGGAGTGCCCTGCGTCCCGGTGTCGGCCACGCCGGCGTCGGGTGTCGTCGTCGTGGTTCCACCGGCCGATGCGCCACCGAGCGTCGCTTCGGGCGAGGTGCCAGAGGGCCCGATGTCGCCGACGACGTCGGTCGACGATGCGGGATCGCCGCCGAGCGCCGTGGCATCGATCGGCGTGTCGACGGCTGGGGGGTTCAGGGTCTGGTCGGTGCCGAGCGTGCCGCCCGCGCCCGCGTCGCCGGTACCGGCGCCGGTGGCGTTCGGATCGCCGAGCACGTTGGGATCGACGGGCGTGTCGACGACCGGTGGGTTCAGGGTCTGGTCGGTGCCGAGCGTGCCCGTCCCGCCTGCGGTACCGGCGCTCGTCGCGCCGGCGCCCGCGGTCGCACCGCCCATCACGGGGTCGCCGAGACTGTCGGTACCCGCCAGCTCGATCGATGGCGGCAGCGTGACCGGCTGCGCGGGCGTGCCGGCAGGTGGGGTGCCCGAGGGTGTCGTGTCAGTCCCGCTCCCCGCACCGGTACCCGAGGGTGTGGCGTCGGTGCCGGGCGTGCCCGCGCCGGTGTCGGTCGTTCCCCCCGCGCCGTCACCTGCGGACGACGAGTCGGCTCCCGCGGGTTGTGTGTCGGCGGTCGTCTGGGTCGTGGCCGGATCGGGGACCGTGGTGTCGACCTCGATGCCGCGAGCGGTCGTGAGCGCATCGGTCCCGAGCTGTCGCTCGCGCTCGGACTGCTCTTGGATTCGCTGGGCCTCCTCCGCATTGCCGAAGTGCTCCGAGTTCCCCGCCTCCGTGCGCAGACGGTTGGCTTCGTTGAGATGGTCGGCCGCGTCGCTCAGCGCCTGCGCGCGCTTGTCCATGACGTCCGCGGCCGCCGGCGACGTCGCGCGAATCGCCTCCGCGCGATCGGTGAGCTGCTTCGCCTCGTCCTGCATCGCGGCGGGAGCCGTCGGGTCCATGGGATCGCGCGCGTCGGCGGGGAACGGGATCGCCGGTGCGGTGCTCGGCGGCTGCACGCGGTATTCGAACTGCGTCGCACCGTTCTCACCCGCGGCGATGACGAGACCGCTGCCGGAGCGAGCGGCGTCACCGAGCTTGCCCGAGCTGATCTGGTTGTCGAGCTCGTTCATGATCCGGTCGACGTCGTCGACGTACTGACGGCGCTCGGCGCCCGGCGGGTAGTTCACCTCGATGGTGCCGTCGGGTCGGATCCCGATGTTGCCGCCGCCGACCAACGAGTCGTGGACGAAAGCACGATCGTCGGCGGTGAGCTCGTGGTGCGCATCCGCTCGGTACTGGAACGAGTTGTCGGTGCTGTTCGCGGTGATGCTGCCGTCGGGATGGACCTTCACCAGGAAGCCCATCTCGAGCATGCCCTTCATCTCCGCGAGCTTGCCCTCGACGAACCGCTGGTCTGCGATGTCGATCGGGGGAGCGGGGTGGTTGCTGTCGATGAACACGTGCCCGTCCGACGAGAGCCCGACCGCGTTTCCCTCGCGCAGCGCCTTGTACATCGTCGCGAGGTCGTCGTGGTCGAGGAGCGCCGAGTCGGGTGCCGTATCGGGCGCGGGCCGGCCGTCGGGCAGCGTGCGCCGCGGAGCCGTGGCTTGGTCGTTCATGTCTCCACCCCACTGTTGTCCATCGAGGGATCACTCGAACCCGCGTCGGTCTGGTTCTGCGGTCCGAAGTCGATCTCGGCCGCGGTGTCGGTTTGCGCGCCGAAGTCGACGGCGACGTTCCCGGCGTCGCTGCCGGGGTCGGGCTGCGGCCCGAAGTCGATGCCGGTCTCCGATGTGCCGGTCTCCGGCGTGCCGTTTCCCGTCCCTGCGTCGGTCCCGCTCGGGATGCCAGTTCCCGTGTCGGTCCCGCTCGCGGTTCCCGGGTCGGTTGCGGTGTCGCCGGACGGCGTGCCCGTGGCCGGCGTGCCCGTTGCGGACGTGCCGGTATCCGATGCCCCGGTGATGTCACCGGAGGCCGCGGCCGCGAGCACTCGTGCCTGGTCGGCAGCGGACACCTCGTCGCCGACGACCGTTCCGTCGTCGACGGGTCTGATCACGTCGCTGGCGTCGGCGCCCGGGGCGACGATGTCGGGCCCGGTGCTGGGGGTCCCGGTTTCGCTGGGCGCCGTCGAGGGGGTGGCGCCGGTCGGCGTGCCCTGTGTCTCGTCGATCACCTGCGGGACTTCGATGTCGGTGACAGGTGGTTGCACCAGCTGATTCGGGTCCGACGGCACCTGGATCGGCACTTCACTCCCGTCGGGGCCGGGCACCTTGTACTCGAACGGCCGGTTCGTGTTGAGCTCGTCCTGCACGGTCTTGGCCAGGCCGTCCGCCTTCGCCGCCTCCTCGCGGAACTGCCCGGCGGCCTGTTGCTGACCGGTGACGCGCGTTTGCATGGTGGAAGCCTCGACCTTCAAGTCGGTCGACTGCTGGGTGAGTTGCGCGGCGCGAGTGCGGTCGGATGCCGCGGCGTCGGCCGCCCGATTCGCCTCCGACTCGAGGCTTCCGGCGCGGGTCGCGGCGTTGACGGCCTCGTTGTTCAGCTCGGTCGCGCGGGCCTTCAGGGTGGCGGCCTGGTCGGTCGAGGCGTCGGGCACCGAGTTGGCTGCCTGGGTGGCGCGGTCGGCGTCGGCCGCGAGCTGATTGGCGTGCTCGCGAGCGGCCGTGGCGTCACTCCGGAGCGACTCGATGCGCGCGGCCGCGGCGTCGGCACGCTGGGTGAGGTTGGTCGCCTCCTCGTCGCGCCGCTGCGCGAGATCCAGCCGTGACCGCGCGCCGTTGTCGGCGTCGACCGCCGCCTGGTCGGCGGCCGCGGCCTTCTTCTCGAGATCGCCCGCCTCTTCGCGCCTCCCCTCTACGAAGAGCTCGGCCGTGCGCCGGGCGTCGACGTGGATGTCGAGGATCGGGCCCGGGCCCACGTCGACGACCTGTCCGGCTTCGGGGTGCTGGGCGACGTACTGCTGCCAGGCGCGCTCCGTGTCGGGCAGGCCTTCGGTGAGCTGCCTCACCTCGATCTCGAGGCTGCGCGCCTCGATCAGCGGCAGGTTGCCCTTGTCCTCGAGGTCGTTCGCCCGGATCTGCAGCTGTTCCCTGGCTTCCTGCGCGTGCTGCAGGTTGTCGGCGGCCGTCTTGAGCTGCGGTTCCAGGCCCGCCTTCTCGTCCTGGATCTGCTTCAGCTCCGCGTCGAAGGGTGCCCGCGCCGTCACCGCCTTGTCGTACGCGGCCTGCTCGGTGACCAACTGCTCCCGGAGTATCGCGATCTTTGCCGGGTCGGTCTCGACCGGATACGCGGGACGGGGGCCGTCGGGATGGTTCGGATCCTGCAGCTCGGTGTCGCTCGCGATCGGTTCGCCCAGGGACCGCTTGATGCGGATGACCCGGTCTGCGGCATCGCTGACGTCGGCGTTCACATAGCCGGCGTCGTTGTTGATCTCCTTGGCGCGCGTGTCGAGCTCGTCGACGCGGTCTTGCAGCTCGCGCTGCTCCTGCGTGCGCTCCGTCTCCAGCTGGCGCGCGACGTGGACGTCGGCGTCGAGTCGCTTCTCCTGTTGCCGGAACTCGTCGGACTGCTGGCGGTGGACCTCGGCCTGGTGTTGCTTCTCCTTGATCTGGTTCCGCACGTCTTCCGGCCGCGAGGGAGACCCGGCTTCGAAGACGTCGGTGAGCTGTTTCGCGTTCGCCCCGTTACCCATCCCTAGCCCTCCCACTTCGACGATGTGCAGAAGAAACTACGGCTGGGAGCGCACCGTGTCGCCGGGAGGATTCCCGGTTCGAAACCGGCTTCCTCGCCCATCCGCGTCGGGCGCTCAGTCGTATGTCGCACATAAGGTAGGTGTCTTCGCCAAAGGATGACAATGGGCTACTTCGTCGGGATCGATCTCGGCACGACCTTCACCGCTGCGGCGATCGACCGGAACGGTCGGGTCGAGATGGTGTCGCTCGGCCAGCACACCTCGGCCATCCCTTCCGTGGTGTTCCTCCGCGAGACCGAAGAGATGCTCATGGGGGAGCCCGCCGAGCGCCGGGGGGCAACCGATCCCACGCGGGTCGCCCGCGAGTTCAAGCGCCGCATGGGCGACACCGCGCCGATCATGCTCGGGTCGTCTCCCTATTCGGCCGAGCGGATCACGGCGGCGCTGCTGCGGTTCGTGCTCCATGCCGTCGGCACGCAAGAAGGCGGACCGCCCGACGGCGTCGCGATCACGTACCCGGCGAACTGGGGCCCGTACAAGATCGAGATCCTGCGGGAGGCGGCAAAGCTCGCCGAGGTTCGGGACGCCGTACTGCTCACGGAGCCCTTCGCCGCCGCGGTCCACTACGCGTCGAACGAGCGGGTCGACGTGGGTGATGTGATCGCGGTGTACGACCTCGGTGGCGGCACGTTCGATGCCGCGGTGCTCCGCAAGACGGCCGCCGGGTTCGAGCAGCTCGGCCGTCCGGAAGGCATCGAGCACCTGGGCGGCGTCGACTTCGACGAAGCCGTCTTCCGTCACGTGCGCACCGCGCTCGGTCCCGACTTCGACGCCTTGGATCAGAGTGATCCGAACGTGCGTGCTGCCGTCACGCGTCTGCAACACGACTGCGTCGCCGCGAAGGAAGCTCTGTCGTCGGACTCCGACGCGACGATCCCCGTCATCCTGCCCGGGCTCCAGAGCGAGATCCGGCTCACGCGCGGCGAGTTCGAAGCGATGATCCGCCCCACGCTGCGCGAGACGGTCGACGCACTGCGGCGCGCGCTCGTGGCCGCGTCGGTGCTGCCATCCGACCTGAAGACCGTCCTGCTCGTGGGGGGCTCGTCCCGCATCCCGCTCGTCTCGGAGATGGTGTCGGCCGAGCTCGGTCGACCGGTTGCGGTCGACGCGCACCCGAAGCACGCCGTCGCGCTCGGCGCCGCGCTCGTAATGGGGTCGGCACGGCGCGCCGCGTGCCCTGCCGCGTCGGCGCCCACAGCCGCGGCAGCAACCTCGAGCGCGGCCACTCCTGCCGCGGCACCACCGTCGCGACCGCTGCGAGCCGGGTGGGTCCGGTCCCGGCGGTGCGCCCCCGGGGCAACCGGTCGGCACGAAGCCGGCACGGCGACGAGGGCCGCTCGTTGCGGTCATCGTCGGCGCGGTGGTGCTGTTGGCGGCCGGCGTCGCGTTGGTCGTGTCCCAGAGCGGCGGTGGCGATTCGGCGGCGTCACCGCCCGCTTCGTCGGGGAGCAGCGCCGGGCTCACGTGCGAGTCGGCATCCGGCCGCTGCGCGTTCCTCACCAGCGTGCAGCTCCAGGGCAACACGTACGTCGCGAGCTACACGGTGAAGGGCTTCGAACCGATCATCTACGAGCCCGGTGTGAAGGGGCAGCCGGGCGATCATCACGTTCACTTCTTCTTCGACACGGTGGGCGCGACGCACGCCGGCTCGAACGGAACTCCACCGGGCACGTGGACGGTGTGGGACCGCGACTCCGGTCATGGTGAGCTCCGGTTCGACGCGTTCACGCTCCAGAACCAGAACGCGCAGGGTGGAAAGAACGCGACCAAGCTGTGCATCCTGGTCGCCGACAAGGACCACGCGGTGGAAGCCGACAGCGGCAACTGCCTCCCGCTGCCCAAGCCCTGAGGACGTCACGGACACTTCGGTACGCACGAGGGCCACCGAGCTGCTGCACACCGCCCGACGCGACGGACGCGCCCAGACGCTCGTCGTACACGGCGAGCTCGGCATCGGCAAGACGAGGTTGTTGGACGACGTGCGCACGGTTGCCGGCGTGCGCGCCTCCGAGGTGCTCGAGACGCGCGGTGTCGAAGCCGATGCCGAGCTCGGCTTCGCGTCGTTGCTCACGCTCCTGCGTCCGCTCGACCGCGAGCTCGACGAATTGGCGGGCCCGTTCGCCGACGACGTGCGCGCCGCGCTGACGCTCGGCACCCGGCGGCCCACCGAAGACCGTCGTGTGCAGCTCGGCGTGTACCAGGTCGTCACGAGTGTCGCCGACCGCGGCCCTCTGCTGATCCTCGTCGACGATGCTCACCATCTCGACGCCGCGACGAGCTCCGTGCTCGCGTTCGTGATCAGCCGTCTCGCACGCGACCCGGTCGCGACGCTGCTCACCGTCGACGGTGACCTCCCCTCACCGCTTGCCGACCTCGGGCTGCCCACGGTCGCGCTCGGCCCGCTCCCGCGTGACGAGTTGGAGGCGCTGGTGAGAGCGGAGGGTGAGATCGCGCCGGGCGCGCTCGAGCAATGCTGCGCCCTCGCCCAGGGCAACCCGCTCATCGCGATCGAGCTCGCCCGTTCGCTCGACGCCGACGAGCGCGCCGGACGCGTTGCCGTGTCGTTGCTTCCCAAGCCTCCGGCTGCGCTCGCGCGGCGGCTGGCCATGCGCTTCGACGGCCTCGACGACGCCGCCGGTCGAGCGCTCGTCGTCGCCGCCGCCGACGACACCGGCCGGCTGCCGATCGTGCGGGCCGCGCTCGCGCAACTCGGCGAGCCACCCGGTGCGCTGGACCGCGCCGAGGAGTCCGGCGTGATCGAAGTCGACGCCGCGACGGTGCGGTTCGCCCACCCGGTGTTGCGGGCCGTCGCGTATCACCGGGTCGCCGCGCCCAGCCGCCGGGCCGCGCACCGCGCCCTCGCCGCGGTCCTCTCCGGGCCTGAGGACGCCGCGGCGCGCGCGTGGCAGCTCGCGTCCGCGGCCGACGGTGAGGACGAGACTGCCGCCGAGGCCCTCGAGATGGTGGCCGGCGACCTCGCGCGGCGCGGTGGGGCCGCATCCGCCGCGCGCGTGCTCGAACGTTCGGCCGCGTTGACCGGATCGGGCACGGCACGCGCGCGGCGGATGCTCGCGGCCGCCGACGCGTGGCTGACCGCGTTCGAACCCGACGCGGCTCGCTCCGCACTCGCGCTCGTGGACGCTACGTCCGCACGCGGATCCCGAGCTGCTGGTCGCGACCGTGCAGGTGGCGCGCTGGACCGACGGCCCGGTCGCTGCGCTCGAGCGTGTGCGCGCCACGACCGACCGCGCGCTGCGCGCGCTCGGCCTCGCCATCGAGGCCGATCTCCTCCTCGACGCGGTCGGCGAGTCGGACGCGGTCGAGGTCGCGGGTCCGCTCGTCGAAGACCCTGCGACCGACGCTGACGCCCGAGACCTGGCCGAGACTGTGCTCGCGCGCGCGGGTCGCACCGCGGTGCCGCGCGTGCAAGCGAGCTACGAGATGTCCGGCATGAGCCGCGTCGGTGCGCTCGTCGCGCTTCGCCGGTTGCAAGCCATCGTCGAATCGGGCGGCGCGGTCGCCGGTTCTCTCACCCGCGACGTCGAGTCCACGGTCGCAGTGGCGAATGCCACTCGTCACGCGGGCAACGCGGTCGGCGCCTACGATCGGCTCGTCCTCGAGGCCGACCTCGTCCCCGAACGCGCGTCGTTGCACCGAGCTGTCATCGAGATCGCGCTCGCCGACGTGGAGCAGCTGCTCGGGCGCGCCGAGGATGCGCGGGTCCGGCTCGCAGGCGCGCTCGCGCTACTCGGCGAACGGCGGGCTCGCGCGCTCGGAGCGGCAGGATCCTGGGTCGAGGGGCGTGTCGCGCTCGACACCGGCGACCTCGAACGGGCGTGCGCCGCGCTCGCGACCGCGGCGCGCGGCCGGCCGCACCTGTACATGCCGGAGCTGGTCGTCGCGCATGTCGCAGCCGGCCGTCCGAACGAAGCCGAGCGTTGTCTGCGCTCGATCGCCGGCGCGCACCACGCCGGTCCGCTCCCTTCGGCCCGGCTCGACCGCGCCCGTGCGGCGGTGCGCGGCGACGATGATCTCTTCGTCGCGCGCCGCTGCCGACGCCGACGATGCCACACTGCCGATCGAAGCGAGCGAGACGCGGCTCGCGCACGCCGAGCACGTTGCTCGGGACGGACGGCGCGACGAGAGCCGTGCTCTGGCCGAACGGGTGCGCGCCGAGCTCACGCATCGGGGAGTACACGGTTGGACGGGCCGGATCGGCCGACTCCTCGAAGTCGCGACACCGGCCGGCGAAGTCGCCGGAGAGCTCACGTCGGCCGAGTACCGGGTTGCGGTCGCAGTGGCCGACGGCGCCACGAATCGAGAAGCTGCCGCGAAGCTGTTCCTGTCGGTGAAGACGGTGGACTTCCATCTGCAGAACATCTACCGAAAGCTCGGGTTGCGATCTCGCACGGAACTCGCCGTGCGGCTGAGTCGGAGCACATCGTCATGACCGACCAACCTTCGCGAGGCCGTCACGAGCCGAGTCGAGGCCAAGATCCGTCACGAGGCCAAGATCCGTCACGAGGCCAAGATCCTTCACGAGGCTGGTGGCGCGCTCGTCGAGGAGTACCTCGACGCGCTGGATCACGACGAGCGCAGCGAACCGCTCCTGCAACCCTCGGATCCATGGGCCCACTCGCATCCCGACGCTCCGGGCCTCACCCCCGAGCAGCGGGCGCTCCTCGCCGGCGACGACGACCAACCCGGCGTCCCTCGCCTCGCGCACCCCGGCGGCAGGCCGGACGACCAGCCGTCGGTGCCCCGATTCGCGCATCCCGCGGCCGACCACACCGCTGATCACACGGGCGATTCGGCAGAGGAGCCCGACCCACCCGGTCCGTGAACCGGGAACATGCCCGGGGACAAGCCCGAACACGTTGTCGTAACCTCGCGTCATGAGCAGCGGCTCGGGTGTTGCGCTCGGCGTCGACCTCGGAACCACGTGGACCGGCGCGGCGCTGTGCTCCCCCGGAGGCGAGGCAGAAGCGTTGGGCCTCGGCGAAGCCGGGCCGGCGATGCCGTCGGTCGTCGCGTTCGACGGCGACTCGGTGCTCGCCGGCGACGCCGCCGAGCGCCGCGTCCTCGCGGAGCCCACGTCGGGAGCTCGCGAACCCAAGCGCCGCTTGGGTGACACCACCCCGTACGTGATCGCGGGCACGCCCTACGGAGCCGACACGCTCATGGGCCATCTCCTGCACCACGTCCTCGAGGTGGCCACCGCACAGGCGGGCGCGCCACCCGGTGTGGTCGTGCTGACCCATCCGGCCAACTGGGGCGAGTACAAGCTCGACCTGCTGCGCGAGGCGGGCCGCATCGCCGGCGTCGAAGACGTCGCGTTGCTGAGCGAGCCCGAGGCGGCGGCGCTGCACTACGTACATCTCGGCCGCGTGCACAGTGGCGATGCCGTCGCTGTGTACGACTTCGGGGGCGGCACCTTCGACGTCGCGGTGGTGCGATGCGCCGAGTCCGGCACCGAGGTGCTCGGAGCTCCGCAGGGCCTCGAGCGACTGGGCGGCCTCGATCTCGACGAGGCCGTCCTCGCGCACGTCAACACGTCGGTCGACGGCCGTCTCGCGGCCATCGATCCCGACGATGCCGACTTCCGCCGGGCCTTCGCGCAGCTGCGGCTCGATTGCACGCGGGCCAAGGAGACGCTGTCGGTCGACAGCGAAACCTCGGTGCAGGTCTCGCTCCCCGACCTCGTCACCGAGGTCCGCATCACGCGCGAGGAGTTCGAAGCCGCGGTGAGGCCGCGGCTCGCCGACACGCTCGGAGCGTTCGATCGAGCGGTGGCGTCGGCCGGGTTGACGGCCGGCGACCTCGCCGGAGTCCTCCTCGTCGGCGGTTCCTCCCGCATCCCGCTGGTGGCCGAGCTGGTCACCCAGCACACCGGGCGTCCGGTACTGGTCGACGCAGACGCCAAACTGGTGGTCGCGCTCGGTGCGGCCGGGAGCGTCGCGACCCCGGGGACCAGCGCTGAACACGGAGGAGGCAGTGGTGGCCGACAAGCCTGATTCGGACGAGAGCAAGGGGGACGGCGCGGGGAGGGGCGACGGGTCGAAGAAGGCTCCCGCCAAGCGCACTCCGGCCAAGCGAACGGTCGGCGGGCGTGCCGTCGACGTGGGAAGGGTCGCAGCCGGGGTCGCGGGTGTGGCCGCAGCAGGAGCCGCTGCCGTCGGAGTTGCCGCGTCCGGCGTGCTCGACGACGACTCGGCCGCAGCGGCCAGTGTCACCACCGACACCACCGACACCACCGACACGCCGCCCGCGCCCGCTCCTGCCGGCGACAGCATGGACGAGTTCGACGGCGTGTCCGCGGGCTCGGGAGCGGGGTCCACTTCGTTCGCCGGTGGAGGCGGCCCTCGCCCCGGGGGTGGAGGATCCGGGGGTGGAGGCGCCGGGGGCGGTGGTGGATTCGCTGCCGCGCCGACCGCGACCGCGCCGCCGCCCGGCACCTGCGGCCCCACCTCCGGCATCGGCTCCCGCGCCCGACCTCGGCGCGATCCGCGCCGAGCTGCACCAGCGGCTCGAGCACTGGACGCCACCCGCGGGTGCCGACGCCGCCGAGGTCACGCAGCTGCGCACCGACCTCGGGCACCTGATCGACAACTACCAGCCGGTTCCGGGGCAGCCGCTCGACTCGGCGGTGGCCGGCCTGCAGTCGCAGTTCGAGGACAAGGTCCACGACTTCTCGCAGGACCAGAAGATCGACGCCCTGGTCGCCGAGCAGGAGCGCGAGCGCGCCCAAGGCACGGTCAGTGGAATCACCACCGGAACTACTCCGAGCGCGACCGCCGACCCGACCGCTACGGCGGGGCAGGCCGGGACGACTCCCACTGCGACATCGGGGCAGGCGGCGACGGCTCCGACGATGGATCCGACCGCGACGATGGGAACGACCGGTCCCACTGCGACGGCGGGGCAGGCGGCGACGGCTCCGACGATGGATCCGACCGCGACGATGGGAACGACCGGTCCCACTGCGACGGCGGGGCAGGCGGCGACGGCTCCGACGATGGATCCCACTGCGGCCACGGGGCAGGCGGCGACGGCTCCGACGATGGATCCCACTGCGGCCACGGGGCAGGCGGCGACGACTCCGACGATGGATCCCACTGCGGCCACGGGGCAGGCCCCGACGACCGATCCGACCGCGACCGGCACGGCCGATCCCACCGTGCCGGCGGACCCGAGCACCACGCGCGATCCGGGCGAGACGCCGGGAGTGATGACCGCGCCAGGTCCCGACACCCGCCCCGGCGCTGGCCGACGACTTCGACCGCGTCGCGGCATCCACCGACGCGCCGGCGGCAACGTCACTTGGTGGCGCCGACGTGGGTGTGATCACCGACCCCGCGCCGACCCAGGGCGAGCCCGGCGCGGCGCAGGAAACGTGGGCAAACGACGACGTGCTCGGCACGAGTCAGGTGGCGCAGGCCTCGGATCCAATGCCGGCACCGGACACGTCGATGCCGCCTGCGGACGTGACCATGACGTCGAACGACCTCACGTCCACCTTCGGCAGCGACCCGTCGAGCGACGACACGTTCGCGGTGCACCCGGATCACATCGTGGCGGATGCGCCCGACGCCATGGGCGACGACTACCAGCAGTTCGGCGGCACCGACGACACGGGCTCCACCACCGACGACTCCGACTCGGATTCGTACTGAGCCAGAGGTGGGGTGACTCAGGTGAACTGAACGAGCCGATGATCTCCAGGAACGCGGGCGCGAACCGCTCCATGAGGTTCGCGGGGCTCGTGCCCACGATCTGGAAGAAGTCGACGGTCTTGCCCTCGCCCTCGGCCGGAGCGAAGAACAGCGCGTGGAGCTGACCGAGATCGCGTCCGGACTGCGGCGCCTTGAGCTCGACCCCGCGCAGGTACACGACGTTGGTGCCGAATCGCGCCATCTTCTCGAGCGTGGGGTTCGCGTCGGGGCTCGACTGTTTGACGCGGGCCCACGTGGTCTTCGCCGCGGCCTCGAAGTCGACGGCGCGGGGCACGCGATCGTGGCTGATGATGGCATTCACCCAGAAGCCGTCGACCTCTTCGGGCGTGCGCACCACGGCGATGGCGTCGGCCGCCTCGTCGAGCAGCCATCCCCGCGGGACCGAGAACACGAACGACGGGATCGGCCGGATCATCTCGCCCGGGTACACGGCGAGCCGAGCCGTGAGCTCCGCCGGCCGTGCCCCCTGCACCGTGGGCGTGTCGGTCATCGGGGGAGTGTAACGCCTCTCGGCCGAGTGCGGCACACGGAACCGGGAAACCTCCCGGTGCGCGCTCACGACCCCTCTCGTAAGGTCTTCGCATGGGCCTCTTTGACGACATCGGCGACCTGGTCGATGACGCGGCCGACGTGGTGTCGGATGTCGGCAGCGAGCATCGGCGACGCGGCCGAAGCGGTGGGGAGCGCCGCCGCCGACGCGGCGGGCTCCGCCGGCGGCTACGTCGGCGACGCGGTCGGCGCCATCGGCGGCGCGGTCGACGCCGCCACGTTCGGCGGCGCGAGTGCGGCGCTCAACCTGGTCGACGACACCGTGTTCGACGGCGTCGACTACGTCACCGGCGGGGTGGTCGACATCGACTTCGACGACGGGAAGTTCAGCGCCAGCGTCGGGATCGACGGCGTCGCCGACGTCGGGGCCTCGATCGGGGAGCACGGTCTCACCGTCGTCGAGCGACAGCCTGATCGCGTCCACCGACGTCGGCCTCACCGATACCGGCTTCTCGCTCGACACCAGCGGGGGCGTCAACTTCGGACCGCTGCCCGTACTACGACGGCCACGTCGACGTCAGCCCCACGGGCGACGTGTCGATCAACGGTCACGTCCAGGGAACCGTCCCCACGCCGTACGGACTGTTGAGCGGGGAGGCGAGCGGCGGTTTCGTGAAGACCGACGACGGGTGGGGTGCGTACGTCAACGGCGACGGCACGCTCACGCTCCCGTCGGGGACCATGATCGGCGGGGAGTTGCAGGCCGGCTACCTGCAACACGGTGACGACAGCCAGACGACGTTCGGTATCGGTGGATCGATCACCGAACCGGGAGTCGGGACCCTCGGCGGCAGCGTCGGGTACGAGCGCACCGAGCACGACGGCATCGTGATCACCCAGGAGCACGGCGAGGCGCACGCGTCGGGCTTCGGCATGTCGGCGTCGGCCGAGCGAGAGCTACACCGGGCTCGACACGCCCGCAGGGCAGCCTGTCGCAGTGGACGAGCGACGTCGACATCAAGGGACTCGACGCGGGCTCCCTTGCCCAGCTCGGGCAATCGTTGCTCGGTGCCGACGACTCGGACCTGGCGGGCGCGCTCGGCTCCCTCGCCGCCAACGGCTCGCTCCCCGATCTCATCGGCAATCTCGACCCCGGCACCACCTCCGCGTTGGTCGCACGGGTTGCCGACTTCGGTTCGCCCGGCAGTGGGGAAGCCGCCCCGGCCACGCCGGGTGCACCGGCGATGTCACTCGACGACGACGTGCTCGGTGGGACCACTGCCGCGGCCGCGCCCGGTCCGGCGGCGAGTGACTTCGGGGCGACGGGTGACGCCGGGCGCCTATCCCGGGTTCGAAACCGGCGACGCCGGGCGGTGACGACGAGTGGGCATCCCCGCCCGCGAGCGGCGAACCCGCCGACGTCGCGGCGCCGGATCCCGACGACACGCTCGGGCCAGTCGGTCGCGGCGGCGGACCAGATCGACCAGGACACCAGCTTCGATGTTCGACGACCTCGGCAACTGAGGATGGGAAGCCATGGCCTTTGACATAGGTGGTTTGATCAGTGCCGGCGCCGACGCGCTGAGCGGTGAGCTCGGTGGCGACGGCGACTGGGGTGACGCGCTCGGCGCAGTCGGTGGCGCGCTCGGGGCTGCGAGCAGCGGCGACTGGGGTGACGCGCTCGGCGCCGCCGCCGGTGCGCTGGGCGGCGACAGTGGGTGGGGTGACGCGCTCAGCGGTGCGCTCGGTGCCGCCGGCGACGGCAATTGGGGCGACGCGCTCGGCGGGCTCGTGAGCGGAGCCGGCGGCGACCTGCTCCCGGACTCGATCTCCGGCGCGATCGACGCGATCGGGGATGGCGACCTCAGCGGGATCGCAAGCTCGCTCGGCAGTGGAGGGCTCGGCTCGGCGCTCGGCGGTGCCCTCGGCGATCTGGGCTTCGACGCCGGCGACGTGTCGAGTGCGCTCGGTGCGCTCGGTGGGCAGAGCCTGGGGCCCGCGAGCAGCGTGTTCGAGGATCCGGTCGGCGCGCTGACCGGCGCGCTGGGGTCTGCCGTCGGCGGCGCGGGTGACGGCGGGGCGGGGGCGCCCTCGGCGGGATCCTCCAGCAGTTCGGCACCGACGATCTCCAGTCGCTCGGTTCGTCCCTCCTCGGGAGCGACGCGGCGAGCGCGCTCGGGAGTGCCGACGACCTCGTGCACAGTCTCGGGTCGGGTGGCGCAGGCGGCGTGAGTGGACTGGTGAACACGTTGACCGGCGACGGCAAGCTCGACGACTTCGTCGGCAGCCTCACGAAGGAGGGCGCCCAGGGCCTTGCCGACATCGCGCTCCAGCACGGAGACGCCGAGAGTCTGCTCGGAGGACTCAGCCCCGCCAGCATCAGCAACCTCGTCGGCCATCTCGACGACTCCACCATCGCCGGCCTCATTCAGCAGGCGGTACGACCGGACGCGGCCACCGGCGATGCTTCCGCCGGTACCACCGACCCGTCTGCCGCACCCGGCGACGCGCAGGCACAGCCTGCAGCCGGCCAAGGAGCCGTTCGCGATGTGTTCGCCGACGACGTGCTGGCAGCCAACCAACCGGCGGCCGCCACGATGCAGCACGAAGCAGTCGGCGCGCAGGATGCGACGTTCGATCAGGCGACAGCCGACGGTGGTGCGGCGGCCGGGGTCGGTGCCGACGAATTCGCAGCGTCCGACTCCGGTGCCGCCGCGGCACCCGATGTCGGCCCCGCACCGCAACCGCAGGACGACTTCACCAGCCAGATCCAGTCGGCCGACGAGATCGATACGTCGACCAACAGCATGTTCGACGACCTGTGATACGCAACCGTCCATGACCACCGCGCCACAGACCGCCGCACCACACGGCGCCCGCACCACCGACCGGCATCGACGCCGCGGTCCCGCAACTCGTCGGCGTCCTGCAGCAACTCGGCCGCACCGACCTCGCCGACCGCGCCAACGCGGCCGGCGCGCGCCTGCGCCGCCCCGCCACCGTCGTGTGCGTCGTCGGCGAGTTCAAGCAGGGAAAGAGCTCGCTCGTGAACGGGCTGCTCGGCGCGACGCGTGCCCGGTCGACGACGACCTCGCGACCGCCGCGATCACGCTCGTCCGCTACGCCGACGAGCCCGCCGCCGTGGTGCGACGGCGCGTCGACGGCGAGCAGGTCGCCGAGCAGATCGACGATCGACGATCTCGCCACGTGGGTCACCGAGGCCGGAAACCCGGGCAACGAGCGCGGCGTCGAGCGCGTCGAGATCGCGGTGCCGAGCGCGATCCTGACGCAGGGGCTGGTGCTGGTCGACACGCCGGGCATGGGCGGCCTCGGCGCCGGGCACGCGGCCGCCACGCTCGCGTTCCTCCCGTTCGCCGACGGGCTGATCCTCGTGTCCGACGCGTCGGCGGAGCTCAGCGCGCCGGAGGTCGAGTTCCTCGGCCGCGCGTCGGAGCTGTGTCCGACGGTGCTGTTCGTGCAGACGAAGATCGACCTCTACCCCGCGTGGCAGCGCATCCTCGACCTCAACCGCGGTCACCTCGAGCGCGCCGGCGTGCACGTCCCGGTCGCGGTGGCGTCGAGCGCGCTGCGCCACGAGGCGCTCGTGCGCAAGGACCGCGACCTCAACGAGCGCTTCGCAGTTCCCCGCGTTGATCAAGGCGCTCGACGAAGGCGTCGTCACGCCCGCGAAGGAGCACGCGGCGGAACGATCGATCGGCGACGTGCGCGCCATCGTGTCGGTCGTGCGCGCCGGCCTGGTCGAGGAACAGCGGTTGCTCGCCGATCCGAACGCGCTCGCCGAGGGCGCTGGCCGAGCTCGAGCAGGCCAAGACCCGCCTCGAGTACCTGCGCGGACCCGGCGCGCGAGTGGAGCGTCGATCGTCGGCGATCGCGTCGCCGACCTCTCGAACGACATCACCTACCAGTTCCGGGCCGCGATGCGCAGCGTCTCCGACGGCATGGACGAGCAGATCGAGGCGCTCACCAAGGGCACCGAGTGGGACGAGATGGTGCGCGACATGCAGACGCAGGTCGCCGACGCGGTCACCGAGGCGTTCGTCGCGATCGAGCACGGGTGCGGCGACATCGAGGCGGAGGTCGTCGAGCTGCTCCAGGAGGAGCAGCTCGGCCTGCCGGAGCGGCCCGGCCGCGACCACAGCGTCGACGTCTCGAACTGTGGTCCGCGAAGCCCCTCGACGAGAAGACGCGCGACGGGCAAGCGCGCGTTCCAGACCGGGGTCACCGGGATCCGCGGCGTGCAGAGCGGGATGTACATGTTCAGCTCGATCGGGAGCTGGCTGCCCACGGCCGCCGGCGCGCTGCTCATCGCCAACCCGGTGCTGCTCGGGGCGGGCGCGCTCTTCGGCGGCATGCAGCTGCTCGACGAGCGCAAGAAGAAGGTCACGGCGCGCCGCCAGTCGGCGCGCCAGCAGGTGCGCCAGTTCCTCGACGACGTGCAGTTCGAGGTGGGCAACGAGATCACCACGATGGTGCGCGAGGTGCAGCGCGACCTCCGCGACGAGTTCACCGACCGCCTCGGCGAGCTGCAGCGCACCTACACCGAGACCGGCGCAGCGCGCGCAGGCCGACGTGCAGAAGATCGCAGCAGGAACGGCAGCAGCGATCGCGCGCAGGTCGCGCAGATGCTGGCCGCGCTCGACGCCATCGAGCAGCCTCGTGTCGTGACCGCCGACGGCCACCGCGCCGGGGTTCGGCTCGGCGGCCGACCAGGTGCTGCGAACTGGTCGACTCGCTCACGCGCAGACGCGTCGGGCTCGCGGGCACGAGTCGCAGCTGGCGGCGATCCGCGAACGGCTCGTCGGACCGCTGCGCGTCGCGATCGCCGGGCGGGTGAAGGCCGGGCAAGTCGACGATGCTCAACGCGCTCGTCGGCGAGCGGCTGGCGCCCACCGACGCCGGCGAGTGCACGCGCATCGTCTCGTGGTACCGCCGGGGCCAGAGCTACGAGGTAAGCGCGCGCCTCGTCGACGGTCAGGAGCGCGCCGCTGCCGTTCCAGCGCGGGCGACGGCGCGCTTGCAGATCGAGCTCGGCGGGCTCACCGAGCGCGAGATCGCCGCGCTCGACGTGCGCTGGCCGGCGTCGACGCTCGAGCAGCTCACGCTCATCGACACGCCGGGGCTCGCGTCGCTGAACGACGAGAACTCGCGCCGGACGCGCGAGTTCCTCGAGGTCGACGCCGACAGTCCGAGCGACGCCGACGCGGTGATCTACCTGATGCGCCACGTGCACCGCAGCGACATCGACTTCCTCGACGCGTTCATGGACCGCTCCGTCACCGCGGCGTCGCCGGTGAACGCGGTCGGCGTGCTCTCCCGCGCCGACGAGATCGGCGCCGGCCGGCTCGACGCGATGGAGTCGGCGTCGCGCATCGCGGCGCGCTATCGCACCGACCCCATGCTGCGCGAGCTGTGTGCAACGGTCGTGCCGCTCGCCGGGCTGCTCGCCGAGACCGGGCTCACGATGCGGGAGGACGAGGCGAGCGCGCTACGCGCGCTCGCTTGCCACTGACCCCGCGGAGCTCGACCAGATGCTGCTGTCGGCCGACCACTTCTGCGATCTGCACGCGAGCGATCTCACGGTCGAGGTGCGCCGCTCGCTGCTCGACCGGCTCGGCATGTTCGGCGTGCGCCTCTCGCTCCAGGAGATCCGCGACAAGGGCGCGACCACTGCGGCCACGCTCGCGCCGCGACTGGTGGAGCACTCCGGGCTCACGCAGCTCCGCGGCGTCATCGCCGAGCACTTCCTGCCCCGCGCACGAACCCTGCAGGCGCGGAGCGCGCTGCGTCGCGCTCGCGCGGCCTCGCCCGCGAACTCCGGAGCGTGAACCAGCAACTCGCCGAGTCCATCGACCGCGAGGCCGAGCGCATCGAGGCGAGCGGCGTCGAGTTCGCCCGTATCCGCGCCGCGCACCTCGTGGCGTCGGGCGCGGCGCAGGTCCGCGACGGCGAACGTGAGGAGCTGGATCGGCTGCTGCTGGCCGGCTCCCCGGAGGCGGCGCTCGGCCTCGGCGGCGGGACGGGTGCCGACTCGCTCCGCACCGCCGCGCTGTCC
The DNA here is from genome assembly GCA_963705625.1 of uncultured Actinomycetes bacterium. Classification (GTDB taxonomy): domain Bacteria; phylum Actinomycetota; class Acidimicrobiia; order IMCC26256; family DASPTH01; genus DASPTH01. The sequence continues at coordinate 148,314 of CAVPKG010000004.1, forward strand.
TCGATCGAGCGGTGGCGCGCGCGATCCGGAGACCCGTTCGCCGACCAGGCCCGCCGCGAGGTGTGCGAGACCGCGGCTCGAACCGGCGAGGCGATCTACGCGAGCGTCGCCGGCTGACAGACTCGGGTGCCCGCGAGTCCGGCGACCTGGGCTACAGGTTGTAGATGCGTGCCGCGTTCCCGCCGATGATGAGGCGCATCTCCTCCACGGGCACGTTGTCGAAGTGCTCGTGGATCACGTCTTGCGAGTGCGGCCACGTGCTGTCGGGATGCGGGTAGTCGGTGGCCCACAGCAGGTTCTCGACGCCAAGGTCGTGCCGTACGCGGATGCCGAACTCGTCTTCCTCGAAGCTCGCGAACATGTTCTGGTGCCAGTAGTGGCTGGGGAGCTCGCGCAACGTCATCCCGAGCTGCTCCCACCCGTGACGGTCGGCCATCTTGTCGAGCCGTCCGATGTAGTAGGGGATCCACCCGAGCCCCGCCTCCACCAGCACGACCTTGAGGCGTGGGTGACGGTCGAACACGGCGGGAACGATCCAGCTCGCGATCACCTCGGCCATGAAGATCGGCGGCAGCGACTGGAACACGCCCTTCGCCGGCGTGGGGTCGCGTCGCATGATCTCGAACAGGTACTCGTTCGAGCCGACGTGCTGGCTGATCGGCGTGCCGATCTCCTCGATCGCGGACCAGAGCGGGTCGTACACCTCGTCCCAGTACGGCGCGAGGTCGCACTCGGCCGGATAGAGCGGGAACTGGATCGCACGCGCGCCTTCGTTGGCGATCCGCTGCAGTTCCTTCGTGGCCTCTTCGATGTCGTGGAGCGGCAGGATGTACACGGGAATGAGCCGATCGGGGTTCACCGCCGAGAACTCGATCGCCGCGCTGTTGAACGCCTGGAACGCGGCGAGGCACGCGTCGCTCTCGAGGCCGTAGAACTCCATGCCGCCGGTGACGTTGGTGTAGAGCACCTCGGCGTCGACCTTGTCGATGTCCATGTCCTTGATGCGCTCGTGCGGGTCGTACGCGCCGGGCCGGCCGGCCGCCTCCCACGGGTGCTCCGACGGCATCGGGCCGGTGGTGTTCTGCTCCGCCGGTGCCTGCTTGTTCTTCAACTGCTTCTGCGGCTTGCCCTCCATCATCTTGCGCATCATGGCCATGCCGCTCTCCTTGTAGGCCTCGTGGTACTGGCCCGGCAGGTGCGCGAGGACGCGTTCACGGCTGATGTCGACGTGCGAGTCGGCGGAGATGATGCGCTCGGTCATGGTGGCCTCCGATACGTGCGTACTTGTCTGGCTCAACCGTACGGCAATTCCGGAGGAGCGAGCGACCGCGAGCCGGGGTACCCCCGGCTCGTAGCGAGCGACCCATAGTCGGGTCGCGAGCGACCGCGAGCCGGGGTACCCCCGGCTCGCAGCGAGCGACCCATAGTCGGGTCAGTGCACCCGGCGTTCCTCACCGCGCCAGTACGGCTCACGCAGCGCGGTCTTGAGGATCTTGCCCGACGGGTTGCGCGGGAGCACGTCGACCCAGTCGACGGACGTCGGGCACTTGTAGTCCGCGAGCCGCTCGCGGCTGAACGCGATGAGCTCCCGGTCGGTGAGGTCGGCGTTCGGCGCCGCGCACGACGATCGCCTTCACGGCTTCGCCCCACCTCTCGTCGGGCACGCCGATCACCGCGACGTCGGCGACGGCGGGGTGGCCCATGAGCACGCTCTCGATCTCCGCCGGGTAGATGTTCTCGCCGCCGGTGATGATCATGTCCTTGATGCGGTCGTGGATGTAGAGGTAGCCGTCGGCGTCGAGGTAACCGGCGTCACCGGAGTGGAACCAGCCGTCGGGTGTGATCGACGCCGCGGTGGCCTCGGGCATGTTCCAGTAGCCCACCATGTTGCTCGGCGACCGGATCCACACCTCGCCGACGTCGCCGAGCGCGCAGTCGTTGCCTTCCGCATCGACGACTCGCAGCTCGACGCCCGGCATCGGCAGCCCGGCGGCGCGCAGACGGTGCGCGTTGGGTCCGCCCACGTCGTGGTCCTCGGGCGGCAGCAGCACGACCGCGCCGTAGGTCTCGGTGAGGCCGTACGCCTGGAGGAACCGGCAGCCGAACACCTCGATCGATTTCACGAGCACGTCCTCGGAGATCGGCGAGGCGCCGTAGAGGATGGTGTCGAGGCTGGAGAAGTCGGTGGTCTCGACACCAGGAGTCGCGAGCAGGAACTGGAGCACCGCAGGCACGAACACCGCGTGGGTGACGCCGTACCGCTCGATGTCGGCGAGGATCGTGTTCGGGTCGACCTCACGGAGCAGCACGTTGTGCGCGCCGTCCATGAGGCAGATGAGCCCCCAGCCCGCACCGGCGATGTGGAACAGCGGCATCGCCACCATTGCGACGCTGTCGGCGGTCAGCCGCAGCGCGGCGTTGGCGGCGGAAACGAGGGCGAACGTGGTGCGGTGCGCGACCATCGCGCCCTTCGGGAGCCCGGTCGTTCCCGACGTGTAGAACTGCACCGCGATCTCGTCGGGCGACACGTCGACGCGGAGGTCGTCGGTCGGCTGCGCGTCGCGCCACTCGGCGAAGCCGGGACGGGCAGTTCCCGACTCGGTCGTGACGACGAGCTCGACAGTCTGCGAGTCCGGGCTCGATCGCTTCGACGCAGGGGAGGAACTCGGTGCCGACGAGGAGCACGCGCGCGGTCGCGTCGTTGACGATCTGCGCGACCTCGGGCGGCGCGAGTCGCCAGTTCACTGCGGCGAGCACGGCGCCGAGCTTCACCGTGCCGAGCAGGAGCTCGAAGAACTCCGGCACGTTCTTGTCGAGGATGGCGACCCGGTCACCGCGGCCGATCCCGGCGGCGCGGCAGCGCGTGCGCGACCTGATTGGAGCGGGCGTCGAGCTCCGCGTAGGTGATCGTGCGGTCCTGGTACGTGATCGCCGGGGCGTCGCCCCGGTCGCCGGCGCGCTCGCGGATCATGTCGCCCAGCGTCTCGGCCATGCGCGTTCCCCCCTCTGGCCCTGGCAGTTCATGCTAAAGCACGCCGGCTCAGCTCACCGGTGGCCGCGGCAAGCGGCGGGATCTCCGCTTCGAGCTGCGCCGCGACGCGGAGGATCGTGGCCTCGTCGGCGGGACGGCCGACGAGCTGCACCGACACCGGGAGCCCGTCGGCGTCGAGACCGGTGGGCACCGCGATCGCCGGCTGACCGGTCATGTTCGCGGTCGGCGTGAACGCGACGATGCGCAGCAGCTCCATCATTCCCTCCCAGTTCTCCGTCGCCCATGATCTTCTCGCCGAGCGCGGCGGGCCCGACGCGAGCGTCGGCGTGAGCAGCACGTCGTAGTCGTCGAAGAAGGCGATGTACCGGCGCGTCGCCATTTGGAGCGCGGCCTCCGCGGCAGCGAGATCCTTGGCCGTGGCCATGTCGCCGATCTGCACCAGCGTGCGGTTCGGGAAGTCGAGCGTCTCGACGGGTGGAAGGTCCGGATCGGCCGCGCGCGCCGCCGCCGGGATGATCGCGGTGCTCGCGACGTCGAATCCGGGCGGCTCGGCCTCGACCGACGTCGTGGCCCAGTCCCTCGAGCTGCCGCGCGGTCGCGACGACCGCGTCACGCCACGCGTCGGCCACCTTCATGTCGGGCATCGGGTGGCGGGTCGTGAACGCGATCCGCAGGCGACCCGGCGCGACGCGCACCTCTTCGAGGAACGGGCGCTCGGGCGGTGGCGCCCACCAGAAGTCGCCGGTCGCGTAGCCTGCATGACGTCGAGGAACGCGGCCGCGTCGGCGACCGTGCGCGCGAGCGGGCCGTTCGTCGCGTTCCCGCTCTGCGGTCCCGGCGCCCACGACACACGCCCGCGCGACGGCTTCATCCCGACGACACCGCACCACGCCGACGGGATCCGGATCGATCCGCCGCCGTCGGAGCCGTGCGCGATCGGGCACAGCCCTGCTGCCGTCGCGGCGCCCGCACCGCCCGACGATCCACCGGGGGTGCGGTCGGTGTCCCACGGATTGCGCGCGGTCGGATAGCGCGGGCTCTCCGTCGTCGAGCGTGATCCGAACTCGGGCGTGTTGGTCTTGCCGAGGATCACGAACCCGGCGCGCCGGATGCGCGCGACCACCTCGTCGTCGACGTCGGGAACGCGGTCGGCATACGTCGCGGTGCCGTGCGTGCTGCGGATGCCGGCGGTGTCGGCGAGGTCCTTGATCGAGATCGGCACGCCGAGGAACGGCGCGTCGTCGAAGTCGCCGCTTGCGAGTCGCTTCTCGGCGTCGCGCGCGGCCGTCGCGCGCCTGGTCGGCCGCGACGGTCAGGTACGCGTCGAGCTGGGGGTCGAGCCGCTCGATGCGCTCGAGGTAGCCGTCGACCAGTTCGCCGGGCGACACGTCGCCGTGCCGGATCATCTCGGCCTGGTCGAGCGCGCTCGTGAAGGCGAGATCCGCGTCCATGCGTCCCCCTGTGATGGGTGGATGATTCGCTGATGGGTGGACTGGTTGGTTGCCGGGCGAGTAAGCGCACGTTAACGTCCCGGCGCATGGCGCCGCCGAGCGCAACCGAAGACCACCACGACCATCGGCGAGGGGATCGCCGAGGAGGTCGAAGCGCGCACGGAGCGCCTCTGGCCGACCACCTCGGTGCGCCCGACCGAGGAGTTCTGGGGCGGCGCAGTTCGACCTCGGGCTCGCGTGGATCCACTTCCCCGAGGGGAAGGGCGGACTCGGCGTCGACCCGGGCTTCCAGGATCTCGTCGACGAGCGGCTGATCGAGGCGCGCGCGCCGCAGAACCTGCTGCGCAACATGATGGGCGTCGGCATGGCCGGGCCCACGCTGATCGCGTTCGGCACCGAGGAGCAGCAAGAGCGGCTCCTGCGGCCCACGTTCACGTGCGAAGAGATCTGGTGCCAGATGTTCAGCGAGCCCGGCGCCGGGTCCGACGTCGCGTCGCTCTCCACGTCGGCGGCGCGCGACGGCGACGAGTGGGTCGTCAACGGTCAGAAGGTCTGGACGAGCATGGCGCACGTCGCGCGGTGGGGACTGCTGCTCGTGCGCACCGATCCCGACGTGCCCAAGCACCACGGCCTCTCGTACTTCTACATCGACATGCACCAGGACGGGTGTCGAGGTGCGCCCGCTGCGGCAGATGACCGGCGAGGCCGAGTTCAACGAGATCTTCTTCACCGACGCGCGCATCCCCGACTCGCAGCGCATCGGTGGTGTCGGCGACGGCTGGAACGTCGCGATCGCGACGCTCATGAACGAGCGCGTCATGCTCGGCCGCGTCGGCAAGCTCACCGGTCCGGAAGGCGGCGTCGTCCGCCACGCGTTCCGCGTCTGGAACGAGCGACCCGAGTCCGAACGCGATCCGGTGCTGCGCGACCGGCTCGTCGCGCTCTACGTCGAGAGCGAGATCGTGCGCCTCACGATGCTGCGCGCCGAGCAGCAGCGGTCGGCGGGAACGCCGGGCCCCGAAGGTTCGCTCGGCCGGCTCATGGTGAGCGAGCACCAGCAACGCTGCTTCGAGTTCATCGTGAACCTGCTCGGACCCGAGGGCATGCTCATCTCCGACTACGAGATGCGCCGGCCCGAGATCATCGGCGAGATCGCGCTCGGTCCCGACGACAAGGTCGACCTCCAGAAGGGCTTCCTCTCGACGATCGGCGGCACCATCGGCGGCGGCACCACCGAGATCTCGCGCAACATCCTCGGCGAACGCATCCTGGGGCTGCCGAAGGAACCCGATCCCGGTCGCGAGCTCCCCTGGAGCCAAGTGCCGCGGAACTGATCGCGGCGTCGTCCTCACGACGCCACGCTCGCCCGCGATACTCCACACGTGGAAGTGCTCAGCAGCAGGATCATCCTGCGCGTGGTCGACTTCACTCGCAGTCGCGCGTTCTACGAAGACACGCTCGGCCTCCGCATCTACCGTGAGTACGGCGCAGGAGGTGTCGTCTCCGGGGTCGTCTACTTCCTCGGCGGGGGCTTCCTCGAACTCACCGAGGGGCGTCGCGAAGCGGCAGGCGAGGCCGCGATCATCTGGATGCAGGTTCCGAACGTCGCGGTCGAGGAAGCTCGTCTCGTCGCCGCCGGGGTGACGGTTCGGAAGCCGGCCGAGCGGATGGCGTGGGGACTCGTCGAGCCTCTGGATCGAGGACCCTGACGGGACCGAACTTCGACTCGTCGAGGTCCCCGACGACCATCCTCTGCGTCGACGGGTCACGTAGCGGCGGGCTCCTTGGGGAGGCCGAGGACGCGTTCGCCGATGATGTTGCGCTGGATCTCGTCGGAGCCGCCGGCGATGCGCACCGACGGCGCGACGAGGAACGCTGAGCGTCCAGTCGCGCAGCTCCGGCGCACCGCTGATCGCGTCGGCGCCGCCGAGTTGCAGGGCGACGTCGGCGCCGTGCCGCATGAGCCGCGCGATCGCGAGCTTGGCGACCGACGCCTCGGGGCCCGGGAACGACCCGCGCGAGAACGCGGTGACGATGCGGAAGCCGATGTAGCGGAGGATCGCCTCCTCGATGGCGACAGCTGCGATCTCCTGGCGCACGCGCGCATCCGAGCTGCCCGGGCGGCCCGCAGCCTCGGCTCGGCGCGCCAGCTCGGCGAGGCCGCTCGCGATCGTCCCTTCGCCGACGAGCTGCGAGATCGCGGCGCGCTCGTTGAGCAGCGTGGTCTGCGCGACACCCCAGCCGTCGTTCACGTCGCCGATGCGATCGGAGTCGGGGACGCGCACGTCGGTGAAGAACACCTCGTTGAAGTGCGCGCCACCCGTGATCTGTCGCAGCGGCCGCACCTCGATGCCGGGCGTGCTCATGTCGAGTCCGAAGTAGGTGATCCCCTTGTGCTTGGGACACGTCGGGATCGGTGCGCACGAGCAGCATCCCGCGTTGCGAGTGGTGCGCGCCCGATGACCACACCTTCTGGCCGTTCACGATCCAGTCGTCGCCGTCGCGCACCGCCGACGTGCGCAACGACGCGAGGTCGGAACCCGCGCCCGGTTCGCTGAAGAGCTGGCACCAGATCTCCTCGCCGCGCAGCAGCGGCCGGAGCCATCGCATCTTCTGCTCGTCGGTTCCGTGCGCGATCACGGTCGGGCCGGCGAGCATGATGCCGATGCGGAACTGATGGTCGGGGACGTCGAACTTCGACCGCTCCTGGTGGAACACGATCTCCTCGCGCGAGGCCCGACGCCCCGGCCGCCGTACTCGCGCGGCCAGGCCACCGCGGCCCAGCCGTCGTCGGCCGCGCGCGCCTGCCACTCCTGGGCACGCTCGATGCCCTCGGCCTGGTCGAACTCGGGATCGAGGATCGCGGTGATGTCGGTGCCGGCCGTCGGCGCGCGCAATGGCGCGTTCGCCACGAGCCACTCGACAGCCTCTGCCCGGAACGCGGCTTCCTCGGGAGTGTCGGCGAAATCCATCCTGGCTCGTACACTAAACGGCGGTTCACGCGCCGCTCGGCGAGAGAGGGCCCAGCGAGAATTGATGATGCAGATGTCGTCCCACGACCGCGTCATGGCGGAGATCCGGCGGCTCGGTCTCTCCGACGCGGTCGCCCAACTCGAAGCCGACGGGCTCGCCATCGTGCCACCCGAAGTCGTCGGCCTCGAGCCTGGTTACGTCGAGCGCGTGCTCGAACGCGTGCTCGACGTGATGGAGCGGCGCAACGGTGTGCGGCCCGACATCGAGTCGGGCGAAACGCACCGCAACGTCTTCTTCCCGACGCTCTACTACTTCCTGTTCGAGGATCCGGTGTTCCAGGAGTGGTTGCTGCACCCCGCGGTCCTCGCGCTCGCCACGTATCTCCTCGGCGAGAGCTGCATCCTTTCCGCCACCACGGTGTTCATGAAGGGCCCTGCCGACGAGAGCGACGCCGAGCTGCAGCTCGGTCTGCACAGCGACCAGCAGATGGTGCCGCAGCCGTTCCCGCCGTACGCGTTGATCTGCGGTGCGACCCTGCTGCTCACCGACTACTCGAGGGCGACGGGCGCGTTCGCGTACGTACCCGGCAGCCACAAGCTGGGCCGCCATCCGGGCGGTCGGAAGGAACCGGCGCTGCGGTGCCGGTCGACGCGCCGAGGGGTTCGCTCGTGGTCCACCACGGCGCGCTGTGGCACGGGTCGTTCCCGCGCAGGGAACCCGGTCTGCGCATCGGAATGGCGTACGCGTTCACGCGGGCGTTCATGACGCCGCTCGAGGAGTACCGCGAGCATGTCACCAAGGAGATGTTGGAGCGCCATCCTCCGCGGTTCGCCACGCTGATGGGGCAGGCCGTGCCCACCGGCTCCACCGAGTCCGGCCCCGACCTCGACAAGGTGTTCTACGCCGTGGCCCGCTCGCCCTGGGACTGAGGGGGACGGGAGCGACGATGACCCGGGTGCCGATCGCCCAAGGCGTGTTCACCTGGCCGAGTGATACGCCGCACCTGCTCGGCGCGCGCTGCGGCGACTGCGGGACGCACACGTTCCCGGCTCAGCCCGGTTGCCCGCGCTGCGGTTCCGAGGCGATGGCAACCGTGGAGCTCGCCGATCGCGGCACGCTCTTCACGTTCACGACGCAGGGCTTCCTCCCGAAGGAGCCGTACACCGGTCCCGAGACCGAAGAGAACTTCGCCGGCTACGCGGTCGGGTACGTCGAGCTTCCGGGTGAGGTCATCGTGGAGACGCGCATCACCGAAGCTCGATCCCGCCGAACTGCACATCGGCATGCCGGTGCAGCTCGTCGTCGTCCCGTTCCGGCGCGAACCCGACGGCACCGAGGTGATGACCTACGCGTTCGCGCCCGGTGCGCGGAGGAGGACTCCCGTGAACGTTGCGATCGTCGGGGTCGGCATCCATCCCTTCGGCCGGTTCGAGGGCGTCACCGGGCTCGATCTCGGCGCGTACGCGGTGCGCCGGGCGGTGCGCGACGCCGGCGTCGAGTGGCCCGACGTGCAGTTCGCGTTCGGCGGCAGCCTGGCGGGATTGCTGCCGGGCTCCGACGAGTCGGTCCAGGCCGACCAGCTCGTGAACCTGCTCGGGCTCACCGGCATCCCGTTCACGAACGTGCACAACGGCTGCGCGACGGCCGGCAGCACGATCGCGATGGGCGCGGCCCTCATCGAGTCGGGTCAGTGCGACCTCGGTGTGTGCGTCGGCTTCGATCGCCACGCGCGCGGGCACTTCAACGCGACTCCCGAGCAGTCGGGGCTTCCGCACTGGTACGGCGATCTCGGCTTCATGATCACCACGCAGTTCTTCGCGATGAAGATCAACCGCTACATGCACGACTTCGGCATCAGCGCACGACACGCTGGCCAAGGTCGCGGCCAAGAACTATCGGAACGGTGCTTGAACCCGAACGCGTGGCGGCGCAAGCCGTTCAGCGAGGAGGAGATCCTCGAGTCGCGGATGCTCAACTACCCGCTCACGCAGTACATGTTCTGCTCACCCGACGAAGGCGCGGCCGCGGTGGTGCTGTGCCGCGCCGAACTCGCGCACCGCTACACCGATCATCCCGTGTACCTGCGCGCGGTCACGATGCGCACGCGCCAGTTCGGCTCGTTCGAAGTGTTCGCGCCGTGGCTCGCCGTCGAACGCGGGCACAGCCCCACCGTCGACGCGGCGGCCGCGTGCTTCGAGCAGGCGGGCATCGCGCCGTCCGACGTGCACGTCGCGCAGCTCCAAGACAGCGAATCGGGCGCGGAGATCATGCACATGTCGGAGACCGGGCTGTGCGCCGACGGTGAGCAGGAAGCGATGATCCAGGCCGGCGAGACCGAGATCGGCGGCCGGCTCCCGTCAACACCGACGGCGGGCTCATCGCCAACGGCGAGCCGATCGGCGCGTCGGGGATGCGGCAGGTGCACGAGATCGTGCTCCAGTTGCGCGGCGACGCCGGCGAGCGTCAGGTGCCCGGTTCCCCGTCGGTCGGTTTCACGCAGGTCTACGGCGCCCCCGGCGTCAGTTGCTGCACCCTGTTGACACGGTGACGCCAGTCTGCTCAGGGCTGCACGGGCAACACCACGTAGGACGGGTGGTCGGCGTCGTGGAGCACCGTCTGGTGGGCGATCGTGCCGCGCTCGTCGGCACCGATCGCGTTCCCCGTGTTCATGTTGCGCACGAGGTGGGGGAACGCGCTCGACGTGACCTGCGCTCGGATCCGGTGCCCCGGCTCGAACCGGTACCCGATCGGCCCGAGCTCGACGACGAGCTCCACGTCTTCGCCCGGTTCGAGCAGCGCGGTGCCCGCCACCCTTCGCGCAGGCGCGCCGCGCAAGAAGCCGTCGGCGAGGTTCACGGACGTGTCGTCGGGGCCGACGGTGCACAGCTTCGCGACGAAGTCGGTGTCGGGCGCGCTCGTGGAGATCCACAGGTGGAGCTCGACGTTGCCGACGACCTCGAGTGCGTCCGCGAGCGGCGCGGACGTGTACACGAGCACGTCGTCTCGCCGCTCGACACGTGTCTGCTCGTATGGTCCCGACACGGTCGACCCGCCCGTGTACATCACGCGGAAGCCCCACGACGGCACCGGATCGTGCGGGTCGTACCGATAGCGGTCGGCCGGTTCCGACGCGGTCGGCTCGTCACGCGTGAGCGCGCCGTCACCGGCCGCGCTGTTCGCCGTACCGCGCGAGTGCAGGTACCAACGCTGCGACTCCGTACCCGGAAGGGGCCAGTCGTCGGCTTCCTTCCACACGTTCGGGCCGATGACGAAGTAGCGAACGACGGGGATGTCGACGTCCTCGCCGCGCAGGTGCCGCGAGTAGTAGGTGAGGTGGGAGTCGGGGACGAGCCCGCCGGCCGCCGATCCGAAGCCACCGAGACCGAACTCACCGACGAACGACTCGAAGTAGTTGTGGGTCCAGGCGCCGAGGATCAGGCGCGACTCGGTGCGGGCGCGCTCGGAATCGGACTCGTGGCGCATCTCCGCGAAGCGCTCACCGCCGCCGGCGTTGTCGTACCAACCGCTCGTCCACAGCGCCGGCACCTTGATCGCGGCGATGCCGCGGTCGCCGAACGTCGTCGTCGCGCCGACGAGCTCCTCGACTTGCGCGAACGTCGGCATGCCCGGGAGTCTCGAGCGTGAGGAGCTGCTCGAGCGGCAGTGTCGCCGACTCCACCGCGGGCCGACGGATCGCCTCCATCACCTTCTCGAGGTCGGCGAAGCTCGCTTCGCCGGTGGCCATCTTCTTCGTCAACAGGTCGACGGCGAGCCCGGCCATCCAGCCGACGGTCATCGACTCGAGCGGAAGGCTGTGGCTCATCGAACGTGACTCGCTGATGCCGAGCAGCGACGGCGCGATCGCGCGCAGGCTCGGCGGCTCCGCGATCGCGGCGGACAGTTGCGTGACGCCGACGTACGAACCGCCTTCCATGCCGACGTTGCCGTCGCACCACGGTTGCGCCGCGACCCACTCGATCGTGTCGTAGCCGTCGTCGACGTTGGCTTCGAGCAGGTGCACGAAGTCCCATTCGCCCTCGGAGGCGAACCGCCCGCGGATGTCCTGCACGACGAACGCGAAGCCACGCTGCGCGGCGAGCAACGGCGGGAGATACCGGTGCGTGAGCATCGTGTTGGTCTTCTCGTACGGCGTGCGGGCGACGATCGCCGGGACCTTGGCCGCGATGTCGGGCCGGATGACGTCGGCGCGCAGCACGACCCCATCGCGCGTCCGCATCTCGAGGTCGTGGTCGAGCCGCAAGCTGTTCATGGCTACCTCCGGGGAGCGAACGGCTGCGAATGGGGTATCCCCGATTCGCAGTGAGCGACCCATAGACGGGTGCCTTGACCATGGTGTGAACACAAATTAACGTCCGGTCCGGCACACGGTCACCAGGGCCAGGGGGGTTCAATTTCATGCGCACGCGGCGTACGCACAAGGTCGTCCGGGCAGTCGCGGTCACGATGGTGGTGGGTATGGCCGCGGTCGCCACCGGGGCATCGACGGCGTCGGCGAAGCCGTCCGGTCCGCCGGTGAAGCTGATGCTCATCACGGAGCTGTCGGGCGGTGTGACCACACCGGAGCTCCCCAACGGCGCCAAGGCCGCGGTGAAGGCACTCAACAAGAAGAACGGCATCAACGGCAGCCCGGTCACGCTCACGGTCTGCGACACCAAGAACGACCCGAACACGGGCGCCGACTGCGGTCAGAAGGCGGTCGACGGCAAGTACCTGGCGGTCGTGGGCTCGCAGTCGGTGCAGGCCGGGAAGTACTTCCCGATACTCCAGGCCGCCAGCATCCCGGTCGTCGGGCAACAACGTCGCCGACGCAGCCGACTTCACCAACCCCGCGCTCGTTCCCGTTGACCGGCGGACTGATCTCCACGATCGGCGGCCTTGCCACCGCACTCGCCGAGAACGGCGCGACGAAGATCTCCGCCGGCTACATCGACGTCCCCCAAGGCGCGGCGATCCCGCTGTTCGCGAATCAGGCGCTCACGCGTTACAACCTCCGCTCGTGAACAAGGTGGCGATCCCGGCCGGTGCGCCCGACCTCGCGAGCTACGTAGAGGCGACGACGGCGAACGGTACCGACGGCATCATCCTCGCGATCACCGGCCAGGACGCGATCAACTTCATCCAGTCGTACATCTCGTCGGGCAAGACCGGCGTGAAGTTCGCGCTCGATCACCACCGACGCGGCAGCGGTGATCAAGGCGATCAAGGGCCAGAAGCTCGACTTCTACGGTGCGGCCAGCTACGACCGGCGGAACAAGCAGTACCTCGCCGACATGAAGGCCGCGGGCTACAAGAATCCGGTCGGGCCAGGAGATCGTGAGCTACGCGGCGGTGATGGCCGTGGCGCAGGCGGCGAAGGGCCTGACCACGCTCGACGGCCCCTCCGTTGTACGCCAAGCTGCCCACGATCACCAACCTCGACCTCGGGATCGATCCTGCCCGTCGTCGACTTCACACAAGCCGGGAAGCCGGTGTGCGCTCGCCACGCGCGTCGTCCAACGTGTGCATCAAGATCAGCAAGCTCGGCAAGATCGACTACGTGCTCGTGAGCAAGGACTGGACGAACGCGTACACCGGCGCGACGTGCCACGGCGGGGTAGACCGTCACCGGCGGTAGCTACCGAGTGAACCGCATCGCGTGACCGAGATCCTGCGGTTCGCCGTCCTCGGCCTCGGTGCCGGCGCGTGCTACGGCCTGGCCGCGCAGGGCATCGTGCTCGTCTATCGCGGTTCGGGCGTCCTGAACTTCGCGAACGGCGCGATCGGCATGGTGTGCGCGTTCTACTTCTACAACGCGCGCGAATCGGGTACGCCGACGTGGCTCGCCTTCACGCTCGCGCTGCTGCTCGGCGCCGCGATCGGTGTTGCCATCCACCTGGTGATCATGCGGCCGTTGCGGCGGGCACCTGCGCTCTCGCGGCTCATCGCGACGCTCGGCCTCTTCACCGCGTTCTACGCGTTCGCGCTCAACCGCTACGGCATGAACATCCGGATCATCACCAAGCTGATCGAGCCGACGGCGGTCGAGGTGCTGCCCGACATCAGCATCGGGCGCGATCGGATCGTGCTCCTGGTCGTCGGCGTGGCACTCACGATCGTCCTGACCGTCGTGTACCACCACACGCGCTTCGGGTTCTCGACGACGGCCGTCGCCGAGAGTCGCCGGGCCACCGCTGCGCAGGGCATCTCCCCCGACCGGATCGCCGCGATCAACTGGGCCATCGGCACGATGCTCGGCGTCCTCGCCGCGATCCTCATCGTCAACATCAGCGGGCTCCAGGTGGTCGACCCTCACGCTGCTGATCGTGCCGGCGCTGGCCGCCGCGCTCGTCGGCAGCTTCAGGTCGTTCTGGCTCACCTTGGTCGGCGGCCTGCTCATCGGGATGCTCCAGTCGGAGATCGCGTACGTGCAGGTGAGCTGGGCCCGGACACCGATCTGTCGGGATGGGCGGCGTCGGTGCCGTTCCTGATCATCATCGTCGTGCTCGTCGTACGCGGGCGTGCGTTGCCGCTGCGCGGCGAGGCGACCGAGCGACCGCCCGAAGTCGGCACCGGGCGGATGCGGTGGGCAGCTGGCGGTGCCGGCGGTTCTCGGTGTCGTCGCGCTCGTCGTCTTCGTCTTCACGCACGACACGCTCGACGCGCTCACGACGACGTCGGCGGTCGCGGTGATCGCGCTGTCGCTCGTCGTGGTCACCGGCTACGCGGGCCAGCTCTCGCTCGCGCAGTACGCCCTCGCAGGCATGGGCGCGTGGATCGCGGCGAAGCTCGTCGCCGAGCGCGGGGTTCCCGTTCGAGCTCGCGCTCCTCGCCGGAGTGCTCGGTGCGATCCCGGTCGGGTGTGCTCGTCGGTCTGCCCGCGCTGCGGACGCGGGGCGTGAACCTCGCGGTGGCGACGCTCGGCCTCGCGCTCGTGATCGAGTCGCAGATCCTGAACCACCCGGTGCGCAGCGGGGGCTTCCTCGGCATCTCAGATCGGCAAGCCGTCGATCTTCGGCGATCGACATCGACCCGGTCAAGTACCCGGAGCGGTACGCGCTGTTCGCATTCCTCGCGTTCTGTGTGCTCGCGCTCCTCGTCGCGAACCTGCGTCGGAGCCGCGCCGGTCGTCGCCTCATCGCGGTGCGCACGAACGAGCGCGCCGCGGCGGCCCTCGGCATCGGAGTGTTCGGCGCCAAGCTGTACGCGTTCGGGCTCTCCGCCGGGATCGCCGCCGTCGGCGGTGTGCTCATCGCGTTCCAGCGACCGACGGTCGTCTTCTATCCGACGTTCTCGATCTTCCAGTCGATCTTCGTGGTCGTCTACGCGGTGATCGGCGGGATCGGCTTCGTCGCCGGCGCGCTGATCGGCGGCGCGTGGCACCCGGGCAATCTCGTCACCACCGTGTCGGGCAACCTCCTGAACGACGACCAGGCGGTGCAGATCGCCTCGGCATCCTCCTGATCGTCGTGCTCATCACGCTGCCGAACGGACTCGCCAGCTGTGCGCGTCCCGAGCCGGCTGCATCGCCCGAGTCGGCACGACGCGGGTCCGCGTAGCCGCGCCGCGGCGAGCGACGCGGAGATGGTCCGCGTCGCGCCGATGACGCTCGACGTCCACGACGTGTCGGTGCGGTTCGGCGGCGTCCAGGCGGTCTGCCGACGTGTCGGTCGACGCTCCGTCCCGGCGAGGTGGTCGGGCTCATCGGACCGAACGGCGCGGGCAAGACCACGTTGATCGACGCGATCACGGGCTTCGTCGCACGCGCGACGGTCGTGTCGAGCTCGACGGCCGCGACGTGAGCCAGTGGTCGGCGCGCCGTCGCGCCCGTGCCGGGCTCGGCCGGTCGTTCCAGAGCCTCGAGCTGTTCGAGAGCATGACGGTCTACGAGAACCTGCGCGCCGCGTCCGATCGGCGCGATCCGCTCGCCTACCTCATCGGCCTCGTGCATCCCGGCGACGACCCGCTCTCGCCGACGCGCAGTCGCGGCGATCCGCGAGTTCGGGCTCGAGGACGACCTCGACCGCCGGCCCGACGAGCTGCCGTACGGCCGCCGGCGGCTCGTCGCGATCGCTCGCGCGGTCGCGGCCGGTCCCTCCGTGCTGCTGCTCGACGAGCCGGCCGCCGGCCTCGGCGACCGCGAGACCGAGGAGCTCGGCCGCCTCGTCCGCCATCTCGCCGACGAGTGGGGGCTCGCGGTGCTGATGGTCGAGCACGACGTCGCCCTCGTGCTCCGCGTCTGTGACCGCGTCACGGTCCTCGACGAGGGGCTGAACCTCGTCGAGCGGGACGCCGGACGAGATCCGGCACGACCCGCGGTCGTCGCCGCGTACCTCGGCGAGCCGGTCACCGAGCAGGCGCGAACGCGTACCACGAGTCGTGGCGCCTTCGAGCCGAGCCGGCCGAGCCGCTGGTGGACGTGACGCGGGCTCTGGGCCGGCTACGGCGACCTCGCCGGCGGTGCGCGACCTCGACCTCACGGTCGCGCCCGGTGAGATCGTCGCGCTGCTCGGCCCGAACGGCGCGGGGAAGACGACGACGCTGCTCACGCTCGCGGGCGAGCTGGCTCCGCTCGATGGCGACGTGCGCGTGCTCGGCCAGCCCGCCGGGATGTCGCTGCAGCGGCTCGTGCGGCGCGGGCTCGGCTTCGTTCCCGAGGAGCGCGCGGTGATCTCGTCGCTCAGCACGTCGGCGAACCTGAAGCTGAGCCGCGGCAGCGTGAAGGTCGCACTCGAGCTGTTCCCGGAGCTCCAGCCGCTGCTCCGGCGCCGCGCCGGGCTGCTGTCGGGCGGCGAGCAGCAGATGCTCACGCTCGCCCGCGCGCTCGCGTCCGAGCCCCGGCTGCTGCTGGTCGACGAGCTGTCGCTCGGTCTCGCACCACTCGTGGTGCGCCGGCTCCTGCTCGCGGTGCGCGCCGCGGCCGACCGAGGCGTGGGCGTGCTCCTCGTGGAGCAGCACGCCGCCGATGCGCTCGACATCGCCGATCGCATCGTCGTGCTCCGGCACGGCGAGGTCGTGCTCACCGGCACGAGCGACGAGCTCCGCGATCAGCTCGGAGATCTCGAGTCCGCCTACCTCACGGGGACATGCCTCACGGGACGGCGAAGACCGCGCGCAACAGCGGCGCGGCCGCGGCGCTGTCGACGTACTCCTCGACGCGGGTGATCTGATCGTCTCGTCGCAGGTGACGACTGCACACAGCGCCATCTCGATCGTCTCGCCGGATTGCAGCGTGCCGCGTGCCGTCGCTCTGGACGACGAAGCCCGAGTCGGTGTCGCGGACGCGAACGTCGACCATGTCGAACTCGGCGAGCAGCTCGCGCTCGCGCGCGAGGAGCGCGACGCGCTCGTCGAGCGAGTGCTCGACCGGTCCGATGTTGACCCAGTGACGGCTGTCGGGAGTGCACAGCGACCGGTACGCGTCGGCGTCGGCGGCGCGCGCCGCCTCGACGAATCGCTCGGCGAGCGTCATTGCCCGGTGAAGCGCGGTTCGACGCCGTTCGACGAATGCCGCCGACCGCTTCGTGATGATCGGCGGTGGTGAAGAGCTTCGACAGGTTGTGCCCGACGAAGCGCGCGAGCTCGGGAAGCTCGTCGGAGGTGCGTCCCGCCGCGAGGCGAAGCCCCTGCTTGATGGCGCGGACCGCGAGCGGGGGGTTGGCCGCGATGCTGCGCGCGATCTCGTACGCGGCCGGCAGGAGGTCGTCGGCGGCGACGACCCGGCTCACCAGTCCGATGCGCTCGGCTTCGGTGGCGTCGATCATCTCGCCGGTCAAGCAGCAGTTCGGTCGCGCGCGCGCGGCCGACGATCTGCGGCAGGAGCCAGAGCCCGGTCACGTCGCACATGAGGCCGAGCTTCACGAACAGCTGCGCGAACTTGCGCGTGCTCGGACGCGATCCGCAGGTCGCAGAGGAGCGCCATGTCCATCCCGATGCCGACCGCGGCGCCGTTGACCGCCGCGAGCGTCGGCGTGTCGGACGCGAGCATCGCGGTGACGAGCGGCGTGATCGGCGGGTTCGGGCCCGCGAGCTCGGCGAGGGTCGCCTCCATGCGCGGGTCGCCCCACGCCTTGGCCACGTCGTCGCCGGAGCAGAATCCCTTCCCCGCGCCGGTGAGCACGATGCAGCCCGACCGCGGGATCGGCGTCGGCCGTCGCGAAGCAGTGGATGAGCTCCTGCTCCATCTCGAAGGTCGCGGCGTTGCGGGCGTCGGGCCGGTTCGAGCGTGATCGTGGCCACGCCGTCGGCGACGTCGAACAACACCGTGGTCAGTTCCATCAGCACTCCTTGCGGGTCGGAGTGAACGCGTAACTAACTTGCGGCGGTCCGAGCGACCCATGTTCCGAGGGAGCCGTGGATCCGACCGACCTGGCCTTCTACCTCCGCGCTCGAACAGGCGGCAGATGCTCGAGCGGGGCGAGGTGACGTCGGTCGAGTTGGTCGAGTGCTACCTCGCCCGGATCGACGCGCTGAACCCCCGCCTCAACTCCTACATCACCGTCGCCGCCGACCACGCACGTGCCGCCGCGGCCGACGCCGACGCCCGCCGCGCCGCTCGGGGGCGAGCACTCGCGGTTTCTCGGCGTCCCGATCTCGATCAAGGACCTTGCCGACACCGCCGGCATCGTGAGCACGCACGGCACCGCCGAGTGGCGCGACCGGGTGCCGGAGCACGACGACGCGGTGATCGCGAAGCTCCGGGCCGCGGGATTCGTGTTCCTCGGCAAGACCGTCGTGCCGGAGTTCGGGCCGCTCAACATCAGCGAGCCCCCGGGCTACCCGCCGGGGCGCAACCCGTGGAACCCCGAGCTCAACTGTGGCGGTTCGTCGGGCGGTGCCGCGGCGGCCCTGGTCGCCGGGGATGTGCCCGATCTCGCACGGCTCCGACGGTGGCGGCTCCATCCGCAACCCGTCGTCGTGGTGCGGCGTGTTCGGCCTGAAGCCGCAGCGCGGGCGCATCTCCCGCGCGCCGAGTCCGCCGAGCATGTTCTCGCACGACGGTCCGATCACGCGCACGGTGGCCGACGCCGCCGCGTTGCTCGACGTGATGGAGGGCTACGTCACCGGCGACGCGTGGTGGGCACCGCCACCCGCGCGTCCGTTCCTCGACGAAGTCGGCGTCGATCCGGGAAGGCTCCGCGTCGCGTTCCACCCACACCCGGGCGTGCCGCCGCGACGAGTGTGCGCCCGCGAACCGCAAGGCCGCGGAGGACACGGCGCAGCTGTTGGCCGACCTCGGCCACGAGGTCGAGGAGGCCGTGCCTTCGGGATACGGCGACGCCGTCGCCACGAGTGCGGCGGTGATCTTCGCAGCCGAGCACGCGGCGCACGCCGATCTCGTTCCGTATCCACCGCTCGACACGCTCGACCCGTGGATGAAGACGCTGGTGGAGATGGGCCGCCTCGTTCCCGGCCGTCGAGTACGCGAAGGCGATGCACGGGCTCGACGCGATGTCGCGGCGCACGGTCGCCTTCTTCGACGACTACGACCTGTTCGTGTCGCCCACGCTCGCGCTCCCGCCGCCTGCCGTCGGGAGCATGTCGGGCGCAGGTATCGAGGACATGATGCGCTTCCTCGCGCTCACGCCGTTCACCGCGTTGTGGAACACCACCGGTCAGCCGGCGGTGTCGCTTCCGCTCGCGGAAGACGAGAACGGGCTCCCGGTGGGCGTGCAGGTCGTCGGGCGTCCCGGCGGCCGAAGCCACCTTGATCCAGGTGTGCACGCAGACTCGAAGCCGCGCGTCCCTGGCGCGACCGCCGACCGCCCGTGTCTTGACACGGCAAACCTGAGGTGATGGCACCGCCGCCGATGTCGGTACTGGAGGCGTTCTCGGTCGGGACGTCGCCCATTCCCATCGCCGGGGGAGAAGGTACGAGCTGGCGCGTCGGTGACGTCGTCATGAAGGCCGTTCACGACAGTGACGAGGCAGGCTGGTGCCAGGTCGTACTTGCCGGTGTGGTCGAAGACGGCTTCCGGCGTCCCGAACCGGTCGCGGCTGCTGACGGACGGTTCGTCGTGGGCGGGTGGATCGCCAGCCGTTACATCGAGGGGCTGCGCGATGGTCGTCGGAGGTGGCGCGACATCGTCGACGCGGGCGAGCGCTTCCATCGGGCGCTGCCGGGCGTTCACGAAGTCGCGCCCGGCTCGCGCGACGCCAGCACCGGTGGGCAGTGGCCGACCGCGCCGCATGGGGTGAGGCGAACGTCGAGCTGAGCGCCGATCTTCTTGCGGTGTACCGCAGCATCACGACCCACCTGCATTCGCTCGAGCTCGCTGCGCAACTCATCCACGGCGACCTCGGGGGCAATGTCATGTTCGACACCGATGACATCCCGGTCGTCATCGACTTCTCGCCGTACGTCCGGCCCCCGCGGTACGCCACCGCGATCGTGGTCGGCGATGCACTGCTCCGGGAGGGTGCAGGACCCGAGGTGCTCGACCTGCTCGGTCTCGACGACATCGGGTTCCAGCTCCTGCTCCGCGCCCTCGTCTTCCGGCTCGTTGCGGAACAGCTTGCCGACCGTCCGCGACACGAACGCGATCCGCGCCCGTACCGGCAGGTGCTCGACGCTCGCGATTCGTTGACTACGCCGACGCCGCGGCGGTGAGATGCTCGCCGGACGTCCGCTCGCGAATGCGACGCAACGCTTCGCTCTCGGACACGTCGAGCCGAACGACCAGGACGCGGGGGAAGGCCGGCAATCGATCGAGCAATGCGGCGTCGGACAGACCGGTCGTCTCGAAGACCACTGGCGCTCCCCGTCGCGGATCAGCGCAAGGATCTCGGCGTGGCCTTGCTCGAGCGCGGCGACCTTGTTCGCGAGGAACTCCGGTACGACCCTACCGACCGCGGCATCGACGGGCGTCCGCGAGCGTGCCATCATGGACGCAACCGAGCACGGGAGGCACCCGATGGCAACGACCGCAGAGCGGCTCACACAGATCCAGGAACAGATCGGCGTCGCGGCGGCGGCGGTCGAGACCGACGACGGCGCGTCCCCGGTGCTCGGTGCGGTCGTAGCGGAGCTCGCCCGCAAGGCGAAGAAGGCGGTCGACGGGCTACCCGACGCCGACGACGCCGGCGTGCGCCTGTCGATCGTGGAGGTGGAGCAGGCGGCCGACAGCGCCAAGGCTGCGGTCGAGGCCGACGACGGACCGTCGGAGGAGACCCGTCAGGCGGTGCTCGACGCGCACCTCGCCATCTGCATCCTCAAGGGCAAGACCGCCTGACGCACGCTTTGCTGCCTGCCCCTGTTCACGGGCGGCGGATGGTCGTACGCTCCGGACCGACACGCGTGCGTCGTCGCGCGTGGCGAACGGGGGAGCTGACGAGATGGCCGACTACGGCGTGGCAGTGACGTGGGGCGAGATGAAGCCGGCCGCGAGAAGCAGGCACTCGAGGCGTGGGCCGATGGCGCCGCGCTGAACGACAAGGCGGTTGCGGACGGCCGGATCGAGCGGTGGGACGCGGTGCTGTTCGAGCTCGCACGGATCGCCGCCGCTCGGGAGCGATCCGCCTCTACGGCACCCAGGACCAGATCGAGGCGTTCATCCGCTCCGACGACTTTCGTTCCGGTGATACAGCGAGCGCGATGGCGGTCAACGCGGTCGGCTATCGCCGGTTCGTCACCGGCGACGCGTTGCTCGAAGGCTCGCGCAGCGTCGAGCGTCGGCGATCGACGTCGCTGTAACCTGCGGCAGAGCAGCGCGTCACTTCGACGGCGGGCCGGCGAACGCCTGCGCGATGTCGATCCACTCGCGGGCCAGCGGGCCGGTCACCTCGAGCGCCGTGTCGTCGGGACGGCGGCGCTTCGTGACACACGAGGCAGAAGTCGAGCGCGTCGCCGCGTACCACGTCGGTCGTCGACTCGCCCCACGTCCAGAGCTCACCGTCGGGGCTCGTCGAGCTCGACGCGCACGTCGTCGTCCGGGAGCGCGAGCCCGTTCACCGCGTAGCTGAACGGGCGCGTGCGCACACCGAGGTCGGCGACGTGGCGGAGCCGCGCGGTCGGCGTCGCGCGCGACGCCGAGCCGTCCACCACGTCCTGACCGTGCGCCCAGGTCTCCATCAGGCGCGCGGTCGCGAACGAGACCGCCGACATCTGGCCGGTGATCCACGGGATCCGGTCGGACGGGCCGCGGGCGCGCAAGCCCACGAGCACGACGTTGCGCTCGTCCCGCCACCACGCGAGGACTTCCGGCACCGGAACGGGCCCGACCTTCCCGCAGCATCGAGTCCTCGGTGCGGTCGAGGTCACCGAGCATGTCGGTGAGCCTGGCTGCGAACGCGTCGGGATCCGAGAGCGCGGTTGCCGCGAGCTCCTCGCTCACCGCCAGGTGCGCGATCGAGTCGCGCACGTCCCAGCCCTCGGCCGGGCGTGGCGGCTCGACCACCGGCGTCGTCGAGCCCCGCGACGACGACGTCGAGGTCGGCCTCTTCGGCGGCCAGATCGGCGAGCAGACCCGGGTAGTCGACCACGCGCGGAAACGTACACTCCCGTGAACGACGATTCACTCGACGAATCAGCCGACGACTCATTGGGGGGTGAGGAATGCTGGACCGGGAGTTCGTGCTGCCGCACCTGCTGGCGAAGCTCGCGCGCGACGAACCCGACGCCATCGCCATGCAGGACGTCGACGGGAACGCCGAATCCCGGCACGAGCTGCACGAGACCAACCTGCGGTGGGCCGACGCGTACCGGCGGCTCGGCGTCGAGCCGGGCGAGCACGTCGTGACGATGCTCCCCAACTCCTTCGTCGCCTTCCACGCCTGGCTCGGACTGTGCTGGCTCGGCGTGACCGAGGTGCCCACCAACACGATGTACCGCGGCGACATGCTGCGCTACCTCGTCACCGACTCGGGCGCGAGCACGATCGTCATCAGCGAGCGGTACGTCGACGCGCTCGCCGGGGTCGCCGGCTGAGCTGTCGCAGCCTCGAGACGGTCGTCGTCCCGGACGCGAGCCGGCGAGCTGCCCGCGCTGCCGCAGCGCGTCGTCCGCGGCGACGAGTTCTTCGCCGGCGCGCAACCCGTCGACGACTTCGACGGTCCCGACTACTGGGACGTCGCCGCCATCATCTACACGTCGGGAACGACCGGACCGTCGAAGGGCGTGCTGATGCCGTGGGGCACGCTCTGGTCGTTCGTGACCACGTCGCCCGAGGACTTCGTCGCGCCGGGCGAGGGCTACTACGCGATGTACCCGGCGTTCCATGTGTCGGGCAAGGCGATGCTGTATCAGTCGGCTCACTTCCGCGCCCGCATGGTGATGCGCGAACAGTTCTCGATCGAGCACTTCTGGTCGGACGTGCGCAAGTTCGGCATCACCGGTGCCGGCCTGGTCGGGCCCGATGGCGCCGTTCCTGATGATGGCGCCCGAGCAGCCCGACGACGCCGACACGCCGCTCCGCCACGTGATGATGGGCCCTCTCGTGCCGCAGGTCGACGAGTTCAAGCGGCGCTTCGGCGTGGAGGTCGGAACCGGCTACGGCATGACCGAGATCGGCGCGCCGTTCGCGTCCGACGGCTACGAGCTCTCGAACAACCGGAGCTGCGGCAAGCTCCGCTCGGGGTGGGCGGGCTACGAGGTGCAGATCGTCGACGAGCACGACCAGCCGCTCGCCCCCGACGAGATCGGTGAGCTCGTCGTGCGCGCGCGTGAGCCATGGGTGATCAACCGTGGCTACTACGGCAAGCCCGAGGCGTCGGCCGCGGCGTGGCAGAACGGTTGGTTCCACACCGGCGACGCGTTCACGGTCGACGGCGATGGCAACTACTACTTCGTCGACCGCATCAAGGACGCCATCCGCCGACGGGGCGAGAACATCTCTTCGTTCGAGGTCGAGGCCCTCGTGAACCAGCATCCCGACGTGGTCGAGTCCGCCGCGCTCGCGGTGCCGTCCGAGTACTCGGAGGACGAGGTGAAGGTGTGCGTCGTGCTGAGCGACGGCGCCGAGGTCACGCACGACGAGCTGCTCGAGTTCCTGGTGCCGCGCATGCCGAAGTTCATGGTCCCTCGCTACATCGAGTTCGTTGCCGAACTGCCGAAGACCGAGGGCACGCTGCGCACGCGGAAGTTCGAGCTCCGGAACGCCGGGCTGAACGACGCGACGTGGGACCGCGAAGCCGCCGGCATCCGCGTGCGACTAGCGCGCGCAGAGAGGAAGGAAGCACGTGGCGACGGAGTACGAGACGATCCTGGTCGACTTCGATCGTGGGGTCACCACGGTCACCCTCAACCGTCCGGAGCAGCGCAACGCGATCAACCTCACGATGGAGCAGGAGCTCTACGCGGCGATGCAGTCGGCCGAGGCCGACGACGCCGTGCGCGCGGTCGTCGTCACCGGCGCGGGCTCCGCGTTCTGCAGCGGGGTCGATCTCGCCGGCGGCTCCGCGTTCGGCGCCGACGCGCACGCCGAGCACGACGCCGCGCTCGGGGTCACGTCCGACACGATCTGGGAGCGCGTCGCGTACTGGCGCATGAAGACACCAGTGATCGGCGCGATCAACGGCCACGCGATCGGCGTGGGCATGACGCTCCCGATGCTGTTCGACATCCGCTACGTGGCCGAAGACGCCAAGCTGTCGTTCGTCTTCACGCGGCGAGGCATCATCCCCGAGGCCAATTCCACATGGCTCGTCCCGCGCCTCGTCGGCCTGTCGCGCGGCGTCGACCTGTTGCTGTCGGGTCGGCAGTTCAGTGGGCGCGAAGCGGCGGAGTGGGGGCTGTGCTCACGAGCGCTCCCCGCCGACCAGGTGCTCCCCGCGGCACTCGAGCTCGCGCACGACATCGCCGACAACACCGCGCCCTTGTCGGTGGCGATCACGAAGCAGTTGATCTACGACTTCATGGACGCGGCCGACCGACCGGCGGCCATCACACGGGAGACCAAGCTCACGTGGTGGGTCGGGGAACAGGCCGATGCCATGGAGGGCGTGATGGCCTGGTTCGAGAAGCGCCCACCGAACTGGACGGTGTCGAAGCACCTCGACCTCCCGCCCGATCTCGCCTGACGGAGTGCGGTTTCGGGCCTCACTCGGCGCGGAGGAGCGCGGTCATCAGATCGGCGCGCTGGCGCGCAGGTCGGGAGCGGCGGGGAGCTGTCCCTGCGCGAGAACGGGCAAGCCGAGCAGCTCCTCGATCGTCCGAAGTGCGGCGGCGTGCGATCCGGTCCCCTCGCGTGGTCCCGCTCCGGCGCTGGGCGCGATCAGCAAATTCGGTACCGGAGCGCTCTCGTCCCACAACACGAAGACCGCGGTGCTCCCGCCCCGGTAGTCGTCACTGGCGAGGATCGCTGCGAGGTGGACGCGCGCCCAATCGTCGACCGTCGAGTTCGGGCAGTCGTGGCCGTCGTTGCAGAGGTTCGGTGTGACCATCGCGAATGTCGGCAGGTTGTTCGGGTCGAGCTCGCCGGCCGGCCGCACTTCCGTCGTGCAGAAGTCCGAGTCGTCGTGCGTGCCGGCCGGGTCCTGGTAGACGCCGCGGTAGTACAACGCGGGGACGTGCTTGGAGGCGTTGCCGGCGGCGCTACAGGGCTGGGAGGCTCCTTCGACGTAGCTACGCGCGGTGCCGCCGGATTGGCGGACCTGACGGAAGATGTTGTCGTCGGTCGAGGAACACCGGGCGCTCGGACTGCAATCGTTCACCGTGCGGGGGTTGTCCACGCCGGATGTGAGCCCGATGTACTGCGTCAGCGAGTCCTGGCCTCGGTTCGTCTCGGTCCAGTCGGCATAGAAGGCGCAGTGCTTCGCAAGACCCGCGAAGTACGGCATGGAGCCGAAGCCGGCGCCGCCGACGCGACTCCAGGTGCGGTTCTCCATCATCACGACCACCACGTGTTCGTACGTGGGCCTCGGGACCCGACCCTGACAAGGGCGTTCGGCCAGGTCGGGGCCGATCAGCGGGGCGGAAGTCGACGGCAGCGAAGGCACGGTCGTCGATGTGGTGACCGGGACCCTTCCCGAGTGGGCCGATCCGTGACCCGAGGAACCTCCGCCGCAGCCTGCGGCCGCGGTCAACACCAATGCGACGACGAGCCCCGGCGCGCTGCGCCGAACTCGGTATCTTCGATCGGGTCGTCCCACTCGCGCCGGGACGTCGGCGTGCGCTCCGGGGACCTGATCGGGCAAGCTGTCGGCCTCTGAGTTCATGAGAAGGAGCCAGGTCAGATGGCGAATCCGCAGCACGCGATCCTCACCAACCTCACCAAGTACCAGTGGTACACCCACCTGAGCCGCACGGATGGCGCCGACCTCGCAGTGATCAAACAGGCTCTCCGTGATGCCCGGGCCACCGGTTCCAACGTCGGGGTGGCGACGCCGATCAACGTATGCCTCCTCTTCGGGCCGACCCTGCTCGCCGACATGACGGACGACATCCCGAACGACTTCCAGCCCTACCCGGGCTACGAATCGCCGGACGGCAAGGTGGCGAAGGCCACCCAGGAGGAGCTGCTCCTCTGGATCCACTCCGACGAGAAGGACCTCTGCTGGGAGACCCAGTACAAGTTCCGCACCGCGGTTGCCGGCCACATGGACGTCGCACGCGAGACGATGACCTTCATCTACAGGAACAGCCTCGACCTCACCGGCTTCATCGACGGCACCGGCAATCCCGAGCCCGAGGACCAGCACGATCGAGCAATCATTCCCGACGGCCAGCCCGGAGCCGGCGGCTCGTTCTGCATCGCCCAGCGTTGGGTCCACGACCTCGACTACTTCAACGGGCTCTCGTTGCAGGATCAGGAGAACACGTTCGGCCGCACCAAGCCCGACTCCACGAAGCTTCCGGTGCAGGTGCCCACGTCGCACCTCAGCCATGTCGAGCTGCGCGAGGGCAAGACGGGTGACGACAGCACACCCAAGCGTGGCGAGATGGTGCGCCGCTCAACGCCGTACGCGTTCCACGACGGCACCATCGGCCTGTACTTCATGGGCTTCTGTCGCGAGCAGGCGCCGATGCGCGAGCGGATGGAGGCGATCTACGGGAACGGCGGTTACGAGCGCGATGCGCTCACCAACTACTCCACACCGGCGTCGGGCTCCTTCTACTTCGCACCCTCGGTGGAGTCGTTGGACGCCATGCTCGCCTGATCGCTCCGCGAGTCTTCGGGAGTGAGCGAGGCCGGGCGCCTGATCGCGAGCGCCGCCGAGCTCAAGATGCTCGATCCGAACATGTTCCCCGACGAGATCGAGAAGTGCCGACACCTCGCGGCACGCATGCGCCAGAGCTGACGAGTCCGTCCGTCAAGCCCCGGACGCCGGCGCGGCGAGGAGCGCCGCGTGGGCCATGCTCGACAGCATCGTCTGCAGGGCCGCTTCGTCGAGGCTGGTGGCGCGGTTCGACACCGAGCGCATCAACGACGACGCGGCATACACCGCCATCCTCGCCTCGCTCGGCGTGAGCTCCGGGCGGACCTCACGCAGGATGTCGGCGAAGTCCTCGATCATGTCGCGCTGCGCACGCTCGACCCGTCGACGTTGCGGAGCCGGCAGGTAGCGCGCCTCGTTCCAATAGAGGGCGGTGAGCGCGCGGTCGGCGATGCACACGGCCACCGCTCCGTCGACCAGCCGTCGCAACGTGTCGTCCGCGGACGTGGCGGCGGCGCGTGCGGCGTCGGCGAGCCCGGCCGCGTGCTCGACCGCCCGATCCAGCACCGCGACGAGCAGATCCTCCTTGCGATCGAAGTAGCGGTACACCGCCGGACCGGTCACCCCGATCGCGGCTCCGATCTCGTCGATCCCCGTCTCGGTGAAACCCCGCTCGCTGAACAGACGGGTCGCGGCGTCGAGGATCTCCTCGGTGCGGGCCATGCGGGCAGTCGACGCCGTCTGCACGGTCCCGGTGATCGTGGTCTTGGTGCTCGTGCTCTTGGCGCTCGTGGTAGGGGCACGGGACCCCCGGCGTGGCGAGACAGGTGAACCGGAGTTTACGGTTGGACGTCACGCCCGCGACCAACCGTCACCGCGGCCGAGAGAAGGGACTCCATGGGCATCGTCGCCGCGGGGACTTACCTCCCGCTCCACCGGCTCGATCGCAGTCGGATCGGCGCCGCGCTGGGCACGCCGGGTGGCGCCGGCACGCGCACGGTTGCCGCCGCCGACGAGGACACCACCACGCTCGGCGTCGAGGCGGCCCGCAACGCGCTCGGCGGGGCTTGCGTCCGACGCGATGCCCAAACGGCTGCTGTTCGCGACCGCCGAGCCCGCGTACCTCGACAAGACCAACGCCACCACGATCCACGCGGCGCTCGCACTCCCCGCGTCGATTCCCGCGTACGACGTGGGCGGCGCGGTTCGGTCCGCGATGGGCGCACTGCGCCTCGCCGACGACGCCGCCGAGCCCACGCTCGTGGTGCTGTCCGGTCTCCGCACCGGTCTGCCCGGCGGCGCCGACGAGCGCGACGGCGGTGACGGCGCCGTCGCGTTCGTCGTCGGTCCCGACCCCGACGCCGCACAGACGCGCACGCTCGGATGGGGTGCGGCGAGCCTGGAGTTCCTCGAGCGCTGGCGTCTTCCCGGCGAGACGCACTCCCACCAATGGGAAGAGCGGTTCGGCGAGCACGCGTACGTACCGCTCGCGGTCGACGCGTTCGCGGACGCATTGAAGTCTGCCGGTACGAGCGTCGACGAGCTCGATCATGTCGTGGTCACCGGCGTGCACCCACGTGCCGCGCGCACCGTCGCACGCACGATCAAGGTCGCGCCCGACACGTTCGTCGACGACCTCGCCACGTCCGTGGGCAACACCGGCGCCGCGCACGCCGGGCTCCTGCTCGCCGGCGTGCTCGAGCGGGCCACCCCCGGCCAGAAGATCGCGGTGCTGTCGCTCGCCGACGGCGCCGACGTCGTCGTGCTCGAGACTACGGAACAGCTCGGTCGGGTGGTGCCGCGACGCACAGTCGCCGACCAGGTCGGCGACGGGCAGCCGCTCGACAGCTACGAGACCTTCCTCACGTGGCGGGGGTTCCTCGAGCGCGAACCTCCACGTCGACCCGATCCCGTCGCTCCCGCGGCGCCGCCGTCGCTCCGGAGCGAGGACTGGAAGTTCGGGTTCACCGGATCGGCCTGCGAGGCGTGCGGTGAGGTGCACCTCCCACCGGCGCGGGTGTGCGCCAACTGTGGAGCGGTCGACCGCATGGCTCCGGTGCGTGCGGCCGACCGGGCGGCGACCATCGTCACGTTCACGGTGGACCGCCTCGCGTACACGCCGAGCCCGCCGCTGGTGGCGGCCGTCCTCGACTTCGACGGCGGGGGACGGTTCCAGTGCTCGCTGACCGACGTCGATGCGGGGGCCGTGCAGATCGGCGACCGGGTGGAGATGACGTTCCGGCGCGTGGACACCGCGCACGGGGTGCACAATTACTTCTGGAAGGCGCGACCGCTCCGCTGAGCGGCGGCCAACGAAGAGGAGGCACAAGATGGCGAGCCATGGGATCCGAGACCGGGTTGCGGTCGTGGGCATGGGGTGCACGCAGTTCGGCGAGCACTGGGACCGCAGTGCCGACGACCTCCTCGTCGACGCCGTCGGCGACGCGTTCGCGTCCGCCGGCATCGAGAAGGCGGAGGTGGACGCGTACTGGGTCGGCACCATGGGATCGGGGGTCTCCGGTCTCACGCTGTCGCGCCCGTTGCGAGTCGACTACAAGCCGGTGACGCGCGTCGAGAACATGTGCGCGACCGGGTCGGAGTCCTTCCGCAACGCCTGCTACGCGGTCGCGTCCGGAGCGTTCGACGTCGTGATGGCCACCGGAGTGGAGAAGCTGAAGGATGGCGGGTACTCCGGGCTCGCGGTGGGCTCGATCCCGTCGGACGGCACCACGTCCGACCTCACCGCACCCGCGCTCTTCAGCCTGCTCGGCCCCGCCTACTGCAAGAAGTACGGCGTCGACCCCGCCGAGTTCAAAGAGGTCATCTCGCGTATCGCGTGGAAGAACCACCGCAACGGCGCGCTCAACCCGAGGGCGCAGTTCCAGAAGGAGGTGCCGATCGAGACCATCGCAGCGTCGCCGCTGATGGCGGGCAACCTCGGCATCTTCGACTGCTCCGGCGTGTCCGACGGCGCCGCGGCCGCCGTGATCGTGCGCGCCGAGGACGCGTCCAAGTACACCGACAAGCCGCTGTTCGTGAAGGCGCTGTCGTTCGTGGCCGGCCCCGCCTCGGGCGTGGTCGACTCCACGTACGACTACACGACCTTCCCCGAGGTGGTCGCGGCCGCCGAGGACGCGTACCAGCAGGCCGGCATCACCGACCCGCGCGCGCAGCTCGCGATGGCCGAGGTGCACGACTGCTTCACACCGACCGAGCTCGTGCTCATGGAGGACCTCGGGTTCTCCGAGCGTGGCTTCGCGTGGAAGGAGGAGCTCGCCGGCACCTTCGATCTCGACGGTGAGCTTCCGGTGAACCCCGACGGAGGCCTCAAGGCATTCGGCCACCCGATCGGCGCGTCGGGGCTGCGCATGCTCTTCGAGTGTTGGCTCCAGCTTCGCGAGGAGGCCGGTGAACGCCAGATCAAGACCGTCGCCGGCGGCAAGAAGCTCGCCCTCACCCACAACCTCGGCGGCTGGCCCGGCGAGTGCGTGAGCTACGTGGGCGTCGTCGGCTCGGAGTGAGCGACCGTTGATCAGGGTTCGTCGTCGGGCGGGTCTTGCAGGAAGCGCTCGAACTCTTCCGCGAGATCGTCGGGCGACGGAATCTGATCTTCCGCCTGCCGGTCGTAGTGCGCCTCGAGCCGCGGGATGTACGTGCGCGCGTCGGAGTCCTCCGCAACGGCCTCGTCGAGGCGCCGCTCCCACTCGGCGACGACATCGCCGAGCTCGGCGTGCGCGGTCGGCACGCCGGTGACGTGCTCGAGGTTGCGCAGCAACGCCATCGCCGCCTTCGGGTTGTGCGCACCGGTCGCGTAGTGGGGAACGCCGACCCGCATCGCGATCGCGGGCAGCCCGGCGCGATCGAGCTCCACGTGCAGCACGCCGGCGAGGCCGGTGATGCCCTCGTACTGCGGGCGGCTGAGCCCGAGCTCGGCCGCGAGCGCGGCATTCGTCGACGAACCGAACACCGGTGGCATCCGTGTGTGCGGCACCTGCGCCGGTGTTGCGCCGAGCGTCACCACCATCTCGCAACCGGCGCGATCGGCGACGTCCAGCAGCACCGTGCAGAACTGCCGCCAATGGACGTGCGGCTCGATGCCGGAGAGCATCACGAGGTCGCGCTCGGCCCCCGAGTGCTCCGTGACGTGCACGACGTTCTCCGGCCACACGATCCGCCGCGTCACGCCGTCCTCGAGCACGACCTGGGGCCGCAGCTGTTGGAAGTCGAAGAACTCGTCGGCCT
Organism: uncultured Actinomycetes bacterium; assembly: GCA_963705625.1. GTDB lineage: Bacteria > Actinomycetota > Acidimicrobiia > IMCC26256 > DASPTH01 > DASPTH01. The sequence continues at coordinate 179,061 of CAVPKG010000004.1, forward strand.
CGATGTGGGCGAGCCGCGCCGCTCCGAAGTGCTCGACCAGCCAGTCGATGGCCCCCGTCGACGCCGACGCCGCGTCGAAGTACCCCGCGAACGCGGCGACGAGCACGCATCGGCGCGCCGCGGGCTCGCGTTCCCAGACGAGATCCGTCATCGACTACTCCGTGAACTCGAAGAACAGGTTGTGGCTCTGTTCGGGCGGGATTGCCCGCGCGCCGGGGGCGTCACCGTCGACGAGGGCGTTGACGTGCAGCACCTCGACGAGCTGGATGTGGTCGACCATTCCTCTCCTGCTCGTTCGTCTACGCGGCGATCTCGGCGCGGCCGTGCTTGACCACGATCGCACCTGCCGACGAGGCTTCGAATGCGATGCGGAGCTTGCCATCTTCGGTCGTTCCCGCGTCGTACAGCTCCACGACGAGCTCGTTCCGCGGGAACACCGGCGAGGCGAACCGGCACGCGAGCCGGCGGACCCGCGCGGGGTCGCCGTCGGCGGCGATCTTCACCACCGCCCCGCTGCACATCGCGAACGTGCAGAGCCCCTGCAGGAACTTCGACGGGAACCCGGCGCGGCGGGCCGCCTCGTCGTCGACATGCATCGGCGCGTGATCCGTGGACGCGCCCGCGTATCGGAACGACTGGTCGCCCGTGATGTCGAACGTGTGGCTTCCGAGCGGCTGTGTCGCCGCGTCGTCCGGGAACGTGTGGTCGCGGAGCATTGGGCCGAGTTGCCCGTCGATCTTCCCGCCCAGATACAACGACGACCAGAGGTGCTCCACCACGGGCGTGTCGTGATTATCGGTGAGCACGAGGCGTTGTGTGACCATCGTGCCGGCACCGGTCTGGGTCGCGCAGTACGTCTCGGAAGTCCACCGCAGCTCCATCCCCTGGCGCACCCGCTGATGGAAGAACACGTCGTGCTCGCCGTGGACGCCCCCGCGCACTCCCGGGATCGCACCCGGCGGCGACCCGCGCTGGTTCCCCTCGTGCAACGCGGGCAGGATCAGCGACACGGTGTACAGCGGCGGTACCGCGTCGCTCTCGAAGTACACGGGGTTCGGGTCGTTGGTGGCGAGCGCGTACGCCTGCGCCGCGTCGGGGTCGATGCGACCAACGTAGGGACCGACGACGAGTCCGATGTCGAGGGCAGGACCGGTCACGAGCCCAGTCGTCCCTTCTCCGCCCGGCCCATCCGTTGGATCACGCGTTGCCACTCGGTGTCGGTTCCCGCCTCGCCCTCACGACCGAGCGACACGCCCGTTCGGTGTGTGAAGACCCAGTTCCCCGCGTCCGTCCGGCGCAGCCGGTCGCGGTACCGACCGACGAGCGAGACCCCCGCGCGGCCGTCTGCGCCGCGCCGCAGCACGACGAACTCGCTCTCGGCGGTGGCCGTGCTGCCGTCGACGTCGATGATCGGGTTCGAGCTCAGGTGCATGCTCGCGGTTGTAGCAGCAGCTGGCCGGGATCCGTCCACCGTGGCTTCCCGTCGGCGAAGACGCCGTTCGCGGACAGAAACGCGCGGATCTCGTCGTGGCCGCGCAGGACACGCCCCATCACCTGGTAGACAGCGTCGTCGTCGAACAATGCGACGATCCGATCGAGCGCTCCGTCGTCGTTGTATCGCATGTAACGCTCGAGCACATCGCGGATCGCCAGCTTGGGCAGCCACTCCATTGCTCCCGCCGGCGCGGGCCGACCTGCTGCAACCACGACATCCCCTTGACGGTCGTGCGGTGTTTCTACACCATGTACCGATGCCATCCGTCGCCCGTCCGATCGGCTACCGAGTCTTCGACGCCGACAACCACTACTACGAGCCCGTCGACCTGTTCGAGCGCTACATCGCACCAAAGTTCCGCGAGCGCACCTTCCGCGTGCACGACGACGCCGACGGCTACCGCGTGGTCACGTTCGACGGCAAGCCGTTCGGGTTCGTCGGCGGCTCTGGACAGCGGGAGCGCATCCGGCCGGGCGCCCTGCGCCAGCGGCTCCGGGGCGAGCTCCCGCCCGACGGCGAGGTCGACGACAGCTACGCGGCCGACCCACGCGGCGCGTCTCGCGCTCATGGACCGCCAGGGCATCGAAGCCACCATGATCTTCCCGAGCACCGGAGTCACCATCGAGAACCGGCTCCGCCACGATCCCGAGCTGCTCACGGCCCACATCGACGCGTTCAACCGGTGGCTGCACGACGCCTGGTCGTTCGACTACGAGCACCGCATCTTCGCCCCTGCCATCATCTCGCTCGCCGACGCCGACTTCGCAGTGCGGCAACTGGAGTTCGCCCTCGCGCACGACGCACGCCTCGTGCAGCTCATGCCCGGGCCCGCCACTTGGGGGCGGTCGCCGGCCGACGCGTTGCACGACCCGTTCTGGGCGCGAGTGAACGAAGCCGGGATCCTCGTCACGTTCCATCTCGGCAACTCCGGCTACCAGGAGCGGTACTCGCCCGACTGGGGGGAGTACCCGGATCCCGACGGGCTCGACGGTCCCGCGCCCGGTCGCTCCGCGTTCCAGTGGACGATGTTCTACCGGGACCGGCCCGTCATGGACACGTTGTGCAACCTGCTCTACAACAACCTGTTCGGGCGGTTCCCGAACGTCAAGGTCGCGAGCGTCGAGAACGGGTCGATCTGGGTTCCGTACCTCCTGCGTGCCATGGACAACATGAAGGGAATGGGCCGCAACGGTCCGTGGCCGGGCGGCTACGTCCACGGCCGCCCGAGCGAGATCTTCAAGCGGCACGTGTTCGTGTCGCCGCACCACTTCGGCGAGGACATCGGCGAGCTCACCGACCTCCTGGGCCCGACCCAGGTGCTCTTCGGCTCCGACTTCCCCCACGCCGAGGGAATGTCCGACGTCGGCGACTACCAGGACCGGACCGCCGAGCTCGTGGCCCGCGTCGACCGTCCCGACGACACGCTCCACCTCATCATCCGCGACAACGGCCTCCGCCTCCTGGGTCTCGCTGACACACCAGCGACGTAGGCTCTCGGGTCGTGGGATACCGACGCGCTGACGGCGTGCTGAGCGAGATCGTCGACGGGCGGGCGATGCTGGTGGCACCCGACGGCACCGAGCTCGTCACCCTGAACCCCACCGGCACCGCAGTGTGGGACGCCCTCGCCGACATGACCGACCCGAGCGAGATCGCGGCGCGGCTCCACGAGACACGCACCGACGTCGCGCTCGACGTGCTCGAATCCGACGTGCGCTCCTTCCTCACCGAGCTCGAGGGATCGGCGCTGGTCGTCGCCGAATGACGTCGATCGACGTCGACACCGCGAACGTCTTCGAGTATTCGCTGCTCGAGGAGCCGCTCGTCTCGCTCGAGGCGCTCGCGGATGCTGCCGACCGGTTGCCCGAGAAGCAGGTCGAGCACCACGTGGGCGACCTGCCGGTGATCCTGCCCGGCGGCGAGAGCATCCGGCTCGATCAGACTCCCGGTGATTCGGTCCGCAACGTCGCGACGAACCGGTGCTGGGTGATGCTCCAGGCGCTGGGCGCGTTGCCCGAGTACGAGTCGCTGCTGCGCCGCGTCGGCGGCCGCTTCGAGCTCGCGCTCCGGGCGCGCGGCGAACGGCTCGTCCGGCACGACCTGATCGCGTTCATCGGTGCACCAGGCGCAACCGTGCCCGTCCACTTCGACCGGAACCATCACCTGCTCGTACAGGTCCGTGGTTCCAAGACCGTCGGCACCGGTACGTTCTCCGACCCGCGCGTGCGCCAACTGCAGATCGAACGGGGTATGCAGCCGAACCGGGTCAACGCCGACCTGATGCCCGATCGCAGCGAGGAGCACGTGCTCCACGCGGGAGAGGCGCTGGTCATCCCTGCGTTCATGTTTCATTGGGTGCAAGGCGGCGACGACGTGTCGATCGCGATGACGTGCGTGGTGGGTACCGAGTCCACCACCCGCACGGCCGCCGTGCACGAGTTCAACCTGCGTCGCGCGGAAGCTCGGCCTGCACCCTGCGCCCCCCGGGCACAGTGCTCGCGTCGACGGCACCAAGGAGAAGGCAGTCGAGATGAGCGCGCGGGTGAAGAAGCGCGTGAAGCGGCTGCGGCGGCTCGGCTAGAGCTCGACCAGCGCCGCGGCGCAACGGTCGAGATGGAGCGCCGCGCGTTCGCGCCGCACCGCCGGATCGGCCGCGTGCCCGAGTTCCCATACCGGGAGGCGACTCAGTGCTGCCGCCGGTGCGAAGAACGCGGCGCGCAGGCTCGGGTCGATGCTGCCCGCGAACGACTGGAGCAGGATCGGCAGCACCTGGTGTCCCCCGGCCTCGCGCAACGAGCCCTCGGCCGTGTCCGCGTGCGTGATGAGCACGACGCCGGCAAGCGGGTACCCGCCACCTGTCAGCACTCCGCGTGAGAGCGCAGCACGATCGCGCGGATCGTCGAGTCGGCGCGCCGACGCCGCGAGTCGTCCGCCGATCTCCGTGGGGACCGCAGGCGTGCGGTGGACGCCGTGGATGTGGCATCCGTGGTCGGACGCGCGAAGGATGACGACGTCGTCGGCGAGGGCCTTCCAACCCGCTTCGAGCGCTGCGACCGCGAGCGTCGACTTTCCCGCGCCGCTGTGACCGAGCAGCAGGAGCGCGTGGCCGTCGCGCGCGATCCCCGCGCCGTGCAGGACGAAGCAGTCGTGGCGCGCCAGCAACCAGGTGAGCGGCAGGTACACGCAGCTTTCGAAGTCGGCGATCGCGGCGAGGTCGGGAAGGTGCGCGTCGGCGCGTGATCCCGTCACCGTGATCACCACCCCCGGCGTGGCCACGACGATGCCGTCGGGTTCCTCCCAGAACTTGATGTGGAGCAGCTCCGAACGCGCCACACGTCCGGGCGGGAACGCCGTGGCCGCGTCGAGGGCGATCGTCGCCACCGGGGGCTCGCCGGTGATGTCGAATCCCTCGAAGCTCCCGCGGAGGCTCCGGTCCCGCGCGTCGTCGGACGCCTCCAATGCGATGGGCACACCGGCGATGTCGACGACTCGGGACGGCACGAGCCGCGGAGGGTAGTCTCCGTGTGCGTGATCACCGAACCCCCCGGTTCCTCCGCGCAGCTCGAGCTGTTCCCCGGCTTCTCGCGCGCCGTGTTCCGGGCGGCGCTCGGCGCCCATCCCGTGGCCTTCCGTCACGCGCTCGGCGACGATCCGCAGTTCGCTCCCGACGTCGTCGCACCGCTCGTGGCAACGCTCCCGGCGGCGTGGATCCGTGCGGACCGTGCGCAGTACTCGCCGCACGAGCCGCGCGGGTTCGAGCAGCTCGATGCCGATGCCGACCTCGACGCCGTCGTGCGTTCTCTGGCGACGGCACCGGCATCGATCCGCGCGTACAACCTCGAGCACACGGCAGAGTTCCGTGACCTCCACCGCGTGCTCGAGGCGCCGGTGCGCAACCTCGTCGGCGATGCCGAGGGCGGCGTCGTCGCCGTCAACCTGGGCGCATTCCTCGCGTCGCCCGATTCGGTCACGCCCGCGCACCCCGACCGCCATCACAACTTGTTGCTCCAGGTGAGCGGCCGCAAGGAGGTGTGGGTCGAGGACGATCCCGACCGCCGCGCGCATCACCTGCGCGTCGTCGACTATCTCCGCCGCCCCCAGGACGGCGCGCCGGTCCTGCCGCCGGCGAAGTGCTTCGTCCTCGGGCCGGGCGACGGCGTCTACATCCCGCCGTACGCGTTCCACTGGACGACGGTCCTCGACGGGCCCGCGGTCGGGCTCTCGGTCGGGTTCAGCACGCCGTGCACGGTCCGGAGCAGCACCGTCCACGACTTCGACGTGCGGCTCCGTCGGCGTGGGCTCCGGCCCCGGCCGAGCGGCCTCGGGAGCCCGAGGGAGCGGGTGAAGTGCCGCCTTGCCACCGCCAGTGTCCGGGCGGCCCGGATCCGTGATCGGGTGGTCAAGCGGCCGGCCCGTGGTACCGTCGGCGCCGGCCAGGAGGTCGACGATGCGCGATGACGCCCGAGCGGTCCAAACCTACGAGCCTCCCTCGATCGACGAGCGCACCCCGATCGACGTGCCGCTGATCGGGGGGTTGTCGGGGATCGTCGGGACACCGTCGGCGGCCTTCCGTCCCGTTCCGCCCCAGCCGTACGTGCCCCCGCGGATCGTGGCCCGAGACCGCCTCGATGTCCCGTTGATCGGCACGCCCGGCTCGGCGGCCGACAGCTCCGCTGTGTTCCGAACCGATCAGATCGCCGAGGAGTAGCAGTCGATGTCTCACGAGCACGCGTCTGTCGAGCGATACGAGCCGCCGCGGATCGAGGACCGGACCGAGGTCGGGCTGCCGTTGATCGGGGGCCCGGGCGCGAGCTCCGCCACGCTCTCCGCCGCGTTCCGGCCTGCGCTCGTCGAGTCCTACGAGCCGCCACGGATCGAGGAGCGCACGCCGGTCGACGTTCCGCTGGTCCTGGCGCAGGCCTCGGCGCCCCCGCAGTCGGCGGTCTTCCGACCGGTGCCCGGCGAGCGGTACGAGCCGCCGCGGATCGAGGAGCGCACCGACATCAGCCTCCCGCTGATCGGAGCGACATCGCAGGTCACCACCTGCGCCGCCTTCCATTCGCCCTGAACGACCAGCTGTCGCTCCGTTCGCGAAGTCACGTCGTGGCGCCCGACCGTTGGATGCTCCGCGCGTCGGTCCCGAGGTAGCTCGCGATCACGAGCGGGTCGCGCCGCACTGCGTCCGCTGAGCCTTCGGCGATCACCTTTCCGGCTTCGAGGCAGTACACACGGTCGCTGACCTGCATGACGAGCGGCATGTCGTGCTCGATGAGGAGCACCGCGGCGTCGAGCTCGTCGCGGATCTGACGGATGAGCGGCGCGAAGGCCTCCGTCTCCCTCTGTGCGAGGCCCGCGGTCGGTTCGTCGAGGAGCAGGACGCGCGCGCCCAGCGCGAGCTGGCAGCCGAGCTCGGTGACGCGGCGAGTGCCGGTCGACAGGTTCGACACGAACTGGTCCGAAAAGCGATCGAGTCCGACATATCGCATGATCTCGTCGGCCTCAGCGCCCTTCTTCCGCTCGACCGACGGCGACGGCGGAAGCGCGAACATCGACGGCAACAGACGCGATCGAGCACGTGCCTCCAACGCAACGAGCACGGTCTCGCGCACGGTGAGGTCGTCGTACAGGCGCGCGGCCTGGAAGCCGCGCCCGAGACCCAACCGGTGACGCCGGTACGGCGCCAGCCCGCTCACGTCGTGACCGAGGAGCACGATCCGTCCAGTCGCGGGAACGAAGCCGCTGATCGCGTTCATCAGGGTCGACTTCCCGGCGCCGTTCGTGCCGATCAGGCCGACGATCTCGCCGGCTCCGACGTGAATGCTCACGCGGTCGACCGCGACCCGCCCCCCGAAGCGCACGCTGACCGCTTCGGTCGCGAGCCAGTCGGTGAGACCGGCCGTGACGTCGTCGCGCGTCGCGAGCACCGCGGGCACAGGGATCACGGCGTCGGCGCCGCGCTGGCGCGCGGCCGCGGGCGGGAGGCGCCGCGCCACGCGGTCGACCAGCGCGTCACGCACGCGGTACGCGATCTCCACGAAGCCGCCGGGGAAGAACAGCAGCAGGGCGAGCAGACCGACCGACGACACGAGCAAGGGCGCCGCGGCGAAGTCGGGGAACAGCGTGGGGAGGCCGATGACCCATGCCGCGCCGAGCAGAGGCCCCACGATCGATCCGAGCCCGCCGATCACCGCGATCGCGACGAGCGTGACGGATTCCGACGTCGCGAAGGTCGTTCCGGGCGTGTTCGTGGGGAGCGACGTGACGTAGAGGGCACCCGCGAGCGCGGCCATCCCACCCGACACCGCGAAGGCGATCAGCTTCGCGCGCGTCGCCGACAATGTCATCGCTTCTGCCGCGCGTTCGTTGTCGCGTACCGCGATGATCGAGCGCCCGATTCCCGACCGTCGGATCTGCGCGAGCACCGCGAGGCATACGGCAAGGAAGAACAGGCACAGGTAGTAGTAGGAGTGGCGTGACGAGAAGTTGACGATGCCGGTGTCGGGCCGTTTCAACACCGGTATCGAGCCGGTGAGCTCGTCGACTCCGAGCCAGCGCCGGGTGACGAGCCAGTTCTCGACGAACACCGCGAACGCGAGTGTCGTCACGGCGAGGTAGAGGCCGGGGATGCGCAATGCGGGGATCCCGATCAGCAGCGCAACGGCCGCGCCCACCAGCACGCCCAGCGCCACGGCGACGCCCCACGGCACGTTGTGCACGCCGAACCATCCGGCGTTCACCAGTTGCACGGTCACGAGCCCGCCGATGGCCGAGAACCCGAACTGCCCGAGCGAGAGTTGGCCGGCCCATCCGGTGAGGATGGTGAGCGAGCAGCCCGCGATGGCGAAGATCACGACCCGGGTCCAGAGGAACGACTGTGACGCCTGCTGCGCGAACGCGGGGATCAGCACGAACACCAGGAGTGCGCCGACGAGGCCGATCCGCGGGAGTTGCCGCACCGCCCAGATGCCGCGGACCCGTTCCGGGAGCGGCTTCACGCGCCCGGCGAGCTTCCACGCGCTCTCCGATTCAGACGCCACACCCGCACTCCGGGGAAGCGTGAGCACGACGACGAGCGTCGCGACGAACAGCCAGAGCGCGAACACGTTCGCGTCGATACCTTGCACGTTCTGCTGGAAGATCACCTCGATGACCCCGAGCGCCATGCCCACCGGGATCGTGAGCCAGAGGATGCGCATGCGGGCGATCATCGCGATGAGCAGCGCCTTCACCAGCACGGGGTAGCCGAGTGTGAGCTCCGCGGTTCCGTTGGCGGCGCCGAGGGGAGTCACGAACTGCACCGCCGCGAGCACGATGATCGTGGTGGCCGTGAACGCGGCGGCGATGCCCCACACGACGGTGGACGTGCGCGCGACGGGAATCCCCATCAGCCGCGACTTGTCCGCGTTCGACGCCGCGGCCCGCACCATCAAGCCGAGCCGGGTCCGTGTCATGAACAACGCCAGCAGCACGACGAGGATCGGCACCGCGACGAGGACGCTGATCTCGCGAGCGCCGATGAGGAGATCCTTCGTGACCTGCCAGCTCCAGTCCTTCGGAACGACGGTGGGGAAGTCGCCGCCGGGCGGCACGTCGGGGAGGAGTTCGGCGAAGAGCAGCACGGTGAAGCCCAGCAGCTGCGCGATCCCGATCGTCGCCATCAGCAGCACGAGCCGGGGTGCGCTCGCCAGCCGGCGGATGACCGCAATCTCCAGGATCATCGCCGCGAGTGCCGCGAACGGGACCGCGACGAGCATGCACGGCAAGAGGCTCCAGCCGTGCTCGGTGAGCACACCGAAGGCGCCGAGCGCGACCGCCCCGAAGGCCACGACCGCGAAGTTGATGATGCCGTTCGCCCGGTAGACGAGGATCAGACCGGCCGCGATCGCGCTGTACGACAGGCCCACCACGGCACCGGTGACGACCATCTGCTGCGAGATGTCCCAGCCGTGGACGTGGATCATCGAATCCGACCATCCCCCTGATGCGTCGCTGCCCGGAGGCCCGAAGCCGTCCGCACTCTACGTGGGGGCGCTCTTGTCGGATTGCGCGAGTCGTGTGACACTCCCCCGAGCGGGCAGCGGCTCGATGTGCGAGGGGGGACCATGATGGGTGTTCGACGGTCGCTGGTCGGCCTGTTGGTCGTGGCGCTGGGCCTGGGTGTCACCGCGGGAGTCGGCACGACCGGCGCAGGTGCGACGGCACCTCGAGTGGCGCCCCGGGTCACGCCCGATCCGTCGACATCGCCGTTCACGTCGCCGACGGCGTTCTGCACCAAGGACACGGCGAAGCACACGGGTTTGAAGGCCACCGCGCCCGGGGTCACCGCCGACAAGATCTCGGTAGTCGCGATCGAGCCGGCGCTGCAGCCCGGTCAGTCGCCCCAGGGCTTCCGCTTCAACCTCGGTGACGAAGTCGACATGCTCAAGACCTTCGGGAAGATGATCAACGACTGCGGCGGCATCAACGGCCGCCAGCTCGACCTCAACGTCATCCAGGCGCAAGGTGCAGGCGATGCCGCAACCACGCTGGCGAACGCGCAGGCCGACTGCATCAAGGCCACCGAGGACTACAAGGCGTTCATCGTGATCTCGTGGACCGGCTTCGCCGCGCCGCAGTGCGTCACCGACGACCACAAGACGCTCATGCTCAGCGGCCTCGCCACTACAAACGACTACCTGAAGACCGCGAAGGGGCGTCACATCCTGTTCGCGGATACGAACGAGGTCGCGCAATACCAGGCGCCGATGCTCGACCTGATCAGGAGCGGGAAGTTGAAGGGTAAGAAGGTCGCGGTGCTCTACCCGACGTTCACCACCGGCGTCGACCTCATCAAGGCCAACGTGATCGACCTCCTCAAGTCGAAGGGCGTCAACGTCGTGCAGGCGCAAGCGCTCACCCCCGACCCCGCCGGTGACATCTCGTCGCAGTACCCGCTCGTGGTCGGCCAGCTGAAGTCGAACGGCGTCGACGTGATCATCACGGGGAGCGCAGGTGGAAACACGTTCCGGTTCTCGGCGCTCACGAAGGAACTGCGGAACCAGGGTCTCGACAAGAGCGTCACGATCTACAGCCTCGACGCCCGCTTCGACGCGGTGGCCGATCTCAGCCGCATCGTCGGCGGTGCCGACGGGGCCAAGCTGATCAACGACATGAACATCTACGGCTACACGGCTGCGGGCCAGCAGGACTGGCGGGTCGGGGCGACCGAAGGCGCCCTCGTGACCCAGTGCAACAAGGACTACGACGCCGCGACGACCATCCCGAAGGACCAGTTGCCCGAGCCCGCACCGCCCGCGTTCGCACGCGATCCGTACGGCACGGTCGCGCTGATCTGCGCGCTGTACCGGACCATGGGACGCGCGTTCTACAACGCGGGCGAGAACCTCACACAGAAGTCGGCGATCAAGGCATTCGAGGCGCTGCCGTACCTCGACAGCGTCGTCGCCAAGGGCTCGCCCGTCCCACGCCCGACCCAGATCATCAACCATCCGCCCACGAAGGTGCGGTACACGCAAGTGTTGAACAAACTCGAGTACCCGTGCGCGCACCCGTCGCTCCCGCCCGACGCCGTGAACTACCGCATCTGCCTCGTCCCCCAACCGGGCTACGACAAGGGCGGCAAACTCGTCACCGGCGCCTTCTTCGTCGACAAGAGCTGAGCTCGCTTCCCGCTCTCGGCGCCTGCGGCGCCCGGCCGCTCGAGCCTCTGGCTCCGCGCCTCAGCCTCCTTCTTCCCGCTCTTGGCGCCTGCGGCGCCGGGCCGCTCGGGCCACGGCTCACTGCGGCGCAGGGTACCTGCGCCGCAGGCGTCAGCCTCCCTCGCCGCCGAGGAACACCGCGCGGGCCAGGTCGTCGCGGGCGGCGAGCTCGCGGGTGGGGCCGTCGAAGCGGATGCAGCCCTTCTCGATGAACACGACGCGGTCGGAGATCGCCGATGCGATGTTGAGCGACTGCTCGACGATCACCATCGTGTAGCCCTCCGACTTCAACCGTTCGACGACCGCGAGCAGCGAATGCACCACGAGCGGCGCGAGCCCGAGTGACAGCTCGTCGATGAGCAGGAGCTCGGGTTCGAACAGCAGCGCGCACCCGAGCGCCAGCATCTGCTGCTCGCCTCCCGACAGCGACGCCGCGTCCTGGTTGTGTCGAGCGCCGAGCGCGGGAAAGACGTCGAACACGTTCGCAACGCGACGGTCGGCATCGCGACGCAGCGCTGGATGGGCGGCGAGCGCGGCGCGCAAGTTGTCCCGCACCGACAGACCGGGGAACACGTCGGCGCCGCGCACCTGCACGATGCCCTTGCGGGAGCGCGCTTCGGCCGCCAGGTACGTGATGGTCTCGTCACCGAGCCGCACCACGCCCCGGTCGGGCAGCTCGAGCCCGCTGATCAGGCGCAGCAGCGTCGACTTCCCCGCGCCGTTCGTGCCCAGCACCGCAAGTGTCTCACCGCGCCGCACGTCGAGGTCGATGTCGAACAAGACCTGTACCTGCCCGTAGCTGAAGTCGACGTTCCGGAGTTGCAGCATCGGGATCTCGGCACCGGCGAGCGTTTCGTTGGATCGCGCACGCTCTTCCTGGAGTTCCTCGACCATACGTCGCATGTCGTGCTCCACGAAACGCGAGCCGTAGAGCATGAGACCTGCACCCAGCACGGTGAGGAACGGCACGAGGATCGACAGCGCGGTGTGCTGCCGTTCGAGCTCGGGCCAGAACTCGACGAGTGGCGCGCCGACGATGAACGCGCCGATGAACAGCGAGTTGATGAACGCGCCGAACCCTTGCGCTCGCGTCTGTGGTGGGATCACGGCCTGCGCGACCGGCAAGATGGCGGTGATCGCCCCCAGCACGCACGCGAACCCGAGCGCACCGAACACGGCGGTCACGGCGACCGAGTGTGTCCACCACCCGACGAGGGCGAGGTTGAAGCCGACCAGCAGCACGGCCGACAGCCGGACTGCCCGGTAGGGAGCGGTGCGGAAGGCCCGCCCGGTGAGCCGCCCCATGAACACTGTGGCGACCACCGCGGGCAGCGCCATCGCCGCGATGAGGAGGGCGCGATCGATGGCGTCGAGCTGGAAGTGGCCTTGCAGCCACAGGTTGAACCAGAGTCCCCATCCGATGAAGCCGAAGCCCATCGCGAGGACACCGAGCGTGACGTACCGGAGCGTCGCGATCTGACGGAAGCGCGCGAGCGCGTGCACGGTGGACAACCGCTCGTCTCGGATGTCGCCGTCGTCGTGGAAGATCTCCTGTACCTCGGCCCGACCGCGTCGTGTATCGGGCAGCCGTCCCGCCCCGAACGCCAGGATCGCCGTGAGCGCGGCGACCACGAAGAACGGCGTCCGCCACTCGGACGTCCCGTCGAACAGGCCGACGCCGAGCGCGACGAGGAGTGGCCCGAGCACGAATCCCGCGGCGCCCATCGCCATGTAGGCCGAGAACACATTGGGCCGCGCCCGCACCGGAAACGTGTCCGCGAGCAGTGACGTCTGCACCGGGACCGTCGCGAGCAGACCGACGCCCGTGAACGCGAGCACGCCGAGGAACTCCCAGCGGTAGAACGCGGCACCGGAGAGCAGCAGGCCGACGACCGACAAGGCGAGCATCCACCGCATCACGAACGGGCGGTTGGTGGTCACACGGTCGACGAAGTTCCCGAGCGGCTGCGACACGAGCACGATCGTGAAACCGGGAAGGATCGCGACCTGCACCAGGAACCGGAAGCTCCAGCCGTAGTCGTGCGCGATCTTGATCGCGAGTACCGCGGTCATCGCGAAGATCGCGAGCCCGAGACCCCACATCGCGCCGACGGTCAGGAACAGGGCTCGTCCGCGCGGGTCGAGCGCATCCCGGAGCGGCACGTTGTCGCCACCGACCCCGGGAAGGGTTGCCATGTCGACGTCGGCGTCACTGTCGGCCGCGGTCGTGTCCGCCTGGCGTCGCGACTCCTCGTCGAGGACGGCTGCTACCAGACTCGCCGGGTCCTGTACGCCCTCGTTCGGCATGACATGAGTCTCACGCGTCACGGAGCGCGTTACCACCGAGCGCGTCACCCCCTTGACCTCGGGCGGATCCTGACCCAAACTGGTTGGACCAGTCGTCCAGTCGACCAGTCGGGATCCCATGACCAACGCCCCGGTGGTGCGCTCCGAGCTCGCCGACGGCATCGCGGACCAGATCCGCGACGCGATCCTCGCCGGTGAGTACGCGCCTGGCGATGCGCTGCCGTCGGAGCGCGAGCTCACCCGGCAACTCGGCGCCAACCGCACCACCATCAGGGAAGGGCTGGCGCAACTCGAGCACCAGGGTCTCATCGAGCGGCGCCATGGCGCACGCGGCCGTGTGCTCGACTACCGCCGCACCGGATCGATCGAGCTGCTGCCCGATCTCGTGCGGCTGTCGCGCAACCGCCGCTCGAGCACGGGACCGTCGGCGTTGGCGTCGACCAACGAGGTGCTGCGCATCATCTACGAGGGCGCGCTCGATCTCGCGTTCGAACGCATCACCGCAGCCGAGATCGCACAGCTCGACGAGCTCGCGCGCGACGTCGAGGTGGCCGCCGCCGCGGGCGACGCTGCCGGCGTCGAGCAGGCGAACCGGTCGTTCCACCAGGGCGTCGCGAGCGCGACGCACTCGATCGCGCTCGAACTGCTCGTGGGAAGCTTCTACCGCGTCGTCGACTCGGCCGCGGCACGCTCCGGCGACAAGAAGGACACCGTCGGCAATGCGCTGATCGACCTCGTCAACCGGGGCGTGCGGCTTCCACAGCGCGCGCTGGCCGACGCGATCGCCGAGGGCAAGCCCGACGAAGCGCGCGCGGTAGTACGGCGCATGTTGGGCGGGAGCGAAGTGGGAAGCGGCGACGAGCGAGCGAAGCGAGCCGAGTCGCTCGCCAGGAGCGAGCGTACGCGGCGCAGGTACCCTGCGCCGCAGCGAGCGACGAATGAGCAGGAGATACGGCGATGAGCACAGCGGCGAAGCCACAGCTGCCCGACCGCGACGAGGTCGATGCGACGATCAAGCGCGTCGAGAACCAGGCGGACACGATCTACGCCTGGAACTACGCGCGCGAAGCGCGACCAGCTCGTGACGCTCTACAACAAGGGCGTTTCGTCGCAGTGGAGCAGCGTCACCGATCTCGATTGGGCCACGGACGTCGATCCGGAGGAGCTCGTCCGTCAGCAGGAGTCGCCCACCGACAGCCTGGTGCGCACCGCCGCCGAGCTCCCGGGCTCGCCGCTCGCGAAGTGGAGGGAGGCGGAGTTCACCGCGCTCGGCATCGAGATGTTCAAGGCGTCGCTCAGTCAGTTCATGCACGGCGAGCAGGGGGCGATGCTCACTGCGGCGAAGCTCGTGGAAGCGGTGCCGTGGATCGACGCGAAGTACTACGCGGCCACCCAGACGATGGACGAAGCGCGCCACACCGAGGTGTTCGCGAAGTACCTCGATACCAAGCTCGGTGAGGCCTACCCGATGAGCCCGTTCCTCGAGCAGCAGATCGACGCGTTGCTCGAAGACAGCCGCTGGGACATCGCCTACCTCGGGATGCAGATCGTCATCGAGAGCCTCGCGCTCGCCGCCTTCGGCGACATGCTGCGCCGCATCCAGGAGCCGCTGCTCCGCAAGCTGCTGCGCTACGTGATGTCCGACGAAGCGCGGCACGTCGCATTCGGTGTGCTCAGCCTCCAGGAGCTCTACCAGGGGCTCACCGATGCCGAGCTCAAGGACCGCCAGGAATTCCTCGTGGAGAACACGCTGCGGTCGCGTGCGCGGTCGACCACGCCCGAGGTGTGGGAGCGCATGGGCGTCGACGTCGACGAAGTGCGACCGTTCCTCTTGGAAGCGGCGGCAAAGCTGAACCGGGGCACGTACATGGGCTTCCAGAGCGCGTTCTTCGCGAAGCTCGTGCCGAACGTGCGCAAGCTCGGTCTGCTCGACGCCAACGACGGGTACCTGCGCAAGGCATGGGGTGAGGCGGGCCTGATGGAGTTCGAGTTCGCCGACGACACCGGCACCGACTACACGAGCTACGACGAGGTCGCCGCCGATCGCGCTGCGTCGAGCGTGACGGCGTGAGCATGCGTGGTGCCGCCGCCATCGTCGGCGTTGCCGACGTCGCGTCGCCCACCGGAGAGCTCGACTCGTCCGGGCGCGCCCTCGAGGCGGCCATGGTCGGAGCCGCACTCGCCGACGCCGGACTCACGCTCGCGGACGTCGACGGAGTGTGTCACCCGATGTCGTCGATGCTGTTCGCCGAGTACCTCGGTGTCCATCCCCGCTTCACCGACAGCACGATGACCGGTGGCTCCAGCTTCGAGGTCCATCTCGAACACGCGGCGGCTGCGGTCGCGGCCGGGCTGTGCGACGTCGTGATCGACGTGTACGCCAGTACACCGCGCAGCGATCGTCGTCGCCAGGTGAACCGGCCGCGGCCGCAGATGATGGGCCCCAACCCGGCGATCGAATGGGAAGTTCCGTTCGCGTTGCGCCAGCCCATGGGCCCGTACGCACTCGCGGCGAGCCGGCACATGGCCGTCTACGGCACCACGAGCGAACAACTCGCGCAGATCGCGGTGAGCACGCGCCAGTGGGCCGCGATGAACCCGCAGGCCCGCTTCCGCGATCCGATCACCGTCGATGACGTGCTCGTGTCGCGGATGGAGTGCTCGCCCTTGCACCTGCTCGACTGCTGCCTCGTCACCGACGGCGCGGGCGCGTTCGTGATGACCAGCGCGGAGCGTGCACGCGACCTCGCGAAACCGCCCGTCTACGTGCTCGGCGCGGGCACCGCGCACGATCACAACATGATCAGCCAGATGCCCGATCTCACCACCACCGCCGGTGTGGTGTCCGGTGCCAACGCGTTCCGCATGGCCGGTATCAAGCCCGACGATGTCGACCTGTTGATGGGCTACGACAGCTTCACGATCACCGCGCTGCTCCATCTCGAGGATCTCGGGTTCTGTGCGAAGGGGGAGGGCGGCGCGTTTCGTCGAGACCGGCGCGACGGCGCCGGGTGGCTCGTTGCCGATGAACACCAACGGCGGCGGGCTCTCGTACACGCACCCGGGGATGTACGGAATGTTCCTGATCACCGAGTCGGTGAAGCAACTGCGCGGCGAAGCCGGTGACCGACAGGTGGACGGTGCCGAGATCGCCGTCGCGGACGGATCCGGCGGCCTGCTGTCGTGCCTGTCGACAGCGGTGTTGGGCACGGAGGCAACGTTGTGACGAGCGAGCGGCCGACTCGACCCGTGGAACCACCCGTCAGTGAGACGTCGGCGCCGTTCTGGGACGCGACGCGCGACCGGCAACTCCTGATCCAGTGGTGCACGGCGTGCGATCAGCCGGTGTGGTTCCCGCGTGAGGTGTGCCCCGGTTGTCTCGGCGATGCGCTCGAGTGGCGGCCCGCGTCGGGTCGCGGCGAGGTGTACGTGTGCACCGTGGAGCACAAGCCCACGATGCCGACGCCGTTCGGCGACGAGCCCTACGTGGTGGCGCTCGTCGAGCTCGACGAAGGCCCGCGCCTGATGACCAACATCGTCGGGTGCCCGCCGGAAGCGGTCACCGTGGGCATGCCGGTGCAGGTCACGTGGGAAGCGCTGTCCGACGGCCGCAACCTCCCGCTGTTCGAGCCGGCTGGTGCCTGAACGGGAGGCAGGCCTGACGAGAGAGGCCAACACCATGAACGCGAATCCCACCGCGGCGGGAATGGACGAGGCTCGGCTCGAGCGCATCACCGAGCACTTCGAGCGCTCCTACATGGAGAGGGGCAAGCTCGCCGGTTGCCAGGTGCTCGTGTCGCGCCACGGCCACACGGCCTACCAACGCAACTTCGGCACGCTGATCGCGGGCGACGACCGCCCGGTGACCGATGACGCGATCTGGCGCATCTACTCGATGACCAAGCCGATCACGTCGGTCGCGCTCATGAGCTTGTACGAGCGCGGCATGTTCAGGCTCACCGATCCTGTGCATCGCTATCTGCCGGAGTGGCACGACCAGCGCGTGGCGGTCGTCGGCGAAGGCGGTGGTATCGAATTGGTCGAGCCCGTCCGCCCCGTGCAGATGCGCGACGTGCTCACCCACACCGCGGGTCTCTCGTACGGCTGGGACCCGAGCCATCCCGTCGACAAGCTGTACGGCGATGCGGGCATCCGTGGCGAGGACGTCGACCTGGAAGGTCTGGCCAAACTGCTGGGTGACCTGCCGCTCAAGTTCCAGCCGGGCACGGCGTGGCACTACTCGCTCGCGACGGACGTGTGCGGACGGCTCGTGGAAGTGATCGGTGATCAGCCGTTCGACGCGTTCCTGCAACAACACGTCTTCGATCCCCTCGGCATGGTCGACACCGGCTTCACGGTCCGCGACGGTTCGGTCGAGCGCTTCACGGCCAACCACGCTCGCCAGGCCGACAAGTCGCTCGTGGTCAGCGACGATCCATACGACAGCGTCTACCGGAAGCAGCGAACGTTCCTGTCCGGTGGTGGCGGGCTCGTGTCCACCATGGGCGACTACGCGCGCTTCTGCGAGATGCTGCGCCGCGGCGGCGAGCTCGACGGCCATCGCGTGCTCGGCCCGGAGACGCTCCGCTTCATGACGCGCAACCACCTCCCCGGTGGAGTGGCGATGTCCGACATCGCGGTCGGCAGTCTCGGCGACGTCGGTTTCGAGGGCATCGGCTTCGGCCTCGGCTTCGCGACCACGCTCGACCCCGTGGCCGCCGGCGTGATCGGATCCGCGGGCGACTTCTGGTGGGGTGGCGCCGCGAGCACGATCTTCTGGGTGGACCCGGCGCAGGACCTCTTCGTGATCTTCATGGTCCAGCTCACACCGTCGGGCACCTTCGACTTCCGCAGCCAACTCAAGGCACTCGTCTATCCCGCGATCGTGGAGTGAACCCGGCCGCCCACTTTTGATAGTGTCTCTCAAACGAGAGTAACTCTCGTGAACGAGGGAGACAGGGGCGATCGGGTATGGACGAGACGGCGATCCGAACGGTCGGGCTCACCAAGTGGTACGGGGCCGTCGAAGCGCTCGCGTCGCTCGATCTCGATGTCCGTTGCGGCGAGGTCCTCGGGTGTCTCGGGCCGAACGGCGCCGGCAAGACCACGACGATCCGGCTCCTCCTCAACCTCGCGAAGCCGACGGCAGGCCGCGCCGAGATCTTCGGGCTCGATGCCACCCACGACGCGGTCGCCGCGCATCGCCGCATCGCATACGTCCCCGGTGACGTCGCGCTCTGGCCGTCGCTCACGGGCGCGCGAGACGCTCTACCTGCTCGGGCGGCTCCACGGACGCGTCGACGACGCGTACCGCGACCGGCTGATCGAGGAATTCGCGCTCGACCCGTCGAAGAAGGTGCGCGCGTACTCCAAGGGCAACCGGCAGAAGATCGCGTTGATCGCGGCGATCATGACCCGGGCCGACCTCCTGCTCCTCGACGAACCCACGAGCGGCCTCGACCCGTTGATGGAGCAGGTCTTCCGACGCTGCGTGCTCGACGCGCGTGCCGATGGGCAGACGGTGCTGCTGTCGTCGCACCTCCTCAGCGAAGTCGAGGCAGTGTGCGATCGCGTGGCGATCCTGCGAGCAGGTCATCTCATCGAGACGCGCACGCTCGCAGAGATGCGCAGCCTCGCAGCAGTGACGATCGACGCGATCTTGTCCGGCCCACCACCGGATCTCTCGAACGTTCCCCGAGTCGACGCGATCGAGATCGACGGAGACCGTCTTCGCTGTCGTGTGTACGGCGACATGGAGCCGCTGCTCGACGCTCTGCGTTCGGTCGGCGTGGTCAAGCTGTTGAGCCACGAGGCATCGCTCGAGGAGTTGTTCCTCGCGCACTACGGCGCGCAGGCGGCCTGACCGATGGGCGCGCCGAGCACCGACCACGTGGTGATGGGGTTCACGGCGCGGCGCGCGGCCCGAGCGCGCTCCTGTGGGGAGCGGTGTGGATCGCGATGGTCGCCTGGTCGGTAGCGGGCTTCACCTCGGCTTTCCCCACCCTCGCCGACCGGGAGCGGCTGGCGAACACACTCGGAACGAACCGAGGGCTGACCGTGCTCTTCGGCCCGGCTCGCCAGGTGGACACGATCGCAGGGTTCACGGCCTGGAGGACCGTCGGCATCTTGACCCTCGTCGGCGCGATCTGGGGCTTGCTCATGGCGACGCGCTTGTTGCGCGGCGAGGAAGATCTCGGGGTGTGGGACCTGGCCGTCGCCGGCCCGACGACGAGGCGTCGCGCGACGCTCGCAGCGCTCGGAGGCCTCGGCATCGGCCTCGTCGTGTTGTGGGCCCTCGTCGCGGCAGGAACCGTCGCCGTGGGGCAGCTCGACGACGCGCGTCTTCTCGATCGGCGCCTGCCTCTTCTTCACGCTGGTGATGATCCTGCCGGTCGTCGTTGTTCGTCGCGGTGGGTGCGCTCACGAGTCAATTCGCCGGTACTCGCCGGCGCGCCGGCGCGCTCGGCGGCGCGGTGTTCGGCGTTGCGTTCCTCCTTCGCGTCGTGGCGAACAGCAGCGACTCCTTGCGCTTCCTCGAGTGGATCACCCCGCTCGGGTGGATCCAACAGCTGCGCCCGTTGACGGCGGACCCACTTGACCCCACTCGTGCCCGTAACGGTGTTCGTCGTGGTGCTCCTGACCCTCACGGTGCTGCTCGCCGGCGTCCGCGATGTCGGTGCGGGCGTGCTGCCGACGGCGCGACTCGGCCCGGAGCCGGACCCGTCTCCTCGGCGGCGTCTTCGGGCTCGCGGCGAGGCTCAACTCGGGGTTGATCGCCGGTTGGCTGGCCGCGGTGGTCGTCATGAGCTTCGTGTTCGGGGTCGTGAGTCCGGGGATCGCGTCAGCGAACTCTGCCCAACTCGACAAGGCCGTGGCCCGCCTCGGTATCCACGGCATCGGCACCGAAACGTACCTCGCGGTGCTGTTCCTCATGGTCGGTTCGGTGATGACCTTCGCGGCTGCCGCTCACGTGGCGGCGACTCGCGAGCAAGAAGCCGACGGCCGTCTCGACCATCTGCTCACCCAACCGGTGTCGCGGACCACGTGGCTGGTGAGCCGGTGCGCCGATCGCGGCCGGCGCGATCGTCGCGACCGGGCTCGCGGCGGGGGTCGGCGGCTGGGTGGGCGTCACGACGCAGGGCGGCGGGTCGACGCTTGCGCACCTCCTCGCCGCGGGTCTCAACCTCGCTGCACCCGCGCTCCTGGTGCTCGGTGTCGGGACCCTCGCACATGGGCTGGTCCCCCGGTACGCGGCGGGCATCGCGTACGGATATCAGCGCGTGGTCGATCCTCGTGGTGCTCGCGGGCACGCTCGGGTCCACGAGCGCGCTGCTGCTCGACTCGTCGGTGCTCCACCACATCGCGCCGGTTCCTGCTACCGGGATCCGGTGGACCGCGGTCGTCGTCCTCGTCGGCGTCGGCCTGGTAGCGAGCACTGCCGGTGCCCTCGCGTTCTCACGGCGCGACCTGGAGGGCAGATGACGGACGCGGGCGCGCCGATGCCGGGGCTGCGGGAGCGGAAGAAGCGGCAGACGCGCGCGACGATCCAGGTGGAGGCGCTCCGGTTGTTCGGGCAACAGGGGTACGACACGACCACCTGTGAGCAGATCGCCGCGGCTGCCGGCGTGTCGCCGGCAACGTTCTTCCGGTACTTCCCCACGAAGGAAGACGTCGTGCTCCAAGACGACTACGACCCGCTCCTCACGGCGAGTCTGCACGAACGTCCGTTGCACGAGTCGCCGGTCGTCGCGGTTCGCAACGCGCTGGCATCGGCGCTCGGGCAGCTGTATCCCGCCGATGAGGATGCGATTCGCGCACGTACGCAGCTCGTCCTCTCGGTGTCCGCGTCTGCGCGCGCGCATGCACGAGCAAACGCTCGAAGCTGAGAATCTGCTCGCGGTCGAGCTCGCGAGCGCGGGCAGGGCATGACCCCGACGACCTCCGGGTACGCGCCGTCGCGGCTGCGATCACCGCCGCGCTCACGACTGCCGTGGCATCATGGGCGAGCCAGGGCGGCGAGCTCCCCGCGCGCATCGACGAAGCACTCGACGCGCTCGAGCACGACCTGACGCACCCATGCACCTGACGGTCCCAGAGACCGGGCGGGCTCGGCCGCCCATCGCCGGTTCGATCACAGGATCGCGAGCGGATTCACCGGCGAGCCGGTCGCGGCGGGGGATCACGAGGGGCGCGACGACGAACTGGAACTCCCAACGCCCGAGCTCGGCGCAAGCACCGGCGAGCGGCTCGAGGTCCGCGTTGTCGAGGATGGGCATCCCCATGTACGGGATCACCACCGTGTGCACGTGGAGCGGGACACGGATGTCGCGCGGGTTGGGAATGCCCTGGTCTTCGATGGGAGCGTCCTGCATGTCCCACACGAGCATCGACGCGTCGTGCTCGTAGAGGTACTCGATGCACGACGCGTGAACTCCGGCCGGCGAGAGGAAGGATGGTTGCCCGCCGTGGGTCTCGAAGTAACGCGCGTACCCGCTGCGGACGAGCACTGCGTCACCCGCACGTGGCTCGATGCCTTGCGCGTCGGCCGCGTCGGCCAGCTCCCATCCGTGCACGGGCGCGCCCGGCTCGACGCAGGCGGTGCCGCGCAGGCGGGGGATGTCGTACAGCACGCCCCGCGTGACGATGCCGTCGCGCCAACAGTCGATCGTGCCGGTGTGCTCAGCGGGCATGTGGTACTCGTCGAGCGACTTGCCGTTCCACGTGACGCCGCCATCGAACGTGGCGAGATGGCACAGCGCGTCGAGATGGGTGTCGGCGAAGCCGTGGACGAACATCGAGAGGAAGTCGGCCATCTCACCCGAATCGTGTACGGCCACGAGATGGCGCGCGGGGTAGGGGTTCGCGGGACCCGAGTGGGTGTCGATCGGGCGACTGCACGAGATCACCCGGCCGTCGCGCACGAGCCGGGCGGCACCGCGTCGAACCTCGGGCGTCACGAAGTTGAGCGTGCCGAATTCGTCGTCGTCGCCCCAGCGACCCCAGTTGCTGAAGCGGGTTCGGTACTCGGCGTACTCCTCGGCGGTGGGCGGTGTGCGTTCGCGCAGTCCCATGTGCGGGGGAGGCTACCGGTCTCCCCCCTTCCGGTTGTCTCGAAGAGGGGGTTGGCCCCGACCCACCGTGATCGGCACGTCGGATCACGCGGCGTCGAATGGCCGGAGCACGGCGAGGATGTGGGTTCCGCCGTCGAGCGCACCGGGTTCACGGCACACCTCGAGCTCCCACCGGAGGATCTGCCGGAGCTCGGCGGCGCTCGCCGTGGCCAGTGCCTCGTCGTGCTGCGCGGTGACGAAGTTCGTGCTCGCCGCGTCGAGGATCTCGCCGTGGCGAGCAAGTAGGTCGAACAGTTCTGACCATCGGTACAGGTGGCACTCGTGACCGCGGTTGGTCTCGCGCGCCAGATCCCCGGTGTGCAGGATCGTGTCGTTGTGCGCAGGCCCGAGCTCCCGGCCCTCTTCGAGTGCCTGGGGCAGGAACCGCCGCATCGCGCCGAGTCGCGACATCACGCTGAGGAGTACGTGGCCACCCGGTCGGGTGACTCGGCAGAGCTCCGACAGCGCTTCGTCGGCTCGGTCCATCACATAGCTGAGCGGTCCGCCGAAGCACACGACCGCGTCGAACTCGTCATCGGGAAGGGCGGACAGATCGCAGATGTCGAGCCGGGCGCGAGCGACGACTGCTTCCTCCCAGCCTGCGGCCCGGACGCGTGCTGCGTTGAGCCGCAGCTGGACCTGCGACACGTCGGCGACGTGCACGCGCGCGCCGAGCTTGGCGAGCTCGATCGTGAATCGGCCGGGGCCGGCACCTGCGTCGAGCACGTGATCACCCCGGCGAACGAATTTGGCGAGGCAATCACAGTGGATCGCAAAGCTCGTTCGTGCCGCACACGTGGACTCGTGCCGCTCCCACTCGAGCTCTCCGTACGCGTCGTAGCACTCCGCGGTGTACTCGGGGTCGTGTGGCAGTGGCATCCGCAGAGCGTAGAAAGAGTCCGACGTCTGCCGCTCGCCTTTCCGTGATCGCACGAGATCGGCGTTTCGGTCATGCAGCCGGTACCGTGCGCGGATGAGCACGGGCGCGGTCGAGTACGACCCCTTCTCGCCGGAGGTCATGGCCGACCCGTACCCGATCTACCGTGAGCTCCGCGCTGGCTACCGCGCCTATCGGATGGACCGGTACGACGCGTGGGCGTTGCCGCGCTTCGACGACGTATGGCGGGTGTTGTCGGACCGCGAGCGCTTCTCGATCGTCGAGGGCCCGGTGTTCCACCGGGATCGCCTGCTGCGCCACAACGACGGTGCGCCCGATGTCGCGTTGCACCGCCCCGTGCGCAGCTTCTCGATGCTCGACCCGCCGCATCACACCCGTCTCCGGCAAGCGATGATCGAGCCGTTCCGGGCCGCGCGCGGTCGCCGAGCTCGAAGCCGACGTGCGCGCGTTGGCCGCCGCCCGACTCGACGAGCTCTCGGAGCGCGAGGGCTTCGACGTCCGCCACGACTACGCCTCGCCCGTATCGGCGGCGGTCGCGGCGCGCGTGATCGACATCCCCGCCCCCGACGGCGTCTCGCTCGTCACGCTCGTGAACCGTTACGTGCAGCGTGAACCGGGCCAAGCCGGGATCAGCGCCGAAGGGATGGCGGCACGAGAAGAGATCGACGTGTACCTGCGCGACTTCGTGGCCGCACGCCGGCGCTCCGCCCGCCGCGATCCACCCGACGTCGTCGACGGCCTGCTCGCGTTCGACTCCGGACAAGGTCACCTGGACGACGACGGAGATCGTCGATCAGCTGGTCACGCTCTTCATCGGCGGCACCGAGACGTTGCCGAAGGTCCTCGCCGGTGGCGCCTACCAGCTGTGGCGCAACCCGGAGCAGCGGGCGGGGATCGTCGCCGATCCGTCGCTCGTGGGCGCGGCCTTCGAGGAGATGCTGCGCTACGAGCTCCCGCTCCAGTTCGTCGGGCGCACGCTGCTCACTGACGGCGAGGTAGCCGGTGTGCAGATGCGGGCCGGTCAGCGCGTCGTGCTCATGCTGATCTCCGCGAACCGCGACGAGCGCGAGTTCGCCGAGCCCGATCGGTTCGACGCGGCGCGCCGCATGGATCGCCACCTCGGGCTCGGTCACGGCGTACACATCTGCATCGGCGCGCACGTCGCCCGCCTCGAAGGCGTCGTGATGATCCAGGAGCTCCTGGCGCGGTTCCCGCGGTACGACGTCGACGAGACCCAGCTCGTGCGTGAGGCGTCGGAGTTCCAAGTCGGTTGGACGACGATGCCGATCACGGGGAAGCGCGTCAGGGCGTGACCGTGACAGGGTGGTCCCGCGTGATCATCCCGCGAGTCGGTAGATCTTCGTCTCGTCCGAGAAGTACAGGGCGTGATCAGGCCCCTCCTTGACGTCGAGTCGGCACTCCTTCGGGCCGTCGCGCAGCGTCGCGTGCGGTGAGCCGGGAACGAAGACGCGCATCCCGCTCGTGCTGCAGAACACGAAGTGACCGGCGTACGGGCCGGGACCGTTGTCGTCCACCCACGTGGCGCCGGTCGGGACGATCGTCGACTCCTCGCTGCTCCACTCGGGTTCGGGACGGCCGAGGCACGACGACGAGTCCGGAAGCGGATGCGAGTAGCCATAGCACGCCGGCCATTGGTACCGGCCGCCGGCTTCCACGCGGAACGCGAGGTCGTAACCGGTGCTCGGCGCACCGATGTCGCCCGTCGGTCCGTTCGACGTGACGAAGGCGTCGCCGTTCGCGTCGAACGCGATGCCGAACGGGTTCCGAAAGCCCGTCGCCCAGACAGGGCTGTCGGCGCCGAACGGATTGTCGCTCGGTATCGACCCGTCGGCGTCGTACCGGAGGACTTTGCCGCGGACGTCGTTCGGATCCTGCGGCACCGACGACGCGCTGCCTTCGGTGTCCTCGGCCACCGAGTGCTCGTCGCCGAGAGTCACGTAGAGCTTGCCGTCGTTCCCGAACGCGAGGCGGCCTCCCTTGTGGCAGCAGTCGGCACCCGACGGCAGCGTCACGAGCGTCGTCTCGTCGCGAGCCTTACCCGCGCACTCGGTGAAGCGCACGACGACTTGCGTCGCGTAGTCGTCGCGCGAGTAGAAGGCGTACACGAAGTGGTCGCTCGAGAAGTCGGGGCTCAACGCGAGACCGAGCAGGCCGCGTTCGCTGTAGAAGCCGCTCTTCTCGCTGGTGACCGTGGGGACGGTCGCGAACGCCTTCGCCGTGCCTCCGGTCGCGATCTTGATCGTGCCGGCGCGCTCCGCGAAGAACAGCCGCCCGTCGGGCGCCCACGCGAGCGCGGTCACGAACCTCGCATCGTTCACGAACGCGCTCTGGCCCGCCGACCCGCTCACCGTCACCTCGGGCGTGTCACACGCGTCGCCGGCGGCCGTCCCCGGCGTCGTTCCCGACGCAGGTGTCGTCGGCGGCTGGGTGCTGCTTGCCCCCGGTGAGCCGCCGCTGCTGCAAGCGGCGAGCGTAACGACGATCGTCACGACTAGCCCGACCAGGGGGCGGCGTCCGAAGTTGCACGTTGAAATTCCCCAGAATCGGGTTTAGCGGGCCGGAGAACACGGTATGTCCATGGAATGCCGGGCAGCCCGCGGCGGATCTGGGTTCTGGTGCTCTTGGGCATGGGCACACTGCTCGTCCTGGCAGTTCTCCTCTTGACGGACACGCAGCGCGCCGAGGCCGCTGGTCCCGGAGGCGTTTCCGGCGAGAACGCGCTGTCGCTCCCACCCGCACCCGCCGTACCCGTGCCGGCTCCGCCCGTCGACGGTGCGATGTCCGATGCCAGTGCCGCGGTCGCCGGCACGACCAGTGGGTCCGAACCCGTCGTGCGCGTGGTCGATTCGGCTACGGCGCCCGTGGTCGACGAGGTCCTTGCTCCCGCTGTGGAGACGGTCGCGCCGGTGTTGACTCCGATCGTGGAACCGCCTGCGGAGCCTGTCGTCGCCGCGGTTGCTCCGATTGTCGGATCGGTGGTCGATGCTCGCGCGCCCGTCGTGGGAAGCCTCGAGCCCGGCGTCACCCCGGTGGCCGACTCGTTCACTCCCGTCATCGGTCTGGTCGTTCCACCCGCGGGCGCGGGCGAGGTTCCGATCGCGGCCCCCACCGATTCTCCCGTGGCCGCCCGTGGCACGCGTGGCGTTACCGCAACGGTCGCGGCCGACCCCAGCCCGTCGTTGCCTGACCTCCCGCGGCTTTCGCTCGACTCCGACGTGCCGTTCGCTCCGCTCACCTCGTCGACGTCGACGTCCGCGAGCCCAAGCGCGCCCTTCCAGCTCCTGCTCTTTGCAGTTGCCGTCACGCTCGCGACCGTTCGGCCCGCGCACCCGTCGCATGCTGCTCCTCGGGGCAGTCGAGCGCCGCCTCGCGCTCGTCTCCCTGACCGAGCACCCCGGCTAACTCACCGCCGTCGGCGACAACTCGGTCCACGCGTCGCACGCGCGTCGTATGACGCCCGCGCCACCTCGCGACACCCGAGTCGTCGCCCGCCCGGCTCGTAACCAAACCCACCCCGAGCCGCGCGCACGGACGCCGAGAGGCTTCCGACGGTGGACGGGGTCGCCGGGGACTCTCGGCTTGCCAGGTCGTCGGCGGCGGGCGGGCCGCCGGCGACCTCGGCGCGCTCGGTGCACATCTGGGGGATGATGGCGCTCCGAGCGCGCGGGAGGTGTCGGCATGCCTGAGCTGCAGACGTTGATCACCGGTCTCGACTTCGGTGAAGGACCACGGTGGCACGACGGCAGGCTGTGGTATTCCGACTTCTACCAGCACCGCGTCTCCGCCGTCACCGTCAACGGCGAGCGCGAGACGATCCTCGAGCTCGACGACCACCCGAGCGGCCTCGGCTGGCTGCCCGACGGCCGGCTGCTCGTCGTGTCGATGCGCGAGAAGAAGGTGATGCGCGTCGAGCACGACGGCTCGATCGTCGAGCACGCCGATCTCTCCCACATCGCGACCGGCCGCTGCAACGACATGGTGGTCGCGGCCGACGGCACCGCGTACGTGGGGAACTTCGGCTTCGAGATCTGGGCGAGGGGGACGCCGCAGAACGCCGCGCTCGCGCTCGTACGACCCGACGGCACCGTCGAGGTGGCGGCCGAAGACCTGGCGTTCCCGAACGGGAGTGTCATCACGCCCGACGGTCGCACCCTGATCGTCGGCGAGTCGTTCGGCCGTTGTTACACCGCGTTCGACATTCGCTCCGACGGCACGCTCGAGCATCGCCGCACGTGGGCCCAGGTCGACGGCGCCGCACCCGACGGCTGCACCCTCGACGCCGAGGGCGCGATCTGGTTCGCGAACGCGACCGGAACCGACGTGCTGCGCGTCAAGGAAGGCGGCGAGATCACCGATCGCGTGGATGTCGGCCAGGGCACCTACGCGTGCGCGCTCGGCGGTGACGACGGCTGCACGCTGTTCATCGTCTCCGCGGACAGTGCGAACGAGAACGAGATTGCGGGAAAGGCGACGGGCGTGATCCGGATGATGCGCGTCGGTGTCCCGCACGCAGGCCTGCCGTGACGGTGCAGCGGGTCGCCGCGGACTCGCTCCGCGCCTTCGCGACGTCGGTGTTCGAGGCGTTCTCGGTTCCCGACGGCGACGCGCGAACGGCGGCGGAGGTGCTCGTCGAGGCCGACCTCCTCGGATTCGACACCCACGGCATCGCCCATCTCGCGGGCCATCCGGGTTACGTCCCCGGCCTCCGCGACGGTCACGTCCGGACGAGCGCGCCTTTCGAAGTGGTTCGCGAGTCGGTCGCCACCGCGCTCGTCGACGGGCACGGCGCCCTCGGGCCGGTCACGTCCACGCGTGCCACCGATCTCGCCGATCGCGAAGGCACGCGAGGCCGGCATCGGCGCGGTCGCGGTACGCGAGGGCCGGCACTTCGGCGCGGCGTCGCTGTACGCGCTTCGCGTCGCGGGCGCAGGGATGATCGGCATCGTCACGACGAACGCGTCGCCATGGGTCGTACCCACCTTCGGCCGCGAGCGCATGCTCGGCACCAACCCCATTGCGGTGGCGGCGCCAACCGGCGACGACCGTCCGTTCGTCTGTGATGTCAGCACGAGCACGGTTGCGTTCGGTCGGGTCGAACACGCGCTCCGAACGAAGGGATCGCTCGAACCGGGTTGGGCGGTCGACGGCGCCGGCGCGCCGACGCTCGATCCCGTGGTGGTGATCGAGCACGGCGGGCTCACGCCGCTCGGGGGCACCCCGGCGGGCTCGTCGCACAAGGGTTACGCGCTCTCCACGGCCGTCGACGTGCTCACCGGCATTCTCACCGGCACCGGTTGGAGCAAGTTGCTGCCGGTGCACACGACTCAGGCCGCGCACACGTTCGTCGCGTTGCGCATCGACGCCTTCACCGAACCGGCCATGTTCCAGCGCGACCTCAACGCGATGCTCGACGCGCTCCGCAACTCTGCGCCGATGGAAGGCGCGGAGCGCGTGATCGTACCGGGCGACCGCGAAGCGGCTGCGCGCCGCGATCGCGAGGCCAATGGCGTGCCAGTCCCGGACGTCGTGCTCACGGAGCTCGACGACCTCGCGGCCGACCTCGGGATCGCGCGCCTGACGCGTCGCTAGATGTCCGATGCGAGCGTGAGGTTCACCGCGGCGACGAAGCGCTCGGGTGACTCGATCATGGGATAGTGGCCCACGTCGTCGAGCAACGACACGGTCGCGTCGGGGCGAGCGCGGTGGAGGCGCTCGACCATCGTGGGGACGGCAATGGGGTCATCGTGTCCCCACACGACGCCCAACGGTGACGGGTGCGCTTCGATTGCCCCGGTGAAGCGCGCTTCGTGTCGCCGGCGATCTTCGATGTAGCGGATCAGTCGGGGGAGCATCAGGTGCCCGTCGTTGTGCACGACCAGCTGTCCGAGTGCGGTGAGCTCGTCGTCGGAGACGTTCGCCCGGGGGCTGAACGTCGCGGCAACCCCCATCTCGACCGCAGCCCCGTCGATCAGTCCGTCACCTGCCAGCCGCTCGTCAGGCAGGCCGAGCAGCATCTGCTGCCCCGCGCTCAGCTGCGCCATCGCGATGTAGATGCTGCCGTTCGTGAGCACGCGGCGCGTCACCTCGACGGGCCAGGAGCCGTCGATCTGGCGGGCCAGGAGCTCGCCGCCGACGGTGTCGCCCATGTCGTGCATCAGCAGTGCGAGCGACGTGATGCCGACCTCGGACGTGAACGCACCGACGACGTCGGCTTGTAGGGAGATCGTGTACGCGAGATCCGGCTTGTCGGACAGCCCGTATCCCAGCATGTCGAGCAGGAAGACGCGGCGGTGCGCGCGGAGGTCGTCGAGCACGGCGTGGAAGTCGAACGACGACGTGGGAAATCCGTGCAGCACGAGGAGCGGCTCGAGTGCTTCGGCACGGAGTGGTGGCGCCGATACCGAGAAGATCCGATGGCCGGCCAGCACCCGGTACTCACCCAGTCGTTCCCATGCTGCGACGGCAGCACCTGATGCGGGTTGGGTCGTCATGATCAGCTCAAGGTCGCGAGGAACGCGGCCACCGCGAAGCCGGCGGCCGCCGCGAGCCCGGCACGCCGTTGTGCGCCGCGCACCGCGATCGGCACCATCTCGTTGACGATGACCACGATCATCGCGCCGGCGGCGATCGACTGGATGATCGCGATCGCGTCGGCGTCCGTCTCGTTGAGCACCCCGTAACCGACCGCGCCGGCGAGCGCGCCGACCGCGACGATCGCCGCGAACCGCACGAGCACACGCGAGAGCGGGATGTGACCGGCGAGCAGGGCTGCCGCAACGCCGATCGCCTCGGGAAGGTTGGAGAGGAACACCGCTCCCACGAGCGCGACCGAAACGTTGCCACCCCCGAGCAAGGTGAGCCCGATCGCCACCGACTCGGGGATGCCGTCGAGCACCATCCCGACGGTGAGATTGCGCGCGGCGTGCGCGTCGGCCGCGACGGGGCAGTTGCTCGAGCCCGGCCTCGGCGGCCGCCTCGACCGGTTCCTCGGGGTCTTCCCGCTCGGCGCGCCGGTTCGAGCCACTCGGTCAGTGCGTAGTAGCCGACCGCGCCGACGAGCAGGCCGAGGCCGGTCGGGGCGCGGCCGGCCTCGTTGTACGCCTCGACGACGAGGTCGGTGGTGACCGCGCTGATGAGCGCACCGGCGCCGAACGCCATCACGAGCCCCAGCCAGCGCGGTTCGGTGAGCTTCCGAAAGCGCGCGACGAGGAGCGCGCCGACGATCAGCGCCGATTGGCCCAGCCCCGCCCACAGTCCCGCCTCGAGCACCCCACCTCCGAACGTCTGCGGCGCTGAGTCTCGCACTCGTCACCGGTGGTGTGTGCACCGGTGGTGTGTGTCGATGTGCGCCGGGTTTCGGGACGTGTGCGACACTGCTCGGGATGACTGGAGCGTGTGACCCGATCCCGCCCACCATCGAGTGGCGGCGCGGGAGGGTGCGGCTTGGTCGACCAGCGTGCGCTGCCGCATCGGCTGTGTTTCCTCGAGTGCGCGACCGTCGGCGAACTGGAGCGTTGCGATTCGATCGCTCGTGGTACGCGGCGCGCCGGCGCTCGGCGCCGCGGGCGCGTACGGCGTGGCGCTCGCGGCGTCGACGTTCTCCGACGGCGCGCGGAGTGCGCGGCGCGGCGGCTCGCCTCGCGCGGGTCCGGCCGACCGCGGTGAACCTCTCGTGGGGAGTCGAGCGCGCCCTTCGCCGCGTACTCGGCTGGTGGCGCGGAGGCGGCGCTCGCGGAAGCGCAGCGCATCGCGGACGATGACGTCGCGGGGAACCGCGCGCTCGGCGGGTTCGGTGCCACGCTGCTCGCTGACGGCGCGCGTGTGTTGACGCACTGCAACACCGGGTCGTTGGCCACCGCTGGCTACGGCACCGCGCTCGGCGTGATCCGGGCCGCCGCGGAGGCGGGCAAGCGACGTGCACGTCTGGGTCGACGAGACCCGGCCCGCTGCTCCAGGGTGCGCGGCTCACCGCGTGGGAGCTCGATCGGCTCGGGATTCCCTACACCATCGTCGCCGACGCGCATGGCGGGCTCGCTGTTCG
This sequence comes from uncultured Actinomycetes bacterium, assembly GCA_963705625.1. Taxonomy (GTDB): domain Bacteria; phylum Actinomycetota; class Acidimicrobiia; order IMCC26256; family DASPTH01; genus DASPTH01. Next base: position 210,631 of record CAVPKG010000004.1, read on the forward strand.
CCGGCGGCGACGTCGACGTCGTGATCGTGGGCGCCGACCGGATCGCGGCCAACGGCGACGTGGCCAACAAGATCGGCACGTACACCCTCGCCGTGCTCGCCGATCGGCATCACGTGCCCTTCTACGTCGCCGCGCCCACCACGACCGTCGACCTGCACACCGACAGCGGCGCGGTGATCCCGATCGAGGAACGCGACTCCAGTGAAGTGCTGCGCTTCGGGAGCACGCGCACCGCACCCCGGCAGGCGCGGTGCCGCGAACCGGGCCTTCGACGTGACACCCGCTTCGCTCGTGCGCGCCATCGTTACCGATCACGGTGTCGCGTACCCCCCGTTCGCGGCCTCACTCCGGGAGCTCGCCGGTCCCGTCGTTGCTGGTCGCGAGCACGGTGAGGTTCGGCGACGGGCGTAACGTCACGCACTCTTGGGACGCTGAGTGGGGGTTCGTTCGATGGATCAATTCGATCTCGTCGTCGTCGGCGCAGGTTCGGCCGGCGCCGTGCTCGCGGCGCGGCTGTCGGAGGATCCGGATGTGTCGGTGCTGCTGCTCGAGGCCGGACCCGACCACACGTCGGCGGATGCGCCCGATGGAATCCGGGCGGCGAACTTCTTCAACGCGCTGATGGAGCCGGGCCGCATCTGGCCCGATCTCGTCGCGACCCGCGCCGTCGGTCAGACCGAGGCGGTCTACGTGCGCGGGCCGCGGCGCCGGCGGCTCGTCGTCGGTCAACGCGATGGGCGCCATCCGCGGCACGCCCGACGACTACGACCGGTGGGCCGGGGAGTTCGGATGCGCGGGATGGGGATGGACCGAGATGCTCGAGGCGTTCCTGCCCGTCGAGGACGACGTCGACTACGGCGGCGACGGATTGCACGGCCAGGGCGGACCGATCCCGCTGTCGCGCGCACGCGTTCGAGAGCGATCGCGCCGTTCGACGTCCGCCATGTGCGCCGCGATGGCCGAGCTCGGCTACCCGACCTGCGACGACTACCACACTCTCGGCTCGACCGGGATCAGTCCGTGGGCGCTCACGGTGCGCGACGGCCGGCGGGTGTCGACGAACGACGCGTACCTCGAGCCGGCGCGGTCGCGGCCGAACCTCGTCGGTGCGCGGGCGACGTGCTGGTCGACCGCGTCCTCCTCGACGGGCGCCGCGCGGTCGGTGTGCGCACCGCGGCCGGTGAAGAGATCGCCGCGCACGAGGTGATCGTGAGCGCGGGCGCGATCCACTCCCCGGCGATCCTGCTGCGGTCGGGGATCGGGGTCGACGACGGCCTGGCGGTCGGCGCGAACCTCAAGGACCACGCCGCGACGCCAGGCTTCGAGGTGGCGCTGAACGGACGTCGGACGCATGCCGTCGGCGAGCGCGCCCGTCATGCGCTCGATGTTGCGGTACACGTCGGAGCTGGCCGACGCCGGACCCAACGACATGCAGATCGTTTGGTTCGACGCCGTCGGTCCGAGCGAGGAGGAGCTGGCCGGCGCGCGCGTGATCGGCGCGGTGATGCGTGTGTTCTCGCACGGGGAGGTCCGGCTGCGGTCGCCGGATCCGCTCGACGATCCGGTCGTCGAGTTCCGCATGCTGTCGGATCAGCGCGATCTCGTGCGGTTACGTGATGCCGTGCGTCGGATGATCGACATCGTCCGCCATCCGGCGGTGGCATCGATCGTCGACGGAGTGCTCGCGCTCACCACGTCGATCGACGAGCTCGACTCCGACGCGGCGATCGACGAGTGGCTCTGGTCGACCGTCAACGACTACGTGCACGCGGTCGGCACCTGCCGAATGGGGCCGCGCGACGATCCCGCGGCGGTGGTCGACACCGACTGCAATGTGATCGGCTACGACGGACTCCGAGTGTGCGACGCATCGGTGATGCCCGACCTCCCGAAGGCGAACACGCATCTCACGACGGTGGCGGTCGCCGAGCGGCTCGTCGCCCGGCGCGCTCCGCGCCGCGTGACCTGAGGTACAGGCGTACCCAGTCCTCGCAATCGAGTACGTGTGGCGTTGTTGCGAATCGTTCACGAACGAAGTCCATGAAGCGCGGCGCGCTCTCCACCGGAAGGAGGTCTGGTTGGCGCCGGGTCACCGTCAGCACCGCGCCATCGACGGACGGCGCGGGTCGGAACAACTTGGCGGGCAGGCGGCGCGCTCGGCGGAAGACCCACCACGGTCCCCACGATGCTCCGACGAGGTCGATGGGGACTTCGTCCCCCGCTCGAGCACGTGCACGGGCTACCTGCCACTGGACGACGAGATCGGCGCGCACGAGGCCACCGGCCGGATCGTCGAGCAGCCGGTGCAGGATCGCGGCAGTGCGGTTGAACGGCGGGTTGGCGAACACGCGAAACGGTGTCGACGGGAGTGGGAACTCGAGCGCGTCACACTCGAAGATCGTGACCGCACTCGTTCCGCCGAAGCGTTGCACCAGCCGCGCAACGAGCGACGAGTCGACTTCCACTGCGAACACGCGCGCGCCGCAGTCCACCAGTGCCGCCGTGAGGGTCCCGGTTCCGGCACCGAACTCGACGACGTGATCCGACGGCGCGATGTCTGCTTCGCCCGCGAGCCGGTGCGCGAGTGCCGCGCTCTCGAGGAAGTGTTGTCCGAGGTTCCTACCGTGCGCGCGGTCGGGCTCGGATCGCCCGGGCACGGAACACCGTCACCATGCTCATGATCCCCAGCACACCAGACCCCGCGCGGGCACGTCCAGCGGATTTCGCCTCGCCGGTCGGGAGCAGCCATGAGCCCCGACGACTTCGAGCCCGGCCCGAGGGCCTCACGCCGCGTCGATCGTCAGACCGCATCTCCACGCGCAGCCGTGAGCGCGCTCAGGGATCGATCGGGCGGTTGGTCCAGCGACGGCCCTCGCGGCGCTCGGTCCGGAACCAACCGCCGGCCGCGCCGGTGCCGCCGTCGGTCAACAGCGTCTGGCCCACGATGAACTCCGACAGATGGCTGGCGAGGAACAGGATCGCCCGCGCCTGGTCTTCGGGCTCACCCCGACGGCCCAACGGTGCCCAGATCGGCCACAGGTTCCTGCCCCCGGTGTCGAGCTGCTCGTAGTCGACCTGTTGCGATTGTGTGAGGTCGGGGCCGATGCAGTTGACGCGCACTCCTCGCCCCGCGACGTCGACCGCAAGACACTTGGTGAAGTGGATGACCGCGGCCTTGAACGCGCCGTACACCGGGTCGGGCGGGTACCCGCGGGCACCTTCGACGGATGACACGTTCACGATCGCGCCGCTCTGCTGCTCGAGCATCGACGGCAGGAACGCGTGGGTGACCCGGAACACGTGCAGCAGGTTGATCTCGTACAGGTCCTGCCACATCTGGGGTTCGCTGTGGTCGAACGGTCGGACGCGCAGATAGTGCCCGACGTTGTTGACGAGCACGTCGATCCGGCCGTGGGTGCCGAGCACGTGGTCGCGGAGGCGGTCGACGTCGGTGTCGACGCGCACGTCGGTGGTGAGCGCCTCTGCGTTCCCGCCGGCGGCGACGATGGCGTCCGCCGCCTCCGATGCGGCGGGTTCGTCGATGTCGGCGATCACCACCGTTGCGCCATGCTCCGAGAACAGGTTGGCGGTTGCCCGGCCGATCCCGTGCGCCGCGCCGGTGACGACGGCGATCTGTCCGTCCAGGAGAGGTTCCATGCCGCGCACCATAACGTGTGGGACCTCTGACACGTGTGGGACCTCTGACTCGCCTCGGCCCGAACGATCTCGTGCTCTGCAGTGGCACGATCCGCGCCGCGTCCTTCGCGCACACCGTCAGCGCCGCGGGCACCGCCGGTTTCCAGGGCGTGTCGCTCTACTACGACGAGTACGCGATCGCGCGCGCCGAGGGATGGTCGGATGCGGACATGCGTGCCTTGCTGGACGACAGCGGTGTCGCGGTAGCGGAGATCGACGGGCGGATGGACTGGTTGCCGGGCGACCAGGGCGCACCCGGCGTCGCGGACTTCGTCGCCGCCGCGGGCGCGCTCGGGGCGCGATCGATCACGGTGCTCGAAGCGCGTGGCCGCCGCGTGGGAACCGACGTGCCGCTCGACGTCGCGGTCCAGGCCTTCGCCGCGGTGTGCGACCGGGCCGCCGATCAGGATCTGCTCGTGCACCTCGAGTACTTCCCGTGGTCGGGGATCGCCGACTTCGCTGCCGCGTACGAGATCGCGCGGAACGCCGATCGAGCCAACGGTGGCGTGATGGTCGACGTGTGGCACCACGTGCGTGGTCGCGACGCCGGAACCCTGGACTTCGGGGTGCCGTGTGCGGCAGTGCTGGCAGTGCAAGTCAGCGACGTCGCAGCAGTCCCACAGGAGGACGCGCGCATCGAGACGCTGCACGACCGTGTGTTGCCCGGACAGGGCGCGGGCAACATCGGCAGCCTGCTGCGCGCGCTGCGCGAGCAGGGCTGCACCGCCCCGATGGAGGTGGAGGTGTACTCGGACGCGTTGGCCCGGCTCCCACCGGCGGAGGCCGCGCGGCGCGCCCGGGACGCGCTGCGAGACGTGCTCGCCGAGGCAGGGCTCCGGTAGGTTGCGCCGCGTGCCCGCGTGCTCGGTCGGACGTCAACGGGAGGAACGATGAAGCTCTGGAGCGACGAGATCGAGGCCATGCGCCCGGAGGCGCGCGACGCGGTCGCCAACGGGATGGAGGCGATGCGCGCGATGATCGGCAACCGCGCCGCGATCGATCCCACCCTCGACAAGTTCGTGCGCGCGAAGCAGCAGCGCGAGATGTTCGCGCTCGGCTACGTGACCGCGCCCGAAGCTGTCGAACGTGACATCGCGGGCGTGCGCTGCCGGGTGTTCGTCCCCGAGCAGCAGCCGGCGCGGGCCGTCTACCTGCACTTCCACGGCGGCGGCATGATCCTCGGCGCGCCCGAGATGAACGACGTCGCGAACCTCGAGCTGTGCCGCCGTACGGCATGGCGGTCGTGTCGGTCGACTACCGCATGGCGCCCGAGCACCCCTACCCGGCCGGGCCCGACGACGGCGTCGCGGTCGCGGCGTGGCTCGTCGAGCACGCCGAGCGCGAGTTCGGCAGCGGCGCGCTTGCTCACCGGCGGCGAGTCGGCCGGCGGCTACATGGCCGCCGCCGTGCTGCTGCGCATCCGCGACGAGCTGCGCGCGGCCGATCGCTGTCGACGGCGCGAACCTCGTGTTCGGCGTGCTACGACTGGGGCCGCTCGCCGAGCCAGCGCGGCGATCCGCCCGCACGCGGGGCCCGACATCCTCGATCCCGACGGGCATCGTGTTCTTCGCCGAGTGCTACCTGCCGGGACGCAGCGACGACGAGCGCCGCGACCCGGCGATCTCGCCCGCGTTCGCCGACCTGCGCGACCTGCCGCCGGCGCTGATGAGCGTCGGGACGACCGACCACCTGCTCGACGACACGCTGATGCTCGCGGCGCGCTGGGCCGCGGCCGGCAACGAGGTCGAGCTCTTCGTCGCGCCCGACATGCCGCACGGCTTCGGGGCCGTACCCGTGCGGCATCACCGAGCGTGGCAGGCGCGCACACGCGCTGGTTCGACGACATCCTCGCGCGACCCGGCTCGGACGGGCTGACGCCCGCGCCGTCAACTCATCGAGCGACGGAGCGCCTGGTTCGCCCCTTCGGGGAGCTCGGTGAGCGGCTGCGGCGATCTCGTCGACCGTCGGCCCGTACTCGCTCGGCCAGCGGCGCGAGCGCGTCGAGGTCGAAGTCGTAGAGCTTGGCCGCGTTCCCGGCGAGGATCTGCTGGAGCTCGTCGGGCTCGGCGTGTCGTGGAACACCTGGCGCAGGTGCTCGCGCGTGAACGGGTACGTGCCCTCGTCGTGCGGGTAGTCGCTGCCCCACATGAACCGGTCGAGGCCGAGCGACCTCGCGGCGCCGCCGCGTCGGCGGGCCGGGGCTGGCTCACGCCGACCCAGCAGTTCTGCTGCGAAGTACTCGGTCGCCGACTTCGGCAGCATGTGCTCGTCGGTGTACCGCAGCTCGCCGATCGACGCCGTCGCGCGGATCGCTGTCGAGCACGCCGTCGAGCTGCGCGAGCACCGGCGGGATCCACGCGCAGCCCATCTCGGTCATCACGAACTTGCAGCTTCGGGAAGCGCTCGAACACGCCCGAGAGCATGATGTGCACGAACGGGCGCTGCGAGTAGAAGCCCGACCTCGGTGATGAGCAGCAGCTGCCGACCGGAAGCTGGCCGTAGTCGGGGCTCGCCGGTGCCGCCGTGGCAGTTCACGGGGATCTCGAGGTCCTCGCAGACCGCCCACAGCGGGTCGTAGTACGGGGTCGTAGAGCGGCTTCACCCACTTGCACGTCGGGCGGGACGTTGGGGAGCAGCACGCCGCCGCGCAGGCCGTGCTCCTTGATCCAGCTGGCGTCGTCGATGGCGTCGTCGATGTCGTTGAGGAAGATCTGGCCGATGCCGGCGCGCCGCTCCGGGTACTGCGCGCAGAAGTCGACCAGCCACCGGTTGTGGGCGCGGATGCCGGCGAGGCGGTGCTCGTACTCGTCGGGCGGCGGGGGCGCCGCGAACAGCACGAAGCTCGGGAAGAACGGCGGCACGGTGTTCGGGAAGATCACCTCGCCGACGACGCCGTCGGCTCTTCGTCGTTGCCGCGGCGCTCGTCGTCCCAGTTGCGCACGCGCAGGCTCGTGTCGCGCAGGTCCTTGAACGGGTTCTTGTACTTGTCGCGCCACGCGTCGAAGTCGTCGAGGTACTCCGTGTCGAGGTACTCGCGGTACTGCTCGTGGCTCCCGCCGGCGTGGGTGTCGGCGGAGATGATGGTGTAGTGGTCGGTCGGCTTCATCGTCTTCGTGGCCATCGGGCCTCCTTCGATCCGCGCCCAGCCAGCCTATCGACAAGGGCGCGACCACCTTCGGGACGGCACCCGCAGGGGTAGCGTCGGCCCCGATGACGCAACCGCTCGCCGGGATCAAGGTGCTCGAGTTCTCGGAACACGGCTTCGTGCCGTCGGCGGTCGCGGTGCTCGCCGACTGGGGCGCCGACGTCGTCAAGATCGAGCGCCACCACGGGGATCCGATGCGGCGTGTCATCACCGACGGGCTCATGCCCGACGCCGACGGCTTCGACTACCTCTTCGAGCTCGTCAACCGCAACAAGCGCGGCATCGCGCTCGACGTGACCGTGCCCGACGGCCGCTCGGTGTTCGAGCGGCTCGTCGCGGTGGGCCGACGTGTACGTCACGAATCAGCTCCCTCGCGTCCGCCGCAAGCTCCACACCGAACCGGACGATCTCTTCGCGCTGAACCCCAAGCTCGTGTACGCCAAGGGACATGGGCAGGGCCAGCGCGGTCCCGACGCCGAGGCGGGCGGCTTCGACTTCGTGTCGTACTGGGCGCGCGGCGGTGTCGGCTACCTCCTCACCGACCCGGATGCGCCGCGGCCCACGCACCAGCGGGGTGCGATGGGCGACGTCCCGACCGGCGGTTGGTTCGCCGGCGGTATCTGCGCGGGCGTGGTGCAGGCGCTCCGCACGGGGAAGGGCGTCGTCGTCGACACGTCGCTGCTGAACGGCGCCGCGTGGCTGCTCGGTCCCGACCTCGCGTACACGTCGGCCACGGGCAAGGAAGCCGCACGTGGTACGCCGGCGCCCGACAAGATGAATCCACTCGCGTATCCCTACCGCACCAAGGATGAGCGCTGGGTGTACCTCGCGATGGTCGAGTGGCGGCCGTACTGGCCGCGACTGTGCCGGGCGCTCGGCCTCGATGAGCTCGTCGACCGGTACAGCTTGGAAAAGACCGAAGACGGCGCGGCGTGGGCGGCGGCGAACGGCGCGATCAGCGGCGCGATCGGTGCGCTCACCTATGACGAGCTGGAGCAGCGACTGCGGGCCGAGCGATGCATCTACGCGCCCCTCCATACGCCGCACGAAGTCCTCGCCGATCCCGCGGTGCTCGAGAACGGTTACCTGATGCGACACCCGGAGCATCCCACCGCGGTGCTGTCGGCCGCTCCCGCACAGTTCGACGACGAATTGCCGTCGATCCGTCGCGCGGGTCCGAAGCTCGGGGAACACTCACGTGAAGTGCTCACCGAGCTCGGCTACACCTCCGCCCAGATCGACGCCCTCGTCCGCGACGGCGTCCTGCTCGACCCCGGCATCAGTCGCCCTTGAGCGCCACGGCGTTCGGGGTGACGTTCATCTTCGGCTCGTACTCGGCCACCTCGATGATGTGCGCCTCACGGTCGAACTTCTCGTGGAGCTGGACGCGGCAGCCATTGCAGATGCCGTAGAAGCGCATCGGCACGGTCCGTCCACAGCGCATGCACTCCATGTCCACCGGTGTGAGGTCGACCGGCTTGTTCTCTCCTGGCACGCACGCTCCTCTGGTCACTGTCTCCGGCCCTCGGCGAGCCGAGAGTGTGGCGCGCTCCCGGTCGGGGTTGGGGGATGATCGCCCTGCGGCTGCGTAGGGTGTCGGCATGGCCGAGCAGTTCGAAGGTGGGTACTTCGCGTCGGCCGATCCCGCTGACCTGACCTTCCTCACGGAGGCAGACCGCGCGGGCAGCCGCGCGCTCGCATCTCGACCTCGCCGCGAATCGGGCTCCCGGCGCCGACGTCGTGCGCGTCGTCAATCCGGTCCGGGCAACCGACGGTTGGCAATCGCCGCACACGGTCGTCGAGATCGTCACCGACGACATGCCGTTCGTGGTCGACAGCGTGAGCGCGCTCCTCGCGCGCGAGGGCTACGAGATCCACCTGCTGCTCCATCCGGTGGTCGGTGGCGAGTCGTTCGTGCATGCGGAGATCGATCGCGAGAGCGATCGTCGGATCCTCGACGCGCTCGCGGCTGCGATCGCGTCTGCCCTTGCCGATGTGCGGGTCGCGGTGAGTGACTGGCGGGCGATGCGCGATCGCGCGCTCGATCTTGCGGCCGCGCTCCGCGGACGCGCCGCCCCCGGCGGTCGATCCCGGCGACGTCGCCGAGGCGGCCGCGTTCCTGGATTGGCTCGTCGACGACCACTTCACGTTTGTGGGTGCCTGCGACGACGCCGGTGGCTCCGCCCTCGGCATCGTCCGCCGGCGCGTGCCGTCAGGCCTTCCGGACAACTCGGCAGCACCGTACGTGCTCACGCTCACGAAGGTGCTCGAGCGTTCCACAGTGCACCGAGCGGTGCCGCTCGACTTCGTCGGCGTGAAGCGCTTCGATGCAAGCGGTGCGGTGGTGGGCGAGCAGCGATTCTTCGGGCTCTACACGGCCACGGTCTACAGCGAGCGCACGATCGAGCTCCCCTTCGTGCGCCGGAAGGCCGCGGCGGTGACGGCCCGGGCCGGCTTCCCCCCGACGAGCCACGACGGTCGTACCCTCGCCAACGTCCTCGAGACGATCCCGCGCGACGAGATGTTCCGATTGTCGGGGGACCATCTCTTCGCTCTGGCCATGGGAATCATGCATCTCGGGGATCGCCGCCGGGTCCGCCTCTTCGTCGAGGCCGACGACTTCGGTCGGTTCGTGACGTGCCTCGTGTATCTGCCGCGCGATCGGTACACGACGCCTGTGCGCGTCGCGATCCTCGACGCGTTACAGCGCGCGTTCCACGGGAGCGAGATCGACTTCACTGTTCTGGTCAGCGAGACCGTGCTCGCGCGACTGCACGTGGTGGTGGAGACACCTCGTGTGGAGACGGCGTTCGTCGACGCGGCAGCGCTCGAAGCCGAGCTGGCTGCCATCGCGCGTGCTTGGCCCGACGACCTCCGCGACGCGCTCGTCGCGGCTCGGGGCGAGGAGCGCGGCCTCGATGCCTTCCGGGTGTGGGGCAATGCCTTTCCCCCCGCGTACCAGGACGACGTTGCCGCGGTCGACGCCGTCGCCGACGTCACGGTGCTCGAGCAGGGCGACGACCTCGCGATCCACCTCGACCACGCGGCGAACGGCGACAGCCTGGCGCGCCTGCGCCTGTACCGATCCGGCTCACCCCTGTTGCTCTCCGACGTGATGCCCGTCCTCGAGCACCTCGACGTGATCGTCGTCGACGAACGTCCCTACGCGATCGTGCCCGCGGGTTCGTCGCCGAAATGGATCTACTCGTTCGGAGTGCGCGCCGCGTCCGGCGACCCCCTCGCGGCACCCGACGTGCAGGCGCGGGTCGCCGAGCTGTTCCTCGGGGTCTGGGCGGGCGAGATCGAGAACGACGGGCTCAACCGCCTCGTGCTGCGGGCCGGGCTCAGCGCCCGACAGGTGGTCGTGGTCCGCGCGCTCGTCAAGTACCTGCATCAGGCCGGGATGCGCTTCACCGAGGCCTCGTTCGCGGACGCGCTCGCCACGAATCCGAGTCCGGCCAAGCTGATCGTCGACCTGTTCGAGGCGCGCTTCGAGCCCGAGCTCTCCAACTCCGACCGTGGGGGACGAGTCGAAGCCATCGACGCCGAGCTCGAGCGCGAGATCGACTCGGTGCGGAGCCTCGACGAGGACCGCATCCTCCGCGCGCTCGTCGAGGTGGTGCGGTCCGCAGTGCGCACGAACGCACGCCGCAGCGCAGCAACCACGGCTCTATCCGTCAAGCTCGACCCCACCAAGCTCGTCCTTCCTCCCCGCCCCGCGCCCGCGGCACGAGATCTGGGTCTACTCGCCACGCGTCGAGGGTGTGCACCTCCGCGGAGGTGACATCGCGCGCGGCGGCCTCCGCTGGTCCGACCGGCGCGACGACTTCCGCACCGAGGTGCTCGGACTCATGAAGGCGCAGACCGAGAAGAACGCGGTGATCGTGCCGGTGGGTGCGAAGGGCGGCTTCGTCGTGAAGGAACCTCCTTCCGATGGCGCGCGCCTGCACGACGAAGTGCTCACGTGTTACCGCACATTCGTCCGCGGGCTGCTCGACGTCACCGACAACCTCGTCGACGGCGTGGTCGTGCCTCCGCCGGGCGTCGAGCGCCACGACGGTGACGATCCCTACCTCGTCGTCGCCGCCGACAAGGGCACGGCCACGTTCTCCGACGTCGCCAACGAGCTCGCGGCCGAGTACGGCTACTGGCTCGGCGACGCCTTCGCGTCGGGGGGATCGTCGGGCTACGACCACAAGGAGATGGGCATCACGTCCCGCGGGGCGTGGGTGTCGGTGCAGGCGCACTTCCGAGCGATGGGGATCGACGCCGACACGGCCGAGCTCACCGTCGTCGGCATCGGCGACATGTCCGGCGACGTGTTCGGCAACGGCATGCTGCGCTCGCAGCACTGAAGCTGGTCGCAGCCTTCGACCATCGCCACGTGTTCCTCGATCCCGATCCCGATCCCGAGGCGAGCTACCGCGAGCGCGCGCCGTCTGTTCGCGCTCCCGACGTCGTCCTGGGCCGACTACGACCCCGCGGTCATCTCGGCCGGTGGTGGTGTGTACCCCCGCGACGCGAAGTCGGTCCCGATCTCGACGGAGGTGCGGCGGCTGCTCTCGCTCGACGTCGAGGCGCCCACTCCCGACGAGGTGGTCTCAGCCGATCCTCCGCGCGCCGGTCGACCTCCTGTGGAACGGCGGGATCGGCACGTTCGTGAAGGCGACCACGGAGTCCGACGCCGAGGTCGGCGACCGTGCCAACGACGCGATCCGCGTCGACGCGGCCGAGCTTCGCTGCAGGGTCGTCGCCGAGGGCGGGAACCTTGGGCTCACGCAACGCGCCGCGTCGAGTTCGCGCTCACGCCTTCGCCGTCCAGGCACGGAGCCGGTGGACGCGTGAACACGGACGCGATCGACAACTCCGCCGGCGTCGACTGCTCCGACCACGAGGTCAACATCAAGATCCTCCTGCGGGCCGCGATCGTCGCCGGGCAGCTGGCCGAACGAGAACGCGTGCCGCTCCTCACCGCGATGACCGACGAAATCGCCGCGTTGGTGCTCGCCGACAACGAGGCGCAGACGAACACGTTGGAGATCGCCGCGGTCGAGGCGCCAACCCTCGTCGGTGTTCACGCCCGTCAGATGGAGCGTCTGGAGCAGACGGGTCTCCTGGATCGTGCGCTCGAGCGGCTGCCCGACGTCGAAGGCAGCTCCAGGAACGGCACGCAGCCGGTTCCGGGCTCACCGCGCCCGAGCTCGCGGTGCTGCTCGCGTTCACCAAGCTCGATCTGCAAGCGCGAGCTGGTCGCTTCCGACGTGCCCGACGATCCGTATCTCCGGCGCGAGCTGCACGACTACTTCCCTCCGCAGCTGCGCGACCGCTTCGGCGAGCTGATCGACACGCACGCTCTGCACCGAGAGATCACGGCCACCGTCGTCGCCAACGCCGTCGTCAACCGTGCCGGCATCAGCTACCTGTCGCGCTCTGGCCGACGAGACCGGCGCGAGCCTGCCCGCGCTCGCGCGCGCGCACATCGTGGCTCGTGACGTCTTCGCGATGACCGACACGTGGTCGGCGATCGACGCGCTCGACCTGCTCGTTCCCGCCGCCACGCAGGACCGCGATGTTCCTCGCGCTGAGGCGGCTCGTCGAGCGCGCGGCACGCTCGACTGGTTCGTCACGGGCGGAACATCGACCTCGGGCCGACGGTGGCGCGCTACCGCGAGCCGGTCGCCGCGGTCGTTGCTCGGTTGTCGGATCTGGTCGTCGGGGCCGACGCCGAGGAGATGGTGGTCGAAGCCGAGCATCTGAGATCCGAGGGCGTTCCCGCCGAGCTCGCGGCCCGCGTTGCCGGTTTCAACGCGGCGATCGCCGCGTTGGCGATCGCCGACTTGGCCGCCGACCGAGACGCAGGCGTCGAAGAGGTCGCGAGGGTGCACTTCGCGGTGCTCGACCGACTGCGGCTCGACTGGCTGCGCGATCGCATCGCCGCGCTGCCGCGTGCCGACCGATGGCAGACCGAGGCGCGAGCGGCGCTCCGTGACGACGTCTCCGACCTCCACCGCGCGCTCACCGAGGACGTGCTGCTGACGACCGATACCGGCGCGGCGCCCGCCGACGCGCGTCGACGAGTGGATCCGCGCGCACCCCGACGCAGTGGCGCGCTACCTCGAGGTGCTGACCGACATCGAGGCGGGCGGCGTGTTCGACCTCGCAACGCTCGGCGCCGCCCGTCGCGAGCTCCGCGACCTCTGCGAGGCCTCGCGTGAGCCCTGACCATGGCGTCAGCGTCGTGGGCTGAATCACCCGCCGCACGCGGTCTGGCGAAGAGCGCGGCCCGTGCGGCGTTCGCACCACATGCCCCGTGGACGCCGCCGCCGGGGTGCGCCGACGCCGAGGCGAGGAACAACCCGCGCACCGGCGTCTCGGCTCGGCCCAGCCCGGGCACCGGCCGGAACACGAGCTGTTGGGAGAACGCCATCGTGCCGCCGCCGAGCGCACCGCCGACCAGGTTGGCGTCGCGCGCTTCGAGCGCCGGTGGGGGCAAGAGGTGCCGACCGGTGATGAGCGCGCGGAACCCGGGCGCGTGCTCTTCGATGACCGATTCCAATCGGTCGGCGAACAGCTCGGAGTCGCGGTCGTTCCAGGTTCCGGTGAGCTCGCCGGCGGCGTCGCCCCGCGGTGAATGAGGAACGTGGGTGTAGGCCCACACGGTCTCGGTGCCGGGCGGTGAACGAGTGGGATCGGCCTTGTTCATCTGGCCGATCAGCACGAACGGGTGCGCGGGGATCTGGCCCCTGGCGAGCTCGCCCGGCGTAGCCGATGACGCGGTCCATGCTGTCGCAGAGGTGGACGGTGCCCGCCCGTGTCGCCGGCTCGACGCGCCAGGGGATCGGTCCCGAGAGCGCCCAGTCGATCTTGAACGTGCCGTGGTCCCACTGGAACCGGTCGAGCGAACGCACGAACCGCGCCGGGAGGTGGTCCTCGCCGACGAGATCCCGGTAGCAGCGCGGGCGCGGCGACGTCGGCGAGCACGCCACGCGGCGCGTCGATGGTGTCACCGTCGGCGAGCTCCACCGCGACCGCACGCTGCCCGCTCACCACCACTCGGGCGACCGGTGACGAACATCGGATCTCGCCGCCGCGAGCAACCAGGCGCCGGACGAGCGCGGCGGTGAGCTCCCCCGCGCCCCCTCGGGAACCGGGAAGCCGTGCTGCTGGCCGATGCAGGTGAGGAACCAGCCGAGGAAACCGCTCGGTGGCGAGTCCGGATCGACGTCGCTGTGGAGCGCGTTCCCGGCGAGCAGGAGCGCGCCACCCTCGCCCCGGAACTGCTCACGTGCGAGGCGACGCACCGACAGGAGGGCCATGCGCGAGAAGTCGAGGAGGCCTCGCGGGCCGAGCGCGAGCGCCAGCCGCGAGGCCCCCCGCACGGGGGGCATCGGCGTGAGTCATCGCCTCGAGCAGCGGATCGGCAATCCGCTCGAAGGTCGCGTAGCAGTCGCGCCAGGCGTTCGCCGTCGCCCTCGGAGTAGGTCTCGAGCGACTGCGCGGTCTCGCCGACCGCGGTGGACAGCACCGCGCACTTGCCGTCGGCGGTGGGGTGGGCGAGCGCGAGCGGCGCCTTCCGCCAGCGGAGTCCGTAGTACTCGAGGTCGAGCGACCGCATCACCGGTGACGAGATCCCGAGGGGGTAGAACGCGCTGAACACGTCGTGGACGAAGCCGGGATGCGTGAGCTCGGCGCTGCGGACCGCGCCACCCGGCTCGGGCTGGGCCTCGAGCACCAGCACCTTCCAGCCCGCGTCCGCCAGCAGGTTGGCGGCGACCAGCCCGTTCGGTCCCGCTCCGATCACCACTGCGTCCGTTTGCACGCAAGCGACGGTACTTCAGGCCTGGCCGCGGGGGCGTATCAGACCCTGGAGTCCGCTTCTGTCCGTTCAAGGCGTGAATGAGCGAAATACTCCACCCCCGACTGCGGACCCGGCGGGCGCGACCACTACCTTGCTGCCCGGAGCACACCACCCGTGCAGCCCCCCCCGGGCCGGCGTTCTCCTTCCCCAAGACCCAACCGCCTCTCCGCGCGCGCGGCGAGGCGCCGACAACAGAAGGGAACACGACCGATGCGAAAGCGGACGTTGCTCGTCGTTGCGCCGATCGGTGTCGTGGCGCTCGCGGCCGGCATTGCCGTCGCGGCACCATCGAGCACAGCGAGGGCCAGCGATGCAAGACCCGACAACCCCCATGCGGTGCGGCCGATCGCCGCTTCCCCCAGTGCGTTGGAAGTCAAGGCGCTCGGCGTCGTCTTCGATCAAGTCGTCGCCTACGTGCATGACGTTCAACTCCAGGAGCTGGCTGTCTTCGTCGGCGGCGCCGCCGCCGAGGGAACTGCCACTCGAGCCCAGCTCACCGTGACCCGGCCGGTCTCGCCGGCTCCGGGGGGCAACGGCGACTTCCTCTCGTGTGTGAAGCAACGCGAGAGCGGTGGTGACTACACCATCCACAACTACCAGGGCACGGGCGCCTCGGGCGCGTACCAGATGATGCCGGGCACCTGGAACTCGATCGCCGACGCAGCTGGTCGCGACGACCTCGTCGGCATCGATCCGGCGGCAGCGTCGCCGGGAGATCAGGACGCCATGGCGGCTGCCCTCTTCGCCCAGCGAGGTGCTGGGCCCTGGGGTGGCGGCTGCTAGCGAGAAGCCACCCAGAGTGAGCTCGGGACCGGCCCGCGCGGGAGAGCGCGGGCCGGTTCCGCGAAACGGCCGGTAGCGTGGCGTGCGCCATGACCACCCCGAGTGCCCTGCCGGACCCTTCCCCCGATCTCGAGTTCGGTTCGTTCAGCGAACGCGGCCCGTGGGTTCTCGACCCCGACGCGATCCCGTGGCGCTGGGAGATCGACCGCCTCCGTCGTGGCACCCGCCGTGAGGTCCCGCGGCTGCTCGCCCCCGGCCGTCTCCCCCCGCTCGGTCGGCTCGCGCGGACGATCGCGGAGATCTCGAGGGCGCTCGCGGGCTGGTTCGTCTTCGAGTACCGCCGCCCGCAATCCCGGGCCGGGATCTCCCGGCGGCTGCGCCGCGCGTTCGAGCACCTCGGCTCGAGCTACGTGAAGCTCGGTCAGATCATCTCGGGCGGCGAGGGCCTCTTTCCCGACGAGCTGGTCACGGAGTTCAAGCTGCTCCGCGACCAGGTGCCGCCCGAGACCGTTCGACGACGTCCGAGCGGTCGTCGAGGTCGACCTCGGGGGCACGCTCGAGGAGCTCTTCGCCTCCTTCGACGAGTTCCGATCGCGGCCGCGTCGATCGCCCAGGTGCACGCGGCCCGGCTCGTCACCGGCGAGGAGGTCGTCGTCAAGGTGCAGCGGCCCCGGGTCGCGCAGCTGTTCCGCGACGACATCGCCGCGCTGTCGTGGCTGGCACCTCGCCTCGTCGGCCGCATCCCGGTCACCGCGCTCGCCAACCCGCCCGCGCTGGTCGAGCTGTTCGCGGAGACGGTCATCGAGGAGCTCGACTTCCGGCTCGAGGCGGAGAACATGCTCGACATCGCCGACGTGCTCGCGCGGACCGAGCAGCGTGGCATCATCGTGCCGCGCCCGCACCCCACGATGGTCACCCGGCGCGTCCTCGTGATGGAGCGACTCGCGGCGTTCGCGTTCGACGACGTCGAGTCGATGCACGCGGCCGGCATCGACACCCACGCGATGCTGCAGGCCGGGCTGATCGCGTCGCTCGAGGGCGCGCTGATCTACGGCGTGTTCCACGGCGACCTCCACGGCGGCAACCTCGTCGTGCAGCCCGACGGCCGCACCGCGCTGTTCGACTTCGGCATCACCGGTCGCCTCGACGAACCACAACGGCTGGCGTTCCTGCGGCTGCTCGTGCTCGGCACCACGGGCGACGTACGCGGGCAGCTCGCGGCGTTGCGCGACCTCGGCGCGTTCCCGCCCGACGTCGACCTCGACGCTCGTGATCGCCGACCTCGATCTCGACGGGCCGGTCAAGGATCCCGCTCAGATGTCGGCCGACGAGCTGGTGCGCGAGATGCGCGAGATCACGAAGAAGCTGCTCGGCTACGGCGCCCGCGCCCCGAAGGAGCTCATGCTGTTCGTGCGGAACATGATGTTCCTGAACAGCGCGACCGCGATCCTCGCGCCCGACCTCGACATGCTCCAGCAGATGGTCTCGATCTACATGTATTTCGCACAGACCCACGGCGAGCAGATCATGCGAGAGGTCGGCGTCGACGCGAAGTTCGCCACGCCCGATCCCGACGCCCTCCGTGCCACGTTCATGGTGGATCCGAGCGTCGAGACGCTCACGTTTCGCGAGCTCCAGGAGCGTCGCCAGGACATCCGCCGGAAGATGCAGCAGTCGCGCCGGTCGACCCGACGCCGTGGACCCCGAGCGGGGTAGACGCGCGTGCCCGAGCTGCCGCAGATGCAGGCGCTCGCCGAGCGCCTCGACGCCGCGCTCGCCGGGTCCACGCTCGAAGCCGTCGAACCGCTCGGCTTCTCGGCGCTCAAGACGGTCGTGCCGTCGGCCGACGCGTTCGTTGGCGCGACCCTCGAACACGTCGGCCGGTACGCGAAGTACCTCATCCTCGACTTCTCGGACCGCGGGCGGATCCTGGTGCACCTCTCGCAAGCTGGGCGGCTCGACGTGGAGGAGCCGCCGAAGCGCACGAAGGGCAAGGGCTCGGTGGTGCGTTTCCGGTGGTCGAACGGGAAGGCCACGCTCGTGCGGGAGTACGGCCACGAGCGGAAGGCGGCGTGGTGGGTGCTCGCACCGGGCGACGACGGTCCGCTCGCCACGCTCGGTCCCGAGCCCGATTCCGACGAGTTCGCGGATCTGATCCTCCACGGCGACGACCGGCGACGTGTGCACACGATCCTGCGTGACCAGCACACCGTCGCCGGCGTCGGGCGCGGCTACGCGGACGACGCGCTCTGGCGCGCGGAGCTGTCGCCCTACGCGTCGCTCGCGTCACTCGACGACGGCGAGCGTGCGCGCCTGCTCGACTCGATCCGCGGTGTGCTCGCTGACGGCCTCGAGCTCGAACGCGGGCGCGACGGCGGTTTGTCACAGCCGAAGCTCGGTGAGCACTTCGAGGTGCACGCCCGCTACGGCACGCCGTGCCCGCGCTGCGGCGACACGCTGCGCCGCGTCAGCTACGAGAGCCACGAAGTCGCGTACTGCCCCAAGTGCCAGACCAACGGCAAGGTCCTCGCCGACCGCCGCCTGTCCCGCCTCGTCAAATGACGAACCGGCGTCAGCTGGTGGGGCTATACCCCGCTGGCTGACGCCAGTCGAGTCAGGAGGGCGCGAAGCGGCTGCCGCGGCGTTGGCGGGCGACGAGATGATCGGGGGCGGTCGACGGCGAGCCGGCGTCGAACGGTGGTTGGGGGTCGTACTCGATCGACAGCTGGATCGCGCGCGCGACGTCGGCGCCCGCGATGCGCGCCGCGAGCAGCAACGCCATGTCGATCCCCGACGACACCCCCGCCGCGGTCACGATCTTGCCGTGTTCCACCACGCGCTCCGCGACCGGGACGGCTCCGAGGCGACCGAGGTGCTCCATCGCGAGCCAGTGCGTGGTGGCGGGCACACCGCGGAGGATCCCGGCGGCGGCGAGCACGAGTGAGCCGGTGCATACCGAGGTGGTGTACTGCGACGTCTCGTGCGCGCCGCGGAACCATGCGAGCACGCGCTCGTCCTCGCGGATCGCGAGCTCACCCACTCCCCCGGGCACGAGCACGATGTCGGGGGCGGGAACGTCCTCGAGCACGGTGTCGGCGACGAGCGCGAGCGAGCCGTTCTCCGTGCGCTTCACGCCCGGCTCGGTCGTGGCGAACCGCACGACCATTCCGGGCACGCGCTGGAGCACCTCGTACGGGCCGACCGCGTCGAGCGCGGTCAGCCGGTCGAACAGCAGGATCGCCAGGTCCACCGCTACCACCCCCTCGAACCGGGGCCACCCTTGAAGGGGCCCACGATGTTCGATGTGATCCAACCGCCGTAGAAGCCGCCCGGTTGCGGTACGACGAGCTCGTCGTCGACGAAACACGCGTCCATGCGTCCGGCGTAGAACGCCACGTGCCCCGCGATCGCCGCGAACGCTTGGTTCGGACGTTCGTAGCCCCACGCAGCTTCGTGCGCGACCTCGGTGCCGCCGCGGACCGTGAAGTAGTGGGCGCGGCCCTTCCACTCGCAGAACGATGCACCCTTCGCGGGATCGAGCGCTCCCGCCGCGACGTCGTCGGGCGGGAAGTAGTAGTTGGGTGGGTGGCTCGTCTCGAGCACGCGGTGACCGCGCGCCGTCTCGGCGATCGTCTCGCCGCCGAGTACCACCACCAGCCGCGCCGTCACCGACTCGAGCCGGGGCGGCCGCGGGTATTCCCAGACCGACTCCTGACCGGGACCGACCGGATCGGGCCGGGGACGCGTCGAGAACTGCACCGGCGCGATGCTAGGGACCGGGCATGCCTGCCCTCTCGGCAAATCGGCGGTGCGAACTCGAAGCGCAGCGCCTCTACGATGCGCGGTCGTGCCCGCGTCGATCCCGAGCCCCGGCAGCGGGAACCTCGGGCCGTTCCACATGTACGGCGTCCTGCTCGCGGTCGGTGTCCTCGTCGCCGTGTGGATCGCCGAGCGACGGTGGCGCCGACGCGGCTACGGGTCGCCCGGCATCTCCGACGTCGCGTTCTGGGTCGTCATCTGGGGGGTCATCGGTGCGCGCCTCTACCACGTGATCACCGACTACCAGCGGTTCGACGACGACCCGCTGCGCGCGTTCCAGATCTGGAAGGGTGGGCTCTCCATCTGGGGGGCGGTGATCGGCGGCGCGATCGCGGTGATCGTCATCACGCACCGGCGGCGCATGCCGCCGCTCGTCGTGATGGACTGCATGGCGCCGGGCATCCTCACCGCGCAGGCGATCGGGCGGTGGGGGAACTGGTTCAACCAGGAGCTGTTCGGGAAGCCCACGACGCTTCCGTGGGGCCTCGAGATCTCGCCTGAACACCGACCGCTGGGATACGGGCAGTACACGACGTTCCACCCGACGTTCCTCTACGAGTCGCTCTACTGCGTCGCCCTCGTCGGCATCCTGCTGCTCGCGGAGAAGAAGCTGCCGCTCAAACAGGGACAGACGTTCGCGCTGTACGTGATCCTGTACACCTTCGGCCGATTCTGGTTCGAGAACCTGCGGATCGATCCTGCGCACGACATCGGCCCGTTGCGCGTCAACGTGTGGGTGAGCGTCGCGCTCTTCGTCTTCGGGATCTGGTGGTTCTGGTGGCTCGGTCGCCACGAGCCCCTCCAGCGACGCCCCGGTCGAGGTGTTGCAGCGGTCGAGACTTCGGAACCGGCGGCGGACCCGGAAAGTAGGGTGTCACGGTCCACGACCGAGGAGCCTTCGTGACCGAAACGACCACCGCCCCGCGAACGAGCACCGCGGCGCGGGCTGTCGACGCGTCCAAGATCTACGGCGAGGGCGAAGCCGAGGTGCGCGCCCTCGACGATGTGTCGGTGGAGTTCGAGTCGGCGCGGATGACGGCGATCATGGGTCCGTCCGGATCGGGCAAGTCCACGCTGCTGCACTGCCTCGCCGGACTCGACCGGCTCACGTCGGGCCAGATCTTCCTCGGCGACTCCGAGCTCAGCTCGTTGAACGAGAAGCAGCTCACGCTCATCCGGCGCGACAAGATCGGTTTCGTCTTCCAGGCCTACAACCTGGTGCCCACGCTCAACGCGCTCGAGAACATCACGCTCCCGATGTCGCTGGCGCGGCACGAAACCCGATCCGGAGTGGCTCGACACTGTGGTGAAGACGGTTCGGCTGGGCGATCGCCTCACGCACCGGCCGGCCGAGCTCTCGGGTGGTCAGCAGCAGCGGGTCGCGGTGGCGCGGGCGTTGCTGAGCCGGCCGGAGATCGTGTTCGCCGACGAGCCCACCGGCAACCTCGACTCGCGCTCGGGTGCCGAGATCCTCACGTTCATGCGTCAGGCGGTCGACGACCTCGGCCAGACCACCGTGATCGTCACCCACGATCCGGTCGCGGCCGGCTACGCCGATCGCATCGTCTTCCTCGCCGACGGGAAGACCGTCGACGAGATGATCGACCCCACAGCGGACCGTGTGCTCGACCGGATGAAGAACCTGGGCGAGTAGCGCACGAATGTGGCGCGTCACGATCAAGGGGCTTCTTGCCAAGAAGCTCCGACTCGTCCTCACATCGATCGCGGTCGTGCTCGGTGTGGCGTTCATCTCCGGCACGTTCGTCCTCACCGATACGCTCGGCAACGTCTTCGACAACCTGTTCACCGAGACCACCAAGGGTCTCGATGCGGTTGTGCGGTCGAAGCGGGAGCTCAGCAGCGACCAAGGATTCGCCCCGCGCAATCCGGTTCCCAACCGTCTGGTCCCGGTAGTGGGGAGCACACCGGGCGTGAAGCTCGCGCGCGGCACCGCGCAGGGCTTCCTCAGCGTCGTCGGTAAGGACGGCGACGTGGTCCAGAACGGGAATCGGCCCACCGTCGGGTTCGCGTGGCTGCCGCTACCGCTCGGTGAGGCCAACCACATCATTCGGGGTCACGGGCCGGAGGCCCCGGGCCAGGTCGTGCTCGACGACAACATCGTGACTACGTCCGGGTACGAGCTCGGTGCAGAGGTGCCCGTCGTCCTCCAGCAGGGCACGCCGGAGAAGTTCACGCTCGTCGGCGTCTTCCGCGTCGGCGACACCGGGAGCCTCCCCGGCAGCCGCGCCGGTTTCACGCCGAAGACCGCGCAGCGAATCGTCGGCCGTGAAGGGGAGTGGGACGCCATCGATGTCGCGGCGAAGCCGGGCGTCTCGCAGGACGAGGTGGCGCGCAACGTGCGCACCGCGCTGAGGGATGCCGGCGACTCGCAGAAGTACGAGGTGCTCACCGGCAAGCAGTTGGCAGACGAGAGCGCCAACAACGTGAAGGACCGGCTCGGTTTCCTCAACACGTTCCTGCTCGTGTTCGCGTTGATCGCGCTGTTCGTCGGCTCGTTCATCATCTACAACACGTTCTCGATCATCGTGGCGCAGCGCTCGCGCGAGCTCGCGCTTCTTCGTGCGCTTGGCGCGTCGGGGAAGCAGGTCACGAGATCGGTGGCTGCGGAGGCGTTCGTCGTGGGGCTGCTGTCCTCGGTGCTCGGCCTCGCGCTCGGGGTCCTTGTCGCGATCGGGCTCCAGGGACTGCTGGCGGCATTCGGTTTCTCGCTGCCGAGTGAGGCGCCCGTGATCCTGCCGCGCACGGTCGTCGTCGCGCTCTTCGCGGGCACGGTGGTCACCTTTGTATCGGCGCTGTCGCCGGCGCGCCGGGCGGCGCGCGTGCCGCCGGTAGCCGCGATGCGTGACACGGCCGTCATCGCGTCGAGTGGATCTCGCCGGTACCGGATCGGTGGTCTCCTCGCGATCATCGGGATCCTGCTGTTGGCGCTCGGACTGTTCGGCGACGTGGGCTCGGGTGCGGTACCCGGTGGCGCCGCGGGGCTCGTGGGCTTCGCCGTGTTCCTCGTGTTCATCGGTGTCGCCATGCTCAGCCCGCTCGTCGCGCGGCCAGTGGCGCGAGTCCTCGGGTGGGTTCCCGCGCATCTGCGCGGGATGTCGGGCGTGCTCGCACGGGAGAACGCGATGCGCAATCCACGCCGCACCGCCACCACCGCATCGGCGTTGATGATCGGTCTCGCGCTCGTCACACTCGTCGCGATCATCGGAGCGTCGGCAAAGCAGTCCTTCACGAACATCATCGACGAGACCGTGCGTGCCGAGTGGCTGATCCAGGGAAAGGGTTTCTTCAACCGCGGCTTCACACCGGCGATCGCGACGTCACTCGAACAGAAGCTCCCGGGTGCGCGCGTCGTCCAGTTCCGCCAGGGCGACTTCTTGATCAATGGTGACCAGCGGCAACTGTTCGGGGTGAGCCCGAACGTGGAAGACGGCATCGACATCAAACTGCAGCCCGGCGCGAATCTCGACGCGTTTGTCGGTGGTGGTGTGCTCGTCAACACCGACACCGCGAAGAACGAGGGCTGGAAGATCGGCGACACCGTCGACATGCAGTTCGAGACGACCGGCGTGCAGCACGAGAAGATCCAGGGGCTCTACGCGGAAGATCGCGCCATCGGCGCCTCCTATCTGATCTCCCTGACCTCGTACGAGAAGAACTACACGGATCAGACCGATTCGCTCGTTGCCGTCCGGAAGGCGCCCGACGCGTCGGACGCGGCGACCCGCGCCACGATCGAGCGCGTGCTGAAGCCCTATCCCACCGTCGAGGTGCAGGACCAGGCCGAGTTCAAGGACTCGCAGATCGCGCAGTTCAACACGGTCCTCAACCTGCTCTACGTGATGCTGTTGCTGGCCGTCGTCATCGCGCTGATCGGAATCGTCAACACGCTCGCACTCTCGATCTACGAACGTACCCGTGAGCTGGGCCTGCTGCGCGCGGTGGGTATGACGCGCGCACAAGTGCGCAGGATGGTCCGAGACGAGGCGGTGATCATCTCGATCTTCGGGTCGCTGCTCGGCCTCGCCATCGGGCTCGCGTTCGGCCGCGCGCTGGTCAGCGCGGTGAGCGACCAGGGCATCACGTTTGCCCTCCCCGTGACGCAGCTCGTGATCTTCGTGATCCTGGCGGGGATAGCCGGGTTCCTCGCCGGGGCCTGGCCGGCACGCCGCGCGGCCCGTCACGACGTGCTCGACGCCATTCAGTCGGAGTAGGCGAGCCGGAAGGCCGTCATCTTTACCGATTCTTAAAGGTGCTCTGGGACCGGCTTGGGCAGCCGGGGCGTACCGTACGGATCAAGCAGGCACCGCATCCCGCCCGCACCGGGAAACGGCCCCCGCGAACGACATGCCCCGAGCGGGCGGACGGCCCCCCCGCCCGCACGGAGCTGTCCTGGAAAGCCCCGAGAAGTCGAGGCCCCTCTGGAGATCCCGTCCGCTGCCCGGCGGACGGGATCCCACTTTCCCGCTCTTCGCGCCTGCTCGACCGGCTCGCTCGGGTCACGCCTCGCGGCTCGGCGGGATACCCGCCTCGCGGTCGCTCGGCTCGGGGTCTCCCTGCGTACCATCCTGTGCCATGACGTACGAGAACGTGCTCCTCGAGGTCCGGGACGGGATCGCCCATCTCACGCTCAACCGTCCCGAGGCAGCCAACGGCATCGACGCCGGCCTGGCGGCCGATCTCATGGCGGCCACGACGGCGATCAGCCTCGACGACAGCGTGCGAGTGGTCCTGCTGTCGGGGAACGGTGCGCGCTTCTGCGGCGGCGGCGACGTCAAGGCGTTCGCTGCGCTCGGCGCCGATCTCCCCGGCAACATCCGCGCGTTCATTCCCTCACTGCACACGGCGATCACGACGCTCGTGCGCGGCGACCCCCCGGTCGTGGCGGCCGTGCACGGCAGCGCCGCGGGGGCGGGCCTGGGGCTGGTCGGCGCGTCGGACCTCGTGGTCGCGGGCGAATCGACGAAGTTCGTCATGGCGTACACGGGTGTCGGTCTCACGCCGGACGGTTCGTCGAGCTGGTTCGTGCCGCGCCTCGTCGGCGTGCGACGGGCGCTCGAGCTCACGCTCACGAACCGGGTACTCAGCGCGGCGGAGGCACTCGAGTGGGGACTCATCACGACCGTCGTGCCCGACAGCGACGTCCACACGGAAGCCGCCACGCTCGCAGCGCGCCTCGCCCAGGGTCCGCGCGCCGCACAAGCGGCCGCCAAACGGCTCGTGCACACCAGCCTCGAAGAGTCGCTCGAGACCCACCTCGCGCGTGAAGCGGACGCGATCGTCGCCGCGTCGGCGACCGCGGAAGCGTCCGAAGGGCTCGCCGCCTTCGTCGAGAAGCGCGCGCCGAACTTCGGCGACGGCTGACTCGATCACTCGAGCTCGTCGCGGAGTTTCTCGTCCTTTTCGCGGACGGAGTCGGCAAGACCGGCCTGGAACTCTTCCATCCGCGCGCGCAGCTTGTCGTCGGCCACCGCGAGGATCCGCACCGCGAGCAGCGCGGCGTTGCGTGCCTTCCCGGTGCCGACCGTGGCAACGGGTATGCCGTCGGGCATCTGCACGATCGAGAGCAGGGAGTCGAGCCCGTCGAGATCCGCGAGCGGCACTGGCACGCCGATCACCGGCAATGGCGTGAGGGACGCGGTCATTCCGGGGAGATGCGCCGCGCCACCCGCGCCCGCGATGATCACGCGCAGCCCGCGCGATACGGCCGTTCGCGCGTACTCGAACATCCGCTCAGGGGTGCGGTGCGCGGACACGATGTGCACCTCACGCGGCACGTCGAACTCGTCGAGCGTGTCGATCGCGGCCTGCATCACGCGTAGATCGGAATCGCTCCCCATGATCACGCCCACCAGCGCAGTGGTGGCCATCAGGACAGATCCGCCTGTGCGCGTTCCGACGCGAGGTCGGACTCGTACATCATCGTGACGAGCTCCTCGAAGGAGATGCGTGGGATCCAGCCGAGCTTCTCCCGCGCCTTGGTGGCGTCGCCGATCAGCAGGTCGACCTCGGCAGGACGCTCGAAGCGCGGATCCTTCTGCACGTAGGGCGTCCAGTCCTCGTAGCCGGCGGCGCGGAACGCGACGTCGAGGCACTCCCGAATGGTGTGCGTCTTGCCCGACGCGACGACGTAGTCGTCGGGCTCGTCCTGCTGGAGCATGAGCCACATCGCTTCGACGTAGTCGCCCGCGTAGCCCCAGTCGCGCGCGGAATCGAGGTTGCCGAGCGAGATCGAGTCCTGGAGGCCGAGCTTGATGCGCGAGGGAGGTCGTGATCTTGCGCTCGACGAACTCGATGCCGCGTCGTTCGGAGCCGTGGTTGAAGAGGATGCCGGACGCACGCGTGCATGCCGTACGACTCGCGGTAGTTGACCGTCATGTGGTGACCGAACACCTTCGCGACGCCGTAGGGCGAGCGAGGATGGAACGGCGTGAGCTCGGTCTGCGGGGTCTCCCGAACCTTGCCGAACATCTCCGAGGACGACGCTTGGTAGAAGCGGATCGGGATTGCGCTGTGTGCCGCCCACGATCCTGACCGCCTCCAGCATGCGGAGCACGCCGAGCCCGGTGATCTCGGCGAAGAGCTCGGGCTGCGACCACGACAGCTTGACGAAGCTCATGGCACCCAGGTTGTAGACCTCGTCGGGTTGCACCTGCTCGACCGCGGCGATCAACGACGAGAGGTCACGGAGGTCGCCGTCGACGAGCTCGAGCGACGGGGTCTCGTCGAGGACGAGCTGCGCCTTCGGATTGTTCTGCCCGCGGATGAGGCCGAAGACCTGGTAGCCCTTGCCGGTGAGGAACTGGGCGAGGTATCGGCCGTCCTGCCCGGTGATCCCGGTGACGAGTGCTCGCTTCATAGCGAGAAATTACTCGGCAACGTGGGGAACGAGACGATCCCAGCCCGGCTCGAGCTGGTGCAGGAACTCGTCGCAGCGAACCTCTTCGTCGATCTCGCCGATCGCGGCGGCCGAGCGCCGGAGCCCGTCGAGCGCGCGCAGGAACCCGCGGTTGGTCCGGTGTTCCCAGCGCACGTAACCGGAGCCGCGCCATCCCGACTGACGCAGACGGTCGAGCCCGCGGTGGTAGCCGACGCGGAAGCACGCGTAGGCCTCGACGTCGTCGCGTGCGAGCTCACCGAGGCGCGCCCAACCATCGAGGAAACGCGGCCAGCGTGCGACCACCTTGGAGACGGCATTCCGGCGATGCTCGTCCGACGAGCCGAGCGCGTCCTGGAGCGCACGCAGCGCGTCGGGGGGCTCGGGGTCGAGGACGGTCTCGGGGATCCCTTGGGGCGAGAAGCTGACGGGAAGATCGGACATGCCTTGAATGTAGGGCCGCTCGAATGTGCGGCCGCTCGAAGGAGGCGCTCGTGCCCCCGGTACGATCGTCAGCGTGACCGACACCGTCGCCGACGCCGCGGTTCCCGACTCCGCCGATCCTGACTCCGCGGCGCGACAAGCCCAAGCCGCCGCTCCGGAAGCCGAGAAGCCGAAGCCGACGCCGTCGACGGTGCTCCTCCTCGCCCGTCACGCGGTCACGGCGGAGACGGGTTCGATGCTCTCGGGTCGCAAGCCCGGGATCGACCTGTCCGACAAGGGGCGCGAGCAGGCCGCGTCGCTCGGCGAGCGGTTGGCCGGGCTTCCGATCGCCGCGGTCTACGCGAGCCCGATCGAGCGAACGATGCAGACGGCCCAGGCCGTCGCCGAGAAGCACGACCTCGAGGTCCGCACGCTTCCCGGGGTTCTCGAAGCCGACTACGGGGAGTGGACGGGCGGCAAGCTCGGCGATCTCGCAAAGGAAGATCTCTGGCGCACGGTGCAGCGTGCGCCGTCACGCGCGCGCTTCCCCGAGGGGGAGTCGCTCGCGGAGATGCAGGTGCGCATGGTGGCGGCGCTCGAGCGCGTCGTCGCCGACCACCCGGGGGAGATCGTGGTCGTGGTGTCGCACGCCGACCCGATCAAGTCCGCGATCGCGCATTACAACGGGACGCACCTCGACCACTTCCAGCGCATCGTCGTGTCGCCCGCGTCGGTGACGGTGTTCCAACTCTCGGTCCACGGCGCCGTCATGGTGAAGTGCAACGACACCGGTTCGCTCGAGGAGCTGATCCCGGCACCGGCCGAGGAGTCGGCCGAGGATTGCGAAGGGAGAAGCCGACGCGTGATGGGCGAGATCATCGAGCTCGAGGACGTCGACGGTCTCGGGACCGGAGCGGTCGGAGAACCAGGAAAGCGCGCGTTCTACATCCAGGCGCGCACCGAGCACGCGCAGCTCACCGTGCTCGTCGAGAAGGAGCAGGTGGCGCTGCTGGCCACGGAGGCGGTCGCGTTCCTCGATCGCATCGCCGGCGACTACCCCGAGACGTCCCGCCTCGGTGCCGGAAGCCGAGACCCAGCTGCGTGAACCGACCGTTCCGCTGTTCCGCGCTCGTCTGATCGGCCTCGGCTTCGATCCCGAGCGCGAGCTCGTGCTGCTGGAGCTGCGCGAGCGCGCCGCCGACGAAGATGACGAGGACGAGGACGAGGACGACGACGAAGACGACGTCGCGCCGGCCGCCGAAGGCGAGGCCGACCCCGGCTACGTGGCGCGGATCTATGCGACGCGCGCGCAGGTGCGGGCGATGGCGGCGCGCGGTGCGGAGGCGGTCGACCGGAGGGCGACTCCCGTGTCCGCTGTGCGACATGCCGATGGATCCCGCCGGGCACCGGTGTCCCCGCTGGAACTGACGCCCGACGAGCTCGCCGACGTGCTCGGCGCCGCGGAGCTCGACGTGGTCGGGCGCATGCGCTACTCGTCGAACGCGACCTTTCTCGTGGAGGCGCGGCTCGACGGCATCGAGCTCTCTGCCGTGTACAAGCCGCGGCGCGGTGAGCGCCCGCTGTGGGACTTCCCGCAGGGCACGCTGTGCAACCGCGAGGTCGCGGCGTACGAGCTGTCGCGAGCGCTCGACTGGGGCGTCGTGCCCGTCACGATCCTGCGCGACGGTCCGCTCGGGAGCGGCGCGGTGCAGCGGTTCGTCGAGCACGACCCCGACGAGCACTACTTCACGCTGCTCGAGGGGCGCGAGGACCGGTTCCGGCAGTTCGCCGTCTTCGACGTGCTCGCCAACAACACCGACCGCAAGGGTGGTCACTGCCTCCACGACGAGGTGAACGATCTCGATCGTCGGTATCGACCACGGGCTCACGTTCCATCCCGCGTGGAAGCTCCGCACCGTGATCTGGGACTTTGCCGGGGAGCGCGTCCCCGACGCCGATGCCGACGACGTGTGCCGAGCGCTCGCCGAGCTCGACGCCGGCCCGCTCGGCGAGCGGCTCGCCGAGCTCCTCTCCGCGGTCGAGGTCGAGGCCATCGCGTATCGCGGCAACGGGCCTTCTCGAACAGGGCTTCCCCGACCCCGACGACGGCTACCGCAGCACCCCCTGGCCGCTGGTCTGACCAACGGAAGGGATTCAGCGGCGCGGCGTAGATGGCGACGCCGTCGATGGTGCGCACGTAGCGGTACTGGTGCTCCACGATCTTCGCGAACTCGGGGAACTTCGAGATCGGGTAGTACTGCGCGCCCCGCACCTTCGCCGGTGACGTGTCGAGCACGTACTTCGGCGGGCGCGGCGGTGAAGTCCTCGAAGAAGTACTTCCAGTTCTGCGCGGTGTTGTCGTCGGGGTCGACCTCGTCGTCGGGACGACCCGGGTGGTTACCGGTGAGGAACGTCCCGGTGGTGAGGAAGCGCGTTGCCGGGAGCCGGTTGGAGGCCCAGTAGATCTCCGGCTCGCTGCCCCACACGAGGATCGTGTCGTCGGGATGCGTGTACGCAGCTACGTATCGACTCACCGATTCGTAGATCGGCTCGGGACCGAAGGGGTGCATGAAGTAGCCGGCCGCGGAGTACGCGACCGCGAGCACCGATGCCGCGAACGATCGTCGCGGTCACTGCACGCCGTCCACTGCGCGCGCGAGCGCGCCCGGCGGCGAGCAGCGCGAGCGGCGGAACCAGCTGCATGTAGTAGTGACCGAAGAACCGAAGCCCGATCGCCGACCGACACCGCGGCCGAGAACAGCCACAGCCACAGGTCGGTGTCGCGCCCGCCGTCGAGCGTGGGTTCGCGACGGTCGTGCCATGCGCTCGGCAGCTTCCACAGCAGTGGCAGGTTGCACGCGACGAACGCCCAGCGTCATCAGCACGAACATGGCGATGACGATCACCGACCCGGTGTTCACACCGAGGTACGAGCCGTTGCCGAGCACCGCCCAGTAGAGGAGCTGGCTCGGGCCGACGGCGAGCGCGACGGCAGCGATCGGCACGCTGAACCCGAGCGCGACCGCACCGACGCCTCGCTTCCGCGCGCACGGGCGAGCAGGTACACGACGGGCAGCAACGTGGCCGCGCCGGTCTGCTTCGCGAGCGTCGCGACCGCGACGCCGACTCCTGCGGCCGCGCCGCGCCCGCGTCCGCGCGAACAGGATCGCCGCCGTCATCGACGGCAGCATGAACACCTCGAAGTTCGCGGCCTGCCCGTCTTGCGGCGCGAACGCGACCATGGCGAGCACGAACAGCACTCCGGCGATCCATCCGGCGCGGGTGCCGTACCGGCGGCGGGCTTCGATCGCGAGCAGCAACGCGGTGAGCGCCACCGCGAGCATCGCGACCACGCGAACCGACCACAGCGCCGAGGTCTCGAAGAACGCGAACGTGGCCGCGTAGATGTACGGCACGAGCGGCGGCTTCCGGTCGGCGGCGTCCTCGTAGAGCTGGCCGCCCTGCTCGATCACGTGCGCCTGGGTCGCGAGGAAGGTCTCGTCGGAGTTGAACACCGGCACGAAGAACGCCGGTAGCCGGAGCACGAACGTGATCGCGAGGAGCACCAGGAACAGGCGGGCCATCTCCCGGCGCGCGGAGACCTGCGTGCACGCGCCTCACGGGGCGCTTCGAGCCCAGCCACCGCCTCCGTCATGAAGGACCCATATTGCTCGACCGAGGGGCCCGACGACCTCTCAGACCGACTCGAGCTCGTCGTCGTGGTAGCGGTCGCGGCACAGGGATCGTTGCAGCTTGCCGGACGACGTCTTCGGCAGCGTCCCGGCCCGCACCAGCACGACGTCGACCGGGGGAACGCCGACGGCGTCGCACACCGTGGTCGCCACCGCGTCGCGCACCGGCGCGGTGTCGTCGGCCGCTCGGGTCTCGGCCACCACGATGATCGCTTCGCGCCCACGGCGCCGGTCGCTCCCGAACGCGATCACGTTGCCCGCGCGCACGCCGTCGACCGTCGCGGCGGCGCGCTCGATGTCCTCGGGGAACACGTTGCGCCCGCCGACGATGATCATGTCCTTCAGGCGACCGCAGACGACGAGCCGGCCGTCGACGAGGTACGCGAGGTCACCGGTGCGGAACCAGCCGTCGCGGAACGCCGCGTCGGTGCGCGTCCTCGTTGCCGTAGTACCCGGGCGTCACCGACGGGCTGCGCAGTTCGAGCTCACCGACTTCCCGGTCGTGGAGCGCGTCACCCGACTCGGGGTCGCAGATGCGCAGCTCGAAGCCCGTCGAGGGGCCGCCCCAGCATCGCGAGCCGGCGCGAATCCGCCGCGCCCTCGGCCGTGGGCGCCGCGTATCGCTCGTGCTCGAGCGCGATGCGGTCGACCGTGTCGACCTCCATGCCGACGCCGACGTCGGGGAAGGTCACACCGAGGGTCGCCTCCGCCATGCCGAACACCGGGAACGCAGCCTTGGCGTCGAACCCGTGCGGTGCCGCGGCTGCACAGAACGCTTCCACCGCGGCGGGGTCGACGGGCTCGGCTCCGTTGAGCGCGAGCCGCCACGACGACAGGTCGAGGCCCTGCGCCCGCCGCAGCGCACGCGCCGCGAGCGCGTACGAGAAGTTGGGTCCGGCCGTGATCGTGCCGCGGTACTCGGAGATCCACTCGAGCCAGATGCCCGGCGAAGCGAGGAAGTCGGTCGGCGCGCCGAGCACGAGCTCGAAGCCGGTGAGCATCGGCGTCATCAGCAGGCCGATGAGCCCCATGTCGTGGTAGAGCGGGAGCCACGACACCGCGCGGTCCGCGTCCGAGATGCCGAGGGCACTCGCGATCGCGTCGACGTTGGCCCCGATGCACCGGTCGGGCAGCATCACGCCCTTCGGATCCGAGGTGGACCCGCTCGTGAACTGCAGGATCGTGAGCCGGTCGGGGTCGTCAGATGGGCGGACCAAGCGCGCCGGGGACAGCCGCGTCGCCTCCGCCGCGAGGTCGTCGAGGCGGACGACGGCCGCACCTTCCGGGGGCGGATCGAGGAACGGTGCGAGGTCGGGGTCGACGACGACGACCTCGGCGTCAGCGTGCGCGATCCGCCCGCGCGTCTGCTCGACGAACTCCTCGATGGACCCGAGGCGCATCGGGAGCGGCAGGGCGACGACGGCGCCACCCGCCAGCCACGTGGCCTGCAGGGCGGTGACGAGCGCTCGCGATGTGGGGCCGATCACCGCGACGTGTGATCCGGGAGCCACCCCCCGCGCCTGGAGCGCCGCGGCCATGGCGCGGGCCTCCTCGTGCAACCGGGCCCACTCCACGCGGTCGACGCGCTCGTCGCCCGCGGCAGCGCCGACGAAGGTGATGGTCCCCCGACCGTCCGCGGCGGCTTCGAGACGCGCGGAGACGGAAAGCACGGCGGGTTCGACTCCCTCGATGTCCACAGGGTTACGGTCCCCTGCTACTCGCTCGAGCCCCACTCGTCCCAGAACGTGATCTCCTCGACGGGTCCGCGCTTCGCCGGCTTGAAGTCGGTGCCGACGGTGTACGCGACCGGCAGCAGCGCCACCTGGCTCACCGACTCGTACGGGATACCGAGCAGCTCGGCTGCTTCCTCCTCCCGCTGCAGGTGCAGCGTGGTCCACACCGACCCGAGTCCGCGGGCGCGCAGCGCGAGCATGAAGCTCCACACCGCCTGCATGATCGAGCCGTAGAAGCTCGCGCCCGAGATGCTGTTCGCGCTCCCCGCGCGACCCTCGATGCACGGGATCACGTGGACGGGCACGCGGTCGAGGACGTCGAGCAGGTACAGGGCCGACTCGTACACGCGGATCGTCTGGCGATCGTCGGACATCTCACCGCGCGCCCCGGCCTCCAAGTACGGCCGTGCGGTGTTGCCGTAGAGGTCGGCCAGCACCGCACGCTTCTCGGCGTCGGTCACGATCATCCACCGCCAGTTCTGGCTGTTGCTCGCGGTCGGTGCCTGCACCGCGAGCCGCACGCAGTCGAGGATCACGTCGCGAGGAACGGGCCGATCGAGGTCGAGCCGCCTGCGGACGGCGCGGGTCGTCGACAGGAGCAGGTCGGCGTTCTCGAGGTCGATCGGGTTCTCGGACATGGCGGTGAGTCTGTCAGTTCTCGAGGGACAGCGCGGCGGACGGATCGCGGAAGAACCGGGAGCGGGGCAGCACCACGTCGGCGCCATCCTCACCCGCCCGGGCGAGCAGGGCGTCGTCGACGTGGGGACCGAACGCGACGATGTGTGCATCGGGCGCCACCGCACGAACGGCCGCGACGGCGTCGCCGTACCGGCCAAGGTCGACGACGACCACGTCGGCTGCCGAGCACGGGCCCGGGTCCGCGGTGAACACGACGTCGCTGATGGCGGCCGAGAGGCGGGATCGATCCATGAGATCCCCGACGAGCGCGACGACCTTCATGTGTCGACTTGCTGACGGCCTACGTCGCCGCAGTCTTCGCGGGCAGGAGCCGCGGTGCCTCGATCGCGAACTCGGGCCACCGCTTGCGCGACTTGATCGACAGCTTGTGCATCAACGCGATCGCGTCGGGGTCGTCGTCGCCCGGGCGGGTCTCGAGCCAGCCGTCGCGGACCATCGCCTCCATCAACTCGCGACCGACGTCGGTGCGCACGATCGTGAGCGTCCAGTCGTTGAACTTGCCGATCCCTCCGGTGGAGACGTCGGCGTGCTCGGCGGCGAAGTCGGGACACAGCTTGCATCCCTCACGGGTCCAGGCGTGGCACTCCTTGAGCGGTACCTCGTGGTAGTCGCCGTTCTTCATCCAGATCTGGAAGACGCCCTTGATGTTCATCTTGCGCATCTCGGACTTCTTCAACCCGTACTTCGCCTCGAAGAGCTCCTCGAAGATCGCGTCGTCGAAGGTCTTCGAGCACAGCAACCCGATGTTGAGCGACAGCCGACGCGCAACCTTTCCTGCCTTGCGTTGCTTCATCACCGGCGGCACCGACGACTGACAGCTCATCCCGACCAACGCGATGCGTTCGGCGCCTGCCTCGGCGGCCTCGGCGTACGCCATCGGGTTCGCCGAGTACGTGTAGCGACTTCCCGCAGACGCGATGATCTCCTCGCGCGTGCGCGCCACGCCCGGTATCGCCTTCCACGTGGAGCCGTCACCTTCGAGGTAGCTCACCAGCGCGGCGTCGATGATGTCGTGCTCGAGCGCGTACAACAAGATCGCGGAGACCAGCCCACCGTCTTGGCCCACGTCCGCCAGCACCGGATCGGTCGCACGCGCCAAGAAGATGTCCTTGTAGACCCCCGACGGCTCCGAAGCCTCGCGGGCGCGGCCGAAGAGGAACTCGTCCACCTCGGGTTCCCAGGCCCGGAACCTCGGACATGCGCGGGTACACGACGTGCACCCGCGCTCCCCGTGACTGCAGTTGTCGGGCGCGTAGCCGTCCTCGAGTTGGAACGGCCGGTACACGCCCTCGGTGTCGCGGTACCCGAGCACATCATGAGGGCACGCGATCACACACCCTGCACACCCGGTGCAGAGCCCCGACGTGACCACCTCGGAGTACAGGTGGCGCCAATGCAGCTTCTCGGGCGGCATGCGCGACGAGTCTCGCATAGCAATCCGCGGGAGGCACACCCCGGCTCGCTCTACCCTGATGCGATGCCCCCTGGCTCCGACACCTCCGATCTTCGTGCCCTGGCGAGGGTGATTCTCGACCAGGAGGATCTCGAGCAGTCCGCCGGTCGCGAGCCGTGCTACGAGCTCCGCCCGGTGCACCGCCGGTTCGTCGAGGGCGTGCGCGTCGGGCTGCTGCTGGGCGTCGTCCTCGGCTTCTCTTCCACCGGGGCCGGGGCCGCCACCACCCTCCGGGAGCCCACGCTGCACGCGGACTTCGCGCTCTACGTGGTCGCCGGTACGGCCTTGGGCACGACCGTGGGGATCGCCGCGGGTCTCGGTGTGCGTTGGCGGCAGCGGCGCGCTCTCGATGCCGAGCTCGCGTCGCTCGTCGGGGACGCACCCCGGTGAAGATCCACGAGAGCCTCCGGCACGGCACGACGTACTCGTTCGAGTTCTCGCCACCGTGTGACGAAGAGATGGAAGCGGTGCTCGCCCGAACACTCCGTCGCCTCGAACCGCTCCATCCCTCCTATGTGTCGGTCACGTACGGCGCCGGCGGTTCGACGCGCGAGCGCACGCACGATCTCGTTGTCGAGATCAACCGCACCACGTCGATGACGGCCATGGCGCATCTCACGTGTGCCGCCCACCGGCGCGACGAGCTGGTCGAGATCATCACGCGCTATCGCGACGCAGGCATCGAGAACATCCTCGCCCTCGGTGGTGACCCGCCGAAGGATCTCGACCTCCCGCCCGGCGAGCTGTCGCATGCGATCGACCTCGTGCGACTCGTGCGCGAGCACGACGACTTCTCGATCGGGGTCGCCGCGCACCCGGAGCCGCACCCACGTTCGACGAGCCTCCAGTCGGACCGCCGCTACACGGCGGAGAAGTTGCGCGAGGCCGACTTCGCGATCACGCAATTCTTCTTCGACGCTCGCCACTACTTCGAACTGGTCGAGAGCCTCCACGCGCTCGGTGTCGACAAGCCGGTGATCGCGGGGATCATGCCGGTCACGAGCCTGCGATTGGTCTCGCGCATGGCCGAGATGCAGGGATCGGAGTTCCCGCCGTGGCTTGCCGAGAAGCTCGAGGCCGTGGGCGACGACCCTGCTGCCGTCCGCGCGGTCGGCGTGGAGGAGGCGACGAAGCTCTGCCGGACCCTGCTCGACGGCGGCGTTCCGGGGCTGCACTTCTACACGCTGAACCGGTCGAACGCGACCCGGGAGATCTACGAACAGCTCGGGCTCACCTCTCCCCGTTGATCCGGGCTCGATCCCCGAGGTCTCCTGCGCGCCCACGGGCGGCGCGAAGCGCGTTGCGGAGCGACTCGTCCGCGACGTCGTCGGCCTCGTCCCACGAGAACCAGCGCGCCTCCTGGCTCTCGCCCGGTGCCGGTGCGGGATCGTTGTCCGGCGCGAGCAACAGGTAGCGAAGGTCGAGGTGCAGGTGCCCGCGCGGGCGCGTCGTGCACGTCGACGTGCACGAGTTGGGGCCCGTCGTCGGGATGACGCACGGATAGCCCCGTTTCTTCCACGCTCTCGCGCGTGGGCCGCGTCCCACGGCGTCTCACCGGCCTCGATGTGCCCACCGGGTTGGAGCCATCCACCGATGCGCCGGTGAACGTGGAGCACGGTTCCCCGCGCGCCGACGACGATGGCCGACGCGGTCACGTGGGTGGGGTCCGCGTCCTCGGAGAACGGGAACGGCAAACGTTCCAGCTCGGCGAGGACCCGTTCCCGTGCCCCGGCCTCCCGCTCGTCGGCCGGAACGCGCGCGGACACCGCGTCGTGCACGGCAATCCAGAGGTCGTCGCGTTCCACGAGCGCACGCTACGCGTGTGCCCAGCCGACATGGGTGCCCGCACGGACAGCGCGGGTGCCTTCTCTCGGCGGAGAACCGATGAGTTCCGGGTCGCCGGACGGTCCGAGCTGTGTCGACGACGTCGAGAACCTCTCGGAAGGAGCCTCCCGTGCCGCAACGTGACTCGGCCCCCGCCGGTGCACCCTGTTGGATCGAGCTGTTCACTTCCGATCCGGAGAAGACCCAGCTGTTCTACGGCGAGCTGTTCGGCTGGACGGCGGAGGAGGCCGGCGAGGAGTACGGCGGCTACGTCAACTTCTCCAAGGACGGGCTGATGGTCGCAGGCTGCATGCGCAACGACGGTCACTCGGGATGCCCGACTCTGGTCGGTGTACCTGGCTACGGACGCGCCGGCCACCGTCGATGCCGCGGTCGCGAACCGGGGTCAGGTGATCGTCCCCGCGATGGCCGTCATGGAGCTCGGCACCATGGCGGTGGTGACCGACCCGGGTCAGGCCGCGATCGGCGTCTGGCAGCCCGGTCTCCACAAGGGCTTCGGCATCTCGGGGGAGCTGGGCACACCCACCTGGTTCGAGCTCCACACCCGCGACTACGAGGCCTCGGTCCGCGTTCTACCGGGACGTGTTCGAGTGGGACGTTCACGTGGCGAGCGACACGCCCGAGTTCCGCTACACGACGCTCGGCGAAGGCGATGCCCGGCTGGCCGGGATCATGGACGCGAGCGCCTTCCTGCCACGAAGGCAGCCCGGCGAGCTGGTCGATCTACTTCGGAGCGGACGACGCCGACACGACGCTGGCCCGGATCGTCGACCTCGGCGGCTCGATCGTGATGCCCGCCGAGGACACGCCGTTCGGACGCTTGGCACAAGCCGCCGATCCCACCGGAGCGCGTCTTCAAGCTCGTCGCCGGAACGTGACATCGCCGCGCGGGCGGGCCGCTCCTCGGTTCCGTTCGGTACCGTGGTTCGCCCCGCGGCGCGATGGAAGGAGCTGGGGCCGATGACCGGCACTGCGAAGCTCGACCCCACTGTTGTCGAGCTCGGGTTCGAGCAGCACCGACCCGAGCTGACCGCGTACTGCTACCGGATGCTCGGGTCCGCGTTCGAAGCCGATGACGCGGTGCAGGAGACCTTGGTGCGCGCGTGGCGCAACTTCGATCGGTTCGAGGGCCGCGCCGCGGTGCGGTCGTGGCTCTATCGCATCGCGACCAACGTGTGCTTCGACATGTTGAAGGGACGGCAGCGCCGCGCGCTCCCCATGGACCTCATGGCGGTCGGTCGTGCCGACGGGCCGGTCGATCCGCCCCTCCCTGAACGCACGTGGGTCGGACCCGTTCCCGATCGTCGCGTCATGCCCGCCGCCGGAGATCCGGCGGAGGAAGCGGAGACGCGCGAGTCGGTCCGGTTGGCCTTCGTCACTGCCTTGCAGCATCTCCCACCGCGCCAGCGCGCGGTGTTGATCCTGCGTGAGGTGTTGAAGTGGAAGGCGACCGAGGTTGCGGAGCTGCTCGACACCACAGTGGTGTCGGTGAACAGCGCGCTGCAGCGTGCGCGGTCGACGCTCGCCGACCGCAATGTCACCACGCGCAACGTTGGCCATCCGATCGACGACGCGCAACAAGAGTTGCTCGCGCGGTACGTCGACGCGTTCGAACGATTCGACATCGAGGCGCTCGTCAAGTTGCTCCACGAGGACGCGACGATGTCGATGCCGCCGTACCCGCTCTGGCTGCGCGGCGCCGGGCGAGCTCGGCACCTGGCTGCGCGGGCCGGGTAGTGCGTGCCGCGGGTCGCGGTTGGTCCCTGTCGCCGCGAACGGCTGCGCCGGCATTCGCGCAGTGGCGGTCGAGTCCAGACGGCGGCTTCGACGCGTGGTCGATTCACGTCCTCGAATTGTCAGGCGATCGCATCACCGGGATCGACTTCTTCGTCGACGCGAAGTTGTTCCCGCTCTTCGACGTGCCGATCCGGTTCGATTCCTGACTCGAGAACGAGCGGCAACACGTCGGAGAGCCCGGCGACGGCGAGAAGATCGACGAGTTCTGCCGCGCGCACCGTGTAGCCGGATCGAGGTGCCCAACCGATGCGCGGTCAGTTGGAGGCGCGCCAGATGCTTCCAGCGTGAGCGCGTCCGGTTCTCCGAGCGCGCTCACGTCGACGAGGATGACGATCGATCTCGACGGTGGTCGCGGCTGCACACGGAAGAAGACCGTTCGACGGGGCGGAAGTCACCGATGACGGGATCGCACGCAGGGCCGGATCGAGACGTCACGGCCCTGACATGCGGGACGGGTGGCGGAGGGAGTGGGATTTGAACCCACGGTGGGTTGCCCCACAATGGTTTTCGAGACCATCCGATTCGGCCGCTCTCGCATCCCTCCGCCGGGCATTCTACCGATCGTGTTCGAGGCGACGATCGGCGAAGAAGTCCTTGAGGAGCGTCGCCGCCTCGTCCGAGCGCACGCCTGCGTGCACCACGAACTCGTGGTTGAGACGCGAGTCGGCACCGAGGTTGTAGAGGGACCCGAGCGCGCCGGCCTTGGGATCGGGCGCGCCGAACGCAACTTCGGACACGCGCGCGGCCACCGCCGCGCCCGCGCACATCGGACAGGGCTCGAGCGTCACGACGAGCACACAGCCCCCGAGGCGCCAAGTTCCTCTCGAGGTCGCTGCGTCGCGCAACGCCAGAATCTCGGCGTGGGCGGTTGGATCCGCCAGCAGCTCACGTTCGTTGTGACGCCGAGCGACCACCGCACCCGTGTCGAGATCCGCGACGACGGCGCCCACCGGCACGTCTCCGTGCTCGGGCGCTTCGCGCGCCTCGGCGAGCGCGATGTCCATCAGCGCGCGCAGGTCTACGGGCATCACGAACCTGCGAGCGCATCGCGCAACACTCGGTCGACGGTGCCGCGATCGATGCCCTGTTCGCCGAAGCGGAATACCTCGTCGTAGTACGAGCGCAGCAGCGGGATCGGTGCGTCACGTGCCGGCAGCGGAGCAAAGCGCTCGCCGACGGGTTCGTCGAGCCAAGTCTGCACGACCGAGCCCGCACCGACCTGCGTGGTGAACGCGCGCAGCGCACGCGACTTTCGCTCGGTCTCGTCGGCGGAGAAGGGCCGATCGGTGACAACTGGGTACAGGCCCGGATGGAGCCAGCCGTAGCCCGGTGTGCCGTGGTCGTCGAGCGCGTACAGGGCGTAGCACGTCCAGCGGAGCCGCGGGTCGGCGAGCGTGCTGCGCGCGAGCTGCGCCGCGACATACACCCCGTCGTGGTCGGGATGACCGCTCTGGAACGCAGGCACGTAGACGGCCTCACAGTCGAAGGCGGGGAGGAGCGCCGCGAGCGCGCTCGCAACTTCAGCGGTCCGGAACCACACTTCCTGATCGACCGCGTCGAGCGTCAGGAAGCGTTCGACGAGCGCACCGAGCTCCGCGCACGCGTCACGGCCCTCGCGCTCACGGGCGGCGCGCAGTGCGGTGGCGGCATCACCGGTGACGCTCGCCGGGACGCCGTCGGTCACGTGCACGACGATGGCGTCGTGCTCGAGCAGCACCGACGTGCAGCCGAGCACCTCGTCGTCGGGGTGCGGTGCGAGCACCGCGACCCGGCTCATCCGTGCCGGCTCATCCGTGCCCATTCATCCGTGCAGACGAGCGGCGAGCCGGATGCCGAGGTCGGCCACGTACTCTTCGAGCTCGGCGACCGATGTGCGGCGGCGGGCCCGGTGCTCGGCATGCACGAAGAACGGACACACGAGATCGTCCACGATCCGGCCGAGATCCGCGTGCGGCGACCGGACCCGGCGCACCGCATCGGCGAGATGATCGGACCACATCTCCGCGACGTCGACATCGCTCGCATCGCCGAGCGCGAGCCAGGAATCGAGCTCCTCGTCGGTTCCTGCGTGTTGGAGGATCACGTCGACGTGATCGGTGTCGATCCCGCCGTTCCGCGGCCAATCCCAACCGTCCCAGTACCGCTCGGGCAAGCACACATCCGGGCGGTCGGCCGTGGGAACCTGCGCCAGCGCCTGGAGTACGGCGGTTGCGACCTCGACCATCACGCGTTCGCTGTTCCCTTCTTTCGAAGGGTGAGCGGGCGCCACCAACGGCACCTGGCCGACCGGAAGGTCGGTTTCGAGCGCGGTGAGCGTGATCATGATGTCGATGCCGTAGTCATCGGGCAGCGCGTCGACATCGAGTCGCTCGAGCAGTGAGCGGTCCAGCAGCATGTGGCCGGCAAGCGGCTGACGGACTCGAGCGCGGTGCGTCGCGTGCACCAACGGGGACGCGAGATAGTTCGTGGTGTTGCCCTGCCCCTGCGGCCTGCACCACAGCGGCAGGACGAGCGAGTGACCATGTTGTTCTGCCGCGTCGATGACGCGCAGAAGGTTGCGCGGGTCGTAGTCGCCGAGATCGGCGTCGACGAGGAGGAGGAAGTCGTCGCCGTCTTCCAGCGCGCGGCGCATCAGCAGCTTGACGTTGGCGCCCTTGCCGACGATGGCGCGCGGCGATTGCAGGACGACTTGCGGGAGCCTGCTCGGGCGAGCGGTGAAACGATCGAGGGTGTCGTCGTCGCTCGTCTGGTAGGCGAGCGCGAGGCGGCTGTCGTACGAAGCGTCGAGCAGCGCCGCACCGGACTCGATGCGACCGGCGAGCTCGACGATG
Source organism: uncultured Actinomycetes bacterium (assembly GCA_963705625.1). Classification (GTDB taxonomy): domain Bacteria; phylum Actinomycetota; class Acidimicrobiia; order IMCC26256; family DASPTH01; genus DASPTH01. The sequence continues at coordinate 251,300 of CAVPKG010000004.1, forward strand.
CGTTCCGCTTCGTTCCGGGCCGGAACCCCGATCAGCAGGCGACTCATCTTCCTCCGCGACTCGAGCGCGACCGCACGCCGCGGAAGAAAGCGCTATCCCGGGGGGCGGTAGTCTGCGGAGCAGGTTAGTGCCGTTCACGGTTCGGCCGTTTGGCCGCAACGGCAGCAGGAAGCCCGAGAACGGGAGAGTGGCGGTGCACGTGCGGGTCCTGCGCCCGGGTGAGCTCGGCGACGCCGAGCGTGACGCCTGGCGTACCCTCCAGCGCGACGCCCCGATGCTCGCGAGCCCGTTCCTCACCTTCGAGTTCGCCGCGGCGGTCGACGACGCGCGGCGACGACGCGCGTGTGGCGATGATCGAGGACGCGGGCGAGCTCGTCGCGTTCTTCGCCTTCTCGTCGGGCGCCGACGCGACCGGAGCGCCGATCGGCGCCACGATCTGTGACGCGCAGGCGCTCGTCGTACGTACGGGTTTCGACTGGGATCCCGCCGAGTTGGTGCGCGCGGCAGGATTGGAGTCGTGGACCTTCGATCACCTCGTGTCGACGCAACGGCCGTTCGAGCCGTTCCATCACGCCCGCCACACCTCACCGACCGTCGACCTGTCGGCTGGTCACGACGCGTATCTCGCGCAGGTGCGCGCGAGGTCCAAGGACGTGCTCGCGCAGGTGGCCCGCCGACGGCGCAAGCTCGCCAGAGAAGTCGGCGACGTCGTCGTCGAGTGGCAGACCGATGACGTCCGCGTGCTCGACACGTTGATCAACTGGAAGTCGGCGCAGTACCGCGAAACGGGGGTGTGGGACCGGTTCGACCAACCGTGGATCGTCGACGTCGTTCGCGCGCTCGCCGACACCGCAGCGGACGGGCTGACCGGCGTGCTCACCACGTTGCGCGCCGGCGATCATCTCGTTGCCGCGCACTTCGGGCTGCAGGGTCGGGATCGGCTGGTGTGGTGGTTCCCCGCCTACGACTCGAGCTTCGGGAACTACTCACCCGGCCTCATCCTGCTCCTCGACCTGATCGCCGAAGCCGCCGCGCGCGGCCTCACGCTCGTCGACCTCGGTCGGGGTGAGCACCACTACAAGCTGCGCGTCGCGAACGGTGAGTACGACGTGGCCGAAGGAGTGGTACCCGCGGCGTCCAAGAGCTGAGCGGCCGCCGAGCGTTGCTCAGTGGCCGCGTACACGGAGGTATGCAGCACCCCGCGGTGAGAGCCGGTAGCCGATCTCGAGGCTGATCGTGAGCCCGAGGTTCTTGAGCTTGCGCACGTCGAGCTTGAACGGCGCGGTGTCGCGACCGAACGACGCCGCGAGGTCCGCGGCACGCGTGCCCGGGTGGGTGGCGATCGCGTCGAGCGTGGCGCGGGTCCAGGCTCCGTGCGGGCTCCGCGCGTCGAGGCGCGCGAGGCGGCGGTCGATGTCGACGACGTCGTCGGCGGACAGGTCTGCCGTCGCGGCGAGCTCGGCGCGCGGGTCGGGCTCCGTCGACGAGATGGAACGCGACGCGGGTCACGGGAAGTGACGCGTCGCCGCGCAGGTCGGCGACGAGCGCGGCGGCCGACGGGTATCCCGGCCCGGCGCGCGTCGCGCGCGCTGATCGCTCCGGGTTCCACGGTCGTGACGCGATCGATTTCGACGATTCCACCCGGGGTTCGGTAGCGACGGCCCTCGACCGCCTGCGGGCGCTTCCACCGGCGGAACGTGACGGTCACCGACCCGTCGGCGATCAGCGGCCAGAACCGCGCCTCCCACAGCACCCGAGCACGTTAGAAGCGTCAGTCGTACGTTCGAGCCGAAGTAGTACCTTCGACCACGGTGAGCCGGCCAGCAGCCGTTCAGCAGGAACGCACCCGAGTGGCCGGAGGAGACGCCGAAACCGTCGCGACCACGGTCGAGCCCGTTCCCCGACCGTTCCCGCCTGCGCTCAGCGCTCTCTTCTGGGGGCCGCTGCTGACCGTGTCGATCCTCTTGGCCGCCTATACCGGCTTCCGGATGCCGAACCTCTGGTCGGCGACGCTGTACACGGTCTCGCTGCCCGATGGGTTCCACCGCCGCTTCCTGGTGGGCACGCTGCTGCGTCCGTTGTCGGAGGCCACCGACTACGACTATTGGCTCTACGCGACCGTCGCGTTCGTGATCCTCGCCGCGCTCCTCGCCGTGCTGATCGTCGCCGCGCTGCGGGCGCGCCTCGTGAGCCAGCGGTTCCTCGTCGTCGCGTTCTTGCTACTGCCGACAGGAGGGTTCCTGTTCCACGAGGTCGGTTACCTCGATCAGTTGCTCTACCTGCTGCTCTTCGCGTCGCTGTGGTTCCTCCGCCGTTCGGCCTGGATGGTTGCACCGGTGCTCATGGTGCTCGCGGTGGTCACGCACGAGATCGCCATCCTCACCGTCATTCCCATCTTCGGCTTCGTCGTGCTGCGTGATCTGCATCCGCGGCGCGCGATCGCAGTGCTGGCGCCGCCCATGGTCGTCGCGCTGATCATGTTGGTGGTGTCGCCGATCGACGGCGGCGCAGTGCACCGGCTCACCGGCACGTTGCACGTCTCGAACTTCACACCACGGCCCGACGCCTTGTCGCTCTTCCAACGAACGCAGTCGCAAACGTGGGACCTCTACTCGGTGCACGATGTGCTGCTCTTCCTCGTGCCGATCGCGGTGGTGACGGTCGCGGCGTTCGTCCTCCTCTACTGGATGGGTGCGGGGACCCGGCCGCGCAGCTTCTCGATCGTCTACCTGTTGCTCGGGGTGGGCGCGATCGGCGCGCCCTTGCTGCTCGCGTTCGCCGGCTGGGACGAGTTCCGCTGGGCGTTCCTCCTCATGGCCAACTTCTTCGTGGTGGTCTGGCTCTGGCTCGGCGACAGTGGCCGCGAGTTGAACCCGCTGCAATGGGTGACGCTCGGGGCGGTCGTGCTGATGAGCCTGCACGCCCAGTTGCTCTACTTCGACGGCTACGCACCCCGCTCGCTGCGCCCGAGCGCGATCACCGAGCTCGGTCACCAGATCGACGACGGCACCCTGTTCGAGATTCCGCAGCGCTGAGGGCGCCGCCGGTCGACAGTAGCGACCATCGTGGAGGAGATCCATCCCTACCCGGGCTCGTCGGTCCATGCCGCCGATGCTCTGGAAGGGAACCGCTGCACGTTCTCGCAGGCGCGCCCCACGATGCGCTGAGCGTGCGTTCGACGACCTGCGCACGACATGTCGATCACCCGCTTGCCTGTCGGGTAGCCCTTGACATCCCTCGCCGGTTGTGGTGGGTTGTAGCGAGCGGCCACTGGCCGTGAGCGCTCCGCCACTCGGAGCGTCAGGCGAATGGAGGCGACATGCCGGACGAGCGCGATGTCGAGATGCGAGACGACGTCAAGATCACGATCCTCGATGCGATCAGAGAGCGGGTTGCCGCGGTGAACGTCGTGTCCGTGCTCGCTGAGGACACGAACTGCTACAGCAAGGGTCCGGTCGGCGACAACTACGCCAAGAACAAGTGCAGCATCGATTTCGGCGGATGGCGGGTGTTGCCGGCCGGGTTGAAGGAGTCGCTCGGCGGTCGGGCTGCGCTGGAGACCTGACCTCCACAACTGCGGTCGCGTGTCCGCGTTTTGCATCGAAGACGTGGTCCGGGGCTATTCCTGCGCTCGGGAATGTCTCGATCCCGATCTTCACAGGGCAGTGCTCGTGGCTCGGGCGGAAGTCGCGATCGAAGCACTTCAGCGCCGATGGGCGCGCCAGGTCGACGCGGCGACCGATGGTCTCCTGGACCTCCTGCAGGTGTGGGCCGCGGACGGCGATCCCTGGGCGCCGCAACTCGGATCCCTCGAGGCAGCCGTCCACACCGACGACGCGGCCGCGGTGGTCAAGGCGGCCGTTCGACTCGGTCTCTGGGCACACGAGAGCTTCGTGCCGGGGTGCTGGGAAGCTTCGCTCGCCGAGCCGACCATGCTGCGCCTCGCTCCGACGGTGCTCGCACCGGCGCAGCACGTCGAGGTCGAAGGCGACGTCGAGGGCTATCGAGTTCGGTGGTCCGCGCCTGACGGCAGCTGGACGACGACCACGGTGGATCGGAACGTTGCCGTCGATGGTCGGTGCCTGTACCCGTGCGTCGGGTCGGCACGAGTGTGGGTCGTGCTCCGCGAGGGCTTGCGCGCGTGGGACGGCGTGGACTTCTTCGCAGCCGACGGGTGGAACGTCCCCGCCCAGGACCGGGGGTTCAGCGCGCGGCTTGCCGAGGTCGGGCGGTTGATCGCTGCATCCGCTCCTGACTACCTGCCGTGGCTCGAACGGCTCTTGCGGGTTGTCGTGCCGACCGAAGCCGCCGAAGGCCAGATGGAGAGTGGCAGCACGCGCAGCCTTCCCGGGTTGGTGCACATCGCGTGCCTGTCCTACCTCCCTGCTCTGGCGGAGATGCTCGTCCACGAGCTCAGCCATCAGCACTACTACGCGGCGACCTGCCTTGGTCCGGTCGACGACGGTTCTGACGCCACGCTCTACTACTCACCGATCAAGGGATCGCGTCGCCCGATCGCGAACATCCTGCTCGCGTACCACGCCTTCGGGAACGTGGCGTTCCTGATGGACGACTTCATCGCCGCCGGACTACCGGATCCGGAGGGCTGGTTGGCCGGCAACCGGCAATCGGTCCTGGAACAGATCGGCCCCCTGGACGCCGCCCTCCAAACGACCCGTGCGTTGTCGGACGTCGGTCACGCGCTCTATGAGCCGCTGGCCCGAGCGCTCGCGCGACCGAGCATGAACGCATCCGCCGAGGTGGAGGTTCGATCGCTCATCGTGAAAGTCGCGGAGCGATGCAACTTGAACTGCTCGTACTGCTACATGTACCAGCATCAGGATCAGTCGTTCCTGTCTCGGCCGCGCTTCATGTCCGACGAGATATTCGATTCGGTGCTCCGGAGAGCCCGTGAAGAGTGTGCGCGGCCGCACCGGCAGATGTCATTGGTCTTCCATGGGGGTGAGCCCACGCTCATCGGCCCGAGTCGCTTCGAGCGACTGGCGGGCAAAGCGCGCGAAGTGCTGGGCGAACATCTCGCATACATCGCGGTTCAGACGAACGGCACCCTGCTCGACAAGCGGTGGGCGTCGGTTCTTCGGGCGCTCGATGTCCAGGTCGGAGTGAGCCTCGATGGACCACCTGAGATCAACGATCGATCGCGGGTGGACCACTTCGGCCGGGGGAGCTGGGCCCGCGTCGTCCGGGGCATCGATGCGCTTCGGGCCGAAGGCATCGAGCCGGCGGTGCTGACCGTCGTGACGCCGGGCGAATCCGGTCTGCCGATCTTCGAGCACTTCCTGTCCGAAGGCCTTCGGCACATCGACTTCCTGCTTCCAGACGTCTCGCACGACTCGTTCCTGCTCTGGTACGGCGGTCGTGGCGAGACGCCGGTTGCCGACTATCTGCTTCCCGTCTTCGACGCCTGGTTCGAACTCGACGACGCGTCGGTCTTCGTCGGGCTGTTCTGGGACCTCATCGAGCGGATGCTCGGAGGTCCGGGCCTCTCCGATGTCTTCGGGAACCCTGCCCTCCGGTACGTGGTGATCGAAACCGACGGATCGATCGAAGGCCTCGACGCGCTCAGGGTCTGCGACGAGGGCATCGCGTCGAGCGGGCTCAACGTCCTGTCGCACGCCTTTGTCGAGCTGGCCCACGCCAGGCCGCTCGTGGCCAAGGCCTTGAGCGGGCAGATCAATCTGTGCGCGACGTGCCAGGCTTGCGAGCACGAGGCGATCTGTGGCGGCGGGTACCTCCCACACCGCTATTCGCGACGCAACGGCTTCGACAATCCATCCGTCTGGTGCCGCGACCTGAAGGTGCTCATCGCTCACATCCGCGATGCAGTGATCCGCAGGGATACCGCGTGACGACGCAAGCCGCCATGGTCGCCTGCTTCCTGAACGCCCGCGGCGATCACCTCCTCTCCCTTCCCGCCTTGCGGGCTCTCGCCGACGCCTGCCGGCGGCGCGGTGATCGCTTCGTCCTCGTTGCCCGTCGCGGGTACAGCGGGATCTTCTTCCGTGACGTGCGCGCCGACCTGGTGGTCGAAGTCGACGCCGTGTATCACGAAGACGCGTATCGCTTCGACACGACACGCGTGCTGAGAGACCTGCTGGACCAGCGTCCGGCGACGACGTTCGTCTCACTCAACCCGTGGCACGGCGCCGACCTCGAGCAGTTGGTGGACGGCCTTCGGCCCGATGTCTCCATCGGCTTTGCGCCGTACTTCGACGTTGCGCTGCCGCTCGACTTCCGTCGCCACAGCAGCGACCTGGCCTTCGACGTTGTTCGCGCTCTGGACCCCCAGGCAGCCCTCGAGCCCTGGGCGACCCCGCCGATGCTCCCGCCCGACGCCGTTGCAACCGCGGTGACGCTTCGACGTGCGCTCGGCGACCGACTCCTGCTCGTCGTCCACCCGGACTCCAAAGAAGCCAAGGGTTGGACGCGCGAGGCGTGGACCGCCCTGGTCGACGATTGGCTCGCACGGCACCCGCGAGGCGTCGTGTTCGACGTTGGCCTCGGTGACGGGTTGCTGTGGTCCCGTTGTTCGGCAGAGGACCGAATCCTCGCGGGGCTCGGCCTCGAGCTCGGCGACGCCCTGGCGGTCGTCGCGGCGGCCGACCGCTTCGTGGGCGTCGACTCGTGTTTCCTCCACGCCGCCGATCTCGCCCGCGTTCCGAGCATCGGCCTGTTCGGTCCGACAGATCCCCACGAGTTCGGCTTCCGGTGGGCGCCGCACCGCCATCTCGTGGCACCGGACCTGGTTGCCCTGCCGGGCGCGGCGGCCATCGAGGCGCTGGTTGAGCTCGAGCGCGACTCGGGCCATGGCGGTGCATCGTCAGTGGAGGCGGTCGCCTCCGGGCGCGCGACCGCGGAGGGAACCGAGCGCTACGCCGCGGCCTGCGCGGAGGCAGCGCCCGGCCATTTCCGATCCGGCCTCGGCCTCCGGCTCTCGTCGATCGGCCTGGGTACCGCGAGGTTCGGCTTCGAGCGCGACGTCCTCGCCGTCGAGAGCCTGCTGATCGCGCTCCGGAACGGGTGCAACGTGATCGACGTGGCCGCAAATCATGGCGGAGGGGACGGCGTCGCCCTCGTGGGCCACGCCCTGCGCCGCGCGTTCTGGAGCGGGGCGGTGACGCGTGACTCGGTCCTGATCTGTTCCAAGGCCGGCTTCCTCGAGCACCTACCACCCTTCGAGCGCGGCCGTGTGGCCACCACTGGCGACCACGACCTCAGCCCTCGATACCTCGACTGGGAACTGGAACAACAACGACGGCTACTCGGCCTCGACACCCTCGACGCCTTTCTCTTGCAGAACCCTGAAGAAGTTCTCGCCGCGCAGGGAAGGCTCGCCCTCGAACGAACACTGAAGGAAGCGTTCGACTTCCTCGAGGAAGCCGCCCACGCGGGGCGGATCGGCTGGTACGGCATCAGCACCGCGGAGGCGCTCCGGGTCCCGCGAGGCGATGCGCTCGCAATCGATCTCGACGAGGTGCTCGCATGGGCCGAATCGGTGGCCGGCCCCCGGCACCACTGCCGGGTGATCGAGCTGCCGGTCAATGTCCTGCTCCGTGAGGCGCTCGAAGTGTCGGCACACGGCCGCAACCGCCCGGCAACGGCGGCGCTGACCTACGGCGCCGAGAAGGGCCTGCTCATGTTGGCGAGCCGCGCTCTCGACGGCGGCGGGACGGAGCAATTGCACTCCGTGTCGGAACAGCTCGGTGAACTCGTCCCGCACCTCGATGATGACGGCGCTCGCGTGCTCCAGGTCACACGCTCGCTTCCCGGCGTGACGGTGGCGCTGGTGGGCGCGACCCGCCCGGATCACGCACGATCGTTGGCAACTGTCATCGCGACGCCCCCGCTCATGTTGGACGCGGAGTACCTCGGCGGCCCTGAGTCGTGCTCTGCTCAGAGAGCTTGACCTCAGCGCGTGGAGGGCACAATGCGCGTCCCGCGCGCAGGTCGGCGGCCAGCGCCGCGCAGAGCTTCTCGAGATGGCTGACCTTGCGGTCGAGCAGCGCGAAGTCATCGCGTCTGCCGGCGTCCGGGCCCCGATCCCCGGAGGCCACGAGTCGTTCGAGGGCGGCGAGCTTGAGATCCACGAGTGACGGAGTCAGCGGTGGCGCTCAGGCCCGGCCACCGGCAGGCGCCTGGAGCAGCCCGATGGTGTTGCCGTCTGCGTCCTTCACCGCTGCGATCAGCTTCCCGCCGCCGACATCGCTGATCGGTTGTTGCGTTTCTCCCCCGGCGTCCAGGAGCGCCTCGAGGCTCTCGTTGATGTCGTCGACGTGCCAGTAGCCGACAGGGCCGGTCATGCCCTTGCTGTGGCCGTTGGGGTCGAGACCGACGTCTTGGCCAACGACTGTGAACCCGACGTAGTACGCCTCGTCCATGTACGGCGCAACGCCGAAGAGCGTGCCGTAGAGCTGCTTCGCGGCAGCGAGGTCCTTGACTGGGTACATGATCGTCTTCATGCCTGACGTCATCGAGAGCTCCTCACGCTCGTCGTGTTACGTCGATCCGGGCTGGATCGTCAGTGACATGACGGATCGCCACGGAAGAAGGTAACGGTGTCCGAACACGACTGGCTCGTGGACCGGTTCGAGGCACACCGCGCCCATCTGCGGGCGGTTTCCTACCGGATGCTCGGCTCACGGAGCGAAGCAGACGATGCTGTCCAGGAAACGTGGTTCAGGCTCAGCCACTCCGACACCAGCGCCGTCGAGAACCTGGGCGGATGGCTGACAACGGTCGTCGCTCGGGTGTCGCTCGACATGTTGCGCTCGCGTGCGTCGCGGCGCGAGGAGCCCGCGGGTGCGCACCTGCCCGACCACCTCGGGAGCCTCACGGCCCGGAGCGACCCCGAACACGAAGCGCTTCTGGCCGACTCGGTCGGCTCGGCGCTGCTCGTGGTCCTCGACACGCTCAGCCCCGCCGAGCGGCTTGCGTTCGTGCTGCACGACATGTTCGCGGTGCCGTTCGACGAGATCGGTGTCATCGTGGGCCGGTCCTCGAACGCTGCCAAACAGCTCGCGAGCCGCGCCCGCAACAAGGTGCAGGGATCGGGACCCGTTCGCGACGCCGATCCCACCCGCCAGCGCGAAGTCGTCGACGCCTTCCTCGCCGCCTCACGCGACGGTGACTTCGCCGCGCTCGTCGCGATGCTCGATCCGGACGTCGTGCTCCGAGCGGACTCAATGGCCGTGCGGATGGGTTCGTCGGAAGAGGTCCGTGGCGCCGCGGCTGTTGCCGGCACCTTCTCCGGTCGTGCCCTCGGTGCACAACCGGCACTGATCGACGGAGCCGTTGGTGTCGTGTGGGTGGTGGGCGGGCGACCGAAGGTCGCATGGGACTTCACGATCACGCACGGCAAGATCGTCCACATCGAAATGATCGCTGCTCCCGACAGCCTCGGCGACCTCGACCTCACGGTTCTCGATGACTGACTGATCGTGCCCGGCGCGCGCCAACGTCGCGGCTCGACTGCCGCGATGCTTGCCCGAGAACAACTCACCGAGCGCTGAACGACACGACCTCGAGGGTTCGACGCGCTTGTGGGAGGAGCATCTCGACACGATGCCGGGCGCGTTGGCGCGCCACGACGCGATCTTACGCGACGCGGTCACCGAGCACGACGACCATGTCGTCAAGACAGGGCGGCAGTGACCCGAAGCGACGGGGGTTCGTCGTCGGCGTCTTCGTAGAGCGCGTACGACGGCTCGCGAAACACAACGCCGTGGCGATCGAGCGCAGCGTGCAGCCGCGGGTAGAGGGCTCCGAGCGCCTGCCCGATCCCGGAGTGGTCCGCCAACTCTTCGGTCGCCGTCACCACCCGCACGGGTTCGAGCCCCTTGACGATCACCTCGTAGTCGTCCATGTTCGTTTCCTCCAGCTGGCGCAGACGTGCCTCGACTCTTCCGAGTTTGGCTCGACGAACTTGCACGGTCCGATGTTGCTCAGGTGTCGTATCGCACGACACATTGGCACGTCGGCGTGCGGTCGAGTCGGTGCTCGATGGCGCCACGTCGCGAGGGGTCGGACTACTCGAAGGGATGTTGTGACTCCAAGCGACGCGTGATGAAACGCTCGTTCGGACCTCTCTGTCTGCGCAGGCAGGGGTGGATCGTGTTCCGTGTGGAATGCCGCCCGAACTGGTAGCGTGCCGCCGTCTCGATAGTGGGGTGGGACGACGCCGAGGCGATGAGCGCATGCCACGAAGTGCGCCGGAGGCGGAGGGACCACAATGGCGGGATTCGGGCACCGTCGAGTGGGGGTGCTGGTGACGACGCTGGCGCTCGTCACCGTGGGACTGGTCGGGTGGCTCTCGACGCCGGCGGGCGCCGTCGTGTCGAACGAGGCGGAGTTGCGGTTGGCGTTCGGGGATCCGTCGGCGACTGCCATCGACCTCGCCAACGACATCACCCTGAGCGACTGCGCCTCCAACTTCGGCGAGGTCACCCGGGTCAGCCCCACGACCGCGCTCACCCTCGACGGGCATGGATTCACCGTGACGCAAACCTGCCCCACGGCCGGGGTCTTCGGCCAGAACGGCGACTTCGCGCTCACGTTCCAGAACGTCACCATCACCGGCGGCAACCAGGACAACAACACCACCTGCTACGGCGGTGCCATCCGTACCAGCAGCCCGGTCACGGTGATCAACTCGACGATCCGCGGCAATAGCGCTTCGTGCGCGGGCGGCGGCATCAGCGTCGGGAGCACGCTGACGGTGACGAACTCGACGATCAGTGGCAACACGACCGCGGGCGAAGGTGGCGGCATCTTCCAGTCCGATGGCTCGGGGTCGTTGACGGTGACGAACTCGACGATCAGCGGCAACTCCACGACCGAAGGCAACGCGGGCGGCGGGATCCGCACCTTCGGTGTCGCCACGCTGGTGTATGCGACCGTGGTGTCCAACAGCAGTCCTGACGGTGCCAACGTGAGCGGCTACACGGATTCGACCGTGACCATGTTCGGGTCGGTGGTGGCCCTCCCTCAAGGTGGGGGTACCAACTCCGCGGGTCCCTCGCTGAACTCGGACGGGTTCAACTGGGACGATGACGGAAGCTGCGGCTTTACGAATACCGGCGATCACTCCGACTCCGGGGACCCGCTCCTCGGCGCGCTGGCGAACAACGGCGGGCCGACGCAAACTCGCCTCCCTCTGTCGGGGAGCCCACTCATCGACGCCATCCCGGTCTTCGACTGCCAGAGCGGCCCGGCGGCGGGCATCACCACCGACCAGCGTTTCCTGCCTCGACCCGAGTTTCCCGGCCACAACTGCGACATCGGCGCGGTCGAGGTCCAACTCACACAGCCCACCCCCCCGACCCCCACGACGGTGCCGGAAGAGGCGACCACCACCACCATGCTTGCCCCCACCAAACCCCCGGTGAGACAGGTCACACCGCCAGTCGAGATCCAGCCGGCGTTCACCGGCTAGCGCGCACCGCAGGTGGCTCCGCGGTGCCCCGGTAGGTCCGACCGGGTCTGGTGGGTGCGCGGTCCGATCACCGCTGGACCGTTCCCAGGCGCGCCCCTCGGTGCGCTGAGTGTCAGCGTCGGAACGGGCGGAAGCGGTAGAGCGCGGTTCCCTCGCCGGTGTCGTGGAAGACCACCTCGACGGGCATTCCGATCTCCGCCTCATCGAGTTCGCACTCGACGACGTTGGTCAGAACGCGCGGGCCTTCCGAGAGCTCGACGTAGGCAACGATGTAGGGGACGGAACGCTCGTACGGAGCCGCGCCGCGCCGGACGATCGTGAAGCTGTAGATGGAGCCGCGTCCGCTCGCAGGGAACCACGATACCTCGAGGCTCCCGCACGCTGGACAGAACGCGCGCGGGTACCAGATCACAGTGTCGCAGCGCTCGCAGCGAGGGAGCAACAGCGTGCCCTCCGCCGTGGCCGACCAGAACGCGGCGGTCTCGGGTGTCACCTCGGGGACGGGGGTCGGCAGTAGTTCGCTCATCGACATCCGCCCCTGGGCTTCACGCGTCCTCCCGGCCGAGTACGAGTGTGGCGCTGCCCATGCGCGTGGAGAGCGCGCCTCCCGTGCCGTGCGCGATGGCGAGCGCGCAGTCGGGTACCTGGACCGCAGGATGGGTCTCGCCACGGAGTTGGCGAACCGCCTCGATGATCTTCGTCATGCCGCCCCGGTTGCCTGGGTGGTTGTTGCACAACCCGCCACCATCGGTGTTGAAGGGAAGTCGACCGTGGGGCGCGACGAGCGCGCCATCGAGCACGAAGCTGCCTCCTTTGCCCTTGTCGCAGAAGCCGAGATCTTCGATGCACTCGAGGACGGTGATGGTGAACGAGTCGTAGATCGACGCGTAGTCGATGTCGGCAGGCCCGACTCCCGCCTCCGCGAATGCACGCGCCCCCGACCACACCGCGCCGCTGTACGTGAGGTCCACGCGTCCATTGTCGGTGTGCTTCACCGCTTCGCCGTGACCGAGCACCTTCACGCTCGGGCGCGCAAGGTCACGCGCAATCTCAGCGCGCGCGACCACGACAGCGCCGCCACCGTCGGTGACCACACAACAGTCGAGACGGTGCAGCGGGTCGGCGATCATGGGCGAGTCGAGCACCTCGTCGACCGTGACCGGGTCCTGCAGCACCGCGTTGGGATTGTGCTGCGCGTGCAGCGACGCCGCGACCTTGATCTCCGCGAGTTGTGCGCTCGTCGTGCCGAACTCGTACATGTGTCGACGGGCGGCGATCGCGTAGTTCGATACCGGGCCCGTCAGCCCCCAGATGTTCTCGAATGGCCCCTCGGGGAACGCGCGGCCGGGGCGCCCGGCGCCACCCAACGTCGCGATGCCAGCCAGGCTGACCAGCGCGATCGAGCACTTTCCCTCCGCGATCGCGGTCGCGGCGTGGCCGACGTGCGCGACGTACGACGAGCCGCCGATCTCGGTGGAGTCCACGTACCCGACGTGCAGGCCGAGGTACTCGACCATCGAGATGGGGCCGAAGCCGACGGTGCCGTCGCAGAAGAAGCCGTCGACGTCCGCCAGCGTCAGGCCGGCATCGGCCAGCGCGCCGGTGACCACCTCGGCATGGATGCGTGGCACCGTGGAGTCGGGAAGTCGCCGCGCCGGGTGCTCGTACGCGCCGACGATGTGTGCCTTGCCGCGGATCGTCATGGAGGCGAGCACGCTACCGCGGTCCGTCGTGGTGCTACGCCGGCAGGACGGCGCGCGTTGCGTGGTTGGGTCAGCCACGGGCACGCACGACTTGGCCGGTGTGGGCGAGAGGGTCGTCGCTCTCGAGGAGCTGGATGATGGTCGCGACGGGCATGTCGATGGGCCCCCACTGGCCGGCGTCGACGAAGCCGCGGTCGGCCAGGACGTCGACGGCCTCGGTATGAGTCGTCCCGGGATCGACGCGCGGCAGCGGCGGGTGGCGGGCGCGTGGTCATGCGGTTGAGCGGGCCTGGTGGCGGCATAGCCAGGCCGGACCGGCGCCGCGCCGCGACGGCCGATCTCGGCCATGTCGGCCACGGCCGAGCTGACGTTGACGATGACGCCGCCGCCCGCAGCTCGGCACTGCGAGGCTCATGAGGATGTAGGGCGCGTGCACGTTGGTTGCGAACTGCCGGAGCCAGCTGCTCAACCGCAGACTGTCCTCGTCGCTGCCGACGGACGCCGGAGCGTCGCCGATCATGCTGCTGAGGACGTCGTCGAGATCACCCCCGGCCATGTCGGCGGCGTCGCACTCGACACGTTCGGCAGGCTCGACGGCATCGTGAACGCCACACCGAAGTGACCGTCTCGCTCACGCGGATCGCACACGAAGCCCCCCGACCTTGCGGAACTTGTGGGACGTCTTTCGCACCCGGATCCGGTACTGCTGAGCGTGGCTTACCCGCGAGGCCGTGGCCGGAGTGTCGGGGTGTTCTCAGCTTCGGGTCGACGTGGCGGCGAGCGCGTCCGGCATGATGAAGGCGTGGGGGGCCTGCCAGGTGAAGTCCGAGCGGTCGTTGACGGCTATCTCGCAGAGGTGGACGACGTCGCGGACGGCTTCGCCGAGAGCCTGTACGTCACCGGGTCGATTGCTCTGGATGACTACCGGCCGCCGATCAGCGATGTCGACCTCGTGGCCATCTCTCGTGCCCGGCCGACGCGCGCGGAGGTTGCGGCGCTCGCGGCGATACATCGCCCGTCCCGACCGAGTGTCGACGTTCTGTACGCAACCCGAGAGGATCTGGGGCGCGATCCGTCCGGGTTGTCGTTGCCGTGCTCGGTCGGCGGCGAGTTCCGCCCCGAGGGCGCCTTCGAGGCGAACCCCGTGGCCTGGCGCGTGCTGTCGACGCGAGCAATCGCCGTTCGAGGGGCTCCGCTGGGCCAGCGGGATGTCTGGTTCGATGCCGACGTTCTGCGGCGCTGGAACCTTGCCAATCTCGACAGCTACTGGTCGGAGTGGTTGCAGTGGGCGAGCGCACAAGTCGCGACGGAAGCCCGGGTGCGTTTCGAGTACGGGCTGCAGTGGCTGGTACTCGGGGTGCCCCGCCTCCACTACACGGTCGCGACGCTGGAGGTCACGTCGAAGACGGGTGCTGGTCGGTACGCCCTCGAGGTCGTGCCGATGCGGTGGCACGTTGTCGTGAGGGCCGCGATGGCGTTACGGGCAGACAGGCAAGCACCGTTGCCCGCGCCACCGGATGTGCTGTGGCGTGATGCACTCGACCTCTCGGCGTGGCTCATCGAGGACGCACACCGGCTCATCGAGGCGCCGCGCTGAGTGCCCGGTCGGAGCGGAACTTGTGGGACGTCTTTCGAACCCGGCCCCGGTACTCGCTGAGGTGCTGTCGTCCGAGAACCGGAGGTTGTAGCGCCGGGATGACGGCCTGGCTCTCCGAGCGCGACCCCATCCGACCACAGAGTGACGTCGATCACGCCGAATCGGTCGGGCGACCGAACGCGCCCCCAGAGGTGAGTTCGTATCAGGGCCGGCGCGGCACCGCGTGATACCTCTCATGTAGGGCAGCGAGTTGGTCCGGGGCCTTGGCTTTCGTGTGGGACCGTCCTCCCAAGCTGACAAGACAGATTCACCAATCTGTCTTGACGCATCGAACATAGTTGATGTAAAGTTCGGACGTGACCGCGCCGCACGATGTTCGGGGTGTTGCCCCGACCGAGTTCCTGCAACTGGCCGGCCATCCGCTGCGTTGGCTGCTGCTGGGCGAGTTGGCCAGAAGTGACCGCACCGTGCACGAGCTGACGGGCCTGGTCGGCGAGGCGCAGAATCTCGTCTCGTACCATCTGGGCAAGCTCCGGGAAGCCGGCCTTGTCTCGACGCGCCGCAGCTCGGCCGACGGCCGCGACGCCTACTACACCGCCGATCTAACCCGGATCAGTGAGCTGCTGACGGCGACGGCCGGGGCTCTTCACCCCGGCCTTGGCCTCACCCCGCCATCGGGTGGCAGCGACGGGCCGGGCACGGTGACGGTCCTGTTCTTGTGCACGGGCAACAGCGCCCGGTCGCAGATGGCCGAGGCGCTGACCCGCGATCGTTCCGGAGGAATCGTCCAGGCCTATAGCGCCGGGAGCCACCCCAAGCCGTTGCACCCCAACGCGGTTCGGGTGATGCGAGACGAGCACTGCGTCGACCTGGCCGGTCACGAGTCGAAGCATCTGAGCGTGTTCGCCGACCAGCACTTCGACTGGGTGATCAGCCTGTGCGACCGGGTCCGCGAGGTGTGCCCCGAGTTCCCCGGCGACCCCGAGACCATCCACTGGAGCATCCCTGACCCGGCGGCCGGCCAAGCCGATGACGAGGCGAGTTACCCCGCATTCCAACAAACCGCTGCCGAGCTCGAGACCCGCATCGGGTTCCTGCTCGCGGTGATCACCAACGGCACACCCGCGTCCTGAGAACGAGGAGGAGCAATGACTGAACCGAGTGGGACGGTGAGCGTCCGCTACATGGTCGACGACGTCGAAGAGGCCGTCGCCTTCTACACCAAAGTCCTCGACTTCGAGGTCCTCAACAACTTCGCACCCGTGTTGGCCGACGTCGCCCGGGGCAACCTCCGGCTGCTGCTCAGCGGACCGACCAGCTCGGCAGGCAGGCCGATGGCCGACGGCGCCAAGCCAGGACCAGGTGGCTGGAACCGCATCCACTTCATCGTCGATGACATTGACGGCGAAGTCGCTCGCCTCCGCGACGCCGGCGCCCGGTTCCGCAACGACATCATCGAAGGACCCGCCGGCAAGCAGATCCTGCTGCAGGACCCGTCCGGCAACGTGGTCGAGCTCTTCCAATACGCGCGAATGACCGCGACCGAGCCGGCCGTTCCCGTCGCGCCCCTCGGCCGCGCCTCCGCCCGGGCGTGGGTGCGATGGCGCTCGACGGCTCTCCCTCGGCCAGCGGCGATGTGGACTCGTATTGACAGCCGAATGCGGGAGTACAAGGCGTTGCCACTGTTCGCGGGATGCTCCCGTTCACAGCTACGCCAGGTCTCACGCGCCGCGACTCGACTCAGCCCTGGGGCTCGGACCGTGCTCGTACGCCAGGGTCAGCGACCGCGCCAGTTCGTGATCGTGTTGAGCGGAACCGCCGAGGTCTGGCGGGACGGTCAACCGATCGACGAGATCGGTGCCGGCGGCTACTTCGGCGAGATCGGGCTCATCCGGCGGATCCGCGAACCAGCGAGCATTGTTGCCCGTACCGCAATGACCGTCGACGTCATCGCAGAGCGCGACGTCATCGCAAAGCGGGAGTTCGCGGCCCTCTACGCCGACCTCGCCCTGGTCCGCCAGCGTATGGACCATGAGCTCGACCGGCGCCTGGCGAAATGGATCTCAGCATCCGACGCACGTTCTTCCCATGCTGCAACGGCTCTCCCGTTCCTGCTATCACCGCCGGCCTCCATTGACAACCACCAGCCGGCACCCGAGCAGCCGTCGCTCGCGCGGTTTCGACGCGCCGGAGCTCGGCCGATGGCCGTCGCCCGCATCCGCCGCGCGAGTCGATGATCTCAGTCGGACGCGACACGTCCCGCCTCGAGCCAGCCATCAGATCGGAGCCGCCATGACAGCATCCCCTGCACTTGACCACATAGCCCTGACCGTGCCGAACCTCGACGACCAAATCGAACGGCTGACCACCGCCTTCGGCATGGTGGCTCAGTTCCGTTCAGAGCACTTTGCTGTGGTCGTCGACCCCGGCTCCGATTTCAAGCTGGAGCTGAGCACGTCTGAGGATGGCGAAGTCCACCTGCGCCATCTGGGGTTTCGTACCGACGATGTCGACGCGGCGCACGCAAGCCTTGTCGCAGCGGGCATGGAGACAAGTACGGCACCGCATCGACAGGACTTCGCGAGGATGTACACGTCGTTTCTCAAGCAGCCCGGCGGCATGGAAGTCCAGCTCGTGAAGTACGACTGACGCACAGAACTGATGCGATGGGCGGTTCTTGTGGCTGCGAGTCCGGCATACGCGCATCCGGCATACGCGGATTGCTGGCCACAAGAATACGGCGGAGAGTCCTCTCGCGCCTTTGCGGAACTTGTGGGACGTCTTTCGAACCCGGATCCGATCCTGATGCACGTGCTCTTGTCCGGTCGCACCGCCGGGTTCTCATGAGGCTCACGGCGATGTGATCGGGGGCACGGAGCGCATCAGACGGCGGCCAGGACTCCGACCGCGACGATCGCGATGCCGCTCAAGTGCGGGGGACCACTTGCCGCGAGGAGCTTCCATCCGAGCGATCGTTCGGCGAAGTGATCGCCGACGTGCTGGATCCAGTTCGCGGTCGCGCCCAGGACGAAGAGCGCCGATCCGACGACGAGTAGTGCCGCGCTGAGCGTCGCGAGCCAGGCCGTCATCGCTGCGAAGCCGAACGCAACGGACAGCGCCAGGTGCACGCCGCCCTGGATGATCGCGGAGAGGTGCGCGACCGTCAGGTGACGAGGCGCTTCAGAGCGCTGCGTACGGACCGAAGAGAGCGGGAGGCCGAGCGCGAAACCGAACGCAAGGCTGACCGTTCCGTAGACGATCAAGATCGTCTGCGCCGTGCTCATCGGTCCGGACCCGTCTCGTCCGGCATGTCGCTCGTGGGCACTGCCATGTGTGATCCCCCATCAGGCCAGCATCTTCATGATACGGCTTGTATCATGAATTGCCGCCGGTGCCCGTGTCAACACCGACGTGTCTCTCTGCCCTTATGACTGACCCTGTTGCCCCGTCTCCAGCGTCTCGTCGCGCGTATCGCATGCAGGCACGCGCTCGTCAAGCGGCGGCCACGCGGGAGCGAATCATCGAGGCGGCCCGCGACCTTCTCATCGAAGGGGTGTTCCACGACACGACCATCGACGGACTCGCGGCTCGGGCCGGGGTCGGGCGCGCCACTGTGTACCGGGTACTTGGCGACAAGCGCGCGGTCGTCACGGCGCTCACGTGGAACGAACTCTCGCGGCGCGCAGCTCTCGACGATCGATCAGGCGCATGCGCTCCCCGACCCGCGCCAGGCGGTGCGGGAGGTACTGAGGGAGAACTGCCGGATGTTCAGCGAACTCGGTGACGGGCTACCGCTGGCGCTCGAGCTCGCCCGCCGCGATCCCGACGTCGCTGCGGTCGTGAACGCGACGTACCACGGCCGACGTCACCAGTCGATGGAGGTGCTTGCCCAGCGCCTTGTCGCCGACGGCGTCGCCCCGGCCCAATGGAGCGCACGCGGAATCACAGACGCGCTCATCGACCTGACGAGCTTCGAGGTGTTCGAGACGCTCACCACACGAAGGGGTCACACGCCGGCAACCGCAGCCGAACATCTCATCGCAATGACGGCGGCCTTCATGGCAGGCGGAGCCGAATCGGCAACGCCGAACCGCTAGGCAAGGCTCGATACGTTGCGCTCCCGGTCCGCGCGAGCGACAGGACGCCCGATCGGACACGCGAAGCAGTCCTTGACCAGCGCAAACGTTGTGATTGTGGCAACGGTTTGCGGAGGGAGTGGGATTCGAACCCACGGTTCGACGGGGACCTCTCCGGGTGGCAGGCGATGGCTCGGCTGTAGCGCGTTTGCCCAGGTCAAGCCACCTATCGCCTGTCCGCCGGTGACCGTACGTGACCCTCGAAGACCGTTCGTTGTGTCACGTGGGTGTCACGCCGCCCACCCCTGGACGGCCGTCAGCCAGTTGCGGGCCAGGGTCGATCCCTAGCAGCGCGCTACGAGGCCGTGAGCTCTTCGATTCGGATCAGGGTCTTCTCCATGTTGGCGATCATGTAGTCACACGTGCGCGGCTTCACCGTGGTCCGTCGTCCCGCGGGACCTTCGTGGGTGTCCCACGTCTCTCGCACGAGGGTTCCGCCGTCGACCGGTTCGAGCTCATAGCGCCAGATGCGCCCGCCCCCGAATCTCGCGAGCCACTTGATCGTCGAGTACGTCTGCCACGCGATTCGCCGGTCCGGCTCGCACTCGACGACCTCGCTGACGGTCGAGTAGGGCACCCCGAGCCTCATCGACATCGTGAAGGTCGACCCCAGGACAAGAGGTTGCGGCCCACGCTTCGCAGCGCGGACCGATCCCGACCCGTCGATCTCGGGATGGCGCGAGGGATCGGAGAGGAGGTCGAAGATCTTCTGCGGTGGCGCCGGGATCACCCGTTCGACCGACGTGAGGAACTCGTCGTGTGTACGCGTCTCGTCGGTCATGAACTCCCGGCCCTCGTCACGCGCCGTTCGATCACGATGGGTTGAGCATCTGTTCGATGGTGGCGCTGACGCCGCCGTCGACGAGGATGTCTGTGCCGGTGAGGTAGCCCGCATTGTGGGACACGAGGAACGCGACCAGGTCGGCCACTTCGCTCGGCGCGCCCATGCGCGGGACGGGTGTGTTGTCGAGCATGACCTGCATCATCGGCTGCTTTTCGAGTTCTTGACGTGACATGGGTGTGTTGATGATGCCGGGTGAGATCGACAGGAGCCGTCCGCCGCGTGCGCCCCACGCGCTCGCTTCGCGGCGCACGAGGCGGATGACGCCGCGCTTGGCCCACCCGTAGGCCGCGCCGCTCCCCGCCTCGCCGTCCCAGCGGCCTTCGAGCGCCGCCTCGAGTCGAGCGTGGAGATCGGGGTGGAGGGGATCGTCGAGGATGCCGTCGAGCAGGGGATCGCCGGCGGGAGTCGCGCCCATGTGCGCGCTGTTCGACGCCCAACACACCGCGACCGAGCCGGGCTCCACGAGAGGCAGGAGGGCCTGCAGGATGCGGGCGGTGCCGACGAGGTCGACGTGGATCATCGGCCACCACTCACCCATCGTCGGCGAGATACCGGCCGCGTGCGCGAGGGCGCGGAACGGCCCGAGGCCTCGCACCGTCTCGGCTAGGCGCGCCATCGCATCGGTGTCGGTCACGTCGGCGACCGCCGTGTGCACCCACTCAGATCCGGCGGCGTACTCGGCGAGGTCGGCGCGCACCGCGTCGAGCTTCGCGGCGTCGAGATCGACGAGGAGCATCGTCTCGCGGGGGCGAAGCAGTCGTCGCGCGGTGGCGAGGCCCATGCCGCTCGCCGCGCCCGTCACGATCGTCACACCGGTGCCCATCGCCACCGTCACCCGAGGCCCGCGGGTAGCTCGGTGTCATCCCAGACGCGCCGCTCCGCCGACAGAGGATCGGTTTCGACGTGCGACTCCACGTCGAAGAGCATCGTCGGCCGCTCCGACGTCGAGTAGCCCGGCCACGACGGAAGGCCGTCGTGGTTCGGATCTCCGGATCGCGCGAGCGCGATGAGCGCGCCGCTCATCGCTCGGACGAGTGGTGCGCCGTGCGGGCCGTCCGACGCGGGCGCCTTCTCGAGGTTGTCGAAGAAGAACGGCATGTCGGAGCCGTGACCGGCGCGCTCGACGCCGTCGAGGCCCGGCCGGCGGAAGTCGAACAGGTACATGCGCGGGTTCGTTGCGCCTCCGTCGAGCAACGCTTCCGCGTACCGGATGTGCGGGATGCGCATGAACTGGTCCGACACGATCAGCACGAAGATCGACGCCGGTGAGTCGCCGGGATTCGCCGCGCGATAGCCCTCGAACACGAGGTCGGCGTTGTCGCCGAGCATGCCGACGAGCATCTGCGCGCACCGTGGGCTCGTCGGACGCGAAGAGCTCCGGCGTTCCCATGAACGCGACCATCTCGTGCGTCGTGCAGCCGAGCACGACGTTGACGTCACTGCCTGATCCCGCGCGCACCGCGTCCGCGGGATGGCGAGGAAGGCTGGGACTGATGGTGGGACCGACGCCGTAGCGGCCGGCGCCCCCAGCGGAGACTTCGAGCGATGCCTGCACGTACGCTTCGACGTCGAGCTTGCGCAATGTCTCGACGTCGGTGCCGACCCCGAGGCGTTCGAGTATGAGGTCGCTCGTCTCCCGTGCCGCTTCGGGGGTCCGCGCGTCGAGCATCGCTCCACTCATCGCGAACGCGCTGCGGAACAGTCCCTGCGCAGACGGCATGCCGAGCAGGCAGGTGATCTTGCTGCCGCCGCCGGACTCGCCGAAGATCGTCACGTTTGCCGGGTCGCCGCCGAAGTGGGCGATGTTGTCGCGCACCCACTCGAGCGCGGCGACGATGTCGAGCATGCCGACGTTGCCCGAGTCGGCGAACTCGTCGCCGAGATGCGACACGTCGAGGAACCCGAGGACGCCGAGGCGATGGTTGATACCGACGACGACGACATCGTTGTTGCGCGCCAGGTTCGTGAAGTCGTACAGCGGCCACGACGCCGACCCGACGCTCATCCCACCGCCGTGCAGCCATACCAGGACGGGACGCGACCGCGCCGTCACCGGCTCCCGGCGTCCACACGTTCAGCACGAGGCAGTCCTCGCCCGTGCGGCGCTCACGGTTCCAGATGCCGATCTGACGTCTCGATCTCCGGCGGCAGCTCCTGGCCGGTCATCTCCGCGACCGCGACCTGCGGGACACGACGGCCCGTAGTCGACGACAGTCGCGGACTCCACCCCACGGAAGTGGTGGTCGCGGCGCGACGAAGCGCCCTTCGCCGCTCGTGTCGTCGCCGTAGGGGATGCCTTTGAACGCGACGACCCCATTCCCGTCGACGCCGCGTACCGCGCCTGCTGTCGTGTCGACGACCTCTGACATGTGTCCTCCGTGCTGTTGGCTTGTGTCCGCAGTGCCGATCAAGGCCTAGGCGTCGCTCGGCGACCCGGGACCACCGTCGCTGGGACAGCCGGTACAGGGCACGGGCGTGCCGACGATCGCGGGATCGGGGGTCACCTCGACCACCGCGCCCTTCTTCTGGAAGAACGGGAACGGTTTGGTCGGCCAGGTGCCGGCGATGTATCGCTTCGCACCATCGAGGTACCAGTTGACGCCCTTGGCGATGCTCGTCAGGCCGTTGGATGGTCCGACGGTGTCGGCGTCGTACCAGATCGGCGCGTAGTCCACTCCCATCGACAGGTAGCCCGGGTTGGGCAGCCCTGCCGTGCGCCCGAACCCGCTCTGCGTGGAGGCCGGGTCGTGCCAGGCTGCACCGCCTCGACCGGGAACCGCGAAGATGCCCCGTTCGACGTTCTTAGGTGTGAGTTGCGGGCCGGCGTACTGGATCGCGTTGGCCAGCCACGCCATGTCGCTCTGGACGGTCGCGGCTACCGAGCCCTGCGTCGGCCCCCAGTACCAGTCGATGAGGGAACCCCCGGGGACGCCGTTGAGCGCCGGTGGGAGGTTGGCGATGCCAAAGGCGTGCGCCCACTGCTCCTGGTCATAACTGCGCGCCAGGATGGTCACGTCCTGATACTGGGCGCCGGTGATGATCCACTCGGGATGGAACTCCTGCTTGGTGGCCGCCTTCGTCAGCGAACCGGTCATCGCGATGTCGGTGAAGAGGATCACACTGGTCACCCCGGCGCCCTTCAACTTGGTGATGAGGATCGGCGCCGCCTCGTCCGCGGTGACCGGGTCACCGAGCGGTGAGCCGTTCGCGGTGTAGCTGAGCGCCGGTGTCGCGAGGGTGCCGCGGTCGCGTTTGAAGGTGGTGTTGAACGCGTCCAGGTCGGAACCCGCCGGCGTACACGAGCCCGAACTTGCGCGGCTGGCTGTGCATCGCCTGGTCGCCCGCGAACTCCGCCTTGCCGCCCACCACTTGTTGCCCGATGAACTGGGCGGCGTTCGCCAGGTTCGCCTCCGAGTTGAAGAGGCCCCACAGGTAGGGAGCGAGAGCTGCCGCTTCCTCAGCCGTGGTCGAGTAGCTGTAGACGATGTACTTGTCCTTCGCCAGCGTTGTTGCGAGAGTGCCGAGGCCGCGGGAATCCGTGTTGATCACGAACATCGGCTTTTCCTGCTCGATCTTCACCACATCCGCCCGCTGCGAGGTCTCGTCGAGACCGCTCGCGGTAATGAACGTGAACTCCACCTTGCGGTCCCAAGTCTCGTAGACGTGGGAGAGAGCCGCCCATGCGTCGAGCGCCACGGCTTTCGCGGTCGGCGGCTGGCCAGTTGCCCGGTTGATCGCTCCACGGTCGTTGGTCGCCCCGGTGCCGTTCGTCTCCGGCCAGGGCAGCACGATGACCGCTTTGATTGTGGTGCCCGTGACGCCACGCGACGTTGCGCCACCGTTGTTCTTGGGCGCCGGCACCACGCAGTACGGGCCGCCCGTGGTCGTCACCATCGGGAACGTGCCCCAACCCTGCACCGTGTCCGGGTTGCACTTCGGGTTCTCGAGCGCGGCCTTCGTGCCCATACCCGCCCCGGGCGGCGGCTTCCCCACCCCGCGCGTCGACACCGGGATCCCCCCGTCGCTCTGCGCTCCGGCGGCACCGAGTGTCGACACCGTCATCGCGACGGCGACAACGAATGCTCCGACGACACGTCGTCCTGACATAGTTTCCCCCTTACATTGGTTCGATCGAGGCGACGACGATCCGCACCGCGGGCCTGAGCTCACGCCCCATCGCGCGCGTTATGCCGTGCCGCCGTTCGAGGGGCACGAAGTGCATGGTGACGCCGGGGATATGACGCCGTCGGGGAACTGCGCGGCGATTGCGGCTTCGGCCACGGCGCCTGCCGGCGCGAAGAACTTCGGCTCCGACTTGGGGAAGTTGGCGTAACCGAGGCGCTTGCCGCCGTCCATGTACATGAACGCGCCCTTGCCGACGATGTTGACGGCCTGTGAGCTCGCGGTGATGTCAGCGTTCCACCACGCGAGTGCGCGGTCGGTGCCGAACAGCGCGTACTCGTCGAAGGGGAGGCCGACGGTCTTGCCGTACCCGGTTTGACCGGCGATCGTTCCGGTGGCGGCGCCGCCTATGGCCGGTACGGAGAACAGTCCCTTCTTGACGTTCTGTACGGTGAGCGTCGGCCCGGCGTACTGGATATAGGTGTACACGGCGTTGAACAAGCCGTTCGTGATCGACCAGGTGTTGCCCTGGGTCTTGCCCCAGTACCAAGTGAACAGGTCGAGATAGTCGGGCGCGTCCCCGATATAGGGGGACAACACGCTGAGCCCGAACGCGTGTTGCATTTGGTCCTGGTCGTAGGTGCGGGCGAATCCGTCGAAGTCTTGATAGGCGAATCCGGTGAAGATCCACTCGGGGGAATACTCCTGGTCGGTCGCCGCTTTGGTGAGCGGAGCCAGCAGGGCATTGTCGGCGAAGAGCACCACGCTTGTGACCCCCGACGACTTGAGCTTGGTGATGAGCGTGGGGGCCTGGTCACCGACCTGTGCGACGTTGGTTGGGTCGAATCCGAGTTTCTGGGCCATGGGAGAGCCGCCGTTCTGCTTCACCAGAGCCTCGAACCCGGCGAGGTCGAAACCGGTCGTGGTGGGGTATACCAGTCCGAAGGAGCGTGTCTTCGACGCCAACGTCTTGTCTCCCGCCCATTGCGCTTTCTTGCCCGACAACGAGCGAGCCACGAACGCCGCGGTGAGGGGCGTGCCGGCGTCGTTGTCCGCGCCGTAGTTCCAGCGGTACGGGCTCTGCGCGGCGGCGATCTTCGCGGTCGTCGACGCGCTGGAAACGAGGATCTTGCGAGACGCGACCGTCGAGGAGAACACGGGCGCGCCGCCGGTCCCGGTGGCGGTCATGTCGACGACCATGAACGGCTTGCGGTTGATCACCTCGAGCGCGTCGGCGCGCTGCGCGGTTTCATCGGCACCACTCGCGGTGACGATCTCGATGTTCGGCTTTCGCCCCCACAATTGATACGTCCCCAGTTGGGCCTGCGCGTAGTCGTACAGCTTCACGTAGTCGGCGATCGTGTCTGGGATCTTCGCCGCCGCACCAGTCGCCTGGTTCTTCGGTCCCGCCGCGCCCGTACCGCCTGCGAGCATCTGGTCGTTCGGGATGTAGGCCACGATCTTCACTTCGGTGGCCGTCACCCCTGGTGCGGTCGCCCCACCGTTGTCCTTACCTTTGGGCCACGGACTCACACAGAACGGTCCACCGCCGACGATGTTGAACGACGTGTGGCCGTTCGGAGTGCAGGTCTTCTGCGCCAACGCCGCGGCCGACCCCAAACCGAGCCCCTTCGGTTGGGGTCCGGTGCCTGGGCCCGTCACCTTCGGCGAATCCGCGGCCGACGCGACCGAACCCAATGCGCACACGAGAGAGAACGCAGTCACCACCGCAACGAAACGGCTCTTGACCCACCACGTTCGTGTCATGTGTCCTCCCTTGCTGCGCCAGCACCTCGACCCGACGGCTCCATGCTGGTAACACGTGTACCATCGAAAGGTAACACGTGTACCAAGCTGGCGCCGGTCGCGGTCGTCGAACCGAATCCGGCGCGGCGCTCGCCGATCCCGGACGAAAGGAGTGCCGCGATGGCAACGCTCACGGCCCGGATCGACGGACCCCCGATGAGCTCGACTGGCGAGGCGGTCGAGAAGGTCGGCGGGATCGAAGAGGAGTGGTTCCTCGAGGGAACGGCGAGCGGCTTCCGGCTGGTCGGAGGCGCCACCGAGTACCGGACCGACGGGCGATGGGCCGCCGAGTCATCGTCGCAGGCGCACTTTCGCACCCGCATGCTGGTGGTGCGTCCGAGCGACCCGGCGCGCTTCAACGGCACGGTGATCGTCAACTGGAACAACGTCTCGGCCGGCGAGAGCTTCGAGCCTCCGAGGAGCGCGGCGCGCCGCGTCGAAGACGGGTTCGTCGTCGTCGGCGTCTCCGCGCAGCGGATCGGTGTGGAGGGCGCTGGTGGTGCCGGCGGGACCGGGTTCCCGATGCCGGCGCTCAAGACGGACGACCCGGAGCGGTACGGATCGTTGGAGCATCCCGGTGACGACTACTCGTTCGACATCTTCACCCAGGCCGCGCAGCTGCTGGGACCGGACCGCCCGCGCGAGCCGGACCCGTTGCCCGGCTTCGAGGTGCGTCACGTCATCGCCACGGGGGGCTCACAGTCCGGCGCTCGGCTCATGACCTACGTCAACGGCGTGCAGCCGCTCGCCTCCTTCTTCGACGCCTTCCTGTTGACGGTGTCCCCGAACGCGCCCTGCGCGCTCAACGCGGAGTCGGCGCTCGAGTCATTGCCCCGGATGAGCGGCCCGAACCCCTTCGCCCTCCTGGACTTTCACACCTATGTGCTCCGCGACGACCTGACCACTCCGGTGATCGTGGTCAACTCCGAGGCCGAGGCCGCCGACTGCTACCCGAACGCCCAGCCCGACAGCGATCACGTCCGCGTCTGGGAGATCGCGGGCGCCGGCCATGCCGGCATGCTCTCCGCCGAAGAGTTCGCCGAGCGCGGGGCCATCGCCGGCATCCCGCACTCCGAACGTGTGCTTCGCTCCGGCGACACGCGGCGCCGTCCATGCATTGCACCGGTGGGTCAACGGCGGGGCACCACCTCCGAACCAGCCCCGCATCCAGCGTCGAACCGATGAAGCCGCGTACGGCCGCGACGAGAACGGCAATGCCCTCGGCGGCATCCGGTGGCCCGATCTGGAAGCGCCGCTCGCCACGCACCGCGGCGAACCCGAACCGGGCGGGTTTCCGTTCAGCCTGGGACTCAGCACGCCGTTCCCCGAAGAGAAGGTCCGCTCGCTCTATCCCGACCAGGCTGCCTGGTTCGCCAAGTACAAGGCGGCCGTGGAACACCTCGTCGACACCGAGGTGATCCTCCCCGACGACGCCGCCGAGATGCTGGCGCGCGCCGCAACCGCCGACCTCCCTCACTGATGCAAGGACATGCGATGACCGAAACTGATACGGCGATGGCGCGGAGCTCGTCCAACTGAAGCAGCTCGCCGAGCCGTGCGAGCCCGCTCACGCGTCAGTCGTTCGCGACGGAATTCGTGTCAGCGCGTTGGCTCCGACGGGAGCGCGACGTCTGCGGTGAGGCGGCGCAGCACACGTTCGATGGTCGGCATGATCTCGGTGATCGGCAGCTGACCTGCGGCGACTTTGCCCAGGAGGGCGTAGACGAGGTTCGTCATGATCAGCGCCACGTCCTCCGCATACTCCGGCTCCAAGCCTTGGAGGGCGGAGATCGGCTCCGTCGCCTCTACACCCTGTCGCAAGAGTCGGTCACCCGAGGGAGCCGATCTCGCATAGACGAATGACTCGAGCATGCGTGGGTTCTGTTCCCAAGGTTCGAAGATATGACGGAACTGTCGCATGAGCGCGTCGTAGAGGGACGCGTCCACGGCTGGCTCGGCCAGCGGTCGATACACGTTTGTCTCCATCCACTGCCCGACGGCGGCGACGATGAGCTCGTCGCGTGAGCCGAATTGGCCGTAGACGTCTCGGAGCGACACGCGCGCGCCGCGGGCGACCTCGCGCAGGATCACCGCGTCGGGACCGCCGGACTCGAGGAGTGCGACGACCTCGGCGAGGATGCGCTCCTGCGCTGAAGGCGGTGGTTCTTGCTTCATGGCTGGCGACGACACTACCCTCATGGTAATGATCTTACCGACCACGCTTCGGGAGTTTCCATGGAACGTCGTCTGATCACCACGGATTGCCACATCGCCCCGCCGTACTCGCTCGTCGAGCAGCTGCCCGAGTCGTACCGTGAGCACTTCCCGCGGCTCGACCGACGGCCTGAGGGCACGTTCCTCAAGCAGCCCCGCGTCGCGCAAATGGCGGCGGTGATGGCCGATGTCGATTCCGGAGGGATCGAGGTCACCGACGATCCGGTTTCCCTCGCCCGTGCCGCGGTCGGCAACGTGTGCGCCGAGGCCACGCCGAGCTTCGATCCGGCCGAGGAGCTCGCGGAGCTCGAGCGCGATGGCGTCTACGGCGCGGTGCTCATCTCGCGCATCCACGGCTTCGACGCGGGCACGCCACCCGAGGTCGACATCGCGTACTGCCAGGTCGTGAACGATTGGCTGGCGGAGACCTGGGGGCCGTACCTCGACCGGGTCGCGCCGGGCTTCATCCTCCCGTACCGCGACGTGGCGGCGTCGGTGAAGGAGTTCGAGCGCGCAGTGGGGATGGGGTTGCGGCCGGCGTTGCTTCCGGATGGCATCTACGACCGCCCGTACCACATGGCGGAGTGGGAGCCGCTGTGGGAGGTCGCGAACGGTTTGAAGGTGCCCTTCACCATGCACGTCGGAGGGCCGCGCTACGCGCCGAACCCCGAATCCGCAGAACGCGGTGTATCCGGGCATCGCCGACGTCGCCTGGTACACGCTCTGCTGCATGATGGGCGAGACGCTCGGGCATCTGACTTACAACGGCATGTTCGAGAAGTATCCCGACCTGCATCTGGTGATGACCGAGGGATACGCGGGGTGGCTCGGGTTCGCGATGCAGTTCTTCGACCACCACTGGAGCGACAGCCGTCTCCACAGCCTCGGCATCGGTGCCTCTCCCGCCTCACCGAAGATCGATGCGCCACCGAGCGTCTATCTGAAGCGCCAGGCGCACGCCACGTTCATGTGGGATCCGATCGCGATCCGCAACCGCGACGTCACGGGCGTCGACTGCCTCTTGTGGGGCAACGACTACCCGCACAACGAAGGCTCGTTCCCGTTCTCCCAGGAGTGGGTCGACAAGCAGTTCGCGGGAGTCCCCGAAGGCGAGATCGACATGATGGTCCGCGGGAACGCGGCACGCCTCTTCGGAATCAACGTCTGACCGATCGGCGCGAAAAGACCGCGCAGCAGCAGGGCGACTGCCACGTTGGCCTCGACGACGGCAAGTCCGCGTTGTTAGAGCTCGAGTCCGATGTCGTGTTCGACTTGGGGTACGGGCCGTTCGGCGGCGAGGACGTGTTGCGCGGTTTCGAGGGTTGCTGCCAAGACGTTCGATCGTTGCGCGAAGCCGCGGGGCTCGGATCGATGCGGCTGGCGGTGTCGATGACCTCGCTGGCGTTGTTGAGGAGGGCGGTGAGTTCGTCGGGCCGATTGCTGTCGACGAGCGCACGCTGCTCGTTGAACGACGGAGTTTTCGACGCGTCGTGTGTTCCTGGTGGCAGCAATGGGTGTTGGTCGTTCCAGGCTTCGAGTTGTTCGGCGATGCCGCACCAGGCGGCGAGTCCACCTCGAGTGGTGGGGGGTGGGCCGAGCGTCGTCCAGAGCTCGTGGGTGGGGTCGGTCGCGGCGGCGACGATGCGGTCGGGACGGGTGCTGGTCGAGGGCGTCGTAGATGTCGCTGACGGCCTGGATGAGTCGGGTGCGTTCCTCGGCGGTCGCGTCGAATGCCGCTTCCCAGGTGTTGACGGCGTGTTGCTGGTCGGCGACGTGTTGTTCGGATCGCGCGACGGCTGCGTTCGCGAGGGCGAGCGTGTCTTCGGCGGTGTGGAGCGCGGCGCGGGCGGTGGTGATGGCAGCTCTTGTCGCGTCGGATAGCCGTGTCGCCGAGTGAGCGTGTTCGAGTGTGGCGCGACTGTCGGCGACGGTCTGTGTGGCGTCGCGTTGGTGCTGCTGAGTCGCGGTGAAGATCAGTCTGCGCGCGGGCGAGCGCGTCGTTGGCGTTGTCGGGCAGTCCGCGGATGATGTGTTGAAGGTCGTTCAGGTAGGTGGCGGCTGCGTCGCGAAGTTGTTCGACACCGAAGGCGAGTGGGTCGTCGGCGTGCACGGCGCGCAGGGTGACGTCGGCCCAGTGATGCGTCGAGCGTGTGGTCGATCTCGGTGATGCGTTCGATGCGCCATTGGTGTTGGTGGTCCCAAGCGACTCGTTGCGGCGACGGCTTCCTCGCCTCGTTCGACGCGAGCGAGCGCGTCGTCGGCGTGTGGTGGTGGCGCGGGTGAGGCGGCGTTGCGCGCCGGCGAGGGCTTGGTCGGCGTGGGTGATGTCGTCTCGTCCGCCGCGCCGTAGCCGGGTGAGGGGACCCAGCCTGGCGCGTTCGTGTTCGCGAAAGTCGAGCGCATCGACGGCCGCGTGGTGTTCGGTGTCGGCATGTTCGAGCGCTGTGCGGGCGTGTTCGAGTTCGGCGCGCTGGTCGGGTGGTCGGGTGGCGACGATGGCGGCGTGTTGGTCGCGTTCGGCGCGCAGTGCACGGTCGAGGGGCCAGGGGTCGTCGTGGGCGGCGAGGGTCTTTGGGATCGGCGCGGCGCATGGCGTCGGCGACGACGTCGCCGGGGGTGCGTTGGTCGGCGAGGAGCCTTGATGGGTGGTCGGTGTCGGGGCGGGTGTTCCAGGTGTGGGTGGGTTGTTGCCCGCGGGACTGGCCGACGTAGCCGGTGAGGCGGTCGAGGGCGGGAGTACCGAGGAGGTGGACTTGGTGCCAGGTGCCGCCTTGGGCGCCGTCGACGGTGCGCGCCCACGCATGCGAGACGTTGGGTGTGCCGTCGGGGCGGCGTCCCGGCGATCGATTGCCGCGGGTAGGAAGACCTGGCCTCCTTGGTCGAGGAGCACCGTGGCGCCGTCGGCTGCGACGGAGCTGAGGGTGCCGGTGGTGCCGTTGAACACCTGTCGGTCGCGGCCGCCGCCGAGGTTGGTGTGCACGAGGATGCGATCGCCGGCGGCGTAGACGCGCGGGGCGGGTCCCCAGCCCGGACCTTGGAGTGTCGGGCCGCGGAGCTCGCCTCGGGCGGCGCGGATGGTGCGGATCCGATCGGCGAGGTCTTCGCAGTCGGCGTGGCTGACCGCGAGGACCGCGACCTGCTCGGCGCCGTGTCGGTCGGCGTCCGCGACGGCTGTGTGCGCGAGCGCGTCGCGTGTCTCGAGTGGTGTCGGGTGTTCGTGTTCCCAGCCCTCGCCGCGTCGGATCGTCTGGCTCTCGTCGACGTCGCCGGCGCGCAGGCTGGTCAGGGCGCGCTGTTCGGCGGGGTCGCGTTGGCGGCGGTTCTCGATGCAGCGTCGCCCACGGGATGACACCGTCGGCTGCGAGGCGCTCGACTTCGGTGACGAGGCCGCCGGCGGCGACGGCTTGGGCTTGTCGGGCGTCGCCGACGCACCACAGCTGCGCACCCGGCGTGGCGGTGACGGCTTCGACGAGCGCGGCGGCGTCACGAGTACCGACTTGTGAGGTCTCGTCGACGATCACGGTCGTGTCGGCTGGTATCGGCTGGTCCGGGAGTGCGACGAGGAACCGGGCGATGGTGTGGGCGTCGAGACCGGCGGCGCGCAGCTCGGCGACCGCCTGATGGGTCGGTGCCAACGCGACCACGTGGCGGCCGGCGTCGAGCTGGGCGGCCGCGGCGGCGTGCAGCGCGGTGGTCTTGCCGAACCCGGCGGGCGCGATGAACGCTCGGAGTGCGCCACCCTCGCCGCACAGGGCGTGCACCGCGCTCGGCCTGATCGGCGCCCAAGCCGTTTGGGTTCGGACGCGATCGCCCGGTCGACGACACCGACATCGACCGGTGCACCAGGTGTGGCGGCCAGCGCGTGGATACCGGCGAGGAGTCGATCCTCGACGGCGCGGTGTTCGACGGTGGACCATTCGGCGGGGCGGCGCCGTTCCACGCTCGGCACCAGTCGCACCACCAGCCCGGATGCCAGGAACCGCTCCGACACCGCGACGATCTCCTCGGTGGTGAGCCGCCCGGCCGAGATCGCGGCGACGCGTTCGACGACGTGGGCTTCGCCGAAGCGGGAGTCGCCCGCACACAAACCCGTCGCCGGGTCGACCAGCGCCGCGAACAACTCGGCATCACCCGGCACCGCCTGCGCGGTCGAGCCCGCGGCCGACGACCAGGTCATCGACCCCAACGCCGGGCTCGAGTCCGACCGTGGTGGCTTCGTCGTGCCAGCGGTCCCGGAGCCGCTCCGGGGTCAGCGTCGCGTCTTTGCGTTGACGGGTCGCGAGCGATGCCCGGTCATCGGCGCGCATCCGCTCCCGCTTCGACGGGAACGCCAACTCGCCGTCGGCTTCGAGGCGGGTCTCGATCGCGACCGTGCGTTTCGAGAACGCGCGCAGCTGCTCGCGGGTGAAGCCGACCATCTCGCGGCAGCCGTTGCGTTCCGGTCCCCACGCCACCCCCAGACGTTCGCGTCAGCGTCCGTTCGAGGTCGTTCAGGAACACGGTGCCTGCGGCTTTGGCCCAGACGTGGAGCGGGTTGGCGTCGAACGCCACGTGCTCGCCGTCCGCGCGGCGCACCACGTTGGGGATCAGGCAGTGGGTGTGCAGCTGCGGGTCCCCGGCACGGCTGGTGCGGTGCGCGAACGTCGCGATCGCGAACCCGTCGGTCCCGACCCGTCGTCGCACGCCACCCTGCTGCTGACGAGCGAACGCCGCACGTTCCTCCAAGAACTCGAGCGCGGCGTCGGTCGCCTCGACCACCGCGATCGACACCACCGCCGAGGTCTCGGGAGTGCCGAACGCCCACAGCAACGACACCGACTTCGGACACGACAACGTCACGTCGATCGCCCGCACCTTGCGTTCCCGATGCCCCACCAACAGATCAGTGCCGCTGTTCGGGTCGTGACCGTTCACCAGCGCGCGCAGATCGGTCGGCACCGACGACGCCGTCGAGACCGAGCGCTTCCGCCCAGCGTCCCGCGCCACACGCCGGGCGCCTCGCCCGCGCCCATGTAGTAGTCCTCCACTCCCTCCGCCACCGACGAGATCAAGATACTCCGCCCCGCGAAGCTTCGTGATCGTCAACACGCCGGCACCGCCACGTCCCTCGGCGCCACCCCGCAGGGGTGGCAAGTGCCTGCCGTTGAAATTGACGGGTCGGTGTTCTCGGTGAGGGTGGTTCGTTCTGGTCGGGTTCTTGGGCGGTTGGTGCTGGCCTCGGACTTGGTGGTCTGGTCGTCGGTGGTTGCGTTGGGTCGGTTGGTCGTTGGGATCGGTCTGTCGCTCGTCGCGTCGGTCGTGCCGAGGACGCGGTCGTGGGTGGCGGGGCGTGATCCGCGTGCGGGGCCTCGCATCACGACGAATCGTGGTCGCCTCCTCGCCGAGGGTGCAGGTATGCGCTCGCGAGTTGCTCAATGCGTCGGCTACCCCGTTCACCGCGCGTGCCTCCGGCTCCATGCTCGTTCTGATCCCTACTTCTGCAGGCCGTTGTCGGACGCCGCGGTTCTCGACGCGGGTCGATGGACCTGGAGCATGGAGGTCGTCACTCCCGGGGCCACTCCCGGTTTCGTCCCGACGACAGGGACTTCTCGCGGGAGTCAGTGCAGGGCGCGCAGAATCACTCCCGGACAGCGGGATGACTCCCGGATTACTCCCGCGATCACTCCCGGACGGCGGGATGACTCCCCGGTTTAGACCCGGGTCACTCCCACGGATCAGCAGATGACTCCCGGTCGACCTCAGCACTCCGCGAAGTGACCTGGACTAACCCGGGACGCTCCGGGGGGCGATGCCCCGGTCGTGCCGAAGAAATTTCCTAGTCCCCACCAGGTCGGGAGTAATTCCGGGAGTAGTCCCGGGAGTGACGCGGTGCAACATCGCTCAATGCCTCCATCCAACATGCGGCGCCATGACGCCCCAGGCGTCCGGGGGTGGTCAGTCCCTGGTCTCAGTGCACGCCAACGCGCGAGCCGAAGGACGCTCTGCGTCCACGAGGTTCTCGTCCGCTCGAGCTGACTGGTGAAGGAAGATGGTGAGCGAATCGATGAGCCGACCTCGCGCCGCGGAAAGGCTCCTCACGATCCAGGAGGTCGCCGACCGACTGAACGTCGAAGTGCGGTTCGTCCGTCGCCTCGTGGCAGAACGACGAATCGTGTTTCACAAGGTCGGGCGCTACGTGCGCTTTGATGGCGCCGACGTCGAGGCGCTCATCGAGGCAGGGCGTGTCGAGAAGACCTCTGGTCGAAGCACAGGGCGGTAAGTCACACTGGGCCGAGGCGAGGAGGTTGGTAATGGCGCGGCGTGCATTCGGATCCATCGACCGACTGCCCTCGGGGCGCTGGCGTGCCCGCTATCGAGACGGCGTCGGGCGCGCGCACACCCGGATCTTCAAGACCAAGGCGGACGCATCAGCGTTCCTGGCGACGATCGAGACCGACTTGCTGCGCGGCGATTGGAACGACCCCCGGCTCACTGGCGTGCCGCTGCGCGAGTGGTCCGATCAGTGGTTCGAGACGACGGCTCACCTCAAGCCGAAGACTCGCGTCGAGTACGAGTCGAACCTTCGCAATCATGTCCTACCGTTCTTCGGCAACCAGCCGATCGGCGCGATCGACTCGCTCAGCGTGCGCCAGTTCGTTTCCGCGCTGCGCGCCGATGGACTCGAGCATGGCACCGTGAAGAAAGCGAAGGCAGTCCTCTCGATGGTGCTCGGAGCTGCTGCCGAGGCGGGCGCGATCAAGGCCAACCCGTGCGCCAACGTGAAAATCGGTCGCGCGGCCCGGCGCGAGATGGCCTTCCTCAACGCCGACGAGGTCGAGGCGCTCGCCACTGCGATCATCGAGCCCTACGGCACCCTGGTGCGGTTCGCCGCATACACAGGCCTTCGAGCGGGCGAGATCGCTGCGCTTCGTGTCGGACGCCTTGACATGCTGCGCCGGCGGGTCGAAGTCGCCGAGTCGCTCTCGATCGTCCCCGGCCAAGGTCTGGTTTTCGGGTCAACGAAGAACTACCAACGTCGTACCGTCCCACTGCCGGCATTTCTCGCCGACGAGCTCGCTGAGTACCTCGCCCGCCGTGGCGGCCCTGGGCGGGACGCGCTTGTGTTCACGGCGTTGCAGGGCGCACCGCTGCGCCAGCATCACTTCTACTGGCGGTACTTCAAGCCCGCAGTGCAACGCGCCGGCCTGGAGGTGCAGCCTCGGTTCCACGACCTCCGACACACGTGCGTCGCGCTGCTCGTCGCCGAGGGCGCGCACCAGCTCACGATCATGCGCCGGCTCGGTCACTCCTCGATCCAGGTGACGCTCGACACCTACGGCCACCTCTTCCCCGAGCTCGAAGAAGACGTGACGCAACGTCTCGATGCAGTCGGCCGCGCGGCCCGGGAGCGTCGCGCCAGCTGATCGCTGTGTCACGTGGGTGTCATGCCACTCACGTGACTCGGTGGAAGACCCACTCTGACCAGGCAAAACAGCCCTTGGCGGAGGGAGTGGGATTCGAACCCACGGTGAGTTGCCCCACACACGCTTTCCAAGCGTGCCGATTCGGCCGCTCTCGCACCCCTCCGGGGTCGACAAGGGTACCCGGGGTCCTTCAGGCGAGCAGGTAGCAGACTTCGGTTTCGAGCTTTGCCGGATCGTCGTCCCAGTCGCCGTACACCTCCCAGAATGGTCCCGCGGTCGCTCGTCCCTCGTCTCGGCACCACGCGCGCACGGCACCGTGAGCGACGCCGAGTTGGTCGTACGGTCCGACATGCGTCGTCCTCGCGACCGTGCCCGCCGGTGTCTCCGAGCAGACCACGACCTCACCGTCGGCGAACTCGGTGTCGACCTGCACGCCGAACTCGATGAGTCCGGGATGGGCATCGTCGTACAGGAAGACGTTGTGCCCGGTGCCGAGGCCCGCGCCGCGCACGAACTGCCACACCTGGTCGAGCGCCGGGCCGAACCGAGCTCCGATGTCGGCGGGCGTGACGTGCTCGCGCACCGCGGCGATCGTTTGGGACTCGACGGTCGCGAGCGTTACCTCGTAGCCCATCCGGATAGCCTGACACCCGACCGTGCTAGGCGGGGAGCTCGTGGTGCCCTGTACCCCAAACCCACGTATGGGGGGCTGAATTCCCGCCCGAGGCTCGGGCTGCAATGAGGTACGGCTCGTACGAGGCGTCGAGGGTCGGGTCCTGCGCAACGGGATCCCGTGAACCGAGTCAGGTCCGGAAGGAAGCAGCTCTCAGCGGGCCCTCCCGTGTGCCGCAGGGGTGCCTGACCCGAGCCAACGACGAGCACGGCCTCATGGCGCCGGTGTCGACGGCGGGTGCACGGTCCTGACTATTCGCTCGCTCGCTGGCGAGCTCACCTCGCTCCGCTCGGTTCGCCGCGCGCGCCGGACAACGCGGAAGTTCGGTGGTGGGGGGTCAGTGGACCTGCACCGACTCCTGCTCGCGGAGCTCCTCGAGCTCGTCTTCCAGGGACTTGCCCGCTTCGATGTGCACGCGCGGCAGCACGCGGTCGAGCCACTTCGGGATCCACCAGTTCCAGTCGCCGAGCAGCTCCATCGTCGACGGCACGAGCACCAGACGCACGACCGTCGCGTCGACGAGGACCGCGACCGCGAGCCCGAGACCCATGATCTTGAGCGAGACCTCGGGTCCGAACACGAAGCTGCCGAAGACGCAGACCATGATCGCGGCGGCCGCCGTGATGACCCGAGCCGTGAGAGTGAGGCCGTCGGCAACTGCGGTCGCGTTGTCACCGGTGCGGTCGTACTCCTCCCGGATGCGCGACAGCAGGAAGACCTCGTAGTCCATCGACAGACCGAACACGATCGCGAAGATGAACACCGGCGCCCACGCTTCGATCGGCGTGGAGCGTCCGACGCCGATGAGGCTCGCGCCCCACCCCCACTGGAACACCGCCACGATCACGCCGAAGGCGGCGCCGATCGACAGCAGGTTCATGATCACGGCTTTCAACGGGACCAGCAGGCTGCGGAACACGAGCATCAGCAGCAGGAACGACAGCAGCAGCACGGCACCCATGAAGAGCGGCAGACGCGCAGCCGTGTAGCTCGCGAAGTCGTCGGCGGCGGCGGTGAGCCCGCCCACCTTCACGTCGACCTGGCTGCCGACGATCGACGGGATCACCGTGTCGCGCAGTCGGTTCACGAGATCTGCGGTGGCCTTCGCCTGCGGATCGGACGTGGGGAAGACCTGCATGATCGCGACGTCCCCGGTTTGGTTGCTCTGCGGCGCGGTCGCGAACGCGACGCCCGGCACACCGTTGTTCAGGGCGTCGCTCAGCTTGGTGAGCGCGACGACGTCCTGTTCGCGGTTCGGCGTCTTCGCCGCGAGCAGGAGCGGACCGTTGAAGCCGGGCCCGAAGCCGTCGGAGATCAGGTCGTAGGCGCTGCGGGTGGTGTCGCTGGTGGGTCGGTTCCCGGCATCGGCGAAGCCGAGTCGCATCGACAGCAGCGGCACGGTGAGGAGGAGGAGCACGACGAGCCCACCGATCAACGGCGGCCACGGGCGACGCTGTATCACGCGGCTCCAGCGGTACCAGCCCGACTGTGTATCGCCCGCCGCCGCGTGCTTGTGGCGACCGATCTTGAGCTTGTCGACGTTGCGGCCGACGAATCCGAGCAGCGCAGGCAGCAGCGTGATCGACGCGAGCATTGTGGTGAGCACACCCACCGCGATCGCGATCGACACCCCGCGCATGATCGACGTCTTCATGAGCATGAGCCCGAGTACCGAGATCACGACGGTGGATCCGGCGAACAGCACCGCGCGCCCGGCAGTGTCGATCGCGCGCACCACGCTGCGTTCGGGGTCGAGGCCGGCGGCCAGGTGCTCGCGATAGCGGGTGACGATGAAGAGCGCGTAGTCGATCCCCACGCCGATGCCGACCATCGCGACCGCGGCGGTCGTGAAGTCCGGCATGTCGAGGATGTTGCGCATCATGAGCACGATCGCGGTACCGGTGCCGATCCCGAAGAGCGCGGTACCGATCGGCAGACCCATCGCCAGGACGGACCCGAACGCGACGAGAAGGATGATCATCGCGGCCAGGATCCCGACGGCCTCGGTGACCCCGTTGATCGGATTCGTGGCGAACATGTCGCCGCCGTATTCGATCTCGAGGCCGGGCACGTGGACCTGGTCGCCGAGGTCCTTGATCGTCTTGCCGTCGTCGCGGAACTGCTCGTTCGAGCGGTCGGCGAAGTTGACTTCGGCGTAGGCCACATTGGGGTCGTTCCGCCCGATCTGACGCTCGCCCTCCGTCGAGTACGGGCTGACGACGTTGACGTTGGGGATCGTCCGCTGAATCTCGGCGAACAGCCCTTCCATCGCCTGTTGGACGGCCGGGTCGTTCACGCCGTGGTCCGCCTTGAAGACGACCTGACCCTGCACCTGGCGGTCGCGAAAGCTCGACTTCTGGAGCAGGTCGAACGCCGCCTGGCTCTCGGTGCCGGGCAGCTTGAATTCCGTGTGGAACGCTCCACCGATCGCGCCCGAGAGCATGAACGTGCCGACCAGCAGCACGATCCAGGCCACGAGCACTCGTCGCCGGCGTCGGTACATCGTTCGGGCGAGTCGTTCGAGCATGGCGGGAGCACCTCATGTCGACCGGTTCCGGGGGCTCTCAGGATACGAGCCCGTTCTCGATTTCTACCCAGACGGGGTCGCTACAGTCGCCCCCGTGGCCGTGCCGTACCAGTCCCTCTATCGCAAGTACAGACCGCAGCGATTCTCGGAAGTCATCGGTCAGACGCCGGTCACCACTGCGGTGCGCAACGCGGTGCGCGATGAGCGCGTCGGCCACGCCTATCTCTTCTCCGGTCCGCGCGGCACCGGGAAGACCACGATGGCCCGTCTTCTCGCGAAGGCGCTGAACTGCACCTCGGTCACCCCCGACGGCGACGCGTGCGGCGTGTGCGACAACTGCGTCGGAGTGGCCGACGGCCGCTTCCTCGACCTGTTCGAGCTCGACGCCGCGTCGAACAACGGCGTGGACGCGATGCGCGACCTCACCGAGAGCGTGCACCTCGGGCTCGGTCCGACGTCGACGTACAAGGTGTACCTGATCGACGAGGTGCACATGCTGAGCGCCGGTGCGTCGAACGCGCTCCTCAAGACGCTGGAGGAACCTCCGAGCCACGTCGTCTTCGTGCTCGCGACCACCTCACCGGAGAAGGTCCTTCCCACCATCCGTTCGCGCACGCAGCACTACGACTTCTCGCTGTACTCGCTCGACGAGATCCGTGGACTTCTCGCGTGGGTCAGTGCGCAGGAGGGCGTCGCGGCCGACCCCGAAGCGCTGGAGATCCTTGCTCGGTCGGCTGCCGGGTCGATGCGCGACGGTCTCTCGCTCCTCGACCAGGCGATCGCGCACGGCTCGCTCGACGTCGAGCAGGTCAGCTCGCTGTTCGGCGGCACCGACTTCGAGATGCGCATGCGTGTGCTCGAAGCGGTCGCGAACGAAGACACCGCCGGCGCGCTCGTCGCCGTCGGTGAGCTGCTCGACGCCGGCTTCGATCCGCGGCGCATCACCGAAGACCTCCTCACCACCGCGCGCGACGGCTTCCTGCTCACCGCGGCCAAGGGACGTGTTCGGATCGACGCACCGGAGAGCGACGTCAGCGCGTCTCGACGCGCTCGGTGAACAGACGGGTCCTGCCCTCCTCGTTCGCACGCTCGAGACGCTCGGTCAGGCCGTCGTCGACATGCGCGGCACCGACGCCGCCGACCCGCGGCTCGTGCTCGAGATCGCGCTCGTGCGGCTCGCGCGACGCGACGCCGGCCCGCCGCTCCAGGCCCTTGCCGAACGAGTCGACCGGTTGGAGAAGCAGATCGGTGGTGTTCGCGTCCCGCCGGTACCCGCGGCTGTTACCGAGGGAGCCAAGTCGGGCCCGACCAAGACCATCGGCGCGCGCAAGCGCGAGCGAGTTCGCGCGTCCGGCCGATCCGAACGCCGACGCCTCCGAGCCGCCCCCCGATCCGGAACCGGAGCCGGAGCCCGAGCCCGAGCCCGAGCCCGATGCGGCCGACGCGTCCCCCGTGGAGATCGACGACGTCATCCTCGCGTGGAGCGATCTCCTCACCGCGCTGCCCGCCCGCCACCAAGGCGGCCGCGCAAGAGGCGCAGCCGCTCTCGATCGACGGCAACGTGATCACGTTCGGCGTGCCGAAGGGCCTTCTCGCGAACGCGAGGCCGCGGTTCCAGAAGGAAGCGGACACGATCCGCGACGCGCTCTCGTCGCGGCTCGGGCGCCGGATGCTGTTCAAGCTCGTCGCGCACGACGGCTTCGACGCGGAGCCGAGGCGTTCGACTGTCCCGCGGCAAGCCCGCGCCGGCCGACGAGACCGACCCCGACGAGGACATCGTCGATCTCACCGAGCTCGTCGACGCCGACGACGACGGTGCGGCGGTAGATTCGGTGAGCGTCATCGCCAAGCGTCTCGATGCCACCGTCGTCGAAGAGCGGCCGCGCGACTGACGGAACGCCTCGAAGGAACCCACCAGGAGCACCCGTGGCCAACCAGAAGCAGATGAACCAGATGATGAAGCAGGTGCAGAAGATGCAGGCCGACATGGCCGCGGCACAGGAAGCGCTCGCGCCGGCGACGGTCGAGGGGTCTGCAGGCGGCGGAATGGTGAAGGTGGTCGTCACCGGTGCCGGCGAGGTGCAGTCGGTGCGGATCTCCCCGGACGTCGTCGATCCCGACGACGTCGAGATGCTCGAAGACCTCGTGCTCGCCGCGGTGGGCGACGGCCTGCGGCGCGCGCAGGATCTCGCGGCCGAGAAGATGGGTGGGGTCACCGGCGACCTCGATCTCGGCGGTCTCGGCAACCTGCTCGGTTAGGGCGCCGCGCACCCGTGAGCAGTCCGTACGCCGCGCCGGTGCAGGCGCTCATCGACGAGCTGGGGCGGCTTCCCGGGCATCGGCCCGAAGTCGGCGCAGCGGATCGCGTTCTACCTCCTGCAAGCCGCGCCCGAGGACGCGCGCCGCCTGTCGCGCTCGATCACCGAGGCCAAGGAGCGCATCACCTGGTGCCGGCGTTGCTTCAACATCAGCGAGGGCGAGCTCTGCGCGTTCTGCCTCGACGACCGGCGTGACGCGACGCTGCTCTGCGTCGTGCAGGATCCGCGCGACATCGTCGCCCTCGAGCGCACGCACGAGTTCAAGGGTCGCTACCACGTGCTCCAGGGTGCGATCTCGCCGATCCAGGGCATCGGTCCCGAGCAGCTCCGCATCAAGGAGCTCCTGCAGCGGGTCGGCGACGAGGGCGTCACCGAGGTGATCCTCGCGACGAACCCCAACATCGAGGGCGACGCCACCGCGATGTTCGTCGCCCGGCTGCTCAAGCCGCTCGACGTCCGGGTCACCCGGATCGCGAGCGGTCTCCCGGTGGGCGGCGACCTCGAGTACGCCGACGAGGTCACGCTCGGCCGTGCCCTCGAAGGCCGCCGCCCGGTCGACTCATAGTCGGGAGCGAACGGCTGCGAGCCGGGTATCCCGGCTCGCAGTGAGCGACCCGTCATGTGGAGCGAACGGCTGCGAGCCGGGTCCGGCATGTGCGGCAGGAGCGAGCGGGCTCGCAGTGAGCGACGAATCAAGTAGGTCGTTGACTCAGCCTCCCGCGCCGACTACCAATGCACCGGCCCACAGGGAGGAAACCGTCATGACCAGCGACACACCAGCAGAGACTCCGCCACCCGCAGAGACTCCGCCGCCCGCAGCGACTCCGCCGCCACCGGCGCCCGGGACGCGCAGGAGCGGGCCCCGTCGGCAAGGTGAGGAGCCCTGCCGCGGTGGTGATCTTCTCGATCATCACGCTCGGGATCTACTTCCTCTACTGGACCTACCAGGTGTTCCGGGAGCTGAAGGAGCACACCGGCGAGGGGATCGGCGCCGATCATCGGTCTGGTGATCGCGTCTGCGTGATCGGCCCGTGAACTGGTTCGTGCTGCCGTCCGAGATCGGCAACATGTACGCGCGCGCCGGGCAGGAGAAGCCCGTGCGCGGTGCCACGGGTTTCTGGAACCTGATCCCGTTGATCGGCTTCATCATCTGGGTGGTCAAGGTGCAGAACGCGCTGAACCGCGTGGGAAGGCCAGGTCGCCGTCTGACGGCTCGCGCTCAGCCCGGCCACCGCTCCACGGGGAAGTACGCGGTGGGCACCACGTAGGTACCCGCCACCTTGTCCTGCCACGTCTGCTTCTCCGGGTCCCAGAGCATCCAGAAGTATCCGAGCAGGCACGCGAAGCTCGAGACGATGCTCATCAACCAGCGCACGAGGGCCTGGCCGGGGTCGATCCGGCCACCGGTCTTCGCGTCGATCGCGCGGATGCTCATGATCCGCATGCCGGGGGTCTGGCCGCTCCCGCTCGAGATGAAGTACACCGCGTACGCGAGTTGCACGAAGATCGCGAGCACGAGGCCGACAGTCGCCTGAGTCAGCGTGTCGAGCAGGCGGTTCACCACCGCGACGATGACGCTGTCGATCAGCAGGCCCACCATGCGCGGGAGGAAGTCGGCGCGTGGCCCCGTGGGCCCCGCCCTGGGTCGCGGCGGGGGTGGCTGGGGCTCCATCGACATCGGGCAGTCCTTTTCGCAGCGGTCAGAGTGGTTGACCCGTCGCGTACTTCGTGAGCTGGAAAGCCCACAACGCTCCGACGAGCACGAACGGCAGCCAGGCGGGGAACCACACCGTCGGTCGGCGCCACACCGTGAGGAGCGCGACGGCGACGACCACGAGCAGCACGCTGCCCGGGTTCAACTGGAGCGCGTGCCCGAGATGGCCGTGCACCGCCTCGGTGACCCCGCGGGTCATGCCGCACAGTGGGCACGGCACGCCGGTGAGCCTGCGCAGCGGACACGGAATGCCGGCCGAGTCGCCCAGGAACGCCCGCACTGCTGCGATGCCGACCAGCCCGAGCGCGGCCTGTCGCAGTGGGCGCGCGTCGACTCCGACGATCCGCTGTTGCACCAGGGCCGCGCTACAGCGTGCGCACGATGGCGGCCTCGCCCTGACCACCGCCACCGCAGAGCGACAGCGGCACCGAGACCGCCGCCGCGGCGGCGGAGCTCGTCGACCAAGGTGAGGACCACACGCGCTGCCGGACACGCCGATCGGGTGCCCGAGCGCGATCGCGCCGCCGTTCACGTTGACGACGTCGGCACCGATACCGAGGTCGCTCATCGATGCCAGCGCGACCGCGGCGAACGCTTCGTTGATCTCGAACAGGTCGAGATCGCTGACCTGCTTGTCGATCTTCTCGAGCGCGCGCACGATCGCGCGTGACGGCTGGGTGAGGAGCGA
This sequence comes from uncultured Actinomycetes bacterium, assembly GCA_963705625.1. GTDB lineage: Bacteria > Actinomycetota > Acidimicrobiia > IMCC26256 > DASPTH01 > DASPTH01. Next base: position 294,497 of record CAVPKG010000004.1, read on the forward strand.
CGGGTCGGGCCCGGCGACCATGCCGTAGCTCACGAGCTCGGCGAGCGGTGCCACGCCGAGCCGTTCCGCGGTCTCGGCGCTCATGATGACCAGTCGCGGCACCGCCGTCGGAGATCTGCGACGCGTTCCCCGCGGTGATCGTGCCGTCGGGCGCGAACGCGGGTCGCAGCTTGCCGAGGGACTCCGCGGTGGTGCCGGGGCGTACGCCTTCGTCGGTGTCGACGAGCACGGGATCGCCGCGTGCGCTGCGGGATCTCGACCGGCTCGATCTCCTCGGCGAGCCGGCCGTCTTTGATCGCGGCGGCGGCGCGCTCGTGGCTCTGGGCGGCGAACTCGTCTTGCATCTCGCGCGTGATGCCGCCCATCTCGCCGGTGTAGCGCTCGGTGCCCGCACCCATGTGCACCGCGTCGAACGCGCACCACAGGCCGTCGCCGATCATCGAGTCGACGAGCTGGCCGTGGTCCATGCGGTACCCCTCGCGCGCGTTCGGGGAGGAGGTAGGGCGCGCTGGGTCATCGATTCCATGCCGCCGGCGACCACGATCTCGGCGTCGCCCGCCTGGATCATCTGGTCGGCGAGGTAGATCGCGTCGATGCCCGACAGGCACACCTTGTTCACCGTCATCGACGGCACCGACATCGGGATGCCACCCTTCACCGCGGCCTGGCGTGCGGGCATCTGGCCGGCCCCGGCCTGGAGCACCTGGCCCATGATCACGTAGTCGACCTGCTCGCCGGCGATGCCCGCACGGGCCAGCGCGGCCCGGATCGCGTGGGCGCCGAGGTCGGTGGCCGGGAAGGGACGCGAGGGCGCCCGAGAGCTTGCCGATCGGGGTTCGGGCCGACGACACGATGACGGAACCGGGCATGGCGAACTCCCCAAGGTGAGAGTGGCGTCCGAGGTTGTGCTCGGGATGGTATCCGCCCGCTCCCCTGCGTCTACTGTCCGGTAACCATGACGCAGATTGATGCCATCCGTGCCGCGATCGTCGACGGCGCCCCCGCCGACGAGTTCGCCGCCTTCGAGGTCCCCGAGTCGTTCCGGGCCGCGGTGGTCCGAGCCGACGAGACGGAGATGTTCGCCGGGGTTCCCTCGGAAGAGAAGGACCCGCGCAAGTCGATCCACATCGACGAAGTGCCGTTGCCCGAGATCGCGCCCGACGAGGCGCTGGTCGCGGTGATGGCGTCGTCGATCAACTTCAACACGGTGTGGACGTCGATCTTCGAGCCGATGCCCACGTTCCCGTTCCTCGCGCGGCTCGGCAAGGAGAGCGTGTGGGGCACGCGTCACGACCAGCCGTACCACATCGTCGGGCAGCGACGCTGCCGGTGTAGTGCTGCGCGTGGGTTCCGCCGTACGACTGTGGAAGCCCGGGCGACGCGGTCACGGTGCACAGCAACCACGTCGACGACCAGGACCCGTCCGCGCACGACGACTCGATGCTCGCGACGAACCAACGCATCTGGGGCTACGAGACCAACTTCGGCGGTCTCGGCGAGCTCACGCTCGTGAAGGCGAGCCAACTGATGCCGAAGCCCGCGCACCTCACCTGGGAGGAGGCGGCGGTCAACACGCTCACCAACTCCACGAGCTACCGCATGCTGGTGAGCCCGAACGGCGCGCAGATGACGCAGGGCCAGACGGTCTTGATCTGGGGCGCCGGCGGCGGCATCGGCGCCTACGCGTGCCAGTACGTGCTGAACGGCGGCGGTACACCGGTCGCGGTGGTGTCGAGCCCGGAGCGTGCCGCGGTGGTGCGTGCGATGGGTGTCGAGCACGTCATCGACCGGAAGGAAGAGGACTACCAGTTCTGGAGCGACGAGCACACCCAGGACGCGGCCGAGTGGCGGCGGCTCGGCAAGCGCATCCGCGAGCTCGTGGGTACCGATCCCGACATCGTGTTCGAGCACCCCGGCCGTCAGACGATGGGCGCGTCGGTGTTCGTGTGCGCCCGCGGCGGCACGATCATCACGTGCGCCGCGACCACCGGTTTCATGCTCGAGTACGACAACCGGTACCTCTGGATGAACCAGAAGACGCTCAAGGGTTGCCACTTCGCCAACTATCGCGAGGCGTGGGAAGCGAACCAGCTCGTCTGCGACGGCAGGATCCACCCCGTGCTCTCCGCGGTGTTCCCGTTCGAAGAGACGCGGTGAGGCGGTTGCCCAGGTGCACGCGAACGCGCACGAAGGCAAGCTCGGCGTGCTCGTGCTCGCACCCGAAGAAGGCCTCGGGGTCACGGATCCCGAGATGCGCGAGCGGCTCCTCGACAAGATCACACTGTTCCGTCGAAGTGGCTGAAGCGGCACCGCGACGCGCGGCGGGAGTGACCTACGAGGTCATCGACGGCCAGGCCGTCGTCCTCGACCCGGAAGGTCGGGAGCTCGTCACCTTGAACGAGGTCGGAACGCAGATCTGGGAGCACCTCGACGGGCACCGTGGGCTCACCGAGCTCGTCGACGATCTCTCGGGGAACTTCGACGGCGTGTCACGCGCCGAGTTCGAGCGCGATGTGCGCGGCTATCTCGACGAGCTGCGCGAGGCGGGGATCCTCGAGCCGGGCTCCGCCGGCTGACGTGACCCGCGAGCTCCCCGCAGTGGCGCCGCCGGCGGTGCGAGCGAAGGTTGCGCTGCTGCGGCGACGCGCGTCGAGCGAGCCGATGTGGTTCCGCGTCGACGGCGTCTCCATGGGTCGATCGATTCCGGGGGGATCGGAGGTGCTCCTCGCGCCGACTACCGCGACCGCGGGTCGGCGAGGTGTGGGCGTTCTGCCGAGCGAACGGCGAGTTGGTCGTGCACCGGTATCGACGCCGCGACGGGCGGGGCGCACGTGTTCCAGGGAGACGTGAAATCGAGCCCGGACGATCCGGTGCGCGACGACCAGCTCATCGGTCGCGTCGTGGCGGTCCGGCACCAGGGTCAGGTGCGCGGGCTCGGCGCTCGCGACCGCTTGGCCGGATGGAGCCTGAACGCGGGGCGGCTGCTGGCGGCCCGTGCGCGCGGAACGCTGCGGCGGGGGCGTCCGCTGCGCCCGGGCCGGCACGAGGCGCTAGGTGTCGTGGGTGGCGTCGCTGAAGTCGGTGCCGCTCGCGTTGAGGCTGTCGGCGAGCAACCCCGAGAGGGGCTCGCGGCTCACGATGCGGGGCCGCTGGTACGGGAGTCGTTCACTGGCCACGCGCAGACCTCCGAGGTTCGTGAGCAGATCGACATCGTAACCGCTGAGCCGCTTGCTGCACGGCTGCTCGATCGATCTCGCGGGTCTGGCCACCGAGCTCTCTGCCGACGACCCGCGAGTCGCGGAGGCGCTCGCCGCCGTCCTCCGGCGGGCGCGGCCCACTGCTGAGCCCCCGCTCCTCCGCGTCCGCGCGCAGGTCGAAGCGCCGGGAGTTCCGCCGGGAGCGCCGGAGCAGTCGACGGAGGAGTTCGACACGTGGCGGCCGGCCGCCGGCGAGCTCGTCGTGCGCCACCGGAGCGGGCTCACCGCCCGGGCAACGAGCACGACGGTCGACATCGGAGGCAGCGCGCCGCGCTTCGACGAGAACTTCCGGCGTACGGTGCTCCCCGCGCTCGCGCACACGCTCGCGTGCCACGACCGGCACGTCGTGCACGGTGCCGCGCTCGCGGTCGGTGGGTCGGCGATCCTCGTGCTCGGTGACACCAGGGCAGGCAAGTCGACGCTCGCGTGGTGCGCGCGCGTGGTGGGTTGGGACGTGCTCGCGGACGATCTCGTCGTGCTGCGTGACGGTGGTGCAGGACCTGCGCTCGCGGGTGTGCCCCGCCCGCTCGCGGTGCCGTCCGACGTGCTCCCTGACTCCGGCGGTGCGGACGGTACGCGGGCGCTTCCCGGCGATGCCCGGGCACGGCGTGAACCGAGCCCCGACCTGGTCGCTCCCGGCTGGTTCGCGGTCACGGGGTCGATCGCCGTTGCCCATTCACCGGACGCGCGCGGTGCCGTCGAGCCGCTTCCTGGACATGCGCTGCTCCGCCGTCTGCTTGCGTCGTGGTCGCCACTCGAGGACCCCGGAGGTCTCCGAGCGGTGTTCCCGCTCGCGGCCGCGGTGGCGCGTCGGCCGGCCGCGGTGGTGACGCTCGGGCGCGACCCTGCGACAGCGCGTCGCCGACGCCGGCACGTTGCTCGCCGACGTCTGCCGTCGTTTCGGCCTGGCGCGATGACCACCCCGGGGGCCATCGAGCTGCGGGTCATGCCGCCGCGTCGCGAGCACGGCCGTCTCCACCTCGCGGCAGAGCTTCGCAATCCGGACGGGAGCGTCGAAGAGATCTTCTTCTCGATCGACGAGTACGAACGCGACGCGCTCGTCGACCGCGCCGATCCGTTCGTCGTCGCGACCGTTCCCCTCGCCATGCGACGCGGGCACGAAATCCGCGTGGTCGGGGCCGCGGTCAGCCCGTCGTTGCTCGATTCTCTCGAGCGGTTCCAGGAGGTGTGGCACGACTGGTACGAGCCTCCGATCGTCGACATCGTCGCCGAGGAGGAGCGCGAGCTCGGCACGCGGCCGCAGCCGGCGGTCGCCGCATTCTCAGGTGGCGTCGACTCCGCGTTCACGGCGTACCGGCACACGCGCGGTGTCGCGCGCCGCGATCGCCACCTCACCGCGGCGGTGATGATCCACGGCGTCGACATCCCGCGCGTCAACGTCCCCGGATTCGTTCGATCCGCCGCGCGATCGCGGCGCATGGTCGAGAGTGTCGGGCTCGACCTGGTGACCGTGCAGACCAACCTGTGGGAGATCGTCAGCGGCCGTTGGTACCCGATCGCGGCCGGGCTCTCGTCGGTGCTCCACCTGCTCGGCGCGCGGTTCGGCGCCGGTCTGATCCCGGGCACCACGAGCTACCGGCACCTCGTGTTCCCGCTGGGCTCGAGCCCGGTCTCCGACGTGATGCTCGGCAGCACCAGCTTCGAGATCGTCCACGACGGCGCGGGCGTCGAGCGCTTCGAGAAGCTCCGCCACCTCGCGAGCTGGGACGAGGCGCTCGACGATCTCCGAGTCTGTCTCTCCGACCCGCAGCACCACCGCAACTGCGGCCATTGCCTGAAGTGCATGCTGACGATCTTGAGCTTCCGGGTCCTCGACGTCACACCGAGATGTTTCGAGTCTCCCCCGTCGGAGGCGGAAATCCTCGAGTGGGTACCGTCGCTGCCGAGTCATCCGGTCTACGTGCAGGAAGCGCAGACCCTCGTCGACGAAGCGGCCGCGCGCGGCGTGGACGAGCGATGGGTGCGCGTCATGCGACGGAAGCTCCGGGTCATCCACGCGAAGCAGGGAATCCGCACGATTGCTCCCGCCTGGTCGGACCGCGCGACGGCCGCCCACCGATGGGTCGACCAACGACGCCGCAACCGTCGCCGGTAGGGTGACGCGATGCTCACGGAGATCGACCACGTCGCGATCGCGGTGCACGACCTCGAGGCCGCGATCGACTACTACCAGCGCGCGTACGGGGTCGAGGTCGAGCACCGTGAGGTGGTGGAGCGCGACGGCATCGAGGAGGCGTTGCTCCGCGTCGCCGACTCGTACGTGCAGCTCCTCACGCCCGTCCGCGACGACTCCACCGTGGCCAAGTACCTCGACCGCAAGGGCGAGGGCCTCCACCACGTGGGCTACCGGGTGGCGTCCTGCGCCGAAGCCCTCGACCGGCTGAAGTCCCAAGGTTTCCAGGTGATCGACGAGGAGCCGCGCCCCGGGAGCCGGGGCACCACCGTCGCGTTCGTCCATCCGAAGGGCGCGTTCGGCACGCTCATCGAGCTCGTCGAGGAGCCGTCCTGAACTCTGAGTAGTCCACACTCAACTTTTCTGCATGTCTCCGGAATAGGCCGTGCGGGCCCTCGCGTTGACACCACCAGTCAGGTCTCGCACACGGAGGAATCAGGACATGTTCGTACGTTACGACCCGTTTCGTCAGCTCGATCGCCTCAGCCGCGATCTGAACGGCTTCCACCCCGCCCGGCCCCGGCACTGGATGCCGATGGATGCCGTCCAGCACGGCAACACGGTCGAGCTCCGCTTCGACCTTCCGGGCGTGTCGCCCGACTCGGTCGACGTGACCGTCGAGCGGCAGGTGCTCACCGTGAGGGCCGACCGCTCGTGGACCCCGGCCGACGGTGACACGGTCATCGCGCGTGAGCGGGCCCAGGGCCAGGTGAGCCGTCAGGTGACGCTGGCCGAGACGCTCGACACCGACCACCTCGAGGCGCACTTCGACGGTGGCGTGCTCACGGTCGTCATCCCGGTGGCCGAGCAGGCCAAGGCCCGCAAGGTCGAGATCCACACGGGCTCGCAGCCCGAGGCCGTCAACGCCTGATCCGCACATGGCACCACCGCCACCCGTGGCCCCGCCGTCCCTTTCCCCGGCGGGGCCACGACGACGGGTCGCTCGCTCCCGCGGCGCGCCGTCGTCGGGCGCCGGTAGCGTTGGGGCGTGGCTGCCGCCGAAGAGGAAGACATCCAGAGCACCGCGGAGGCGGAGGCGTTGCACGGCGACGAAGCCCCCGCCGACAGCGCCGCGCCCCACCCCATCGAGGAGCGCCTCGTCCAGCTCGCCGAGCTCCGCGAGCAGGCGCTCCACGCGGGCAGCCCGGCCGCGGTCGAACGCCAGCACCAGCGCGGGAAGCTCACCGCGCGCGAGCGCATCGACCTGCTCCTCGACCCCGACACGTTCGTCGAGCTCGACATGCTCGCTCGCCACCGCGCGTACGGGTTCGGGATCGAGAACACGCGCCCGCTCACGGACGGTGTCGTCACCGGGTGGGGTTCGGTCGACGGACGCAAGGTGTTCGTGTTCAGCCAAGACTTCACGGTGTTCGGCGGCGCGCTCGGCGAGGTCTTCGCCGAGAAGATCCACAAGGTGATGGACCTCGCCGAGTCGGTCGGCGCGCCCGTCGTCGGCCTCAACGACGGCGCTGGCGCGCGCATCCAGGAAGGCGTGGTCTCACTCGACGCGTACGGCGGGATCTTCTCTCGCAACGTGAAGGCGTCGGGCGTGATCCCGCAGATCAGCGTGATCCTCGGCCCGTGCGCCGGCGGCGCGGTGTACTCGCCCGCGCTCACCGACTTCGTGGTGATGGTCAAGGGAACGTCGCACATGTTCATCACCGGGCCCGACGTCGTGAAGACCGTCACCGGCGAAGACGTCACACAGGAGCAGCTCGGCGGCGCGCTCACCCACGCGTCCAAGTCGGGCGTCGCCGCGTTCGTCTGTGACGACGAGCAGGCTGCGCTGGCGCAGGTGCGCTACCTGCTGTCCTACCTGCCGGCGAACAACCTGGAGGATCCGCCCTACTTCGAGTCGGACGACGAGGCCGACCGCGGCTGCGACGGCATCATCGACCTGATCCCCGACGCACCGAACAAGCCGTACGACATGAAGAAGGTGATCGCCGAAGTCGTCGACGACGGCGAGTTCCTCGAGGTGAACGCGCTCTGGGCGATGAACATCGTGTGCGGATTCTCCCGGGTCGACGGCCATGTCGTCGGCATCGTCGGGAACCAGCCCCAGGTGCTCGCAGGCACACTCGACATCGACGCGTCGGAGAAGGCCGCGCGATTCGTGCGCACGTGCGACGCGTTCAACGTCCCGCTGGTCACGTTCGTCGACGTACCCGGATTCCTCCCGGGCACCGACCAGGAGTACGGCGGCATCATCCGGCACGGGGCGAAATTGCTCGTACGCGTACTGCGAGGCAACGGTGCCACGGGTGCAGATCATCACTCGCAAGGCCTACGGCGGCGCATACGTGGTGATGAACTCCAAGTCGATCGGTTGTGATCTCGCGTTCGCGTGGCCGTCCGCCGAGGTCGCGGTGATGGGTGCGCCCGGCGCGGTGAACCTGATCTTCCGCAAGGAGCTGGAGACCGCCGACGACCAGGAAGCGAAGCGAGCGCAGTTGATCGAGGAGTACACCGATCTGTTCGCGAACCCGTACATCGCGGCTGAGCGCGGCTACGTCGACGACGTGATCGACCCGCGCGAGACACGCCGCGTGCTGGCGCGATCACTCGCGATGTTGCGCACGAAGCGGGAACAGCTTCCCTCGCGCAAGCACGGCAACGTGCCCTTGTAGCGATGGCGGTCCACCCGGTTCTACGCGCGATCGGTCCCGATGCAACCCCAGAGGAAGTGGCGGCGATCGTCGCCGCGGTCGCGGCGCTGCGCCGCGGGTTGGGTCGAGCCGCCTTCCGACGACACGCTTCACGAATGGGTGCGCACCGCCCGGCTCCAGTCGCGCCGTTCGGGTCTGCAGCGTGGGCCGTGGCGCCTGTCGGGGCGCATCGGGCGTCGCACCCGGGTCTGACCCGGTGACCGATCTCCGAGGTCCCACGAACGCGGAGCTCATGAGCGTCGGCACGTGCGAGGTCGTCGTCACGTTCACCAGCGCACCGGACGTGCCCGTCATGACTCGTATCGGCGACCGGGAGGTCGTCACGACGGGCCCGTTCCACGTCGCGCGCATCGAGGGCCTGACGCCCGACACCGACTACAACCTCGTGGTCGACGGCGTGGAGTACGACCGCTGGCTCCCGTCGAGCGTGCGCACGCTCGCCCAACCGCCGGGCGCGTTGCTCGCGACGATCGCGACCGCGAACGACGTCCATTTCGGCGAGACGCGGTGCGGGCTCACCGGCGATCCCGCGACCGACGCCATCGGCCCGATCCTGTCGTCCGATCCCGGCGACCCGCCCTACCCCGAGGTGATGGGGCGGAGTGCCGTCGCCGAGATCGCCGCGCTCGATCCCGACGCGGTCGTCGTGAAAGGTGACCTCACCGACTGCGGCCTGCCCGAGCAGTACGCGGCGTTCCTCGCGACGTACGGCGCACTCGGCCCGCGCATGTACCACGTGCGAGGGAACCACGACGCGATGAGCGATCCCGCGATGGCCATCGAGGGCGCGCCGTACGCGGTCGAATTGCCCGGCGCCACGCTCGCGGTGCTCGACACCACGGCGCCGGGGCACGTCGGCGGCGCGCTCCCGAGCGAGCAGGTGGAGTGGCTCGATGCGCTCGCGGCGTCGTCGACGGCGCCGGTGCTGGTCTTCGGACACCACCCGGTGTGGAACCTCGATACGGCCCATGCCGTCGACCCGCACTACGCGATCGCGCGCGAAGGGAGCATCGCCCTGCTCGAGCTGATCCGTCGCCGGCAGAACATCGCCGGCTACTTCGCCGGGCACACGCACACGAACCGGGTGCGGCGCTACCAACGAGCACCGAACGTGCCCTGCGTCGAGGTCGCGTGCGGGAAGGACTACCCGGGCGCCTGGGCCGAGTACCGGGTGTACGAGGGCGGGTACACGCAGGTGATGCGCCGCATCAGTGCTCCTGACACGCTCGCGTGGTCAGAGCGCTGTCGGCAGATGATCCAGGGCATCTACCGCGACCTCGTCCTCGGCCAGATCGCGGACCGCTGTTTCACCCACCGCTTCTGACGCCCTCCACCTCAGGGCGCCAATGTGGTCTGCGGCGTCGGGCTCGGTGACGTCGACGGCACTGCCGACAACGCGCGGATGACCTCGGCATAGAGCCGCGGTGCCACCCAGGCAGGGCCGCCGCCTTCGAAGTGGTTGCCGTCGCGTGGTCGCAGCACGACACCGTCGACGGTGGCCGGACACGTTGCCTTGGGGCAGACGATCGACGCGAGATCGGCAACCGTCACGGTGTCCGGGTGCTGCGCCGCGAATTCCCGAAACAGATGGTTGAGATGGTCTCGTCGCGTCCCCTCGTCGGCCCGCAGCGGCTTGACCTCACTCGTGTCAGCCGGCGGCGGCACGGTCATCAACACGAGCTTCGCGCCATCGATACCGAGGCGGGCCCGTGCCGCCTCCAGCTCTCTGAGGAGCGCCTCGTCGCCCACGCGAGTGCCGAACCGAACCGTGCCCCCGTTCGCGATCGCGTCGGACGTCTCCCACGTGCTCAGCCACAGCACGGCATTCGGCGCGACGTCACGCACCGTGCCGCTCTGGTACTCGGCAGTACCGCTCGCACACGCTTCACCCCACACGATCTGGCTGCCGTCGGCGGCCAACGGAATCATCGTGGTCATCCCGCACCCGGGTCGTGTGATCGCCGACAACGCGACGCCGTGCGTCGCCGCCTCCGCCTGCAACACGTTGCCCAGCGTGTCGGCCACGGAGTCACCGAGCAAGAGCATGCGGGAGACGCCGAGTTCCGTCTCCGACTTCCGCAAGGGGACGGTCGGCGTCGGGGCGCGGTGAGACGTGACGGAGTCCGGTTCGCGACGAGGAACTCGGGTGGCGCCGTGGCCCCGGCGGTGGCCACCACGATCACCACCACGGTCGCGATGCCCGCGACCGGCGCCACGATCTGGGCGACCCTGCCGCGCAGCCACTGCCCGTGCCGGATCGGGAGCTCGATGGAGTAGTAGGAGACCGTGGCCGCACCGAAAGTGAGACCGAGGCGCACCGCGGCGAGTGTCCAGCCCGAGAGCCCGGTGCGTGCTTCGTTGACCGCGACCACGACCGGCCAGTGCCAGAGGTACAACCCGTACGAGATCGCGCCGACCCACCGCACTGGTCGCCGCGAGAGCACTGCGTGCAGGGGAGAGCTGCTCTGTACGACTGCGGCCACGACGAGCGCGGTTGCCGCGGCGAACAGCAGGAACCCACCGTGGTAGAGCCACGATTCGCGATCCTCGACGCTCACGAACGCCCACACGCAGAACGCGGCGGCGAGCAACCCGGCGGCCTGCAGGCCCCGGCGCGCGCCCCGACCTCGCGGCGACCAAGCGAGCAACACCAGCGCGAGCAGGGCGCCCAGGAGGAGCTGGCCGGCCCGGGTGTCGGTGCCGTAGTAGGAACGCGACGGGTCGCCGCTCTGGTACCAGCGGGCCATCAGCACCGTCGAGATCGCGATACCGACCGTGCAGGTTGCGGCGAGGAGCCAGCGACGACCACGTGCCGCCCAGAGGCAGAGGAACGCCACGATCGGCCAGACGAGGTAGAACTGCTCCTCGATCGCCAGCGACCAGGTGTGGCGGAGCGGCGACGGGTCGCGGAACAGGTCGAAGTACGACTGTCCCGAGGAGATGAAGCGCCAGTTTGCGCCGTAGAAGAGGGTCCAGATCGAGTCCCACCGGATGGTTCCGAGCTGGTCACTGTGGACCGTGAGCGCGGCCCAGATCGAGATCGCGATCAGCACGAGGAACAAGGCCGGCAACAAACGCCGGGCTCGGCGCGCCCAGAAGGCTGCGAACTGCACTGTGGACGTGCGATCCCACTCGACGACGAGCAACGACGTGATCAGATATCCCGACAGCACGAAGAACATGTCCACGCCGAGGAAACCGCCGGGTGCCCAACTGGCCCCGAAGTGGAACGCCATCACGGACAGGACGGCAACGGCGCGGAGACCGTCGAGCGCGGGCTTGTAGCTAAAGCGCTCCTCGCCGCGATCGGCCTGCGTGGCGGACGCAGTCACGCGTCATCAGTACCACACCAAGGCATCAGTTGCGCTTCGCGGCAAAGGCGACCATCTCGAAGTAGATGCTCAGCACCTTGGGCGCGTATTCCGTCGCGCTCGCCCAATTTCCGTTGCCCATGAGGTTCCACGTGGGTACTCGGCCCTTCGCGTAGAACGTGTCGTACGCCACCGCGGCCGCCGCCGGATCGGATCCATAGATAGGGGGTGACGCCGGGTTGGCGAGGTTGAAGCGCGCGACTCCGGGTCGGCGAAGTTCCTGAGCATCTGGATCTGGCCACGTACGCCGTCACGCGGCGTGGGGAACGTGATCTCGCCGTTGCAACTGTCGCAGGCTCCGATACCGCCATAGTTGTTGTCGCGCGCGTGTCCGAACGAGCCGGTCTCGAGGATCGCCTGCGCGAACGCGATGTCGCCGCGCACGTGCTCGGCCTGGCCCTCCTCCACGAACATGCCCGCGAGGTCGGCGATCGTGGTATCGCCACTGAGTTGATAGTGCACTCCACGCGCGTCGAACCACGCCGCGATCTCCTCGCCGGTGAGCTCCGAGTCGCCCATGATCGTGATCGTTCCCGCGTCGTCGAGGAGCTTCTTCTGACGATCGTTGTACGTCTCGAGCGCGGTCTTCGTGCGCTGCATCGTGTCGCGCTGTTGCTGTATGTCGTCGCGCGAATTCTCGAGGTCGCGCCGCCGCGCGTCGAGCACGTCGGCGGAACGGGTGAGTTTGGTGATCTGGTTCGTGTCGGAGTTGGTCGCCGACTCCGCGTACTGCTTACCCGATTCGATGTCTTCGAGGTGTGGGATGTCGAGCAGCATCTGCGGCGAGCTGGCGTGCGTGTAGATGAACGCGGCGCGGGAGCGGACGATGTCCCGGTAGCGAGTGATCTCGCCGCGAGTGGCGTCGAGCAGCGACTGGGTCGCGTCGATCTGACCCTGGAGGTCGGTGATGCCGCACGGTGGCCTCGACGATCTGGGCGCCCATCTGCGCGATCCGGTTGGTGTTGCGCGTCACCTCGGTGGCCAGGGCGCGGTACGCGTCGGGGTCGGGGCGATCGGGTTCCGTCGGCGCGGCGCACGCAGTCGGCGCGAGTGCGAGCGCGCACAGCAGTACCGAGCAGAGGAGGGCGACTGAGCGCGTAAGGGCGCGGGCGCTCGCCTGCGGGGGCATCCCTCGTGCATCGGCCCGCGAGGCGCCCGCGTTGAGCCCGGACCGGTCCGATCGCGAGTGCGTCCCGAGGAGTGTCGGCGTAGAGAAAGCCGCTTGCGCGGCGCCCCAACGATCTCCTCGGGACGGACCTCGCCAAGTATTCCCCATCCGAACCGGCTTTTCCACTCACGCGCGCGAGGTTCTCCACGGGTTCCTGTGGATAACTGGGCTCATCAAGGAGTGACCCTGACCAGGAGCGTCCGGCTGAGGCCCGCCGCACGCGGCGATGAGGCGAGCGAAGCGAGTCGAGTCGCTCGCCAGGAGGGAGCGTCCGCGGCGCAGGTACCCTGCGCCGCAGCGAGCGACGCATGGTCAGGAGCCAACGGCCGCGGCGCAGGTACCCTGCGCCGCAGCGAGCGACGCAATATCAGGCGAAATACCCTTGCCGGGTGCCGATCACGAACGCCGAGCTCGCCGAACGCGTGGCCGGCCAGACGATCCCGCTTCGATTCCTCGAGACCGTTCGCGGCCGCCCCGAGACGGTCGCGCTCCGGTGGAAGGAGGGCGACGACTACGCCTCGCTGACCTTCGCCGAGTACGCCGACCGCGCCACCCGGCTCGCCGCGGCGCTGACCGACCTCGGCGTCGGTCACGGCAACCGCGTCGTGCTGCTGATGCGCAACCGACCCGAGTTCCACGTCGCCGACGTGGCCGTGCTGCTCGCTCGGCGCCACGCCGATCTCGATCTACAACTCGTCGTCGCCCGAGCAGATCCGGTATCTCGTCGGCCACTGTCGCGGCCGAGGTCGCGATCGTCGAGGACGCGAGTTCCTCGACCGCCTGCTCGAGGTGCGCGACGAGCTGCCCGATCTCCGCCACATCGTGATCGTCGACGAGCGTCGCCGGTCGAGCTGCGAAGGGCACGGTGGCGTGGTCGGAGCTGCTGACCGCGTCACCCGTCGACCTCGAGACCGCCGCGCACATCGCGACCCCCGACGATCTCGCGACCGTCATCTACACGTCGGGCACGACCGGCGACCCAAGGGCGTGATGCTCGACCACGCGAACATCTGCTGGACGATCGAGAGCCTGCGCCTCGCGGTCCCCTTCGCCACCGAGGGCTTCCGCCTCGTCTCGTACCTGCCGATGGCGCACATCGCCGAGCGCGTCGTCACGCACTACTCCGGCATCACGTTCGGCTACGAGGTCACCACGTGTCCCGACCTGCACGTTCCTCGCGGCGTACCTCCGGCGACACCGGCCGCGAGATGCTCTTCGGCGTACCCCGCACCTGCGAGAAGATCCACAGCGGGATGCGAGCCGTGCTCGCGGCCGATCCCGCGAAGACCGAGGAGTTCGAGCGAGCGCTGGAGGTCGGGCTCGAGGTCGCCGCCGCCCGCGCACGGGGCGAAGCTCTCTCGGCCGATCTCGCCGGCGCGTTCGAGCAGGTCGACGCCGCGACGCTGCGCCCGGTGCGCCAGCTGCTCGGTCTCGACGACGCTGCGTGTCGCGGTCACCGCCGCGGCGCCGATCCCGGTCGAGATTCTCGAGTTCTTCCGCGCGCTCGGCGTGCCGCTGTCGGAGCTCTACGGGCTCTCGGAGTCGTCGGGCCCCATCACGTGGGAGCCCGAGCGTGTGCGCCGGGCACCGTCGGTCGCGCGATCCCCGGTCTCGAGCTGCGCCTCGCGGACGACGGCGAGGTGCTCTGCCGGGGCGGCAACGTCTTCCGCGGCTACCTCGACGATCCGGCGCAAACCGCCGAGGCGCTCGACGCCGACGGCTGGCTCCACACCGGCGACATCGGCGAGATCGACGACGACGGCTACCTGCGCATCGTCGACCGCAAGAAGGAGCTCATCATCACCGCGGGCGGCAAGAACATCTCGCCCGCGAACCTCGAGGCCGCGCTCAAGGCCCAGCCGCTGATCGGGCAGGCGTGCGCGATCGGCGAGGGCGAGCCGTACGTCGTCGCGCTGCTCGTGCTCGACCCCGACGTCGCGCCGGCGTGGGCGCGCGCCACGGCGCGTCTCGGCGCGTCGACGCTCGCCGAGCTCGCCGTCCGATCCCGTGGTGCTCGCCGAGGTCGCACGCGAGGTCGACGACGCCAACGAGCGCTTCTCGCACGCCGAGCAGATCCGGCGGTTCCACGTCCTTGCCGACGAGTGGCTGCCCGACTCCGAGGAGCTCACGCCGACGATGAAGCTCAAGCGCCGCGGCATCGCGGCGAAGTACGCGGCCGAGATCGCCGAGCTCTACACGAGTGACTAGTGCCGACTCCCGATCGAGGTTCTGCCGGTGCGATCGCCACGTGGTCGCGCTCGTGTCCGTCGGCGCGCGCGGCTTCGAGCGCCTCGCCACGCGTGCGACACGAGCTCGGCGGCGTCGAGCGCGTGCGGCGGGTAGCACGCGATCCCGGCCGAGACCGTGAGCGAGTCGCCGACCGGGCTCGACGCGCAGCGACTCGCGCACGCGCTCGGCGACCATCACCGCGCCCGGCTCCGCGGTGTCGACGAGCACCCCGACCGCGACCACGTCGCCGAGGCGGAACACCGCGTCGCTCTCGCGCAACGTGCGCCAGGCGACCGCGCCGAGCGCGGTGAGCGCCTGCTCCCGCGCGTCGCTCGGCGCGTCCGTGCAGCCCGTCGAGCTCCCAGAAGACGACCGACACCGGCAGCACCTTGCGCCGCGCCGACGGCCACGACCTGTTGCAGCAGCACCGGCAGGTGTCGCTCGCGGAGGAGCCCCGACGACGGGGTCGATCTCCCACTCCTCGGTCGCCGTCGCGGCCGCCGGGCGACTCGGCGTCGTCCGGCTGCTCCTCGGCTCGAGCGGCCTGGAGGCGACTCGAGCTCACGCCGGAGGCGGCGGGCCTGCGGCCCGGGCTTCCAACAGCGACTGCTCGGCGCGGGTGCGGCGCACGTCGAGCAACGCGCCGACCCCGGCCGCCCCGACGCCCACGGCGGCGGCGACGAGCCCGAGCACCGCCTCGTCGGCGACGACCGCGACGACCCCGGCGGCGATCGCGACGACCGCGAGCGACCGCGCAGCACCGCGACGCCCGCGGTAGCCGTCGCCGGACGGCCGCGCTCGGTCGCCGGCGCGTCTCGCTCGCGCGGCCACGAGCTCGGCGAGCTCGGCGATGATCTCGGTGAGGCGGAAGTCCTTCGGCGTGTAGACGCGCGCGACGCCGGCGGCGAGCAAGCTCGGCGCTGGTCGGCCTCGGGGATGATGCCGCCGACGACGACCGGCGCGTCGACGCCGGCCGCGCGCAGCAGCCGCACGGTCTCGGGCACGAGCTCGCGGTGCGAGCCCGAGAGGATCGAGAGGCCGACGAGGTCGACGTCTTCGTCGCGCGCGGCCGCCGCGATCTGCTCGGGGGTGAGCCGGATGCCCTGGTACACGACCTCCATGCCCGCGTCGCGCGCCGCGACCGCGATCTGCTCGGCGCCGTTCGAGTGGCCGTCGAGCCCGGGCTTGCCGACGAGGATGCGGATCGGATGACCGAGCGCGCGTGCGGTGCCTGGACCTGCTCGCGGCCCGCGCTGCATCGTCGGCGCCGATCGGCGCGTGCACCCCGCCGACACCGGTGGGCGCGCGGTACTCGCCGAACACCTCGCGCAGCGCGCCGGCCCACTCGCCGACCGTGCCGCCGGCGCGCGCGCAGCGCGATGGTGGCGGGCATGAGGTTCTCGGTGCGTCGTCGCCGTCGTCGCGGACGGTCGTCGAGCGCGCGCGCGACCGCGTCGCGGTCGCGCGTCGCGCGCCACGCCTCGAGGTGCTCGAGCTGTTCCTGCTCGGCCGCTTCGTCGACGACGAGGATGCTGCCGACTCGCCGTCGAGCGCGTCCACGAGCGGCGAATCGGCAGTCTCGGTGAACGCAGTTGACGCCGACGACGGGGATCTCGCCGGATTCGATGCGCCGCACCCGCTCGGCGTGGCTCTGCACGAGCCGCTCCTTCATCGCGTCGATCATCGCGAACGCGCCGCCGCCGTCGAGCACCCACTGCGAGCTCGGCGTCGGCGGCCTCCGCGAGCTCGGCGGTCTTGGCCTCGACCACGTGCGACCCGTCGAAGAGGTCGTCGTACTCGAGCAGGTCGGTCTCGAAGGCGAGCACCTGCTGGATGCGCAGCGACCACTGCTGGTCCCACGGGCGGGGCAGGCCGAGCGCCTCGTTCCAGCCGGGCAGCTGCACCGCGCGGGCCCGCGCGTCCTTCGACAGCGTGACGCCGAGCGTCTCGAGCACGATGCGCTGCACGTTGTTCTCGGGCTGCGCCTCGGTGAGCCCGAGCGAGTTCACCTGCACGCCGTAGCGGAACCGGCGCAGCTTCTCGTCGGTGACGCCGTAGCGCTCGGCGGTGATGCGGTCCCACAGCTGCGCCGAACGCGCGCAGCTTGCACATCTCCTCGACGAAGCGGATGCCCGCGTTCACGAAGAACGAGATGCGCCCGACGACCTCGGGGAACTCGTCGTCGGTGACCTGGCCCGACTCGCGCACCGCGTCGAGCACGCCGATCGCGGTCGCGAGCGCGTACGCGATCTCCTCGACCGGCGTCGCGCCCGCCTCCTGCAGGTGGTACGAGCACACGTTGATCGGGTTCCACTTCGGCACGTGACGCACCGCGTGGCAGATGAGGTCGACGGTGAGCCGGCGCGACGGCTCGGGCCCGAAGATGTAGGTGCCGCGCGACAGGTACTCCTTGACGATGTCGTTCTGCGTCGTGCCCGCGAGCGGCCGGAGCGTCGACGCCCCGCTCCTCGGCGAGCGCGAGGTACATGCCGAACAGCCACATCGCGGTGGCGTTGATCGTCATCGAGGTGTTCATCTCGTCGAGCGGGATGCCCGTCGAACAGCGTGCGCATCTCGCCGAGGTGCGGCACCGGCACGCCGACCTTGCCGACCTCGCCGCGCGCGAGCGGGTGGTCGGGGTCGTAGCCGGTCTGGGTCGGGAGGTCGAACGCGACCGACAGCCCGGTCTGGCCCTTGGCCAGGTTCGTGCGGTACAGCTCGTTCGACGCGCGCGCCGACGAGTGACCCGAGTACGTCCGCATCACCCAGGGCCGGTCCGCCACGGCCCCATTCTCGCCCACGGGGGCCGTGGTCCGCACCGAGATCCGTCAGCGCTGGGTAGTCGTAGAAGCCGGCGCCGATCTTCCGGCCGAGGCGCTCGGCCGCTCACCATCCGGCGCAGCAGCGGCGCGGGCGCGAAGTTCGGGTCGCGGAACTCCGCGTACAGCGCGTCGAGGATCGCGAGGCTGGTGTCGAGGCCGACGAGGTCGAGCAGCTCGAGCGGCCCCATCGGGAAGTTGCAGCCGCCCTTCATCGCGGCGTCGATGTCGTCGCGGGACGCGACGCCGGCGTCGAGCAGCTTCACCGCGTTGTTGAGGTACGGGAAGAGCAGCGCGTTCACGACGAATCCGGCCTGGTCCTGCACGCGTCACCGCGGTCTTGCCGCACGCCTCGACGAACGCGCGCGCCTCGTCGATGGTCTCGTCGGACGTGGTGATCGCGCGGCACGACCTCGACGAGCGACATCGCGGCGCGGGGTTGAAGAAGTGGATGCCGCAGACGCGGTCGGGCCGGCTGCGTCTCCATCGCCATCTCGACGACCGGGAGCGTCGAGGTGTTGGTGGCGAGGATCGCGCTCGGGCGCGCAGACGCGGTCGAGCTCGACGAAGAGGTGCTTCTTGGCGGCGAGGTCCTCGACGATCGACTCGAGCACGAGGTCGCACGTCGGCGAGCTCGTCGAGGTCGGTGACCGCGCGCACCCGGCGCGGCGACTCGTCGGCGGCGACCGCCTCGAGCCGGCCCTTCTCGACCTGCCGGGCGAGCGACTTCTCGAGGCCGGCGAGCATCGCGTCGGCGCCGTCCTGGGTGCGGCTGCGCAGCACGACCTCGAAGCCCGGCCTTGCGCGGCGACCTCGGCGACCCCGGAACCCATGATCCCGGACCCGACGACGCCGACCCGCTTGACCGCCATGCGCGTGCCCCCCGTGTCGCCGGAAAGCGCACAGGTTACCGCGCGGTAGCTTCACGGCGCCGCACCGGCCGGTCCGGCTGCCGACCAGTAGGCTCCGCCGCCGATGAGCGCCCGTCGCGGCTCCGGCTCGCTCGCGCTCGTCGGCGGCGGCGAGTGGCAGCCCGGGTGCCGCGAGCTTCGACGCCGAGCTGCTCGCCGCGAGCGGCGGCCGACGAGGTCGTCGTGCTCCCGACCGCGGCGGCGTTCGAGCACCCGGATCGGGTCGGGGAGCGGGCCGCCGCCTACTTCGCGGAGCCTCGGCGTCGCAGGTCCGCACGCTCCTGACGTGCTGCACCGGCGCGAGGCCGAGGACCCCGAGATCGCGGCGCGTCGTGCGCGCGGCGAAGTTCGTGTACCTCGCCGACGGCTCGCCGCTGCACCTGCGCTCGGTGCTCAAGGGCTCGCGCGCTGTTCGAGGCGCTGCTCGCGGCGTACCACGGCGGTGGGGTGCTCGCGGCGTCGGGTGCCGGCGCGACGCTGCTCTGCGACCCGATGGTCGATCCCCGCGGCGGCGCGTACACCGTCGGGCTCGGCGTCGTGCGCAACCTCGCCGTCTTCCCGTACCACGGCACCGCCGCCGACCACCTCGCGCGAACGCTCGATCGACCTGCTGCCCGCGAGCGCGACGCTCGTCGGCATCGACGAGGAGACCGCGCTGGTGCGCGACGCCGACGGCCGTGGACGGTCGTCGGCGCGGGCCAGGTCACGGTGTACGACGCCGAGGGCACCGTGTACGAATCCGGCGCACCATCGCGGGCCTGCCGACGTCGAAGCCTGCGCGAGCGTGAGGCGGTTGCCTCGGGCGGCGCGGTGCGCGGTGGTCGTCTCGGCGGCGGCGGTGGTGATCGTGATCTGGTTGCCGATGATGATGCCGACGTCGCGGACGTAGATGGTCTTGGTCGGCGTACCTGCTCGGCTGGTGCTGCCGAAGGTGTTGATCTTCTTCGCGACCCGTCGAGCCCGTGCGGGTCCATGTGACCGAGCGATCGAGTACTTGTAGGGTGCGCCCGGCCGTTCAGCTGGTCCGCGCCGTTCTGGCTCACGATGAGGAAGAACTGCGAGCCCGTGGTGCTCGGGCCGCTGTTCGCCATCGCGACGTCACCGACCTGGTAGCCGTCGGCTTCGGCGGCTCGTCGGGCAGCGGTGTAGCCGGGGCCACCGTGCCGGTGTCGTTGTCGGGCTCCCGCCCTGGATCGACGAAGTCGGTGACGATGCGGTGGAACGTGCGGCCGTTGTAGAAGTCGTTCTGCGCGAGGAACACGAAGCTGTTCACCGTCTTCGGCGCGTGCTTCGCGTCGAGCGCGAGGGTGATGTCGCCGCAGCTCGTGTGCATCACCGCCGTGTACTTCTGCGTCGGGTCGATGGTCGATCGCGGGCGCCGCCGCGAACGTCTGCGTCGTGATCGGCTGGCGGGCTTCCGGTTGGAGCAGCGATCGGCCTGGCGGCGCTCGACGAGCTGCCGCTGTCGTCGCCGTTGATGACCTGGAGGACCACGAAGACGATGACGACCGGGATCAGGAGCAAGCCCGACGTTGCGGGCGGTCCGCGATGCGCTTGCGGCGCTTCTCGGCCTGCCAGCATCGCCTCGCGTCGGATCTCGCGGTTCTGGCGCTGGCGTTCGCGTTTGGTGGCCTTGGGCACGGCGGGGGAGTCTACCGACGCGCGAAATCCGACGCCAGGATCAGAAGGGGCCTCGCCGGTACCATTGCCGGTCGTGAGCCTGCTCGTCCAGAAGTTCGGCGGCACGTCGGTCGCCGACCCCGACCGCATCCGTGCCGTCGCCGAGCACATCGTGCGCACCCGCCGCGCCGGCGACGACGTCGTGGTCGTCGTCTCGGCCATGGGCAAGACCACCGACGACCTCGAGCGCCTCGCCCACGAGGTGTCGAGCGAGCCCGCCGCGCGCGCGAGATGGACATGCTGCTCACCGTCGGGCGAGCGCATCTCGATCGCGCTGCTCTGCATGGCGATCATCGACCGGGGCGAGCCGGCGGTCTCGTTCACCGGCTCGCAGGCCGGCATCGTCACCGACACCGCCCACCGCAAGGCCAAGATCCTCGAGATCCGCGGCCGACCGGATCCGCGAGGCGCTCGACGCCGGCAGCGTCGCCGTCGTCGCCGGCTTCCAGGGCGTCTCGACCGAGCGCGACGATCACCACGCTCGGCCGCGGCGGCTCCGACACCACCGCGGTCGCGCTGGCGGCCGCGCTCGGCGCCGACGTCTGCGAGATCTACACCGACGTCGCCGGCGTGTACACCGCCGACCCCCGCATCGTGCCGGAGGCGCGCCGGCTCGACGCGGCTGTCCTACGACGAGATGCTCGAGATGGCGGCCACCGGCGGCCGCGTGCTCGCGCTGCGGTCGGTCGAGTTCGCCCGCAACTACGGCGTGCCGGTGCACGTGCGGTCGAGCTTCACGTGGGAGACGGGCACGTGGGTCAGCGAAGAGGAGCCGAACATGGAACAGCCGATCATCTCGGGTGTCACCCACGACATCTCCGAGGCGAAGGTCACGATCTTCCGTGTGCCCGACCGTCCCGGCATCGCCGCCACGCTGTTCCGCGCGCTGGCCGACGAGAACGTCAACGTCGACATGATCGAGCAGAACGTGTCGACCGACGGCCACACCGACATCTCGTTCACCATCCCGAAGGACGAGCTCGTCGCGCACGATGGAGGTCGTCGACAAGGTGGTCGTGGAGATCGACGCCGGTGGCGCGAACTTCGACGACGCGCATCGGTCGGGTGTCGCTCGTCGGCGCGGGGATGAAGACGAACCCCGGCGTTGCCGCGCAGATGTTCGAGACGCTCGCCGCCGAGAGCGTCAACATCGAGATGATCTCCACGTCGACGATCCGCATCTCGTGCGTCGTGCACGAGGACGACGTCGAGCGCGCGGTGCAGGCGCTGCACGCGTCGTTCGAGCTGGAGACCCGTGAGCGGCGTCCCGTGCGGTCGGTGTCGTCGGCGCGACCGGCCTCGTCGGCACCGAGATGCTGCGGCTGCTCGAAGAGCGCGCGTTCCCGGTCGACGAGCTGCGCGTCTACGCGTCGCCCCGCTCGGAAGGCCGCAGGCTGCCGTTCGCCGGCGGCGAGGTCGTGTGCGAGGTGCTTGCGCGACGGCTGCTTCGACGGTCTCGACCTCGTCGTGATCGACGTCGACGACCCGCTCGCGCTCGAGTGGGCACCGCGCGCCGCCGACAGCGGTGCGCGGGTCGTCGACAACTCGGCCGCGTTCCGCATGGACGCCGACGTGCCGCTCGTGGTCGCCGAGGTCAATCCCGACGACGTGCGCGACATGCCCCGCGGGATCGTGTCGTGCCCCAACTGCACCACGATGGTGCCGATCACCGCGCTCGCACCACTGCACCGCGCCGCCGGCATCGAGCGGATGGTGGTGTCCACCTACCAGTCGGTGTCGGGCGCCGGGCAGCCGGGCCTGCACGAGCTCGACGAGCAGTGGACGAAGGGTGCCGGCCAGGTCGAGCGGTTGAGCCGTGCCGGCGCGCTGCGGCGCGATCGAGCCCGGCGAGGTGTGGGACCGTCCGATCGCCGGCAACGTGATCCCGCTCGCCGGCTCGGTGCAGGAAGCCGGCTACACGTCGGAGGAGTGGAAGTTCGTGCGGGAGAGCCGCAAGATCCTCCACGCGCCCGAGCTGCGCGTCAGCGCCACGTGCGTGCGCGTGCCGGTCTACGTCGGCCACGCGGTCGCGCTCAACGTGCAGTTCGAGCGTCCGCTGCCGCGCGCCGAGGCCGTCGAGCTGCTCGACACGCGCCCGGCGTGCGTCTCGTCGACGGCGGCGACGGCCATCCCACCCCGCTCGAGGCGGCGGGCATCGACCCGGTGCTCGTCGGCCGGCTCCGCGAGGACCCGTCGCAGGAACGAACGCTCGACCTCTGGGTCACCGGCGACAACCTGCGCAAGGGCGCGGCGCTGAACGCGATCCAGCTCGCGGAGTTGATGCTGGAGCGTTAGCCCGCCTCGTCGGCGCGACGACGCGCCGTGCCGTACATCGACACGAGCCGCGCCACCAACGTCACGAGGAACACCTGGCCGATCAGCGCTTCGAAGGTCACGACGACCCGGCCCATGTCGGTGCCCGGCGTGAGGTCGCCGTAACCCACCGTGGTCTGCGTGATGAAGCTGAAGTAGAGGAAGTCGACGTTGGTCTTCGGTCCCGGTTGCGCGAAGAAGCCGACCCGCTCGAGGTCGTTGATGCCGGCGTAGATCCCGGCGAACACGATGCCGAGCAGCACGTACACACAGAGCGCGCCGAGGATCGTCTCCACGCCGATCACCTCGTGCCGCAGGATGCGGTTGAGGATGACGACGGGAGCGATCAGCAACAGCACGAACATCACGTACGCGCTGCCGTCGTTGCCCTGACGACCGACGAGGGCCTGCACGAACGTCGCCAGCTCGATGATGGAGACGACCACGACGGCGAGGCGCAACGCTCGGGCGCGTACGTGCGACGTGTGCAAGGTGAGCAGGACCACGAGGCCGAGCATCAGCGCGATGAACAGGCGTTCCCACGGAGATCGCTCGAGCAGGGCGATCAGCACGTAGGTGACCATGAGCAATCCGAGCAGGAGCCCGTACGTGTCGCCGCGTACGAGGCGTTCCTTGAAGGCATCGCGGCTCGACCGGATCCACCGGGGCTGCGGAGCATCGGCCATCTCCCGATGCTCCCACGGCGCGCGCGCCGATTTGGTGATACCCGCGCGCTCAGCCGGAGGGAAACGCGGTTGCGCGCTGCCGTCGAGCGAGGCTCCGGACGATGACGATGAGGGCCACTGCCGATGCCGCCAACGAGACCGCGGTGACGATGTGGACCCAGTCCTGGAACCGGTGCTCGCTCAGGGTGTCGGGGCTGATGCCCAGCTGGATCCCGATCCTGCCGACCACGAACAGCACCCACCACACCACCAGGACGACTCCGGAAGTCGAGGCCGGACCCCGATCCTCGCCCGACGACTCCGGGGTGCGCCGCCAGATGTCGCGGACGACGAGAAAGGGGATCACGAAGAACGCCAGCGGGATGAACCAGCCTGCGATCGCCCAACCGGGCGTCCAGCTTCTCCGGCTGGTGTCCCACAGCTCCGTGTTCTTCGAGGCGCGGAAGAGGAACACGATGAGCAGAACGAAGATCGCGAGGGAGATCGCCTCGAAGATGAAGTCGATCGCGTTCACGACGTCGGCGGCGTCGTTGGCGTCGTGCACGGTCGTGACCGTCGGGTTGTCGAAGTACGTCTCGACCTTCGACAAGTGGTTCGCGGTGGCGACAGCTACTGCGAGCGCGCTCACGATGGACGCCGCCAGCAGCCATGTCAACGCGGTCTCGAGGCCGCCGAGCGCGCGGAACCGCAAGGTGTCATAGCGCTGGTGCGGAGCAGGCCCCGCAACCGGCGACGGGACGCCGCCCGGCGACGCAGTCAGGAGCGAAGGCTCGGGGAGTCCCGTGGGCAGATCGAACGTGTCGGGCCGCGACACGCCACCGTTCGCGATCCACTGCGTCCAGCGTTCACCGTCCCAGTAGCGGTACTCGCCGCGGCCGAGCGGGTCCGGGTACCAGTTGGCCGCGGCACGCGAGGGAGCCGTCACGACGCGCCCGTGAAGGTCGGCAGCCCGATCGGGCGTCCGTCGGTGAGCCCGACGATGTAGGAGCGCAGCCAGACTGCCATCATCGCGTTGGCGGTTGCTGCTTGCCTTCCCACGCGCTCCTCTCTGTCGGCGACTGCCCGCACCGTCGCGAGCGCGGTGGCCTGCACCGTTTCGAGGAACGCGGAGGAGATATCGAGCAGCTGCTCGTATGCGTCTTGCTCGAAGCCCTGCACGTTGAGCTGGCCATCCCAGACCAGGCGACCGCGCGCGATGCCCGGTTCCTGGATGGGCGCGATCTTCGCGGCGAGCGCGCCGTACGCGCCCACGCCGTGCTTCAGCTTCTCCGCGACCGGATCGAAGGTTTGCAGCGCCGCGAGCCGGCTCGTCCGGTACTGGCAGAACAGCGGGCCGTCGGCGGGATCGACCGGGCACACCACGAGATCGGCCGGGGTGACGAGGCCTTCCGGCGGCCTCTCCGCGATCTGGAGCATGTAGCCCTCGTTGTAACCGAACCCGTCGACGAGCCCGCGAATCGGCATGTTCTCGTTGTCGGGGTTCGGCTGGTCGAAGAGGCTCTGCTCGTTGTACGCGAGGATGTCCGCACCGGCCGCGGCGTCGAGGATCTTCTCCGCGTCGTGGACCTCCGCGGTGAACTGTTCCTCGTTCTGCGGGAGGTTCACGTTCTCGATCATCCGGTTGTGGCCCGACTTCAGCAGTTCACCGCGCAACCAGAGCCCGCCGTAGTAGCCGCTCAGGTGGTACAGCCAGAGGTACGAGCCGAGCGGGAGCTTCACCGGATCGTTGGTGCTGAAGATCGTGTCGAAGAGCGCTACCGGGACGTCGGCGAAGAGGAACCGAGTCATCACGGGCGGATCGTTGCCCTGCCGGGCCGCGGAGTCGGACGCGAGCTCGTCGAGCAACGCCGGATCGGGCGTCATCATCGTGCCCGCGAAGTACGGATACTCGGTGAGCTCGACCTTCAACTCGTTCACCCCGCTTGTCGTCCGCTCCTCGAAGCGGAGCCTGACACACCGGGTGCGCGCGGGCCAGACACGGCTGGCCCTCGACTTCGTGGTCGGGATGCCGGGATTTGAACCCGGGACCTCAGCGTCCCGAACGCTGCGCGCTGAACCAAGCTGCGCTACATCCCGTAGGGAGGTGGCAGTCTAGCCCTCGCGGGTTTCCGGCCCTTCGGTCGTTCCGACACCCGCGGCAACGAGGCGGTCGATGGTGCGCCGCAGCGTGGACGCGTCGATCGGCTTCACGAGCTCGCCGTCGGCATCGGCGCGCTTGGCGAGGAAGCGGTCGGCCTCGCGGTCGAGGAGCAGCAGGATCGACGACGTCGGGCAGCCGGCCGGCCGCGGCCTCGAGCCGCAGGTCGATCGCCACCGCGATGCCACCCATGTTGGCGATCTGCATGTCGAGCACGACGACGTCGGGCTCGTAGTCCTTCACCGCCTCGCGCACGTCCTGGCCGCGCGTGACCTCGACCACACGTTGACCGGGGCCGAGGCACGCGGCCTTCACCAGGTCACGGACCCACTTGGCGTCGGCGGCTACGAGGATGGTGCTCATGGCCGGTCACGCTACCCGCGCCGGTGTCACGGGCCGACGAGATGACGGCCGACGGCATGGAGCGCGGCGAAGTCGAACACGTCGTGACCGAGCTCGGGTACGTACGCGACCGCGGCGTTCCCCGATCCGGTCCTCGAGGCCCGCGAGCTCGCGTCGCTCGCGTTCCGCGACCTCTTCGAAGTCGGCCAGGTTGGCGAACCGCGCCGCCAGACGCGCTGCCGCCTCGCGGCCGACCTCGCCGTTCCGCGAGCGGAGCTCGGCCGCGCGTGCCCGGAGCCGTCGGGCGGCTCGCCCCCGTAGCGCGGGTGCACGCGGTTGACGATGAGCGCTTCGACGCGTACGTGATGCTCCGTGAGGCGATCGGCGAAGTACTCGCCTTCCTCGACCGCGTCGCGCCGCGGCGAGGTGACGAGCACGAACGCGGTCTCGGGCGCCGCGAGCAGCGCCATCACCTGGTCGGCCCGGTCGCGGAAGCCTGCCTCCATCCCCTCGAACGCGCGGAAGAACGCGATCGACGTCGTCGATGACCTCGCGTCCGACGACACGCGCGACCGTGCGCAGGAACGCCTGCGCGGCCACGCTCGCCACGCGGAACGCGGGCCGGGTCGGCACCATCAGCAGCCGGAAGATGCGGTTGTCGAGCAGGCGCGTGAGCCGCCGCGGCGCGTCGAGGAAGTCGAGCGCGTGACGTGTGGGGGCGTGTCGACGACGATCAGGTCGAAGCTCGCCGGCGTCGTGCAGCTCGTAGAGCTTCTCCATCGCCATGTACTCCTGCGTGCCGGAGAGCGCGCCGGCGACGTTGCGGTAGAAGCGGTTCTCGAGGATGCGTTGCGCCTGTTCCTCGTTCTCCGCGTACTGCGCGACGAGCTGGTCGAACGTCGACTTCGGTGTCGAGCATCAGCGCGTGCAGCCGGCCGTGCACCGCAGCGTCGCCGTCTCCGACGCCACAGCGCCCGCGGGATCTCGTGCGGCGTGTTCGACAGGTGCTCGAGCCCGAGCGTGTTCGCGAGCCGCTTCGCGGGATCGATCGTGACGACGACCGCGTCGCGTCCTCGCCGCGCGCCTTCGATCGCGAGCGTGGCGGCGGTCGTCGTCTTGCCGACACCGCCGGTACCGCAGCAGACCACGACGTGACGCGTGCTCGACGAGTTCGGCGAGCGTCATCGACGGTACGCGCGTCCATGCGCGGCGACGCCCGCCGTGAGCGCGTCGGCGAGCAGCGTCGATCTCGGACGGGCCGATGTCGGCCGTGAAGAGGAACGGCAGCTCGATCTGCGGGAGCGGCAGCCGCGCCGGCGAGGCGCTCGCGCTGTTCCTGCTGGCGCGTTGCGGAGGCGCGATCCGGAACGCGGCCGCCGCGGCGAGCGCGTCCACGTCGGCGTCGTCCAGCTCGATACCTGCGAGCGCAGCGTCGCTGCGCACGGCGGCGATCCCGGTCCCGTTCGTCGGACGCGAGCAGGTCGTCGACCTCGGAGACGCACCCGTTCACGACGATCGGGCCGAGCGCGACGCCGGCGCGGTCCTCGATCGCGAACGCGGTGTCGACCAGCTCGTTGACCGGTGTCTCCTCGGGCAGCGTCACGAGCATCACCTGGCAGCGCGCCGGGTCGGTGAGCAGCTCGACCACGTCGGCCGCCTGCTTCCGGACCGGCCCGACGCGTCACCGCGTCGAGCAGGCCACGCGCCGAGAGCAGGAACTGCACCGCGTGACCGGCGGCGGGTGCGTCGAGGACGATGAGGTCGGCGGCGCCGGCCGCGCTCGAGCTGCTTCACCTTGCCGAGCACGAGGATGTCCTTCATGCCCGGCACCGCGGTGGCGACCACGTCGAGCGCGCCCGAGTCGACTGAGGCGCCGGGAGATGCGTCGCATGCCGTGGTCGTCGAGGTACTCGACGAGCGCGTCGTCGGGGGTGAGGGTGCGCGCCCGGAGGCCCGGCCGGAGCTCGGCTTCCTCGTAGGTGAGCGGCGGCTGACGCCGAAGCACGCCGCGAGCCCCGATTTGCCCTCGACCTCCACGATCAGCACGCTCATGCCCGTCCGCGCTGCTGCGACGGCGAGCGCGGCGGTTACCGTCGTCTTCCCGACTCCGCCCTTGCCCGCCACGATCACGACCCGGGAGGTCGAGCAGAAGCGCTCGAGGTCCATGCCCCACGATGCTACGGGAGTCCTGATCACGTGCCGTCTCCGACGCTGCGCCGCGTTCGCGGCAGTTGTTCTTGCGGTCGTGCGTCGCGTCGGCGACGCGTGCTCGCGCGGCTGCCGGAGCGACGGCGACGCCGCGGCCGTGGCGGGATCGACGTGGTGCAGGTCGAGGGCTACTTCGATCCGCCCAACGAGTCGCTCGTGCGTGACTCGATCGCCGACGCCAATGCTCGCGGCTCCACGCTGCTCGTGCTCCAGGTGAAGTCGGGCGGCGCCATCGACGCCGACGTCGCGACATCGTGCGGGCCATCGACAAGTCGGCTGTGCCCGTCGCCGTCTGGGTCGGTCCGTCCGGCGCGGATGCCGAGGGCGCGACGACCGTGCTGCTCGCAGGCCGCGCACCTCGCGTACATCTCGCCGGGCTCGAGCGCCGGCGCCGGGCAGCCGTTGCAGCTCGACGACCCGGGCGCGAGCACGCGTGCCGGTGTCGCCGACCAGTTGGCGACGCTCGCGAAGGCGCGCGGCCGCAATCCCGACGGGGCCCGCAAGCTCGCGGGCCGCGCCTCGGAGCGACCGATGCCCGTGCAGCGGGCGCGATCGACGGCGTGCGGCCGACGATCGGCGAGCTCATCGTGCGCGCTCGACGGCAAGACCGTCACCACGGCCGGCGGTGACGTGAGGCTCTCGACCGCCAAGGTCGTCGGCACGGGACGGACCGCCGTCGCCAGCCGAATCAGGAGGTGCGGTTCCGCCGCCTCGACCTCGGCGGCCAGCTCCTGCACCGGCTGATCAGCCCGTCGATCGCGTACTTCCTCCTCGTCGCCGGGCTCGCGCTGATCGTGTTCGAGTTCTACACCGCGGGCGTCGGTCTGGCCGGCCTCGTCGGTGCCGTGTGTGTCGTCGGCGCCTTCGTCGGCTTCTCGCACCTCCCGGTGCACTGGTGGGCGTTCGGGCTGTTGCTTCTCGCGACGTTCGGCTTCGCCATCGACGTGCAGGCCGGCGCGCTCGGCGTCGTGGACGGTCATCGGCACGATCGCGCTCGTCGCGGGATCCCTGTTCCTCTACGGCGGCTCGTCACAGCTGCGACCCGCGTGGTGGGTGTTGCTCGTCGTGTGCCTGGGGACGTTCTTGTTCATGCTCGGTGGCATGACCGCGATGATCCGTTCGCGGTTCTCGACACCGACGATCGGTCGCGAGGGCATGGTCGGCGAGCTCGGCACCGCCGAGGTGCCGGTCGATCCCGACGGCGTCGTGCTGATCCGCGGCGCGCGGTGGCGGGCCCGTACCAACCGGGCCACGCCGATCGCGGCGGGCGACTCGGTCCGGGTGGTGGCGGTCGAGGGCCTGGTGCTCGAGGTCGAGCCGCCCGAGGGTGGCGCCCGCGACTACCGCGACCGGTCCCGCGAGCGTCGAGCGGAAAGAACGCGAAGAACTCCGAGACGAACTGAGCGATCCGCCCCTTGTGGCACTGCGCGGTGCCGAGTAGGTTCCGCGCGCGAGTCCGGCCGACGGGGGATCGAGGCCGGCGGGGAGAGGGGGGAGTCGGTGGCCGTCCGCACACTCAACACGTGGCGCGACCGAGCAGCCTGCCGGGGGCCGGAGACTGCGCTGTTCTTCCCGCCGACCACGGCCGAACGGCGCGACGAACGGGAAGCGCGCGAGCGGCGCGCCAAGGCGATCTGCCGCGGATGTCCGCGTGCAACGCGAATGCCTCGACTACGCGCTCGGCATCGGCGAGCTGCACGGCATCTGGGGCGGCCTCAACGAGTCCGAACGCCGCGGCCTCCTCGACACCAACTACAGCTGACGCTCCTCCCGGCTCGCGGCGAGACGTGGGGCCGGGGATCCGGACGTCGCCGCGGCGGCGGGTCACGCCTTCTCGGTCGAACTGCTCGAGGAGCGGCACCACGTACTTGCGCGAGCTCTCGAGCAGGTCGCGCGCGTCTGCCGACGCGTGATCGTGCCGCTGCGTCGCCAACGCGCTCGACGCACCAGCTCGCGTGCGCGGTCGACGGCCGACGCGGTGAACACGATGCCGTCGACGTCGACGAGTACGCCCTCGCGCACGAGCGCGCGCGTCGAGCGCCGACGTCCGTCGGTCTCCGGTGGTGCGAACGGCGTCGCGTCGCAGCGCGCGCAACGAGCGCGACGCGCCTCGGGCGACTCGGTGATCGGCGACCGCGTGCCGCGTCGCGCACGACCCCGCGATCGACCGACGAGCTGCGGCGTCGCCGTCGAGCGCGCGCGCGGAGCGTCGCTCGCGTCGACGCCGAGACTGCTCGCCAACGGGCGAGCTCGATGCCGTCGCCGTCCGAGCGACCCGTGTCGCGTCGCGCGATCCCGGACGCGCGCGCGAGCAGGCGGAGTCGACGAGCGAGTCGTCGACGTCGCGCGGCGACTCCCGCGACTCGACGCGCCGCGCGACCGAGCTCGGCGCCGGCCGCGTCCGACAGCCCGGTCGAGTCGGGCGACGTCGGCGACCGGCGACCCGGCCGCGACGCGCGAGCAGCCGCGGGGCCGAGCGGCAGCGTCAGCCGCGCCGGCGCGCATCGCGGCCGTCGACCGTCGGCGATCGACGTCGAGCACCTCGGCGCCGGCGACCGTGCGCGTCGCGCCCGGATCGCGCAGCACCAGCCGGTCGCCGGGCGCGAGCGGGAGCGGCGGCGCGAACCGGCAGCCGCGCGAACCGTCCGCTCGTCGTCGAGCACGCGGAACCACACCGTCGTGCTCGCCCGAGCCCGACGTAGGCCTGCAGCCGCGGCCGCGGCCGCGACCGCCTCGCCGGGCACGGGCGTGACCGCGACGTCGACGACCGTCGCGCGCGTCCATTGGCCGGCTCGCACGAGCGCGTCGCCGCGCGCGAGATCGCGCGTGCTCGACGCCCGACGAGGTTGAGCGCGACGCGCGTACCCGGGCCGACGCGCTCGACGCGGCGGTGCGCGGTCTCGATGCCGCGGACCCGCGCCGGCGTGCCGTCGCGCCCGACCTCGAGGACGTCGTCGACGCGCGACCGCGCCGCCGGCCAGCGTGCCGGTCACGACGGTGCCCGCGCCCCGTCGCCGCGAACACGCGGTCGACCCAGAGGCGCGGCCGGCCGCGGTCGCGCGGCCGGCGGCGCGCCGCCAGCACCGCGTCGAGCGCGGCGCGCACGTCGTCGAGGCCGCGGCCCGAGACGCGAGTCGCAGACCACGACGGGCGCCTCGCGCAAGCGCGAGTGCCGTCGAGGTGCTCGGCGACGCTCGAGCTGCGCGAGCTCGAGCGTCTCGTCGTCGACGAGGTCGGCCTTCGTGAGCGCGACGAGCCCGTGCGTGACGCCGAGCAGCTCGAGGATCGCGCAGGTGCTCCTCGGTCTGCGGCATCCATCCTTCGTTGGCGGCGACGACGAGCAGCGCGACGTCGACCGCGCCGACGCCGGCGAGCATGTTCTTGACGAAGCGCACGTGCCCGGGCACGTCGACGAAGCCGACCTCGGTGCCCGACGGCAGCGTGGTGAACGCGAAGCCGAGGTCGATCGTGAGCCCGCGCGCCTTCTCCTCCGGGAAGCGGTCGGGATCGGTGCCGGTGAGCGCGAGGACGAGCGACGACTTGCCGTGGTCGACGTGGCCGGCGGTCGCGACGACCCTCACGCGTGCACGCGATCGCCGCGAGCGCCGTCGCGCGACGCCGGGCGTCGTCGGTCGGGATCGACGGTGCGCAGGTCGCACACGACGCGTGCCGTCGTCGACCCGCGCGACGACACCCTGCGTCGCGCAGCCGCGCGCGAGCGCGTCGCGGATCGGCCGCCTCGACCGCGACGCCGACCGACGGGATCGTGAGGCCCGGGCAGCGAGCCGCCGCCCGCCGACCGCCTCGGTGTCGACGACCTTGGCGCCCGGCGACCGCGCGCGCGATGCGCCTCGGCCCGCACGCGCAGCTCGTCGACCGGTCGTCGTCGCCATCCGCCAGAACGGGATCGCCGTCGCGTCGCCCGCGAGGTACGCGAGCGCGACCGACTGGAGCGCGGCGAGCGTCATCTTGTCGGCGCGCATCGCCCGGGCGAGCGGGATGCCGCGCGATGCGTGGCGACCAGGTCGGCGCGGCCCGACGATGACCCCGGCCTGCGGGCCGCCGAGCAGCTTGTCGCCCGAGAACGTGACGAGCGCCGCGCCGGCGTCGAGCGCCTGGCGCACGCCGGGCTCGTCGCGCAGCCACGCGGGCCGGTCGCGCGAGCCACGGCGTCGTGTCGTCGAGCAGCCCGGAACCGGCGTCGACCATCACCGGCGACGCCGAGCGTCGCGAGCTGCGACGACCGGCGTGGACTCGACGAAGCCGACCATGCGGTAGTTCGACGCGTGCACCTTGAGCACGAGCGCGGTGTCGGCGTCGAGCGCGCGCTCGTAGTCGGCGAGGCGCGTGCGGTTGGTGCGTGCCGACCTCGACGAGCCGGCACCCCGACTCGGCCATGATCTCGGGCACCCGGAACCCGCCGCCGATCTCGACGAGCTCGCCGCGCGACACGACGACCGTCGCGACCGCGCGCCAGCGCGCCGAGCGACGAGCAGCACCGCGGCCGCGTTGTTGTTGACGACGATGCCCGGCCTCCGCACCGCACGCTCGCGCGAGCAGCGCGCCGGCGTGCTCGTGACGCGAGCCGCGTTCACCGGCGTCCAGGCGGTACTCGAGGTTCGAGTACCCGCCGGCGACATCGAGCGCGTCGACGCAGCGCGTCGTCGCCCGAGCGGTGCGCGTCCGAGGTTGGTGTGCAGGAGCACGCCGGTCGCGTTGACGACCCGGCGTAGCCGCGCGCCCTGCCGACGCGTCACGCGCGCCGCCGCGTCGGCGACGACTGCGTCGAACGTCACCGTCTCCTCCGCGCTCGACCAGTTCACGCGCGGCGTCGACCGCCTCCCGAGCACAGTCGACGAGGAGCGGCGTGGGGGAGTCCGTCGAGGTGTGCGGCGACGCGTTCCACCGAAGGAAGCGCTCGGCGCGGGTCCATCGCCATGCCTACGGCAGCGTAGAGCGACGCGCGGAAGACCTCGGGGGGCCACCTACAATATGAAGGTGCAAGGCCCGGAATCGCGTGCGAACGTCCACCCGAGAGGGGTCTGAGATGCCCGATCTCACCCCTGGTGTGCCGAGTGCGCTGTCGCCCCTCGTTCGTCGGATCGTGGCGCCGAACCCGGGCCCGTTCACCGGTCCCGGCACCAACACCTACCTCGTGGGGATCGACGAGGTCGCGGTGATCGACCCCGGGCCCGACGACCAGCGCCACATCGACGCCATCGTCGGCGCGTCGATGCGCGAACGCGTCCGGTGGGTCGTGCTCACGCACACGCACCCCGATCACGCGCCCGGAACCGAGCGGCTCGTGAAGGCAACCGGTGCCGAGGTGCTCGCGTACGGGAAGCGCATCGACAAGGACGCCACGGTCGTCCCCGACCGCGTGATCGGCGAGGGCGACACGATCGAAGGCACCGAGTTCGGCCTCGAGGTGCTGCACACGCCCGGGCACGCGCCCAACCACCTGTGCTTCCTGCTCGAAGAGGAGCGCGTGCTCTTCACCGGTGACAACGTGCTGGACGGCATGTTCTCCGTGATCAACCCTGCCCGTGGCGGCGACATGGCGGAGTACCTCGCGACGCTCGCACGGCTCGAGAAGCTGCGCCTCTCCCGGCTGTGCCCGGGGCACGGCGACGTGATCGAGGAGCCGCGCGCCCGCATCCAGGAGTACATCGAGCACCGGCTCGACCGGGAGCGTCAGGTGCTGCGCGTGCTCAAGGCCGGTCCCGCGCGTGTCGTCGACATCGTGACCTCGCTCTACGGCGACCAGGACCTACACCCCAAGCTCGTGGAAGCCGCGGGCTGGCAGGTGCACGCCCACCTGGTGAAGCTCAAGGCCGAAGGCAAGGTCACCGGCAGCTCGGTGAAGTCGGCCTGGAAGTTGGCCTGACCGGCGTCTCGGCGCCGCGCGCGCCGCAGGCTCCCGGTCGCGTACCGTGCTGCCCCCCACACCACCAGTGGTGTCAGCAGGTTGGTCGCGATCGCTTCAGTGCGGGACGATCGTGCTGGCTCGGCGTTCATGTTCCGACAGGAGGGCAGGGAAAGTGTTGGGCGGGGTCTCCGGCCTGGTACCCAACGGCATGGCGTACCTCGAGGTGAATCTTCCCTCCAAGGGGCTCGAGGGCGAATTCGACATCAAGCAACCGTCAGATCACAACTGCTCGGGAGGGCATCATGCGAAGGAAGTATCTCGTTGCGCGCGCGTCGGCGGCGCTGGCGGTCTGCATTGCGGCCGCCGGTCTCGGCACGGTCGCCGCGCCCACAGCCGGCGCGGCAGGCTCGAACACGCTCAACGTGACCGCGGGTGAGTACACCTACAAGGTGAAGGGCAGCCCGAAGTCGGGCTGGACGCAGATCAACTTCGAGAACGGCGGCACCGAGTACCACATGCTGGTGATCGCGCCGTTGAAGAAGGGCGTGACCCTGAAGCAGGTGAAGACGGCAGCGACGTCCGACGACCAGTCGGCGTTCGACCAGATCTCGGGCAAGGGTAACGTCGTCAGCACGCCGAGTTTCCTCGGCCCCGGTGAGAAGACGACGGTGATCACCAAGCTGCCCGCGGGGAACTACGCGCTGATGTGCTTCTTCAATGCGCCCGACGGTCAGTCGCACCTCGCGCACGGCATGGCGAAGCTCCTCGACGTGAGCTCGACCAAGTCGAGCCTCACGCCCCCGAAGGACGGCCTGGTGCCGGTCACCGTCACCGACGACGCGATCACGTTGCCCACTTCCGGTGTGCCCGGCCACGGATGGGCGAAGATCACGAACGGCAGTTCCGCGACGCGGGACCTGACCGTGGGTCGCTACCTCACGCCGAACGGCACCTGGGACGAAGCGAATTCCTACTTCAACGAGTATTTCCAGAGCGGCACGCTTCCCGAGGGCGCGCCGCCGGCCGCGATCCAGGGTGGCGTGTCGGGGATACCGGCCGGTGGCACCGGGTATCTCCAACTCGATCTCAAGCCAGGTCGTTACGTCTTCGTGAGCGACACCGACGACGACCAGGACGGCAGCGCGCAGATCCACCAAGACCTCACCGTGAAGTAGCGCACGTCCGTCATCGCGCGAACAGGCCCGGACCTCAGGCCCGGGCCTGTTCCGCGGCTGCCTGGGCGATGAGGTCGAAGATGCGCGCGGTGCAGCCGCTCATCTCGATCGGCGGCAGGAGCTCCGTGACGATCCGGTCGGCGAGCTGGAGAAAGGCCGCGCCCGCCGAGCTCTCGGGCGCGCTCAGGACGACCGGGGTTCCGGTGTCGCCGCCTTCGGACACCGCCGGCTCGAGCGGGATGCGCGCGACGAGCGGCGCGCCGATCTCGGCGGCGAGGGCGTCGCCACCACCGTGCCCGAACACCGCGTGACGGGAACCGTCGGCAAGCACGAGCTCGCTCATGTTCTCGACGACGCCCACTACTTTCATGAACGACCGCCGGGCCATGTCGGCGACGCGCGTTGCGACCTTCTGCGCGGCGAGCGCGGGGGTGGTGACCACGAGCATCTCGGCCTGCGGGAGCATTCGCGCCAGCCCCATCTGGATGTCGCCGGTGCCGGGTGGCATGTCGACGAGCAGGTAGTCCATGTCGCCCCAGCGCACGTCGGTGAGGAATTGCTCGAGTGCTCTGGTGAGGATCAGACCGCGCCACATCAACGCGGTGCCTTCGTCGTCGACGAGGAACCCCATCGACACGACCTTCAGCAGGCCCGGGTCATCACCCGTGCCTGTGGCCGTGTTCGGGACCTCGACCATGTTCGGCGTGATCTTGCCCTCGGTGCCGCCCAACCGCCCTTCGATTCCGAGCATGCGCGGCACGCTGAAGCCCCAGATGTCGGCGTCGAGCACACCCACCGTGAGTCCCCGCGACGCGAGCGCGGCCGCGAGGTTCACCGTCACCGACGACTTGCCGACGCCACCCTTGCCGCTCGCGATCGCGAGTACTCGCGTGGTCGAGGGCACCTCGGTGGGGGCCGCGTGCTCCACGCGCGTTGAAGCGGGCACGCTGCATCGCCGCGGTCTTCTGCTCGGCGGTCATCTCGCCGTACTCGACGGTGATCGCCGTGACCCCCGGCAGGCCCCGCACCTTCGACTCGACGTCCTGTTTGATCTGCGTGCGCAGGGGGCAGCCCGCAGTGGTGAGTGCCACCCGGACCATGACCGAGCCGTCGGGCGCGACCCGGATGTCGTCGACCATCCCCAGCTCGACGATGTCGGCGTGGAGCTCGGGGTCGATCACGCCCCGGAGCATGCTGCGGACGTCTTCGGGCGCGGGAGGGGGACCCGCCACGGGCTGGTGGACGGGGGCGCCGGGATCGTCAGGATCGGGGACGTGCATCGGCATACGCACCACTGATTAATACAGGCTAGACCTTGAAAATATGCCCGAGCGCGGCTACCGTCAAGCTCGATGCCCAGTCAACCCGACCAGCTCACCGTTCTGAAGGCGCTCGGCGACGAGACCCGCTTCGCGATGTACCGGGAGCTCGCACGCTCGACCACGGCGCTCTCGGCGCAGGATCTTGCCGAGCGGCTCGGGCTCCACGCCAACACGGTGCGACTGCACCTCGAGCGGCTCCGTGAGGCCGGCCTCATCGACGTCGAGCCGGTGCGACGCGGCACGGTCGGACGTCCGCAGCACCTCTATTTCCTCGCCGCCGGCGCGCCGGCGCTGGGGTTCGACCCGCCGGCCCACGCGCTGCTCGCCGGGTTGCTCGCCGCGCTCGCGGAGCGCGTCGGTGCCGACGCCGCCGACGCTGCCGACACCGGCAGGGTCTGGGGTGCCGACACCGGACGGCGTACACGCTCGGAGAGCTGCCTGCACGCGCTCGAGTCGGAGCTCACCCGCCTCGGTTTCGAGCCCGCGGTCGAACCTGCTGACGGTGCCCACGAAGGGGGCACGCGGATCGAGTTCCTGCACTGCCCGTTCCGTGAGCTCGCCGAGGCCTATCCCGAGCTCGTGTGCAATCTGCACCGCGGCCTGTGCGAAGGGGTGGTCGACGCCGCGGGTGGGGGAAGGGTCGAGCACTTCGCGACGTTGTACGACGCCGAGCCCTGTCATGTGGTCGTCGGGGTCGGTTATCCTGAACGCGACCGAGTAGGGGAGAAGAGGTCGGATGTTCACTGTTCAGGACGCCAGCACCGTCTTCACGCTGACGGACGCCGCGGCGGACAAGGTCAAGAGCCTCATCGAGGTGGAGGGCAACCCGGAGCTCGTGCTGCGTGTGGCGGTGCGGCCAGGTGGATGCTCG
This sequence comes from uncultured Actinomycetes bacterium, assembly GCA_963705625.1. Classification (GTDB taxonomy): domain Bacteria; phylum Actinomycetota; class Acidimicrobiia; order IMCC26256; family DASPTH01; genus DASPTH01. The sequence continues at coordinate 331,718 of CAVPKG010000004.1, forward strand.
GGCTTGAGCTACGAGATGTTCTTCGACACCGACATCGCGCCCGACGACGTGCAGGCCGAGCACCGCGGGGTTACGGTCGTCATCGACCCGGCCGAGCGCGCAACACCTCGGCGGGGCTGCGCTCGACTTCAAGGACGGTCTGCAGGGCGCAGGGTTCTCGATCGAGAATCCGAACGCCACACGCAGTTGCGGCTGCGGGCAGTCGTTCTCCTGATCCTCAGCGTCTGACCGGTTCCACAGGGAGCCCGGCCGAGAGGAGTGCCCGATGACCCCGACGTGGCCGCCCACTTCGAGCCCGGGACCGTTCACTCCCCCTCGCCCGTTCGACCCGAGTCCGGGCGTTCCGACGCCGCCGCCCTCGGCACCACCTGCCGCCGCACCGATCGCGCCCGCTCCGCGGCCTGCACCCGCACCCACCGCGCGCGAGCCGGCGAAGAAGCGCGTCGCGAAGAAGGTCGCGCGGAAGCCGGCGAAGAAGCGGCCAGTCAAGAAGAAGGTCGTCAAGAAGACGGCGAAGAAGCGCGTCGCGAAGAAGCGGCCGGCGAAGAAGCGCGTCGCGAAGAAGGTCGCGCGGAAGCCGGTGAAGAAGCGGCCGATCCGGAAGCCGGTGAAGAAGCGCGTCGTCAAGAAGACGGCGAAGAAGCGGCCCGTCACGAAGAAGGCTGCGAAGAAGCGGTCGGTCAAGAAGACGGCGAAGAAGCGCGTCGTCAAGAAGGCGGCGAAGAAGCGGCCGGTCAAGAAGAAGGCTGCGAAGAAGACGAAGCGTGCAGTGCGGAAGCCGGCCCGGAAGGCTACGAAGCGCCGCTGACCGTCACCAACTGGTCGAGGAGCCCCTGCATCTCGTTCCTGCCGAACGCGGTGTCGATGCGCCCGACGATGTTGCCCGCACCGTCGATCGTGTAGAGCCACGGCTCGCTCGGTAGCTGCCACGCGGTCACGGTGGGCGACTGGGCGCTGGCTCGCAGGTTCTTGTAGATGTCGACGTGCACGAAGGTGACACGATCCTCGTAGGGCTTGCGGATCGACAGCAGCTCGTCGAGGACGGGCCCGCAGTACCGGGACGTGCAGAGCGCCGGCGTCGCGAACAGCACCGCGACCGGCCGCCCCGCTCCGATGACCTCCGACAGCGACACCGTGTGGAGCGGACACTGCGGGACCCGCGTGCAGATCGGCTTCACCCCGAGGGTGTCGGTCTTGGTCGGCGAGGGCACGCGTGGAGCCGCCTGCCCGGGCACGGGCGCCACGGCCGTGGCGGGGAGCTGCATGGAGAACTTCGTCGTCTTTCCCGAGGAACTGGGCTTCACCGTCCCAGATGCCGGCTTCGCCGAAGATCGCCTCGGTGCGGTACACGCCCCGTCCCTTGGGCAGCCCGTCACGATCGAGCTGCATCGGCGAGGGCGCCGACCAGTCGCCGTTCGGGCCCTTGAACCGCACCGAGACCGGTGGCCCGCTCACGTACTTGATGCCGTCCGCGGTCCCCTGTTGGAGCACGACGGTGAACCGCTGAGGGTCGGGGGACGCGTAGAGGTCCGACGAGAACGGAATCGCGACCACTCGCGTCTTGCTCGCGGCGGCGAGCGCCGGCGCTGCACCGCGCGACGACGAGCCCACCCATGACCGTGAGGCCGGTTCCGAGGAACGCGCGCCTGGACACCGCCGGGTCGGAAGACACGACCCCTATCCTGCCCTCCCGTGAGCGCAACTTGGGATCGGGTCGCGTTCACCTGCAACGGCGCACCCGTCGAGGTCGACAGCGTTCGCGGGGAATCGCTCCTCTCGGTCCTGCGCGAGCGCCTCGGCATCGTGTCGGCGAAGGACGGCTGCGCGCCGCAGGGGCAGTGCGGATGCTGCACCGTGCTCGTCGACGGCGATCCCCGCGTCGCGTGCGTCACGCCGGCGGTCCGCGTCGCCGGGCGGGTGGTGACCACCGTCGAGGGTCTCGAGCCGGCCGAACGCGCCGGACTGTCTGCACGCTTCGCCGACGCCGGCGGCTCGCAGTGCGGATTCTGCACGCCGGGCATCCTCGTGCGCGCGGCGTGGCTGCGTGCGAAGGGCCGTACCGCCCGGGTCGACCTCGACCGCGCGCTCGCCGCGCACCTGTGCCGCTGCACCGGCTGGGAGACGGTCTACGAGGCGATCGAAGGCGCGGCGCCGCGAACCTCGCCGCGGCGCGCGCCGGCGCCGACGCGGCGCGCCGAGCTCGAAGGAGGAGAGCCGCAGCGAGTCGGCTCGGAGATTCCGCTCGGCGCCGGCGGATTCGCCGACGACCGCGCGCCGCGGGACGCGCTCGTGGCGGTGCCGCTGCCACCCGGCTCGGAGGCGGCGTCGATCGAAGCCGCCGGCATTCGGTGGGTCGTTGCCGACTCGCTGCACGAGGCGCGCACGCTCGCGGCCAAGGTGCAGGGACGGCGCACCACCGTCGATCTCACGTGGCCGCTGCCGCTGCCGGCGCTTCCCGAGGGTGGTGTGCGGCTCGCCACGGGCTGGGTGGAACCGGCATACCTCGAGCCCGACGCGTCGTGGTGCAAACCGGGCGGTATGCCGGCGTCGCCGCTCGCGAACGGCGGCGCGTTCGGAGGGAAGGAGACGTCACCCGTTGGCGCGGCGGCCCGCGAGCTCGCCGACCAGACCGGCCGTGCGGTGCGCGTGGTGTTCTCGCGCGAAGACGTGGTACGGCTCGGGCCGAAGCGACCGCCGATCTCGGCCACCGCCGTGTTCGACGCGGGGCGCGTCGCCCTCGAGGGTCTCGTAGCCGGTCCGCTCGACACCTACCGCGCCGCGATCGCCTGGCCGTACCGCATCGAGGAAATCGGAGTGTGGGATCAGCGATCCGTTCCGGGTCCCCCGACGCGCGTCGCACCTCCGGGCGGTGGGTCGGGCGGAACGGACCGTCCTCGTCGAAGGCGCGCTCGCCGAAGCCGGCGCCGATCGCCGCGACCTCGTGCGCGACGAGCGCGTCGCCCGCGTGCTGCTCGACTCCTGCGTGTGCTCGGCGAGCGATGCGCTCGCGGGCGCGCGCGTCGATCTGCGAGACGACGGCTCGATCGCGCGTGTCGCCGTACGCGTCGCTGCCGGTGATCCGCTCGACGAAGTGGTCCTCCGCTCCTACGTGATCGGGGCAGCACACATGGCGCTCGGGTGGGTGCTCACCGAGGGCATCGCCGTCGACCCTGCATCGGGCGAGGTGCACGACCTCACGATCCGCTCCTTCGGCGTCATCCGGGCGAAGGACACACCCCCGATCGACGTCGAGATCCTCGACGACGGGGGCGCGCCGCTCGCGCGCGCGTCCGACGCGGCGTTCGCCGCGGTCGCCGCCGCGACGTGGAACGCGATCAGCGGGCAGGCAGGGACGCGCCCCGAGCGGTTCCCCGCCCGGGACACGTCCGCCGCTCGGTGGTTACGCCGTTGACGCCGCCGGCGTCGGGCTCGCGGCCTCCGCTCCGGAGCCACGCAACATGAGGATGCTCACGACGAGCGTCCACAGGAGGAATCCGATGAATCCGGCGTAGGCGACGTAGAAGACCGCGTCGCGCGTCGTCGCCACCACCGCGCCGCCGGCGATTCCGAGCAGCGCGACCAGCACACCGAGCCAGCCGAGGACTACCGGCAGCGCTCGGCTCCGGATGATGATTATGGAGAACGCGCCGACGAAGACCGCGATCCCGAACTCGGTTGCGATGCCGAGGTTCGTGCTCAAGACATAGAAGAACCGCGCGCCTCCCGAACCGACGTTGTGCAGACCGCCGGTGAGCGGTATCACCGCGAGCACGATGCCGGCGATCGTTGCCATTACCGACGCGAACACCGCGCCGCTCAGCGCGACCACCGCAAGTCGCGGGGATCCGCCCTCGCCCCGTCGCATCAGTCGCCACACCGATCCCAACCACCAGAACAAGAAGATCACCGCGACTCCACCGATGTACGCCACCCACCGGATGGCGTCGTCGTTGTCGGTGACGTACTTCGCGATCTTGGCCGCGGAGTCCGATGTCTTCGGTGGGCTCCCCGGCAGGATCGCGGTGATCGCGACCAGCACCGCGAACAGGATCCCTCCGAGCGCGCCCCAGCGCTCCCACTTGCTGTCGTCCACTGTGACCCCCTCTTTCGACATCCGTCGTCCAGGGGGAATGGTGCTCCCCGAGTGAGGGGATTTCAAGGACCGTCAGAAGTGAGCGAACATCGCGCCCGGTCGGTCGACCTGGGTGTGTGCGAGCGCCGGATTGTCGAACCGCTCGGCAAGGTCTGGCACCGGAATGCCCACGCGCTGTGCGATCGGATCGAGCGCGTCGAGGTCGAAGCCGTACAGCTGCGCCGCGTTCGTACCCAGGATGAGGCGCTGCTCGTTCTCGGGGATGCCGCCGAGCGTGGCGCGTACCCAGTCGTGTGTGCGTGGCCACGTGCCCTCGACGTGCGGGTAGTCGGACCCGAACATCATGTTCTCGACGCCGATGTCGTACCGCATGTCGGTCTCGGCGCGCGACACCGATGACGCGCCCACGTAGCACTGACGCTTCCAGTACTCGCTCGGCTTCATCGGGAGCACCCGGCGGATGTGCGCGAAGTCCTTGGACTCGTACAGGTAATCGAGGTAGCTCACCGAGGCGGGCACCCAATCCGAGGTGCCCTCGGTGAACACGAGGCGCAGATCGGGGTGGCGCTCGAGCGTCCCGTTCCAGAGGAGGAACCACAGGATGCGCTTGGGCCACATCGGCACCTCGGTGACGTACAGCATGATGCGCGTGAGCGGCTCGATGCCCTCGCCGTAGTCGGGGCCGGGGCCGCCGTGGACGTGCACGGGCATGTCGTGTGCTGCGCAGGCCGCCCACATGGGCGCGTACCGATCGTGGTAGAGCGGTGCCGCCTCGGCATCGTCGAACAGGATGGGGACCGACACGCCCTTGAGTCCGGCTGCCGCGGCCGTTTCGATCTCCGCGATCGCGAGGTCGACGTCGTGGATCGGGAGCTGCGCGATCCCCGCCCGCCGCCCCTTCGCTCGGGCGCAGAAGTCGGCCAGCCAGCGGTTGTACGCCAGGAGCCCGGCGGTGCGGAGCTCGCGCGAGTAGGGCTCGCCGCCGCGTCCACTCACGAACGGGCCGCCGTTCGGGAACACGACCTCCCCCACGACGCCGTCGTCCTCGAGCTCCTTGATGCGGCGCTCGGAGTCCCACTGACCGGCGGTACCGCCGGCGACATCTTCGGTCTCGTCGTGGCCGTGGTACTCGTCGAGCGTCTCGCGCGAGAACAACAGCCCGCCGTCCTCCGATGCCTTGGCGCGGCCTTCCGCGAAGTCCGCCCTCCTGTCCCACGACTCCGCGTACGCGTCGAGGTACTTCGACTCGAGATACGGCGTGAAGTCGTCGGGGCGGCCGACGGCGTGACAGTCGGCCGAGATCACCACGAAACGCTCCATGAGAGTCCCCCTCTCGAGCGACGGTCCGGGCCCGAACGGACATGCGGCTCGTCCCGGTGAGCATAGAACCGTTGCGTTACGATCCGGCCACGAGGTGAGCGGTCGCGCCGCAGGTGTCCTCTGTGGCGCAGCGAACCGTGGCCTGAGCGGCCCGGCCCGAAGAGCAGAGAGCGGGGGAAGGTATGGCAACCGGCGGGATCGTGATCGCAGCCATCATGCTGCTGGTGTTCCCGATCCTGATCATGTTCGGCGGCGCGATCTGGAGCGCTTTGATGGGCTGGCTCCTCGTCGACGACGCCGATCAACGCGCGAGCAGCCCGACGGAATAGCGCACCCGCGGCGACGAGCGGAGCGAGTCGCTCGAATTATCCAGTCCAGCGCGGGTTGCCGAAGCGGTAGCCGACGGAGCGCACCGTCTGGATGAGGCTTGCGTGCTCCTCGCCGAGCTTCGCCCGCAACCGTCGCACGTGCACGTCGACCGTGCGCGCGCCTCCGTAGTACTCGTAGCCCCAGACGCGCGACAGCAACTGCTCGCGTGTGAACACCTTGCCGGGGTGCGTGGCGAAGAACTTCAGCAGCTCGTACTCCATGTACGTGAGGTCGAGCGGCTTGCCGGACAACGCAGCTTGATAGGTCTCGAGGTTGAGCACGAGGTCGCCGTACTCGACGATCTCGGGTCGTGCTCCCCGACCGGTGCGCCAGAACAGGTGCCGGAGGCGCGCCTCGAGCTCCTTCTGGTGGAACGGTGTGAGGCAGAAGTCGTCGAAGAGGTCCTCGCGCATCTCGAGCTCGGCGAGCTGGGCGCCGGACACGAGCAGGAGCACGGGCTCGAGCGAGCTGTCGCGCTTGCGCAGCGCCCGGCAGATGCCGAACGCGCCCTCCGCGTCTTCGTCGGCGCACACGACCGCGCCACCCCAGCCGTCGGCCGGCTCCGCCTGCGTCGCGATCGACACGTTGCCGACCGCCTTCCACGGATGACCGGCAAGGTCGAGCGTCTGCGCGAGCAGAGGTGGCGGTGGATCAGGGAAGACGAGTAACGGATCGGGTGCCATCACAGTGATCCCAGGTACCGATCGAGCTCCCACGGCGTCACGCTGCTCTTGTAGTCACTCCACTCGAGCCGCTTGTTGCGGATGAAGTACTCGAACACGTGCTCACCCAACGACTCTGCCACGAGCTCGGAGTCTTCCATGACCGCGATCGCTTCGGCGAGGGTTTGCGGCAGAGATCCAATACCCTCCGCGGCGCGCTCCTCGGGAGTCATCTCGTAGATGTTGTTCGTGGCCTCACGGGGGAGCTCGTAGCCCTTCTCGATGCCGCGGAGCCCCGCGGCGAGCATCACCGAGAACGCGAGGTACGGGTTGCACGCGGGATCGGGGGACCGGAATTCGATCCGTGTGGAGCTCTCCTTGCCCTTCTTGGGCACCGGCACGCGGACGAGTGCAGATTCGTTGTTGCGCGCCCAGCACACGTGCACCGGGGCCTCGTACCCCTCGATCAGCCGCTTGTAGGAGTTCACGGTCTGGTTCGTGATCGCCGTGATCTCGCGCGCGTGGACGAGCAAACCCGCGATGAAGCACCTTCCGACCTCGGACAGGCCGTACTCGTCGCCGGCGTCGTGGAACGCGTTGACGTCGCCCTCGAACAGCGAGAGATGCGAGTGCATCCCGGACCCGAATGCGCCCTCGATCGGCTTGGGCATGAACGTCGCGTACACGCCGAGATCCGTCGCGACCTGCTTGACGACGACACGGAACGTCATCACGTTGTCGGCCATCGTGAGTGCATCGGTGTAGCGCAAGTCGATCTCGTGCTGGCTCGGACCGAGCTCGTGGAAGCTGTACTCGACGGGGATGCCCATCGCCTCGAGCGTCACGATCGTCTGGCGGCGCAGGTTGCTCACCATGTCGAGCTGGGTGAGGTCGAAGAACCCGGCGTGGTCGAGCGGCTTGGGCTCGTCGGCCGACTCGAAGATGAAGAACTCCATCTCCGGCGCCACGTAGAACGTGAAGCCCTTGTCGCGCGCTCGTTCGAGGTTGCGCTTCAACACGTAGCGAGGGTCACCCTCGAACGGCTCCTCGGACAGGTGCTTGATGTCGCAGAACATGCGGGCGACCGGGGCGTCCTCGCCTCGCCACGGGACGATCTCGAACGTGTTGGGGTCGGGGACGGCGAGCATGTCGGATTCCTGGACCCGCGTGTAGCCCTCGATCGCCGATCCATCGAAGGTCATGCCTTCCTCGAGCGCGGTCTCGAGCTCCGCCGGCGTGATGGCGAAGCTCTTGATCGAACCGAGGACGTCGGTGAACCAGAGCCGTACGAACCGGACGCCTCGTTCCTCGACGGTTCGGAGCACGTAGTCGGACTGGTGCTGCATCGTGGGTACCCACCTCATGGACGCTCGTTCCCGGCAATTCTGGCATCGGCCACGACCCTCTCTCGCCCTGGGGACAGCCCGTTCACGGTCCGTTCACATTGGGGCAACGGGCCGGAAACGGCACCCTGCGAGCGTGCGCGCGAGGACCAGCGCCCGGCTCGTCGTGGTGGGTGGGAACCGGCCTAGGCTCCCGCCGCTCGAACCGTCAGCAGACCGACAGGCGAAGAGGCCAAGCGTCGACGAAAGGTAGGTAACGCAGGTGGCTACTCCGAGTGACGTCGTCCGGATGTTGCAGGACGAGGGCGTCGAGGTCGTCGACGTGCGTTTCTGCGACCTCCCCGGTCTCATGCAGCACTTCTCGATCCCCGCCCACGAGCTCACGGAAGACGTCTTCGACGAGGGCCTGGGCTTCGACGGCTCGTCGATCCGTGGCTTCCAGGAGATCCAGGAATCCGACATGCTCCTCAAGCCGGACGCGAACACCGCGATCATCGACCCGTTCACGAAGCACAAGACGCTCAACATCAACTGCTTCGTCGAAGATCCGGTGACCGGCGAGGCGTACACGCGGGACCCGCGCTACATCGCGAAGAAGGCCGAGGACTACCTGCGCGGCACCGGTATCGCCGACACCGCGTACTTCGGTCCCGAGGCGGAGTTCTACATCTTCGACTCCGCCGTCTACGACCAGAACCAGTATTCGGGCTTCTACTACCTCGACTCGATCGAGGGCGCGTGGAACTGGGACACGAGCGCGAGCTCGACGGCAGCGCGAACCTCGGTTACAAGGTCCGGTACAAGGAGGGGTACTTCCCCGTCCCGCCGATGGACCAGTACCAGGACCTCCGCTCGGAGATGCTCCTCACGCTCGAGCAGGTGGGGATCCCGGTCGAGGTGCAGCACCACGAGGTCGGCACGGCCGGTCAGGCCGAGATCGACATGCGCTTCGACACCTTGGCGTCGATGGCCGACAAGCTCATGCTCTACAAGTACGTCATCAAGAACGTCGCGAATCGCGCCGGCAAGAGCGTCACCTTCATGCCGAAGCCGTTGTTCCAGGACAACGGGTCCGGCATGCACGTGCACCAGTCGCTCTGGAAGGGCGGCGAGCCGCTCTTCTTCGACGAGAAGGGCTACGCCGGCCTGTCGGACCTCGCGAGGTGGTACATCGGCGGCCTGCTCGCGGCACGCGCCGTCGCTGCTCGCGATCACGAACCCCACCACGAACTCGTACAAGCGGCTGGTTCCGGGATACGAGGCGCCCGTGAACCTCGTGTACTCGCAGCGGAACCGCTCCGCCGCCGTGCGCATCCCGCTGTACTCGAAGAGCCCGAAGGCGAAGCGACTCGAGTTCCGCTGTCCCGACCCGTCGTGCAACCCGTACCTCGCGTTCTCGGCGTTGCTCATGGCCGGGCTCGACGGCATCCAGAACCGTATCGAGCCGCCCACGCCCGTCGACCGCGATCTGTACGACCTGCCCGCCGAGGAGTTGGCGAAGGTGCCGCAGGTGCCGGGCTCGCTCCCGGAGGTGCTCGACGCGCTCGAGAACGACCACGAGTACCTGCTCGCGGGTGGCGTGTTCACACCCGACGTGATCGAAACGTGGGTCGAGTACAAACGCCTCAAGGAGGTCGACGCGCTGCGCCTGCGCCCGCACCCCTGGGAGTTCGCCCTCTACTACGACATTTGATCCCGAACCGGCGGCGACGAGCGCAGCGAGCGAGTGATCTGGATTCGAACTGCCATCGGTGTCGTGTGTCTCCTCGTCGGCGGCGTCTGGATCGGGCAGGGCGCCGGTTGGATCCACGGTTCGTTCATGACCGGTGAAGCCCTGTGGTTCGTCATCGGCGTCGTCGTGGTCGCGCTCGGGGCGTGGCTGATCGTCGGCGCTACGCGGGCCCGACGAACACCGTGACGTCGCCGTCGTGGGTGACAGCCCGGTAACCGGGCATCGCGCGGCACGCCGGCCGCGGCGGCTTTGTCGGCGAGCAACACCACCGCGCGGACCGGGTCGTCACCGACGAGTCGGTGCGATCCGTGGCGACGGCAGTGCCCGTCATCGCAGTACCTGTCATCGTGTGCCGTAGAACTCGCGCTCGACCACCCGGCGCGCGCGGCGCGTCAACCGGCGGTAGTCGTCGCGCAAGGACGTCGCCGGTTGGTGCACGTAGCCGAGCATCAACCCGAGCTTCTCGATCGCGGCACGATCGCCGGGAAGCGCGTCCGACGGGCGGCCGCTCTGCAGGTAGCGGGCGTTACGCGCGCGCTCGCAGAACCGGTAGGCCGCCTCGAGTGCGTCGGCGTCGTCGTCGGCGAGGAGACCGGCGTCTCCGAGGCGGGTGAGCGCGTCGATCGTCCCCTGCACGCGGAGCTCGGGGCGCTCGCCACCGTGCCGGAGCTGCAACAGCTGGACGAGGAACTCGACGTCGGACAACGAGCCGCGCCCGAGCTTCAGGTGGAACTGGGGATCTTCGCCCGGTGGGATCCGTTCGCGCTCGATGCGCGCCTTCATGCGCCGCACCTCACGCATGTCGTCGTCGGTGAACGGCTGTCCGTACACGATGTGGTCGACGAGCTCGGAGAAGCGGGCGCCGAGCTCGGCATCGCCGGCCACCACGCGAGCCTTCGACAGCGCTTGGCGCTCCCACGTGAGGCCCCAGCGCTCGTAGTACGCGGCATAGCCGGCGAGCGAGCGAGCGAGCGGCCCCTGGTTGCCCTCGGGTCGGAGTCGCGCGTCGATACGGAACGTCTGCCCCTCGGACGTCGTCGCGCCGATCTCGGTGACGAGCGCTTCGGCGATCCGCTCCGCGACGTCGAAGTCGGAGGCGCGATCGCCGCCGTACACGAAGAGCACGTCGATGTCGGACGCGTACGACAGCTCCGCACCACCGAGCCGGCCCATTCCGATCACGGCGAACGGCACCCCCGGGTCGAGCCCGGCGAGCGCGGCCTCGAGACACGCTTCCGCGAGGCCGGTGAGCTCCCGTTCGGCAACCTCGAGTGGCGCGAACCCGAGCAGGTCCCGGGTGGCGATGCGCAGCAGCTCGCGTCGCTTGAAGCGACGGAGTCCCTCGCGCCGCCGCTCGGCGCTGCCTCGCCATTCGAGCGTTTCGAGCGCATCCGCCACGAGCTCCGCACGCGGCTTCTCGGCGCCCATCGCGTCGTCGTCGCCGAACAGCTCGACGAACTCCGGCTGACGGCGGAGGGCGTCGCCGACGACCCTGCTCGATCCCAGGAGGAAGCACGTCCGCTCTGCCGCGACCGGCGCGTCGCGGAAGCGTCGTCGCGAGCGACGCAGAACGTGCCGGCCCCTCGGCCAGCCTGCGGAGCTGGAGCAAGCCCAGGTCCGGGTCGGGAGTCTCCGAGAGCCACTCGAGGACGACGGGAAGCAACTGCTGCATCAGCTTCGAGCGACGCGTGAGGCCGAACGCGAGCTCGCGCACCGCGGCACGGGTGCGCTCCACGTCGGTGAACCCGAAGGCGGCGAGCCGTTCCTCGGCGGCCTCCGGTGACAACGGGCCTGCGCCGGCGAGCGTGTCGAGCACCGGCGCGAAGAAGAGACGCTCGTGGATCGAGCGCACGGTGGACTGGTGCGCCCGATGGTCGGCCTCGAACGTGTCGAGCGCGCTGCGATCCGCGTGGTCGCGGTAGCCGAGCACGCGCGCGAGGCGCGTGCGGGCACGCTCGTCGGTCGGGATCGTGTGCGTCTGTTGCTCGTCGTAGATCTGAAGGCGGTGCTCGACCGTGCGCAAGAACCGATATGCGTCGTCGAGGCGAGTCGCGTCGGCGCGCTCGACGTATCCCGACGACGACAACGCGTGCAGCGCTTCGAGCGTCGTCGGGCTTCGCACCGTGTCGTCGTGCCTGCCGTGCACGAGCTGGAGGAGTTGCACCGCGAACTCGATGTCGCGGATGCCACCCCGACCGCGCTTGAGCTCGCGGTCGGCGAGCCCTTTGCGATCGGTGATCTCCTCGGAGCGCCCCTTCATCATCCGGATCTCGCGCACCGCGCCCGGGCGGAGCACGTCGGGCCACACGAATGGCCGAGTCAGCTCCATGAAGCGATCACCGAGATCGGGGTCGCCTGCGACGGGCCGCGCCTTGATCAGCGCCTGGAACTCCCACGTCTGTGCCCAGCCCTCGTAGTACGAGGCGAAGCTGTCGATGGTTCGCGTGAGCGGGCCGCTCCTGCCTTCGGGGCGGAGGTCGGCGTCGGTGCGGAAGACGATCCCGTCTTCGGTGGTGGCGGTCATCGTGGTGAGCACCGGCGCGCGCGACGCGCTCGGCACTCTCGCCGTCGCCGTCGTGCACGAAGAGCACGTCGACGTCCGCACGCGTAGTTCAGCTCGCGTCCGCCGAGCTTTCCCATCCCGATCACCGCGAACGGCTGGTCGCTGTCGGCGATGGCGAGCGCCGCCTCGAGGCACACCTGGGCAACCGCTGCGAGCTCGCGACTGGCCGCGGAGAGGTCGGCGGCTCCGAGCAGGTCCCGAGCGGCGATACGCAGCAACTCGCGGCGCTTCCATCGCCTCAGGACGCGATCGCCGCCCTCCCCGGCGTCCTGCCACGAGGCGCGGTAGTCGTCGATCTCCTGCTCGCGCCGGAAGCTGTCGCCATCGCGCAGGGGGTCGAGCAGCGTCGTGTCGGCGATGACCGCCGACGACAGTGATCGCGACGCGCACGCCAGCGCGATCAGGCCGTCGCGCAGGAGCGTGTTCGCGGCCAGCTCGTCGGCGACGGCTGGATGTGCTTCGACCACACGGGCCAGCACCGTGTGCGCGGTCGGGGCGTCGGCCGAGCGGTCGATGGCAGCGGCGAGCTCCGCGGTCTCGAGCACTGCAACACGGTCGGCCATGTCGGCAGTGTCGCGTATCCTGGAGCCATGCCCCGGCTCCGCATTGCAGCGGCGCAGCTCAACGTGGTCGTCGGCGATCTCGACGGCAACGCGGCGCGTATCATCGACGCCTACGAACGAGCCGAGGCTGCCGGCTGCGATCTCGTGGCGTTTCCTGAGCTCGCGCTCACGGGCTACCCCCCCGAAGACCTGCTCCTCCGCCCGTCGTTCGTGGCCCGTTCGGCGGAGGTGCTCGAGAAGCTGGCTGCCCGTACCGGGCGCGCCGCCGCGGTGGTGGGATTTCCGGAGGCTGCGCGCGACCTCTACAACGCCGCCGCCGTGTGCGCGAACGGTCGCGTACTCGGCGTGTACCACAAGCATCTGCTTCCGAACTACGCAGTGTTCGACGAACAGCGCTACTTCGCGCCATCCACCGTCGACGGTCCCCTGTTCGTGGTGGCGGGCGTGCGCGTCGCCGTCTCGATCTGCGAAGACGCATGGAGCCCAAGTGGTCCGATCGTCACTCAGGCCGCCGGTGGCGCCGAGTTCGTCGTGAACATCAACGCGTCCCCGTACTACGCGGGACGGATCCGCGAGCGAGCGACGATGCTCGCGACGCGAGCGGCCGACGCGTCGGTGCCTGTGCTCTACGTGAACCTCGTGGGCGGGCAGGACGAGCTCGTGTTCGACGGGGCCTCGATGCTCTTCGACGAGGGTGGGCATCTCGTCGCGCGAGCGAAGCAGTTTCAGGAAGATCTCCTCGTCGTGGATGTCGACGTCCGACCCGCATTCCGTCGCCGACTGCTCGATCCGCGCGGGCGCGTCCGCGCGGAGCCGTTGCGCGAAGTGATGGTGAGCGAGCCTCACGTCGGCGAGCGCGGCGTGCCCACGCGCGTCGAACCGCTGCTCGATCCCGTGCACGAGGTGTACGAGGCGCTGGTCCTCGGCACCCGCGACTACGTCCAGAAGAACGACGTCGCCGACGTGTTCGTCGCGATCTCGGGTGGCATCGACTCGTCGCTCGTGGCCACGATCGCCGCCGACGCGCTCGGGCCGGAGCACGTCACGGGTGTGCTCATGCCGTCGCGCTACTCGAGCGCGGGGAGCGTCACCGACGCCGAGACGTTGGCCGCGAACCTCGGCATCCGGACGATGACGATCCCGATCGAGCCCGCCCACACGGCGTTTCTCGAGATGCTCGCGGAGCCCTTCGGAACCGAGCCCGGGACTCGCGGAGGAGAACCTCCAGGCTCGGATACGCGGCACCATCCTGATGGCGCTGAGCAACAGGCTCGGCGGTCTCGTGCTCACCGCGGGGAACAAGAGCGAGATGGCGACCGGCTACGCGACGCTGTACGGCGCCGACATGACGGGCGCGTTCTCGGTGATCAAGGATGTTCCCAAGATGCTCGTGTACGCGCTCGCGCGTGACCGCAACGAGCGCGCCGGGCGCGCGCTCATCCCCGAGGTTGTGCTCGACAAGCCGCCGAGCGCAGAGTTGCGGCCCGATCAGAAGGACTCCGACTCGTTGCCCGAGTACGCGATGCTCGACCCGATCGTGGAGGGCTACGTGGAGGGCGACCTCTCGATCGCGGAGCTCGAAGAGCAGGGCTTCGACGCCGACACGGTGCGACGGGTGGCACGGCTGATCGATCGCAACGAGTACAAGCGCCGCCAGGCTCCCCCCGGCGTGCGCGTGTCGCCCAAGGCGTTCGGCAAGGATCGGCGCCTCCCGATCGTCAACCGCTGGCCGGGCTAGGAGCGAAGCGGAGTCGTGCACACGAGCGAACGGTCGCGTGCCGAGCATCCCGGTTCGCAGAGAGCGAGCTCGAGTGTCGGAGAGTGGGGCGACGGAGCGGCGTGACCCGGAACGCAGGCCTCGTACCACCCATGCGCCACGCGCGGTTCGCGGCTGAAGCCGCGCTCCTGCTCGCGGCGCTGCTCTACGGCGTCACGTTCCCGCTCGTCCACGACGCGCTCGACGACATCACGCCGTTCGCGTACCTCGTCGGCCGCTTCGGCATCGCGCTGCTGTTCGTCGCGCCCGCGGCATGGATTGCGGCACGCGGCATGCGTGACCGCCGGCTCCTCTGGCGCGCCGGCGCCATCGCGGGTGTGCTCCTCTTCGGCGGATACGCGACGCAGACCGTCGGCCTCCAGTACACGACGCCTTCCACGTCGGCGTTCATCACTGGCCTCTACGTCGTGCTCACGCCGGTGGTCGAGGCGGTCGTGTACCGACGCACGCCCGAGCGCGCGGTCTGGGTGGGAATCGTGCTCGCAACGATCGGGCTGTACCTGCTCACCGGCGCCGACGTCCACCTCGGACGCGGTGAGCTCCTCACGCTCGCGTGCGCGCTGCTGTTCGCGGGTCACATCGTGTATCTGGGCGCGTACGCACGTCGCCTGCCGCCTGCCGCGTTCACCGGTATGCAGGTCGGGATGGTCGCGGTGCTGTCGCTCCCCGCGGCGGCGGAGCAGGGTGTCGGCACGCTCACCGCGCTCGCCGTGTTCGCGGTGATCTTCACCGGAGTGGGGTGCTCGGCGATCGCGCTGCCGCTCCAGATGTGGGGGACAGCGCCGCATCCCGGCCGCGCGCGCGGCGTTGATCCTCCTGGCGGAACCCGTGTTCGCCGGCATCGCGGACTACGTCAACGGCGAACGCCTCGCGCCGGAGCAGCTCGTCGGCGCCGCGATCATCCTCGTGGGCATCGCGGTGTCGGAGCTCGGGTCCGCCGGCGTGCGCGACACGTCGCAGCCCGTGGAGGAGGTCGCGTGACGACGACCCGTACCCAGGTCGGGATCGTGGAGTGGGCGCCGGCGGGCGGAAGGCGCACGCGCAGCCGAGCTGTGGTTGGCCGACGCGCTCGGGGCTCGGGTCGGCGAGGTGGCGGAGCCGGCGGCGAAGATCGAGCTCGCCCGGCGCGCGCGTCTGCACGGATGGCACGCCGAGCTGTGGAAGAACGTCGTCCCGGTGCTCCGGGACGTCGAACCCGGAGCCGTCGACTTCGTCGGCCGCGCGCACGGCGCGGGACGTCGAAGGCGGTGCAGGCCCGTCTCGAGGACGGGTATCGGGCGTGGCGAGCCGAGGCGAGCGTGATCGCGGAAGCGCCGATCCTCCGGGTGCTGGAGCTGATCGCCCGGGATCACGAGGCCTGCTGACCTGACTATGGGTCGCTCACGGCGAGCCGGGGTACCCGGCTCGCGGCCGTTCGCTCCGGATGTCGGGTCGCTCACGGCGAGCCGGGGTACCCGGCTCGCGGCCGTTCGCTCCGGATGTCGGGTCGCTCACTGCGAGCCGGGGTACCCGGCTCGCAGCCGTTCGCTCGGGATGATTTCTCTTTCCCACAACCCCTGTGGAGACTCTTGACGAGGCCGGTATCGTTACAGGCGAGCCAGCGGAGCCGAGGCCTGCAGCGTCGCCCGGGCCCCGTGCCTCTCTTGCGATTCCACGCACCACGACGAGAGAAGGATGCCCGGGTGGCGAAGGAGCGAGTCGAACGCGACGAGGAAGATCTCGTCCGCCTCTATCTCACCGACATCGGGCAGTACCCGCTCCTCACCAAGGACGACGAGGTCCGTCTCGCCCAGCAGATCGAGCAGGGCAACTCGGCACGCGAGGAGCTGCTCGGCGGGGGCAAGGAGCTCACGCCCACCAAGAAGCGCGAGCTCCGGCGCACCGCCCGCCAGGGTGACGACGCCCAGCGCACGTTCGTGCAGTCGAACCTGCGGCTCGTCGTGTCGATCGCCAAGAAGTACCAGGCGTCGGGCCTCCCGCTCCTCGACCTCATCCAGGAGGGCAACCTCGGCCTGATGCACGCGGTCGAGAAGTTCGACTGGCGCAAGGGCTTCAAGTTCTCCACCTACGCGACGTGGTGGATCCGTCAGGCCATCACGCGCGGCATCGCCAACACCGGCCGCACGATCCGCCTCCCCGTGCACGCGGGCGACACGCTGGCGCGGCTCCAGAAGGCGCGGTCGCGCCTCGAGCTCAAGCTCGGCCGTCCCGGCGACGCTCGCCGAGCTGTCGGCCGAGGTCGAGATGCCCGAGGACAAGGTCACCGAGGCGCTGCGCTTCGCGGCCGAGCCGCTGTCGCTGTCGGAGCCGCTGCGCGAAGACGGCGACGCCGAGCTCGGCGACATCGTCGAGGACCGCTCGGCCGAGTCGCCGTTCGAGGTCGCGGCCACCGCGTTGCTGCCCGACGAGATCGAGAAGCTGCTCGCGCCGCTCGACGAGCGCGAGCGCCAGATCCTCGCGCTGCGCTTCGGGCTCGACCGTGGCGAGCCGCGCACGCTCGAAGAGGTGGGGGAGCACTTCAACCTCACGCGTGAGCGCATCCGCCAGATCGAGGCCCGCGCCATGAGCAAGCTGCGCCACCCCTCCGCCGACACCGGTGCCCGCGACCTGCTCGCGGTCTGACTTCGTGCCGCGCGGCCCGAACGACGTGGTATCAGGAAACCAGCCATGCGCTGGTTCGCTGACGCCGGTTCGGTCAGTTCGCGGAGGCGGCAGGAATCGAACCCACCGGACGGTATGACCCGCCCCACTCGTTTTGAAGACGAGGGAGGCCACCAGACCCCGTTCACCTCCGGCGTCAGGTCTACCACCCGATTGTCGAGTCCGTTGCCGCCGCGCAGCCCGGCGCATACGATGTCGGCACCCGGCCGACGGAAAGGTGATGTGATGAAGAAGCTGCTCGTCATCTTGATCCTCATTGCGATCGGCGTCGCCGTTGCCAAGAAGGTCCGCGACACCGCCTGACCCGGCCGATTCCAGTCAGACCCCGGGCCCGCTTCGGCGGGCCCGGTTTCGCGTCGTATCGCTCCGAGCGCGCATCGTCGCGGTCGAATCGGCATGACTGAATCGTAGGGAACGCCGAGCGAGCGAAATGGGTCTTGACGCGGTCGCGGTCGCGTCATACCTTCACACCACTTCTTCCGCACTTCCTCCTCGCGACGGCGCGCGTCGGCGTGCCCCAGGAGGAAGGAAGTGCGATGCTCCTCGCCCTGTGGTCCACCGAAAGGCGGCTCGGGTACGTCGGTGCTCGCGGCGTCGACCGCGCTCGTGCTCGCCCGCGGTCCCGCCGCCGGTTGTCGCCTCGCCGATCTCGACGGCGACCAACCCGCGATCTTCGGTCTCGGCGCCGAACCCGAGCTCGGGCTGCTCGACTGGCTCGACGCAGGTCCCGAAGCTCCCACCGAGGCGCTCGACCGGCTCGCGGTCGAAGTCGCGCCCGGGCGTCGCGCTGCTCCCGCTCGGCGGACCCGCGGCCCCGCTCACCGCACGACCCGCCGCGGAGGCCGGCGCCGCGCTCGCGGTCGCGCTGCGCGACGGTCCGGTGCCGATGGTCGTCGACTGTGGTGACGCTGCCGAGCCCGCGACGAGAGCGGTCGCCGAGGTCGCCGACGTCGACGGTCGTCGTCGTCCGCGGCTGCTACCTCACGTTGCGCCGCGCGGTCCGCGCTCCCGCGCTCGCGTGCACGACGGGAGCGGTGCTCGTGGAAGAGCCGGGGCGGTCGCTCTCCCGCCGCGAGGTCGTCGACGTGCTCGGAGTTCCCGTGCTCGCTCGGGTGCCGTTCCGACGACCAGATCTTCCGGGCGGTCGACGCCGGTGTGCTCCCGGCTCGGCTCCCCGACGCGCTCGCGCGCGCGGCATCGGATCTCGCCGCGCGGGTCGGTATCGGACCGGCGCGCCGGGGAGCGGCAGCGTGACGCTCGTCCCGGTCGCACCCGAAGACCCAACCCTACGGGACCCCGCGCGACGCGACTCCGCGCTAATACAACGCGTCCACCGGCGTCTGCTCGCTGAAGGGGGCGACGACGCATCGCTCGTGCCCGACGCCCTCCGGCATCGCCTCACCGAGCTGCTGCGGCGACGAGGAACCGCTGCTCGCACCCGCTCGCCTCCAACGCCTCCTCGGCGTGCTCACCGACGAGGTGGTGGGCCTCGGGCCGCTCGAGCCCATTCTCGCCGATCCTCGCGTCACCGAAGTCATGGTCAACGGTCCCGGCCGCGCCTACGTCGAGCGCGACGGCCGTATCGAGCCGGTCGTGCTCGCGCTCGACGCCGAACGCATCGTGCGGCTCGTCGAGACGCGTCGTGGCACCGCTGGGTCTGCGGCTCGATCGGGCATCACCGATGGTCGACGCCCGCCTTCCCGACGGCTCACGCCTGCATGCGGTGATCCCGCCGCTCGCGATCGACGGTCCGTACGTCACTATCCGACGTTTCGGCGCACGCGCGATCCCGCTCGACGCGTTCGGCTTCGGGGGCGACGCGGCGGCATTCCTCGGCTGGGCGATCGCCGCGGGATGGAACGTCCTCGTCGCCGGCGGAACGAGTGCAGGCAAGACCACGCTCTTGAACACGCTGTCGAGTGCGATCCCGTCGGCCGAGCGCATCGTCACGATCGAGGAGACCGCGGAGCTTCGTCTCGCGCAACCGCACGTGGTTCGGCTCGAGGCCCGGCCACCGAACGCCGAAGGTGCCGGTGCGGTGAGTGTGCGCGATCTCGTCCGCGCCGCGCTGCGCATGCGGCCCGACCGACTCGTGGTCGGCGAGGTCCGCGGCGGCGAGGCGCTCGACATGTTGCAGGCGCTGAACACCGGCCACGACGGCTCGATGTCCACGATCCACGCCAACGGCACTGCCGACGCGCTCACCCGGCTGGAGACGCTCGTGCTGCTCGCCGACTCCGGGCTCCCACTTGCAGCGGTGCGCGCGCAAGTTGCCAGCGAGCATCGACGCGATCGTGTTCGTGGCCCGGCGTCGCGGCGGTACCCGACGAGTCGAGGGGATCGCCGAGGTCGCAGCCGTGGCGGACGAGCGCGTCCGGCCACTGTTCGCATGGCAATCGGGAGTCCTCCGGCCCGTCGGCGTTCCGAGGCGTGTGCCACGGCGCCCCGAGGTCGCGCCCGCCAACCCTCGATGGTTCCGATGTTGACGGTTGTGCTCGGGATCGGCGGTCCGCTCGCGTGCCTCGCGCTCGTCAAGGCCGCGCGGCGCGCGGAATCGGGAGCGCGTGCGCAGCGACTCGGCACTCGAGCGCGATGGCGCCTCCCACCACGCGTGCGTGCACCGCTCGCGCGCGCCCTCCGCGAAGCCGACGTGCAGCTCGATCCCGAGGCCGCGTTCGAACTGTGGGCAGTCGGCGCGCTCGCCCTCGCGATACTCGCGATGTCGCTCTCGCCGGGGATGGCCGTCCCGGCGTGTATCGCGGGTGTGGTGCTCGGTCCGGCCGCGTTGCGGTTGGGTCGCACGCGTCGCGAGCGGCGGTTCGCGTCGGCACTGCCCGGCACGCTCGAGCAGGTCGCCGCAGAATTGCGGGGCGGCGGCACGGTCGCCGGCGCGGTCGATCGCCTCGCGGCTGGCGATGGCCCGGTCGCCGAAGATCTGCGGCGCGTGCACGTGCGCACTCGCCTCGGTCTCGGCTTGAGTGAGGCGCTCGAAGGATGGCCCATCGAGCACGACACGCCAGGAGTCCGCGCCTCCGCCGGTGCACTGGGCGTGGCCAGCACGCTCGGCGGGCGTGCTGCCGACGCGATCGACGGGTTGGCCTCGTCACTGCGTCACCGGCTCGACGCGTCGGCCGAGGCGCACGCGCTCTCCGCGCAGTCCCGCTTGTCGGCGATCGTCGTCGGAGTCGCACCCATCGGGTACCTGGTCTTCTCGACCCTGGTCGACCCGAGCTCGGTCACGGTGCTCGTCGGTACCGACGTCGGTCGCGTGTGCCTGGTGCTCGGGCTCGGACTCGAGGGGCTCGCGGCGTTGTGGATACACCGGATCGTGCGGTCGGAGACGTAGCCCATGCCGCCGATCCCGTCCGGCCTGCTCGGCATCGCGTGGGGCGCGGCTCGCGGCGGTCCCGTTCACTGCCCGCGCTCGCCGCGCGGCGCTCGCCCAGCGTCTCGGATCGCCTCGACGCGAGCCGTCGCCATGCCGGCATCGCCAGCTGCGCGACGCCGCGCGATCGCGGGCTCGGCGCGCGCTCGACGCCATGGGCCCGCTCGGCCACGTCGCCGGAACGCTGCGCGTCCGCCGCCATGCGCGACTCGCCGACGCCGCGCTCGAGCGCGAGCTACCCGTCGCGCTCGACCTGCTCGGCGTGGCAGTCGGAGCGGGGTGCACGCCGTACCTCGCCGTCGACGTCGCCTCGCGCTGGACGTCGCCGGCGATCGCGTCGGTGTTCGGGTCGGTGCTCGGCGCGTGCGCACTCGGTGCGAGCTTCCCGGCCGCCCTCGACGACGCGGCCCGGGCCGCGCCGCGACTCCGTCCGCTGGTCGACGCGCTGCTCGCGTCCGATCGCCTCGGCGCGCCCGTCGGGCCCGCGCTCGCGCGTCTCGCCGCCGAGGAGCGCGCCGCGCTGCGGCGGCGTGCCGAGGCACATGCACGCCGCGTGCCCGTGCGCCTGCTCTTCCCCCTCGTCTTCCTCGTGCTGCCCGCGTTCGTGCTGCTCACCGTGATACCGGGCCTCGCGGCCGGGCTCGCGCGCCTTTAGCCGGCGCACGTTCTCGAACCCACCGCACCATTCGACCTGAGGAGGTCACATGTTCTGTCGTGTCGTCTCGCGACTCCGCGCATGGATGCACAGGCCGGTCGACTCCGGCCAGACCACCGCGGAGTACGCGCTCGTCATCCTCGGCGCCGTCGCGCTCGCCACCTTGCTCATCACCTGGGCCACCGGAAGCCACGCGATCTCGAAGTTGTTCGACACGGTCATCAGCAAAGTGCTCCCGGGATGACGGCGTCGACGTGGTTCCCCCGCGGGCGGCGCGGGGGAACCGCGCGCCGCCCCCGTCACGAGCGAGGTCAGGCAACCGTCGAGTTCGCCTTCTTGTTGCCGCTCGTCGTGCTCGCCGCGCTGGCGGTCATCCAGGTGGGCTTGGTGGTGCGCGACCAGATGGGCGTGGTCCACGCGGCTCGGGAAGCGGCGCGCGCTGCGAGCGTCGATCGCGATCCGGACGCTGCCGGTCAGAGCGGCGCACCGCACCCTGCCGGGCGCGGAAGTCGACGTCGGCGCGCGTCCCAAGGTCGGCGACGAGATCACGGTCACCGTGAAGTACCACTCGATCACGGACTTGCCGCTGGTCGGCGCGCTCTTTCCCGACCCGGAGCTGCACGCGTCCGCGACCATGCGCGTCGAGCGATGACACGAGAGCGCGGTGGCGTGTCGGTGCTCATGGTCGCCGTCATCGTGATCGGGCTGGTGCTGTCACTGGGCGCGGCGCGTCTCGGCGGCGCGTTGGTCGGCCGGGCGCACGCGGACACTGCCGCCGACGCCGCGGCGCTCGCCGCGGCCGACGCCCTCGCGCTCGGAATGGGCGACGCCGCAGCGCAGTCGGCTGCCCGCGACACCGCCGCGAGCAACAACGCCCGTCTGGTGTCGTGCGCGTGCTCGGGCACCACCGCCGAAGTCGTCGTGGAGGTCGACGTGCCCGGCTTGGGTGTGCTCGGCAACGTTGCCCGCGGCCGCGCCAAGGCGGAGGTCAAGCCCGAGTGTGTCGTCGACCTCTCGCAGTGCGGCTGAGGTCGTCCGAGCAAGTCGACGGTGCTCCCGCGCCGTCGTAGCATCAGACGGCGTGGCGATCGCCGAGCTCCTGGAGGGAGTGCTCGGAGGGGACCTCCCGGTCGAGGTGCGTGCCTACGACGGCAGCCGAACCGGGCCACCGGACGCGCGCGCGACGATCGTCCTGCGCTCTCCTGACGCGGTGCGGCGCATGGCCACCGCTCCTGGTGAGCTCGGACTCGGGCGCGCGTACGTCGCCGGTGACCTCGACGTCGAAGGCGATCTGTCTGCCGTGCTCGCGTTGCGTGACCGCCTCGGCGGACTGTTCTCCAACCCCGCGCGATTGGCCGCGCTGCTCCGTTTCGCGCGCACCACGTCGCTCCGCCCACTCCCACCTCCACCCGAGGAAGCGCGGCTCCGCGGTCGGCTGCACTCGCGGGCGTGTGATGCCGCGGCGGTCGCGTACCACTACGACCTTTCGAACGACTTCTACGCGATCCTGCTCGGGCCGACCCTCACGTACTCGTGTGGAGTGTGGTCGTCGCCCACTGTGGGTCTCGAGGCCGCGCAGGAAGCGAAACACGAGCTCGTGTGCCGCAAGCTCGCGCTCGAGCCGGGTATGCGGCTGCTCGATGTCGGCTGCGGCTGGGGGAGCATGGTGTTGCACGCGGCGCGCCACTACGGCGTGCGCGCCGTCGGGGTCACGGTGTCGCGTGCGCAAGCCGAGTACGGCGCCAAACGGGTCGCCGAAGCCGGTCTGTCCGACGTTGTCGACATTCGCCTCGAGGACTACCGCGAGGTGCGCGACGGTCCCTACGACGCCATCAGCTCGATCGGCATGTTCGAGCACGTCGGGCTCGCGCAGCTCGAGACCTACTTCGACGGCCTCCTCCGGCTGCTCCGCCCGGAGGGAAGGCTCCTGAACCACGGGATCAGCCGGGCGCCGGGCCAACGTGGTCGCGCGCGCCCATGGCGGCGCGGGTTCATCGATTCCTACGTATTTCCCGACGGTGAGCTGCACGAGATCGGCTCGGTCGTGAGCACTGTCCAGCGCCGGGGCTTCGAGGTCCGGCACGTGGAGAGCCTGCGCGAGCACTACCCGCTCACGCTGCGTGCCTGGCTCGCCAACATCGAGGCGCGCTGGAGCGACGCGGTCGCGCTCGTCGGTGAACCTCGCGCTCGAGTCTGGCGGCTCTACGTCGCGGCAAGCGCGATGCGCTTCGAGGACAATGCCGTCCAGGTGCACCAGGTGCTCGCGGTGAAGCCGGCGGGCGGTGCGAGCGGCATGCCGCTACGCGTGTCGTTCAGCTGACCGTCACGTCGAAGCTCGCAGTCTTCACCGGCGGCACGCCGCCCTCGAATTGCCCGCGCGTAGGCGAGCTCGAGCGTGCTGCTCCCCTTCTTGACTGCCTTGAACGTCAGCTCTTGTGTACCGGACGCGCCCGGCGGTGCGCCCTTCGCCGACACCTGCTTGCTCGACACCAACTTCACGTTCGGATTCGTGCCCGCGTCCCATGTGTATCCCGTCGAGGGGTTGGCATCGATGGCGATGACGAACTCCTGACCGTTGGCGACGTTGATCGAGTCACCCTGGTGGTAGGTGGGTATCGAACTGTTGCCGCTGCCGGAGCCGTCCGAGCACGCCGCGAGCCCGGCCACGACGCCGACGGCTGCGCACGCGACGAGAGCAGGGACGCGGAGACGCATCGAGGCAACCCTACGTTGTGCGCGCGATCGCGAACGTGGATGACGCTGCGCGCGGGCTTCAGTGCGTCTGGAGCACGCCGTCGTCGGTGAAGTCGGCGAGCAGCGACGCGGCGTCGGCAGTCTTGGCAAGGTTGGAGCCGTTTCCGCTGTTGCCGACCGGGAGCACGACGTTCTTGATGTTGGCAGCGTCGAGGGTCAGCGCGTACTGCCCGAGATGGAAGAGGTCGCTGATCCCGACGCCGTCGAGTTTGGTGTGCCGGCCGAGCGTTGCAACGAGGTGGACCGTGGCACCCGCGCTCAGGTTGCGCTTCTGCAGCGTTTGGAGTGCCGACAGGATCAGCAGGCCCTGGTTGCTCGAGCGCGTGAGGTCGCCGCTGTCGAAGGAGTGTCGGTCCCGTGAGAACGCGAGCGCTTGGTCGCCCGTGAGGTGCGCGGGCCCCGCGGCGAAGTCCGCGCCCGAGAACGAGTCGTCCATCGGCGCGGGGATGTTGATGTCGATGCCGCCGATCTCGTCGATCATCTGCACGAAGTTCGGAAAGTTCGCTCGGATCACGTAGGTGATCGGGGCGCCGGTCACTTGCGAAACGGCGTCCGCCATGTTGCGAAGATCGTGGTCAGGGTCGTTCACGATGTACGAGTTGATCTTCTGGCCGCCGGGCCCCTCGGTGTCACGGGGGATGTCGAGGATCGTGGCCGCGTTGAGGGCCGGATTCACGCCGATCACGTGGACCGCGTCGGCGAGACCGGGATCGTCGTGCGCCTGGCTCGGATCGTCGGACCGCGCGCCGGTGCCCACGATCAACGCGAAGAAGGGCTGGTCGGGCGCGCCCGTGTAGCGCGCGCCACCGAGCCTCGTCACCTCGAACCACACTGCGCCGGCGGCGGGTCGCGGGCTGCCGACGGCCAGCCACGCCGCGCTCGACCAACGTCGCGAGGAGAAGTCCGCAGAGCAGAGGGCTGATCACGAGTTTGACGACCGCGCGACGACGGTTTCGCGCCCTCACTTGGATCCCCTCCGCGTCGCGGACCCCGGGGCCGTGGTCGTGGTGGGATCGAGACCAGCCCCGGTGCGCGCGACCGCGATGTTGAATGCGGTGACCTTCCACACGCCAGACGGGTCGGGCGCGAGCACGAGGTCGCCCTTGCGGAGGATGCGAAGCGGCTCGACGCCCTTCCTCTCGGTGACGCCCTTGATGTCGAGATCGACGGTTGCCGTCGCGAGCACGATCGTGCCGCTCTGGTCGGCGAGCGCGACGATCCCGACGGGCTGCGCCGCGATGTCGAGATCTCCAGTGACCTTCGGCAGGCCTTCGTCCAGCATGACCCCACGGTCGGCACCGGTGACGCGGGCGAGCGCGCCGGTGTCGAACAACGCCGCGAGGCCGCCCGCCGGTTCGGCGGACCGGAGCGGACCGACCGTCGCAGCCTCGAGGTAGTCGCCGACGACCTTCAAGATCGCCTGTGACTGCTCCGGCGCCAGCTGTGCCGGGGGCCCGGCGCTGTCGGCCGACACGTTCCCGAGCCGGAGCGAGACGTTCGTCTTTGCCGCGCTCGTTGCCGGCTCGCTGCTCGTGCCGCTGCCGCCGCCGCCCCCCGCGACCACGGCGACCACCGCTGCGATGATCGCGACCGCGAGCACACCGCCGCCGATGCCGAGGAAGAGCCGCCGATTCTTCGCAGACTGGCGCTTGCGAGACTGGTCGCGCAACTCGGCGCGGAGATGCTGCCTCGTCCATGACGGGCGTCAGGATAGGGGAGTGGTTCCTAGGATTGTCGGCGCGCGGTGCGATCCGCGACGCCGGCACGAGCGAGGATCGACATGGCATTCAAGAAGATGGTCGAACGGCTCACGAAGCCGGTCGACGAGCTCGACCGTGAGGAGCTCACCGAGTACTGCGATGCGCGCGAGTTCGAGTCGATGGACCATCTCGTTCCGAGACGTCCGGTTCAGGTGGGTGGAGAGGTGCGCGCGGTGCGCATCGTTCCCCGCGCCGGCGCGCCCGCGCTCGAGGTGACCGTGAGCGACGGCCGGGGACAGGTGGTCGCGGTGTTCCTCGGTCGCCGCAAGATCGCCGGGATCTCGCCCGGCCGGCGGATCGCGGTCCAGGGCGTGGTCGCGCGCGACGGCAACCGTTCGCTCGTCTTCAACCCGGCGTACGAGCTCTTGAACTAGAGGCGAGCGCAGAATCAGACGCCGGTCAGGATCTGGCGGACCTCGTCCTCCGATTCCGGCGTGACCATCGCGAGCACTTCGTCGCCTGCTTCGAAGATCGAGTCGCCGCGCGGCATCACGACGTGTTCGGCGCGCACGATCGCGACGATCGTCGCGTTGCGCGGCACGTCGAGCTGGGCGATCGATCGGTCGATCGCGGGTGAGTCGTCGGCGAGTGTTACCTCCACGAGGCGCGCCTGCCCGCCTTCGAACTGCAGAATGCGCACGAGCCGGCCGACGGTGACCGCCTCTTCGACCAGCGCGGTGATGAGGTGCGGCGTGGACACCGAGAGGTCGACGCCCCAGTTCTCGTTGAACAGCCACTCGTTCTTCGGGTGGTTCACGCGTGCGATCACCCGCGGCACCGCGAACTCCTGCTTCGCGAGGAGCGACACGACGAGGTTGTCTTCGTCGTCGCCGGTGGCGGCAACGACCACGTCACACCGCTCGAGGCCGGCCTCGCGAAGTGACGTGACCTCGCACGCATCGGCGACGTGCCACTCGACGCCCTCGTTGGCAACCGACCGGTTGATGACGGCGGGATCTTGTTCGATGAGCAGCACTTCGTGGCCGGCACTGCTGAGGTCGTTGGCGATGAACAGCCCGACGTTCCCCGCGCCCGCGATGGCGACCCGCATCAGTGCTCCGCTCCCTGCTGGAGGCGCTCACGCAACGTGTCGAGTGCCGAGACGTCGACGAAGAAGTGCAGGATGTCGCCGTCCTGGCCGATCGCGCTCGGCGTGCTCACCTGCGCGGCGCCGAGCCGCGTGATCGCCACCAGCCAGAACAGGCCGGGCTCGCTGAGCGGGGCGAGCTTCTTGCCTGCCCAACCCGACGGGATGGGTTGGTCGACGAGGCAGA
The DNA here is from genome assembly GCA_963705625.1 of uncultured Actinomycetes bacterium. Classification (GTDB taxonomy): domain Bacteria; phylum Actinomycetota; class Acidimicrobiia; order IMCC26256; family DASPTH01; genus DASPTH01. The sequence continues at coordinate 358,629 of CAVPKG010000004.1, forward strand.
CCTTCCCGCTCGGGTCGAGCCATTCGTGGGGCCGTTGCTCGCCGGGCAGCAGACGCCGCATGACCTGGTCGGTGGTCCACGAGATCATCGCGACCGTGGAGATGCCGAGCCGCTGGTAGATCTCGGCGCGCCGAGGGTCCTTGATCCGGGCGACGACCCGTTCGATGCCGAAGTTCTCTCGGGCGATCCGGGCGGCGAGGATGTTCGAGTTGTCGCCGCTGGTCACGGCGGCGAGAGCGCCCGCCCGCTCGATGCCGGCCTCGACGAGCGCGTCACGGTCGTAGCCACGACCGATGATCTTCTCGCCCGCGAACAGGTCGCCCCAGCGCTGAAACGCCCGCGGCTCCTTGTCGATCACCGCGACGGTGTGGTCCATCCGCTCGAGGTGGGCTGCGAGCTCGCTGCCCACCCGGCCGCACCCCACGATCACGACGTGCACGATGACTCCCTCCGAAGCGCCGTGATGCTACCGATGCTGCCAGGTCCGCTCGAATCGTCCACGCCGCGACCTGGGTTTTGGCATGCTGTCGCACTCGTCGTGGAGTGCCCCTGGGAGGAAGCGTCGGCGTGGCATTCGTCAAGCGCATCCTGGTCGGGCGGCCGCTCGCCACGACCGAGATGGAGCACCAGCGGATCCCGAAGACGATCGCGCTCGCGGTGTTCTCCTCGGACGCGATCTCGTCGACCGCGTACGCGACCGAGGAGATCCTCTTCGTCGTCGCCGTCGCGCCGTCGAGCCTCGCGCTCGGGCTGAGCACGCTCGTACCGATCGGGATCGCGGTCGCGATCCTGCTCTCGATCGTCGTCACGTCGTACCGCCAGACGATCTTCGCGTACCCGAGCGGCGGCGGCAGCTACGTGGTGAGCCGCGAGAACCTCGGCGAGAACCCGTCGCTCGTCGCCGGCGCGTCGTTGCTCGTCGACTACATCCTCACCGTCGCGGTGTCGATCTCGGCCGGGGTCGCCGCGATCGTGTCGATCCCCGAGTTCCACGACCTCCAACAGCACCGGGTGTTGCTCGGCCTCGTGCTGATCGCGTTCATCAGCGTCGCCAACCTGCGCGGCATCAAGGAGTCGGGCCGCCTCTTCGCGGTGCCCACCTACATCTACATCGTCAGCCTCTCTGCCCTGATCGTCTACGGGCTGTACCGCGTGTTCATCGCGCACGACATCCACCGCATCAACCCGAGCGGATTCGACGGCCCGCTCATCGGCGGGACGCTCGGCATGTTCATCCTGCTCAAGGGCTTCTCGTCGGGCGCCGTCGCGCTCACCGGTGTCGAGGCGATCTCGAACGGCGTACCCGCGTTCCGCCGCCCGGAGTCGAAGAACGCGGCCACCACGCTGGTCTGGATGGGGTTGATCCTCGGGACGCTGTTCATGGGCGTCCAGATCCTCGCCCACCACCTGGGTCCCTACCCGAGCGAGCAGACCACGGTCATGTCGCAGCTCGGTACGGCCGTCTGGGGGCGGCACCTTCATGTACGTCGTGCTGCAGTTCGCGACCGCGGCGATCCTCACGCTGGCGGCGAACACCGCGTACGCCGACTTCCCGCGGCTGTCGTCGATCATCGCCCGCGACGGTTACCTGCCGCGCCAGCTCGCGAACCGCGGCGACCGTCTCGTGTTCTCGAACGGCGTGCTCGTGCTCGCGCTCGCGGCGTCGGTCCTCATCATCGCGTTCGGCGGCCTCACGAACGCCTTGATCCCGCTCTACGCGGTCGGCGTGTTCCTCTCGTTCACGCTCTCGCAGGCGGGCATGGTGCGACACCACCAGAAGGAGCGCGAGCGCGGGTTCAAGCGCAACATCGTGATCAACGCAGTCGGCGCGGTCGCCACGTTCATCGTGTTGCTCATCGTGGGCGGCACGAAGTTCACGAGCGGCGCGTGGGTGCCACTCGTCGTGATCCCGCTGATCGTGGTGCTGTTCAAGGCGATCAAGCGCCACTACACGACGGTCGCCGCGGGCCTCGCCGTCACCCCGGATTACACGCCGCGACGCATGAACCACACCGTGGTCGTCCTGGTGGGCGGTGTCCACCGCGGCGTGCTCGAAGCCTTCGCGTACGCCCGCTCGCTGGCGCCCAACCATCTCGTCGCCGTCCACGTGTCCTCCGACGAGGAGGAGCAGGAGCAGCTCGAACGGCAGTGGGAGGAGTTCGGGATCGACGTGCCGCTCGAGATCGTGTACTCGCCGTACCGGGAGCTCACCCGCCCGATCCTGCGCTACATCGACGAGCTCGACGCCCGGTACGAGAACGACGTCATCACCGTGCTGCTCCCGGAGTTCGTGGTGCGCCACTGGTGGGGGAACCTGCTCCACAACCAGAGCGCGCTGCTGCTCAAGGGCCGGCTGCTGTTCCGGAAGGGCACGGTGGTGACCTCGCTGCCGTACCACCTGGAGTGATGCGCAGGAGTCCGGAGATTGGACTCATTCGGTCGCGGCCCCGTAGCTTCCCCTAGCCTCTTGCCGCTCCTACAGCCCGAGACGAGGTTCTCTTTCGAATGATCAGCTTCGCCGCCGAAGGCGGCTACCAGGTCTTCCGGCTACAAGGTGGCGAGTGGTTCTGGCTCATCTTCTCCGCGCTCACCGCGCTGCTCGCGATCGCCGTCGGCTTCTTCCTCATGCGCGGCGTCCTCGCCGCCGACCAGGGCACGCCGACGATGATCGAGATCGCCGGGGCGATCCAGGAAGGCGCGATGGCGTACCTCCGGCGCCAGTTCAAGACGATCGCGGTCATCCTGATCCCGCTCGCGATCGTCGTGTTCGTCACGTCGACCGAGGTCGTCAAGCCGACAAACCTTCCGTTCGGCTCCCCGGGCCTGACGTTCGTCCAGTCCGGGGTCTTCCGCACGCTCGCGTTCATCGCCGGCTGTGCCCTGTCCGGGCTCACCGGCTTCATCGGCATGAGCCTCGCGGTGCGCGGCAACGTGCGCACCGCCGCGGCGGCGAAGTCGGGCTCGCTGCCCGCGGCGCTGAAGGTCGCGTTCCGCACCGGCGGCGTCGCCGGCATGTTCACCGTCGGGCTCGGCCTGCTCGGCGCCACGATCATCATCATGATCTTCCAGAACACCGCCTCCGCGATCCTCATCGGGTTCGGGTTCGGTGGCTCGCTGCTCGCGCTGTTCCTGCGCGTCGGCGGCGGCATCTTCACCAAGGCCGCCGACGTCGGCGCCGACCTCGTCGGCAAGGTCGAGGCGGGGATCCCCGAGGACGACCCGCGCAACCCGGCCACGATCGCCGACAACGTCGGCGACAACGTCGGTGACTGCGCCGGCATGGCCGCCGACCTCTTCGAGAGCTACGAGGTCACCCTGGTCGCGTCGATCATCCTCGGCGTCGCGGCGTTCCGGTCGATCGGCGTGAACCCGGCGCTCGGTCTCGTCTTCCCGCTCGCCGCCCGCGCCATCGGCGTGCTCGCGTCGATCGTCGGCGTGTTCGCGGTGCGGGCCACCGACAAGGACAAGTCGGCGATGGCGCCGATCAACCGCGGCTTCCTCACCGCCGGGCTGCTCACCGTCGTCGGCACCGCGATCGTCGCGTTCGGCTACGTCGGCAACGACAAGTTCAACGCCGGGTGGAAGTGCTTCGGCGCCGTCATCATCGGCCTCGTGCTCGCCCAGGGGCTGAGCCGCCTCACCGAGTACTTCACGTCCACCGAGACTGCCCCGGTCCGCGAGATCGCCGAGGCGTCGCGCACCGGCCCCGCCACCGTGGTGCTCTCCGGCATCAGCTCCGGCCTCGAGTCGAGCGTCTACGCGATCATCGCGATCGCCATCGCCTTGGCGTCGCGATCGCCATGGGCGACGGCAACATCCAGTTCACCTTCTACCTGGTCGCCCTCACCGGCATGGGCATGCTCGCCACCACCGGTGTGGTCGTCTCCGAGGACACGTTCGGGCCGGTCGCCGACAACGCGGCGGGCATCGCCGAGATGTCGGGCGAGTTCGAGGGCGAGCCCGAGCGGATCATGGTGAGCCTCGACGCGGTGGGCAACACCACGAAGGCCGTCACCAAGGGCTTCGCCATCGGCTCCGCGGTCATCGCGTCGGTCGCGCTGTTCGCCTCCTACGTCGAGACGATCGGCAGCGAGCTCGGGCTCAAAGGCCCAGATGGTCAGCCGCTGTCGGCAACCGGCTGTTCAACGCCTTGCCTCACAGATCAACGTGGCCAACCCGAAGACGTTCATCGGTCTGCTCATCGGCGGCTCGGTCGCCTTCCTGTTCTCGGCGCTCGCCATCCGCGCCGTCGGCCGCACCGCCGGTGTCGTGGTGCAGGAGGTGCGCAGCCAGTTCGCCGACGGCGGGATCATGGCCGGCACCAAGAAGCCCGACTACGGCCCGGTCATCGACATCTGCACCGCGGCGTCGCTGCGTGAGCTCGCCACGCCCGGCGCTGCTCGCGGTGCTCACGCCGGTGATCATCGGCTTCGGCATCAACTACCTCGCGCTCGGCGCGTTCCTCGCCGGCGTGATCCTCACCGGTCAGCTCATGGCGAACTTCCTGAGCAACTCCGGTGGTGCGTGGGACAACGCCAAGAAGTACATCGAGGACGGCAACGAGGGCGGCAAGGGCTCCGAGGCCCACAAGGCCGCGGTCATCGGCGACACCGTCGGCGACCCGTTCAAGGACACCGCCGGCCCGGCGCTGAACCCGCTCATCAAGGTGATGAACCTGGTCTCGCTGCTCGTGCTGCCGGCGATCATCAGCCTGCGCGACGACGACGTCCGCGTTCGTGATCGCCGGCGTCTGCCTGGTCGTGCTGATCGGCGCGGTGCTGTTCTCGAAGCGCAAGGGCGGCGGGTTCGGCGAGGAGTCCGAGATCGTCGAGGAATCGCTCGAAGCCCACGGTGCGCCTGCCGGAGCGACCGCCGGGGAATAGCCCGCGACGAGCGAGAGATCCGGTGCGCGCGCTCCTGGCTGCGGTGCAATGCGACAAAGGTGCTCTCACCCGCAACCTCGCGATGCACGTGCGACTCCTCGACGAAGCTGCGCGCCGCGGCGGATGCGACATCGCGGTGTTTCCCGAAATGTCGCTCACCGGATCAGTTGAACCGCGCTCTCATCCCGAGGATGCGATCGTGATGGGCGACGACGCCGTCGGGGCGCTGGCGCGTGCGACGGACTCCGGGGTGGCCGCGCTGTTCGGTATCGCGGAGCGACGCGGCGGGGAGTTCTTCATCACGCAGGTCTACGCGCCGCGACGGACGGGTTGCCGGCTCGTACCGGAAGCGCCATCTCGGCGAGGACGAAGAAGGCTTCACGTCGGGCGACACGCCTGCGGTCTTCGAACTGCGGGCCGAGGTCTTCGGCGTCGCGATCTGTGCGGAGGGCGGTGTCGACTACCCGTTCGTCGGAGCCGGCTCGTGCCGGCGCGAGCATCGTGTTCTTCTGCGCCGCGCCGGGGCTCGACGCGCGCTGCACCGACGAGGCGGGGTGGCGTGCTGGCTTCGCGTGGGTGGGAAGCGAGCGGGCTCGGGGATGCGCGGCGCCACGCGCGGGACAACAAGATCCTGGGTCGCGGCTCGCGACCCAGGCAGGGAGCACCCGAGACGAGGAGTTCCCCGGCCTTGCGGCCTTGGTGAGCCCCGACGGCGAGGTCGTCGCGCGCCTGCCCGACTGGCGGCCGGGAACGCTGGTCGTGGACGTGCCACCGTCAGGTTGACCGGCCGAAGGTGACCGGGCGGAGGTGACCGGCGGGTCAGTCGTCCTCGACGATGGCGTGGAGCTCGGCCGCTTCGGCCTCGGCCTCGGCGGTGCTCACGGGGTGTGCGGGATGTCTCTTCGCCTTGCGCCACTCGATGAAGGGTGGAATCAGGGACGCGACGATGATCACGGCGATGATCGGCAGGAGGTACGTGTCGATGTCGCTGCCGATGGCGTCCGCGAGGAAGTAGCCCGCCAGAGTCACGCCGAAGACCCAGAGGAACGCGCCGATCAGGTTGTACGTGAGGAATGTGCGCCGCGACATCGAGCCGACGCCCGCGAGCACCGGCGCGAACGTGCGCACCACTGGGACGAACCGCGCGATCACGATCGTCTTGGGACCGTGGCGCTCGAAGAATTGTTCGGTGCGTTGGACGTATTCCTGTTTGAAGAAGCGCGAATCGGGACGGTTGAAGATTCGTGGGCCGGCCTTCTGACCGATCGTGAAGCCCACCTGGTCGCCGATCACTGCCGCCGCGAAGCAGCCGACCAGCACCACCGCGAGGTTCAGGTTGCCCTCGTTGGCGAGGAGTCCGGCGGTGAAGAGGAGCGAGTCGCCGGGTAGGAAGAAGCCGATGAGCAGGCCCGTCTCGGCGAAGATGATGAGGATCAGCCCGATTTCTCCGTAGGGGCTGAGCGAGTTGAGGATCTCCTTCGGATCGAGGCTGAGGGCGAGCAGGGAACGCACGAGGGCGCAGGATAGACGCCGCCTCCGGGCGGTTCCGGACGGTGCCGAGTTGACACGGGGGCGTCACGCGTGGCACCACTCTCGCCGCACGATGCCCGCGGCAGGGGGGTCGAGCGACCAGACTGGTCCGCTCATGCGGTGGCACCCGTGTGCCGATCGCAAGCCGAATGTCGACAGCGGACGTAGGAAGCAGCGTGGCGAAACCACTCGTGATCGTGGAATCGAGAGCGAAGGCCAAGACGATCGAGGGTTTCCTCGGTCGCGACCGCTATGTCGTCATGGCCAGCATCGGCCATATCCGCGATCTTCCCCACGGCGCGCGCCAGATGCCGAAGAGCGTGACGAAGCCGGAGGTCAAGCGACTCGGTATCGACGTCGACGACCACTTCGCACCGATCTACGTCGTTCCCGACGACAAGAAGCACGTCGTCGCGGAGCTCAAGGCCGCGTTGAAGGATGCGAGCGAGCTCTACCTCGCGACTGACGAGGACCGCGAAGGTGAGGCGATCTCGTGGCACCTCCTCGAGGTGCTCAAGCCGAACGTGCCGGTGAAGCGCATGGTGTTCCACGAGATCACGAGTGAGGCGATCGCCGACGCGATCGACAACTGGCGCGAGCTCGACATGAAGTTGGTCGAGGCGCAAGAAGGTCGCCGTGTCCTCGACCGCCTCGTCGGCTACGAGGTGTCGAAGGTGACGTTCCGTCGCATCGGGACGGGCACCTCTGCGGGACGGGTCCAGAGCGTCGCGACCAGGCTGGTCGTCGACCGCGAGCGTGCGCGGATGGCGTTCCGCGCCGCCACGTATTGGGATCTCGAGGGCACGTTCTCGGCCGCCGACACGCCGTTCCCTGCATCGCTGGCCACGCTCGACGGCAAGCGACTCGCGTCGGGACGCGACTTCGATGCCAACACAGGTGCGCTCTTCGCCGGCGCCGATGTCGCGTTGCTCGACGAGGAAGCGGCTGTCGCGCTCGCGGCGCGCCTCGACGACCAGCCGTTCCGCGTCGCGTCCGTCGAAGCCCGCACGGTCACCGAACGACCGAAGGCGCCGTTCATCACGTCGACGCTCCAACAGGAGGCGGCGCGCAAGCTCGGCTTCAGTGCTGCACGCACGATGCACGTCGCACAGGGGCTCTACGAACGTGGCCTCATTACCTACATGCGTACCGACTCCACGTCGCTCGCCGATCAAGCGGTGCAGGCAGCGCGCGCGCAGATCCGGCGTATGTACGGGAACGACTATCTGCCGGAGCAGCCCCGCACGTACCGCAACAAGGTGAAGAACGCGCAGGAAGCGCACGAGGCGATCCGTCCCGCCGGCGACCGGATGTACACCGCCGAGGATCTCGCCCGCGAGTTGAAGGGTTCCGACGAACGGCGTCTCTACGACTTGATCTGGAAGCGGACCGTCGCCAGCCAGATGGCCGACGCTCGCATCCGACGAGTGGCATTGCGGCTCGTCGCGACGTCGACGGCGGGTGAAGAGGCCGTGTTCCAGGCGTCGGGTCGTACGATCGAGTTCCCCGGTTACCTGCGCGCCTACGTCGAGGGTGCCGACGATCCCGACGCCGAGCTCGAGGACCGCGAGGCGATCCTTCCCCCGCTCTCCGAGGGCGATCGCGTCGACTGCCAGGAGCTTCTCCCGTCGGGACACACGACGCAGCCTCCAGCCCGATACACCGAGGCGAGCCTGGTGAAGGAGCTCGAAGAGCGCGGCATCGGGCGCCCGTCCACGTACGCGAGCGTGATCGACACCATCGTGAACAAGCGCGATTACGTGTGGAAGAAGGGCACCGCGCTCGTGCCCACGTGGACCGCGTTCGCGAAGGTGCAGCTGCTCGAGCGATACTTCGCGCACCTGATCGACTACGAGTTCACCGCCACGATGGAAGAAGCTCTCGACGCAATTGCACGTGGCGAGGGCGAGGCGGAGAAGTGGCTCCACGCGTTCTACTTCGGCAACGGAGACGCCGGGCTGCGAGAGCTGGTCGCCGAAGAGCGCATCGCGACGATCGACATGGCCGTTGTCAACGCGGTGCAGGTCGGTCACGACGCGGACGGTAACGAGCTCGTCGTCAGGGTGTGGCCGAACGGCGCGAACATCGAGCGCGGCGACGACAAAGCCCCGATTCCTGCCGACCTCACGCCCGACGAGCTCACGCCCGAGCGGGCAGAGGAGTTGCTCGCGCAGGGCGCGATCGGGCCCCGCGTGCTCGGCGACGATCCCGAGACGGGCCTGTCCGTGCTCGCCCTCACCGGTCGCTTCGGACCGTTCGTCCAGCTCGGCGAGGTGCTCGACGGGTCCAAGGAGAAGCCGAAGCGAGCGTCGCTCTTCGCGAGCATGGAGCCGGCCACCATCACCCTGGACGAAGCGCTCGCGCTGCTGTCGCTGCCGCGCGTCGTCGGGAGCGACGCGAGCGACACGGAGATCACCGCGCAGAACGGGCGCTACGGGCCGTACCTCAAGAAGGGGACAGATACCCGCAGCCTCGCGTCGGAAGGTCAGCTCTTCACCGTGACATTGGAGGAAGCCGAAGCGCTGTTTGCCCAACCGAAGCAGCGCAGGGGCCGGGTCGCGAAGCCCCCGCTTGCCGATTTGGGGCCGCATCCCGACTCGGGCGTGCCGGTCCGAGTGCTCGACGGCCGGTACGGGCCCTATGTCACCGACGGGACCACGAACGCGTCGGTGCCGCGTGGCACCGACCCCGAGTCGATCACACTCGAACAGGGTGTGGAGTTGCTGCGCGAGCGCGCGGCGCGTGCGCCGACGACGAAGCGCACGGCGAAGCGAGCCGTCAAGAAGTCCACGGCAAAGAAGGCGGCGAAGAAGCCCACGGCGAAGAAGACCACGGTGAAGAAGACCACGGCGAAGAAGACTGTGAAGAAGGTGGCAGGGAAGGCCACACTCTGAGCGAAGACGCAGCGGCGGATCCGCAAGGAGAGCCCGCGATGCCGGAGGAGCAACCGACGGCGCCTGGAGCGCCGTTCATCCCTCGAGACGTTGACACACCGCCGATGCCGCCCGCGCCGTGGCGGCTCTTCGGAAGTCAGTCCTTCTTCCGCTTGTGGCTCGCCCAGGTTGTCTCGAGCCTCGGTGACTGGATCGGGCTCATCGCGATCCTCGCGATCGCCGCACGCGTTTCCGACAACTCGGGCGCGGCCGTGAGCCTGGTGATGGTGACCCGCGTCGTCCCGGGCTTCTTCCTCGGCACCGTCGGTGGAGTGATCATCGATCGATTCGACCGGCGCAAGGTGATGGTGGCCTGTGACATCGGTCGCGCCAGCTTGCTCGTGCTCCTGCCGTTCGTCGAGAGCATCACCGGTCTGGTGTTCATCTCGTTGGGCCTCGAAGTCCTGACCCTGCTCTGGGGGCCGGCGCAAGCGGCCACCGTTCCGAACCTCGTGGGTGACGAACAGCTCGCAGCCGCGAACTCGCTGTCACTCGCCGCGTCGTACGGGACGTTCCCCATCGCGTCGATCATCTTCTCGTTCCTCGCCGGGCTCGCAACCGTGCTCGGCAACCTCGACGTCATCGCCGCGTTCAAGGTCGACCAGGAATTCCTCGCGCTCGTGTTCGACGCGATGACCTTCCTCGTGTCGGCCGCGATCGTGTGGCGGCTCCCGATCCCGCGCACCGAGCACGCCAAGGGCACCCGCATCGATTGGACGGAGACCTTCCGTGACATCAAGGAGGGGTTGCAGTTCATCTCGCACCAACCGCTCGTGCGCGGCGTGATCATCGGTCTCGGCTTCGGCGTCATCGGTGCGGGCGCGATGATCCCGCTCGGGCCGTCCTTCGCGACGGAGGTACTGAACGGAGGAAGCGCAGCGTTCGGCGTGCTCATGACTGCGCTCGGCTTCGGCGCCGCGTTCGGCGTGGTCGGGCTCCTGTGGTTCCAGAGCCGCTTGCCCCGCGGACCTGTATTTGCGGGGGCAGTGATGGGAGTGGGCGCGTTTCTCGTGCTGGCTGCGTCGTGCTCGTCGCTCGCGCCGGCCGTGTTGTTCATCGGTGGTGTGGGCGCGTGCGCGGGCACGTCGTACGTCACCGGCTTCACCCTCCTGCAGGAGAACTCGAGCGACGAGCTCCGCGGCCGGACCTTCGCGACGCTGTACACGGTCATCCGATTGTGCCTCCTGATCTCGCTCACGATTTCACCGTTGTGGGCCGACTTCTGGAACTGGGTCACCAGCCAGCTCTTCGTCGACCAGACCGTCGTCATCGGCTCCTACACGTACGTGATCCCGGGCGTGCGCGTGGCGTTGTGGGGTGGGGGGCTCATCGCCTACACCGCCGGCATCGTCGCATTGCGTTCTGTCCGCCGCGCACGTCGCGGCGCGATCGCCGATCAATCCACGCCCGAGGCCGGGCCGGCGAGCACCTGATGTTCCGGCACCCAACGCCGGGGTGTTTCGTCGTGCTCGAGGGCGGCGACGGCAGCGGAAAGAGCACGCAGGCGGCGCGACTCGCGGCGCAGCTTCGCGCGCGTGGGCTCACCGTGTGCGAGACGTTCGAGCCCGGCGCGACCGCCGCCGGCGCGCTGATCCGAGATCTGCTGCTGCACCGGCGCGAACCGATCGCGCCGGTCATGGAAGCGCTGTTGATGGCAGCCGACCGGGCGCAGCATGTCTCGGAGCAGGTCGCGCCGGCACTCGAGCGGGGCGAGTGGGTCGTCTGCGACCGCTATGTCCCTTCGTCGTTCGTCTACCAAGGGGTCGTGCGCGGCGTGGGCGTCGAAGTCGTGGCAGACCTCAATCGAGTGGCGACCGCGGGGATCGAACCCGACCTCGTGATCGTCCTCGACGTACCGGATGCGACCGCTCGCGAGCGCGCCGTCGCGTCACCCGACAGGTTGGAAGCCGAAGGCGACGCGTTCCACGCCGCGGTGCGCGACGCGTACCGCATGCTCGCCGCGGAACACGACTGGGTTGTGGTCGATGGTGCGGACGATGTGGAGACCGTCGCCGGGCGAGTGTGGGCGCTGGTCGAGCCCCTCCTGGCAAGATGACGTCGTGACCGGAGACCCAATGACTGGAACACGGTGGGAACAGGTCGTCGGGCAGGATCGAGCGGTTGCGCTGCTCCAGCGCGCCGCAGAGCGACCGGTTCATGCGTACCTGCTCGTCGGCCCGCGCGGATCGGGAACCGAGGAAGCGGCGCGTTGCTTCGCGGCCGCGGTGATCGCGCCTGACGACGACCGTGCGTGGGACCTTGCACGGCGTGGGCGGCATCCCGACATCATCGAGATCGATCCCGCCGAGAATCAGATACGCGTCCCCCACGCGCAGGAGATCATCGACGAGGCCTACAGCAGTCCGATCGAGGGAGATCGCAAGGCGATCATCGTGTTCGAGGCGGAGCGGCTCAACGAAGCCGCGGCCAACAAGCTCCTGAAGACGCTCGAGGAGCCGCCGCGCACCGCCCTGCTGATCCTCGTCACCGCGGGCGCCGACCAGCTCCTGCCGACCATCCGCTCCCGGTGCCAGCGCATCGACTTCGCGCATCTCGCGCCGGGAACGATCGAGCAGGTGCTCGTCGACGCCGGCGTGGCTCCGGAGCGCGCCGAGCTCGTGGCCCGGCTCGCCGGAGGGCGACTCGACCGCGCTCGCGCCCTCGACGGGCGGCTGGCCGCGGTGCGGGAGGCGTTCGTCACCGCGGCCGCCCGGCTCGACGGCTCCGGTGGCGCGGTCGCCGCTCAGGTGGCGGCGGTGCAGGACGCGATGCAGGGCGCGACGCACGACCTCGAAGCCGCACACGCGGAGGAGACCGCCGCCCTCACCACGGAGCTCGAAGGCGCCGGGTATCCCGACCGTGTCGCACGCGCGCAATTGCGACGGCTCGACGAGCAACAGAAGCGGGCGCACCGACACGCGCGTACCGAACTGCTCGTGGAGGGTGTCACCGCGGTGGAAACCGTCTACCGCGACGCACTCGCCGGTGAGCAACTGCTCGCTCTGAACATCGACCGTTCTCTGCTCGCGGTCGACCCGCGTGCATGCGCGACCGCGCTCGACGCCTGCCGCGCCGCGCGCCAGATGCTGGTGGAGCACAACCCGAACGAAACGCTGCTCCTCGAACGCCTCTTCCTGCACCTCCCCTCGGCGCGCTGACGACCGCGGCCGGCGTCGACGGCGGTTCCGACTTGACTGCGGGGACCGAAGGGCGCCCAGTGCAGGGCGCCGGTGGGCTTTACGGTCCCCGGTAGACTCACCCGCCGCGCCGGAGTAGCTCAGATGGCAGAGCAGCGCACTCGTAATGCGCAGGCCAAGGGTTCAAGTCCCTTCTCCGGCTCCACGCTCGATCCCGCGGCACCGGGCTGGCGCTCGGGCGGACGATGCCGGTTTGGGGCAGACTGCGGGTGTTCGGCACCGAGGAGGGAACCCCATGGATCGTCACGACCGGATCGAGGAGCAGCTGTCGCAGGTACCGCTGTTCGAGGGGCTGTCCAAGAAGGAGCTGAAGCTCGTCTCGCAGCTCGCGACCCCGCTCGAGGAGCCGGCGGGCACCGTGCTCGTACGCGAGGGGGCGGCAGGCCATGAGTTCATCATCGTGCTCGATGGTGAGATCGAGGTGCGCAAGGGAGACGTCGTCGTCGCTACCCGCGGACCCGGCACCTATGTCGGCGAGATCGCCCTCCTCGACCACCGTCCCCGCACGGCCACGGTCGTGGCCAAGACGCCGGTGTCGATCGAGGTGATCGGCCAGCGGGAGTTCGCCGGTCTCCTCTCGGAGGTGCCCGAGATCTCCCAGAAGCTCATTCCGGCCATGGCCAAGCGCCTCGCCGACCTCGACGAAGCCACCCACTAGGTCTCCTGCCCGCTCTCCGCAGCTTCGCTGCCGGGCCGCTCAGGCCCCACTCCGCTGATCGGCGGGATACCCCCGCCTCGCGGCCGCTGGGCCTCCGGCGCGGGCCCGCTCAAGCGGCCTGGCCCTCCTGCCGATCCCTCAGGCTGCGGGTTCGGTCCGGATGGAGATGCCACTCATGACGCCTGTGTTTCCCGATGCCGAAGAGGAGTTGCAGCGCGCCCTCGACCGGAACGAGCTCCTGCTCGCGTACCAACCGATCGTCGATCTGCACGACGGCACACTGGGTGGGGTCGAGGCGCTCGTGCGGTGGAACCACCCGACGCGCGGGCTGCTCTGGCCCGGTGACTTCCTGGGCGCGATCGAGCAGAGCGAGATGTGGGACCGCCTGGGCGCCTTCGTGATCGACGAAGCAGCGCGCCAGGCCGCCGACTGGAGGTCGCGCACACCCGGGAACGCGCTCCTCGTCGCGGTGAACGTCTCCGCGAAGCACTTCGAGGCCGACGACCTCGTCGTGCAGCTCGCGCACGCGCAACGCGAGAACGATCTCGAGCCCGGTGCGCTCGCACTCGAGGTCGGCGAGCGCACGCTGTTTGCCGACATCACGCGCAACCGCGCCCGCATCGAGTCGCTCAAGCACCTCGGCGCACAGGTCGTCGTCGACGACTTCGGTACGGGCTACGCCTCGGCAACCGATGCCGACGCTCCGGATCCGGGCACCGGGCGCGTTGGTGCCACTGACGGACTGCTGCTCTCGCTCGTTGCGCTGGAGGAGTTCTCGGTCGACGTGATCGCGATCGACCGTCGACTCTTGGAACGACTGTTCACCGGTGCGCGCGACGCCGCGCTCGTCCACGCGGTCGTGCGGCTCGCACACCGCTTCGGCTTCCGGGTGCTCGCCGAAGGCGTGGAGACCGCTTCGGAAGCCGATCAACTGCGCCGGTGCGGATGCGATCTCGCGCAGGGCTACTACTTCCACCGGCCGCAGTCGCCGGAGTACATCGAGATTCTCCTCCGAGAGGCGAGAGAAGCGTGGCGCGAGCAGGTGCTGCGCAGAGTGCAACCCGCCTGAGAACGCCGATCTCGAAGAGCCGGCCTGCTCGACCGTCAGGACGACGGAACGAGCGATCCGGCTGTGGCAGCGGTTCGCCTCGCGACCCCGACCCGTTCGATGGCGAGCGCCAGCCGGTAGGACATCGCGACCACGATCCACCCGCCGACCGCGTCGAGGAACCAGTGGTTCCCGGTCACCGTGACGCATACCAGGATCGACAGCGGGTAGAGCACCAGCAGGGTCCGGAGGAAGCGGCGGCGACGCACGAGCGGCCACAGCGCGAGCACGACCCAGGTGGACCACGTGACGTGCATGCTCGGCATCGCCGCGAAGTCGTTGGCGCCCTGGGCGAAGTCCGATGTGGTGGGCCGGTCCTCGCCGCCGAGCTGCGAGCGGAGCCCGGCGTCGATGTGGAAGTACTGACGGCCGGTGTCGACGTACTGGTAGCTCGCGGGCATCAGCCGCGGCGGCACGAGCGGGAAGAGGCGGAAGAGCACGAGACCGAGCACGAACGTGATGAGCAACGTGTTCCGCATCCGGACGTAGTGGGCCGGCGTCTTGTGCCACAGGATGATGAGTACCGCGACGGGGGCGACGAAGTGGACGGTGCCGTACCACAGATTCCAGAAGGCGACGATCCACTCCGCCCTCAGGGCGAGCTCCTGCACCGTGCGCTCGAACGACAAGCCGAAGAACTGCTCCACACGGATCACGCCTTTGGCGTTCTGCAACGCCAGCCGCTCGGAGCCGGCGGCCATCGCGCGCAGCTGGGAGTAGATGAGGTAGATCCAGAGCAGGCCGACGGCCTCGGTCACACCGCCGAAGCGGAGGGCGCGGAGCCGCGGCGAAGGATCGTTGCCTCGGTCCGCCGCCAATGTGTGCGCTCCGGGTTCGGGCATAACCTCCCCCGCCCCTCGATCAGTCCTGAACTTCGGCAGCGGCGGTCCGATCCTTGAACGGGTGTTGGTCACACCGGCACTCGGTACCCTGTGGGTCGATGGCTGACCAGGCGCAGTTCGCCGACCTCGCGATGCCGTACATGTCGGCGCTGTACTCGGCCGCGCTCCGCATGACCCGCAACCCCCCGGACGCCGAGGATCTCGTGCAGGAGACCTACCTGCGCGCGTACCGCGGGTTCGGCGGGTTCCAGGAGGGCACGAACCTCAAGGCCTGGCTCTACAAGATCCTCACGAACACGTTCATCAACTCGTACCGCGCGAAGAAGCGCCGGCCCGACGAGGTCGACCTCGACGACACCGAGGACTTCTTCCTGTTCCGGCGCCTCGGCGGGCTCGAGGCGGCCGAGGCGGGCCGCACGCCCGAGACCGAGGTGCTCGACAGCATCCCCGACGAGGTCGTGAAGGAGGCGCTCGAGTCGTTGCCCGAGCAGTTCCGGATGGCCGTGCTGCTGGCCGACGTCGAAGGCTTCTCGTACAAGGAGATCGCCGAGATCATGGATGTGCCGATCGGCACGGTCATGAGCCGGTTGCACCGCGGAAGAAAGCAGCTTCAGCAGCGGTTGTGGGACTTCGGTCGCGAGCGTGGTCTCGTGCCGCCGGAGCCCGCACCGGCGCCCGAAACCGCAGGCGCAGGGGGAGCGGGGGGATAAGGAGCCATGGACTGCGACAAGGCGATGTATCGCGTCTACCACTATCTCGACGGCGAGCTCACCGTCTGGAGCCGGTGGACCATCAGGCGGCACCTCGACAAGTGCCCGCCGTGCGCGCAGGGCTTCGACTTCGAGGTCGAGCTTCGTCAGGTGGTGTCGCTGAAGTGCCGCGACGAGGCCCCCGCCGAGCTCCGCCGTCGCATCGCCCAACAGCTCGGTCTGCCACCCGAGTGACGCCGTCGGCGATGGCCCGCTCTACGATGACGCGGTGAAGACGCTCCGCATCCGCCTCGCGTCCGTCGCGCTGCTCGCGGCCTTCGTGCTCGTCACGCTGACCGCGCCGGCGGGCGCGGCCACGACGGTGTTGGCAAGCGACAAGTACAAGTGGTTCTACTGGATCGGCTTCGTCCTCGCGGTGAGCTTCGTCGGCTGGCTGATCGCGATGGCCGTCGGGTACTACGTACGCGTCTTACGCCCCAAGTGGCGGGGTCAGAAGCAGTCGTGACGCTCGAGACGCAGCCGGGTGCCGCGAGTGCTGCCCCGCCGGCGTCGTTCGATCCCCTCGACTGGGGCCTGGCCGAGCGGGTCGCCCGACGCGTCGCCGGGCGAGATCCCCTGTCCTCGTCGTACCTTGCCGAGTCGCTGCGCGCCGATTTCTTGTCGGTGACGGCGCAGGCCGAAATGCTCGTCTCGCAGCACACCGGGCTCCGCGCGCCCGGTCCCGCGACCGCACAGGTCGTCGACCGCGCTTCCTGGGTGTCCGCCAACGTGCGATCGATGCGGCGCTTGCTCGAGCCGCTCACCGCGCGCGTCGGAGAACGCATGGCGAACAGCCCGGTCGCCCCGATCGGGCGGCGCATCGCGGGTACCGAGACCGGGGTGCTGCTCGGCTACCTCGCGCAGCGCGTGCTCGGTCAGTACGACTTGCTCGTGCTCGACGAGGAAGGTTCTTCGGACGCGGTCTACTACGTCGGCGGCAACATCCTGGCGCTCGAGAAGCGGTTCGCCTTCCGCCCGCGTGACTTCCGCCTGTGGATCGCGATCCACGAGTGCACGCACCGGGCGCAGTTCACCGGGGTGCCGTGGATGAAGCCCTACTACCTCTCGCTGGTCGACGCCACGCTGTCGTCGATCGATCCCGACCCGCGCCGCATCGTGCAGGCGCTGGCGCGCGCGGCCGAGGAGCTACGCAGCGGTCGAAATCCGCTCGACGATGGAGGGCTCGTCGCACTGCTGGCCAACGACGAGCAGCGGGGCGCGCTCGCGCGCGTGCAGTCGCTCATGTCGCTCCTCGAGGGGCACGGCAACACCGTCATGAACCGGCTCGGCGCCGAGCACGTGGCCGGACAGGCGCGCATGGCGCGCGTGCTGCACGCGCGCCGACAAGCCGGAGGCCTCGCGGCGATCCTGCACAAGGTGATCGGTCTCGACTCGAAGATGCGTCAGTACGAGGTCGGCGAGGCGTTCGTGACCGCGGTGGAGCGCGCCGGTGGACCGCGCGCGATCGACGCCGCGTGGCGCGGACCGGAGTGGCTGCCCTCGCTCGACGAGCTGCAGGATCCGGAGAGCTGGCTCGCGCGGGTCGCGTGACCGCGCCCGAACCGGCCGACGTGCTCGCGCCCTGGCGGGAGCGGTACGCCGCCGCCGCCGCCGACCTCC
Source organism: uncultured Actinomycetes bacterium (assembly GCA_963705625.1). GTDB lineage: Bacteria > Actinomycetota > Acidimicrobiia > IMCC26256 > DASPTH01 > DASPTH01. The sequence continues at coordinate 376,149 of CAVPKG010000004.1, forward strand.
AGGCTCCGGTAGTCGTCGGTTGTTCGGGCGGCGCCGACTCCGTCGCGCTGCTCGCCCTCACCGTCGATGGCGGGCTCGGCCCGGTCGCCGTCTACGTGGATCACGGACTCCGGCCCGGCAGCGACCGCGAGCAAGAGCACGTCGCCGCGCTCGCGGCGCGGCTCGGCGCGCGTTTCGACGCACGCACGGTCGACGTTCCACGAGGATCAAATCTCGAGGAGCGTGCTCGAGACGCGCGGTACGAGGCGCTCGAGGCCGCTCGCGTCGAGCACGGCGCGACCGCGGTGCTCGTTGCACACACCACCGACGACCAAGCCGAGACCGTGCTGTTGAACATCCTCCGCGGCGCCGCGGGTACGGGACTGTCCGGCATGGCCGTGCGGCGAGGATTCGTCGTACGCCCGCTGCTCGGCTTTCGACGCGCCGAGACGTCCGCGCTGTGCTCGGCCCTCGGCCTACCGGTGCTGCACGACCCGATGAACGACGACGAAGCGTTCCGCCGAGTCGCGGTGCGACGCCGCGTCCTTCCCCTGCTGTCCGGGGTTGCCGGACGCGATCTCGTCCCGGTGCTCGCGCGCCAGGCGGACCTCCTTCGCGAGGAGTCGGCCTTTCTCGACGATCTGGCGCGGGCCGCATGGCCGGGATCCGACGGCCCGTCGGCCCGAGCGCTCTCCGCGCTGGCTCCCGTGCTCGCGCGACGCGCCGTGCGCCAGTGGCTCGGTCCGCCGCCACCGTCCAGTGCCGAGGTGTCGCGCGTGTTGCTGGTTGCCGCGGGTCGACATCGTTCTACCGAGCTTGCCGGCGGGCGGACCGTGCGGCGCGCCGCCGGTCGTCTGCACCTCTGGCACAGCGGCGCAGCCGCCGAGAGCGGGAAGTAAGTTCCCCTCCGTGGAGGAGCACGAGGCCGTCGGCCGCATCATCGTCGGCGAGGTCGAGCTGCGCGATCGCGTCGCCGAGCTCGGAAAGGAGCTCACGTCCGATTACGCGGGTCGGCCACCACTGCTCGTGGGCGTCCTCAAGGGCGCGTTCGTCTTCATGAGCGACCTGTCACGCGCGATCGACCTGCCGGTCGAGTTCGACTTCATGGCGGTGTCGTCGTACGGATCGGCCACACGGTCGAGCGGCGTCGTACGAATCATCAAGGACCTCGATCTCGATCTCACGGACCGACATGTACTGATCGTGGAGGACATCGTCGACTCCGGCCTCACGCTGGCGTACCTGCGCAAGAACCTCGCCGCGCGCAGTCCTGCGTCGCTCGAGGTGTGTGCGCTGCTCGTGAAGGACGGTCTGCAGCGCGTCGAGCTCGACCTGAAGTACGTGGGCTTTCGCATTCCGCCGGTGTTCGTCGTCGGCTACGGTCTCGACGTCGGCGAGCGCTACCGAAACCTGTCCTTCATCGCCGAGTACGCCGGGCTTCTCCCTGCCTGAGCGAGACCGCCAGGCCCGACTCGCGCTGAGCGCCTGACGGCTGGCGCCAGGAGATTCGCTACCCTGGCGTGACCCCGTCCCTCCCGGAGTCGCCGTGACCAAGCTGCGCCGCAGCGCCGTTCTCATCGTCGTGATCGCGGCGGTTGTCGCCTTCTTCGCGGTCCACGCGCTCACGAACGGAGGCGGTCCGAAGCAGCTGTCGCTCGACGGGTTCTCACGGCGTCTCGAGCAGGGCGAGGTCGCGACGGCCACCATCCACGACCACGACCACAGCGTCACCGGTGAGCTGAAGAACGGAACCGACTACCTGGTCGACTTCCCCGACCGCTACACGGGAACGATCACCCAGGACCTCGTCGATGCCGGTGTGAAGGACGTGCACACCGACCACCAGGACCAGAGCACGTGGATGAGCTTGTTGGTCGGCCTCTTGCCGTTCGCGTTGCTCGCCTTGGTGCTGCTCTGGGTTCTCGGTCGCGTGCAGGGCGGCGGGAGCCGCATCATGGGCTTCGGCAAGTCGAAGGCCAAGGTCGTATCGAAGGACCAGCCGAAGGTCACGTTCGCCGACGTCGCCGGCCTCGACGAGGCGGTCGAGGAGCTGGAGGAGATCAGAGAGTTCCTGGCCGCGCCCGCGAAGTTCCAGGAGATGGGCGCGAAGATCCCGACGGGTGTGCTGCTCTTCGGGCCCCCCGGGCACGGGCAAGACGCTGCTCGCAAAGGCGGTGGCCGGAGAGGCGGGAGTGCCGTTCTTCTCGATCAGCGGTTCCGACTTCGTGGAGATGTTCGTCGGCGTCGGCGCGTCACGGGTGCGCGATCTGTTCGAGCAGGCGAAGAACGCCGCGCCGGCGATCGTGTTCGTGGACGAGATCGACGCCGTCGGCCGTCACCGCGGCGCCGGTCTCGGCGGTGGACACGACGAGCGCGAACAGACTCTCAACCAGCTGCTCGTGGAGATGGACGGCTTCGACCAGAAGCAAGGCGTGATCCTGCTCGCTTCCACGAACCGGCCCGACATCCTCGACCCTGCCCTCCTGCGCCCCGGGCGCTTCGACCGCCAGATCGTCGTCGACCGTCCCGATCTCGAAGGACGCAAGGCGATCCTCGCAGTGCACGCACGCGGCAAGCCGCTTGCCGAAGGCGTCGACCTCGACGTGATCGCGCGCCGCACTCCCGGTTTCACCGGTGCCGACCTGGCGAACCTCGTGAACGAGGCCGCGCTGCTCTCGGCCCGACACGACCTGAAGCTCATCGGCTTGCCCCAGCTCGAGGAGGCCATCGACCGCGTGATGGCGGGGCCCGAGCGCAGGAGTCGGTTGATCTCCGACCGCGAGAAGCGCGTGATCGCGTATCACGAGGGTGGGCATGCGCTCGTCGCGCACGCGCTGCCCAACACTGATCCGGTGCACAAGATCTCGATCATTCCGCGCGGCCGCGCGCTCGGGTACACGCTCACGTTGCCCACGGAGGACAAGTTCCTCGTGACACGCAGCGAGCTCGTCGACGAGCTGACGATGTTGCTCGGCGGCCGCACCGCCGAGGAGCTGATCTTCGCCGATCCCACGACCGGCGCGCAGAACGACATCGACCGCGCGACCACGATCGCGCGCCAGATGGTCACCGAGTTCGGGATGAGCGACGCACTGGGTCCGATGCGCTTCGGCCACCCGCAGGGAGAGGTGTTCCTCGGCCGCGACTTCACCTCGACCCCCGACTACTCGGAGGAGGTCGCCGCCCGTATCGACGGTGAGGTGCGCGGGCTCATCGACGCCGCGCACGGCGTCGCGCTCGGCGTGCTCGTCCAGAACCGCGAAGTCCTCGATCGTCTCGCCGAGGAGCTCATCGAGCACGAGACACTCGAGACCGACCGCGTGCAACGCGATCTTCACCGACGTCGTGATGTGGGACGTCGGATCGCCGGATTCCACAGTGCGCGCTCAGCACCGTCCCGAGGGTTCGCTCCCGGCCCGAGGTCGTACGAGTGCGGCGGCAGCGAGCCAAACCGGGCAACCACACCGTGGAGGATCGACGTGACCGGCACAGACGAGGAGAACGACGGGTCTGTCGCCAAGAAGCGGATCGAGTCGGCGGTTCGCGAGATCCTCGACGCGATCGGAGAGGATCCCGACCGCGACGGATTGCGGCGAACTCCACAGCGAATCGCCGACATGTTCATCGACGAGATCTTCACCGGCCTCCACGACGATCCCTCTCGTCACCTGACGGTCACGTTCGAAGCCGAGCACGACGAGATGGTGATGGTGCGCGACATCGCGGTTCACTCGATGTGCGAGCATCACCTCGTGCCATTCGCTGGGAGGGCGCACGTCGCGTACATCCCGGGTGAGGACGGCCGGATCACGGGACTGTCGAAGATCGCGCGACTCGTCGACGGCTTCGCGAAGCGGCCGCAGCTCCAGGAACGGCTGACCACGCAGATCGCCGACGCGCTTGTCGACGTTCTGAAGCCAACGGGCGTGCTCGTCATGATCGAGGCCGAGCACCTCTGCATGTCGATGCGCGGCGTCGAGAAGCCCGGCTCGTTGACGGTGACCTCCGCGGTTCGTGGTCTCTTCAAGACGAACGCTGCCACGCGCGCGGAGGCGATGAGCCTCATCACGCACCCCGGGAACCGCCTCTGAGCGATCGGGCGCTTCCCGCGCCGGAGCCGCCGGTCCCTCGAGGGCGCAGGCTGATCGGGCGCGCCATCATGCTCCTGATCACGGGTGTCTCGCTCTATGTCGTCGCCCCCAGCCTGATCGCGACGTTCGGCAGCCTGCCCCAGCTCGAGGGTGTGTTCCCCGCGTGGTTCGTTCCGATCGGCGTGCTCGAAGCGCTCGCGTTCGTATGCATCTGGGAGCTGATCCGGGTCGCGCTCGACACCGACAGGTGGTTCGACGTCGCGACATCGCAGCTCACGGGCAATGCGCTGAGCCGTGCGCTCCCCGGAGGCGCAGCCACCGGCGGGGCGACCCAGATCCGCATGCTCACGCGCGCGGGCTTCCCGGTGGCCACCACGACGACCGCGCTCACCGCGGTCGGGCTGCTGTCGACGGCGACGTTGTTCGTGCTTCCCCTGCTCGCGCTGCCCGCGATGCTCTTCGGGCTCGCGGTGAGCTCCGAGCTGCTCCGTGGCGCGATCCTCGCCGCGGTGCTCGGGGCGTTCCTCCTCGGCGGGGGATCGGTGCTCCTCGCGTCTGATCGCGTCATCCGTGGGATCGGGCACATGTTCGACTGGGTGCTGCACCGGATCCGTCCGAAGCGCGTGTCACCGACCTCGATGGCCGACCGTCTCCTCGCGTCGCGCAACGTCGTGCGCAGCTCGTTGAGCGCGTCGTGGAAGACGGCCCTGCCCGCGTCGTTCGGGAATCAGATCTTCGACTTCCTCGCGTTGGAGACCAGCCTGCTCGCGGTGGGAGCGCACGTGAACCTGGTCCTGGTGCTGCTCGCGTTCGTCGCCGCCAGCGCGCTGGCGATGATCCCCATCACACCGGGGGGCCTCGGCTTCGTGGAGGCCGGACTTGCCGGAGTGCTCGCGCTCACGGGCGTGTCCGCCGAGCACGCGGTGCTCGCGACACTGCTCTACCGCCTGTTCTCCTATTGGCTTCCTCTCCCCGCGGGCCTGGTGGCGTCGATCCTGTTCGGCCGTCGCCATCCGGCTGCCGCCGAGCCCACCGCCGGGGCGGCCTGAGCGCGGGATTCCGACAATTCGGACGCCCGCGGGTTGGCTGCCCTGCCGGTACGCTGCCGGGAGTGTTCAGTTGGTCGTCGCTGTGCCGTGAACGTCCTGCCGTGATGGGTGTCGTCAACGTCACGCCCGACTCGTTCTCCGACGGCGGCCGCTACCTCGATCCTGCCGCCGCGATCGCACACGGGCTCGAGCTGGTTGCGCAAGGAGCCGACCTGCTCGACGTCGGCGGAGAGTCGACGCGACCGGGGGCGGTACCGGTTGCCGAGGCCGACGAGCGCGCCCGGGTCCTTCCGGTTGTCTCCGAGCTCGCAGCGAACGCCGGAGTGCCTGTGAGCATCGACACCACCAAAGCCGCCGTCGCAGCTGCCGCGCTCGAGGCCGGTGCGACGGTCGTCAACGACGTCTCGGCCGGGCTTGCGGATCCGCAGATGCTCCCGGTTGTCGCCGCGGCGCGTGCGGGATACGTCGCGATGCACATGCGCGGAGAGCCACGCACCATGCAGACCGACCCGCGCTACGGCGACGTCGTCCACGACGTGGGCGACTTCTTGCTCGAGCGGCTCGGCGCCGCGCGCGCGGCGGGCGTCGAATCCGGCGCCTTGTGTGCTGATCCCGGAATCGGTTTCGGCAAGACGGCACACCACAATCTCGCCCTGCTCGCGCGGCTCTCCGATCTCGTCGAGCGCGTCGGCGTTCCCGTGCTCGTGGGCACCTCGCGCAAGACGTTCATCGGCGCGGTGCTCGCCGATGCGTTACCTGCCGGTGCGCCGCCCGTCGACCGCGACGATGGCACGCTCGCCACCGTCGTCTGGGCTGTCGATCGCGGCGTCGGGATCGTGCGCGTCCACGCAGTGCGCCCGCGGTCGAGGGGATACGACTCTGGTCCGAGATGCGCACGATCGACACAAAGGCGGCAGCATGAAGGGCCAGGTCCTGTGAAAGGTCGGTGGGCTCAGGGACTCGAGCCCCGCGCGTTCTGTTGGGTCATCAAGGATCGGCTCGCGGCGTCCGAACGTCCCGGCGGGTTCGCGCGGAACCACCGCAAGGTCCGCCGCCAGGAGGAGCTGATCTGGCTCATCGGCCACGGTTTCACCCACGTGCTCACGATTCTCGACTCGCCCCACAACCTGCACGCCTACGAGGAAGCGGGCGTGCCGCACGCGCACGTGCCGCTCGGTCGTCACGACGAGTGGCCCGACCGGTTGCCGCATGCTGTACGGCACGCTCAACGCGTGGCTCGACGATCCCGCACGAGCGGGTGCTGATCCACCACGAGGAGTTCGGCGATCGGCTGCTCGGTGTTCTCGCCGGCTACCTCCTCTACGCGGGCTACGTCAGTCGAGGGACCACATGCGGTCGTCGTGATCGAACGCATCACCGGACGGCAGCTCGGGGCGATGGCGCGCGAGGTCGTCGCCGTCACGGTCGAAGAGGAAATCGTCGCGAGCGCCGTCAATCATGAGGACCGCGCGCGGAACTGAGCACACGATGGGCACGATCGTCATTGCCGGACTGCGTGAGCTGGGTGTGCATGGAGTGCTCCCCGAGGAACAGACGCGTCCGCAGCCGTTCGAGATCGATGTCGAGCTCACGGTCGACCTGGAAGCGGCCGGAGAGAGCGATGCTCTCGACGACACCGTCGACTACGCGGCAGTCGCGGAAGCGGTGAGCCGAGTCGTCTCGTCGGAGCGCTACCACCTGCTCGAACGCCTCGCTACCCGTATCGCCGAGGTGTGCAGTGTCGACGAGCGCGTCACCGCGGTCGCGGTGACGGTGCGCAAGCTCCATCCGCCGGTGCGCGCGATGGTCGACCACGTGGCCGTGTGCATCGAGAAGTGACCGGCTCCGTGCCTGAACGGAGAACCGGCTCCGTGCCTGAACCGAGAACCGGCTCCGTGCCTGAACCGAGAACCGGCTCCGTGCCTGAACGGAAGAGGCGCGCGTATCTCGCGCTCGGGTCGAACCTGGGTGATCGGCTCGCGCACCTCCAGGCGGCGGTCGACGGGCTTGCCGGCACGCCGGGGTGTCGAACTGGTCGCGGTGTCGCCCGTCTACGAGACCGCGCCGGTCGGCGGGCCGCCGCAGGATCATTATCTCAACGCGGTCGTCGCGCTCGACACCGAGCTCGCGCCTCGCGACCTGCTGAACATCGCGCAGCGGCTCGAGGCCGGCGAGCAACGTGTGCGAGCCGAGCGGTGGGGTCCGCGCACGCTCGATGTCGACGTGCTCCTCGTCGGCGACGAGGAGGTCGACGAGCCCGATCTCGTGGTGCCTCACCCACGCTTGGCGGAACGCGCATTCGTGCTCGTCCCGCTCTCCGACCTGGCCCCCGAGTGGGCGAGGTTGCTCCCACTCGACCCGACGGCCGACGTGACCTCCCGCCGGGCAGATATCAGGCCCGCAGGGGTAGAGTTGCGGCTGCCCGAGTAGTCCGGCACCCCCAGGCGGGGCTGGAACGAAGAGGTCAACGTGCTCGATCACACGCAGCGGGCCTTCGCCCTCGTGGGGCCGGGACGCGCCGGCACCACGCTCGCGGTCGCGATGGCAACGCGCGGGTGGACGCCGATCGCGGTCGCCGGACGAGTACCCGACGCGCCGTCGGTGCTCCGGGCCGCGGAGCTCCTGGGAGCACCTGCGCGGGATGTCGTGGCGGCCGGCGTCGATGCCGACCTCGTGCTCATCGCCACACCCGACGCGGCGATCGCGGAAGCCGCGGCGGCGATCGCGCCGGGCCTGCGTTCCGGTGCGCTGGTCGTGCACCTCTCCGGCGCGTGCACGCTCGACGAGCTCCACAAGCTGCGCGTTGCCCGGCCCGACGTCGAGCTCGGCTCGCTCCATCCCCTCCAGTCGTTGCCGTCGGTCGACGTCGGACTCGCTCGCCTGCCCGGCTCGTGGTGCGCCGTCGACGGCCCGCCGGACGTCGAGCGGCTCGCGATCTCGCTGGGCATGCGACCGTTCCGCGTGCGCGACGCCGATCGTGTCGCATACCACGCGGCCGCGACCGTCGCTTCCAACCATCTGGTCGCGCTGCTGGGTCAGGCCACCCGCATCGCCGACGCCGCAGGTGTGCCTCGGGCCGCGCTCGTTGCCACTCGTGCGCGCCACGCTCGACAATGTCGAGGCGCTCGGTCCCGGAGGTGCGCTCACCGGGCCTGTCGCACGGGGTGACGTCGACACCGTGCTGCGCCACCTCGACGCGCTGCCCGACGACGAACGAAGTGCCTATCGCGCGCTCGCGGAGCAAGCGCGCCGGCTCGCCGGCCGCGACGATGCTGCGTTGCGGGACGCGCTGGAGGATCACAAGTGATCGTGATCGAGACGATCGCCGGTGTCCGTGCGGCGTGCGCCGACACTCGGGCGCGCGGCGGCACGGTCGGCTTCGTGCCCACGATGGGCTTCTTCCACGAGGGTCACCGCTCGCTCATCCGCGCGGCACGCGGCGCACGGCATGGTCGTCGTGAGCCTATTCGTGAACCCCACCCAGTTCGGCCCTGCCGAGGATCTCGACGCGTACCCGCGCGATCTCGACGCTGACACCGCGATCGCGATCGCGGAAGGTGTCGACGTGTTGTTCATGCCGAGCGTCGAGGAGATGTACCCAGAAGGAGCGCGGACGAGCGTCCATGTGGCCGATCTCACCGATGGGCTGTGCGGCGCGAGGCGGCCGGGCCACTTCGACGGGGTCACCACCGTCGTGGCCAAGCTGTTCTCGATCGTGGGGCCGTGCACCGCGTACTTCGGGCGCAAGGATGCGCAGCAGCTCGTGGTGGTCCGCCGCATGGCCGCCGACCTCGACCTTCCGGTGGATGTGGTCGGTTGCCCGTTGGTGCGCGAGCCCGACGGTGTGGCCATGTCGAGCCGGAATTCGTATCTCTCCTCCGAAGATCGACGGCGCGCGACGGTGCTGATGCGTTCGCTCCGAGCCGCTGCCGATGCGGTGACCTCCGGTGAGCGCGATGCTCGCATCGTGCGTGAGGTCCTTCTCGAGACGCTCGCCTCCGAACCGGCCGTTCGGGTCGACTATGCCGAGGTCGTCGACGCGGCCACACTGCAACCGGTCGACCGGCTCGAACGCGACACCTTGGTCGCACTCGCTGCGTTCGTCGGCAAGACTCGTCTCATCGACAACATCGCCATCTCGCTCGACGGCGGAGATCCAACTGTCGACGAGGGTCTTGTGACAACAACGAGCCAGAGCCGAGCGCCCGCGCCGCAGGTACCCTGCGGCGCAGCGAGGCGTGGCCGGAGCGGCCCGGCGCTGTAAGCGCCGAGAGCGGGAGAGGAGGTGGACTGAAGAATGCACCGGATCATGATGAAATCGAAGATCCATCGGGCGACGATCACCGGCGCTGACCTGAACTACGTCGGATCGATCACGCTCGACCCGCGGCTGATGGAGCTGGCCGACCTCATGGAGCACGAGCAGGTGCACGTCCTCGACATCGACAATGGTGCACGGTTCGAGACCTATGTCATCCGTGGCGGCCCCGGCGACGTCGTCGTCAACGGCGCCGCGGCGCGGCTCGTCCACACGGGCGACAAGGTGATCGTCATCAGCTACGCGCACTACGACGAGATGGAGCTCGACGCCTACGAACCGATCGTCGTGCACGTCGACGAGGAGAACCGGCCGACCGTCCAGTCCGTCCCCCATGTGCGTGACGTCGCGCCGTAACCGACCGCGCCGGCTCAGAGTCGTACCTCACTCATGACCGACGTCCTCGTCCTCGGCAGTGGCGGAGCGGGCCTGTCCGCGGCGGTGCGGGCCCGTAACGCAGGCCTGTCCGTGACCGTGCTCACGAAGGGCGAGCTCGGCTGGTCAGCTACCCGCTACGCGCAAGGCGGCGTCGCCGCTGCCCTCGTCGACGACGACGACTCGCCCGAGCTCCACGGCTCCGACACGCTCGCCGCCGGGGGCGGCCTCAACGACGCCGATGCGGTCCGCGTGCTCGCGGCCGAGGGTCCCACTCGTGTCCGCGAGCTCATGGCGATGGGCGCGCATTTCGACATCGTCGACGGCTCGCTCGCTCTCGCGCGGGAAGGCGGCCACTCGGTCCCGCGCGTCGTGCACGCGGGCGGCGACGCGACGGGCGCCGAGATCGAGCGCGCGCTGGCGGTCGCGGTGGAGGGCTCGGGCGCCGAAGTCCGCGAGGGATGGCTCGTCACCGAGCTCCTCGTCGACAGGGGCCGCGCCGCGGGCGTCGTCGCGGTCGACGGCCATGGCGCTGAGCACGTACTGCGAGCGCCGCACACCGTCATCGCAACCGGCGGCGCCGGGCAGTGCTTCGCGGTCACGACCAACCCGCGGCTCTCCACCGGCGACGGGGTGGCGATGGCGCTGCGCGCCGGCGTCGCGGTCGCCGACCTCGAGTTCATGCAGTTCCATCCAACGGCGCTGCACCACCCGTCGATGCCGCGCCCGCTCCTCTCGGAGGCGTTGCGCGGCGAGGGCGCGATCCTGCGCGACGACATGGGCGAGGCGTTCATGGCCGGTGAGCACCCGCTCGCCGACCTCGCGCCACGCGACGTCGTCGCACGCGCCATCAGTCGGCGTCTCAACGAACGTGGACTCGACCACCTCTGGCTCGACGGCACGGGGATCGTCGACTTCGAGGCACGTTTCCCCACGATCTGGCGTGCGTGTGCGATCGTCGGTCTCGATCCGACGTGCGACTGGCTTCCCGTGGCTCCGGCCGCGCACTACCTGTGCGGCGGTGTCTGCACCGATCTCGACGGCGCGACGACGCTTCCCGGTTTGTGGGCGTGCGGTGAGGCTGCGTGCACCGGCGTTCACGGGGCGAATCGGCTCGCCTCGAACTCTCTGCTCGAGAACCTTGTGTTCGCGGCGAGGGTGGTGGAGGCGATCGCGCGCGGCAAGTCGTCTCCCGACTCCACCGGTGTGCTCCGCGGTCTCCGCCTCGACGCGCCGCGGCCCCGCGCCGCCTCTCTGTCCGATCTGTCCGCCGATACCCCTGCACGTCCACCCGTGCGCGACGAGCTCCAGCGCGTGATGACCCACGACGCGGGAGTGGTCCGGAGCGCCGAGGGCCTCGGCCGTGCCGCGGCTGCTCTTGCCTCGATGTCGCCCACCGACATCGAGGAGGCCAACCTCCTCGCCGTGAGCACTGCTCTGGTGCACGCCGCCGCGGCGCGCTGCGAGTCGCGCGGCACGCATACCCGCTCCGACTACCCCGAGCAGTCGCCCGAGTACCTGGGCCGATTCGTCTTCTCCGGAGACCCGGATCCCGACTTCGTGCCGCTGTTTGCCGCGGCCGGTCGCACGACATGAGCTCGTTCGCCGCGCCGATCGCCGACGTTCGAGACGCGGTCGCACGCGCGCTCGCCGAGGATCTCGGCCCGCTCGGCGACATCACCGCGGCGCTCGTGCCTCCGGCCGCGCATGCCGTTGCCGATGTCGTGGTGCGCGCCGACGGGGTGATCGCGGGGACCGGCTGTGCGACCGAGGTCTTCGCGCAACTCGATCCCGAAGTGGCCGTCGAATGGCTGGTCGACGACGGCGGCCTGGCGGGCACCGGGGCCAAGATCGGGAACGTCGCGGGTCCCTTGCGGTCGGTGCTCACGGGTGAGCGCACCGCGCTGAACTTCCTCTGTCACCTGTCGGGCGTCGCCACGGCCACGCACCGCTTCGTGCTCGCCGCCGGTGGACAGACCTGCATCCTCGACACGCGCAAGACCCTGCCCGGCTTGCGCTCGCTCGAGAAGGCTGCGGTGCGTGCCGGTGGGGGGGTGAACCACCGAGGCTCGCTCTCCGACTTCGTCCTGCTGAAGGACAACCATCTCGCGGGCATCGGGATCGTCGAAGCGGTGCGGCGCGCGCACGGCATGTGGCCCGGCCGGGCGGTCGAGGTCGAGTGCGACCGCATCGAACAGGTCGAAGAAGCGATCAGCGCCGGCGCGAGCATGGTGCTGCTCGACAACATGACACTGGACGATGTGCGCGAGTGCGTCGCGCTCGTCCGCAGATCGGCCGGAACGGTCGTGGTCGAAGTGTCCGGGGGGGTCACGCTCGAGAACGTGCGTGCCTACGTCGACGCCGGCGCCGACGTGATCTCGACGAGCGTGATCACGCAGTCGGCGCCCGCGCTCGACATCGGCTTCGACATCGCGACCCGAGAGGGGAGCTAGCCGTGCTCGTCGCCATCGACTGCGGGAACACCCACACGGTGATCGGTCTCTTCTCGGACCGGGAGATCATCGACAACTGGCGGATCGCGACGATCTCCGAGCGCACGTCCGACGAGCTCGCGCTCATGTTCCAACAGTTCTTGGCGTTCCACGGCACTGCCGACGAGCCGGTCACGGGCATGGTGATCGGCTCCGGCGTACCGCGGATCACCGCCGCGCTCCGCGAGATGAGCGAGCGGTACTTCGGCTTTCCCGCGCTCGTGCTCGAAGCCGGTGTGCGCACCGGCATGCCGATCCTCTACGACGAGCCGCGCAACGTCGGTGCCGATCGGATAGCCAACGCGATCGGCGCGTACGACCTCTATGGCGGGCCGACGATCATCGTCGACTTCGGCACCGCGAACACGGTCGACGCGGTGAGTGACAAGGGCGAGTATCTCGGCGGTGCGATCTTTCCCGGCATCGAGATCTCGCTCGACGCACTGTTCGAGCGCGCCGCGATGCTGCGCCGGGTGGAGCTCGTTGCGCCGAAGAACATCATCGGCAAGTCAACGATCGAGGCGATCCAGTCGGGCGTGGTGTACGGGTACAGCGGACAGGTCGACGGACTCGTCGACCGCTTCCAAGCCGAGCTCGGGATGTGCACGGTGGTCGCCACCGGCGGCCTTGCCCAGTTGATCGGCCCGCACTCGCGCACAATCCAGCACTACGAGCCCTGGCTCACCCTCCAAGGCCTCCGCATCGTCTACGAACGAAACAACTAGAGCAGTCTGGGCGCACGCGGCGCCACAACGGTTCGCGGTCACCATGATCGGCCGGGCGCAGCAGCAGGTGCGGGAGCAGCTTGCCCGTCTGGGGTCGGGCTGAGACTCGGCCGCCGGGGCGGGCAATCGTTCCTCGGAGGTCGGCGAGGATCTCGGCCTTCTTCGACTCGAACTCCACCGCGTTGATCAAGCCCGCGTCGCGCATCTGCGTGAGCTTCTTCATCCGCTCGGCGGGATCGTTGGCGTCGACCGCCGCCGCCGTGGGCGCCGCTCCGGCTTCGGCCTGACCTGAACTTCGCTCCGTAGCACGGTACGCGCGCTGAGCGCGCGGTTCAAGGGACAGACGTCACAACTGGGTCGACAACCCACCGTTACAGTGACCGCCCGTGCGAGCCGCGGAGATCTGGAAACGCTGCCCGCTCGCTCTTCGAGACTCACTCCCCGCCTGGATCCTGGCCCGCGTCATCGCGCTCGCAAGCCTCGGGGCCGCGCGCTTCGTGGTCGACGAGTATCCGCGCAGCGTCCTCGCCCGCAACGCACAGGTCACCCTGATCGGGTGGGACGCCGGCATCTACAACACGATCGCGCGGTTCGGCTACGCCGCCGACCCCGAGTCGTACCGGTTCTTCCCCCTTTTCCCACTGGCCAGCCGGGCACTCGATGTGATCACACCCGGGTCCACGCGGGTGGCGCTCGTGCTCGTGGCCAACGTGTGCGCGCTCGGCTTCGCGCTGCTCATCCACCGCCTCGTGATGCACGAGACGCACGATGTCGAGACCGCTCGGCGCGCGGCGTGGTTCGCCTGTATCGCGCCGCCCGCCTTCGTGCTGGTCTGGGGGTACGCGGAGCCAGTGTTCCTGCTGCTCTCGGTCGCAACCTTCCTCATGCTTCGCACCAGACGCTTCGCCGCGGCCGGTCTCTTCGCCGCACTCGCAGCCCTCACCCGCCCGCTCGGTGTCGTGATCGCCATACCCGCAGCTGTCGAAGCGTGGCGCGGCTTTCGGGCCGCGGGCATCCGGAGCCGCGTCGAACGCGTCATCGCCGTCGTGGCGGCTCCGCTCGGCACGCTCGTGTTCCTCGTGTGGACGCGCGACCGCACCGGCGATCTTCTCGACCCATACAGGATCCAGGCCGAGTCCAGCCACCGGGGTAGCACGGTCGATCCGTTCACCGGAGTCGCGAATGCACTCTCAGAGTTCTTCGATCACGATCGGATCGGACCCTTGCTCCACGTGGGGTGGGCCGTTGTCGCGATCGCGCTGATGGTGATCGCGTTTCGGCGTCTTCCCGTGTCGTATGGTCTTTTCGCCGCGGTGACCGTTGTGATCGCGCTCTCTTCTCGCAACCTCGACTCGTTCGAGCGGTACGCGTTCAACGCGTTCCCGCTCCTCATCGCGGCGGCGCTCGTCGTCCGCAGCCGGCGTCTCGAGACGCTGGTGTTCACGGCGATGGGCGCTGCCATGTGCCTCTACGGCGTCGTGGCGGCGCTGGGTGTGTACGTACCCTGACGCTCGCTCCTGACGATTCGTCGCTCGCTGCTCGGCGGGATACCCGCCTCGCGGACGCTCGCTCCTGACGATTCGTCGCTCGCTGCTCGGCGGGATACCCGCCTCGCGGACGCTCGCTCCTGACGATTCGTCGCTCGCTGCTCGGCGGGATACCCGCCTCGCGGACGCTCGCCGCGTGTGCCGCGCTGAGCGCTCGCGGGTGACCAGGCCGTCGACGAGGCGACCGAGCTCCTCGCAGACCTCGGCGTCGAGACCCTCCGCACCCTCGAGCGCGTCTCGTGCCTTCACGGCATGGTCACGTGCAACGGCGACCGCGCCGTCGACCGCGCCGTTGCTCGTTGCAATGCGCCGGATCTCGTCGAGCTGCTCGTGGTCGATCGGCTGGCCGAGCAACTCGCGCAGCTCCGGCGACTCGCGCAACGCGTAGATGACCGGCAACGTGTAGACGCCTTCGAGGAGATCCTGGCCGGCGGGCTTGCCGAGTGTGGCAACGCTTCCGGTGAGGTCGAGGACGTCGTCGACGATCTGGAAGCACATGCCCAGGTGACGACCGAAGCGCGTGCAGCGCGTCGAGCGTGGGGTCGGGGACGCGGGCGACCATGCCGCCGATCCGGCACGACGTCGCGAACAACGCTGCGGTCTTGCCTTCGATCGTCGACTCGTAGCCGTCCTCACCACGTTCGGCATCGAAGAGGTGCTGCAACTCGAGCACCTGTCCGCGGCACAGCTCGCCGATCGTGGATGCGAGCAAGCCCGCGACGTCGGCACCGAGCGACGCCGCGAGCGACGAGGCGCGCGCGAGCAGGAAGTCGCCGGCGAGGATCGCGACGATGTTGCTCCAGCGGGCGTTGACGCTCGGGACGCCACGGCGGGTTTCCGCCTCGTCGATGACGTCGTCGTGGTAGAGCGAGCCGAGATGCACGAGCTCGACCGCGACCGCGCCGGTGACGGCGTCGTCGCTCGCCGGGGTCACCGAGCTGCACGCATAGGTTGCGCAGAGGGCGAGCGTGGGCCGGATGCGCTTCCCGCCGGCATCGATCAGGTGTGCCGCGACGTCGGCGAGAAAGGGATCGGCGGTGCGGACAGAGCCGCGGAGCGCACCCTCGACTCTCGAGAGATCACGGGTGAGCGGGGCCAATTCCACGGCGGGAGCCGGGTTCACGGCTGCTCCCGACCCTGTCATATGACCACGGTACGCAGGAGCGGGAACATTCTCCAACCCGAGAACGCTGACTCTGTGTGAACAATCGGTTTCCCGCTTCGATCGTGCCCTGTCGTCAAGATCGCCGCGGGACGGCCGATTACACTGCTCGCATGGCGTCGAGCGCCGGTTCCCCGACCGACGCGGGGCGTCCATCCAACTGACGAGAGGCGGATCAGTACCGTGTTCGAGCGCTTCACCGATCGAGCCCGCCGAGTGGTCGTCCTGGCGCAGGAAGAGGCGCGCCTGCTCAACCACAACTACATCGGAACCGAGCACATCCTGCTCGGCCTCATCCACGAGGGGGAGGGGGTCGCGGCCAAGGCACTCGAGTCCCTCGGGATCTCGCTCGAGGCAGTGCGCGCCCAGGTGGAGGAGATCATCGGCCACGGCGGGACCGCCCCGTCGGGGCACATCCCGTTCACACCCCGCGCGAAGAAGGTGCTCGAGCTGTCGCTGCGTGAGGCGCTGCAGCTCGGCCACAACTACATCGGCACGGAGCACATCCTCCTGGGCCTCATCCGTGAAGGCGAGGGCGTCGCAGCACAAGTGCTCGTGAAGCTGGGCGCCGATCTGTCGCGCGTCCGCCAGCAGGTCATCCAGCTCCTGTCCGGTTACGCCGGCTCGAAGGAAGGCGCGCCGCAGGGGAGCCCCGCCTCGGGCGAGGCGCAGCCGTCGGGTTCGCTCGTGCTCGATCAGTTCGGGCGCAACCTCACACAGCTCGCGCGCGACAAGAAGCTCGACCCCGTGATCGGGCGCGAGAAGGAGATCGAGCGCGTGATGCAGGTGCTGTCGCGCCGTACGAAGAACAACCCGGTGCTCATCGGTGAACCGGGTGTGGGCAAGACCGCGATCGTCGAGGGCCTCGCATCCGACATCGTCGGCGGCGACGTGCCGGAGACGCTCCAGGGCAAGCAGCTGTACACGCTCGATCTCGGCGCGCTGGTGGCCGGTTCCCGCTATCGCGGCGATTTCGAGGAGCGCCTGAAGAAGGTGCTGAAGGAGATCCGCACGCGCGGCGACATCATCCTGTTCATCGACGAGCTGCACACCCTCGTCGGTGCGGGCGCCGCCGAGGGTGCGATCGACGCCGCGAGCATCTTGAAGCCGATGCTCGCGCGCGGTGAGCTCCAGACGATCGGTGCCACCACGCTCGACGAGTACCGCAAGCACCTCGAGAAGGACGCCGCCCTCGAGCGGCGGTTCCAGCCGATCAAGGTCGAGGAGCCCACGGTGGCGCACACGATCGAGATCCTCAAGGGGCTGCGCGACCGCTACGAGCAGCACCACCGCGTCACGATCACCGACCAGGCGGTCGTGGCCGCGGCGAACCTCGCCGACCGCTACATCTCCGACCGTCACCTGCCGGACAAGGCGATCGACCTCATCGACGAAGCCGGCTCGCGCCTACGCATCCGGCGCATGCAGGCACCGCCCGATTACCGCGAGCTCGAGGACGAGATCGCAGCCACACGCAAAGACAAGGAAGCCGCGATCGAGGCACAGCAGTTCGAGCGCGCCGCGAACCTGCGCGACCGCGAGAAGGAGCTGCTCGAGCAGCGCGCCGGCAAGGAGAGCGAGTGGCGCTCCGAGGGCGTCGACCTCTTCAACGAGGTCACCGAGGAGTCCATCGCCGAGGTGCTCGCGCTCTGGACGGGCATCCCGGTGTACAAGCTCACCGAGGAGGAGACCGCGAAGCTCCTCCGCATGGAAGACGAGCTGCACAAGAAGATCATCGGGCACAACGACGCGATCCGCGCGGTGTCGCAGTCGATCCGTCGCACGCGCGCAGGTCTCAAGGACCCGAAGCGCCCGTCGGGCTCGTTCATCTTCCTCGGGCCGTCGGGTGTCGGCAAGACCTACACCGCCAAAGCGCTCGCCGAGTTCCTCTTCGGTGACGAGCAGGCGCTGATCCAGCTCGACATGAGCGAGTACATGGAGAAGCACACGGTGTCGCGGCTGGTGGGCTCGCCTCCCGGCTACGTCGGCTACGACGAAGGTGGGCAGCTCACCGAGGCCGTGCGGCGCAAGCCGTTCTCCGTCGTGCTGTTCGACGAGATCGAGAAGGCGCACCCCGACGTGTTCAACACGCTCCTCCAGATCCTGGAAGACGGGCGCCTCACCGACGCGCAGGGGCGTACGGTCGACTTCAAGAACACGGTGATCATCATGACGTCGAACCTCGGAACCGCCGACTTGCGCAAGGCGTCGGTCGGGTTCGGGCGCGCCGACGAAGCGGTCACCTACGAGAAGATGAAGGACAAGGTCACCGAGGAGCTCAAGCGGAGCTTCCGGCCCGAGTTCCTGAACCGCATCGACGAGGTGATCGTCTTCAACGAGCTCACGCTGGCGGAGGTCACGGAGATCGTCGACCTCCTGATCAAGCGGGTGCAAGAGCAGCTCGACGGCCAGGGTCTCGGGCTCGAGCTCACCAACGACGCGAAGATGCTCCTCGCCGAGAAGGGCTACGACCCGTCGCTCGGCGCCCGGCCCCTGCGCAGGGTGATCCAGCGCCTGGTGGAGGACCCGCTCTCCGAGAAGATCCTGTGGAAGGAATTCCACGCCGGCGAGACGATCATCGTCGACGTGCTCGACGGGGAGGTCGTCTTCCGGTCGATCGAGGGGATCGAGCCCCCGCCCGTCGAGCTCGCGGGCAGCGGGTCCGAAGGAAGCTAGAAGCTTCCAGTCGCTAACGTCGGCGCGCTGTGACGCGCCTGCTGGTTCTCCTCGTCGCGCTCGTCGCCCTCTTGACGGCTTGCAAGGTCGACACCGCAGTGACGATCGACGTCCACGACGACGGCAGCGGCGTCGTCACCGTGCGCGCCACACTCGACGCCGAGGCGGTCGGAGAGGCGGAGGCGGGGGGCGCCAAGCTCGAGGACCGCGTCCGCGTGGGTGACCTCACCACCGCGGGCTGGACGGTGTCACCGTGGGTGCGGAGCGACGCCGGCACGGCGCAGATCGAGCTGTCGAAGCCGTTCTCGTCGCCCGACCAGGTGGCCGGGATCGTCAAGGAGATCAGCGGCCCGGACGGCCCCCTGCGCGACGTCCACCTGACGCGGGACCGAGGCGCGGCGTCGACGAACTACCGGGTAACCGGCGCGGTCGACCTCGCCGCAATCGGCACGGGGGTCGCCGCCGACCCGGATCTCGTGGCCGCGCTCACCAACCAACAGGTGGACGTGAATGCGATCGACCAGTCGCTGCTCACAGAGCTCCGCAACGCGGTGTCGGTGAGCGTGGTCGTGAACTTCCCGGACGGGTCGAGCACGACCGTCAACGGGACCGCGGGACGGCGGGTTCCGATCGACGTGTCCACCTCGATGCTCGACACACGTCGGCTTGCTCTGCTCGGGCTCGCAGCAGTGCTCGCGGTGCTCGCGGTCGTCGCGCTGCTCGTCGGGCGGCGTCGGCGTCGTGCCCGCGGACCGATCCCTCGTTTCGAGGTCCACGCCCGCGACGGTGAGACGATGCGGTAGCGCCGGATGAGTGTCGTACCCCCCACCTACCGTCCCGAGGATGCGCAAGACGGTGCACCGCTGTGGAGAGTGCGGCTGCGAGTCCCCTCGCTGGCTGGGCCGCTGCCCCTCGTGCGAGGCCTGGGGCACGCTCGTGGAGTGCACGGAGGCGGCGGCAGCGGCTGCAGGCGGCAACGCTCCGGTGCCGATGTGCGAGGTGAGCGCACACACCGCAACCGCGCGACCCACCGACCTCCCCGAGCTCGATCGCGTGCTCGACGGTGGGCTCGTACCCGGCTCGGTCACGCTGCTGGCCGGCGAGCCCGGGATGGGGAAGAGCACGCTCCTGCTCCAGGCGCTCGGGCGCATGGCCGAGCGGGGAGCACGGTGCCTGCTGGTCACCGCCGAGGAGTCGTGCGCGCAGGTACGGATGCGGGCCGAGCGCATCGGTGCGCTCGCACGCGAACTGCTGGTCGTGTCGGAAACCTCGCTGCCCCACGTGCTCGCGCACATCGAGTCGGTGCGGCCCGACGTGTTGGCGCTCGACTCGATACAGACCGTGCTCGATCCCGACCTCCCGGGGGCCCCCGGTTCGGTCACGCAGGTGCGCGACTGCGCCTACCGGCTCGTGCAGCTCGCGAAGGAGCGCGAGCTGTCGACCGTCCTGGTCGGTCACGTCACCAAGGAAGGCACGCTTGCGGGGCCGCGCGTGCTCGAACACATCGTCGACACCGTGCTCGCCTTCGACGGCGACCGCGGCCACGCGTTGCGAATGCTGCACGCACTGAAGCACCGGTTCGGGAGCACGAGCGAGCTCGGATTGTTCGAGATGACCGAGCGTGGGCTCGTCGACGTTCCCGACGCGTCATCACGGTTCCTCCTCGATCGGCGCGCCGGCGCAGCCGGCTCCGCGGTCGCCGTGGTGCTCGAAGGAACCCGTCCCTTGCTCGTCGAAGTCCAGGCTCTGGTCGTTCCCGATTGTCTGTCGCCTCGCCGTTCCGCAGCCGGTATCGATCCGGCGCGCCTCGCCATGCTGCTGGCGGTGCTCGATCAGCACGGTGGAGTGAACACCGCGAAGGCAGAGGTGTACGCGAGCGTGGCCGGTGGTCTACGCGTCACCGAGACCGGCGTCGATCTCGCGCTCACGCTCGCCGCGGGAGCGCGCGGCTGAAGCGACCGGTCATCGAGGGCATGGTCGCGGTCGGTGAGATCGGCCTGGGCGGTGAGGTGCGTGCCGTTGCCCAGCTCGAGCGCCGGCTCGACGAGGCGGCGCGTCTCGGCTTCACGCACGCGCTCGCCCCACCGTCGGCGCGAGCACGGCCCGGTCTTCGCGTCGTTCCGGTGCACGACGTGTCGGAAGCGTTGGCGCGGGGCCTCGGGTAACTTTGCAGCCGTGCCCGCGCAAGCACGGTCGGAAGCCATGATGTTCGCCCTGCGTCTCGTGGCGCCGGGCACGCAGCTGCGCGAGGGTCTCGACCGCATCCTCCAGGCGCGCATGGGGGCGCTCATCGTGATCGGCGACGGCCCCGAAGTGCTGTCGGTGTGCTCAGGTGGGTTCCTGCTCGACTCGGAGTTCACTCCGCAGCGGCTGTCCGAGCTTGCCAAGATGGACGGTGCGATCATCCTCGCGTCCGACTGTTCACGAGTCGCACGAGCCAACGTTCATCTCGTGCCCGATCCGAACATTCCCACGTCGGAGACCGGTACCCGGCATCGCACCGCGGAGCGGGTCGGGCTGCAACTCGATGCTCCGGTGATCACCGTGTCGGAGGACATGTCGGTCGTCGCGATCCACCGCAACGGTGAGAAGCACACGCTCGAACCCATCCCACGGGTACTCGCCCGTGCCGATCAGGCGCTCCAGATCCTCGGGCGCTACAAGTCGCGACTCGACGCCATCAGCGGTTCCCTGTCCGCCCTCGAGGTGGAAGATCTCGTGACCGTGCGCGACGTCGCGACCGTGCTCCAGCGTGCGGAGATGGTGCGGCGGATCGCGGAGGAGATCGAGGGCTACGTCGTCGAGCTCGGTGCCGACGGCCGGCTCGTGCTGCTGCAGCTCGAGGAGCTCGTCGGGGGTGTCGAGGACGACCGGCGTCTCGTCGCCAAGGACTACTTCCACTCGACACCCGACACCGAGCTCGTCACGGTCATGAACGACCTTGCTACCCTCGACGACGAGCTCCTCCTCGACCTCACCGCCGTGGCCGCCGTGCTCAACCTCGGTCCCGGCGTGGGGATCGACAGCGCACTCCAGCCCCGGGGCTTCCGGCTGCTGCACAAGATCCCGCGCCTTCCCGAGATCGTGTCCGATCACGTCGTCACCCGCTTCCAGAACCTGCAGAAGATCATGCGAGCCGGGTTGGTCGACCTCACCGAGGTCGAGGGTGTCGGCGAGGTCCGCGCCCGCGCGATCAAGGAAGGCCTGTCGCGCCTCGCGGAGACGTCGATTCTGGAGCGGTACGTCTAACGGAAAGGATTGGGAATTGGCGGAGCTCGAGCCCGGACCCTATGAAGTCGACGTCGAGCACATCACGCTCAAGGGTGCCGACGGTACGCCGGTCGACGCCGTCCACGCGCGGCCCGACGGGTTACCGCGGTCGGGTCTCGTCCTGCATCCCGACATCATGGGCTTGCGGCCGCTCTTCGACGACCTGTGCCGTCGTCTCGCGACTCATGGCTTCTCGGTGTGCGCACCTGAACCCTTCGCGCGTGCGCCGATCGCCGAGGAGCCGTCCGCCCGGATGGCGCTCATCAAGGAGCTCGACGACGATCTCCAGATCGGCGACCTCGAAGCCGCGGCCGACTACCTCGTGGTGCACGACGACGTGGGCGAGGTGGCGGTGATGGGCTTCTGCATGGGTGGCCTGCAGGTGCTCAAGGCGGCGGCCACTGGACGGTTCGATCGAGCGGTGGCGTTCTACGGGATGATCCGCGTGCCCCGACGACTGGGTCGGGCCGACGACGCGCCAGCCTCTCGATACCGCCGCCGACGTGTGCCCGACGCTCGCGATCTTCGGCGGTCACGACGCGTACTCGCCTCCGGCCGACATCGAGGCGTTGCGCGCCGCGTGGGCCGAACCGGCCCGACTGCCAGATCGTGGTGTACGACGAGGCCGACCACGGTTTCGTGCACGCACCCGAACGGCCGGCGCACCGCGCCGACGACGCGGCCGACGCGTGGCGCCGAGCGCTCGCGTTTCTGCTCCCGAACTGACTCTCCGCTCTCGGCGCGTGCGCTCGTCTCTAGAGCTCGGCGCGTTCCTCGAGCGCGGCGCGGTCGTGGATGTGATACCGGTTGCGTCCCTCGACCGACAGCCAGCCGAGCCGCGTGAACATCGACAATGCCTTGTTGACCGCGCTCGCGGCTCGCCCCCACCAAGCCGGCGAGATCTTCCTGCGTCATCCGCAGACGGAACTCGTCTTCGTTTCCCGACAGCTCGAGCAGGCGCTTTGCCGTGCGTCCGGGCACGTCGAGGAACACTGCGTCGGCGAGCGTGTCGTCCGTGGCACGCAGCCGGCGCGCGAGCACGCGGATGATGATCCAGAGGAGCTGCGGCTCGGCCTTGATCGCGGCGCGAACCGCGTTGTAGTCGAGCACCAGCACCTGCGTGGTCTCGAGTGCCCGCGCGTCGGCTGAGCGAGGCCCGTCGTCGAAGAGGCCGAGCTCCCCGAACAAGGATCCCTCGTCGAGCACGGCGACCAGGGACTCTCGCCCGTCGGGCGAGCGGGTCAGGATGGCGACCCGGCCGGTCACGATCCCGAAGAGCTCGGAGGCGGGATCACCTCGGCAGAAGAGCACCTCGTTGCGGGCGACGTTGCGAACGGTCGATGCCGAACGGAGCGACTCCGCAGCGCGTCGGGGGGGAGTGCACCGAGCAGCTGGGTGGTCTCGAGGATGCGACGATCGGCCATGCCACCGCGAAGCGTAGCGACCTGCGCGCTGCAGGTGTGGAGATGAGCGCCGCCTCGAAGCCTGGAGCGGGGTTCCCGCCCACCCGGCACGAGTCGGCGTGGCCGTCCTTGTGCGGTCGTCGATCAGTATGCATCACTCCCGAGTTGGTCGCGCCGCGTTGCGCCACGATCGACGCACAGTACCTTGCGGCCGAGCGAAATCGGTCGTGCGCGTCGTAGCGCGCGCACCGGACGCGGCGCGCACGACGACAGAAGTCGACCGCCCGTCTGGTATCCTTGACTCTCCCCCGCCTACCGCATGGAGCGTCATGACGTTCGACGTCGGCGACAAGGTCGTCTATCCGCACCACGGTGCGGCCACGATCGAGAAGCGCGAGAAGAAGGAGGCGTTCGGTGAGAAGCGCGACTATCTCGTGCTGCGTCTCGCGTACGGCGATCTCACGCTGATGGTGCCCGCCGACAACGCGGAGGAGATCGGTCTCCGCGACGTCATCAACGACGAGGAGGTGGAGGAGGTGTTCGCGGTCCTTCGCAAGAAGGAGGCGCGGATGCCCACCAACTGGTCGCGGCGGTTCAAGAACCACGTCGAGAAGCTGAAGAGCGGCGACATCTACCAGGTCGCCGAGGTGGTGCGGAACCTGTCGATCCGTGAGGCCGACAAGGGACTGTCGGCGGGGAGAAGCGCATGCTCGCCCGGGCGCGCCAGATCCTCGTGTCCGAGCTCACCTTCGCCCTCAACGTCGACGAGGAGGCCGCCGAGGCGCGCCTCGATGCGGTGCTCACCGGTGAGGACCAACCAGCCAAGAAGCCCGCGAAGCGCGCCGCCGCGAAGAAGTAGCACGTGGGTGGAACGAGAAGGCGGTGGCGTCTGGGGCATTGTCGTCGCCGCCGGCCGCGGTGACCGCTTCGGCGCACCCAAGCAGTTCTGCGAACTCGCCGGCAAGCGAGTCGTCGACCACGCACTCCTCCCTCTCGCACGAGCGTGCGACGGTGTGGTCCTGGTGTTGCCTCCCGGCGTCGAGTGGGATGGCGATCCCGTCGCCGCCGTCGTTGCCGGTGGCGACACGAGATCCGACTCCGTGCGCGCCGGCTTGCGCGCCGTTCCACCGGACGCCGACGTGGTGGTGGTGCACGACGCGGCGCGACCACTCGCAACGCGCGCGCTGTTCGACGCGGTGGTCGACGCGGTACGCCACGGCGCCGACGCCGCCATCCCCGGCCTCCCGCTCACGGATACCGTGAAGCGAGTCGACGGCGCGCACGTCGTGGAGACTCTCGACCGCGCGCACCTCGTGACGGTGCAGACTCCGCAGGCCTTCCACGCCGACGCGCTGCGGCGCGCGCACTCGGCCGGCGGCGACGCCACCGACGATGCCGCGTTCGTCGAAGTCTCCGGCGGAAAGGTCGTGGTGGTGCCCGGCGAACCCCGCAACATCAAGATCACCGATCCCGTCGACCTCCTCGTCGCAGCGGCGTCTGCTCGACACCCGCAATGAGCTTCCGCGTCGGCCTCGGCTACGACGTGCATCCGTTCGACGACGACTGCACCGCTCGTGCTCGCCGGGGTGACCGCTCGAAGGCCCCGGCCTCGCCGGACACTCCGACGCCGATGCGGTCGCTCACGCCGTGGCGGACGCGGTGCTCGGCCCGGCGGGCCTCCCCGACCTCGGCACGTTGTTCCCGGCCTCCGATGAGCAGCACCGCAACGCGGCCTCACTCGAGCTGCTGCGCGACGTCTGTTCACGTGTCACGGTTTCCGGCTGGCAAGTTGTCAATGTCGACATCGTGATCAATGCGGAGCAACCACGCCTCGCGCCGCACATCGATGCGATGATTCGCAATCTCGGCGAGATCCTCGGGCCCGACGTGTTCGTGTCGATCACGCCGAAGCGCGGCGAGGGCATCGGCGCCGTCGGTCGCGGTGAGGGGATCGCGGTGTGGGCGGTGGCCCTGCTCGAGCAGCGGTAGCTCCAGGCGCGAATGCGGCTCGCCACCGGCCAGCGATGGTGGCGCTGCCGGGGTGTCCTCGACCGCGTGCGACAGCCGTCGGGCATGCTGTCGGCAGTTTCGTCCACGTCGGGTGGGTCAGTGCTGAAGAACGGCAAGTGCCCGCAGTGCGCCTCGTCGGAGATCGTCGTGAGCGATCCGACTCTCCTGACCCCCGTCGACTGGCCCGGTCGAATCGGTGTTCGTATCAAGACCCTTTTGTCGACCGGCTCGGAGGGGGCCGCAAGTACCCTCGACGGCCATGGCCGTCCGGATCCGCGACACGCTGTTGCGCGACACCGTGGAGCTCGTTCCCCGCGAGCCCGGGAAGCTGTCCATCTACGTGTGCGGTCCGACCGTCTACGACGTCGCCCACGTCGGGCACGGACGCACCGCGCTGGTGTTCGACGTGATCCGCCGTTACCTCGAATGGAGCGGTTTCGACGTCACGTACGTGAGCAACATCACCGACGTCGAGGACAAGATCATCGCCCGAGCCGCTGAACGAGGCACCAGCGAGTCGGAGCTCGCGGGTGCGTACGAGCAGGCGTGGTTCGGCGCGATGGACCAGCTCGGTGTGCGCCGACCCGACCACGTGCCGCACGCCACCGAGTACATCGACGGGATGCTCGACCTCATCGGCGAGCTGATCGAGCGCGGCCACGCGTACGCGGCGGAAGACGGCGTGTACTTCGACGTCGACTCGTTTCCGGGCTACGGCGCGCTTCCGCACCGCACCCTCGACGAGCTGCGGGAGTCGGCCGGTGCGCGCGTCGAGGTCGACGAGGCCAAGCGGAGCCCGATGGACTTCGCGCTCTGGAAGGCCGCGAAACCCGGCGAGCCCGCCTGGGACTCACCGTGGGGCAAAGGCCGGCCCGGCTGGCACATCGAATGCTCGGCGATGTCGCTCGACCTGCTCGGCGAGGGGTTCGACCTCCACGGCGCCGGCGACGACCTCGTGTTCCCGCACCACGAGAACGAACGCGTGCAGTCCGAGGGCGCCGGCCACCCGTTCGCGCGGCACTGGATCCACACGGGCATGGTCACCGTGGGCGGCGAGAAGATGGCGAAGTCGGTCGGGAACTTCACCACCATCGCCGACGCGCTCGACTCCTACGGCGCGAACGCGTTCCGTCTCGCCGTGCTGCAAGCGCACTATCACCGTTCGATGGAGCTCGGAGAGAAGGAACTCGCCGCCGCGAGCCGCGGCGTTGCAGGGCTCGATGCGCTCGCACGGCGCGCGGTGGCGAGCGGTGTCGACAGCACCGGCGCACCGCTCGACGCTGCAACCATCGAACAGTTCCGCGCCGCAATGGATGACGACTTCAACACGCCGAATGCACTCGCCGCGATCTTCGAAGCAACGTCGCGCGCCAACCGCGCGATCGACCACGGCGATCTCGCGGCTGCCGCGTCACTGATCGTGACAGTCCGCGAGCTCGCCGGGGTGCTCGGGATCGAGCTCCATACCGTGACCGAGGATGACGCTGAAATCGACGCACTCGTTCGTGAGCGTGACGAAGTCCGTGTCGCGCGCGACTTCGCACGCGCCGACGAGATCCGCGACGAGCTCGCGGCGCGCGGGATCAAGCTCGAGGACGGACCGAGCGGGACGATCTGGCATCGATGACTCGGACTCCTCCGCGGGAGCAGCGGTCCGAACGCGAGAAGCGCGATCTCGGCCAGCAGGTCGAAGGCCGCCGGGCGGTGCGGGAGCTGCTGGTTGCCGGCAAGCGTCGCGTCAACGAGATCTGGCTGTCGGGCGATGTCGATGAGATCGAGGAGCTCGCCGAGGACGCGCACGCTCGAGTCCGGCGCGTACCCGCCGATCAGCTCGAGCGGCGAGCGCGTACCGGACGCGCCGCAGGGGGTGGTCGCCTTCGCGGCGCCGATCGTGCCGGTCGACGTCGACGCGCTGCTCGAGAATCCGGCGGCGTTCCTCCTCGCGCTCGACGGCGTGACCGATCCGCAGAATCTCGGCGCGGTGATGCGTACCGCGGAGGCCGCCGGCGCAACCGGCATGCTGCTCCCGCGCCACCGAGCAGTGGGGCTCACGCCGGCCGTTGCCAAGGCTGCCGCAGGCGCGCTCGAGCACCTGCCGGTTGCCTTCGTGTCCGGGATCCCCGGTGTGCTCGAGCGAGCCGCACGAGCGCACGTTTGGTGCGTCGGTCTCGACGCCGAAGGCGACACCTCGGTGTTCGAACTGCCTGTCGCCGACCAACCACTGATCCTCGTCCTCGGCGCCGAAGACCGCGGGTTGTCACGACTCGCACGCGCACGATGTGAAGTGATCGCGTCGATCCCGATGCACGGGCACATCGAGTCGCTCAACGTGAGCGCCGCCGCCGCCATCGCATGTGCGGAGATCGCGCGCCACCGGAGCGACGCGTAGACCTGCACGCCGACGCCGATCAGCGTGTGTTTGCCCACTTCACATGGTTACGATTGTGCGACACGCCGGGTTAGCTCAGTCGGTAGAGCACTTCTCTTGTAAAGAAGATGTCGTCGGTTCGATCCCGACACCCGGCTCCCGATCATGCCTCGTGAGAGCACGTCGGTCGCAGCCTCGGTTGTGGCCAGCTGCAACCTACGCGTCGACGGTCGCCCGCAGGCGCTTGCGGACCTCCCGCAGGAACTTCGTGCTCGCAGTCCTCGAGACGCGGCCGAGTGGCAGCTCGATCGGATCACCCCAGTCGTTGCCGCTTCTCACATCGGCCAGGCCAGGCTTCACCTCGTCGAGCTCGGGCAGCCGACGAAGCCCGTCGAGGATGTCACCGAGGTCGTCGAAGCCTGCTGCGCGTGCCATCGTGCACCATGGTCGCGCGAAAATGCACCGCGCTACCGCGGGCGGGGTCCTCGTCAGTGGGAAAGCGACGCCATCCGTGGCACGATGGGCCGAACCGTCCGGGTGAGAGGAGCGAGCGATGAGGGCTGCGATCCTGCAGGCATACAACGAGCCGATGGTCGTCGAGGAGATCACGCTCGCCGATCTGGGCCCACGGAGCGTGCGCGTCCACGTCGACGCGAGCGGCGTGTGTCACTCCGACCTCAGCGCCCAGCAGGGCAAGGTGCCGATGGGCACGCCGCTGATCCTCGGTCACGAGGGCGCGGGGACCGTGCTCGCCGTCGGTCCCGAAGTCGCTCGCGTGAAGCCCGGCGACCGCATCATCGCATCGTTCGTCCCGGCCTGCGGCAACTGCTTCTTCTGCCTGAACGACCAGTCGCAGCTGTGCGAGCACATGGGTGCCGTCGGCTTCGAGACCAAGGGCACGCGTCCCGACGGCTCCGACGTGCGGGCGATGACCGGGCTCGGCACGTTCGCCGACGAGATGCAGATCGACGAGTCCATGTGCGTGAAGATCGAGACCGATCTCCCCGCCGAGCAGCTCGCGCTCATCGGCTGTGGCGTCACGACCGGCGTGGGCGCGGCGCTCAACACCGCGCGGGTCAAGCCCGGTTCGAGCGTCGCCATCATCGGTTGCGGCGGTGTCGGCCAGTCGGTGCTGCAGGGCGCCCGCATCGCGGGGGCATCGCGGATCTTCGCCGTCGACCCGGTCGAGCTCAAGCGCAAGACGGCCGAGCAGCTCGGGGCCACGGATCTCATCGATCCGGCCGCCGGCGATCCCGTTCAGCAGGTGAGGGAGCTCACCGAGGGACGGGGCGCCGACTACGCGTTCGAGGTGATCGGGCTCCCGGAGACGATCCAGCAGGCGTACGCGATGGCGCGCCGGGGTGGCACGGCCATCGTCGTCGGGATGTCGGCGTTCGACGCCACGGTCACGCTGTCGGCGATGGAGCTCTTCTACGGGTCGAAAACGCTCCTCGGCTGCATGTACGGCGGCGCGCAGGTGCGGCGCGACTTCCCGCGGCTGGTGGGGCTGGTCGAGACCGGACGGCTCGACATCGGCGCCATGGTCTCGCGGCGCATCTCGCTCGACGAGGTCAACGAGGCCTTCCGCGCCATGGAGGCGGGCGAGGTCATCCGCAGCGTCATCGTGTAGGAGCGAGCGACCCATGCGGTAGGCGGGCAAGGCCGGAAATGCTTGACCCAAGGGGGCTGGGCGACCAGGATCGAGCACCTGATGGTCCTCGCGGCGCGCGATCGTGCCATTCTCGACTTCGAACGGTCCTGGTGGACTCGCTCCGGGCCGAAGGAGGCCGCGATCCGTACCGAACTGGGCGTCTCGGGCACCCGCTACTACGAGTTGCTCCGGGGCTTGCTCGATGATGCGTCGGCGTACGCCTACGACCCGCTGACGGTCAAGCGGTTGCAGCGCCAGCGCGAACGCCGACGCCGTGGCCGCCTCGACGGCACCCGCGCCGATCCGGAGTCCCGGTGACGGCGCCCGGGCGAGGAGGGCCCGGCCGCGGCCAGGCGGTGCCGAGTGCGTTCCGTGGTGCAGCGCTCGTGTTCGTGGCCGTGGTGGTGGGGATCATCGGTCTCCAGATCCTCGACGACAGTGGCGGTGGGTCGTCGACGAGCCCCGTTCCGGTGCCCACCTCGACGACGGTCGTGGGTGGCACGCCAAAGCCGCACGACAACCGCAGCGACGTCACGATCAAGGTCTACAACGCATCCGATGTTCAGAACGCAGCCCAGGCGCTCACCGACAAGTTCAAGGGCTTCGGCTACACGACGCTGCCCGTGTCCAACTTGAACACCACTCGGAAGGGAACCGTCGTCGAGTGCCGTCCCGGGTTCGAGGGCGACGGCGCCACCATCGCGGCATTCGGGATCGGCAACGGCGCGACGTCGGACGCTTTCCCGTCGAACCCTCCCGCCGGGTCGGACGGCGCCGACTGCATCGTGATCCTCGGCACCGCGTAGCCGCGCCCGCTCGCGCCACGCCCGTGTGACCGTCCCGCCCGCGCTCCAACCGCTCGTCGAGGACGCTCGCCACGCGGTGGTCCTGGTCGACTTCGACGGTTCGCTGGCTCCGATCGTCGACGACCCGGCGAGCGCGCGGCCGCTTCCGGCGGCGCGCGACGCACTCGCCGCGCTCGTACCGCTCGTCGATCGCGTCGCGGTGGTAAGTGGACGCCCGGTGGCGTTCCTCGTCGACGCGCTCGGCATCGACGGGATCGTCTACGCCGGCCTGTACGGGCTCGAGCGCATGGTCGACGATCAGGTGCTCGTCGATGCTCGGGCCGAGCCCTGGCTCGACGTGATGACCCAGGTGGCGCAGGACGCCGATGACGCGTTTCCCGATCTGCTCGTCGAGCACAAGGGTCGGGTGGCTGTCACCATCCACTGGCGCACCGCGCCCTCGCTCGCGGCCGAGGCGCAGGCGTTCGCAGCCGGGCTCGCCCGGCGTTACGACCTCGGCGAGCCGCTGCGGGGTCGGATGGCGGTCGAGCTGCGGCCGCCGGTTCCGGTGGACAAGGGCACGGTCACCGCCGAGCTCGTCAGTGGTGCGTCCGTCGCCGTGTTCGCGGGCGACGACGCCGGCGATCTCCTCGCGTTCGATGTGCTGACGCGCCTCGCCGAAACGGGTGTTGTCGCGCACACGATACGGATCGGTGTGCGATCCGCGGAGGCACCTCCCGGCATCTTCGACGCCGACGTGCTGGTCGACGGGCCGGCTGGGTTGGCGCAGGTGCTCCGTGACCTCGTGATCGAGATCAGCGCGCGTGGCTGACGAGTGCGTCGAGCCACGTGCGCGGGTTGTGCGCGCGCACGAGTTCTCGGAGTCGAGCTGCTCGAGCGTGACGTTCGTCGTCACCCATCGAAAGCGCGCGATGCAGTGCGTTGGCGGCTTGCTCGACGTCGAAGGGGTGTACCGCGACCGCAGCTTCGCGGAGCTCCGCGTACGCGCCGGCCTCGGGTGAGAGGCACAGCACGCCGTCCCGCCGGTTCACGAGCGGACCCTCCTTCGCCACGAGATTGAGTCCGTCCTTCAGCGAGTTCACGACGAGCACGTCGTAGCGTGTGAAGCCGGCGACGCTCCGATCGAAGTCGTCGCGCGTATCGACGATCACCGGTTGCCAGCTGTCGGTACTCCATCGTTCGTTCACGATTGCCGCCGCATCTTCGACCTCCTTGTGGTAGGTCACGTACTCGGCGAGGTTCTCGCGCGACGCGGTGAGCATCGCCACGAACACCACTCGCTCGCGCCACTCGGGTCGCTCGGCGAGAAGGTGTTCGTACGCCACGAACCCGCGGACGATGTTCTTCGCGGGATCGATGCGGTCGGTTCGAAAGATCAGCTTCCTGTCGCCCGCGAGCGTGTCGAGCTCGCGCGCCGCCTCGACAACGGCAGCAGATGCCGCGTGCTGGGCGAATGCCTCGGGATCCGGTCCGAGCGGCGCGGTGAACCACGACTCGCCCGAGAGGTCGCGGCCGAGCACCTCGCGGATCGACGCGATGTACTCGCGCGCCCAACGAGCGGTGTGGAATCCCACCGGCACCGATGCGAGCGACTCGCAGAGCGCCTCGGCGACAGGGTCGGGCAGCACGCGGATCGAGCTCGGTCCGCAGAAGGGCGTGTGCGTGAAATACGAGATGAGCAGGTCGGGGCGTGCCGTGCGCACCATCCCGGGTACGAGCGCGAGCGGGTAGTCCTGTACCAGCACCGTGTCACCGTCCGGCGCGTGCTCGAGGACCGCGTCGGCGAATGCCCGGTTCACGGCGACGTACGCGTCCCACGCCACCGAGAACGATTCGTCGAACGTGGGGCTGCGGGTGAGCTCGAAGAGGCCGTGGAACAGGAACCAGAGGATCTCGTTGGACACGACCTCGTAATGGAGCTGGTGGACGGCGGGATCGAGCTCGACGAAGACGACGTCGGTTTCGAGCTCGGGGACTTCGGCCCCCAGCAATACCGCGCGATCACCGTCGCTGAGTGCAGCCGACACGCAACACGCGCCGGCGAGCGCGTTCGACGAGGTCGCGAGCGCGTGCAGCGTGCCGGCCAGTCCACCCGGTCCGCGGTTCGCGACGATGCTGCCGTCCGCTGCGATCGAGAACAGGTACGGCCCCCGGTGTGAGACGACGATCACGAGCGCAGTTCCGTGAGCAGCCTCAGCCAGTCTTCGAGCTCGCGCGTCGAGAGGAAGTTGTCGCGCACGTATTCGCGTCCTTGTGCACCGAGCGCGTCGGCGCCGACAGGGTCGGCGAGGAGATCGATGGTGCGGCGCGCGCATTCCTCGATCGAGTCGACGAGATAGCCGTCGTAGCCGTCGCGGATCTGCAGCTTGATCCCGCCGGCGCGGCCGCCGACGACCGGCCGTCCCTTCCAGAGGGCTTCGCTCACGGTGAGGCCGAAACCCTCACGCAGCGACTTCTGCACCACGACGTTGGCGACGCGCTGGAACGCGTTGATCTGTACCGAACCCACCTGATGCAGGTTCGAGAGCAGGAAGATGTCGCGATCGCCGGCGCGTGCCGCCTCCGTCTCTTCCCACACCCGGAAGCCTTCGGGATCGTCGGTGGCCATCGATCCCGCGAGCACGAGCTGCGAGTCGGGGACCTTCTCGCGCACGATCCGGAACGCCTCGATGACACCGACCGGATCCTTCCAGGGATCGAACCGGCTCACCTGGCACACGATGGGCCGGTGCACGTCGACGCCGTACTGGCGCGTGAGCTCCTGACAGAACGGCATCGCCAGGTCGAGGTTCTTCACCGAGAGCGGGTCGATACAGGGTGGAGCCTGCACGATGCGGGGCATCTCCAGGGAGGCCGGAACGAACTCCGCCATGGTCCAGACCGAAGCGTCGTACTGCTCCACGAACGGGCGGAAGAACTCCCAGACTTTCGGGTTGGCGTCCGTGAGGTCGATGTGGCAGCGCCACACCCAACGCGTGTCGCGCAAGCTCGCACCGAACCGGTCGCGGAGGAAGCTCAGGATCGCCGCGGGCTGCGGGTCGTGCACCACCACGAAGTCGTAATGGCCGTCGAAGAGCAGCGCGTTGTCGAGGATCTTCTCGAGGTAGGCCTTCTGCATCTCCGGGGTCCAGTCGAGGTCGGCGCCCTGGAGCGCGTTGTGCACGCTCTTGGTGACGCCGAAGAACTGGTCGCTTCCCTGCATGACCTGCCAGTCGGCGTCGATCCCGACGCTCCGGAGCAACGGGACGTGTGTCGCGAGTAACTCGGCCACACCGCCGCCGTATGCCGTGGCGTTGAGGTGGAGGATCTTGGCCCCTCGCAGCGGCTCGGCGAGCCGTTGGATCCGGTCGAGGGCGTCGAGCCCTACGGCGCCGGCGTAGTCGGCAAGCTGCTTCTCGAGGAGGGGGACGCGTTCGAGCAAGAAGCACTCCCGTCGGGGGCATGGCGGCGGGGGGCGCCGGACTGGTCCATGGGTCAATCTATCGACTGATGCGCACAGCACTGGTGTGCCCGGACAAGTTCCGGGGAACGCTCACCGCCGCGGAGGCAGCGGCGGCGATGGCGGCGGGACTGCCGCGCGGCCGGCTTCGACGAGATCACGGAGCTTCCACTCGCCGACGGTGGCGACGGCACCCTCGACGCGCTGCTCGCGGCGCGCGGCGGGGCGCGGCGCACCGCCATCGTCACCGGTCCCCTCGGCGATCGGGTCGAGGCCGAATGGGGACTGCTCCCGGGCGGACTCGCGGTCGTGGAGATGGCCCGCGCGAGCGGACTCGCGCTCGTCGATGGTCGCAACGATCCGCTCCGGGCGTCCACCCGCGGCACCGGCGAGCTCATCGCGGTCGCGCTTCGCAGCGGGCCGCGACGCGTCGTGGTCGGCGTCGGCGGGAGCGCGACCACCGACGGCGGACTTGCCGCGGTCGAGGCGCTCGGCTGGTCGACGGGTGCGGTACCGGTCACGGTGGCATGCGACGTGAAGACCCGCTTCCTCGACGCGGCGCGCGTGTTCGGCCCGCAGAAGGGTGCCACCGAAGCGCAGGTTGCGCTGCTCACGCGCCGGCTTGCTCGCCTCGCCGACGAATACGCGGCTCGTACGGGCATCGACGTGCGGGAGCTCGTCGGCGGAGGCGCGGCGGGTGGTCTCGCAGGCGGACTCGCGGCAATCGGCGCCGAGTTGGAGCCCGGCTTCGACGTGGTCGCCGATGCCGCCGGGCTCGAGGACGCGCTCGATGACGTCGAGCTGGTGGTGACCGGTGAAGGCAAGCTCGATGTGACGAGCTTCGACGGCAAGACCGTCGGCGGCGTGCTCGACTGGGCCGCCGACGCCGGTGTTCCGCACGTCGCGGTGATCGCCGGGCAGGTCACGCCCGAGGCACGCGAGGAGCTCGCGGTACCGCGCGGGGGTGCAGGTGCTGGCGTTGACGGACCGGGTTTGGCAGGGCGGGGAGGCCTTCGCGCGTGCGGCGACGCTGGTGGAGGAGGCCGCGTTCGAAGCGGCGCGGACCAGATGACTCGCTCGCTCACTGCGAGCCGGGATACCCGGCTCGCGGCCGTTCGCTCGCTGGCGAGCACTCGACTCGCTCTGCTCGCTCGTGCCGCGGCTACCCGGCCGCGGGCGCTCGCTCCCTAGACGCCTTCGACGAGGATGAAGCTGCCGGTCGCCGCGCCGTCGCGGGCGGCCTTCGCCTCGGCGTACTCGGGCGAGTGGTACCAGCGGCGCGCCGCGTCGGCGTCGGGGAACTCGAGCACCACCAGCCGGTTGGGTACCCGGTCGCCTTCGAACACTTCGGACGCGCCCCCGCGCGAGGTAGCGGCCCGCGTACTGCTCGACGCTCGCGGCCGCGAGTGGCCGGTAGTGGTCGTACTGCTCCGCGTCCGTCACGTCCACGTCGACGAGTACATATGCCGACATCACTCGCTCCCTCTCCGCGAGCCGGGATACCCGGCTCGCGGGCCGTTCGTTCGCTGGCGAGCTCCCGCCGCTCGCTTCGCTCACTCCGGTCGCCGCTTCACGCGCTGAGTTCGCGGCCGAACTTGGCGAGGTACGCGGGCACGGTGATCATCGGCGGGCGCTCGCGGATCTCGACCGCCACCCGCTCGATGTCGCCGTCGTCGTCGAAGCGGATCAGCTCGGCGAGCCGCCGGTCGACCGGTACGCCCGCGCGTCGCAGCGCGGTGATCAGCACCGCCATGGCCTGGGGTCCGAGCTCTTCGAGCGGACGGTTGCGGTGTTCTCGCACTTCGAGGTCGACTTGGGTGACCGCGTCGAGCCCGAATCGCGCCACGAGGTCGACGAGCAGCCCGATCTCCACTCCGTACCCCTCCACGAACGGGACCGCCTCCAAGAGCTCCCGCCGCCCCGCGTACTCGCCCGCCAGCGGCTGGACGAACCTCGTGAGGTGAGGAAAGAGCGACGAGATCAGTGGCCGTGCCATGAGCTCGGTGACCCGACCGCCTCCGGTCGCCTCCCCGTTGATCGGACGGCGGTAGTAGCCCTTCACGTACCCGATGGTGGGGTGCATGAGCATCGGTGCCACCAACCGGGTGACGAACTGGGGACCGAAGTTCCGGACGTCGGCGTCGAGCCAGCAGATGATGTCGCCGTCGCAGGCATACAGCGACAGCCAGAGGGCATTGCCCTTCCCCGATCCCGGCGCCACGTCGGGCAGGACCTCGTCGGTGGCGAGGACGACGGCGCCCTCGGCGCGTGCGACCTCGGCGGTGGCGTCGGTGGACCCGTCGTCGATGACCACCACCTCGTCGACGAGCTCGGTGCACTCGACGAGGTGCTGACGGACGGAGGCGACGATCGGGCCGATCGTGGCCTCCTCGTTGCGCGCCGGGAGACAGACCGACACGCTCGCACCGGCCTTCGCCCTCACGAGCGAACGTAGGTTCGGAGCCGTACGCATGTGGGAAATCGTAGAGGTCTCCCGTCGTCTTGGGAACAGGTCTGTAGCGCGTTGCGCGCGGAGGGTGGTCCTCCACGTTGGTCGGTCACCGCGAATCGGGGACGCCCCGATTTCGCCGCCGTTCGCTGCAGGCCCCGGGTGGTATCTTCCGTACCCAAATAACGCGCTCATCCAGAGCGGCCGAGGGACAGGCCCGACGACGCCGCGGCAACCAGCGCCAGAACTCTCGAGGGGACAGATCCCGGGAGCGACAGCGCCAGGTGCCAATGCCTGAACGATGAGCAGCCAGAGAGCGGTCCTTCCGCTCGAGGCGCTCGAGAGCGCGTCGAGAAACGCCGGACTCCCCAGTGCCGGCCGAGGAGGAGGACCAGACGCCATGGCTCACGTGCACGGTCTGCGATGCCGGGAGTGCGGTCGCGAGTACGAGATCGCCCCGATCTTCACCTGCGAGTGGTGCTTCGGCCCCCTCGAGGTGGCCTACGACTACGAGGCGATCGCCGCCGCGACGAGCCGCGAGAAGATCGCGGCCGGACCGTTGTCGATCTGGCGGTATGCCGACCTGCTCCCCACCGACCGAAATCCTGCCGTCGACCTCGGGGCGGGCTTCACGCCGCTCGTCCGGGCCGACCGCCTCGCGGCAGAGCTCGGGCTCGGCGAGCTCTGGGTGAAGAACGACACCGTCAATCCGACGAATTCGTTCAAGGACCGCGTCACCTCGGTTGCGCTGTCGAAGGCGCTCGAGTTCGGGTTCAAGGTCGCCGCGTGCGCGTCGACGGGCAACCTCGCGAACGCGGTCGCCGCGCACGCGGCGCACGCGGGTCTGCGCAGCTTCGTGTTCATTCCGGCGGATCTCGAGCAGGGAAAGGTCGTCACGACGGCCGTCTACGGCGGCCACGTGGTCGCAATCGACGGCAACTACGACGCGGTGAACCGGCTGTGCGCCGAGCTCGCGGGTACCTACCCATGGGCGTTCGTGAACGTCAACGTGCGCACGTACTACGCGGAGGGTTCGAAGACGCTCGCGTTCGAGACCGCCGAGCAGCTCGGGTGGGAGGTCCCCGACCACATCGTGGTGCCGATCGCGAGCGGATCCCTCCTCACGAAGATCCGCAAGGGGTTCGACGAGCTCTTCAAGGTGGGGCTGCTCGACGCCGAGCCGCAGCTGCGCGTCTCCGGTGCGCAAGCCGCGGGGTGCTCGCCGGTTGCAACCGCGTGGCTCGAAGAATCCGACACGATCAAGCCGGTCAAGCCGGTCACCATCGCCAAGTCACTGGCGATCGGCAACCCGGCCGACGGCTACTTCGCGCTCGACGCGGTGCGCCAGTCGGGCGGTGGTCTCGCCGCGGTGTCCGACGAAGAAATCGTCGACGCGATGCTGCTGCTCGCCCGAACCGAAGGGATCTTCGCCGAGACGGCCGGGGGTGTGACCATCGCCACCTTGAAGCGACTCGCGGAGGAGGGCATCGTGCGACCCGACGAGCGCGTGGTCGCCTACGTCACCGGCCATGGTCTGAAGACGCTCGACGCCGTGGTCGGGCGCGCCGAACCCGCCGCGGTCATCGCGCCGACGCTCGACGCCTTCCACGAGGCGTTCCCTCCCGACACGATGCAGGACTGAGACGAAGCGAGGTTCTGAATGGCCGTCACCGTTCGCATCCCCACGCAACTGCGCGAGCTCTCGGGCGGCGCGTCGGAGGTCACCGCTGACGGCGACACCGTCGCCTCGGTGCTCGCCGGGCTCGAGGCCGCCCATCCCGGATTCAACGAGCGGCTCTTCGACGAAGGCGGTCAGCTCCGGCGCTTCGTGAACGTGTTCGTTGCCGACGAGGACATCCGGTTCCTCGACGGCGTCGACACGCCGGTGAGCGAGGGTCAGACCGTCAGCATCGTTCCAGCGGTGGCGGGCGGCTGACACACCCGCCGTTGACCGGGTGTGGGTCGGAAGGGTAGGCTACCCTTACCAACCCGAACCGGCCCTGACGACCCGACGGACACGCGCGGGCGCCAGAGAAGAGGCGTGTGGGCGATGTCGACCGGCGAGATCTATCTGCTCGGCGCGATCGCCGGGTTCACGATCTTCCTGGGTCTTCCGGTCGCGCGGATGAAGAACCTCTCATCGGAGACCCGGGCGTTCTTCAACGCGGTGGCGGCCGGGGTCCTCGTGTTCCTCCTCGTCGAGACGCTCTCGGGGAGCATCGAGCCGGTCGAGCACGCGCTCGAACACGTCACGACCCGAGGCGGGGGCTCGTGGGCGGAGTTCGCGGGACGATGTGCCCTCTTCGTCGTGTGCTTCGGCGTCGGCCTGCTCGGGCTCGTGTACTACGAGCGGTGGATGGCCCGCGCCGGCCGGCGCCGCGCGTCCGGCCCGGGCGCGGCGTCGGTCGAGGACTTCGGGATCGTCGGGCGCATCCACGCATTGTCGGCACCGAGGCGCCTGGCGCTGTTCATCGCGATCGGCATCGGCCTCCACAACTTCGCTGAAGGACTCGCCATCGGCCAGTCTGCTGCGAGTGGCGCCGTGAGCCTCGCGTTGCTGCTGATCGTCGGATTCGGGCTGCACAACGCGACCGAGGGCTTTGGCATCGTCGCCCCCCTTGCCGCCGAGTCCGAGATTCCGTCGTGGGGATTTCTCGCCGCCCTGGGTCTGATCGGCGGAGGGCCGACCTTCCTCGGCACGGTGGTCGGCCAGGCGTTCGTGAGCGAATGGCTCGACATCGCCTTTCTCGCGCTCGCGGCCGGTTCGATTCTCTACGTCGTGGTCCAGCTCCTGAACGTGGGCAACAAGATGGGTCACCCCGAGATGCTGATGTGGGGGTTGTTCGCGGGTCTCCTGCTCGGGTTCGGCACCGATTTCGTGCTCGTGGCCGCCGGCGCCTGATAATTCGTCGCTCGCTGCTCGGCGGGATACCCGCCTCGCGGCCGCTCGCTCCTGACGATTCGTCGCTCGCTGCTCGGCGGGATACCCGCCTCGCGGCCGCTCGCTCCTGACGATTCGTCGCTCGCTGCTCGGCGGGATACCCGCCTCGCGGCCGCTCGCTCCTGACGATTCGTCGCTCGCTGCTCGGCGGGATACCCGCCTCGCGGCCGCTCGCTCCTGACGAGCGACTCGCTTCCGACGGACCGTTCCCTTATCGCGCGGCGACCCACAGCAGCTGGGCGACAGCGCTCGGGACGAGCTGCTCGCCGGAGTCGCTCGCGACGCGCACACCGTCGGGACCGCTCCCCATGACGACCGCGTTCGATCCCGGGATGAGCTTCGCTTCCGCGAGGAACACCAGGGCTCCGTCGTCGATCTCGATCTTCTCGCTGATCCGCCGTACGACGACCGGGCCGGGCTCCGACTGTGAGAGCGGTGTGGACACGCCCCCCTCCACCTTGTGCGTGGATCCCGGGATCGGGTTTCCGTGCGGGCAGGTAGCCGGATCGCCGAGCAGCAGGACGAGCTTCGCTTCGACGTCGGCGGAGATCGCGTGCTCCCAGCGGTCGGCTTCGCGGTGCACCTTCTCCCACTCGAGGCCGATGACGTCGACGAGCAACCGTTCCGCGAGACGGTGCCGACGGACGATCGACACCGCGACCTCGCGGCCCTTCGGCGTGAGGCGCAACGTGCGGTTGTCGAGCAACTCCGCGTAGCCGTGCTCGACGAGACGGTTGACCGTTTCCGACACAGCCGGTGCCGACAGACCGAGACGCTCGACGAGACGCGCGCGGATCGGCACGGTTCCCTCTTCTTCGATCTCGAGGATCGCTTCGAGGTACTCCTCCGTTGCGTCGTGGTGCTCCGCCACCGCCACTCCTGTTTCGCGGCACTCTTGCTTCGGGTGCGCCCACCATACTGCGGGCTTCTCGATCTACAGTCCGCTCGTGTGGCGGGTCGTCGAGCGTGCCGAGATCGCGGCGCGTCCCGGCCGCGTGTGGCGCGTCGTGCGTGAGATCCAGAGCTACGAGACGCCCGTGATCAGCGTCGACGTCGTCGACGAGCCGCGCGAATTCGCGTGGACGTCCCTTCTGTCATCCGACGACGGCGCCGGCGAGCGGACGGAGGCGCAGTGGTGGTTCCGGCTGGCGCCGAACTGGACGGGTACCGAGGTGGAACACGGAATACGGGTCGAGCGCGTGCCGACGGTTTCCGAGGAGCTCGATGTGCGACGGCGCTTGGTGGCGACGCTGGCGAACGTCAAGGCACGCGCCGAAGCCGCGCACTGAAGCCGTGCATCAGCTGTCGGCGAGGAGATGGAGCGGCTCGCGGAGCAGCCCGGCAACTGTGTCGAGGAACGTCGTTGCATGGTGACCGTCGACCACACGGTGATCGGCAGACAGAGACAGCGGCAACGCCGGCGCGGCAACGACGCGGTCGCCGTCGACCACCGGCTGTGGGCGGATCGCGCCGCAACCGAGGATCGCCACTTGCGGCGGGCGAACGATCGGCGTCGCGAAGCGGCCGCCCTCCGTGCCGAAGTTGGTGACGGTGAAGGTCGCACCCCGGATCTCGTCCGGAGGGAGCCCGCCCGCGCGCGCCGCGGCGGTCACGCGACCGATCTCGTCGCCGAGCGCGTGCAGGCCGAGTGACTGTGCGCCGTGCACCACGGGCACGACGAGGCCGTCGTCGGACGCCACCGCGATCCCGACGTTGACTGCATGGTGGTACACGATCTCGCCGGCAGCATCGTCGAGGCTTGCGTTGAGGAGCGGTTGAGCCGTGAGTGCGACGACGGACACGCGCACGAAGAACGCCGTGAGCGTGAGCGTGTCGGATCCGGACAGCTCCCGAGCGGCGCGCAGTGCTTCGAGCAGCGGGCGCGCGTCGATCTCGTCGAACAACGACACGTGCGGGATCGTCCGCCACGCTTCGGCCATGTTCCGCGCCATGGCGCGCCGGATGCCGCGCAACGGCACTCGTTCCTCACCGGCCCCGGGTTCACGTGTTGTGACCGGTGCTTCGGGAGCTGCCGCGGCGCGCACGTCGCCCGCGGTGACCCGCCCACCCGGGCCGCTGCCCGCCACCTGCCCGAGGTCGATCCCGAGGTCCCGCGCCAGCTTCCGAACCGGTGGCGCCGCATGGACCGGCGGGGCCGCACGGGCCGGCGCTCCCTCGCTCGGTCGGGTGGGCGGCACGGTCCCGGTCGCGCTCGCGTCGTCCGGCGCGAGTTCCACGACGGTCGCGCCGACGAGAAGGATGTCGCCGACCTTCCCCCCGAGCGCGGTGACCGTGCCCACGTGGGGCACGGGGAGCTCGACCTCCGCCTTGTCCGTCTGCACGATCGCGACGACCTGATCGCGGACGACGTGGTCGCCGACCGCCACCTCCCACCGCACGATCTCCGCCTCCGCCATTCCCTCACCGAGGTCCGGCAACCGGAACGGCACCGCGTCAGGCATCACGCATCCAGCGATGCCTCCAGCGCGGCAACGACGCGCGCGGTGTCGGGCCGGCACCAGTCCTCGACGAGCGGCACCGGTGCCGGCACGTCGTAGCCGGCGACGCGCCGGATCGGCGCCTCGAGCGAATAGAAGACCTCTTCCTGGATCGTTGCGACCACCTCTGCGCCGAAGCCGGCGGTGAGCGGCGCCTCGTGCACGACGACGACACGCCCCGCGCGTTCGGCCACGGAAACGAGCGTCTCCACGTCGAGCGGTGCGAGCGTGCGCAGGTCGACGACGCCCACCCGCGCGCCGCGTCGCTCGCCGATCATGTCGGCGGCTTCGCACGCGACGGGCACCATCGCTCCCCACGCGACGACGACCGCGTCCTCGGGCTCGCGCACGACGGACGCGCGGCCGAGCGCGACGAGGTGCTCGCCCTCGGGGACGGCGTCGCGTGCGTGCCGGTACAGCGGGATCGGCTCGAGGAACAGCACGGGGTCGGGGTCGCGGATTGCGCTCGCCAGCAGTCCCTTCGCGTCGGCGGCGGTCGACGGCACGACGACCGTGATTCCCGGGGTGTGCGCGTACGGTGCCTCGACCGAGTCCGAGTGGTGCTCGGGCGTGCGGATGCCGCCGCCGTACGGCGCGCGCACCGTGACCGGGCAGTGGAACCGACCGCGGCTGCGGTACCGCATCCGCGAAAGCTGGCCGACGATCTGGTGGTACGCCTGCGCGGCGAAGCCCGCGAACTGGATCTCGGCAACCGGCACCATTCCGGTGACCGACAGACCCACGCTCGCGCCGATGATGGCCGCCTCCGAGATCGGCGTGTCGAACACGCGCGAGTCGCCGAACCGGTCGAGCAGTCCGTCGGTGACGCGAAAGACACCGCCGTTGTGCCCGACGTCCTCGCCGAGCACCACGACGCGTTCGTCGCGCGCCATCTCGTCTGCGATCGTGTCGCGGATCGCCGCGAGCATCGTCACGCTCGCCACGAGATGTCCCCCTCCCCTTGTTCCTCGGGGTGCGCGCTCACGCGTGCCGCCAGCTCGCGTCGTTGCCGCGTGAGTCGGGGGTCGTCGTGGGCGGTGCGGTGGTCGAGCGCGGCGTTCGGGTCGACCGGATGTGCGAACGCAGCGTCGATGATGCGCTCGAGGCGCGCTTCCACCTCGTCGACGAGTGCCTGGTGGCTGGCGTCGTCCCATGTCCCGGCTTCGGTGAGGCGCGCCCGGAACCGATCGATCGGATCGCGCTTCCTCCACTCGGCCAGCTCGGACTCGGGCACGTAGCGCGTGGGGTCGTCGGAGTTGGTGTGCGCGCCCATCCGGTAGGTGATGAGCTCGAGCAGCGTGGGGCCGTCACCCGCGACCGCGCGCCCCGCGCCGCGCGCGCAGCCTCCCCCACCGCGAGCACATCGTTCCCGTCGACGCGCACGCCGGGTATGCCCACGGCGTCGGCCTTCGCCGCGAACGTCGACGCCGCGGTCTGGCGCCTGGTCGGCGTCGAGATCGCCCACCCGTTGTTGAGCACCACGACGAGCAACGGCAGGTGCTGCACGCCGGCGAGGTTCAACCCCTCGTAGAAGTCGCCTTCCGAGGTGGCGCCGTCGCCGATGAACGTGCACGCGACGCCAGGTTCACCGAGCAGCTTCAGTCCCCACGCGATGCCGGCGGCGTGCGGCACCTGTGCGCCGAGCGAGATCTGCGGTGGGAGGCACCGCACGCCGTCGGGGATGCGTCCGCCGTCGGGATGGCCGCGCCAGTACAGGACGACCTGCTCGAGGAACTCGTCCCCGAGCGCGGCCATGCCGAGCGGCTCGCGGTAGTACGGGGCGAGCCAGTCGTGGTCGAGGTCGAGCGCACGCACGACGCCGACGATCGCGGCTTCCTGCCCGGTGAGCGGCGGGATCGTGGCGATCCGTCCCTGCCGCTGCAGGTTCCAGAGCCGTTCCGACGCGCGCCGCGCGACCAGCATGTCTTCCATGAGCTGCCGGTTGATCTCCGGGTCGGATGCCGCGCCGGCCGGGGTGCCCGGTGCCTCTCGAACCTCGGTCATCTCGTGACTCCCGCTCGG
The DNA here is from genome assembly GCA_963705625.1 of uncultured Actinomycetes bacterium. Taxonomy (GTDB): domain Bacteria; phylum Actinomycetota; class Acidimicrobiia; order IMCC26256; family DASPTH01; genus DASPTH01. The sequence goes on from CAVPKG010000004.1 coordinate 419,420, forward strand.
CTGACGCGCGAGCCTACCGACGGCGGCGCGGCGCAGAGATACGACAGCAGGGCGCCCGAGCCGGCGGAAAATCGGCCCGACGAATTTGCACTCTCGGGCCGCGAGTGCCAACATGGTTAGCACTCGGTGGCCCTGAGTGCTAAGGCGCCGATCCGACCGCCAAACCCGAACGGCCTGTCCGGCCACCACAACCCACTCCAGGGGGTATCACGCCATGCCCAAGCAGATCGCCTACGCGGAGAACGCCCGCCGCTCCCTCGAGGCGGGGATGAACAAGCTCGCCGACGCCGTGCGCGTCACCCTCGGCCCCAAGGGCCGCAACGTCGTCCTGGAGAAGAAGTGGGGCGCCCCCACGATCACCAACGACGGCGTCTCGATCGCCAAGGAGATCGAGCTCGAGGACCCGTACGAGAAGGTCGGGGCCGAGCTGGTGAAGGAAGTCGCGAAGAAGACCGACGACGTCGCGGGCGACGGCACCACCACCGCCACCGTGCTGGCGTGGGCGATGGTGCGTGAGGGCCTCAGGAACGTCGCTGCCGGCGCGAACCCGATGGTGCTCAAGGGCGGCATCGAGAAGGCGGTCGAGACCGCGGTCGACTCGATCAAGAAGAACTCGAAGAGCGTGAAGACCGACCTCGCCGCCATCGCGAACGTCGCCGCGATCTCCGCGGCCGACCCCGAGATCGGCAAGATGATCGCCGACTCGCTCGACAAGGTCGGTACCGACGGCGTGATCACGGTCGAGGAGAGCCAGACGTTCGGCATGGAACTCGACTTCGTCGAAGGTATGCGCTTCGACAAGGGCTACATCTCGCCGTACTTCGTCACCGACACCGACCGCATGGAGGCCGTCCTCGACGACGCCTACGTCCTCTTGCACTCCGGCAAGATCTCGGCGGTCAAGGACCTGCTCCCGGTGCTCGAGAAGGTCATGCAGGCGAGCCGGCCGCTCGTGATCATCGCCGAGGACGTCGAGGGCGAGGCGCTCGCCACCCTCGTCGTCAACAAGATCCGCGGCACGTTCAAGTCGGCCGCGGTGAAGGCGCCCGGCTTCGGTGAGCGCCGCAAGGCGATGCTCGAAGACATGGCGATCCTCACCGGAGGCACTGTCATCTCCGAAGAGGTGGGCCTCAAGCTCGAGAACACCGACGTGGGCCTCCTCGGCCGCGCTCGGAAGGTCGTCGTCACCAAGGACGAGACGACGATCGTCGAGGGCGGAGGCGCCAAGAGCGACGTCAACGGCCGGATCAACCAGATCAGGCAGGAGATCGACAACACCGACTCCGACTACGACCGCGAGAAGCTCCAGGAGCGCCTCGCGAAGCTGGCCGGCGGTGTCGCGATCATCAAGGTCGGCGCGGCCACCGAGGTCGAGCTGAAGGAGAAGAAGCACCGCATCGAGGACGCGGTGCAGACCGCCAAGGCGTCGGTCGAAGAGGGCGTCGTGCCCGGTGGCGGCGTTGCGTTGATCCGCGCGCAGGAGCAGGTGTACGAGATGGCGAAGTCGCTTTCCGGCGACGAGGCCACCGGTGCGAGGTTGGTCGCGCGTGCGCTCGAGGAGCCGCTCAAGCAGATCGCGGTGAACGCGGGCATGGAGGGCGGCGTGGTCGTCGAGAAGGTGAAGAACCTCCGCGGCGCCAACGGTCTCAACGCCCGGACCGGTGAGTACGAGGACCTGGTCAAGGCCGGCGTCACCGACGCCGCGAAGGTCACCCGCTCGGCGCTGCAGAACGCGGCATCGATCGCGGCACTGTTCCTCACCACCGAGGCGGTCATCGCCGACAAGCTCGAGGAGAAGCCCGCGATGCCGGCCATGCCAGGCGGCATGGACGGTATGGGCGACTTCTAACGGAGCGAACGAGCGTCCGCGGCGGCAGGTACCCTGCGCCGCAGCGAGCGAGCCAAGAGTCAGGTCAAGCCGACCCACAACGAGCCGATGCAAGAGGGGCGCCCGTTGGGCGCCCCTCTTGACGTCTACGGTGGGTGCCATGCGGCGGATCACGGTTGGGTTGGCGGCGCTCGGTGTCGCGGTCGCGCTCGCACTCGCGGGCTGTGGCGGCGGGGGCGACGGCACGAACGCGGTGTCGATCAAGGCACTGAAGGCCGCGGCCGCCGCGACCGCGCAAGCCGAGTCGATGAGCTTCACGGTCGACCAACGCGTCGAGTTCGGCGGCCTGCAGCTCTCGATCCATGCCGACGGCGTGGGTTCCGCCGACGGCAAACAGGCACAGCTCACGGCCACGAGCTCGCTCACTGGAGACGTGGAAGCGCGCTTGGTCGACGGGGTCGTCTACGTGAAGGTCGGTGACGGCGCGCTCGGCAACCTGTTCCACTCCGACAAGCCGTGGATCCGTTTCGACGCCGGCGACTCAGCGAGCGGCGGCGGTTCGCCACTCGGCAGCCTGTTCGACCCGATGCAGGGGGGCACGCCCAAGACCGGCCTCGAGCTGCTGAAGGGCGTCTCCGGCGACGTCGAGACAGTCGGCGACGACACGGTGGCAGGCCGCCACGCCGTCCACTACCGCGCGTCGATCGATTACTCGAAGGTCGGCAACCTACCGGGGCTCGACGACGACGCACGCGCCAAGCTCGGATCGGTGCCGGTCGACGTGTGGATCGACGACCAGGACCGCGTCGTGAAGGTGCAGACCACGATCGATCCGAGCATGATCGGGGTTCCCGATGTCGGGGCCAGCGTGTCGATGACGATGGAGGTCACCGAGTTCGGCGTACCCGTCGACGTCCAGCCTCCGCCGGCCGACCAGGTCTTCGACATCAGCGACCACGGCGACGGCCGGACCATTTGATGGATCCGGGCTGATGGACGCGGTCGAGCTGTCGGTCGGGTGGGGCGTCCTCCACCTCTTCTACGCGGTCGACCGCGACCGCGCCGAGGGCGATCCCGCAAGGCGGCAAGCGAGTGCTCGACGCGGTGCAGTCGCTCGAGGCCGACGGTCACCAGGCGCTGCTGTTCGCGGTGCTCGGCCACAAGGCCGACCTCGGGGTGATGGCGCTCGGCCCCGACCTCGCCCGGCTCCAGGCGTTCCAGCAGCGAGCTGCTCGACGGCGCCGCTCACCCGGTCGTGGACTCGTACGTGTCGCTCACGGAGCTGTCCGAGTACACCTCGACCGAGGACGACGAGCGTGGCCGGCTCGACGACCGAGGAGGGGCTCGCCGGTGACTGCGCACGAGGCGTCGCTCGCGGCGTGGCGCGAGCGCATGGCGCACTACCGCGAGCAGCGCCTGCACCCGCAGCTGCCGCTCAAGCGCGTGATCTGCTTCTACCCGATGTCGAAGCGACGGGCGCAGGGCGCCAACTGGTACGCGCTGCCGTTCGACGAGCGCAAGCGGCTCATGGCCGGCCACGCCCGCGTCGGCCGCACCTACGCCGGGCGCGTGCTGCAGCTCATCACCGGTTCCACCGGCCTCGACGACTGGGAGTGGGGCGTCACGTTGCTCGCCGACGACCCGGTCGCGCTGAAGGAGATCGTCTACGAGATGCGCTTCGATCCGGTGTCGGCGCGAGTACGCGGAGTTCGGTCCGTTCGTCACCGGCCTGCTCGCGCGAGCCGGCCGACGCGCTGCGCGCGCGTCGGGCTGTGATCGGGATCGTCGGCGATGCCGACCACGTCCGCCTGTTCGTCTCGTTCCCCGAGGAGCTGGTCGACCGCCCGATGATCTACGAGCTCGTGAAGCGGTTCGACGTGGTGCCGAACATCCGGCGGGCCAACGTCGAGGCGCACTCGGGCTGGGTGATCCTCGAGCTCGGTCGGTGACCCGCCCAGCGCGACGCCGCGATCGCCTACCTCGAAGAGCGTCGGCTGCACCGTGAACGCGATGGAAGGCGACGTCCTCGAGGGGTGACGAGGCGGTCGCCAGCGCGCCGGCTCGCAGAAGCGGGCGATGCGATCGTCGCCGGTGTGGAGCGTGAGCTGCCGGCGTGGACGCGACGTGAGGTGGCGCGGATCCTGGACGCGTGGAGTCGTCTCGATCCGCACGACACGCGTGGACGTCGAGCGAGCCGCGATCGAGGCAGGTGACGCAGGCGCGGCGCGCGTCGACGGCGCGCTGCGCGAGCTGTTCGCGGCCGACGCCGCCGAGCAGACGGCCACGCCACTCGAGGTCGTACGTACCGCGTACCGGGAACCGACCGCGGTTCTCGCGGCCGCGGGCATCCCGCCCGTCGACCGCGATGCATTCGCTGAGCGGGCGTGGCCGGACGACCGCTACGGGCTGGTGCCGCACACGCTCGCCGACCTCGGCGACCCGACCCTGGCCCCGCTGCTGCTCGCGTGGGGGATGGCCAAGGCCGCTGTGCTCCGTGCACGAACGTGAGCGATGACCGGGCGATCGAGCACTGCGGGTCTGGACCTGAATATGCTCCCCCTCTGACGAATCTGTCGGATGCCTGAAGATCACCCGACGCGCGGGTGAACCGGAGGCGTACGGGGGGAGGGACCCATGGGGATCGTCGGGGTCATCAGTCCGGGCGACACCGCCTGGGTACTGGCGTCGGCCGCCCTGGTGCTGTTCATGACACCGGGACTCGCGTTCTTCTACGGCGGCATGGTCCGCGCCAAGAACGTGCTCGCCATGCTGATGCAGAACTTCTTCTCGATGGGCCTGGTGAGCGTCCTCTGGGCGGCGGTCGTCTACACGCTCGCCTTCCACGGCACCGGGAAGTGGATCGGCAACCTCGACCTCGCGTGGATGCACGATGTGGCGAAGGTGCCCGCGACCGGTTTCGCCGGGATCCACATCCCGCCCCTCGCCTTCTTCGCCTTCCAGCTCATGTTCGCGATCATCACGCCCGCACTGATCACCGGCGCGATCGCCGACCGCATGAAGTTCTCCGCGTGGTTCTGGTTCCTCGGGATCTGGCTCGTCGTCGTCTACACGCCCGTCGCGCACTGGGTGTTCTCCCCGGCAGGCTGGCTCTTCCGCCGCGGCGCGCTCGACTTCGCCGGCGGCACCGTCGTGCACATCAACGCCGGCATCGCCGCGCTCGCGGTGGTGATCGTGCTCGGCCGCCGGCGTGGGCTGGCCCCAGCACCCGATGCCGCCGCACATGCTGCCGCTGGACGCTGCTCGGCGCCGGCGTCCTGTGGTTCGGATGGTTCGGTTTCAACGCCGGCTCCGCGCTCGGCGCCAACGGCGATCGCGGCGCAGGCGTTCGTGAACACGAACATGGCCGCCGCCGCCGCGATGCTCGGGTGGCTCCTCTTCGAGCGGATCCGCGGCGGCCACGCCACCACGCTCGGCGCGGCGTCGGGTGCCGTCGCCGGTCTGGTCGCGATCACGCCGTGCGCCGGGTACGTGGGTGGCATGGCGCCCGATCTACATCGGCCTCGTCGCCGGCGCGATCTGCTACTTCGCGTGCAGCATCAAGTTCCGCTTCGGCTACGACGACGCGCTCGACGTCGTGGGCGTGCACCTCGTCGGCGGGATCGTCGGATCGCTGCTGCTCGGGCTCTTCGCCGACTCCGCGATACAATTCCGCGGTCACGCACGAGGGTCTGTTCACACGGAGGGAGGTGGGAGCTCATGGGCGACCAGCTCCTCGCGGTCGTGTCCACGATCGTCTGGTCTGGGGTGCTGACCCTGTTGATCTGCTGGGTGCTGACCAAGGTCATGCCGGGTGGCATCCGGGTCTCGGAGGAGGACGAGGAGTCCGGTCTCGACCTCACGCAGCACTCCGAGGTCGGCTACTCCCTGGAGCGGGTCTGACGCGCCGCCCACCGCGCGCCATGATTGGAGTCTGAGATGAAGCTGATCGTCGGGATCGTCAAGCCCTTCAAGGTCGACGACGTGAAGGAAGCCGTGAAGGACCTCGGGGTGCAGGGACTCACGATCTCCGAAGTCCAAGGGTTTGGCCGCCAGCGCGGTCATACCGAGGTGTATCGCGGCGCGGAGTACACGATCGACTTCGTCCCCAAAGTGCGCGTCGAGATCCTCGTGGACGACAATGATGTCGACCGGGTCGCGAGCCGGCTGATCGAGACGGCTCGCACGGGAAAGATCGGTGACGGCAAGGTATGGGTTGTACCCGTGGAACAAGCTTGGCGCATCCGTACAGGTGAGTCCGGACCCGACGCGCTCTAGCTCGCTCCGTGCGGCGCGCGATCAGCTCGTCGCGACCACATCGTTGCGCGGGTCTGCCTTCGGCCGCGCACTGAGCCACCTCATCGACCACACGCTGGTGGACGCGACTGCGGGATTCGGGTCGCGCGAGGCCTGGGCCCTGGTCGCGCTCGGGTCGTACGCGAGACGCGAGCTGTGCCCGGGTTCCGATGTCGACGTGATGTTGCTGCACTCGGGCGGGCGGCGGGCCTCCACGCTGCGCGACGACGCGTCGATGCTCTGGTACCCACTGTGGGACGCCGGATTCGTGCTCGGCCACTCGGCCCGCACGGTGAAGGAAGCGCTCGCGCTCGCCGACTCGGAGCTCGACGCGCTCACGGCGTTGCTCGACACGCGGCTGGTCGCCGGTGACGACGCGCTCCTCGACGAGGTGACGGACAAGGTCCGGCGGCTCGCGCCCAAGCGCCGCAACCGGTTGATCGACGACCTCGCGTCCGGTGCGGCGGCGCGGCTCGAGCATCCCGGGCCGATCGCGGAGATGCTCGAACCCAACTTGAAGGACGGCGGCGGGGGTCTGCGTGACATCCAGGCGCCGGGCTGGATCGGCTGGGCGCTCGGGCCCGATGGGGGTGGACCGGAGGCGACTCCCGGCAGCGGCGGTTGGTCCACCGGCGTCGCCACGCTCGTCGCGCTCGGCTACCTGCGCGACGAGGATCGCACCCGGCTCCGCGAGGCGCGCGAGCTCCTGCTCGACGCGCGCGTGGCGCTGCACAGGGTGACGGGCGGACGGTCGGATCTGCTCACGCTCCAGGACCAGGATTCGGTTGCTCGGCTGGTTCGGCGCCGCCGACGCCGATGCCCACGTCCGCGCGCTCGGAGAAGCGGCCCGCGCGGTCGTCTGGATCACGTCCGACGTGTGGTCACGGCTTCTGGCGATCCGACGTGGTCCCGGAGGTCGTTCGCCGGGTATTCGCGCGCTCGGCGACGGCATCGTGGTGCGTGACGATCGCGTCGCGCTCGAACCTGGAGTCGGCGTCGACGCGTTGCGTGTGCTGACCCTCGCGGCCCATGCAGCCGAACTGGAGGTGCCCATCGATCGCGACACCCTGGTCCGGCTCGCTGACCTGCGGGCGGTCGAGTGGACGCCCGACGTGCGTGATGCATTCATCGCGCTGCTCGCGTCGGGTCGCGGCGCGATTCCCGTCTTCGAAGCGCTCGACCACGTGGGTGTGCTCGTGAGGTTGCTGCCGGAGTGGGAGCACGTCCGCGCTCGTCCGCAGCGCAACGCGTACCACCGCTTCACGGTCGACCGGCACTCGCTCGAGGCCGTGGCCGAGTGTGCGGCGATCCTCGACGCCGACGACTTCGACGGTGACGTCGCGCGGCGCGCGCGGACCGATCTCCTGCTGCTGAGCGCGCTGATGCACGACATCGGCAAGGGCCATCCCGGTGACCACTCAGAGGTTGGAGCCGAGACCGCGAGCGCAGTGTGCCGGCGTATCGGGCTCGACGGGCACGGAACCGATGCGATCGTGTGGCTGGTGCTCAATCACCTGCTCCTCGCCGAAACCGCGACGCGGCGCGATCTCTCCGACGAGCTCACGATCACACGGTTCGCGCGTGCGGTGGGGAACGGCGAACGGCTCGACCTGCTCTACGCGCTCACCATCGGTGATTCGCGTGCGACCGGTCCAGCCGCATGGAGCACGAGCAAGGCGGCGCTCGTACGCGAGCTGTTCGTGAAGACGGACGCGCTCTTCGAAGAGGGTGTCGTCGGCTCCGAGACCGCGGCGCTCCGGCGCGCGGAGCTCGCAGTGTTGATCGGACCCGCGGCCGACGAGTACCTCGATGCAATGCCGCCGGCGTACACCACCGCCTTCTCGGCCGAGGTGCTCGCTCGGCACCGCGACCTGATCGCCCACGGTGAGCTCGCGGTGGAGTGGGACGAGGTCGAGGGTCGCTTGCGGTGCACCGTGGTCGCGCCCGACCGCACCGGCCTGCTCGCGACAGTGGCCGCGAGCTTGAGCCTCATCGGGTTCGACATCGAGGCTGCGATCGGGTACACGCACCACGACGGAATGGCGCTCGAGGTCTTCTCCGGGATCGACCGCTTCGAGCGGCTCGCCGACCCGGCCGGGCGCGAGCGCCTCACCACGACGCTCGAGGGAGCGCTGTCGGGCCAGCTCGACGTGCACGAGCGCCTGCAAGAGCGCACTCGGCGCTATCGCCCCACCGCGACGCACGTCTCGGGGCGTGACGTCCGCGTCATCGTCGACATGGAGGCGTCGTCGTTCGCGACGGTGGTGGAGGTCCACGCGCCCGACGATGTGGGCCTGCTCGCGCGCGTGGCAGCCGTGTTCGCCGACCTCGGCCTCGATGTGTCGCAGGCGATCGTCTCGACGCTGGGCGATCGCGTCGTCGACGTGTTCTACCTGCGCGACGCGATGCGCCAGAAGCTCGCCGACCCCGTGGCGATCGATTCGCTGCCGCGCAACGCTGCTCGCCCGCCTCACCACCCAGGTCACCTTGGACTGAAAACCTGGGGACTGAAACCTGGGGACCGAAACCTGGGGACCGAAACCTGGGGACCGAGCGTTACGCTGGACGGCGCAACGTCACGATCCGGGGAGGCAATTCTCGTGCTGTACGCATTCGGCTTCGAGCGGGTGGGCGTCGTGGTCGGCGATCTCTTCTTCGTCGACCCGAACCCGGGCCCCGGGCAGGAAGGTGCCGAGAGGGGAGTGCGGCTCGAGGTGCGCATCATCGAGCGACCCGAGCTGCACGGTTCGGTGTATTCCGCGCAGCCGATCGTGGTGGAACGCCCGATCTGGCGCGCCGACCTGCTCGAGACGGTCGCGGGAACGCCGGGGAGTCACGATCGCACGCACCACCACCCGCGGTTCCGCGGGTGGGAGCCGGGCACGCGCGAGTGGGACGACGAGCTCGCCGCCGACCCCGTGGAGTGGGTCGGGCGGCAGCTCTGCGATCTCGACGCCCTCGTCGCGCGCGGCGAGATCGACCGCTCCCAGATCGATCCCGAGGATGCCCGCCAGCTGAAGGAGGCGGTCCCCGAGATCCTCGATGTGGTGCGCGGGCTGCTCGCCAAGGTGCGAGCCGGAGAGCTTGCGAAACCGCCGGATGACTACGAGGAGAGCACGAAACCCGTGCTCGCGCGCGCCGGTTGGCTGTGACCGAACCGTTCGTCCCGTCGGCCGGCGATCTCCTCCGCTGGGCCGAGACGCTGTCCGCCATCGCGCGCACCGGGTTGGCGTTCACCAAGAGTCTCTACGAGCAGGAGCGCTTCGACGAGGTGCTCAAGGTCGCCGCCGACATCCGTGCCGCGGCGATCGAAGAGGCGCAGGCCGAGACCCTGTACGACGAGTGGGTCGCGACGATCGGCGAAGGCGTGCACGGCTACGTCACGCCGAAAGTCGCGGTTGCGGCCATCGTCGGGAACGAGAAGGGGGAGCTCCTCCTCACGCAGCGCGCCGACTCCGGCGTCTGGCTCTACCCGGTCGGCTACGCCGACGTCGGCTATTCGCCGTCCGAGATCGCGGTGAAGGAAGTGTTCGAAGAAACCGGGATCGAGGTGGAGCCCGTGGCGCTCATCGCCGTGCTCGACGGCCTGCGCCTCGGATTCACCCCGTTCCCGCTCTACTCGATGCTGTTCCACTGCCGGATGTTGGGCGGCGAGCTGCGCGGTCACCCGCTCGAGACGCGCGCCGTCGGGTTCTTCGCCCGCGACAACTTGCCCTGGCCGGTTGCGGGCATCCAACGGTGGGGCGAGCTCGCCTTCGCGGCGATCGACGGTGTGCAGCTCCCGACGAGCTTCGAGCCGCCGCGCACGCCACCGTGGCGCGGAGGCGGGTGAGCCTGACCATTCGCCCGCTCGTCACCGCGGGCGGCGTGAAGGATTTCCGGAGTACCAGTTATGGCGCGCCGGCACGCTCGAGCTCGTCCATCGTGTAGAGCGCGTGCAGTTCGATCCCGGCCTCGTCCAGCTGGTGCCGGTTGTCGGGACCACGACGGTCGATCACGATCACCGCGTGCTCGACGACGGCACCACGCTCCCGCAGGTCCTGGGCGGACAGGATCACCTGCCCACCCGATGACACCACGTCTTCCACGATCGTGAGCCGGCGTCCGTCGATCTCGCCGCCCTCGGCGAGCCGGCGGGTGCCGTAGGTCTTCGCTTCCTTGCGCACGAAGAGCGCAGGCAGACCCGTGAGCTGGGAGAGCATCGTGGCGATGGGGACCCCGCCGAGCTCCAGGCCGGCGAGCGCGTCGGTTCCGGCGGGGACGAGCGGCGCCAGCGCTTCGCCGATGGTGCGCAGCAGCACCGGGTCGGCCTCGAAGAGGTACTTGTCGAAGTACTCGTTGCTCACCGCCCCCGAGCGCAGGACGAACTCGCCGGTGAGGTGGGTTCGTCCGTAGATCTCGCGCGCCAAGCCTTCGCGATCCACGACCGGCATCATTTCATGCCGGCATCCTGCTACGCGGGAGCTGCGCGCGTGCGTAGCTCGGCGAGCAGCATCTCCGTGATGGACACGGTGCCCTTGGCCTGCTCCCACGCGCTGCCGATGCGATCGTGGTCGACCAGCCCGGTCGCGTCGGGGGCGCGGTGCAAAGCGTCGGTTGCGGCCCGGGCGAGGGGCGCGGGCTCGAGCTCCTCGTCGTACGCGGCGAAGCACTCGAGCCCGTCCCAGATCGAACGCAAGGTCCGGTGCTCGGAGCCGAGCTCGAGCGCATCGGGGTCGACGTCCGAGGCCGAGAGTGCGGCCAGCACCTGCTCCCAGAGGTCGTAGTGCGACAGGCCGGCAGGCGGGCGGTACCCGGCGACGGGGTGGAGGCGCCACTCGAGCGTCGTCTCCCCGGGTCCGTCGTCGGTGAGCCACGTCTGTGTTCCGTTCACATAGCTGTCGACCGGGGGTCCGAGGTGTTCGTCGAGCGCCAGGACGAGGGTCGGCTCGACGCGCCACACGCAGGTCGCGGTTCGACTCACGGTGCAGCAGCGTACCGGTCGGTACTGCGGGTACATTCCCGCGGAGGAGGCGGGCTCGCGTGCGAACGAAGCTGATCGGTATCGGCCTCGTGGGAGTGCTCGCGCTGACGGGGGGATGCGGCACCGGCAGCGCGCGGCTTTCCGACGCACGCGTACGTCAAAGCGTCGAGTGCGGTGTGCGCACGCGCGAATCGCGCGGTCGCGCGGATTCACGTGCCGGATCGTGGTGCGGCGAGAGCGTCACTCGCGCAACTGCTCGGGTGGTCGCGATCCATCGCGCGTCGATCGACTCCTTGCGCAACCTGCGACCGCCGAAGGACTACGAACACACGGCCAGGATCTGGATCGCGCTGGTCGACCAAACGCTCGACGAGCTCGACCAGATGCGCCGAGCCCTCCGCGAAGGCGATCGACGAGCGGCGATCTCGTACGCGAACAAGGCACGTGCACTCGTTGAACGGTCACAAGCGGTCGCGCGGGAGCACGGCATCACGCCGTGCCGGGTCCCCGCGCTCACGGCGTAGCGCTGAGCTCTTCCATCGTGGCCTGCGGCTTGAACTGCGTCTCGTAGAGGTCGGCGTAGACGCCACCCCGCCGCGAGGAGGTCGTCGTGGGTGCCCTGCTCGACGATCCCGCCCTCGTCGATACCACGAGGATCTTGTCGGCGTGGCGCACGGTCGAGAGGCGGTGTGCGATCACGATCGACGTTCGGCCGCTCGAGCGCGGTTTCGAGCGCGGCCTGCACGCGCGACTTCCGACTCGGAATCGAGATGAGCGGTGGCCTCGTCGAGCACCACGATCCGCGGCGCCTTGAGGAGCAGGCGGCGCGATCGCGATGCGCTGCTTCTCGCCGCCCGAGAACCGGTAGCCGCGATCGCCGACGACGGTATCGAGACCGTCGGGGAGGGCGTCGACGAGCGGCAGGATCTGTGCCGCGCTCGAGCGCCTCGCGCATCTCCGCTTCGGTGGCCTCCGGTCGGGCGAACTCGAGGTTGGCGCGAATCGTGTCGTGGAACAGGTGGGCGTCCTGGGTGACGACGCCGATCGTCTCAGCGCATCGACGTCGAGCGTGGCGTCGCGCACGTCGACACCGTTGATGCGGATCGCGCCCGACGCGCACGTCGTAGAGCCGGGGCACGAGGTTGCTGATCGTCGTCTTGCCCGCACCCGAGTGACCGACGAGGGCGACGAGCTCACCGGGTTCGATCGTGAACGACACGTCGAAGAGCACCTTGGTGGTTGGGCGTCTGGTCGAGCACGGCGACCGACTCGAGCGACGCGAGCGAGACCTCGTCCGCTCGCGGGTAGCGGAAGTCGACGTGGTCGAACTGCGATCCGCGCCGGCCCGCGGTGGCACGTCGACCGCGCCGGGCTTGTCGTCGATCATCGGCTCGAGGTCGAGCACCTCGAACACGCGGTCGAACGAGACGAGTGCGGTCATCACGTCGATCTGGACGCTCGAGAGCTGGTTGAGCGGGCCGTACAGGCGCTGCAGGTACGCGGTGAGCGCGACGATCGTGCCGATGTCGAGGACGCCGTTGACGGTGAGCACGCCGCCCCAGCCGTAGATCAGCGCGGTCGCGAGCGATGTGAGCAGGAACATCGAGGAGTAGAAGACCCCGTTGTACATGCTCGCGGTGACACCGAGGTCGCGTACCCGCGCCGCGTGATTCTCGAACTCTGTCTGCTCGAGCTCCGGTGTGCCGAAGAGTTTCACGAGCAGCGCACCGGCCACGTTGAAGCGCTCCGTCATCGTGTTGTTCATCTCCGCGGAGACCATGTAGCGCTCACGCGTGATCGCTTGGAGCTTCTTGCCCACGAGGCGCGCCGGAATCACGAACAGGGGGAGCAGCGCCAACGAAGCAAGGGTGATCTGCCACGACAGCGCGAGCATTGCGACGACGACGATGCTCACCGTGATGATGTTGCTCACGACCGATCCGAGCGTGTTCGTGAACGCCTGTTGCGCGCCGATGATGTCGTTGTTGAGACGGCTCACGAGGGCGCCGGTCTGCGTTCGTGTGAAGAACGCGAGCGGCATGCGTTGCACGTGCCCGAACACTCGTCGGCGAAGGTCGAAGATCAACGACTCGCCGATTCGAGCTGACACGTATCGCTCGACGAGCGTCACGAGCATGTCGAGCGTGGCGATCCCGGCGGCGAGCAGCGCGAGCTCGATGACGAGCTGGCTGTTGTGCCCGCCGATCCCGTTGTTGATGATGTCGCGCAGGATCAGCGGATTGAGGGTCCCGAGCACTGCGTCGACGGTCACCAGGCACAGGAACAGCGCGAGCATCCCCTTGTACTCGAGCGCGAGCGCGAGCACGCGCTTGAGGATCCCGGGCGTGAGCTCCTGGTTGAGAACGGTCTGATCGCGACGCCACGACGGTCGACCCATTCCCATCCCACCGCCCCCGCGCATCATCGGCCCGTCTCCGGTGGGCCGGTTCCTCCTGCGCCGGTTTCTCCGGCGCCAGTTCCTGGGGCTTCGGTCTCGAGCCGGTCGAGGAGATCGAGCAGGGTCGAGCGCTCGGCGGTGTCCAGGGCGGCGAACACCTCGTCGGCCGCCGCGCGCCGCGCGTGCTCGATCTGCGACAACACCGGGTGGGCGTTCGGGGTGAGTGCGACGAGCACCGAACGGCGGTCGTCGAGATCGGGTCGGCGATGCACGAGACCGGCGGCTTCGAGCGCCTCGACCGTCGTGGTGGCCGAACGCGGCACGATCCCGAGCCCGGCCGCGACGTCCGACATCCGGGGTGGTCGTTCGGCGGCCACGATCGCGCGCAGGAGGCGCGCCTGCGCGTTCGTGAGTCCCAGGGGAGCGAGGCGGTGCGCACTGCTCCGGCGGAGACGCCACGAGACACGGGTGAGGCCCTCCGCGAGCCGGCCGGTGAGGTCGTGCTGGACGGTGCGCATATTGCTGAGGGTAACTCATTATGAGGCGCAGCACCGATCTCTCCGGAGGGCGAGGAATCCCTACCGACCTACGATCCCCGGCGATGACGACGGCGTACGACCGCCTCAGCGCGCTCGACGAGACCTTCCTCCACCTCGAGCGGCCCGAGACGCCCATGCACGTGGGTGCGATCGCCATCCTCGAGCGCGAGCCGTTCTACGGACCCGACGGCCGGTTCCGCCTCGACGACGTCCGTGTGCTCGTCGAGTCGAGGCTGTCGCTCATCCCGCGGTTCCGGCGCCGGGTGATGCACGTGCCGTTCGGGTTGGGCCGGCCGATCTGGGTGGACGATCCCGGCTTCGACGTCGCCCGGCACGTGAAGCTCACGTCGCTGCCGGCGCCGGGGACGCGCCGCCAGCTCATCTCGCTCGCCGAACGGCTCATGGAACAGCTGCTCGACCGCGATCATCCGTTGTGGGAGCTCTGGTTCGTCGAGGGCGTCGATCGCGGCGAACGAGTGGGTTTGGTGCACAAGTCGCACCACACGCTCACCGACGGCATCTCCGGCATCGACATTGCCACGGCGCTGTTCGACTTCTCTCGCGAGTCAAGTGTGATCCACGAACCGCCTTGGCGTTCTGAGCCCGCACCCGAGCCCGCGCGTCTGATGCTCGACAGCTTGTGCGAACACATCCGACAGCCGGTGCAGTTCGCGGGCGTCGCGCGGTCGCGGTGTCGTGGCCCCGCGTGATGTCGTCGATCGCGCTTCGCAACTTGTGCGGTCGATCGGCGCACTCGTCGGCACCGATCCGATCGCGCCGTCGCTCTCGATCAACGGTCCGATCGGACGGGGGCGCAAGATCGAGATCGTGCGAGTGCGACTCGAACCCGTGAAGGAAATTCGTCAGGCGTTCGAGTGCACGGTCAACGACGTCCTGCTCGCCGGAGTCGGTGGTGCGCTCGCGCGGCTGCTCGAGGCGCGCGGTGAGCTCCGCGCCGACCTCTCCGTGAAGGTCTTCTGTCCGGTCTCGGTGCGTGACGACAGTCAGCGCACGCAGCTCGGCAACCGCATCTCGGCGATGTTCGTGCCCCTCGCGGTCGGCGAACCCGACCCGCGGGTCCGCCTGCGGGCCGTGCGGACGAGCACGGCCGATCTCAAGGAGCGCGAATCGGCCCTCGGCGCTTCAGTGCTCATCGGCCTCACCGAGTACGCGGCGCCGACACTGCTCGGGCTGGCGGCGCGCGCCGCGCATGGCCAGCGCTTCGCCAACCTCATCGTCACCAACATCCCCGGCCCACAAGTGCCCCTCTACTGCCTCGGTGCCGAGATGGTCGAGGTCTACCCGCTCGCGCCGCTCTCGAGGAACCTCACGATCAACATCGCCGTGATGTCGTACTGCGGCGAGCTGTACTTCGGAATCGTCGGCGACGGCGACGCTGCTCCGGACCTCGAGCTCCTCGCCGGCGGCATCGAAGACGCCTTCGCCGAGCTGCACGACCTCGCCGTCGGCGACTGATCCGAGAGCAGTAGGGTCCGGTCATGCCGAAGCATGCGGAGGACCCGACCGCCGAGGTCACCGACCTCCTCCAGTCGCTGATCCGCAACCAGTGTGTGAACGACGGCACGATCGGGTCGGGCGGGGAGACGCGCAGCGTCGACCTCCTCGCGCAATATCTCTCCGGCGTGGGCGACCACGAGGTCTTCGAGCCGCAGCCGGGGCGAACGAGCCTGGTCACCCGGCTCGAGGGCACCGATCCGGATGCGCCGTCGCTCCTGCTGATGGGCCACACCGACGTCGTGCCCGTGAATCCCGACGGTTGGAGTCGCGATCCGTTCGGCGCCGAGGTCGTCGACGGCTTCGTGTGGGGTCGCGGCGCGGTCGACATGCTGAACCTCACCGCGTCGCAGGCGGTCGCCTTCCGCCGCCTGGCCGACAGCGGCTTCCGTCCCAAGGGCACGCTGATCTATCTCGCGGTGGCCGACGAGGAGGCCCAGGGTGTGTGGGGGGCGCACTGGCTCCTCGACCACGAACGCGACGCGGTGTACGCCGACTACGTGCTCACCGAGTCGGGTGGGTTCCAGGTCCCGACACCTGCCGGCATCCGGTTGCCGGTGCTCGTAGGGGAGAAGGGCACGTTCTGGTCGAAGCTCACCGTGCGGGGGACTCCTGGCCACGGGTCACAGCCGTTCCGTACCGACAACGCGCTCGTGACGGCCGCGGAGGTCGTGCGCCGTCTCGCGGAGTACGAGCCCGACGCGCAGATCCACGCCGCCTGGCGCCGGTTCATCGACGGGATCCACCTCGACCCGGAGCTCACCGCCGCGCTGCTCGACCCCGATCAGTTCAACGACGCACTGGCCGAGCTGCCGCTCGGCATGGCGCGGCAGTGGCATGCATGCACGCACACGACGTTCGCGCCCACCGTCGCGCACGGTGGCACCAAGACGAACGTGATCCCCGATCGCGTCGACCTCGAGGTGGACGTCCGCACGCTGCCGGGGCAGACCGGAGCCGACGCGCTCGAGATGATGCGCGACGCGCTCGGCGATCTCGCCGGCTCGGTGGAGATCCAGTCGAACGACGATCCCGCGACGGAGTCTCGGATCGACACTCCGCTGTGGGACACGCTCGCGCGCGTCACGTCGCGGCTCTGCGAGGGTTCGGCACTGCTCCCGGCGTTCATGGTGGGCGCGACGGACAACCGCTTCTACCGCCGCGCCGGTGCGGTTGGATACGGCTTCGGACTCTTCTCGAAGCGCCTCGCCTTCGAGGACTACGGCACCATGTTCCACGGCAACGACGAGCGCGTCGACCAGGAGTCGCTTGCGCTTTCGACGCAACTCTGGGAAGCCGTTGCCCACGATCTCCTCGGCGGGTAGCCCGCTCGGGGGGAGCAGCGGTTAATCGGGGAGCGCGGGGCTCGCGCCGCTGCTGCCCAGCCTGGCGTCGAGCGCCGGCACCCCGGGCCCAGCCCACAACAGGAAGAGCATCGCCACGAAGAGGCCGATCACGAGCAGCAGCCCACCGACGAGTTCGACGGTGCCGACGACGTACACCGCGGCGTCCGGTACCGGCACTCCGTAGCTCTTGAAATCCGATCGCTTCGTGCGTGTGGTCGAGAAACTTCCCGATGGAGACCGACACGAAGATGGCGCCGGCAACGACGCGCACGGCGGTGGTGAGGTACGCGGCTGCGCCCCGGAAACGCGAGGTGGTGACCTGGTGGATCAATCGATTCAGGATCCATCACCTTGTTCGCGGAGAAACTGCTCGACTTCGTCGACCAGTTCGCCTGCACTCGGCATCTCGTTGTCGCCGAGTATCACGCCCCGGTTCTCGGCATCCTCGGCGTCGACGCGAGCTTCGAGCTCACGTACGTACGTCTGCACCTCGTCGTTGTCCTCGATCGCGTCGTCGACCTGAGCCCTCCACACGTCGACGAGCTGCTCGAGCCCCTCGAGCCCGAGCGGCACGCCGGAGAGGGTTGCGAACCGCTCGAGCAGCGCTCGGGTTGCCGGCGGGTTGGGCGGCGTCGCGATGTAGTGCGGTACCGGCGCCCACAGCGAGACCGATCGGATCCCCGCCTCGCGGCACGCGTCATGGAGCACGCCGACGATGCCCGTCGGACCCTCGTAGCGCGAGGGCACGAGGCCGAGATCGGCGACGAGCGCGGGATCGGTGGAAGTACCGGTGACACGCACGGGGCGGGTGTGCGGCACGTCGCCCAGGAGCGCACCGAAGGTCACCACCATGGCGCAGCCCGTCTCGGCGGCAACGGACATCACGGTCTCGCAGTACTGCTTCCACCGGATGTTCGGCTCGACGGCTCGCAGCACCACGAGGTCTCGGTCGCCGAACGGCGCTGCGAAGTACTCGTGCGCGGGCCAGGTGATCGAGCGTGCGACGCCATCGACGAGCTCGATGCGTGGACGACGCGACTGGTAGTCGACGTGCTCGTCGGAATCGATCGATGCGAAGCGTTGCGCGTGCGACTTCTCCACGAGCCAGTCGGCTGCGGCCGTGGCGGCGTCGCCGGCATCGTTCCAGCCCTCGAAGGCGGCGACGAGGACCGGGTTGCGAAGCTCCGGTTGCCGCTCCCACACGAGGCCGCTGCCCATCGCGGCAGCTTACGAGGCCACCACTCCCGTCAAATCGGCGGCAGGAGACGCGGTGACGAAGCGAGCGGAGCGAGCGAGCGAGTAGTCAGGCGACGCGGGGGCGCGGGGCTCGACGGGGGTGCCGTCGCCCTTGGGGTAGCGGGCGACCCGCCCGACGGGCATGTCGACGCGGTAGCCGGCGGCGGCGCGCTCCTCTTCGGACTCGCCGCCCCAGAACCCGTACTCCCGGTTCTCGCGGGCCCACTCGCGGCACGGATTCGATCACCGCGCAGGTCTTGCAGACCGCCCGCGCCTTGCCCTCGCGGACGATGCGCGTCTCGGGGCGCTCGCCGGCCGGCGCGAAGAACAGCTCGTTCTGGCCCCGGCACGCGGCCTGATCGGTCCAGGTCAGCGGCCCGGTGAAGACCAGATTCGAGACGATTTCCGCGACGGACACTGTGAACCCCCAACCCCGTGGAACTGCGATGCGTGTGCTGGAGAGTCGGGGAGCCGGTGGGGGGATACCGGCTCCCCGAGTCGTCCTGCGGGGTCCATGTTGCCCGCTCCATCTTGATCTGTCCAACAGCTAATATGGATCGTATCCATCGTTTGTAGCGATTGTGCGATCCAGTCGAGCCAGGAGGATGGGCCGATGGAGCTCCGGCATCTCGAGACCTTGCTGGCGATCGCCGAGGAGGGCTCGTTCACCGCCGCGGCCGACGCGCTCAACACCGTGCAGTCGAACGTGTCGGATCAGGTCCGCCAGCTCGAGCACGAGCTCGGGGTCGCGCTGCTCGTGCGCGGCCGCCGAGGCGCGGAACCAACCGAGTTCGGTGCCGTCGTCCTCGAACGAGCCCGGCGCGTACAGCGTGAGCTCGAGGCGATGCGCGCCGACCTCTCGATGCTCCAGGGCCTCGAAGCAGGGCATGCGCGGCTCGGAGTCGTCGGCACGGCGAGCCGCTGGCTGATGCCCGCGCTCGTCGCCGATCTCCGCACGCGCGCACCTGGCGTACGGCTCCGCGTCAACGAGGGCGCGTCGGAACGCCTTTGGGCCGAGGTGATCGAGGGCGAGCTCGCGCAGGCAGTCGTCACGCAGCCCGTCGAGGATCGCCGCCTCATCGTGGAGCACCTCCTCGACGAGGCGCTCGTCGCGCTCGTGCATGCCGACACGCCGCTGCCGGCCGAACCGGTGCCGCTGGCCGCGCTGAGCAAGCTCGCGCTCGTCCTTCCGCCTGCGCGCAATCCGCTGCGCATCGAGCTCGAGAGCGCCGCGGCCTCCCAGGACCTCACCCTCGAAGTGGCGGTGGAGGTCGAAGGCATTCGCCTGATCGCCGACCTGGTCGCGGCGGGTGACTACGCGTCGATCCTCCCGGAGACCGCGCTGCCGCCCGACCTCGGCGACCTCCGCGCGGTCGCGATCGCGCGCATGCCGCCGCGCCGACTCGCGATCGTGAACGCCCGCGACGTGCAGCTCTCTCTCGCCGACCGTGCCGTCCGCGACAGTGTCGCGAGCATCGTCGCCCGCCATCAAGGTGCACGCAACCCACGCAGAGCGGTACGGTCACGCGGGGCCCGGCTCGGGACGCAAACACGCAGCGCAGCGCGGAGGTAGGTCCGTGGCGAACGATCAGGGTGCCGGGAGTCGGATCAAGCCCCATCACGTCGTCATCGGCATCTGTGTGCTGGTGCTGGCGGTATTCGCGCTCGCCAACATCGACAACGTCAGTGTCGACTTCGTCTTCAAGACGGTCGATGCGCCGCTCGTTCTGGTGATCGTCGTCTGCGCGCTACTCGGCTTTGTCATCGGCTGGCTCGTCGGGCGCCGCGGGAACGACGACTGACGGTTCCGAATCGCTCGCACCCCGGCCCGCGCGGTGAACGTGCGGGCGCTCACGTAGCCGATGCCCAGAGCGAGGAACCCTGCGGGCGCGTCGAGGAAGTAGTGGTTGGCCGTGATCACGATCGCGGTGACGGTGATGAACGGGTACACCACGGCGAGCGCCTTCGCCCACCAGTGATTCAGCCGGGGCACCAGCGCGCACGCGCACCAGAGGGCCCACGCGCAGTGGACGCTCGGCATCGCAGCGAACTGATTGGAGATCTTGTTCACCGCGCCCGAGTTGAACGACCAGAACGCGGGATCCTTCGCCAACGTGTCCACGAAGTGGTAGTGCTCGGGCAGGAGCCGAGGTGGCATGAGCGGGAACAGCGCGAAACCGATCAGCGCGAGGCCGGTCGCGACGGCGAGCGTGTTGCGCCACAGTGGATAGTCGTTGCTCCACTTCCGGTACAGGTACACCATCACGCCGCCGGTCACGATGAAGTGCAGCGAACCGTAGAAGTAGTTGGCGGCGATGATCAGAGGACGCCATGCGAGCGCGAAGTCCTGGACGGCCTGCTCGTGGTTGATGTTGAGGTCGCGCTGGAGGCGCATCAGCTCCTTGGCGTGCTCGAATGCCTCCGCCGCGTTTCCGTGGTGCAGGTTTCGGATCGTCGAGTACACGACGTAGAACACGACGACCGCGAGAATTTCCACCCACCAGTACAGGTAATGACCGTCGCGGAGCCGGCGCCCGCCCCGAAAGCTGCGGCGACGGGGACGGGCCGGATCGATGAACGTGTCGTCGTGTTCGTCTTCGACGACGCTCATGGTGCGATCGTGGGGCCGGCGACGGCGGTGTCGGGTGGCACGCACTCGGTGTCGTCGGCGTCGCCGTCCCTGCCCTTCCGGTAACCGGCCGCGAACAACGGCGCGCCGAGCAGGCTGACCACCAGCGTCATGCCGTACCAGAGCAGCCCGACGCCGATCGCCTTCCCGGTGGGGACGCCGAGAGGATGCAGGAGCAGCACGAGGAGACCTTCACGGATGCCGAGCCCCGACAGTGAGATCGGCAGCACCTGCGCCATCGCGACGGCGGGAACGAACGCGAGGACGGACGCATCCGGCACCGACACACCCAGCGCGTGCACCGCGCACCACACGGCTGCCACCACCGACGCCTGGTAGGCGACGGCGGCGATGACAACACTGGTGGTGCGACCCGGCTCACGGCGCATCCGGTCGACGCCGATGTGGACCGCGCCGACGAAGCGCATCCAGTTCTGGTGCTTGGCGAACCGGCCGGCGAGGTGGGGACTGCCGGCGACCACGAGGATGACGCACAGCGCGGCGACGGTAGCGAGCGCGATCATGATCGAGATCCACGCGTGGGGGACGTCGAGGAGCGACGGCTTGATCATCAGGCCGAGCAGTGTGAGGAGCGGAAGCGCGACGAAACCCGTGAGGCGTTCGATTGCGACCGACGCGAACGCGATGTCGGAACTGCCCGTTGACTTTGCGGCACGGCTCACGCGAAGAACGTCGCCCCCGACCGTCGAGGGAAGCACGTTGCCGACGAACTGGCCGGCGAGGTAGTAGCCGAGCAGCGTCCGGAGCGGGATGTGGACGTCGAACACCGCGAGCACGCGCTGCCAGCGCCAAGCCGACAGCACGAAGCCCACGAACGTGAGGGCGAGCGCGGCGGCGAGGAAGGTGAGCGTGCCCGCGTGGGTGTCCTTCGGCTCGATCGTGTCGGAGGGGATCTTGGTGATGAGGAATACCAGGAGCACCGCGCTGACGAGAATGCGCAGGACCAGCTTCCAGGCGGCCGAGCGACGCTTCGGGTTCTCACCTTCCAGCGCGCGAAGAACTTCCGACGCCGCCATTGCGGTCAATGTTACGGCGTCGTCGGTCCGTGTCCGACTGCGGGCGAGGGCCCGTCCCGGTGGCAAGATTGGGGCCATGGCGGGGCTCGAAACGGCGACGAGCGCGTTCATCACCACTGACGACGGCGTATCGCTCGCGCTCTCGGTCACCGGTGCCGAGTCGGGGCACGACGCGCCGGCTCTGATCCTCGTACACGGCTTCGGCGGCGCCAAAGAGGACTTCTCCGACCACGTCGACGCGCTGGCGCGTGACCACCGTGTGGTGCGCTTCGATCTCCGTGGCCACGGTGGGAGTGGCGCGCCCGACGCCCCCTCCGCCTACACGCTCGACCGCCTGGCCGCCGATGTGCTCGCCGTCGCTGATTCGCTCGAGCTCGACCAGTTCCGGATGCTCGGGCACTCGATGGGTGGCATGGTGGCGCGCCGGGTGGTGCTCGCCTGCCCCGATCGCGTCGAGGCGCTGGTCCTCATGGACACCTCGGCGGGACCTCCGCCCGGCATCGATGCGGAGCTGGTGAGCTTCGGCGCCGAGGTGGCCCGGCGCGACGGGATGGCGGTGCTGCGCCGATTGCTCGACGAAGTCGACCCGTTGGGATCGGCGGCGCACGAACGAGTGGTAGCCGAACGCCGGGGCTTCCGGGAGTACGGCGATCGCAAGTGGTCCACGCTGTCGCCGGTGATGTGGAGCGAGCTCGCGGTGGAGATCACTCAGCAGCCGGATCAACTGACGGAGCTGGCAACGCTCACGTGCCCGACGCTGGTGCTCGTCGGCGAGGAGGACCAGACGTTCATCGAGCCGTCATTTCTGTTGGCCGATGTGGTGCAGCAGGCCCGGCTGGTGCTGATCCCCGACGCCGGCCACTCGCCGCAATTCGAGAATCCCGTCGCCTGGTTCGCGGCGCTCGACGCGTTTCTCACCGACCTCTAGCGTCGCTCGCTGCGGCGCAGGGTACCTGCGCCGCGGACGCTCGCTCCTGGCGAGCGACTCGACTCGCTCCGCTCGCTCGTCGCCGCGAGTGCGCCGGAGCGAGCGAGTAGTCGAGTCAAGCTCCTGCGGCCTTCTCCAGGAAGCGGGCCCGCTCGACGATCACTCTCGTGATGCGTCCCGCCGCGACGAGCCCGTGACCGTCGCTCACCGACACCCGAAATGTGAGGCGGCGGCCCTCGATCATCTCGAGGGTCGACTCCGCGCGGACCTTGCCGCCCACCGCCGTGGGCGCGAGGTGATCGAGCTGCACGCGGTACCCGACGCTCGTGGTTCCCTCTGCGAGTGTGCCCTCGATCGCCTGCATCGATGCCTGCTCGGCGAGTCGAACGACTCGCGGCGTCGCGAGCACGGGCACGTCACCAGTCGACAGCGCGAGCGCGGTGTCGCCCTCGGCGACGACGAGTTCTGCGGTTGCGGACAAGCCGGGGCGCGGCGGCATCGGCCTACGATAGACAACCCCCTGCCCGAGCGGGGGCTTGGCGCGTGAATTGACGTGATCGAGGTAGGGACGTGATCGAGGAATCGGTTCTCTCACGCACGCTGCACACCGCGCTGCGCGACGGTGGCGACTTCGCGGAGGTGTTCGCCGAGGATCGCCGGGTCGCCACCGCCCGCCTCGACGACGCCAAAGTGGAGGAGTTCGTGTCGGGCCGCGAGCGCGGCGCCGGCATCCGCGTGGTGCGGGGGGACACCACCGGGTACGCGCACACTGCGGACTTGAGCGAACGGGGGCTGAGCGAGGCAGCCGTTGCTGCCGCGGCCGCGGCGCACGGCACGCCGGGCGAGACCAATGTCGTGGCCCTCGCGCGCCGAGCGGTGGAACGGCCACACGACGTACGTATTCTCCCGGAGACCGTCGAGAAGGCGCGGAAGGCCGAAGTGCTCGAGCGTGCGGATCACGCCGCGCGTGCGGAGAGCGACTCGATCCGCCAGGTCACCGCGTCGTACGCCGACTCTCGCCGGCGGATCCTCGTCGCCAACTCCGACGGCCTGCTCGTCGAAGACGACGCGGTACGCACGCGCTTCGGTGTGAACTGCGTCGCCGTCGCCGACACGGGCATGCAGACGGGCTTCGAGGCTCCGGGCCGCAGCATCGGGTTCGAGTACTTCGACGAGATCGATCCGGAAGAGGTCGCGCGCACGGCCGCGCAACGCGCGCTCACGATGCTCCGTGCGCGGCCGGCGCCGACGGGCAAGTTGCCCGTCGTGCTGAGGCGCGGCGCGGGCGGCGTGCTGTTCCACGAAGCGTGTGGCCACGGCCTCGAGTCCGACCTCGTCGAGAAGGACTGGTCGGTGTTCGGCGGACGCGTCGGCGAGCTCGTCGCGTCGCCGCTGATCACGCTGGTCGACGACGGCTCGTACGCGCGCGAGTGGGGAACGTTCGCGATCGACGACGAGGGCGCGCCCGCACAGCGCAACGTGCTCATCGAGGGCGGCGTCCTCACCGACTACATGTGGGACCTCCTGCGGGCCCGAAAGGTTGGTCGCGCGAGCAGCGGGAACGGCCGGCGCGAGACCTACCAACACCTGCCGATGGTGCGGATGACCAACACGTTTCTGCTCGAAGGTGACGACGATCCCGACGCGATCATCCGCGACACGCCCTACGGCCTCTATTGCGTCGCGCTCGGGGGCGGACAGGTGAACACGGCCACCGGCGACTTCGTGTTCGGGATCACCGAGGGCTACATGATCGAGCACGGCGAGATCACCGAACCCGTGCGTGCCGCCCAGCTCATCGGCAACGGACCCGAGACGCTCCGACTCGTCGACGCGGTCGGCTCCGACTTCGACACCTGGGCCGGGACCTGCGGCAAGGACGGCCAGGGCGTACCCGTGTCGTCGGGTCAGCCGACGCTCAGGGTCGGTGAGCTCACGGTCGGCGGCACCGCCGGATGAGCACATGAGCGGGGTCGAACTGCTCGAGCTCGCGCGTTCCGTAGCCGGCGCGGCGCGTACGGGCGAACAGGTCGAGGCGTACACGGTGCGATCGCGCGACGTCGATGTCAACGCCTTCGACGGCGAGGTCGAGTCGCTCGCAACCGCGGAGATCGAGGGAGTCGGCGTCCGCGTGATCGTCGGCGGCCGGCAGGGCTACGCGTGGGCGGGGTCGTTCGATCCGGACGTCGTAGCCGACACGCTCGCCGACGCCCGCGACAACGCGGTGTTCGGCGCACCCGACGAGTTCTACGGCCTGGCGACGCCCGACGACTTCGTCGGGATCGAAGCAGTCGAGCTCGACCTGTTCCGCGAGGAGCTCCTGACGGTGCCCACGTCCGACAAGGTCGCGCTCGCGATCGAGCTCGAAGCCGCCACGAAGGCCGTTGATCCGCGCATCCGCGGTCTCCGATCCGCTTCGTACGGCGACGCCGCCGTGGAGAGCGCGGTCGTGAATTCGTACGGCGTGGAAGTCGTCACGCGGCGCACGGTGTGCTCGTGCTCCGCATACGCGATGGCCGGCGACGGCGACGACACGCAAACCGGCGGTGGCTACTCCGTGGGCCGTGCATTCGGCGATCTCGATCTGAACGAGGCCGCTCACGACGCGGCCGAGCGCGCCGTGCGATTGCTCGGTGCCCGGCAGCCGGCATCGCGCCGTTTGCCCGTCGTGCTCGATCCGCAGGTGACGCGCTCGCTCATCTCGTTGATCGGCTCGGCCTTGTCGGCCGAGGCGATCCAGAAGGGACGCTCGATGTTCGTCGGGCGCGAGGGCGAGGACGTGGCCGCGCCGGGCGTGACGCTCGTCGACGACCCCACGATCGCGGACTCCTTCGGCGCCGCCAGCCACGACGCCGAAGGAGTACCCACGCGGCGGCTCGAGCTCATCGGGCGCGGCCGCCTCGACGCGTTCCTGCACAACGTGTACACGGCCCGCCGCGGCGCGACCACCACCACGGGATCGGCGATTCGAGGTGGGTTCAAGTCGACTCCAGGCGTGGGGGCGCGTGCGTTGCATCTCGTACCGGGGCGGCTCTCTCCCGAGGAGATCCTCGCCTCGGTGCCCGAGGCGCTCTTCGTGCAGTCGGTCAGCGGCCTGCATTCCGGGACGAATCCCGTGAGCGGCGACTTCTCCGTGGGGGCCGAAGGGCTCATGGTGCGCGGCGGCGAGTTCGCGGAACCGGTGCGCGAGATCACGATCGCCTCCACGCTCCAGCGGATGCTGCACGACATCGTGCACATCGGTTCCGACCTCGAATGGCTCCCCGGTGGTGCCGCGGGCATGACCATCCTCCTCGGCGAGATGTCCGTCGCCGGCCGGTGATGGCCTCGCGGAGGTGACGTGAAGATCGTGTCGTTGGTTCCGTCGGCGACGGAGATCGTGTTCGCGCTCGGGCTCGGTGACTCGATCGACGGGGTGACCTTCGAGTGCGACTATCCGCCGGAGGCGCGCACGAAGGCGGTGGTCTCGGGAACGGCGCTTCCGACCGACGGGTCACTCACGGCCCGGGAGATCGACGACGCCGTGAGTGCGCGCGTGTCGCCGCGGGCGACGCGATCTACACGCTCGACGCGGCGCGCATCCGCGACATCCAGCCGGACCTGATCCTCGCCC
Organism: uncultured Actinomycetes bacterium; assembly: GCA_963705625.1. Classification (GTDB taxonomy): domain Bacteria; phylum Actinomycetota; class Acidimicrobiia; order IMCC26256; family DASPTH01; genus DASPTH01. The sequence continues at coordinate 445,745 of CAVPKG010000004.1, forward strand.
AGGACCTGTGCCAGGTGTGCGCGGTGCCCTCGGGCGCCGTGGAAGAGGCGCTCGAGGTGCTCGGCTGCCACGCCGAGGTGGTCTCGCTCGATCCGTCGACGCTGGACGAGGTTGTCGACTGCATTGCAGTCGTCGGAGAGGCCACGGGCACCGTTGCCCGGGCTCGCGTGCTCGTCGACGAGCTGCGGTCTCGTGTCGACGTCGTGAGCCGCGCCGTCGCGCTGCACCACCGACCGCGTACGTTCGCGCTCGAATGGTCGGACCCCCCGTTCAGCGGTGGCCACTGGGTGCCGGACATGATCGACGCCGCAGGGGGAGTACCGGTACTCGCCGACCCCGGTGAACCGTCGCGCCGGCTCACTTGGGACGAGGTCGCCGAGGCCGCGCCCGACATCGCCGTGTTCATGCCCTGTGGCTACGGGTTCGACGAAGCCGTCGAAGAAGGGCGCCACCTTCTCGATGTACCCGAGCTCGTGGGAGCGGAGCACATCTTCGCGACGGATGCCAACGCGCTGTTCTCCCGGCCGGGGCCACGGCTCGTCGACGGTGTGGAAGCGCTCGCATGGGCGCTGCACCCGCGCGCGTTTCGCGCGCCGCCTCCCGGCGTGATCACGGCGCTGCGGTAGCTATCACGTACGGCCGCGGCGTCGAACCCTCCGTTTCCTAAGGAGCGCGCGAGACCGCTCTACTGACCGGCGGTACCGATCGGCCCTACCGGGCGGCCGGAAGCGACGCAGCCTCTTCGGGCGGAACCAGCGCGAGCGTGAGCACACCGTTCGCCTGCGCGTCGGCGAGGCGCTCCGCCTCGTCGCGATCGACGAGCAGCGTGACGCCGAATGCGTCCGTCCGACCCGTGCCTCCACTCGCGCGCGTGTCGGTATCCACAACGAGGACGCCGGCGGCGACCACGACCGTCTCCGACCCCTCGCCGGATGTCGTGCTGCGCGCGCGTCGAAGCTCGCGAGCACGTCGACGGCCGCGCCGCGGCGCGGCCGCAGCGCGCCGCTCACCGTTACCCGGATCGCCCGCATCCCCTCGGGGACGATCCCGTCGAGCCCGGCGCGCCTGCGCGGCGCGAGATTGCGCGTAGCGACAAAGCCACCGTGCAGCACCGGTACCACCACGACGCGGCCGAGTGCAGTGGCGGTGTCGCGCACGACACCCTCGGGGAGCTGAGACTGATGAACGTGACGAACCACGAGGTCGCCGCGGTCGACGGTGTCGCCGACCGCGAGGTCGTGAACCGCGACGATCGCGTCGCGTTCGGGTCCGAGGTCGCCGGCCCGGCGGTGGAGCGCGGCGAGGTCGGAGCCCACGAAGGCAGCGGTGACGACGGCCAGCACGAGCGCGGCAGCACGCAAGGCGAGCGCGCGCGGGGAGAGCGGCGGAGCATGGGGAGTCCTTCCCGAGGGCGGCACGCGGCCGCTGGAGCACGAGCGGGGAAGGCGCGGGGAAGGGGCGGGGAAGCGCGCGGAGGAACTACTTCGACGTGGTGCTCGACCTCGAGGACTCCTTGGGCTTCGACGCCGGTTTCGTGTCGGAGGACTTCTTGGCGCCGTTGCCGGAGGGCGAGTCGGACTTCGCGTCCGCTCTTCGCGCTGGAGTCGGACTTCTCCGACTTCTCCGATTTCTCCGCCCTGTCCGGGGTGGAGTCCTTGGTGTCACCCGATTCTTCGGAGCGGGCTCGCTTGCTGCCGCTCCGGCTGTCGGTGCGGTGGAATCCGGAACCCTTGAACACGATCCCCACGGGCTGGATGACCTTGGTGAGCTTGCCGCCGCAGCTGGGGTGCTTCTTCAGTGGCTCGTCGGAGAACGACTGCCACGCCTCGAGCTCCTCGCCGCATTTCGCGCACTCGTAGACGTAGGTCGGCATATCGGGACTCTCCCGACGGTATCGGGCTCTTAGCACTCGCTGCTTTGGACTGCTAACCCTATCGCGAATCCCGACATTCCCGCTCCCGGCGGGGCGGCGGTCGGAGTCGTCCGGTGGAGTGCGCCGAGGCCCGCGGTGGCGTTGAATGGGCCTGATATGCGTGACGGCGTCATCGTGGGTCTGCTGGTACCGCTGGCGTACCTGCTCGGCACCTTCCCGAGCGCCGAGCTCGTCGCGCGGCGGCGGGGCATCGACATCACGGCCGCGGGATCGGGGAATCCAGGCGCATCGAACACCTTCCGGGTCCTCGGGTGGCGGTCCGGGGTGCTCGTGTTCGCGCTCGACGCGGCCAAGGGGGCGATCGCCGCCGGCGTCGGGCTCCTCGTCGCCGACGGCCACGTCGGCGCGTACGTGCTCGGGATCGCAGCGATCATCGGGCACACGTTCCCGATCACCCGCCACTTCAAGGGTGGACGCGGGGTAGCGACGGGCGCGGGCGTCCTGTTCGTGATCTTCCCGTTGCTGACGGTGGCCAGCGGCGTGCTGTGGTTCGTCATCGCGCGCCTCACCCACAAGGCGTCGCTCGCGTCGATCGTGGTGGTGATCGTGTTCCCGATCGAAGTCGCGCTCGCGGGCCATCCCTGGGGTGACGTCACCGTGATTGCGGCGGTCGCGGCGCTCGTCGTCGCCCGTCACGCGGCGAACCTCAAGCGGCTGTTCCGCGGCGAGGAGCTCGGACTCGACCCCGGCGCCCGCGACGACACCGAGACCGAGCGGTAGCGTCGCTCCAGAAGCGAGAGCGGAGAGGGAATGACCACACAGCAGGTGACGAAAGCGGTGATTCCAGCAGCCGGCCTCGGTACGCGGTTCCTTCCCGTCACCAAGAGCCAGCCCAAGGAGATGCTCCCGGTCGTCGACAAGCCGTCGATCCAGTACGTGGTGGAGGAGGCCGTGATGGCCGGCCTCAGCGACATCCTCATCATCACCGGCCGGGGGAAGCACGCGATCGAGGACCACTTCGACCGCAACTTCGAGCTCGAGCACTACCTCGAGCAGTCCGCCAAGCTCGACCAGCTCGCCGACGTGCAGGTCGTCAACGACATCGCCGACATCCACTACATCCGTCAGCGCGATCCGCTCGGTCTCGGTCACGCGGTGGCGGTGGCACGCGAGCACGTGGGCGACGAGCCGTTCGCGGTGCTCCTCGGCGACGACATCATGGTCGACGACGCGCGCCTGCTCCGGTCGATGCTCGAGGTGCACGCGCGTGAACAGGCGTCGGTGCTCGCGCTCCTCGAGGTGACACCCGACGGAGATTGCGTCGCTCGGGTGCGCCGAAGCCGACATCGTCGGCGACTCCCTCGGGCGGGTGCGATCGATCGTCGAGAAGCCGAAGCCGGAGGAGGCGCCGTCGAACCTCGCGGTGATCGGTCGTTACGTGTTCACGCTCGTCGATCTTCGATGCGCTCGACCGGATCGAACCCGGCGTGAACGGCGAGTACCAGCTCACCGACGCGATCGGGCTCTTGCTCGATTCCGAAGCCGGTGTTCGGCCGGATCTTCTCCGAAGGCCGCTACGACATCGGGAAGGTCATGGGCTTCCTCCAGGCCAACGTGGAGCTCGCGCTCGAGCGTGACGACCTCGGACCCGACCTCGAGCAGTACCTGGTCGAGCTGGTCCGGAAGCGGGGCCTCGCATGATCGAGCTCGACGAGGTCCGGTCGACGATCCTCGATGCGGTCGAGCCGCTCGCGCCCGTCGAGTTGCCGTCGACGGACGCGCTCGGCCTCGTGTTGGCCGCCGACGTGGTGTCTACCGGGCCGATCCCGCCGTTCGCGAACACCGCGATGGACGGTTACGCCGTGCGCGCCGCAGAGCACCCTGGGCGCCACCGACGATGCCCCGGCTCGGCTCCGGGTCGTCGGCGAGCTGCCGGCAGGGCACGCGCCCACGATCGCGGTGGGTGCCGGCGAGGCGATCCGCATCATGACCGGTGCGCCCATGCCCGACGGCGCCGACGCGGTCGTCATGGTGGAGCGCACGCAACGCGACGGTGACGACGCCGTGCTCGTGCACCAGGAAGCGACCGCGGGCGACCACGTCCGTCGCGCCGGCGGCGACGTCGAGCCGGGCGAGGTCGTGTTCCGGTCGGGCACCGTGCTCGGCCCGGCACACCTCGGGGTGCTCGCGAGCATCGACGTCGGACGCGTTCAGGTGTTCCCCCGTCCGCGTGTGGGTGTGCTCTCCACCGGCGACGAGCTCGTGGAGTCAGGAGCGTTGAGCCCCGGCAAGATCCGCGACGCCAACCGGCCGATGCTGCTCGCACTCCTCGATCGCGCGGGCGTCGAGGCCGTCAATCTGGGCATCGCGCGTGACGACGAGGTCGCGATGACCGCGACGCTCGAGGACGCGCTCGGCGCACTGCGACGCCGTCATCACGAGCGGCGGCGTCTCCGTCGGCGACTACGACTTCATGAGCGCCGCACTCGACCACATCGCCGCCGACGATCCCGACGACCGTGCGCACGTCAGCTGGTATCAGGTGGCGATCCGTCCGGCGAAGCCGCTGTGCTTCGCGTTCGTGCGCGGCCGGCCGGTGTTCGGGCTACCGGGCAATCCGGTGTCGTCGCTCGTGAGCTTCGAGCTGTTCGCGCGTCCCGCGCTGTTCGCCATGATGGGTCGCAACGAGTGTTTCCGGCCCGAGGTCTCCGCGCGCGCGAGCACGCGTTCGCCGCGCAAGCCCGACGGCAAGTTGCATCTCGACCGTGTGCGGGTGCGGGTGGAGAACGGCCGCTATGTCGTGGCGAGCGTCGGAAAACAGGAGAGCAACATGCTCGCCGCGACGGCGTTGGCCGACGGGCTCGTGTTGCTTCCCGACGGCGACGGTGTCGGTGAAGGCGACGACGTCACGGTGATGCTGCTCGACTAGCGAGCGATCGGCCGCGAGCCGGGTATCCCGGCTCGCAGAGAGCGAGCCAATGATGACGGCGAAAGTCGAGCGCGACATTCGAGTGACCATGCCGCGATGGCGTCGAGTTGCTCACCGATATCTTCCACCCGGTCGGCGTCGAGGACGCGCCCACGATCCTCGAACGCACGCCCTACGGCCGCGCCGGCGTCAGCGGCACGGGCTTCGGGCCGATGCTCGCGGAGCGCGGCTACCGCTACGTGCTCCAGGCGTCACGCGGCACCGACGGCTCGGGAGGTTCGCACAGCTACTTCGAGGAGGTGCCCGATGGGCGCGCGACCGCCGACTGGATCGCCGGCCAGTCATGGTTCGACGGGAACCTCGGGACCTACGGCGGCAGCTACATGGGCTACACGCAGTGGGCGCTCGCGTCCACGCGCCCTCCGTACCTCAAGGCGATGGCCGTCGCGCTCTGTGGGTCGGTGCGCCGTTTTGCGTGGTACCCGGGCGGTTCGTACGCGCTCGAGATCATCATCCCGTGGGACATGGGCGCGGTGAACTTCAACAAGCCGCAGCCCCAGGCGTCGGCCGATCTCGATCCGGACGCGATCGCGAAGCGCATGGCGAGCCTGAAGGCGGGGTTCGACCATCTGCCGCTGGGCGACGCGATCAAGTTCCTGTCGGGTGAGGATCTGCCGCTGTTCCACGAGCAGCTCGCGCACGGCGATCCCGACGATCCGTACTGGGCACCGCTCGACTTCAGCACCATGCTCGGCACCTGGGACGTGCCGATCCTGCTGGTCGACGGCTGGCAGGACTACCAGTGCCCGCAAATGCTCGACGACTACGTCGCGCTGCGCGCCGGGGGCACGCCGGTGTGGATCCGTATCGGCGCGGGTGGGCACATCGGCGGCGGCGGCGAGGGTGGCATGACCGAGGCGCCGCTCCTGTGGTTCGACACGTACCTGAAGGGCATGACCGGATTGCTCCCCGAACGCACGATCACCCTCGAAGTGTTGGGCGAAGGTGGTGGATGGCGTGACTTCGAGGTGTGGCCGCCCCCGTCGACCGCGACGCGGTGGTTCCTCGGCCCCGAGGGGCGGCTGTCCACCGACGCTCCGCAGGACGCGCCGGCACCCGACCGATACCGGTACGACCCCGCAGATCCCACACCGTCGGTCGGCGGCATCGGGATGCTCACCGGTGGATCGCGTGACAACCGAGAGCTCGAAGCGCGACCTGACGTGCTCGTGTTCACGGGCGACGTGCTCGATCGCGCGCTCGAGATCGTCGGGCCCGTGCACGCCGAGTTGCACGTGTCGTCGAGCCTCGACCACACGGATTTCTTCGTGCGCCTGTGCGACGTCCATCCCGACGGCCGTTCGATGAACGTCTGCGACGGCTTGCAGCGCTTCGCGCCGTCGTCGATCGCGCGTGCGTCCGACGGCACGTTCCGGGCGACGGTGCAGATGTGGCCCACCGCGTACCGATTCGCGCCCGGGCACCGTGTGCGCGTGCAGGTGTCGAGCGGTTCGCATCCGGTGTACGCGCGCAACCTCGGTACCGGCGAGTCGGTGTTCACCGCCACCACGATGCAAGCCGCCGACCAGGCCGTGTTCCACGATTCGGTGGTCATGCTCCCGCACACCTGATCGCCGAGCCGAGCGAGAAGGTGGGGGGAATAGCGAACGCCCGGGGAAAACCCCGGGCGTTCGCCTCCCCAGCCCGCCCCGGGACGAGCCGCTCTGCCCCCACGAAAGAGCGGCTCGCCGGACCGGACGACTGTTACCGCACGCTGCAATCCCCGGGGGTGTCTGGCAGCTGCGCGGCAGGAACTCTCGCCACCGTGCCGCCGGCGGAGTCGTCGGCCGAAGCCGGTGTCGCGAATACGAACGTCGGTGCGCCGAGCACGGCTGCGCACGGTGCGAGCACGTAGGCGGGGATGACCGATCCTCTCCCTCGGATGTTGTGCGTCCTGCTCGGGCTCGCCATGGGGGTTCCTTGTCCGAAAACGAAACGACCGGCCCCCCATTAGTGGGTGGGGCCGGTTTCGCTCTGGCTCCCCGCAGGCTCAAGCGACCAGTTCATCGCCTGCGGATCAATGCCTCCCCGATCTGGTGGCTCGGCTCTTCGCGTCCTTGGTGTCTCGGTGGGTCTCCTCGTCGGTCCCAGCCCGACTACTGACAGTGGCAAAGTCAACCACAGAGAGTGGCACCCCGTCAAGTCCCCAGGTCGAAGTGTGGCGGGCGTCGCATACGCTCGGGCGTATGGAGCCGCTGATCGATCCGTTCGGACGCCGGGTCACCGATCTCCGGATCTCGATCACCGACCGCTGCAACTTCCGCTGCACCTACTGCATGCCGGCCGAGGGCATGCGATGGCTCCCCCGGGACGAGCTCCTCACCTACGAGGAGCAGGCCCGGGTCGTGCGGGTGTGCGTGGAGCGCTACGGCTTCGAGTCGGTGCGGATCACTGGCGGCGAGCCGACCGTCCGGGCGCACCTCCCGCGGCTCTTCGCGATGCTGGCGCCGCTCGGCGTCGACATCGCGATGACCACGAACGGCGTGAAGCTGCCCGAGATCGCGCACGACCTCGCGGCGTCGGGTCTCCGCCGGATCAACGTCTCGCTCGACTCGCTGCGTCCCGACGTGTTCCGCGAGCTCACCCGCCGCGACGACCTCGACCGCGTACTCGCCGGGATCGACGCCGCGCTCGACGCCGGTCTCGACCCCGTGAAGGTCAACTGTGTCGTCATCCGCGGCGTGAACGACGACGAGGTCGTCGACCTCGCGGCGTTCGGGCGCGAGAAGGGCGTCGGCGTGCGGTTCATCGAGTTCATGCCGCTCGACGCGGAGGGGACTGGACGGCCGACCAGGTGGTGCCGGCGGCCGAGATCCTCGAGCAGATCGACGCGGTCTTCCCGCTCGCCACCGTTGCCGAGCCTGGATCGGGCCACGTCGAACCGGCAGAACGATTCGCGCTACGCCGACGGCATCGGCGACGTCGGCGTGATCGCCAGCGTCACCGAGCCGTTCTGCGACAACTGCGACCGCATCCGCATCACCGCGGAGGGCAAGCTCCGCACGTGTCTCTTCGCGCTCGACGAGTTCGACCTCCGCGTCATTCTCCGTGACGAGAACGGTGCCGTGATGCCGAGGTCGACGACCGGCTCGCGGCCGCGATCGCGCGGGCGGTCGGCACGAAGTGGGCGGGGCACCGCATCGGCCAGGTCGACTTCATCCGGCCGAACCGCTCGATGAGCCAGATCGGCGGCTGAGAGGCCACCCCTCCATCAGGGGTCGCTCACGACGGGCCGGGGTACCCGGCCCGTACCGTTCGCTCCTACACTTCTCGGGATGTCGGCCTCGGAGTTCACGCACCTGGATCCACTCGGCCGGGCCCGCATGGTCGACGTCACGTCCAAGGACGCCACGCACCGCCGGGCCGTCGCCCGCTGCCGAGTCCACATGGAGCCCGACACCGCGGCGAAGATCGCCTCCGGCGCGGTCAGCAAGGGCGACGTGCTCGCCGTCTCACGGGTGGCCGGTATCCAGGCCGCCAAGCAGACGCCCAGCCTCTTGCCCCTGTGCCATCCGCTGCTCGTCGGGTCGGTGTACGTGAATTTCCGCATCGAGGACGATCACGTGGAGGTGGAGGCCCAGGTCGACACCGTCGACCGCACGGGGGTGGAGATGGAGGCCCTCACCGCCTGTGCCATCGCGGCCCTCAACATCTACGACATGTGCAAGTCGATCGACCGGGCCATGACGATCGGGGATCTCGAGCTGTGGGAGAAGACCGGCGGCCGTTCGGGCACCTACCGGCGGGCTCCCAGATTCGACGCCGACCTCGACCTCTGAGCACGGCCCGGGCTAGAGTGCCGCGTTCCACCAGGGAGCCGCTCGCAGATCCGGGATCCCCGGACCACCACGAGGCGGTTGCTACTTTGCGGGTGGGCGGGCACATATCGGGGGCGCTTCGTTGACGGTAGTAGTAATCCTGATCATCGGCCTGGCCTGGGTCGCGTTCCTGGGTCCCACGATCCTGCGGGCACGGAACCGACAGGGTCGCTCGGACTCCGTCGGCGACTTCCACCACCGCCTCACCCAGCTCGGGCGCACCAACGGACGTCATGGTGACCCCCGCGCGAGGTCGAACGGCCTCTCTCTCCAGCGCCCGATGTTCGCCCCCTCCGCCTCGCATCGTCCGATGAGCGCGGTCCAGAAGCGCCGTCGCGACATCCTGCTCGTCCTCGCCGGGGTTGCCGGCGTCACGCTGCTCGTGGCGGTTGCGGCGCGATCGACGCCGCTGATCCTGCTCAACCTCCTCGCCGACGCCGCGCTCGTCGCGTACATGTACATGCTCGTCCAGATCAGGCAGCACGCGCGCGAGCAACGCGTGAAGGTTCGCTTCCTCGGATCGGCGTACCGCAGCCCGGCGCCGTATCTCCTCGACCGATCCGACCACTTCGGTTCGAGTGAGTCCAACGGCCCCCGCCTCGTCCCCTTGCGGCAGACGGCGTCGCGCTAACGAGTGGACCACTCGGGGCAGATCTCGGCCGCGGGTGAGGCTGCCCACGACGCGCTCGAGTTCAAGCACCGGGCACGCGAGACGACACTGGTCGCGGCGCGTACCGCGATCCGGTCGTGTGGCACCGCGATTCGCGCGGTACATCGGCGCGAGTTCCATGAGGCACGCGAGCTGATCGCGGTCGCTGCCGCCTATCTCGCCGAAGCCGACGCCGCGCTGGAGGAGCATCCCGACGTGCGGTACGCCGGCTTCATCCACGACGCGAAGAAGGAATTCGCAGAAGCGAACCTCACGCTCGCGTTCGTCGCCGACAATCCCATTCCGACTGCGGCGGAGTTGGGCGTGGAGGTCCAGGCGTATCTCAACGGGATGGCCGAGGCCGCGAGCGAGCTGCGCCGACAGGTGCTCGACTGCCTCCGCCGGAACGAGAACGAGGAAGGCGAGCGCTTGCTGGCGGTGATGGACGACGTGTACGGGCTGCTGATCACGATCGACTATCCCGATGCGCTCACCGGCGGTTTGCGGCGCAGTACCGACGCGTTGCGCGCGGTGCTCGAACGCACGCGCGGCGACGTCACCACGGCGCTGGTGATGTCGCGCCTGCAGCAAGCCGTCGAGGGGCGAGTGACGTCGGACGACTCGTGATGCGCCGGTGGTAGCCTGATCGGCTCCACGGGGGTGTAGCTCAGCCCGGTAGAGCGCTACGTTCGCAACGTAGAAGTCGGCGGTTCGAGTCCGCTCACCTCCACGCATAGGCCCTGGTCAGAGGCCGTGTATCGGCCGAAGCGCCGTCGTACGCGATCCGTCAGTCCGCGAAAGTCCGCGGACTGAAGCGCGATGTTTCCGAGCTCGTGACTTCTACGTCGCACGCGTAGCGTTCGACAGTGTCGTGGCGGAGCACGATGGCGCGTCCGATTGCCTTGAGTTGCGACAACGACGGCGAGGATGGCCCGCAGGCCAGATCCTGCGATATGTCTGCGTCGGCACCTCGCGCAGGGCCTCTGCGCTCGGTCCGCGACGAGTCCGCGGGACGACGAGAAGCAACGGTCAATCGCGTGGACCCCAGGCCCTGTTCCGGCAGTTCAGAGGCGGGACCGCGTCGTGCGGGGCGCGAGGCCTCTACGTCCGATACGTAGTGGCTAATGGAAGCGGGCTCTGCGCGTGCACATGTGCGTCATGCTGCGGCCGTCGAGGTCGCGACGGGCGTCCCATGTGAGCTCAGCCGGCGATCCACGCGGTCGCGTCGTCCTCGTCGGCGAGCTCGAAGGCCTTGACTTGGCCGGGGATCAGGTAGCCGAGGATGTTTACGGCGTGTCGGATCCACGGCTGGTTCGATACGACCGCGATTCGCTCCCATCGCGTGAGGTGTTCCATGCCGACCTTGCCGTCTTCCCACATCGCGCCGCCGGTGTACCCGGTGAAGTCACCGCCGAGAACGTAGAGGAGACGGATCTTGTCGTGTGCCGCGAGTGCGTGCTCGATTGCCGGCACGAGACGCTGTTGGTAGTCGTCGGAGGTGACTTCGCCTTTGGCTACGAAGCCCACGACGTTGTCGGGGAGCGTTGATATCTGTTCGATCATGCGAGCTCCTTGTCGCTAGGGATCCGCTTCGGTGTCGAGTCGGTCGAGGAGACGTTCCATGTTGGCGATGTCGCGGATGGTGACAACGCCGATGATGTGTCCGTTGTCGCTGATGGCGACGGCTCCGGCTCCGTGCTCGCGGATCTTGTGCCCAACGTGGGCGACGGAGTCGGAAGCGCTTGCCGTGGGGACGTCGGTGCGAGCGACGTCGCGTGCGGTGCGGTGGGGCCATTGTTCGGGTGGGATCTTCGCGATGTCGGTGAGGGCGAGGAGCCCGAAGTAGTGGTTGTCGTCGAGGACGGGCACCCAGCGGCGGTTCTCGCGTGACATCTCGATGAGGCACTGGTCGAGGGGGTGATCGGCGGTGACGGTGTCGGGATTGGGTGACATGAGGGTCTCGACGGTGAGCTGGTCGAGGGGAATGAGGTTGGGGCGTCGTTCGTCGCGTTGGTGAGGACTGAAGGACCAGCGGCCCATGACGAGTTGGGAAGCAGCTGCGGCGAGGAGCGCGGGAACGACGAATCCTGGTTGGCCGGTGGCCTCGGCGACGAAGGAGACCCCTGCGAGCGGTGTGCGGTAGCCGGCGCCGAGGAACGCGGCGATGCCGACGGTGGGGAAGAGCCCGGGGTTGGGTGCGTGCACGATGGCTTGGACGACGTGTCCCGCGATGGCGCCTTGGGTGACGAGGGGGATGAACAATCCGCCGACGCCCCCTCCGGCGACGGTGAACCAGGTCGCGGCGAATCGCACGAAGAAGAGTGCGACGAGCAGGCCGAGTGCGGTTTCGTGGCGTTGCGCCCAGGCGATGGCCTCGTAGCCGGATCCGAGGCTGAGGGGAGCATCGAACCATTGGTGGGACACGAGCGCGAGGACGAAGAGCGCGAGGCCTGCTCCCGCGACGCGAATGGCGACTGGGATCGCGAGGTGCTTGGCGTGCGCGATCGCCCATGCGCCAGCGCGGGCGAGCGTGCCGCACAGGATGCCGACGGCGAAGCCGCCGAGGAGGTCGCGCAGGTCGAACGCGGCGCCGCCGGAGATCTCGAAGATCCGGCCGGTACCGAGAAGCGCGACGAACGTGACATACGACGTGCTCGCGGCGACGAGTGCGGGGAGAAGCGCGCGGCGTGCGAGGTCTTGGGCATAGGGAACCTCGAGCGCGAAGACGATGCCGGTCAGTGGCGCGCGGAACACCGCCGCGATCCCGGCGGCTGCGCCGGCGACCATGAGCACCTTGGCGTCGTCTTGGCGGAACCTTTGCATGAAGCGGCTCTCGGCCCAAGAACCGACGGTCGCGCCGCTGAGCAATGCCGGTCCTTCGTAGCCGAGCGCACCACCCGAGCCCAGGGTCGCGGCACACTCGAGGAGCTTGGCCCAGAGATCCTGGACGCGCATCGTGCCGCCGCGTTCGTGATACGTCCGGACGTACGCGTCCGTAGTCGCGGTATCAGCATGTCCCGGCAATCGCGCCACCAACACCGCGATGGCCAATCCGAGAGCTGGGATCGCGGCCGCCAGCACCACCGGCTGTCGTAACACCCACGCGAACATGCCGTCTCGTACGACCTTGTCGAACGCGGCCACGATGCAGCCAGTCGACACGCCGACCAGCGCGGCGAGGCCGAGGACGACCCGTAAACGGAGACCAACCTCGCGGAGATCAGACCGCGAGAAGCCGAGCCGCTGTCGTGCCTGGGTGCGCCCACGCTGCCACCATCGCTGCAGCGCACTCACGGTTGGTCCCGCCCGGATCTCATGGACGTGTCGGCGCGCCGAGCGATCGCGGGATCACTCCTCAACCCATCCCAGCGACCAGCCCTCGACGGCAGGCTCACCGGCCGCGTCACCAAAAGTGCGAAGCGCACGCACCATCGACGCACGCTGCGACTTCGGGACACTCTCGACGATCCGTGCGATCTCCTTGCGTCTCCGCCGTGTAACCGAATCCACAAGGCGACGCCCGGGCGACGTCAACGCGAGCGTGACCTCGCGACGATTCGACGGCGGAACCTCGCGACCGATCAACCCCTTGGCCACGAGACGATCGCACATCCGCGTCGCGGTCGAGACATGCACCCCGAGAACATCCGCGAACGCGCCCGGATTGAGTGGACCGCGACTCGCGAGCACGACCAGAGCCCGAAACTGCGGCAGCGTCACATCACGGTCGACATCAACGAGGGAACGCGCTGCGACGGCTACCAAGACGCGCGACGCACGCAACACCCCATCCACCACGTCGTCGATCTCGCTGCGATCCGTCCGGTTCGCTGAACCCGTTCGGGCCACGGTGCGACTCATTGAGTTGTAGACTACAACAGTTGCGGATAGCGGCTTCGAGCACGCAGGCGGTGGTGCCGCGGGCGGCGCGCTTCGCGTGCGAGGTGCGGCCGTGTCCCAAGCCGAGACGGCCCGACCCGCCCGGTCAGCCCATGCGCGAAGCATGAACGCGTGGTGGGAAAGGAAATCGAACACCAGTGCACGCGCCGCGACCTGGTTTTGAAACGGTGCGGTGCCGGCCAGGTACTCGGCCCCGAGCATGCGTGGAAGGAGAAACATGGCAGTAGGGGAAATCTGTGCGCTTGTGGGGTCGGGATGTTTCGTGGGTGTGTGACGTCGGGAACGAGTAGTCTCGCTTTCCGTTCGAGAAGTTAGGTGCGCCGGGAAGTCTGGTCGGCATTGGCCCTTGTTGGAGGGGCACATGGCCCGCGACCCTGACGTCACTACCGAGTCAGACGGCTTTCATCGGCCTCACGTGAACTCGGCGCTTGTTGTTTCGGCTCAGAGTGTTGCCTGGACCGTGGCAGCGAGCACTGCTGCTCTTGCTCTTGGAATCCACAGCGGTACCGCTGTGCTTGTTGCCTTCGGGGCCATCGGGATCGTCGACGCGATCGGCTCGATCGCACTCGTCTATCACTTCCACCACGGCATACGTCACGACGAACTTTCCGAAGAGCTGGAGCGTCTTGCTCACCGCGTCGTGCTGGTTGGTCTCTTCCTCGTCGGCAGTGCCGCGATCATCGGTGGCCTCGTACGCCTCACGATGGACCAGTCGAGCGAGCCCTCCGCCATCGGTGTCGGACTTGCGGCCGCATCGTTCGTTGCGCTGGTCGCGCTCTCGGCGCGGAAGCAACGGATCGCGCGTCGCGTGTCCAGCAACGCGCTGCTCTCCGACGGCCACTTGTCGGCGATTGGCGCGACGCAAGCTGCGGTCACCCTCGCTGGAACAGCGGCGACGCTGTGGCTCGCTTGGCACTGGGCCGACGCAGCCGCGACCGCCATCGTCGGGTGCGTCGCGGTAACCCTCGCGATCTTTACATGGCGGGCAGAGCACCAACGGTCGAGCAGAACCCGCCCGACGATGACCGCGCCCCGCATCGCTCTCCTGGCCCTCGGGATCATCGCAATAGCGGACTGGCTGCTCGGATCGCGCCTCACCCTCATCGGGCTCCTCGTCGCCGGACCCGCGATAGCGGCGCTCTGTTTTCGGCCACGTCCCACGGGAGCTGTCAGCGCCGTCGCCGTCGCCCTCGCGGTAGCACTCGGGACGGCAGACGAAATCTGGCTCACCTTCGAACATGCAACATGGATCGGCGCGGTCGTAGTCGTCGGCATCACCAACACGGCACTGGTCGCCGTCATCGGTCCTCACATCCGCAAACTGCAAGCGGTTCGAACGGCTGAATGCATATCTGCCTGATCCCGCGCACCACCGTTTACGCCGTGGTCGTCGTTGGTCGGCAGCACTAGCCAGAGTCACCCAAGCTCTTCGCCCACCTGCGCTTTCAGCGCCGCGATGTCGGCGATCTCCCATGCCTCTTGCGCCCGGCCACTGCGGAGGTGGGTGATTACGTCTTGGTCGACTTGGAAGGCCCGGCCAGAGCCCTCAACGCCCGCGAACGCCGACCGCCTCGATCGAATCAGCGACTTTCTTTGACGAGTAGCACTTGTCGCGGCGATCTCGGCGTCGTTGACGTTCGCCGCGGTGGTGTTGGGCGTGCGAGCGGACCGGGAGTAGTTCCGGGAGTGATTGCGGGAGTAGTTCCGAGAGTGATTGCGGGACTAGTCGGGTGCAACATCCGCGCATGACGCAGAATCGCGGCGCGCCGACGCTTCGCCCTGACTCAAGCCGTCGTGGAAGTTCAAGCCGGATGCAGAGACCGTCGCCGGTAGCCGCGCTCGTCAAGGCCTCCGCGAGGGCAGCGGGTCGGAGACAGTGCGACGTCTTGGACCCTGCGGCGTCGGTCCGCGAAAAGTCCGCGGGACGATGAAGAACGACGGGCAAGAACGCGCGCCACCGATCAGCATTTCCGCAGGTCACAGCGCATCGCGCGCGCGACAATGCAGGTCGGAGAGTCGGTTTGAAAACGTTCGCAACGTAGAAGTCGGCGGTTCGAGTCCGCTCACCTCCACGCAAAGGCCCTGGTCAGGGGCATGAAAGTGTCGAAGCGCTCGTCACGCGACGTCCGGTAGTCCGCGAAAGTCCGCGGACTCGACGCGACTGTGTCCGAGCTCGTGACTTCTACGGTGAATGCGTAGGAGCGCGGTGGGTCGCGGGCAGGCACGACCGTTCGTTCCGCCGACGTCAAGAGGCGTTGCTCGCATGTTCGTAGCGATGGGTTCTGCGGCGATTCTTGTCTCGGTCCGCGCTCAGTCCGCGTGATCACGACTAGGGATGGTGAGAAGCGTGAGCCCAGTGCCATGTTTCGGCAGGTCAGGCGGCGCACTTCATCGCTGAGAGCGCGTGACTTCTACGCCGGGTTCGTAGCGCCGCGGCGCGAGTCGGCGGCATTGCGGCTGGAGTCGGGTCGACTCGCTCACTTGGTGACGATGAAACCCGTCGGTTCACCGCAGGTCGCGATCGTCTGGATGGGTCTCGATGGTGACGAGATTGCGCCCGCGCGCCTCGGCGCGGGCCAGAAGATGGGGAACCTCGAGCGCGACGCGCGGGTCGCGCTGTCCGTCGAGGGGGCAGAGCTCGAGCCGCCTGGGTTGCAGCAGTACTCGTAGTGCGACGGAACTGCGCGCGTCATCAAGGGCAGCGACCCGGAGTTGCTGCAGGAGTCTCGCGCACGTTTATCTCGGCCCCGAGGTGAAGTTCCCGACTTCGACGACCCGCCTCGGCGTCGATAAGCACTTTGGCGAGCAAGGATGGGAAACGACGCGCACCACTGATCAGCCCACTCGTTCTAGTGCCCGGGATTGGCTGGAAGCTGAATAGGGCTGGCGTTAGGCACCGGCGACTGATCGGGGATGAATACACGGCTGACCTCGCGGGACTTCCCCACGAGAAGTTGCGCCCGCGCTGCAGGCGATCAACAGCAACCCGCTCGACAAGCCGGTCGTCGACATTGGATTCTGAAACGCGGTACGCAGACGTGGTCGAGGGCGTGCGCGCCACCATCGCCGCGTACACCAGGCTCTCGACGACGGCCGGGCCGACGACGTGGTCGCCACGTTCTGTCCGGACGGCGTTTGCGAGATCCCGGGCATGGGCACCCACGTCGGCCACGACGCGCTCCGCGCCGCCTACACCAAATGGAAGCCGCGGCGGCCGCAACGCCATCTCGTCGTCAACAGGCTCGTCACCGACTGGAACGATCGCGAGGCAAGCACGACCAGCGACGTGATCTTCCTGCTACAGGGCGACGCGGGCTGGGCGATCCAGATCGTCGGTCGATACGAAGACACGCTGCACTACGACGACGGCGCATGGCACTTCCACCGGCGCGCGGCCAGCTTTGTCACGGAGGCAACGTGAGTATGGGTGCCGCGCCTCGGCTCGCACCCATTCCGCGCGAGGACTGGGCCGACGACGGTCGGGCCGCGCTCAGCACGGCCTACTCCGAAGCCGTCGCGGCTCGCTCTTTCTCCGATGGTCCCGATGCGATTCCCGCACCCACCGTCCTCGCGACGTTGATGCACCATCCCGCGCTCGCAGGGCCGTTCCTCGCGTACAGCAATATGCTGTTGCAACGGCCCGCGCTCGAACCGCGTCTGCCGCGAGCTCATGGTCCTGCGGGTCGCGTGGCGCACCGGCGCGCGTTACGAGTGGGCACAGCACGTCCGGCTCGCGGCGCGCGTCGAGATCACCGCGGACGAGATCGGGGCCGTCGCCGATGGTGCCGGCGCGGGGAGTGGCCGCCGCTGGAGGCGGACCTCCTCGCCGCGACCGATCAACTCATCGACGACTACCGCGTCAACGACGAAACGTGGGCTCGCTTGGCCGAGCAACTCGACGAGGCCCAGCTCGTCGAGGTCGTGTTCGTCGTCGGCACCTATACCGGGCTCGCGATGGCATTCAACAGCTTCGGTCTCCAACTCGACCCCGAGCTCCAAGACATCGCGAGCGCGTCGCTCCCGCACTTCGACGACTGACTGCGGGTCGTGTTCATGCCGCGAGCGCGACGGCGGCGGTGTCGATCTTCTCGCGGCCATCGCGGGTGAGCGCATCCACGATCTCGGTGAAGTTCGGGTGTTCGAGCCCGGAGACGAGGAACGTCCAGCGGTACGCCCGCTGCTGCGCGGCGCGGATCTCGCTCCGCTCCGCGTCGGAAAGCGAACGATCCGCGGCCCGCTCCAGCGAGTCGATGTCGAGCTCTACCTGCTGAGCCAGCAAACCGTCGACCGCGGTCCCGAGCGCGAGGAGCTCGTCGATCGCCTGCTCCCGCTCACCGATCGGCAAGGTCGACGCGATCTCGTCGATCATCAGGGAGTCGAGCTTGGCGTGGCGCGACTCGTCGATCCAGTGGAAGCGGAGGAGGTCGCGGAAGAGCGGGTCGAGCTCTTCGTGGTCGCGAACGTGCGCGACGTAATGCAGTTGGACGAACCACTCGACCATGCTCGTGAGCAGCAGGGCGGACAACGGCGAGGTGTCCAGGACCGCTTCCGCGACGGCCTCTCGACCCGCGATGAGCCCGCACGAGATGCCGAAGCCGGCCTCGAACTGCTCGCACGCGCGCCGCATCATCTCCTGGTGCTTGACCTCTTCTTCGGCGAAGCGCAGGAGCGACCACAGGCGCGTCTCGTCTCCGAACACGTCGCGGTTCGCGTGCTGGATCACCATGGGGACGATGTACTCCTCGATGAACGCAAACAGATGGCAGTAGCTGTTCCCGCGGATCTGGTTGAGCTGCCGCTTCTCGTTCTCGTCGAGGCACGCGATGTCGCGCACGCCGGCCATGCGGTCGGGCAGGAACGACTTGGTGAAATCGAAGCCGCGTTCGATATGGACGTCGTCGACCGTCCAGCTTCGCTTGACGGAGCCTTCGAGGCATTGCGTATACGTGTAGTCGTTGGTGAGCACTGGCTTTCCTTCCTTCGGTTCTGGTTGGGGGATTCGGGCCCGCGCCGAACGAGAGGCTTGGGCTATTGGTGACGAGGGTTGGGCTAGAGAAGTTCTGCGATGCGAGCCGCGGCGCGGGCTGCGCCGTCGGTTTCGACGGGCCGGTAGTTGATCGGCCGGTCGAGCTCGTCGGCGATCGCCTGCGCGATGGCGTCGGGGGTCGCGGTTGCGAAGTCCATGGCGCGGCCGGCGCCGTAGCGGTCGAGTCGGTGGCGGACGTGGAAGTTCTGTTCGAAGTGGTGGTGCAGCGGGAAGTACAGGAACGGCCGGCGATTCGCCGTCAGCTCCATCGACGTCGTGAGTCCGCCTTGGACGACGGCGATGTCGCACGCCGCGAGGTGGCGGTAGAGGTTGGGGACGAAGGCTTTGATCTCGAGCCCGTCGACGTCCGGCAGGCTTTCGGGATCGATGCGGGGACCGGCGACCGCAATCATCCGCAGCGCGGGAACGCGCCGTTTGGCCTCCGGGAACGCGTTGATCACTTTCCGGAGGAGATGCGCACCGACGCCGGAGCCGCCGACGGCCACGATGCAGACCTGCTGGTCGGGTCGGAAGCCGAGTTCGTGCCGCAATGCGTCGCGATCGTCGACCGACTCGGGTGTGAAGCCCGTGATGTAGCCGGCGAAGTCGTAGTGCTGTTCGGTCCAGTCGCGGATGACCGGGAGGTCGGGCCCGAAGTCGTGCGGGACGATGTCGGCCGCATCACCGACGAAGATCGCACGATCGCGCACGCGCGGGAAGCGCGCGATGTGCTCGATCATCTCCGCGTTGTAGTCGGCCGTCAGGAATGCCTCGTGCTCGCCGCCGTCGGGCATCGGCAGCCATCCGACGAAGTCGGTCAGCCAGCAATACGCGGCTCGCTTCTCCTCCGGGTTCTCGTGCAGGTAGTAGTCGAGCTCCCAGGCTTCGTCCCCGATCCACAGGTCGTATTCCTCGTCGCGCACGAGGTCGTGGAACACCATGTAGTTCGCGAGCAGGATTTCGTCCATGCGCCGCCAGGCCTGGAAACAGTGCAGGTCGTGTTCGGCCGACTCGCATTCGATGTGGTGCGACTCGTTGGCCAGGTACACGCTCGCGGGGTGGACGCGCTCGCCGTTGGTTTCGAGGACCGCCGTCACCGGGTGCTGGGCAAGCCAGTCGATCTCGAGGTCGGGGTGCAGCAGACGCAGCTGCTGCGCGATAGCGACGTCGCGTTCCGCGTGGCCGAGACCGATGGGCGACGAGACGTACAACGCGCGCTTGCGCCGTGACTTCGCCCGGGTCCAGCGCTCGGTCGGCGGCCGCGGCGGTGCGAGCGAGTCGATGAACTCCGCGATGAGCGTGTTGACGCGGACCGGATCGCGCACGTGGGGGCCGTGGCCCGAACCCTCGAGCGTGACCAGCGTGCCGCAGGCGGATTCAGCGAGCGCGGCGCCCCACGCGTGCGGAGTGATCGCGTCCTCGTCGCCGTGGATCACGAGCAGCGGGGAAGTAACGCGCGCCGCGCAGCGCGTAAGACCGCCGGAAGGTCGGCACTCTGGACGGCTCGGAACGCATCGACGGTGTCGATGAGCGTTTCCTGAGTGGTCTCGAGCGCCCAGCCGACGCAGTCTTCGATCTGCTTGGTCGAATGGGGCTCCGAGAACATCTGCGCGAAGAAGAACTCGACGAAATCGCGGTAGTCCTGCGGCCAGTAGTGCCGGTTGTACTTCGCCCAGCCCTCGGTGGTGTCGAGGACGTCGTCGAAGCCGAAGATGGCCCGCTCGACATGCGCCTCCCCGAAGGCGAGCGCGGGACCAATGAACACCGAACCCTGCACTCGCTCGGGCTGCGACGCCGCGAGCAGCAGGTGCCACATCGCGCCGGCTGAGAGCGACACGAAGACGGCGCGCTCGATGCCGAGGTGATCCATCACCGCGACCGTGTCGGCCGCGAACTCCTGCGCGCCGTACGCGTCGGGCCCGCTCGGCCGGTCGGAGCGACCGTTCCCGCGGCCGTCGAACGTTACGACCCGGCGCGTGCGCGCGAGGTACGGGATCTGCATCTTCCAGTGCCGCGAGTGAATGATCGACCAGGTCGGCAGCAGCACGACCGTCGTGTCGCCGTCGCCGTGCACTTCGTAGAACAGCTTGGTGCCGTCCCGATCGACGTACCCCTCGGTGTCGGGTTCGTGCGCTCGACTCATGACTTCTTCTTTCGTTGTTCGCGCTCGAGTGCCTGCAACCAACGATCGATCGCTTGTAGGAGTTCCTCGTGTCCGGCCGTGACGCCGGACAAACGCTCGAGCATGATTCCTTCGTTGAAGGTGATGACCAGCGCCACCATCGCGTCCACCGGGAACTTTCGTTTGTCGAGCCCGTACTCCCGCATCGCCTCCGCGATCGCGTCGGTGAGTACCGCGCGCCATGCCGCGTTCACTTGCACGACGCGATCGCGCAGCGCGGGTCGGCTCCACGCCATGGCCTGCAGCTCATACCAGATCTTCTGATAACCCGTCTCCCGGTCTTCGTCGAGATAGTGAACGGCCACGCGCCACTTCTCGAGGAAAGTCATGTCACCTCCGTACAGGTCGCGCTGGCGCGCGATGAGCCGGTCCGTGAACCGCTCGAGCACTTGCAGGAGGACTTCCTCCATGGAGCCGAAGTAGTAGTGCACGAGGCCGTGGTTCAGCCCGGCCTCTGCGGCGAGCTTGCGCACAGTGATGTCGGCCCACCCCATCGTCGTGAGCAAGCGTTCGGCCGCGTCGAGGACGGCGTCGCACGCTTCCTCCCGGGTTGTTTGTACCGCCATGCGCCACCTGTCTTAGTCGAATGTCTTAGTCGTATGACTAAGATACGACAGGCGAGCGGCGCTGTCAAGACCGCGGCGCGGGCGACGTCGTGCTGGTATGACAACGCCATGATGCAGCTCACTGATTCGGAGTTCTGGCGGCGTCCGCTCGATGAGCGCATGGCCGACTTCGCGGTGATGCGAGAAGCGGGACCCTTCACACGCGCGGAGACTTCCAACGTGCTCGGTGGCGACGCGCTCGAATACTTCGCGGTCACCCCCTATGCCGAGTTGGTCGAGATCAGCCGGAACCCGACGGACTTCTGCTCGGGGCGCGGCTCCATCGCGATCCCCGACATGCCGGCGGAAGCGATGGAGTTCTTCGGATCGTTCATCAGCATGGACGACCCCGCCACGCGCGGCAGCGGGGCATCGTCTCGCGGTTGTTCACACCGCGCCAGCTGCAGAGCGTCCTCGACTCGGTTGAGAACATCTGCCGCGAGGTCATCGACGCCATGTGCGAGAAAGGCGAGGTCGACTTCGTCGAGGCGATCTCACAGCCGTTTCCGCTGCTCGTGATCTGCGACATGATGGGGATCCCGCGCAGCGAGTTCCAGACCGTGCTGCGCGCGACCAACGTGATTCTCGGAGCCGGCGACCCCGACATGGTCGGTGACGGAGACGTCATCACCGCCATGTTCGAGGCTCGACGGCCGGGAGCCCAGCGCGCCGACGAAAGGGTCGCTGGACCGTGCGGCGTCGGTCCGCGAAAAGTCCGCGGGAGCATGAACAACGACGGGAAACGACGCGCGCCACCGATCAGCATTTGCGCAGCTCACAGCGCATCGTGAGCGCGTCGATGCAGGTCGGAACGCCGCATTGAAAACGTTCGCAACGTAGAAGTCGTGGGTTCAAGTCCCATCACCTCCACTCGTTGCCATTATCACAACGTTTTCCCTGGTCAACCGATGCTTTCGGTGTCCGATCGGTCGGACACCTTGAACCTCCAACTCGAACCTCGCTGGTCCGACGCTCGTCGTGGTGCGACCCCTTTTGAAGGTCACCTGCGACGAGCAACGGGCAACGCCGCTACGGCCGTTGGGGTGTGCGAAGGTCTCCAGGTAGGTGTCGAGGCTCGGGACGCCTCGCTGAATGCCTGATGATCTGACTCGAACGGGGGACGCAGAATGGGAAAGCAAGCAACAGCGAGCGCACGCGTCGCAGCGACGTGGCAAGCGGTCTTCGGCCTTGTCACCGACATTCCGAGGTTGCCACTGTGGAATGAAGCCATCACGGATGTCATCGAGGCCCCTGAGCGTCTCGAGGCGGGGTCGGTATGGAAGGTGCGCCTCCACGCTCTTGGTCAGACGTGGGTGAGCAAGTCGCAGGTGTCGGCGATCGATCCCGCCACGGGCCGATTTTCCTACCGCTCCCAGTCTGATGATGGCAACCCCTCGTATGTCAATTGGGAGTGGCATGTCGACGCTGACGGCGATGGGTCCCTCGTCACCCTCACGGCCGATCTCAACCCGATTACGTTCTGGCGGAAGCACCTCCTCGTCAGGATCCGCCGGCCAGTGCTGCGCAGAGAGATGCGTGCTTCGCTTGCTGCCCTGGAAGGGGCTGTACGCGCCTGACGTCGTTTCCGCCAAAAATCATTTCGTGCGCCGTAGCGCGATCAGTTCGCTATTGCGGCGAGTGCGGAGTGCTGGTCGTCGTGGCCCTGGATCTCCGTGACCAGTCCATCGGTGACGACGTAGACCTGGTAGAAGCTGACACGGTCGGCTGGGGCGTTGTCCGGGTCTGGCCACTCGACTTCCAGCAAGCACGCGACACCGCGCGGGCCGGTGGTCGTCTCCGTCATTGACGCTCGTATGCCTTCGTTCAGGAGTTGCTTGACGTGGGCGATGATCTCGGCGCGGTTGTGGCAGGTATTCGGAGCGTCAGGGTCTTCGCCCCAGCGGGCGTCTTCGGCCAGGAGTCCGCGGAAGGTGTCGATGTCCCGCGCGTTGAACGTGGTCCGCAGTTGCGTTGCGGGCGTCTCCATGCCCTAGAGGGTAGGTCCGTCGAGCAGGCTCGGTGTGGGCGCGCGTGTCCACTCGCTCGGGCACCTTGGCAGCCTTTACTCGGAGCTCGTGCTTGATCGGAACTACGTCCGGCGGGCGACGAGGGCTCCGGTACGGCCGTTGAGTTCAGCGAAGGTCTCGAGGTATCCGTCGAGGATCGGGATTCCGGTGTTGTGGCGGGACTCGGGTGGTTCTGACTCGCCGAGCAAGAGATCGCGCATGCCGAGGAAGTAGTCGAGGGCGATGCTCGTGGTGTCGCGCCAGGTCAGCATTCGTAGTCCGGAGTCTTCGATGTAGCGGATGAGTTGAGGCAGGGACGGTGCGACGTATGGAGCCTGTCGCATGACGGGGCGCATGGCGCGGGGGAGGGGCCCGGTTTGTTCGTGCATGATCAACAGGCCGTCGGGACGGAGGACGCGGGCGATCTCTCGGAAGAGCGTGCGCTTGTCTCGTATGTGGATGCTGACGTCGAGCATCCACGCTTGAGCAAAGGATGCGTCTTCGAAGTTGAGGGCAGTCGCGTCGGCGACGCGGTACGAGACCCGATCGGCCATGTCGGTCATCGCTGCGAGCTCGTCTGCGATCTCGACTCGAACGGGCACGACATCGATGCCGATCACCGAACATCCGAAGCGGTCTGCGAGGTATCGGCTCGGGCCGCCGATGCCGCAGCCGACGTCGAGCACGAGGTCGTCCGCGTTGGGCGCGCCGTATTCCGCTGCGACATTCGCGGCGAGTTCGACCATGCGGAACATGCCCAGGTTGTGGCAGTCGAGATCGCGTTCGTAGAGATCGCGTCGCGCGCGCGTGGTCTGGATCGATTCCTGCGATCGCGAGCGCTTCTCTGACCGTCTCGACTGTCGGTGAGAGGTCGCCGTAGAACTTGGTCAGTTGGGCGGTGTTGGCTGTGCTCTCCGACACGAGTGTTCCTCCAGTCACACAGGTCGGGTGCTCATCTGTACACCTGGTGCGTGTCGCGGGTCCCTTGGGTGCGTCTCGTACATGCGTACCGCGGCGAACGAGCCCGGACGCGGCGGTGAGCGCGGCAACCGCCCAGATCGCGGCGGTCACGCCGAACGCGTCGGCGGTGACCCCGGCAAGGATCGCGCCGACGGCGAAGCCCCCGTCGCGCCAGAGCCGGTAGACGCCGATCGATCGCGCCCGCCAGGCCGGGTGTGCGACGTCGCCGATCGCGGCCAAGAGCGTTGGGTAGACCATCGCGGTGCCGACGCCGAGCAGGACGGCACCAAGAGCCCATGCCGCGAAGCCGGTGGTCGCGGCGATCAGCCCGATCGCAACTGCCTGCGTGAGCATCCCGGCGACGATGAGGAATTTGCGGCCAATGCGATCGGAGAGTCCACCGGTCACGAGTTGGCCGAGGCCCCAGATCGCGGGGTAGATGGCCGCGAGCACGCCGATACGTGCGACGGAGAGTCCCGCGGCGGCGAAGTACAGCGGGAAGATGCCCCAGGCGAGGCCGTCGTTGAGGTTGTTGACGAGGCCGGCCTGGCTGCACGACGACAGCGCTGGCTCTCGAAAACTGGTCAGTGTGAAGACCTGACGGGTGGAGAGTCCTTGTCGGAGCGAGCGATCGGATGACACGTGGCCGGCTGCTTCGAGGCGCGCATGGTTCTCGGTCTCGTGAACAAAGATGGCGGACAGACTGAGCCCAAGCCCCGCGAACGCGACACCGAGGAAGAAGGGTTCGGGTCGTAGGCCGTATTGCTCGGCGATGAAGCCGGTGGCGAGCGCGGTGAGTGCGACAGCCCCATACCCGGCTGCTTCGTTGAGGCCCATCGCGAACCCGCGGCGCGCGGGACCCACCAGGTCGATCTTCATGATGACAGTGGTGGACCACGTGAGTCCCTGATTCACCCCAAGCAGGACGTTGGCGAAGACGATCCAGCCCCAACTCGGTGCGAACATCAAGATGAACGGGATGGGCACGGCGAAGATCCAGCCGGCGACGAGGACAGGCTTACGTCCGACGCGGTCCGACAGCGTCCCGGCGAAGAAGTTGGTCGCGGCCTTCACCGCGCCGAACGCGACGATGAAGGTGAGCGTGGCCGTGAACGCGGTGATCCCGAACACCCGATCCGCGAGCAGGGGAAGCACGGTGCGTTCCTGACCGATCATCCCGCCGACGAGCGCGTTGATGCCGACGAGGAGACAGAACTGGCCGAGGTTCTCCCGCAGTCCGAGTCGGATCGTGGGCGCGTGGTTGGCTGTTGTCACGGTCCGGTTGCAAGCATTCGACCGGTGGCGGCCGCCCAATCGGTGGGACCGCCTGACAACACGGTGATGTCTTTCCGACCGTGTCTGGAGAGAATCGATGCGCCCGCCATGGCTCGTTCGCCGTGCCCGCACATCAGCACGAGCGGGCTCGCCGGGATGCTGTCGAGCGTTGCTTCGAGGCTGCCCAGCTCCACGTTCGCGGCGCCAGGGAGGTGGCCGACGAGGAACTCGGCGTGCTGACGGACGTCGAGCACAGGCGCGGCAATCTCATCCGGTCGGACGAGGGCGATGCGGTTTTCGGGGAACTCGGCGGCGCGCCAGGTCGCCATGCCGCCGTCGAGTTCGCCGGCGAGATTCTCGTAGCCAACCTCTAGGCAGTGACGGACGAGATCTCCGCGGTCTTGCTCGTCGTCGAGCACGAAGAGGAGCTGCGTGTCGGGTTCGGCGAGCCAACCCAACCAGCTCGCGAACACGGGCCGAAGCTCGTTCGACAGCGCGCCCGGCACATGGCCGGTCCCGAACTCGACGATCGATCGAGCGTCAACGAGGAGCGCCCCTGCGTCGAGAAGGTCTCTGAACCGATCGCGAGAGAGCCGATTGAGCGCTGGTACGCGGTCGTAGGCGCGGGTGGCGTGGCGGTTCACCTCGGGGAGTCGGGAGAAGTACGCGGGAAAGGAGCCGAATCCCGCGACGAGCTGATCCACGAAGGAGTCCTCGTCGGGTACTTGCAGGAGCGGGTTGGTGGCGCGTTCGCGGCCGATGGTCGTCGTGCGGTCGGTGGCGCCGGGTGCGGAGCAGAAGGACCCGGCGCCGTGCGTCGGATAGACGGCAACGTCGTCGGGCAGCGTGAGGATCTCGGCGTGCAGCGCGTGGTAGAGCCTTCGAGCGAGCTGGTCTTGGAGTTCAGGGCCCAGCAGATCGGTGCGGCCGAGCGTTCCGACCATGAGCGAACCGCCGCTGAACAACGCGACGGGCTGGCCGTCTTCGCACAAGAGGTAGGCGAGGTGTTCGGGAGTGTGGCCTGGCGTCGGAATGGCTCGGAGAACGAGCCTGGGTCGCAACTCGAATTCCTCGCCGGGCGTGACGCCTCGATGGGGAATCTCGAGGTGGCCACCCTCGGGGGCGAGGAATTCCGCGCCATGAGCCGCGACGGTCGGGCTCCCCGAGATGTAGTCAGCGTGCGAATGTGTGTCTGCTGTTCGCGCGATCGTGAGCCCGCGTTGTCGGGCGGCCGCCAGCTGAAGGTCAGGAATCCGCGGTGGGTCGACGACCAGCGCGCGACCGTCTCCCAGGTCGACGAGGAACGACGAGTGACCGAGCCCCTCGTCGACGAACGTCTCGATGGAGATCATCCGCTCACATCGACCCGACGCTCACGCCCGTGTCGCGCGCCAGTCCTCATCGCTACCGGTGACCTCCAGCATCGTCAAACGGATCCTTGAACCTTCTCGTGCTCGGACGGAGTTGTCAAGTAATCAAACAAGTATTTGACAATAGCGGCACGATGCATGAAGATGCTGGTGATCAAGTTCAAGCGTCGAAGGAGAACCCGATGGCGCGAGTTGACGTCGACGAGCTGCGCGAGAAGGTCCAGGTGATGTACCGGGCCGTCGCGACGGACCCGCACGGCAACTTCCACTTCGAGATGGGGCGGGACCTTGCCGAGCGGCTCGGGTACCCGCCCGAGGACCTCGACCGAATCCCGCCGGAGTCGATCGATTCGTTCGCGGGTGTCGGCTACCACCTTGGGCTCGCAGCAATCGCACCGGGCGACCACGTCGTCGACCTCGGAAGCGGCTCGGGGATGGATGCGTTCGTCGCCGCGCATCGCGCGGGTCCGCCCGGAGCAGTCATCGGGGTCGACATGACCGACGAGCAGCTCGCCAAGGCCCGTCGCCTCGCGGACCGAGATGGCTACACGACGCGATTCGCGCACGGTTACATCGAGCATGCCCCGGTAGAAGACGAATGGGCAGACGTCGTGATCAGCAACGGGGTGATCAACCTCTGCGACGACAAGGCGGCCGTGTTCCTGGAGATCGCCCGGATCCTCAAGCCCGGCGGTCGGATGGCAATCTCCGACATCGTGACCGAACGCCAGCTCACTGAAGCGATCGTCTGCGACGTCAACTTGTGGGCCTCGTGCATCGGTGGTGCCATGCAACAGGACGACTACCGACATGCAGTCGAAGTGGCGGGTCTCGAGGTCCGCACCTTCCAGGAGAACCCGCAGTACGCGTTCATCTCGGATTCCGCGCAAGGAGCGACCACGACCTTCGGTGTCAAGAGCGTCTCTCTGTTGGCCACGCGAGTGAACCATCCGGGTGCCTGAGATGGGGGACCGCACCGCGAAGGACGCGCTGTTCGATGCATTCACTCAGGTGTCGAAGGCCCTGGCGAATGGACGACGCGCCGAAATCATTGACGTGCTCGCCCAGGGAGAACGATCGGTCGACGACATCGCGGTCGAGCTCGACCAGAGTGTCGCCAACACCTCCCATCATCTCCAGACGCTCGCCCGCGCCGGCCTCGTCACCACGCGGCGTGAAGGCACCCGCGTGTATTACTCGCTGAGCAGCGATCGAGTCGCGGACTTGTGGAGCGCGGTCCGCGACGTCGCCGCCGAGCATGTCGCGGGCATCGATCGGCTCACGAGTGACTACCTCGGTGACCGGCGCGGCATCGAGCCGATCACGAGGACGGAGTTGGCGACGCGCTTGCGTCGACGCGACGTCGTCGTGATCGACGTCAGACCACGCCCTGAATACGAAGCCGGGCATATTCCGGGCGCTCGCTCCATGCCTCCTGACGAGGTGCGGAAGCGTCTCCGCGAGCTACCTGCGAATGTCGAGGTCGTGGCCTACTGCCGCGGACCGTTCTGCGTCTACGCCGACGACGCCGTGCGCGCCCTCCGTCGGCGAGGCCATCCGGCGCTTCGCCTCGAAGACGGGTTCCCGGAATGGCGACGCGCAGGGTTGGCCGTCGCCGTCGGTTCCGACGCCGGACATCGCCGACGCCCGTCGCCGCGCCCGCGAGGCGATTAACACCTCGCACCGCACTGTCCGCTGACAACTGAAGCATCGACCGGGAGGAGCCAGTGATGAATCCGAACAAGGCACTGTGGGAGAAGGGTGACTTCACCCGCATCGCGGCGAGCATGCGCGACAGCGGCGAGAAACTCGTCGCGGACCTCGGGATCACCCCCGGGATGAAGGTCCTCGACCTCGGCTGCGGCGACGGCACCACCGCGTTGCCGGCCGCGAAGCTCGGCGCCGACGTGTTGGGCGTCGACATCGCGAGCAACCTCGTCGAGGCGGGGAACCGCCGTGCCCACGCCGAGGGCCTCACCAACTTGCGGTTCCAGGAGGGCGACGCCTCGAACCTCGAAGACCTCAGCGACGACTCCTTCGACCTGACCGTCAGCATCTTCGGCGCCATGTTCGCGCCCAAGCCGTTCGACGTGGCCAAGGAGATGGTCCGCGTGACCCGGCCCGGCGGCCGGATCGTCATGGGCAACTGGATCCCCAACGACCCGACGCTGGTCGCCCAGATCCTCAAGATCAGCTCGGCCTACTCGCCGCCACCGCCGGAAGGGTTCGTCAGCCCGATGACCTGGGGAGTCGAGACCGACGTCATCGAACGATTCACCGCGGCGGGAGTGCCCGCGGAGAACATCTCGTTCGCCCGCGACACGTATCGCTTCAACTTCCCCAGCCCGCCCGCCGACCTCGTCGCCGAGTTCCGCGCGTACTACGGGCCGACCATGAACGCGTTCGACGCGGCCGAGACCAACGGGCGCACCGACGAACTCCAGGAGGAGCTCGTCGCCCTCTTCAACGCGCAGAACGACAGCCCGAACCCAGGCACCACGTCGATCCCGGCAACCTTCCTGCGCGTCACGGTCACTCCCTGATGGCCGACCAGCGGGAGCAGGAAACCTTGCGGCGAGTCACGGAGCTACTTGCCGTTGAGAGCGACCTTGAGGTGGCGGTCGGCCCGCAGCCGCAAGCCATGCATGCATACCCGGACGCCGCCGCTGCCGTTGAGCGCTTCCACGCGATGATCACGGAACAGCGCGACGCCCTCAGGGCATGCCTGGAAAGCAGAGGCGAAACTGCGAACCCGACAGCAAGCGGGGTCCGTGCATTCGTCGGTGACGGACCACATCCTCAAGCCGTGTCAGACATCCTGCGCAACGACTACACGGCGTTCACCTACGCGGCGATCAGCTACGCGATGCTCGTCGAGCTGGCCTTTCGTCTGTACGACCCAGACCTGCGCGCGCTAGCCCCCAAGCACCTCAATGGGTACGCCGAGGCGGCCCAGACGATCAACCAGCTCATCATGACCACGGTCGCCGACGAACTCGCTGCCGAGGGGCTGGAGTGCCACTGCGTCTGTCCGATGTGCAGCATGGGCGCGTGCGGATGTGTTTCGTTGGGTGACGCCATGCTGAGCGCGGCGTGGCACGTAGCGACACCAGCCGGGGAGGCGGCACCCGGGTTCCCGCTACAGCCACCGCGTTCGGGAAGCCCGCTCGCTCTCGCCGGGATCCAACGAGGCGACCGCCTGCTCGAAGTCGACGGCCACCACGTCGACTCCATCGGCGAGATCCAGGCTGCGATTCGCAAACATCCCATCGGCGACGACGTTCACCTCCTTCTGCAATGTGGCTCGACGTCGACGCGGAATATCCAGGTCAAGCACGTCGGCGATTACCCCCAGGCGTAGCCCTTGCCTGCACACGTCTGGCAGATCGCGGTCGAACAGCCGAGCAAGTACTCGGATGAAAACCAACGACAGGAGCAGCGATGAAGGAGATCAGGTGCGCTGAGGTCGGATTCTTTCCGGACTGCGCCGGCGTCATGCAAGGTGCCAACGACGAAGACGCGATGGCAGCGGCTGCCGAACACGGACGCGGCGTCCACGGCATGACCGACGCGGACTTCACAGACGAGAACGTGGCGATCATCCGGACACACATCAAGGACGCGTAGACGACGCCCAGCCGTCGCCTCCCTTGCCGAATGTTTTGGCGGCGCGCACACCTCCCGCATCACTCGCAGCGGGAGGTGTGCGTCTCCGGTCGTGTCGGATCAGCTGCGGGCGTACGTTTCCGCGGCCTGGCTGTCGAACTCGTAGGCCACGAACGGCTCGGAGCCGACGACCCACGCGTCGTGACCGGGCTCGATCACGTACGCGTCGCCCGGGCCGACCTCGAGTTCGGTGCCGTCGTTGTGGCGCACTCGCAACTGGCCAGCGGTGACCGTCCCGACGTGGTGCACCTGACAGCTCTCCGTGCCCGCGACCGGCTTGATGCACTCCGACCAACGCCAACCCGGCTGCAGGGTCATCCGTGCCGCCTTCACCGATCCGAGGTCGACGACGTCGACCTCTGTCTTGTCGGGCGTGCGGTGCTCATCCGGCGAGCCGAAGCTCTTTTTGGCGATACCAGCCATCCTTCCTCTCCTTCCTGCTCTTATTGACTCACACTGTGTTCGGTCGTGCGCTCCGGATGGAACCCGGAGCAGAGCAAGTCGAGCGACTCGATGGTGTCGCCCGCTTCGGCGTATGCCTGCTGTTCGATGACGTGCCATCCATCACCGATCTCGAAGGGGGCGGGCCGGAGCCGGAGACGCCACGACAGGTGCAGCCGGCCGCCGACCTCACCGACGGTGGCGTCGATCAGCTCGAAGTCCTCGGCTTGCCCGAACCATGAGCTGAAGGCGCCCACGACCTCATCGGCGCCTTCAGCGTCCATCGGCCCTGGTGGCAGCAACGCCCGGAAGTGCACCGCGGGCGCGAGGGTCGAGGCCATCATTCGGTAGTCGCGGTTGGCGAGCGCCTCGAGGAACACACCGCCCACTGACCACCGGGCCACGGATTCAACGTTCCGGTCGTGTGTGACTGACATGGCGTCCTCCGATCCGAGTCCTCATGGGTCGACGGTAAGCAGCAGCGAGGGCGGTGTCGTCCGGGGTTCACCCTACAAATCGACGGTGAGTTCCGAGTCGGCAAGTGCTCGACTCCGTACGCTTGTGCGATGGACGCGGGTGATCAGGAGTCGGGCGTCACTCTGGCCGAGCTCGTCGCTGCGTTTTCGCTCACGACTGACCTTGGCTTGGGTCAACCCATGGAGCACGTCCTGCGGTCGTGGGTGATCGCTTCCCGTCTGGGTGATCACGTGGGGCTCGAAGTCGACGCTCGAGGAGCCCTGTTCTACGTCGCGACCCTGGCGTGGGTTGGTTGCGTCGCCGACACGCCGGAGTTGGCTACCTGGTTCGGCGACGACATCGCGTTCCGGCGGGACAGCCGGCAGATCGACCTGGCCGGACTGCCGATGATGGGCTTCATGCTTCGCCACGTCGGGATCGGGAGCCCGGCATTGCACCGCCTTCGTCTCGGGGCGAGTTTGGTCGTCACCGGAGGCAAAGGCGTGGAGCGCGCGCTGTTGTCGCACTGCCTGACGACCGCGCAGATGGCTGAGCGTCTGGGTCTCGGAGTCGACGTATGCGACGCGCTCCAGCAGGCGTTCACCCGTTGGGACGGGAAAGGTGTTCCGGGCGGAGTCGGTGGCGAGGAGATCGCGCTGTCGATGCGGCTGTTCCACCTCGCGGACGTCGTTGAGGTGTTCCATCGCGACGGAGGTGCCGATGCTGCCGTCGAGGTGGCCCGCTCGCGGCGCGGGAAGCATTTCGATCCGGACGTGGTCGACGCCTTCTGTTCGGTGGCAGCTGACGTCTTCGGCGATCCGTCGCGGGATCTCGACTGGCAGGCGCTGGTTGCCGGGGACTCGATGCTGCAGCGGCGCCTCACTGCGGCCGAGCTCGACCTCGCGTTGGAAGCGATCGCCGACTTCACCGACCTACGATCGCCGTCACGGGTCGGTCATTCGCGCGCGGTCGCCGAGCTCGCAGCTGGTGCCGCAGCCAAGCTCGGCTTGACCGAGGCCGACATCACCACGGTGCGGCGCGCGGCGTTACTGCATGACATCGGCATGCACGGCATCCCCGCCACGATTCTCGACAAGGCAGGCCCACTGACGCCGTCGGAGGGTGAACGGATGCGCATGCACACCTACTACACCGAGCGGATGCTGGCCCGGCCCGAGGCTCTCGCCCGGATCGGCGCCATCGCCGCGCTGACCCATGAGCGCTGCGACGGCTCCGGTTACCACCGCGGCCTGACCGCGCCTTCGATTCCCGCGGCGTCGCGCGTGCTCGCCGCCGCGTGTGCGTTCTGTGCCATGACCGAACCACGCGCATACCGTCCGCCATTTGCGGCTAAAGATGCGGCGCGCGAGCTGCGTGCCGAGGTACGGGCGGGACGCCTCGACGCCGACGCGGTCGACGCAGTGCTCGCCGCCGCCGGGCAGCCGCAGGGCAAGCGTCGCGCGGGCCCAGCCGGGCTCACGCCCCGAGAGATCGAAGTGCTCACCCTCATCGCCAGGGGCGCCTCGACCCGACAGGTTGCGCAACAACTCTCGATCACCCCGAAGACCGCCGAGACACACATCGAACGGATCTACGCGAAGACCGGCGCGAGCACTCGATCGACGGTCACACTCTTCGCGCTGCAGTACGGCCTGCTCGGCACCCTCGAACCGGTGGATCTATAGGTCATCGGCCGAGCGCTCAGCCGTTCCACCCTTGTCGGGGTCGGAGGGTGACGCCGTTCTTGCGGAGCCAGTAGTAGATGCTGGTTGGGTACATGCCGAAGTGGTTGCCAATCTTGGCCAGGGACCAGCCTTGCGTGTAGAGATCGATCGCTTCTGTCACCTGTTCTGGGGTGAGCGCACCGCGCCGGTTCGTGAACCCCTGACGGTCGAGCTGGTCGGCGACCGTGTGTCGATGAATGCCGAAGCGCACGGCCATTTCTTGCTGCGTCGCGCCCTGTCCGTAGGATTCGACGAGTGCAGTGACCTCTTCCTGGGTCAGTCGACGTTGAAATTGCCGCGAACGGCGCGAGCGATTGGACGGTCGATCATCGCTGTGACCAGCGAGAATGGCCTGGAAACGGGACACGACCGAGGGGTTGGAGTAAGAACCCATCACCTCCACTTCGTTGTGGTTTGCACAACATTGCGGCTTCCGGCACGCCTTGTGCTCAAAGTTGCGCAGAGGCGGAGGCGTCGCGACGGCTCGTGACCGACCGGCCGCGATACAAGCCGGTCGACTTCGCAATGCTTCGGTCCTTCGAGGTCGTCGCTTGCGGCCGGGTGGGTGTAGCGGGGGCTCTCGTATAGAAGGTGAAGCGCGACGCGGACACGCGCCGCTGCGCGCTCCCTGCCGGTTCCGCGCTCGCCCGTGTGGTCTCGGTGGCTGCTGTTCTGTGCTGCTTACGCGGCAGGTGACGGCCGTCCGGTTTGCCTGGTTTACTGACTGCCGGGTGCGGTGCCGAAGGGGGTCGCAGTGGTGGAGTTGCCGTCGGGGACGGTCACCTTCTTGTTTACCGATCTCGAGGGTTCGACGGGCTTGTGGGAGGAACACCCGGACGCGATGCGAGGTGCGTTGGCGCGTCACGACGAGATGCTTCGTGACGCGATCCAAGGCCACGGCGGGTACGTGGTTAAGACCACCGGGGATGGGTTCCACGCGGCGTTTGTGACTGCGTCGGACGCCGTCGACGCCGCGATTGACGCGCAGCTCGCGTTGGGGGCTGAATCGTGGTCGGAGACGGGCCCGTTGCGTGTGCGGATGGGTGTGCACACGGGGGCGGCGGAGGTCCGCGACGGTGATTATTACGGCACGGCGTTGAATCGGGCTGCCCGGTTGATGTCGGTGGGGCATGGCGGCCAGGTCCTGGTGTCGGGCGCCACGAGTGAGCTGATGCGTGGTTCGGGTGTCGAGCTGGTGGATCTGGGTTCGCATCATTTGCGTGACCTGGGGGAGCCGGAGCGTGTGTTCCAGGTGATCCATTCCGGGCTGGGCGCCGAGTTCCCGGCGCTGCGTTCTCTGGATGCGTTCTCCACCAACCTTCCGCTGCAGGTGACGACATTCGTGGGCCGCGACGACGACGTCGCCGACGTCATCGAGGCCCTGTCGCAGAGCCGCGTGGTGACGCTCATCGGTGTCGGGGGCGTGGGCAAGACCCGACTCGCGGTGCAGACCGCGGCGGACGTCTTGCCCCGCTATCGCGATGGAGTGTGGCTGAGCGAACTGGGACCGTTGAGCGATCCGAGCCAGGTGCCCGACGCGCTTGCCGACGCGTTGGGTGTGCAGCAGCGGCCGGGGCAGTCGATCGCGGAGAGTCTGGTGGCGGCGCTGCGCTCGAAGGAGCTGCTAGTGGTGCTCGACAACTGTGAGCATCTCCTCGACGCTGCCGCTCGGCTCGTCGCCGCGATCGTGGGGTCTTGTCCCGGCGTAACGGTTTTGGCGACCGGGCGCGAGGGACTGGGGGTGCGGGGGGAACGCATGATGATGGTGCGGTCGCTGCCACTTCCCGGCGCGGGTGCGACGACCGAGGAGATCCTCGCCGCTGACGCGGTCACACTGTTCACCGAGCGCGCCGAGCAGGCGGGCGGCGGCCTGGACCTCGACCCCGACACCGCGGCGACGCTCGGGCAGCTCTGCCGACGGCTGGACGGGATCCCCCTCGCGATCGAGCTCGCCGCGGCGCGCACCCGGATGATGAGCCCCCAGGAGATCGCGGCTCGTCTCGACGAGCGGTTCCGGCTGCTCACGGGCGGGAGCCGGACCGCGGTGGAACGTCACCAGACGCTGCGTCAGGCCGTCGACTGGAGCTACGACCTCCTCGATGTCCGGGAACGCACGATCCTTGACCGCCTCGGTGTGTTCTCGGGCGGATTCACCCTCGACGCCGCAGAGGCCGTGGTCGGCGGTGACGACATCGACCCGCGCGATGTCCTCGACGCCATCACTCAGCTGGTCGACAAGTCCCTCGTTGTCGCCGAGCGCGAACATCACGACACCCGATACCGGCTCCTCGAGACGATCCGCACTTACGCGCTCGAACGCCTCGACGCGGGCGGCGCCACCGACACCATGCGCCGGCGCCACGCCACATGGTGCGCCGGGTTCATCGCCCAAGCGAGCGTCGGCACGCAAGGCTCCGACGAAGCGGCCTGGTTGGAGCGACTCGACCGCGAGATCGACAACCTCCGTGCCGCCCTGACCTGGGCGACCGGCGCCGACGACGCCGAGCTCTCCCTCTCCCTCATCGGGACCTTCCACCTCTGGAACCTCTACAGCCGGCGCTTCGGCTACGTGCTCGGCCCATGGGCCGCGGCCGCGCTCGCCACCACCGCCGCCACCGAGAACCCACGCTTCGTCCCGGTGCTGGCGATGCGGGCCCTGGACCACCTCAACCACCAACGGCTCGACGCGGCGGAACGCGACGCCCGCCAGGCCCTCGATCTCATGGCCGAATCCGACATCCCGTTCAGCGTGAACCCGTGGTGCGTCCTGGCGCTGGCCCTCGTACTCTCAGGCCGCGCCGGCGAGATCGAAGAGGCGGACGCCTTCGTCGAAGCGGCCCGGTCGACCGGCGACGACTCCGCGATCGCGTCCGCCCTCGTCATGGTGGCAACCCAGTGGTATGTGCTCGCAAACCTCGAACGCTGCCTGCCTGTCGCTGAGGAAGCGACGCTGATCGCGCAACGGATCGGGAACCCGACACTGATTGCGATGTCGGGCGCCTACCTTGGCGCCGCGCTCGAAACCGCCGATCCGCCTCG
The DNA here is from genome assembly GCA_963705625.1 of uncultured Actinomycetes bacterium. Classification (GTDB taxonomy): domain Bacteria; phylum Actinomycetota; class Acidimicrobiia; order IMCC26256; family DASPTH01; genus DASPTH01. The sequence continues at coordinate 481,724 of CAVPKG010000004.1, forward strand.
CGCCCGATCCATCCTCGAAACCGCGATCGAACACGGCACGACCGTCGGCCCTGGCACCCATGTCGCGATGCCTCTCGCTTGGCTCACACGGATGGGTACCGACGCCCCGGGTCCACAGTGGGCAACACAATTCCGCAGCGTCCTCGACCTCATCTACGAAGCCGGCGACACCGTCTACGTCCTGATGTTCCTCGACATCTACGCGCAGGCGCTCGCCAACACCGACCGTGCCGAACCCGCCGCGATACTCCACGCGTCAGTGGCCGATTCGTCGCCTCACATGTCGAACCCGATCTCGGTCGCCCACCGACGCGACACCAAAGAGCGTCTCCTCACCAGGCTCGGCGAGGAACGCTTCGCCGAACTCACCGCACAGGGCGCAACCCTCGGCTACGAAGAGACAGTCGCACTCGCCTTCACCGAACTCGACCGGATGATCACGAACGACGACCCTGCCTGAACAATTCGCCGCTGCGCGCCAGAACTCGCGCTCCGAACACGCGGCCAATCGCTAACTCTGGCAGCGCAGATCGGCACTTATCGCGCTCGCGCCCTACCAGGGTCGGTGACACGAGCGTGTTTGTGCTCTCGCTCCGACGCCGGGATCACTCTTCACGTCGGTCGCGAGGGTTTGAGAGCTGTCTCATCAGGTCCACTTCGTTTATCTTTCTACAACATTGCGGCTTCCAGACCGGCTTGCGATCTGAGTTTGTGCAGAGATACGAAGCCGCCGCGAAGGCTTGCGACCAAGCTGCCGCGCTTCGCCCTTCGAAGTCTGCGCTCGCCGATCGCCGGTCCCGCGCTCGCCGGTGGTGCTTCGGGGCGCGTCGTTCTGTGTGGCTCCTCGGGTAGGACAGTCGTCCGGTTTGCCTGATTTACTTTGTTGCCGGGAGAGCGCCGAGAGGGGTTGGGATGGCTGAGCTGCCGTCCGGGATGGTCACCTTCCTATTCACGGACCTCGAGCGTTCGATGCGCCTGTAGGAGGAGCACCCGGACGCGATGCGGGCGGCGTTGCCGCGGCACGACGAGATCCTGCGGACTGCGATCGCCGCCCACGACGGGTACATCGTGGAGATGGCCGGCGATGGCGTGCACGTCGCCTCCACCGACGCACACGCCGCGATCCTGACTGCACGTGACAACCAGCTCGCGTTGGCCGCGGCAGAATTGGGAATCGACCGGCCCGGCCGCGGTGGGGTCTCGACACGCCGAGCAGGACCATATCGGCGACCTCGCGTGTGCGATCCTCTGGTCTCGTTCGTGGGTTCGTCGCGATACTGAGGTCACGATGTGCGCCGATGCGATTCACGGAGAAGAGCGGCGAGATGTCGTCATCATTGGCGCCGGTACCGCGGGCGTGAGTTGCGCACTCGAGTGTTTCGACGTTCAACTCGACACCGCGGTGTTCGAGGCGCACGAGCGTCCGGGTGGCCAGCTGGTCGAGATCCCGCACTCCGTTCGCAATATTGCAACCGGATGGTTCCGCAACGGTTCCACCTTGCGCGACTCCTTGGAGGAGTCGGCCGCGATCCTGGGCGATCGCCTCTGCCTGTCATCTCCCGTCAGGCGTATCGACCTCGGTGAGCGATGGATCGAAGTCGATGCGGCGCGCATCCGAGGCACGGGCATTGGTGATTGCGACCGGAACGATCCAACAGCAGCTCCCCGCCGCGGAGGACGGCGCCTTCGGGGGTGACGTCACGTATCAGCTCGAGGCGCGGCCTGGTCGGTTCGTCGGGCGTGACGTGGTCGTGATCGGCGGCGGCGACAGCGCCACGCTCGATGCGCTCGATCTCGCGAGCGAGGGCTCAATGGTGACGCTGGTCCATCGCTCGGAAGCACTCACGGCGCGCCACGACATCGTCGAGCAGGTGCGCCACGAGTCGCGCATCGAGGAGCTTCCTGGATGGGAGCTGGAGTCGCTGGACGGTGGCGACCGACTCGAGGGCGTGACCATCGTTCGGCACGCCGACGGCGAGCGTCGGCAACTGGAGGCTGGAGGCCTCGTCGTGAAGATCGCTCGCGTGCCTCGTACGGATCTTTTTCGAGGCCAGCTCGAGCTTGACCGAGCGGGCGCAATCGTCGTCGACGGGAGACCTGCAGACGTCGCGCGACGGCGTGTTTGCCGCGGGCGACGTCGTCTCGGGTTCGTATCCGCGCGTCGCTACCGCGTTGGGCCAAGGTTCGCTCGCCGCGCGATCGGTGCTCCGATACGTACAAGGCGACAACTGATGACCGCGCCGCCGATGGACTTGCCCGCCGTCATCGACGTCATCGCGGAGTTCCGGCGATCGCTCGGCGAATCCGCGCCGCCGCCGCGGAGTCGGGATCCTCGGACTGCTGCTCGAGCTCCATCACAACAACGTCGTGCAGTGGAACCGCGAGGACGCGGCACGCGCGCGACGACGCGGATGACCGCGCAGTCGCCGCCGCCAAGCGAGACATCGACGCGCTCAACACGAAGCGACACGAGCTCGTCGAGGCGATCGACGCAGCGCCTGGCAGTCGGCATCGAACAGGCAGCGGTCGGCACCCCCGACGACGGAGAGTCCCGCGATGGTGTTCGACCGCTTGTCGGTGCTCGTGATCCGCATCTCGTTCACGGAAGGCGCCGCGAGCTCGCAACGGCCGATCGCGACATCTACGCGGCGCGCTTGCCGCTGCTTGCACGAGCAACTTGCGCCTCCTGCAAGAGGCGTTGGAGGCGCTGCTTCGACGATGTGCGGACCGGTCGCAAGCGCTTCGTGCCGTATCAGAGCCTCAAGCTGTACGGATCGGATGCGCCGTGAGGGGTCGTGCTCGTCAGTCGTGCACGGCGCAAGACCGCCGCGACCCGGACCGCGTACAGCCGGTATCCGCCGCGGTTGAGGCCGTAGAGCACCTGGTCGCCCACGGCCGCGACATGCGCGATGCCGAGCGAAGCGTCCGCGATCGGCAGCGCTCGTAGTGAGCGGCGTGCCGTCGCGCGTGTCGAACGTGCACACCTGGCCCTCGCGTCCGATGCCGCACAGTGCGCCGGGGACGAGGGCAAGCGCGACGCCACCGTTGCCCCAGGCCAGGTCTTCGGAGAAGCGACCGCTCACGACGACGCGCCCGTCAGTCGGGTCGAGCGCGGCGAAGCCACCGCCGCGGAGTGCTTCCCAGTTGTAGTCGCCGATCGCGTCCGCCACGCGCTCGCTGCCGGCCGCCCACACGAGCGCGCGGTCCCAGAGAACAACCCTGGGCTCGAAGTCCACGTTCGACGGTCCAGCGCAGTGGACCGACGCCGTCGGTGGTCGCCGGGGCCAGGCTCACCTTCCCGTTGCCGCCGAGCGCGACGCATTCAGTAACGCCGTCGCGAAACGCGGCGAGCGCGGTGACGATCCCACACACCTCCAGCTGCACACGCGTCTCCAGCGGGCCGGACCCGTCCTTCGTCGAGAGGCGCTCGGTCACGACCAGGCCCGGAGCACCTTCTTCGCGCGGTCGGGATCCGACGACACGATCGCCCAGGACGACCGCGCGCTCCACGTCCGGCGCGAACGTTCGTGTCCACAAAGGAGCGACGCGGCGCAGCGGCCCCGGTCGCCGGATGGCGCCCACCGAAAAGGCACGCAGCATGCCGAGATGGTTCAGCGTCACCACGATGCCCGCGCTCGGGACGTCGAGGATCGCGTGGACGTCGAGGTCGTACTGAGACGGCTCGTCTTCCGAGAAGACGGACTCGTCGAACACCGCGCGAGGCCGGAAGTCGTAGCCGGCGAACACGACGTTGCGACCAAGGTTGTTCCACGCGCACAGCCCGCCGAGCGCCACAACGCGGCCGATGCCGTGAGGCTGCGAGTTGCGGACGCGACTCTCCGGGTACGCGTCGACCTCGATGCTCGTTGGCGTGTCCCCGAGCGTCACGCCACCGTCCGGCACGCGCGTCACAGCACGTTCTCCAGTGCGCCGAGGACATCCTCGGATTGGACGGAGTCGAGGCAGCGTCCCCCGACGGGGCACGTCCGCGGTTGCCAGCGGAACCCGCGCAAGTCGACGCGGTCGTTGTACGCGTACTCCTTCTCGGCGGCGACGCACCCGTCGTCGCATCGATCGCCCACGACCGCGCGCGTATGCGGCCACGGGCGGAAGAAGACTGCCGGAGCGCGGCAGATCGTGATCGTCGGCGTGCCCTGCTGGACTGCGAAGTGCGTCAACCCGGTGTCGATCCCAACACCGCGGCGGCAGCGCCGAGAACGTCGAGCGCGTCACCGGGCGAGGGCGCGCGCACGTTCGCGATCCCGAGCGCACGCATCCCGGGCGCGGCCTCGTCGCGAGTGACCAGTCGGACGTCGAGCCCACGCGCGCGGATCCCGTCCGCGAGCGATCTCCAGCGGTCCACCGACCATTGCTTCGACGGTCCGTCGCTTTCGCTCACCAAGAGCACGGAAGAGCTGAGCTCGGGCCGCGAACACGCGGTCAGCGGGATCGGTCGCGTGAAGTCGGCGTCGATGCCGAAGTCCGCACAGATCCGACCCAGAATGTCGTTGATCGAGAGCTCCCCGAAGGCGTGCTCGAACTCCGTCGAGCCCCACCACCAGTCTCGTTGCAGTGGATGGTCACGAAGGTCGACGAAGCGACCGTCGTGGTTGTCGCGGTCGAACGACTGCTTCATCCACCCAGCCGTTCAATCCGGCGATGCGGTCGGCAAGCCGCGCCTGGGCAATCCGACCGCGCGACCAGCCAGGTCTCGTCGCCGTCCTGCCGGCCCTGCACGATCAACGCCTGGACGGCGGGCAGCGATACGACGAGGTCGCCCAGACCGAAGGAAATCGCCGCCACGTAGCACGCGACCCACGCCGGCATTCCCTCCGACTCGCGCCGTCAGGGCTGCTCGTACTCGGTGACGTCGTCGATCTGCAACGCCGAGAACGCAAGACGACGTTCGGCGCACTTGTTGCAGTGTCCGCAGTGGCGACCTCCTTGCGGATCGATGCACGAGAACGTGTGCTGCAATGCGAAGACCACGGCCCAGCTCGAGTACGTCGGCCTTCGTCAGTCCGGCGAACGGCGTGACGACTTCGAGCGAGTAGCCAGACACCGAGTTGCACGAGCGCCGCGAAGTCGTCGAAGAACTCACGGGAGCTGTCCGGAAACGGGTTTCCCTTCAGCGTGCCGAGGGCGATCGTGTGCACCCCGTGGAGCGCGCACCAGACACTCGGCTGCGCGAGCAGCAGCAGGTTCCGTCCCGGGAGATAGACGGCGTCGTCGGCGGATCGTTCGTCGGGGACCGCGTCTCCGGAGACGCTCCAGTGCGTGCCGTACACGGACGCGATCGGCGCGTCAACACCGATGAGCGGTTCGGGCGCCGGGATTCGTCAACGTGTCGAGGAAGCGTCGCAGATGCGCCTCCTCGGTCGGCTCCCACGCGAGACCGAAGCGCAGGTAGATCGGATGGACCAGCCGATCCTGGCGCAGCAGTTCGGCGACGAGGATCGCGCTGTCGAGACCTCCGCTCGCCAGCACCGCGACGTCGTCGCGACGCACCCGTGCTCGTCGGAGGAGGCCTGCGCTCACGGCTCACCCCGATACACACATCCCGACGTGCACGTCTCGCGCACGACAACTTGCGACAGCTCGGGCATCGCGGGGAGCAGACGGTCCCAGATCCAACGCGGCCAGCACTTCGCTGGTCGGGATTCTCCAGTCCCGCGATGTCGTTCAGGTAGTAATGGTCGAGCTGATGGAGCACGGGCTGCATCGCGCAGGTGACGTCGGCGAAGTCGCGTACCCATCCGCTGTCATCACCAACCGGTCCCTCGATGTGCACCGAGACGTTGAAGGAGTGGCCGTGAAGGCGCGCACACTTGTGACCGGGAGGAACATTTGGAAGGCGATGCGCCGCCTCGAAGGTAAACTCTTTGAAGATCTCCACCTCAGCGGCTCCCATCGATGACCGGCTCTTCGCGTCACCGGCTCGTACGCATCGACCGTCCTACGCTACCCGTCGAACAAGAGGCCCGGCTCCACGACGCGCCGATGGTCGTAAGGCGGGCTGATCTCGCCCGCGCCGAGCTTGACCTGGTGATCGTCAATGACCACGACGGCTGAGGTACCGACCGCCACGCGCCAGTAGTTCGACGATCCCGCACGAGCGCAACGCCCCGTGTTCTGCGGTCTTCGCCAGGCCCCAAGAATTTGCACCAGCACCGAGCGCCGGATCGGTATGCGCTCTCAGTCGGCGATCCAGACCAGTCGACCCGTGATCTGTGCGCCCGGACCCGGCGTCCGGAGATTGTGGATCGGGGTCTGGGATACCGGGCGCGGGACTCGTGGTTCGTCAGACGTTCTGGGAGCGTCAGGTCGTCGTTGCCGGATCGTGGTTCGTGCAACTCGGAGGCGCGCCGAGCCGCTACGGGTGGACGATGGCTTGAGGGGCCGTTCGACGAGAGAGCTCCGGGTTGGCAGCATTTCTCGTCTGGCGTTGGTGGAGCTACCGTTCAGCCCGCGGATGCCTCGTCGGGGAGGGCGGAATGCCTTCGATTACTGGTGGTCATCACATTGCGTTGACGGTGACGGATGCTGATCGCAGTGCCGAGTGGTACAGCGGGCTGTTGGGGATGTCGGTGGTGCTGGCCGGCGACGACGAGACGGTCAAGTTCCGGGTGCTCGCCGATCCGGGGTCGGGATGGGTTCTGGGCGTGCGCCAGTATCACGGCCGCGAGGGTGACGGTTTCGATGAGTTCCGTACCGGCCTGGACCACTTCGCGTTCAGTGTCGAGAATCGCGCGGCGCTCGAGGAGTGGGAGCGCGAGCTGTCGGCGCGAGGAATCGACGTACACGCCGATCGCGGAGACGTCGATCGGGTCTGTGATCGTGTTTCGAGATCCGGACAACATCCAGCTCGAGTTCTGGCTGCCGGCCATCTGAAGGTTCGGCGCTTCACCATGGCGGATCGTGCGGCGCAGCCACGATCCGTCGGCCGCGTGAGCTCTCGCAGTCTGCCCGACGGGGACGGTCACCTTCTTGTTCACCGATGTGGAGGGTTCGACGCGTCTGTGGGAGGACCATCCCGATGTGATGCACGACGTGTTGGCTCGTCACGACGAGATCGTGCGCGGGGCGATCGAGTCGCACGGCGGTCACGTGGTCAAGACCACGGGCGACGGATTCCACGCCGCGTTTGGTACTGCTCGTGACGCGTTGGAGGCGGCGTTGGCGGCGCAGCAGGCACTGGCGGGGGAGCCGCCGGTGCAGGGCGTGGTGGTGAAGGTGCGGATGGGTGTGCATACGGGCGAAGCGCGTGTGCGTGATGGCGACTATTACGGCTCCGAGTTGAATCGGGCGGCCCGGTTGATGGCGGTCGGCCACGGCGGTCAAGTGCTCGTCAGCGAGGTGACGCACCGGCTCGGGCCGGACGTCGCGGCAGTGGATCTCGGCAGTCATCATCTGAAGGACGTCGGCGAGGTCGGTATCTGGCAGCTCACGCACCCGTCGCTCCAGCGCGACTTCCCTCCGTTGCGCACGCTCACGGCTACGAACAACCTGCCCGCGCCGGTCGATTCGTTCGTCGGGCGTCGAGCCGAGCTCGCCGATGTGCTCGACGCGCTCGGGGACAGCCGGCTCGTCACCCTGACTGGACCCGGAGGCAGCGGCAAGACACGACTCGCGTTGGAGGCGGCCACCGCCGCGTTGGCATCGTTCCGAGACGGGGTGTGGTTCGTGAGTCTCGCGGTCGCGGGGGACGGCCAACGGGTCGTCCCGCTGGTGGCGGCCGCGTTGGGCGTGCCGGAATCGACGGATGAGCCGGTGGCCGACACGCTCGAAGCGCTGGCTGCGAGACCGTCAGTTGTTGTTGGTGCTCGACAACTGTGAGCCGATCGTGGGGGCGGTCGCGTCGTTCGCCGAGCGCTACCTGGCGCGCTGCGCCGGGGTGCGCATCCTGGCCACGAGCCGCGAGGTTCTCGGGGTGCGCGGCGAGCGGGCGTTGAGCACACCGCCCCTCAACGTCGCGGACGATCTCGGCGCATGCCGGTGAGTCCGATGCCGTCGAGCTCTTCATGGTCCGGGCGTCGGCGGCGGCTCCCGGCTTCGACGCCGACGCGGCTGATGTCGCCACGGTCGCCCAGATCTGTCGCCGCCTCGATGGTCTTCCGCTCGCCATCGAACTCGCCGCGGCTCGCCTGCGGGCCCTCTCCCTCGAACAGATCGCGACGCGCCTCGACGACCGGTTCCGGCTCTTGCGAGCCGGCGAGCGCACGCTCGAAGCGGTGGTGGCGTGGAGTTACGACCTCCTCACCGATGCCGAGCGGGAGGTGTTCGTGCGTCTGGCGGTGTTCCCCGCCGACTTCAGCCTCGAGGCGGCGGAGATGGTCGTGTCGGATGCCGTCGTCGAAGAGGGCGACGTCCTCGATCTGCTCACGCGGCTCGTCGAGAAGTCGCTCGTCACGACGGTGATCACCGACGACACCTACCGGTACCGGCTGCTCGAGACGCTGCGGGAGTACGCGCTCGCCCGACTCGATGAGCGCGGCGAGGTCGATCGGTGGAACGACCGGCTGCTCGAGTGGGCCATGACGCGCGTCGAGTACGTGGAGGCGTCGCTGCGCCGACCGGCGCAAGACGCGGCGCTGCAGTCAGTCATCGCCGACGCCGTCACGTTGCGGGCGGCGATGAACTGGGCCGACACCACCGAGGCGACCAGCTCGCCGCACTGCGGATCGCCTCGGCGGTACCGATCGGCCTCATCGGCGAGCGACGACAGATCATCGCTGACTTGCTCGTCCGCGTCGGTGGTGCCGCCGATGGACTGGGTGGCCGGGGTTGCCTATTCGGCTCTCGGGAAGCTGGCCTTCGACCAAGGCGACTGGCTGGCGGCATCCGAGGCGGCCACGATCGCGCGCGAGCACTTCGTCGCGGCCGGCTCCGACCGCGATGCGGGATGGGCCGACGCAGAGCGGTGCGTACGCCGCATGGGGCATGGGCGACCTTCCGGAGGTCGATCGGCTGAACTCCAAGGCCATCGCCGGTGTTCCGAAACGGGGCTGACACGCTGGGCCTCGGCTACGCGTTGTGGGTCGCGTCGCTCCGGACATCTGACCTCGACGAGGCCCAGCGACTGGCCGCAGAAGCCGACGAGCTCCTGCGAGCGACCGGCTCGCCGATGGGGATCGCCCACAACGTCGAAGGACGCGGGATCATCGCCTACGACCGGGATGAGCTCGCTGACGCGGCCGCGTTCGTCGCCGAAGCCGTCGAGCTGTTCGCCCGCTTCGGCAATCTCGGGTGCAGCGCTCACGCCCTCGAGTCGGCCGCGGTCATCGTCGGTCGAGGCGGGCCAGCCCGAGATGGCGACCGAACTCCTCGGCGCCGCCGACGAACTCCGTCGCAGCAGCGGCGCGAACCACAAGCCATGGGAGATCCGCGCCCGCCACGGCGACATCGAGGACCGCATCGCGCCGCTCTCTCCCGCCGCGCGCGAGGCCGCGCTGACCGCGGGAAGGCAGCACACCCTCGAGTCTGCCGCCCGCGCCGCGCTCGACGCGCTCTCGACCGCGGCGCGGGAGTGATGACCTTCCGCTTGCAAGAGCTCCTCCCCGCCGTCGTCGAGGCAACCACCGAACGCTCACGGAAGTACCTCGATAGGCGCCCCGATCGGCTCTTCTCGCGCGCCGCGATGGCATGGGACTGTGCTCGTGAGGTGGCCGGAGTGCCCGGGCGTGGGCACCTTGAGCACCCGGGCTTGGCCGGGACAGGCGAGCGATTGGGGCCTGGCGTCGGCCGTGTAGCGCAAAGCGTTCGGTGACGCGTGTTCCCTACGCCCAGTTGGCTTGCGCGGCCTCGACCGCCTTGATCCACGCATCATCGAGCGGAACCAGGGGGATGACCTGGCTGTCTTCGAGATACGGAGCAAAGGTCATCGAGTTCGCCATGTCAGGAGGCCCGTCAGACTCCGTGATGGTGATGAAGGTCTTGCCGTCCGCTGCCGCCCACGAGGACTCCGTTCCCGGCGGCAAGCCAACCTTCTGGAACACCGCGAATGAGCTGCGGGCATTGTCGACCCCGGGTGCCAGTTTGGCGATGACCAGATACTTCATGCTCTCCCCCCCTTTGATTCGTCACACGTCGAGTGGCGGGCCGCCGCTTCAGGTCGGTTCGACCGGAAGGATTCGCGTGCGACGCGCCACCTTCTAATGCGTGCGGCGCTGGCCGTCAACCGGACCCGATAGGAAGGCGTTCACACCCTCGGCGCGAGAGCGCCGGGGACGCTTCAGAACGCGCGTTCCAGAGGGCCCGTGAGATTCGGGGAGTGGGCCGACACGTTGGTGCGGCACCTTCCGAGACTTCGCAGCGCGAGCGAGGCCCATCTCGAGCGCGCCGCCGGCAACCCGCTCGGTCGCTTCGACCGCTGGGTCAGCCTTCCGGGTCGCGAGGGTTTGCACGCTGTCTCATCAGGTCCACTGGCTGGCAACACCGCAGGCCACGGCCCACTCTCCAGTCCGGGCCCGCGTTTCGCTCCGGCGTCGAGTGCGCGACAAGTCCGCCAGAATTTCACGAACCGTTGCTCGAGGACGGTTGTGCCACCCTCACCCTCCGGGGCCGTCACGCCACCGGGTAGCGGGCCCTCCTCATGAGCTCGCGGACCTCGGCGATCGCGGCGTTCACCTTGTCGGGCTGGTCGGCGACCTCGTCGGCCAGGGCGGCGACGCCGCAGTAACGGAGCATGTCGGGGAGGTGGTGCTCGACGCAGGCGAGCGAGAAGTCGACGGGGTCGCCGACCGCCACTTCGTCGATGCGCACCACGGTGTTCGCGCCCGCCGCCTGCTCGATGTAGTGGTAGTGCGGCTCGTTCTCGAAACAGTCGAAGCGCAGGTGCTCGAGACCGTCAGCCGTTCCGCACACGTGGAGCGTGGCACCGAAATCATCGAAGGGGATCGCGGTGTCGACGGCGCCGTTGTAGGCACCCTCGATGATCTCGTTCGTCAGCCTGCGGGACTCCACGACGAGCTGGACCGCCCCCGCGTCGACGGGGATGCAGTCCTCCGTGACCATCGGGATGGGCAGCCGGTCAAAGCGGATGCCACGTCGGTACGGGGATTCCTGACGGTCGGTCGCCATCGTTCAGCTCCTCTGTACCGGCGGACGTTCGCGAACCGTGGCGGTCCGCCGGGCCACGCATGCTCGAACTCGCCCGCGTCTGACATCCGGGGAGCGCGGTTGTACCGGTCGGTCCAATAGGATCCGCCCGTGGACTTCTCGCTCACCGAGTCGGAACGCGATCTGGTGGGCCTCTGTCGCGAGTTCGCGCAGAAGGAGATCGCGCGCGCGTGCGCCCGCTGGCGTGGGAGGAGGCGCGGTGCCCGACCGACCTGCTCCGCGAGATGGGCGCGTTGGGCCTGCTCGGCATGCTGATCCCGGAGCAGTGGGGCGGCATCGGCATGTCGACCGTCGGCTTCGTCGCCGCGATGGAGCAGCTCGGCCTGGCCGACCAGTCGGTGGCCGCGGCGTGGCAGGCGCACGTGACGATCGGTTCGTTGCCGCTGTACCTCTTCGGCAACGACGCGCAGCGCGAGCGCTGGCTGCGACCGTTGGCCGAGGGACGCGCCCTCGGCGCGTTCGGCCTGACCGAGCCCGACGCCGGTTCCGACGCACGCGGCATCCGCACGCGGGCGGAACGGCGCGACGGCGGCTGGCTGATCAACGGCCGGAAGACGTTCATCTCCAACGCCGGCACCGACATGTCGTTCGGGGTGACGCTGCTGGCCCGCACCGAGTCGGCCGAGGGGGAGGCGGCCGAGGTTCGCGAGCTTCGTCGTCGAGAAGGACACCCCCGGCTTCACCATGGGCCCGAAGATGCGCGGCATCGGCTGGCGGGGTCTCGACACCCGCGAGCTGTTCTTCGACGACGTCTGGGTCGCCGACGATCACCTCGTCGGCGATCCGGCGATGGGGCTCAGCCAGTTCCTGCGCACGCTCGAGGTCGGGCGCATCTCGATCGCGGCCTTGTCGCTCAGCCTGACCCAGGCCGTGCTCGACATGGCGATGGACTACGCCCGGCAGCGCGTGCAGTTCGGCCAGCCGATCTCGAAGTTCCAGGCGATCCAGTTCAAGCTCGCCGACATCGCGACCGAGCTCGAGGCGGCACGGTGGCTCACGTACCGCGCCGCGTACCTGCGCGACACCGGGCAGCCCTTCCTCAAGGAAGCGTCGATGGCGAAGCTGAAGGCCAGCCGCCTCGCGGTGTCGGCGGCGTCGGAGGCCGTCCAGATCCACGGCGGCCTCGGCTACATGCTCGAGTCGCCGGTGGCCCGCTTCTACTGCGACGCGAAGGTGCTCGAGATCGGCGAAGGCACCAACGAGATCCAGCACCTCGTGATCGCGCGCGCGTTGGGCTGCTGAGCTCAGCACGCGCGGCGAGGCGGCGGATGGCGTCGGCGATGTCGTCGCGGTCGGGGAGCCACGCGCGTTCGAGGTCGGGCGCGTAGGGCGGGGGAGTCGGCGCGGCGCCGATCCGCTCGATCGGCGCGTCGAGGTCCCAGAAGCCCTCGCGCGCGACGGTGGCCGCGATCTCGGCGCCGATGCCGAACGGGACGACGGCCTCGTGGGCGATCAGGAGCCGGCTCGTCTTGTGCACCGAGTCGAGGATCGGCGCCATGTCGAGCGGCGCGACGGTTCGCAGGTCGATCACCTCGACGGAGATGCCTTCGCCGGCGACGCGCTCGGCCGCGGCGACCGCCTCGTGCACCATCCGCGAGACCGACACGACGGTGACGTCGGTGCCCGGGTGCACGACGGCCGACGTGCCGATCGGGAGGATGTGGTCGGCCGGCGGCTGCGGTCCCTTCATGCCGTAGAGCAGCCGGTTCTCGATGAAGACGACCGGGTTCGGGTCCTGGATCGCGGCGCGGAGCAGCCCGTAGGTGTCGGCCGGCGTCGACGGCATGACGACGCTCAGCCCGGGGATGTGCGCGAGCAGCGCCTCGAGGCTCTGCGAGTGCTGGCTTCCCGAGGAGCGCCCGGCGCCGAACTGGGTCCGCACGGTCAGCGCCATCTGCGCGGCGCCGCCGGTCATGAACGGCAGCTTCGCGGCCTGGTTGAGCAGCTGGTCGAGGCAGACGCCGACGAAGTCGAGGTACATCAGCTCGACCACGGGGCGCATGCCCGCCATCGCGGCGCCGACGCCGAGGCCGACGATCGCGCTCTCGGAGATCGGGGTGTCGCGGACGCGATCGCCGAAGCGATCGTGCAGGCCGCGCATGAGCCCGAACACGTTGCCGCCGGCCGCCGACGTCGATCCCCGCGACGAACACGCGCTCGTCGCCGGCGAGCTCGGCTTCGAGCGCGGCGCGGATCGCGTCCATGGTGCGGAACACCGGGGCGTCGGCGGCCGGCGGCGGCGGCTCGGCGCGTTCGGGTCTCGGGCGGACGACGAAGTCGGTCAGCGTGGCGGCCGCCGGGCTCGCCAACCGCCGAGCTGCCTCGACGGCTTCGTCGAGCTCGCGCGCGACCGATGACTCGCATGCGCTTCGAGCGCGTCGTCGCGTGATGCCCGCCGATCGGAGCCGGCGCGCGTGGACGAGCAGCGGGTCGCGCGCTTCCCACTCCCGAACCTCGTCGGGCGATCGGTAGCGCTGCGGGTCGCCTTCGTAGTGACCGTGCCAGCGGTAGGTGGCGGCCTCGACGACGACGGGACCGCGTCCGGCGCGCGTCGCCTCGACCACCGACGCTCATCGCGGCCGCGGTCGCCACGACGTCGTTGCCGTCGACCGCGACGTAGTCGACGCCGTAGCCCGCGGCGCGCCGCTCGAGCGGCGCCGCGTGCTGGGTCGATGCCGGCGAGAACTCGGCGTAGCCGTTGTTCTCGCAGAAGAAGATCACCGGCAGCCGCCACACGGCGGCGAGGTTGATCGCTTCGTGGAAGGTGCCGTGGGCCACCGCGCCGTCGCCGAAGAACGCGACCGCGACGCTGCCGTCGCGCTCGGAGCTGCGCCGCGGTCGCGGCACCCACCGCGATCGGCAGGCCGGCGGCCACGATCCCGTTGGCGCCGAAGATGCCGATCGTCGGGTCGGCGATGTGCATCGAGCCCCCGCGCCCGCGGTTCGTGCCCTGCGTCCTTGCCCATCAGCTCGGCGAACATCCCGAGCGGGTCCAGACCCTTCGCGAGGCAGTGGCCGTGGCCGCGATGGGTGGACGTGATCACGTCGGCCGGGCCGAGTGGCCAGCACGCGCCCACGGCCGACGCCTCCTGCCCGATCGACAGGTGCACGAAGCCCGGCACCTCGCCGTCGCGGTACAGCGCCGCCACGCGCTCCTCGAACCCGCGGATCACGAGCATCCGCCGATGCATCTCGAGGAGGTCGGCGTCGGTGAACATGAACCGTGTATTGTACTGGTCGGTACAAACGAGGGAAGCGGCGATGCCCGATCAGATCGACATCCCCGCGTCCTTCGCCGGTGTCGGGGACGTGACCGGGAAGCGTGTGGTGATCACCGGCGCCAGCCGGGGGCTCGGCCGGTTGCTCGCGCACGCGTTCTCGCAGGGCGGCGCGCGGGTGGCGCTCGTGGCGCGCACGGAGACCGACCTCAAGGCGGTCGCCGACGAGCTTCCGGGACCCTCGCTCGTGCTCAGCGGCGACGTGACCGACGAGGAGTTCAACGAAGCGGTCGCCGATGCCACCGTCGCCGAGTGGGGTGGCGTCGACGTCTGGATCTGCAACGCGGGGATCTCACCCATCGTGGCCGGGCCGCGCGAGACCGATCCGTCGGTCTGGCGCGAGATGCTCGAGGTGAACCTCACCGGCGCGTTCCTCGGGGCCCGCGCCGCGGCCCGGGTGATGGGCGAGGGCGGGCGGCTGATCTTCACCGGCTCGGTCCTGGGCGAGCGGCCACGCGAGGGGCTCGCCGCGTACAGCGCCTCGAAGGCCGGACTCGTCGGCCTGGCGAAGGGTCTCGCGCTCGATCTCGCGCCCGCGGGCATCACCGTGAACGTCGTCGCGCCGGGGTGGTTCGACTCGCCGTTGGCCGAGCGGTGGAAGAACAACCCCGAGCTCGCAGCCGGCGTGCTCGGGCACACGGCGCAACGGCGCTGGGGCGACGCCACCGACCTCGCCGGCGCGTACCAGTTCCTCGCCTCCGACGCGTCGGCGTTCGTCACGGGCACCGTGCTCAACGTCGACGGCGGGTACCTGCTCGTATGAGCGGTAGAGCGAGACGCGAGCGGCGCGTCATCGCGATCACCGGAGCGGGCGGAACGCTCGGCGCCGCGCTGTCCCGCCAGTTCGCGGGCGAACCCGAGACGGATGTCGTGCTGAGCGACGTCAGTGCACCGTCGCTCGAAGCGACCGTGAACGGCTTGCCGGAGCGTCGTGGCGCGGTCGAGACGTTGCTCGCGGACGTGAGCGAGGTCGCGGAGGTCGAAGCCGTCGTCGGCCTGGCGGTCGAGCGCTTCGGCCGGCTCGACGTGCTGATCAGCAACGCCGGGGTGCTCTCTCCGAACGGTCGCATCCACAACCTGGCGACCGAGGACTGGGAGCGCGCGTTCCGGGTCAACGTCCTCGGTGCCGTCAACGGCATCCGGGCCGCGGTGCCCGTCATGCGCGCGCAGCAGTCCGGGTCGATCGTCCTCACGGCGTCGGTCGCCGGTCTCACCGCGTGGTCGCACGCCGCTCCGTACTGCGCGACGAAGGCGGCCGTGATCCAGCTCGCGAAGGTCGCGGCGGTCGAGTACGCGCGCGACGGGATCCGCGTCAACTGCGTGTGCCCCGGGACGTTCCTCTCGGGGATCCACGCGGATCTCCCGCCGGAGGCGATCGACGCGATCGCGGCCAAGCATCCGCTCGGGCTGGGAGCTGCCGCCGACCTGGTGGGCGCGTACTCGTACCTCGCGAGCGACGCGTCCCGCTGGACGACCGGGTCGGCGATCGTGGTCGACGGCGGCTACGCGGCGCCGTAGGGGGTTCCGTGCGATGCCCGGACATGAGCTGGCTCGGAGTGCTCGAGCACCACGCACGCCGCACGCCGAGCAAGCCGCTCGCCGTCTTCGGCGACGACGTCGTCACCTATCAGGAGATGGCGGAGTGGGCCGCGGCGCTGGCGGCCGGACTGCACGCGCGCGGTGTCGGCGCCGGCGACGTCGTCGGGTTGCTCTCGTACAACAGCATCGAGTTCCTGGCGACGATCTTCGCCGCCAACCACCTCGGCGCGATCGCGATGCCGATCAACTGGCGGCTCGCGGCGCCGGAGCTGCGGTACATCCTCGAGCACTCCGAAGCGCGCGCGCTCGTGTGCGACGACGCGCTCGTCGAGCTCGCGAACGAAGCGACGAACGAGCATGGACGGCGACCTCGTCCGCGTGTGCATCTCGACCGAGCAGCCTCGCACGGGTGGGAGCGGTTCGCCGATCTGCGGCGCCGAGTCCGCGCGCCCGGCACGTGCGCACGTGCGCGGGTGACGACGTCCACCGGCTGATGTACACGTCCGGGACCACCGGCCGCCCGAAGGGCGTCATGATCACCCACGCCAACCTGGCGTGGAAGAACTACGCGCACATCACCGAGTTCGGGTTCACCAGCGCCGATCTCGGTCTCGCCTGCGGGCCGCTGTACCACGTCGGCGCGCTCGACCTCACGACGACGTCGCTGATCGCCGTGGGCGCGACGACGATCATCCATCGCGTGTTCGACGGCGTCCGACGTCGTCGACGAGATCGAGCGATCACGCGTGACCACCGTGTGGCTCGCGCCCGCGATGGTCAACGCGATCATGGCGCTGCCCGACATCGAGCAGCGCGACCTCTCGTCGGTGCGCGTGGTCATCAACGGCGGCGAGAAGATGCCGATCCCGCTCATCGAGCGGCTCGCAGCGCACGTTCCCGTCGGCGTGGTTCGCCGACGCGTACGGCCTCACCGAGACGGTCTCGGGCGACACGTTCCTCGACCGGGACAGCACTCGTGACCAAGCTCGGCAGCGTCGGCCGCCCGTGCCTCTACCTCGAGCTCGACATCTGGGACGAGCACGGAGCGTCGGTGCCCGCGGGTGAACGCGGCGAGGTCGTCCTCCGCGGCCCGAAGGTGTTCAAGGGCTACTGGCGGGATCCCGACGCGACGAGCGCGGCGTTCGCCGGCGGCTGGTTCCACACCGGCGACATCGGCGTGCAGGACGACGACGGGTACCTCTACATCGTCGATCGGCTCAAGGACATGATCGTGTCCGGCGGTGAGAACATCGCCAGCTCCGAGGTCGAGCGCGTGCTCTACGAGCACGAGTCGGTCGTCGAGGCCGCCGTCGTCGGGCGTCCCGACGATCGATGGGGCGAGGTCCCGGTCGCCTACGTCGTCGTGAGCTCGGCCGCGACGACGACACCCGAGGAGCTCGTCGAGCACTGCCGCCGGCAGCTCGCGCGTTCAAGGTCCCGAAGGACGTGGTGCTCATCGACGCGCTCCCGAGGAACCCCTCGGGCAAGGTCCTGAAGCGAGAGCTGCGGAACCGGACATCCTGACGCTCGACCCGGACCAGGTGCTCGCGCAGTGCAGGTGCGCCATGAAGGCGGCCGACCAGCCCATGAGGTCGGCCGGGACGGAGTAGCCGGTCTCGTCGTTGATCGTCGCCCAGTGCTCGGCGACGTCCTCGATCGTCGGCTCCGGCGCCGGGTGGACGTAGCCCTCGGTCGAGGCGATGAAGATGCGCGCGAAGCGACCGGCGCCGGCTGCGTAGATCTCGCCGCTGACCGGGCAGGCCTCGTGGGCGAGGAAGGCGACCATCGGTGCGACGAGCTCCGGCGACATCTGCGTCGACGGGTCCGACCGGCGTCGTCGGCGGGCTGGCCCGCCATGCGCGTGAACGCCGCCGGGTGCGATGAGGTTGACCTTGATGCCGTGCGCGGCGCCGGCGGTCGTGAGGCTGCGCGTGAGCCCGATGACCGCAGCCTTGGCGGTGGCGTAGGAGAGGTTGTTCGGGAGTCCGAACATCCCCGTCGGACGTCGTCATGACGATGCGGCCGTAGCCCTGTTCGACCATGTGCGGCCACGCGGCGCGGGTGGTGTTGAACGAGCCGCCGACGTGCACGGCGAGGTGGCTCGCGAGGTTGTCCGCGTCGGCTTCCGGGAAGCCCGCCCATCTGATGATGCCGGCGTTGTTGATCAGGACGTCGAGGCGTCCGAACTCGCTCGACCGCCGCGTCGACGAGCGCCTGCGCGCCCGCGGCCGTGGCCACGTCGCTGGTGTCGGCGATCGCGACTCCGCCGGCGGCGACGATCTCGGCGGCGACGGTGGACGCCGGTTCGGCGTCGGCTCCGACGCCCTCCATCGAGCCGCCGAGGTCGTTGACGACGACGCCGGCGCCCCGCTCGGCGAGCAGGAGCGCATGGGCTCGGCCGATGCCGCGCCCCGCGCCCGTGACGACCGCGACGCGCCCCTCGAAGCTGTGCTCGTTCACCGCGACCGTCCTTCGAGTGCACCGGGATCCGGCATGTACCGACCAGTCACTCTATATTTGGGCTCGCGCCTCGACTCGGGAGCCTTGCAGTGTCCGCCGTCCTGTACTCGTCCTCCGACCGGATCGGCGTCATCACCCTCAACCGCCCCGAGGCGCGCAACGCGGTCGATCGTGAGATGGCGCTCGGCCTCGAAGCCGCCGTGGACCGGCTGGAGGACGATCCCGACGTCTGGGTCGGGGTCCTGTGCGCCAACACCGCGGATCAAGCGAACCCCGTCTTCTGCGCGGGCGCGGACCTCAAGGTCATCAGGGAGACGGGTTCCGCGGCGACGCTCGACACCGAGCGAGGCGGGTTCGGCGGGTTCGTGTATCGCGAGCGCGCGAAGCCGATCGTGGTCGCCGTCGACGGTCTCGCGACCGCGGGCGGTCTGGAGATCGTCCTCGCCGCGGACGTCGTCGTGGCGACCACCCGATCGGCGTTCGGACTGGCGGAGGTTCGGCGCAACCTCATCGCCGCGGCCGGCGGACTCTTCCGGCTCCCTCGCGCCATCGGTCGGGCGGCGGCGATGGACGCCATCCTCACCGGTGAGCCGATCGACGCCCGTCGCGCGTTCGACCTCGGACTCGTCAGCCGGCTGGTCGAGCCGGGCGCCGCGCTCGACGAGGCACTCCGCCTCGCGCGCCAGATCGTCTCGGCGGCTCCGCTCGCGGTACGTGCGAGCCGGCGCGTCGTCCTCTCGGCCGCGCACGAGGACGACGCCGCGCTGCGGCAGGTCTCCAAGGAGCTGTTGGACGAGCTGCTCGCGTCGGAGGACGCGAGCGAAGGGCTGCTCGCCTTCGCCGAGAAGCGCCCGCCGCAGTGGCAGAGGTCGCTGATCCGCGTGGGCGCCGAGGTACCGTCACGGTCGATGCCGCGAACCGCAGCGAGCGACGAGCCCCGACGCAGCGCGAAGTGGAAGGCGCGTCGCGACGCGATCATCGACACCTCGGCGCAGGTCTTCGCGCGACAGCGGCTACCACGCCACGGGCATCGCCGAGCTGTGCGAGGTCAACGGCCTCGGCAAGGGCGCCTTCTACTACTACATCGGGTCGAAGGAGGAGCTCCTCGCCGCGATCCACGATCGTGTGATGGACGAGGTGATGCTCGGCGCCGATCGCGTCGCCCGAGCGGGCGGGTCGCCGTCCGCGCAGCTGGCCATGCTGGGCGACGAGCTGCTCGACGTCATCCACCGCTATCCCGATCACGTCTGGGTCTTCCTCCACGAGTTCCCGGCGCTCACGGCCGAACGCGCCGAGCAGTTCCGCGTGCGCCGGCGGGAGTACGAGCGCAGGGTCGAGGCGATCCTGCAGGCCGGCATCGACTCCGGGGAGTTCCGCGACGTCGACCCGAGGCTCACGGCGCTCGCGTGGCTCGGCATGCACAACTACACGTACCTGTGGCTCAAGGCGGGCGGCCGCGTGTCGGCGCGCGACGTGGCGAAGCCGTTCGCCGACATCTTCATCCGCGGGATCGCGCCGACGTCGAGCGACCGTGAGCCGTTCGCGGTCAGGCCGCGACGGGCGCCTCGAACCCCAGGAGTCCGACCGAGGGTGCCGCCGAGCATGGCGGCCCGCTCGTCGGCGGGGACACCGGCGAACTGCGTCGCGATCAGCTCCCGGCTGCCGCGGAACGTCCCTTCGGCGTGCGGGTAGTCGTTGCCCCACACGATCGTCGACACCCCGGTGATGTGCCGGCAGGCGACCGCCACGGGATCGTCCTGGAACGAGACGTGGAACTGGCGCTGCACGTACTCGCTCGGCTTCAGCGGGTACGGCCACTTCTCGTTCAGGCGGAACAGCTGCGCCATGTTGGGCTGGTCGTCGGCGGGGCGGGTGTCGTCCCAGTACCCGAGCCACCAGTCGGCGTCCTGGCCGATCCCGGTGATCCAGCACTTGTCCATGCTGCCCACCAACGACGCCAGCCAGTGGGCGTTGAACTCGATCAGCGCGAAGTGCAGGTCGGGGTAGCGCTCGGGGACGCCGCCGCCGATGAGCTCGCAGATGATCTGCTGCGGGACGATCGGGCCGTAGACGCACTGCGTGATCATCCGCTTCGACGCCGACTTCTCGGTCATCGGCTGGTTGACCTGCGCCGCCGACTCCATGACGACCTTGAGCGTCGTGGACGCCGGGTCGTCGACCTTCACGCCGCCGGTCTGGGTGTGGATGAACACGTGCACGCCGTTGGCCTGCGCCGCGGCCCACACCGGGTCGAAGTCGCGCGAGTAGTACGGCTTCGGCGGGATCGCCGGCAGGAGGATCGCGCGGAAGCCCGCCGGCGGCGACGCGCTCGATCTCGGCGACCGCGTCGTCGATGTCGGTGATCGGCACGGGAGCGGTGGGCGCGAGCCGCGAGAAGTACGGCGTGAACCGCTCGATGATGTAGTCGTTGTAGACGCGGGCGTGCGCCATCGACAGCTCGTGGTCGTCGGAGTAGAGCCCGAACAGCGACAGGTTCGGGTGCATCACCTGGACGTCGACGCCGTCGAGGTCCATGTCCTCGAGGATCATGCTCGGGGTCACCTTCGGGCATCCGCCCGCCCGTCTGGCGGTACCGGGAGATCGTCCAGCCCTCGAACCCCGGCGTGTGCAGGCGCCGGAAGATCCGGGCGCCGCCCTCGACGAGCGGCTCGATCTCGAAGTCCTCCTCCCAGACGGCGCGGTCGCGCAGGTGCTTCGGGAGGCGGGTGCGGAACAGGTCGGTCGGCTCGAGGAGGTGCCCGTCGGCGGAGACGACGAAGTCCTTCTCCGTCATCCGGACCCTCCGAGCGTGCTGACTGTCCGACCGCGCTACGTACCACCGCGACCGTAAACCAACCGGTCGGTACAGACAAGGGGAGACGGCGCGTGACGAAGCGGTGGACGCAACGCCCGGACGGCTCGACGTGGGGCGACTGGGGCGACGACGACGAGCTCGGCCGCATCAACCTGCTCACCCCCGAGAAGGTGCTCCAGGGCGTGCGCGAGGTCGAGGCCGGCATCAGCTTCTGCCTGAGCCTGCCGCTCGACTACCCCGGCGGCACCGCGCTGAACCAGCGGCGGCACCCGCCGGTCCTCGCGCCGACCGAGGACATGGACGGCAACCCCGACACCTTCTACAACGTCCACAGAGCGAGATGGACGAAGTGGGGCGACCCGCGTTACGTCGACGTGTGGGCCGACGACGTGGTGACCCTCTCGCTGCAGTACTCGACGCAGTGGGACTCGCTCGCGCACGTCGGTGCCGAGTTCGACGCCGACGGCGACGGGGTCGAGGAGGCCGTCTACTACAACGGCTACCGCGCCGGCGTCGACCTCGTCGGACCGAAGCCCGACGCCGCGGGCGACGGCGGCGAGCACCTCTGCTTCGCGCACCACCTCGGCCTGGAGCACATGGCCTTCCACGGCGTGCAGGGGCGCGGCGTCCTCGTCGACCTGGCCCACCACCTCGGCCACGACTGGCGTGGCGTCGACCGCAAGACGCTCGAGGAGATCATGGCGGCGGACAACGTCGTCGTCGAGCCCGGCGACATGCTCCTGTTGCACACCGGTTTCGCGACCAAGGTCCTCGAGTGGAACCGCGACCCGGACCCGTGAAGATCCACACGATGTGCACGTACCTCGACGCGCGCGACGCGTCGTTGCTCGAGTGGATCACCGAGTCGCAGATCTCGGCGCTGGTCGCGGACAACTACGCGGTCGAAGGGCTGGTCGGCAAGGACCGCGACCCGAGCCGGCACTCGCTCCTCCCGATCCACCACCTCTGCCTCTTCAGGCTCGGCGTCCCGCTCGGAGAGATGTGGTACCTGCACGAGCTCGCGACCTGGCTGCGCGAGCACGACCGGAGCCGGTTCCTGCTCACTGCGCCCCCGCTGCGGTTGCCCGGCGCGGTGGGCTGCCCGCTGACGCCGGTCGCGACCGAGTAGCTGGAACGCCTTGTAGTCGTTCTCGACGACGTCGGCGATCACCGCGAAGAGCTTCGGCCGGCCGCCCGAGTTCAGGAGGTACTTGCGCGGCTTCCCGGGGATGTTGGCTGCCGAAGAAGTAGCTGCTCTCCCCGAACGACGGCGGCCTCGCCGCGCCGCGTGTCGACCATGTCGGTCCACTCGCTCCTCGGCCGCGGGGTCGACCTCGATCGTGTCGTAGCCGTGGTCGCGCACGTACGTGAGCGTGTCGGTGACGAAGTCGACCTGGTCGCCGTTGTACCGCGGGTTGTTGCCGGCCGCCGCGTGCGGCCCGCCGGGGAAGAAGAGGTTCGGGAAGCCGGTCGGTCTGGACGCCGAGGAACGTCTTCGGACCGTCGGCCCAGTAGTCCTCGAGCGCGAGACCGTCCCGGCCGCGGATCCCCATGCGCGTGAGCGCGCCGGTGCCGAAGTCGAAGCCGGTCGCCCACACGACGATGTCGAACTCGCGCACACCTTCGGCCGTCTCGATCCCGCTCTCGGTCATGCGCACGATCGGCGTCTGCTCGAGATCGACGAGCGAGACGTTCGGGTTGTTGTACGCCTCGTAGTAGCCGGTCACGAACGGCGGCCGCTTCTCGCCGAAGCGGTGGTCCTTCGGGATCAGCTTCTCGGCGGTCTCGGGATCCTCGACGATGCTCCGGATCTTCTCGGCGATGAACTCGCACCACTCCGCGTTCGCGGTCGCGATCGAACAGCAGGTCGGTGTAGTTGCTGGTCAGCTTCGGTGAAGCCGGGGCTGTTCCACATCTTCTCGAAGAACGCCCGCCGCTCCTCCTTCGAGTCGTCGAAGGTGGCGCGATCGTGCGCGCGGGTGGAGGAACCCGTGGATCGACGTGTTCAGCGTCTCGCGCATCGCTTCGAAGTCGGCTCGGAGCTGCGCCTGCTCGTCGGGCGTGATCGGCGCGTTGTTGAGCGGCGTGCACCAGTTGGCGGTGCGTTGGTACACGGTCAGCGAGGCGACCTCGTCGGCGATCGCGGGGATCATCTGGACGCCGCTCGATCCGGTGCCGATGACGGCGACGCGCTTGCCGGCGAAGTCGACCGGCGTCGCCGGCCACAGCCCCGTGTGGTACTGCTCGCCGCGAAAGTCCTCGCGCCCCGGCACGTCCGGGAAGTACGGCACCGAGAGGACGCCGGTCGCGGCGACGAGGAACTGCGCGCGGAACTCGGTGCCGTCGCCGACCACGACGGTCCACTGTCCCCGACGACTCGTCGTACACGGCCGAGGTGACCTTGGCGTCGAAGCGGATGTGGCGCCGGAGGTCGAACCGGTCGACCACGTGGTTGAGGTAGCGCTCGGTCTCCGGTTGCTCGGCGAAGTGCTCCTGCCACTCCCACTCGTCGAACAGCTCCTTCGAGAACAGGTAGCCGTAGGTGTAGCTCTCCGAGTCGAACCGTGCGCCGGGGTAGCGGTTCCAGTACCACGTGCCCCCGACGCCGCCGCCCGCCTCGAGCAGCTGCACGGAGAAGCCCGGCTTCGCGGGCGCGATACAGCTGGTAGATGCCGGTGATGCCGGCGCCGACGACCAGCACGTCGACGTCGGCGGCGGCCCGCGGCGAGCGCTCGTCCGATGCGGATGCGGATGCTTCCATGGACGGTTGCGGCCCCCGAGGGATTTCTGTACCGACCGGTTAGTCTGACGTCGCGACCGAGCTACTCCGAGCGGGAGGGCGCGCGTCATGGCGATCGTGGAGCAGAAGTGGTCGGCACTCCCGGTGCCCTACGCGATGGAGTTCCCGGACCGGGTTCCCAAGGAGCGCTACTTCGACCCGGACTTCTACGCGATGGAGGCCGAGCTGCTGTGGCCTCGCGTCTGGCAGATGGCGTGCCGGCTCGAGGAGATCCCGCAGCCGCGCGACTTCGTCGAGTACGAGTTCCTCGACCAGTCGATCGTCGTGCTGCGCACCGACGACATGGGGGTGCGGGCGTTCCAGAACGCGTGCCGCCATCGCGGCGTCAAGGTCGTCGAGGGTCGAGGGACGTGCGAGAGCGGGTTCACCGTGCCCGTTCCACGGGTGGTGCTACGGCCCCGACGGCAAGAACACCGCGCGTCACGCAGCGGCGGACGTTCGCCGAGCACAACCTGCAGCCGGACGACATCAACCTCATGCCGGTGCGGTGCGAGGTGTGGGGCGGGTGCGCGTGGATCAACCTCGACGACGACGCGCCGCCGCTGCGGCAGTGCATCGAGCCGGCCGCGACGATCCTCGACGCGTGGAAGGTGGAGTCGCTGCGGACCGAGTGGTGGTACGCGTGCCGTCTCCCGGTGAACTGGAAGCTCGCCGATCGAGGCGTTCGTCGAGATGTACCACGTGGTGCAGACGCATCCCGCAGCTCGTCATCCCGACGAGATTCGGGCTGCGCGAGGGTGCGCCGTTCGACCCGCGTGCCTTCATCGACGCGGACATCCAGTACCTGCGCACGATGAGCGAGGGCATGGCCGGGATGGTGCACGCGAACGACGTGCGCATCGCCGAGGGCCTGCGCGACATCGAGCTGCCCGCCGACCCGGCGCTGGCGATGGCGACCTGGAATCGCACGCTCAACGACGCGGTCGTGCGCTGGCACCGGGACCGCGGGCGCCGACATCCCCGACCTCAACGAGCTCGACGCGCAAGGGATCAACCTGACGTTCTTCCACTGCTTCCCGCACTACTTCGTGTTGCCGATGTACAGCAGCGCCTCCTCGTACCGCTTCCGCCCGCTGGGGCCGGAGGAGACGCTGATGGAGATCTGGTCGCTCACGCGGTTCCCGGAGGGCGACGAGCCGGCGAAACCCACGCCGCCCGAGGTGTGGGAGTGCGACGATCCGCGGTGGCCGCCGATCCCCGCGCAGGACTTCTCGAACCTGCCGCGGCAGCAGAAGGGTCTGCACGCGAAGGGCTTCGAGTACATGCGCCTGTCCGAGCGGACTCGAGGGACACATCTCGAACTTCGAACGGACCGTCGACGGCTTCCTCGCCGGTCTTCCCTACGAGCAGCTGCTCCCGGCGCTGCAGTCGGTCAACGTGTATCCCTTCGAGCAAGCCGATCGCTCGACCTCGGCTTCTGATGTTCGCGCTCGCACCTCGTCACGGTGACGTCCAGGAGCGGCTCGACGCCGAGGAGATCAGGAAACGGCGGGCCGCGCTCAACGACCAGGTGCGGATCGTGGAGCGCAAGGAGGGGTTCGGCCGCGGTCCCGAAGCCTTCTCCCTCGAGCACTGAGCAACCTGTCTCCGTCGTTCCTCAGGAGCCCGGTCCCCGGCCCTCGCGGATGGCGTCCTCGACCAGCCCGATGACCCAGGTGATCCCGCGGATCGCGTCCTTCGGGTCGAGCTCCCAGTCGACGACCAGCCGTTCGTAGGACACGACGCTCCACAGCACGTCGAGCATCGACGCCGCGAGCGCGCGGTCGACCGGCGACCACGCCGTCGTCGACGGCGCGACCGCCGCGAGCAGCGCCTCGCGCTGGCGTTGGTTGGCCGCGGCAACGGTCGGGTCGCGGGGCGTGCGCGGCTCGAGCGGGAACGACGACACGTACTCGAAGATCCGGGCGGTGACGTCGGCGACGTCCTCGAGCCGCAGTCCCTCGAGCTTCGACGCCGGCCTCCTCTTCGAGCCGTGCCATCACCGCGTCGCGGAGCTCACGCTCGCTGGCGAAGTGCCGGTAGACGGTGCGCTCGTTGACGCCGGCGCGCTCGGCGACGGCGCGGACGGTCAGCGCGCGCCAGTTCCAGATCGGGAAGCCGTGGAGCAGCTCGGCGCCGGCGGCGAGGATGCGCTCACGCGTCTCGGCCGCGCGCTGGCGGCGCACCGGGCTGTCGTACCGGCGCCGTTGCGCGTGTCGGCTCGCGTCACGACGTGACGACCGGAAGCGTCTCCCAGCCGCGCACGGTCGACGTCGGCGCGAGCCGGGCGCCGTCGCCAGTCGACCTCCCACTCGGGGAACCGCTTCGAGCACCTCCTCGAGCGCGATCGCGGCCCTCGAGCCGGGCGAGCGCGGCGCCGAGGCAGAAGTGGATGCCGTACCCGAACGTGAGGTGCTGGCCGATCTCGCGGTGGATGTCGAAGCGGTCGCCGTCGGGATAGCGCCGGTCGTCGCGGTTCGCCGCGCCGACGAGGAACAGCATCGACGCTGCCCTCCGGGCACGGTCTGCGCCGTAGATGCTCGACGTCGCGCGGCACGTACCGGCCGACGTGCGGGCGCCGGCGGCTCGTAGCGCAGGAGCTCCTCGATCGCGTTCGGGATCAGCGACGGATCCTCGACGAGCTCGCGCCGCTGGTCGGGGTGCTCGGCCAGCACCTTGCCGGCCCAGCCGATCAGGCGCGTCGTGGTCTCGTTGCCGGCGCCGGCGACGACGTTCACGTAGGTGAGGATCTCCGTCGCGGGTCAGCCGGCGCGTGGTCCCGGTCTCGTCCTCGAACTCGGCGTGGAGCAGCTCGGTCATGAGGTCGTCGGACGGGTGCTCGGCGCGCCAGTCGATGTACTCGGCGAACATCTCGCCGCTGACGAAGTCGGCCTGCGAGCACTTCCATCGGCTCGCCCGGCTTCGGTGCGCAGGCTCGCGTCGGCGTGGTCGCGGACCGCCTCCTGGTCCTGCTCGGGGATGCCGAGCAGCATGCCGATCACCCGCATCGGCATCTGCGCGCCGAGGTCGGCGACGAAGTCGAACCGGTCCGGCGCCGACGAGCGGGTCGAGGCTCTGCGACGCAGAACTCGCGGATCTTCGGCTCGAGCGCGTTCATCCGCCTCGGCGTGAACACCCGCGAGAGCAGGCCCCGGTGGATGGTGTGCGTCGGCGGGTCCTCGAAGATGAGGACGCCGGGCGGCATCTCGATGTCGGCCTTGATCAGCTCGAGGATGCCGCCGCGCCCGGAGATGTAGCGTCTCGCGGTCGACGAGCCCGCGCTCGACGTCGTCGTAGCGGCTGACGCGCGTAGAAGTCGTACTGCTCGTTGTAGTAGAGCGGCGCCTCCTCGCGCAGCCGGCGGAACACCGGATACGGATCGGCGTCGATCTCGACGTCGTAGGGGTCGTAGTAGACGTCGGTCGTCTGGTCACCGCATCGGCTCTCCCTTCGGTCGGTCGCCGCCCGTCGAGGAGCGCCACGATCCGCGACGGGCGTCAGCGGCAGCCGGGTCACGCGTCACGCCGAACGGCGCGAGCGCGTCGGCCACCGCGTTGACGACGGCCGGCGGCGCGCCGATCGCGCCGCCTTCGCCCACGCCCTTGTAGCCGCCCGGGCCCGGGCTCGGCGTCTCGATGTGCCCGTACTCGATCGACCGGCACCTCGGCCGCGGTCGGCAGCAGGTAGTCCATGAACGTGGTCGTGAGCGGGTTGCCGTCGCTCGTCGTACGCGAGGTGCTCGTAGAGCACGCCGCCGATGCCCTGCACGACGCCGCCCGCGATCTGGCCCTCGACGACGTTCGGGTTGATCATCGGCCCGCAGTCCTCGCTCACGATGTAGCGCAGCAGCTGTCACCTGCACCGGTCTCGACGTCGACCTCGCACGTGCACACGTGCGTGGCGTTCACCCAGATCGAGCGGGCTGCGCGCGGTGTACCGCGCGCTCGCCTCGAGGCCGGCCGGCACGCCGGGCGGCAGCGAGTACGGCTCGAAGTACGCGAGCGCCGCGATCTCGGCGAACGAGATGCCGATCGACGGCGTGCCCCGCACGCTCGCCCGGCTGCTCGGCCGAGCTCGATGTCGTCGACGGCCGCCTCGAGCTTGTGCGCGGCGATGGCGACGATGCGGTCGCGCAGGATCGCCGCCGTCTCGCGCACCGCGCCGGCGGTCATCGACCCGCTCCGGCTGCCCGCCGGCGCCGGCGCCGAAGCCGGTGACCGCGGTGTCGCCCTGGATCGTGTCGACGTCGTCGATGTCGACGCCGAGCGCGTCGGCGGTGAGCTGGACGACCGTCGTCTCGAGGCTGTTCCCGGTCGAGCCGCCGGCGATGTACACGTTGACCGTGCCCGAGGGCTCGATGCGGATCGTCGCCGCCTCGGTGCGCGTAGGCGCCGAAGCCCGGCGTCGACGGCTCGACGTAGTTCGAGAGCCGACGCCGAGGTAGCGGCCGCGCGTCGCGGGCCTCGGCCTGCTCGGCGCGGAACGCGTCGTAGTCGAGCATCGCGAGCGCCTGCTCGAACGTCTCGAGCGGCGAGATGTTGTCGTAGGTCATGCCGTTCGGGTTCGCGTACGGCAGCTCGTCGCGGCGCAGCAGGTTGCGCCGGCGCAGCTCGACGGGGTCGATGCCCATCTGCCGGGCCGCGATGTCGAGCAGCACCTCGCGGGCGAGCGACTCGAACTGCCACGGACCGCGGTACGCGGTGCGCCCGACGGTGTTCGTGTAGATCGTCTTGGTCGTGAAGCCGGCGCGCGGGCACGCGGTACGGCCCGGGGAACAGCACGCCGACCGCGGCCGCGGTGCCGACCGGCCACGGCGTCGGGTAGGCGCCGCAGTCGGAGACGAAGTCGATGTGCGCGGCCTGGATCGCGCCGTCGGCGTCGAAGGCCATCCGCGACGTCGGCGTGCTCGTGGCGCGACTGCCCGGCGGCGAGGAGGTTCTCGCGCCGGTCCTCGACCCACTTCACCGGCGCACCGACCTTCGGCGCCGCGAGCATCAGGCACATCTCGTCGCGCTGGACCATGACCTTCTGGCCGAACCCGCCGCCGGTGTCGCGCATCACGACGCGGATGCGGTGCTCGGGGATGCCGAGCAGGCGGGAGCAGAACAGCCGCACCTCGTGCGGCGACTGCGTCGCCGCGTAGATCGTGAGGTCGCCGGTCGCGCGGGAGTAGTCGACGACGAGGCCGCGCCCCTCCATCGGCACCGGCGCGTACGCCTGCTGGTAGATCGTCTCGCTCACCACGTGGGCGGCGGCGGCGAACACGTCGTCGAGCGCGGAGGCCGGGAGGCCGGCGATCTCGCCGATGACGTTGGAGCCGTGGCTCTGCGTGCACGAGCGCCTCGGCGTCGCTCGGCGCCGGGTGTAGTCGACGACGGCCGGCAGCGGCTCGTAGTCGACGTCGACCAGCTCGGCCGCGTCCTCGGCGAGCGTAGCGGCTCTCGGCGACGACGAGCGCGACCGGGTCGCCGACGAAGCGCACCTCGTCCTCGGCCAGCGGCGGGCGCGGCGTCTCCGGGCTCGCCCGGCCGATCGACGTGTGCCACTGCTCCTTGACGTCGGGGTTGAGGTCGGCGGCGGTGAACACGACGTGCACGCCGGGCAGCGCGCGCGCGGCCGACGTGTCGATGCCCGCGGATCGCGGCGCGGGCGAACGGGCTGCGCACGAAGCACGCGTGCAGCATCCCGGGCAGCGACGATGTCGTCGACGTACGTGCCGTGGCCGGTGAGCAGCCGGGCGTCCTCGACGCGGTTGACGCGCGTCGCCGACGTACCGGGCCGCGCTCGCGCACGTCGGCTCACGGCGTCGAGCTCACGCGATCTTGGCGGCCCAGCCGCCGTCGACCGGGATGATCGCGCCGGTGACGAACGACGCGCGGTCCGACGCGAGGAACGCGGCGACCTCGGCGACCTCGTGCGGCTGGCCGCCGCGGTTCGAGCGGCGCCTTCTCCGCGGATGCCGGGCGTCTGCTCGGGGTGCGCGCCCATGATCTCGGTCTGGATGAAGCCGGGGCAGATCGCGTTGACGCGGATGCCCTGCGGCGCCGTACTCGACGGCGCCGGTCTTGGTGACCGCGATGACGCCCGCCTTCGCGGCCGAGTACACGCGTCGTGAACGGCGAGCGCGTTGAGGCCGCCGATCGACGACCAGTTGACGATCGCGCCGCCGTCGCCGTGCTCGAGCATGGCGCGGATCCCGTGCTTCATGCCGAGGATCACGCCGCGCAGGTCGACGTCCATCGTCGCGGTCGTAGTGCTCCATCGGTGACGTCGGTGAGCATCACGCCCTCGGCGATGCCGGCGACGTTGCAGCACGACGTCGAGCCGACCGAACTCGTCGACCGCGGCGCGGATCATGCGCCTCGACGTCGGCTTCCTTGGTGACGTCGCAGTGCACGGGCAGGACGCCGCTCGCCGACCTCGGCCGCGGTGTCCTTCTCGGCGCCGCTGATGTCGGCCGGCGACGACCTTGGCGCCCTCGCGCACGAACACCTTCACCGACGCCTTCGCCATCCCGGACCCGGCGCCGGTGATGACCGCGACCTTGCCGTCCAACTCGCCCATCGAGCGACCCCCTCTGAGCTCGGCGTGTTCGGCGCGGCCCGAAGATTCGCGCCGCGAGTATGACACCAATATGGCCGCGTGGTCCCGCCGCTCAGCGAACGGCCCAACGGGCTCCGCTGGCGCCGACCAGCCGCTGGACAGCGGTCGAGCGGCTCGCGAGCGTCCACCGGCGTGCCGATGAGCCCGGCGTGCAGCACGCCGAGGAGGACGACGGGCGGCGTGGCGCCATGGCCGCACAACAACGCGATCGGGGTGCCCGGGTCGGGCTCGCGTTCGCCGAGCGCGTGGGCGACCTGGTTGGCCCGTTCGTGCAACTCGCGGTAGCTGAACCGGCGTTCGCCGTCGTCGAGCGCGATGACGTCGGGGATCCGCTCCGCGATGAGGCGCATCGCCTCGGGGACGGTGAAGTCGGTGTGGGGGAGCAGCGCTCGGTCGCTGATGCGATCCTCACAGCGTGTCGGGTTGCTTCCCTACCATGGTTGCCGCGCCTCCCGAGCCCGTAACCGGCCAAGGATACGGTTGCTCCTGGACGCCGTCAGGGGCGTTCCGTACGTGGACATGATCGGGCACGGTGCGCGAGCCCGCGGGTGATGATTGCAGGCGCTAGCTTCTTCGGCTCGCTACGCGGATCTGCGATCGCTCGATCCAACCCACGAACAGGAACGAGTTCCAACATGGCCACGATCGAAACCGACCGCCCCGGCACCGTCCACGGCGAGGTGCGCATGCTCATCGACGGCGAGCTGGTCGAAGCCGCTGTCCGGCAAGCGCTTCGAGAACATCAACCCCGCCACCGAGGAGAGTGCTCGGTGAGGTGGCCGACGCCGCGCGTCGACGACATGCAGCGCGCGATCGCCGCGGCCCGCCGCGCGTTCGACGAGACGGACTGGTCGACGAACCGCGCGTTCCGCAAGCGCTGCCTCGAGCAGCTGCAGGCGGCCATCGAGGGCGAGAAGGAGGCGCTGCGCGCCGAGCTCGTCGCCGAGGTCGGGTACGCCGATCATCCTCACCTATGGCGCCCAGCTCGACGCTCCGCTCGAAGACGGCCTCACCTGGCCGGCGCAGACCATCGACACGTTCGAGTGGGAGCGCGACCTCGAAGAGGGGCACGCGTTCGGTGGGCGTGCCGCGCGCAAGGTCGTGAAGGAGGCCGTCGGCGTCGTCGGCGCGATCGTTCCGTGGAACTACCCGTTCGAGGTGTCGATCCAGAAGATCGGCCAGGCGCTCGCCACCGGCAACACGATGATCCTGAAGCCCGCGCCCGACACGCCGTGGAACGCGACGCGCATCGGTCGTCTCGTCGCCGAGCAGACCGACATCCCGGCCGGCGTCTTCAACGTCGTGTCCTCCTCCGACCACATGGTCGGTGAGGAGCTGGTGGTGAGCCCGCTCGTCGATCTGATCTCGTTCACGGGCTCGACCGCGACCGGTCGCCGCATCTTCGAGAAGGGTGCGGCCACGATGAAGCGGCTGTTCCTCGAGCTGGGCGGCAAGTCGGCCGACATCGTGCTCGACGACGCCGACCTCGAGGCCAAGATGTCGAGCGTCGCCGGTGTGTGCGTGCACGGCGGACAGGGATGTGTGATGCCGACTCGGCTGCTCGTTCCCCGCGCCGCGCTACGACGAAGCCATCGAGATCGCCACGCCGGGCTTCGCCAACTTCCCGTACGGCGACCCGACGGACGCGTCGAGCATGCAGGGCCCGCAGATCAGCGCCAAGCAGCGCGACCGCGTGCTCTCGCTACATCGAGAAGGGCAAGGAGGAAGGCGCCCGCGTGGTCGTCGGTGGTGGCCGTCCTGCGCAGTTCGAGAAGGGCTACTTCGTGGAGCCGACGCTGTTCGCCGATGTCGACAACTCGATGACGATCGCCCGCGAGGAGATCTTCGGCCCCGTGCTCGTCGTCATCCCGTTCGAGGACGACGACGACGCGGTGCGCATCGCCAACGACAACCAGTACGGCCTCGGCGGCTACGTCACGTCGGGCTCGGTCGAGCGGGCGACTGGCGGTCGGACGCCGGCTCCGGGCCGGCACCATCAGCCTCAACGGCGGGATCTCCTACGGCGCCGACGCACCGTTCGGCGGCTACAAGGCCAGCGGCGTCGGTCGTCAGAACGGCATCGAGGGCTTTCAGCAGTACCTCGAGATGCAAGACCATCGCCACCGGTCTCGCCTGATCCGCGCCATCGCGAGGTCAACCAAGCACCGCGGGTGACGGCTCGACGTGCAAAGGGCTCGAACTCGTGCAAGCTTGTGAGCCGCGTTCACGCCTCGGCGCGCACGAAGAACATCGCGCGCAAGACGCCGTCGAGGGCGCCACGGGCTCGACTGCGACTGATGGACGAGCGCGAAGACATCGGCTCCTGTCAACCGCTTGTCAACCGACGGCGCGCGGGGTCTGCCGATTCCGCGCTGATAGCGTCGCCCACGGATCGGGCGCACGCTCCGCGGCGCACCGAAGGAAGGACGGCTTGGTGGCCAGGCGTACGAGGTATTCGGAGTACAAGGACCGGTACGCGAACTACAAGTTCGAGCTGAGCGAAGAGGGCATCCTCTTCATGCAGTGCCACACCAACGGCGACAGCCTGGTGTGGAGCTGGGACGCGCACGACGGCATGTCCGACGCGTTCGCCGACATCGCGGGCGACCGTGAGATCAAGGTCCTGATCCATACCGGGACGGGCGAGAACTACAACGCGAATGGGGCGCGGCTCCCGGTGGCAGCACGGTCAAGCCCGTCTACCTGGCGATGGAGGGCCAGGAGGGGCTCACGCAGCTCGACGAGAAGGCGTGGTACGGCCGCATGCTCATCGAGAACGTGCTCTCCGTCGACGTGCCGATCATCGACGCGGTCAACGGCCCGTGCAGCATCCACTCCGAGGTTCCCCTGCTGGCCGACATCGTGCTGGCCTCCGACACCGCCTACTTCCAGGACCTCGCGCACTTCCCTCGTGGTCTGGTGCCGGGTGACGGACAGGCCGTCATCTGGCCCCTGCTCGTCGGGCCGAACCGGGCGCGCTACATGCTGCTCACGGGCAAGAAGCTGAGCGCGCAGGAAGCGATGGAGTGGGGCGCTGTCGCCGAGGTGCTGCCGAAGGACAAGCTTCTCGATCGCGCGTGGGAGTTGGCGCGCGAGCTCGCGAACCGGCCGCCGCTCGTGCTGCGCTACACGCGGCAGCTGTTCACCCAGAACTTCAAACGTGCGTTCCTCGACGAGCTGGGCCACGGCCTCGCGCGCGAGACCTACGCCCAGCGCCAGTTCTTCCCTATGGGTGGCGGGATGAGGGGCCTCGACCGGGCTTGGGACCGGGAACCCTGGTCGGACTGACCGACGCGGGAGCCTCCTGACGACACCGATGACGCGCTCGTGCGGAACGCTCTGCGCGCGGCCTGCTGTGGTCGCGCCGTCGCCATCGTGGGCGGGAGGGGCGAGAGATTACGATCCGTGACGATGCCCCGAGAGAAGGGCGCTGGATGGACCCGGCGACCGGCATCTACTCCTGCGACGATCACCTCGATCTGTCCGCGGTGCCGCCCGAGCTGTGGCGAGTCGCGGCTGCCGCGCGCCGCAGGCCGAGCGCGGCCCGCACGTCGTCGACGCGCGACGGCGAGTCGGTCTGGGTGTGCGAGGACCGCGTGATCGGCCGCAGCGGGATGCCGCCGGAAGAGCGACGCTCGTGAAGAAGCTCAGCGCGATCGGGCGGGCCGGCATCGACGACGACGGCTTCCGCGCCGGCAATCCCGAAGCTGCGGCTGCAGGACATGGACCGCGACGGCCTGTGGGCCTCGGTGATCTACGGACCGCTCTCGCTCGGCTTCCCGATCGACGACCCGGCGCTGCAGAGCGCGTGCTACGCGGCGTGGAACGACTGGGCGGTCGAGGAGTTCAACGCGGTCGCCCCCGACCGGCTGTGCGTGCTCGCGTTCCTGCCCGGCCACTCGCCCGAGGCCGCCGCCGCCGAGCTCGAGCGCTGCGCCGGCGCTCGGCCACCGCGGCGCGATCATCGACGTCTTCGACATCGACGTCGGCGACCCGGCCTGGGACCGGCTGTGGGCCGCCGCGGAGCACACCGGCCTGCCGATCAGCTTCCACATCAAGGGCGGCACCTCGTCGAAGCTCAGCTACCGGATCGGCAAGTGGCAGTCGGCGGCGTTCGCCACGCTCCTGCCGCTGCAGCTCGACGAGCCGCTCGCGACCATGGTGTTCTGCGGCGCGCTCGAGCGGCATCCCGGCCTCAAGCTCGTGCTCGCGGAGTCGGGCATCGGCTGGCTGCCGTACTTCCTGGCGCGCATGGACCTCGAGTGGCACGCCCTGCGCGACAAGCTCGACTACGCGACCAGGACCCCGCCGAGCGAGCTGTTCCGCCGCCAGGTGATGGCCACGTTCGAGGAGGACGCGCTCGGCGGCGCAGCTCATCCCGCTGCTCGGCGCCGACTCGTGCATGTGGGCGTCGGACTATCCGCACACCGACAGCACGTTCCCCAACTCGCGGCGCGCGATCGAGGAGACGCTCGGCACGCTGCCCGACGGCGGACCGCCGCAAGATCACGGCGACCAACTGCGCCCGGCTGTACGGCTTCGCGCATGCGTCCTGAGCACGCACCGCGTCGCAGTCGATCTGCGGCTTCGACCACGTGTCGCTTCCGATGCAGGACACCGACGCGATGGTGGCGTTCTATCGCTCGCTCGGCTGCGACGTCGCCGAGCACCCGCACGTCGTGTCGGTCTACGTCGGCGACCAGATGATCAACTTCCACCGTCCGGCGATCTGGCAGCGCGACGGCTTCACGCTGCGGGCACCCGCCGCGATACCGCCGTGCGGCGATCTCTGCTTCGTGTGGGACGGATCACCGGAATCGCTGCACGCGCTGCTGCGACGACGCGGGCGCCGACGATCATCGAGGGTCCGGTGGCGCGACGAGGCGGTCGCCGGCGCTGATGCGTCGAGCGTGTACGTGCGCGACCCGGACGGCAACCTCCTGGAGTTCATGATCTACCCATGAGCCGTCGTCCGCCCGCCGAGGAGCTGTTCGGTCCGGCGGGGACGCCGCGGGCCGTGGTCGTCGGCGCCGGCTTCGGCGGGATCGCCGCCGGCGTGAAGATGAAGCGCGCCGGGATCCACACGTTCACGATCTACGAGTCGTCGCTCGGCATCGGCGGCACGTGGTGGGACAACACCTACCCGGGCGCCGAGGTCGACGTCGGCTCGCACCTGTACTCGTACTCGTTCAAGCCGCACGACTGGACGCGCACCCACGCCCAGCAGGCCGAGCTGCAGAAGTACCTCGAGGAGACCGTCGACGAGTACGGGTTGCGCCCGCACCTGCGCCTCGGG
Source organism: uncultured Actinomycetes bacterium (assembly GCA_963705625.1). Classification (GTDB taxonomy): domain Bacteria; phylum Actinomycetota; class Acidimicrobiia; order IMCC26256; family DASPTH01; genus DASPTH01. The sequence goes on from CAVPKG010000004.1 coordinate 517,612, forward strand.
GTGGCCGTCGAGTCGGCCACGTGGGACGACGACCGCCACGTGTGGACGGTCCGGCTCGACGACGGCACCACCGACGAGTGCCACGTGCTCATCAGCGGCGTCGGGTTCCTGAACGTCCCCCGCTACCCCGACTGGCCGGGGCTCGACGACTTCGACGGGCCCGAAGTTCCACACCTCGCGGTGGGAGCACCAGCACGACCTGACCGACAAGGTCGTCGCGGTGGTGGGCACCGGCTCGACGGCCACGCAGATCGTCCCCGCCATCCAGCCGATCGTGGAGCACCTGTACCTGTTCCAGCGCGAACCGGGCTGGGTCATGCCCAAGGGCGAACGCGACTTCACCGACGAGGAGCGCAGGACGTTCTCGAACCCGTGGCGGCGCAAGCAGGAGCGCCTCCGGCTGAAGTGGCTGATGGAGAAGAACATCTGGGGCGGCAAGATCTTCCGCGTCGACACGAAGGAGAACGCCGCCCGCCGCCAGTTCTGCCTCGACTACATCGCCAAGAGCTTCGAGGACCGCCCCGACCTGCGGGAGGCCGTCACGCCCGACGTACCCGTACCCGGGCAAGCGGCCGATCTTCGCCACGACGTTCTACCCCGCGCTCAAGGAGCCCAACGTCGAGCTGGTCCCCAAGGCGGTCGCGTCGATGACGCGCACGGGGATCGTCGACGTCGACGGCGTCGAGCGGAAGATCGACGTCCTCGTGATGGCGACGGGGTTCCAGCCGGCCAACTACCTCGCGCGCCTGAAGGTCGTCGGCCGCACGGGCACGACGCTGCACGAGTACTGGGCCGGCGAGCCGCACGCGTTCCTCGGCATCACGGTCCCGGAGTTCCCCAACTTCTTCATGCTCTACGGGCCGGGTACCAACGGCGGCGAGATCGTCACGATGCTCGAGAGCCAGTCCGAGTACGCGGTGCGCGCGATGAAGCGCATGCGGCGCGAGCGCGTGACGGCCGTCGAGGTCAGGCCGAGCTTCGACGCCCGGTGGAACCGGTGGCTCCAGTCCAAGATGGAGGGCACCTCCTGGACGATGAGCAACAACTACTTCAAGGCGCCCACCGGCAAGATCGTCACCCAGTGGCCCATCAGCTGCTCGGTCTACCGCGCGCTCACCAAGGTGTTCGGCCGCGTCAGCGAGACCGACTCGCCGGCGACAGGTGGTCTGACGAACGACGGCGCGGGTGGCGCATAACGCCGGATCGGTGCGCACTCTCGGACGTTCCCCTGCTCCATTCGATCGGCAATCTGTACGCCCCGACCCGGCGATAGGTGTCACGCACGGCGGGATCGACCAGCGAACGTTCTGTGGCAGCCACGGACGTTCTCCTTGACCGCCCCGAGCGCCGAATAGGGCCGCGGGCGAGACGGCGAAAGCTCCGAATTAGCCTTCCGGCGGAACGCTGCGCTGGGGAAACGCTCCTTTGATGCTCACGGCGACGGCTGTCTAAGGAACTGCACGTGCACTTCTCATCAGAGCGGACTGACGCCGTGGGCTCGGGCAATCGGCGGCTCCCAATACTCTCTGCGCCGTCGGTGGCCGGGGGGCAATGATCGACGACATGCAGGAGATCGAAGTCGTTGTCGCGCATCGGGAGCGCGGTGACGCTGCGCGTCGGCGACGTATTCCTGAAGATCGACACGGAACAAACGCGCATCGACCGAGAGGTCGAGGTCATGGCGAGGGCGCCGATCCCCACCCCCGAGGTCCTGTGGCGCAAGCCGCCGGTACTGGCGCTCGCTGCGGTTCCCGGAGCGGCGCTCGGCCTGCTTCAAGAGCCCTCGCCGTGCGTCTTCGGCGGCGTGGGTTGCGGCAGGCGCCGCCGTCCGCACCCTGCACGACGCTCCGCTGCCGCCGTGGCCCAGTAGCCAGTGTCAGCAGCAACCCGCTCGCAGCAGTCGGGGCACGTTTGAGTTCCCGCCGAAACTCGACGCGGAGTGCGAGTGGCTCGTCGCCAACGGTGTCGTGTCCGCCGACGTCGTCCTGCGCAATCGTCAGGTCGCGGAGGCGGCGCTGCGGCCGTGGACACCGGTGTTCATCCACGGCGACCTGCAGATCGTCCATGTGTTCGTCGACGGTGACGAGGTGACCGGCGTCGTCGACTGGTCCGAGGGCGGCCACGGCGATGCGATGTACGACCTCGCCACGCTGACTCTCGCACACGAGGAGCACCTCGACGATGTCGTCGCGGGCTACGGCGGCGACGTCGAGGTCGACGTGATTCGCGCGTACTGGTCGTTGCGAAGTCTGATGGAGATTCGGTGGCTAGCCGAGCACGGATACGGCGCGCCGGCGACTTTCCCAGAGGTCGCGGTGCTCAACTCTTTGTCAGCCAGTTCTTAGAGAAGCGCCGTTCTCCCGAGACCCCCGCGACGGCGGCACGCGCTCCGCTCAGGTAATCGCGAAGCGACCCGAACGACGGTTCAGGTCGCGTGCAATCCGGCCGCCGGTGTCCCCGAACGCGCGTCGATGTCGACGTGGGCCATCTCCCCGAAGTGGCCGATCAGGGACGCGCCAGAACGCGCGCCCAAGATCCGCGTAGTTGACGGCTCACTCGCCGCGCCAAAGCGGCACTTCCGCGCGCCCTTGATCCGGCGTTCCGGGGCGGGCGCCTGCGATGCGACCAGAAGCGGGAGGCCTGCGAATGAGGCGTGCGAATGAGAGCATTGGTAAATGGGCGGGGTTCCGGACGCGAACGGGCCAGAGGATGTGTCGACGGATCGCGACGTCACACCACCGTGGGAGAGCGATCAGCGAGACGTGCTGCGGGCGACATTTGATCAGGACGCGGAGGCGTACGACCGTTCTCGACCCGTGGCACCCGACGACGTGTTCGACGAGGTCATGCAACGGGCATCGTTGAGCGCCGGGTCGACGGTCGTGGAGATCGGACCTGGGACGGGCCAGGCCACGCGACACCTTGCAGCACGCGGACTGCAGGTCGTCGCGGTAGAACTCGGCCCGCATCTTGCCGAGCGGGCGCGGGCGAACCTGGCGGCCTTTCCGAATGTCAGCGTCGTGACGGCATCGTTCGAGTCCTGGGATCCCGGCACCGCCTGCTTCGACACCGTCTTTGCGTGCAATTCCTTTCACTGGATCGACCGGGACATCCGTTTCGTCAAGGCAGCTACTGTGCTGCGCCCGGGCGGACATCTCGTGGTCCTCGCAACCCCGTGGGTCGTTCCCGAGACCGCCGACCGGTTCTGGTGGGAAGTGCAGGACGACTGGGCAGCCGTCGGCGCGCGCTTCGATCCCTCGACGATGCACCCGGACCTCATCAGGGACGATCTTGCGCCGGCCGTACGGGCATCCGGTGTGTTCGATGAACCGACGACGACGCGCCGAACGTTCGAGGTCACGTTCACCGCAGAGGGCTACGCAACCAACCTCTCGACGCAGTCCGGAGTCAAGGAGTTGCCTGAGAATGCTCGAGCGGAGCTCATCGCTCACATTCGCCAACGCGTGGAAGACCAAGGTGGGCGAGTGACCGCACACCTGCTCGCCATGCTTACGGTCGCCCGCCGCGCGAGGACCCCGCTACCGAACCCGCAATAGTGATCACGCGCGTGTCCCGAAGTGTTGTTATACGGGTGATCCATCTGGGCCTGGGCTGGGGCTATTCGAAGCACGGTCTCAGCTGTCGTCGTCGATGCGTCGAGGAGCGCCGTCGAAGAGCTGCGCTCGGTCGTGTTGGTCGTGGTCGGCGGCGTGGTCGCGTTGCTTGCGGAGGATGGGGACGAACTGCGGTCCGGTCTCGAAGAAGCCGCAGCGTTCGCAGATGCTCTCGAAGGTGCAGTCGAGCGCGACGGGGCGGGTGCAGTGACCGTTGCCGAGCAGCCGGCGATGGTCGGCGGCGAGGCGTCGCATGTTCGGTCCCTCGACGTCGGCGGGCACGCGTCGGCGTGCTGGTAGTTGGCTTCGACGGCTTCGGTGACGCGGAAGTATTCGTCGGCGACGGTGCGGTCCGAGATCCGCGCGTAGGTGAGGGTCATGCGCATCGATCGGTGTCCGAGCAGCGCGGCGATCGCTTCGAGGCTCATGCCCCGGTTGATCGCTTGGGTCGCGAGCGTGTGGCGGAGCTGGTGGGGATGGACGTGACCGACACCGGCACGTTTCGCGACGGTGTCGACGTAGCGGTGGATGGTGCGCCGGTCGAAGGGCTTGACCGTCGTCGCGTTCGACGAGACGACCCGACCGCGACGGTGGCCGGGTCGCGCGGCCAGTCGGTGATGAGCTCGACGAGCATCGGATGCAACGGCACGTAGCGGTCGTTGTGGAGCTTGCCGACCGGGATCCGCAACCAGTAGGTGTCGCCGATGCGGACCATGGCGTCGTCGTGCGAGTGCGGCGAGCTCACCGAGCGCATGCCGGTGCGGGCCAGCAGTTCGACCATGAGCCGTCGTCGCTGGTCGGGATCGGCGGCGAGCGCGGCCATGAACTTCGCGGCGGTGGGGTCGTCGAGGAACTTCGGGAGCGGTTCGTCGGGCTCGGGGAAGTCACCCGCGATAGATCGGCACCGGCGCGGGCGCGTCGTCGTAGTCCCAGTCGATGATCCGTTCGAAGAACGTGCGCAGCAGACCGAGCCGATGGCGGATCGTGGTGGGGGTCACCGTTCGCGGCCTTCTTGGCCGGGCCGGGCCGGCGAGCCAACGCTTGTAGTCCTCGACGTGACGACGCTCGATCGGCCGACCGTCACGCACGCGGGGTCGATGTCGGTGACGTGCCCGGCGAAGAACCGCAACGCCATCGAGTACGCGACGACCGTCGCCGGTCGGGCCGACACCGCGAGCTGATCGAAGAACGGGCCATGGTGGCCGCCATCTGCGGGGCTCGGAGGCGGATCTCCTCCCAGGTGACCTCCTGGCGGCACGTCCCGGTCCGCGCCGGTCCGACGTGCGGTGAGCGACGTTGCGGTGCGCGTTCATCGGGCCGCTCCGATCGTCGCTTGGGCTTCGATGGCTTCGGCCGCGCGCTCGGTACTCGTCGGCGAGCCAGTCGGCGCCGAGATGCAGATAGACGCGCGTCGAGGCGATCGACCGGTGACCGGCCTGGGCCTGCAGCGCCTCGATCGCCATGCCCGCTTCGCGCAGCCGGGTGAAGCAGGTGTGGCGCAGCTCGTGACAGGTGCCGTGCACGAGATCGGCACGAGCTCGCGCGTCGGCTGAGGATCTCGTCGAGTCCCTCGGCCGACAGCGGCTGACCGCGTCGTGGTCCCTTCAACACGACGAACACCCGATCCGTCGACGCATCCGCCGGCCGTTCGCTGTTCAGATAGTCGGGCGACGGTCGTGAAGAACGTCTGCGACATCGGCACCAGCCGTTGATGGCCGCCCTTGCCGTCGGCGACGAACACCCGCCACTCGCCGAGGCGGAGATCCTCGAGCCGCAGACCGAGCACCTCGCAACGACGCAGACCCGCCCAGCAGCATCGCTTGGACCATCGCCCGATCCCGCTCCGTGCGCAGCGCGGCCATCAGCGCCTCGACCTCGACCGGTTCCAAGATGCGTGGCAGTCGACGCACCGCCGCGGACCAACGGCACCACGCCGCGCTGTTCACGATGGCGGCTCCGACGCGTCGGCAGCCCGCGCGGCACCGGGTTCACCGTCACGCCCGACGTCGCCGCGCGGCGACCAGATAGCCGATACAGGCTCGACACCGCCGCCAGCCGGCGCTTGATCGTCGCCGCCGACAGCCCCGCGCCACCATCGGAGATCCGCACCACGTTCTCGCGCACCCGCGCTCGGCCGCTGCTGGACGCGACGAACGTCGAGCACGTCGCGCGACGTCACCTCGACCGGCTCCTTGCCGACCAGCGTCGAAGAACACCTTCAGGTCATGCGCATAGCGCCCGCACCGTGTTCGGACGCGCCCGACCCGACACGAACTCCAAGAACTCGTCGACCAGCTCATGACCGACCCGATACGACCGCTCACCATCGGCGCGCACCACGCACTTGAACGACGGAGACCACATCACCGCACACCTTCCCCTCGACGGACTGGAACCCGAGGAAGACTCCTCGGGTGTTCAGCCCAGGTGGCGGATCACCCGTATAAGTGCCGATCAGGGACGCGCCAGAACGCGCGCTCAAGAACGCGCCCTTGTCGGCTCTGCTGACGCGCCAGATCGGCACATCACGCGGACGCGGCACCAGTGATCCCGCGTGTCGTGGATCTGTGCGCCGTTGACGGTGGTGAAGCGAGCGCAGAGCGGGCAAATCTGTACGCGCCGAGACATCTCGACATGGGCATCATGTCGTAGGGGGAGATCCTGATGGCAGGAACCCAATGGCGGCTCGACCGGCCGCATTTCGAAACCGTTTGGATCGTCCTCATCGCTCATCCAAATCTCGTCGCACCATGTGCAGCGAAGGTGCCATGCTTTGCGGTGTGGTCGACGCCGAGATCCGTGTGCGCAATGCAGCCGCCGCCGACGGCGAAGAGATCGGCGAGGCGCATGCCGAAGCTTGGATTGCCGCGTACGAGCACATCTTCGATCAAGAGTTTCTTCGTAGGGCCGCCGAAGGCCGCAGAAGCGGTTGGACGCACTCAATGCAACGCTTGCTTGCAGCTCCGAACATCCTGCTTGTCGGTGAGGTCAACCGGCATGTCATGGGGTTCGCTCACGCAACACCATCGCCAGAAGCGCGCCGGGCCGAAGTTCGCGGCTTCTATTGCCATCCCGATGCATGGGGAACAGGCGTCGCAACGCAGCTCATGGCCAAGTGCTTGGTCGCCCTAGGCGAGGACGCCGAGGAAGTGTTCCTGTGGACGCCGCGCGATGCACAGCGAGCGCGACACTTCTACGAGAAGGTCGGCTTTCACGCCACGGGCCAAGCTCGGGCGGAGCGCCTCACCGATTGGATGACTGATGGCGTGGTCGAGTGTCCCACTGTCGAATACGCCGTGGTGCTGGGATCCTGAGCAACGCGTCGTCGGTTCATCGGCCGCGCGAGAACTGATGCCGATATCGCGCACCCGGTCCGCGTACATAACGGCGCACCGAACGTTCACGCGCTCGACGCGCTGGGCCGCCCATATCGGCACAAATGTGCGCTCGAGCCAGGCGTCGCGGGATACGTCCGGCCTTCTCGATCTGTACGCGTGAAGTGGCAGAACGAGCGCGGGCAATCTGGGCGCGTAGATCGTCAGTGTGTCCGACGCTTGCGATGCTGGTCTGTGTTGCTTGGGTTTAAGTTCGGTCCGGGATCGAGTCGATACGCTGTTCCAGGGTGATGGGTGCGCGACCCCACGGTGCAACCAGCCTGGATCTCAAAGCTCGAGCTGAGTGGCGGACTTTGCTCGGGATCGGATGAGTTGGCGACGTCGTGGGGGTGGTCGGGATGAGGCGGCGTGGTGGTGGCCGATGGGCCGTGCTGGTGTCGGGCCGTACCGTCTCTACGCCGCCTGAGGCGTTTCTCGGTGCGATCGTCGAGTCTTCAGACGATGCGATCATCGGTGAGGCCCTTGATGGGACGGTTTTGAGTTGGAACTCCGGAGCGGAGCACCTCTACGGCTACACCGCGGAGGAGATGTTGGGGCAAGACATTTCGGTGCTCATTCCGCGGGATCGCGATGACGAACTGTCGGATGTGTTCGGGCGCTTGGGCGCGGGAGAGCGCATCGAGCATTACGAGAGCGTCCGGCGACGCAAGGACGGGAGCCTCGTTGACGTCTCGGTGACGATCTCGGCTATCCGTGACGGAGCGGGTCGTCTCGTAGGCGTTTCTACGATCGCGCGTGACATCAGCGAGCGCAAACAGATCGAACGGCAGTTGGAGCATCGAGTGTTCCACGACCCGCTGACCGAGCTGCCCAACCGACTGTTGCTCTACGATCGGATCAAAGGAGCCCTTGCACGCGCGCAACGAAGTGGTGCATTTGTGGCAATCCTGTTCCTCGATCTCGACGACTTCAAGCACGTCAACGATAGTCATGGCCACACGACAGGAGACGATGTCCTTCGGATGCTCGGACCGCGATTGCAGGCGGTGATACGGCCAAGCGACACGCTCGCTCGCTTTGGCGGCGACGAGTTCGTGATCGTCTGCGCCGACATCCGCAGCAAGCCGGTCGCGGCGGCGATCGCTGATCGCATCAAGCGCGCGGCTCGCGGTGCCCTTCGACGTAGGCGGAACGGAGATCTCTGTCACCGCGAGTGTTGGCGTGACCATCGGAGAAGCGGGCGACGGTGCAGACCAGCTCCTGGCCGAAGCGGATGCGGCGATGTACTCCGCGAAAGCACAGGACCGATCCGGAATTCGAATTTTTGAAGTCAACCGCTCGCGCGGCGATCACGACGTCCCGAAATGACCTCGTGCTACTCGAACCAAGCATGGCAGGCTCCTCGCACCCATCTGCCAGTGAGCGAGAGGCCTTCTGTCGCGTCGAACGTGCTGGCGGTCGGAGCGCAGCGCGGGCAATCGGTGCGGCTTGTCGTTCCGATCGCGCAGAACTCGCGGGTGCATACTGACTCAGGATGAAGCAGTCGACATCAACCGGCCGGGAATCTCTGTCCGGGATCTACCTCGCAAGCTGCGGTTGGTTCGTGGTGTGGGTGATGGTGGGCTTGACAGGCGCGATCGGTCTCGTTGGGCTCGGCTGGTTGGCCTTGGCTCCGGCAGTCATGATCGGGGCAGGTTTGCTCATAGGGTCTCGGACCACGCGACGCTCCGCGTGGGGACTGCTTGGTGGTGCAGGGCTCATCTTCTTGTTCGTTGCGTACGTGCAACGCGAAGGCCCTGGAACGACGTGTTGGCAGACAGCCACGGCCAGCGGATGCGATGAGCACCTTGACCCACGCCCGTGGCTCGTCGCTGGGGCAGCGCTTCTGATCGGCGGTGTAGTGGGGCAGTGCTTCTCATTGCTCGGCCGACGACGCCGCGAGCAGTCAACCGTCGAGAGAGATTGATGACTACAACGAGCGACTGGATCGTCGCGTAAGCCCGCCAGATCTACCGATCTCGCGCCCTGCCGTTCTGTCGCACGAAACGCGGTGGCGGTAAGAGCACGGCGCGGGCATTCTGGGCGGCCGGATGAGATGTGGGGGGCGAAAATGAACGGCGAGAATCTCGCTCTGCCTACGGTTGTCGATCGAGAAACGTTTCAAGCGCAGTTGGATGAGCTGCGGGTTCGGGAGAAGGCGCACACCCGCGAGGGCGACGCGATCGCAGCGGCCCGGCGACGCCTCCCGATGGTCGAGGTGGACCGCCAACCTCGCGCTGATCGGGCCCCACGGGCCGCTCACTCTGCTCGACGCGTTCGAAGGGCGCCGACAGCTCATCGCCTACTACTTCATGTGGCACGCCGGCCGACCTGCGGCCGAGCAGTGCGAAGGCTGCACGTGGTTCACCAGCCAGGTCGCGGAGCTGTCCTACCTTCATTCTCGCGACATCACCTTCGCGGTCTTCTGTCAGGGTCCCTACGACGAGAGCATCCGCTACCGCGACTTCATGGGCTGGGACATGCCGTGGTACTCGGCGCACGCCATCTCTCGACGCGCTCCTCGTCGGGCGCCACGTCGGCAGGATGCACATCGTGTGCTACGTACGGGACGTCGACCGGGTCTTCGAGACCTACTGGACAACGATCCGCGGCGTAGAGGTACTTGACAACAACTACGCGCTCATGGACCTCACCGTGTACGGACGCCAGGAGCCGTGGGAGGACTCGCCCCCCGGCTGGCCACAACCGTGGCAACAGGACGGCGCGGGCGCCTTGCGGACGAACGGACTTCGGAGCAATACCCCAGCGCCGCGCTCCTCGCCCGGATCACGCCCTATCGCCCAGTGGTCGCGAATCGAAGCTGGACGCTCGGACGACCTCGGTACCGCGCCCTAACTGCCGATGTCGCGCCGCTGAACCGAACGCGCACAGAACGCGACGCCATAACGCGCACCGAATCGCCGCAGCGATCCGCACCGAACGGCAGTGATGATCCACCAGGCGCGGTTATCGCGCTGGTAGGGAACGTGGAGGGTCTCGCTCACTCGGTCTGACCCGCCGAACGGCCGGCCCTTTCGGGGTGCCTTGGAAGTGATCAGTCGGCCGGGTGAGCGAGACCCTGCGTGTTGCACGCACCGGTTGGGCGAACGTGACCGAAGAGGCGCCTGTGCGAGAGGCCCGATCACTGTCCTGTCCGCCCGCCCGGCGGTGCGTGCCATCCGATCCGGTTGATGAAAAGGAGTGGCATGACCACATTCGCGCGATCTGGTGTCGAGCGCCGGGTTCTCGGCGGTGTCGATACCCACAAGGACGTGCACGTCGGCGCGGTGATCGACGACGTGGGCCGGATCCTGGCGACGGCGTCGTTTCCGACGACTCGTCACGGGTATCGACAGCTGTTGGTGTGGCTTCGCGGTTTCGGTGAGGTCGTGGCGGTGGGGGTCGAGGGCTGCGGATCGTGGGGCGCGGGCTTGGCCCGCTTTCTCACGGCGCGCGGGGTGCGGGTGGTGGAGGTGAACCGACCCAACCGACAGAACCGACGCCGGCGCGGGAAGTCCGACACGGTGGATGCCGAAGCTGCCGCGCGGGCGGTGCTGGCCGGTGATGCGACCGTGACCCCGAAGGCGGGCACCGGGCCGATCGAGGCGCTACGTCAGCTGCGAGTAGCTCGAGGTGGGGCGATGAAAGCCCGCACCGCGGCCGCGAACCAGCTGCATAGCCTCATCGACACCGCTCCCGACTCGGTTCGTGCCCAGCTGCGCGCGTTGACGTTCAAGAAGAAAGTCGCGCTCGCCGCAAGCTGGCGGCCCCGGATCACCACCACTGCGGACGGGGCGTCGCGTTACGCGCTCTGCTCGGTCGCTCACCGCTGGGGAGACCTCGCCGCCGAGATCACCGCGCTCGACGCGCGCATCAAGACCATCCTCACCGACATCGCAGCTTCGCTGCTCGCCGTGCACGGCGTCGGGGCCGACACCGCCGGCCAACTCCTCGTCACCGCGGGCGACAACCCCGACCGGCTCCATCACGAACGTTCCTACGCGGCTCTGTGCGGGTCGTCACCGGTCGAGGTGTCCTCCGGCAAGACCAACCGTCATCGCCTCAACCGCGGCGGGGACCGCCACGCGAACTCGGCGTTGTGGCGCATCGTCATCGTGCGTATGACCTCACACCAGCCGACCAAGGACTACATCGCTCGGCGAACCGCCGACGGGCTCACCAAGCAGGAGATCATCCGTTGCCTCAAGCGTTACGTCGCCAGAGAGCTCTTCCCTCACGTGCTACACGCCGTCACGAATACCCAACGCGAGCTCGCCACGACCACCCAACAAGCCGCTTGACAACAAGAGGCGCATCACGTCGGTGCGGTCTCGGAGCCGGCGTTCATTTGGCAGGCCCTGTCTTCGATCTGTACGCGTGAAGTCGTGGCAGAACGAGCGCCGAGCGAAGCCTGTTTGTGTCAAGAGGAAGTTTTCTGGCGTGTTTGGGCGCGTGAGGTCAGCTCGTGGCGTGGACGGGCTGGCGGGTCGTAGCGTTGTTGTCGGGTTCGGGAGTGGCTGTTTCCGAAGTGCCGGTGTTCAGGGATCTGCCGGCCACGCTGGATTCGAGAGTCGTCCCTGGTTGCCCTCCCGGGCCCGTCATGTTCAGCGGGTCGCGTCGGCGAGGAGTTGGTGGTAGACGGCGTCGCTGATGCGGCGCTTGAGTGCGCGCATCGCTTCTTTGCTGGTTCTGCCTCTCGGCTTGTTTGCGGAGGTAGTACGCGCGTCCGGGGGTGTCGTTGCGGACCTGGGTGACCGCGGCGATGTGGAGCGCGTGGTTCAGTTGACGGTTCCCACGGGGGTTGAGTCGATGCCGTGGCGTTCGGGCCCGACGATGCTTCGATGGGGGCAGTGCCGTTGTAGCGGGCGTAGTGCCCGGCGGTCGCGAACCGTGTGATGTCACCGCTGTAACCGATGAGGTACGCGGCCATCACCGGGCCGACCCCGAACACGTCGGTCACACTGGTCGCTGACGCTGCCACCGTTGTGGTGATGCGACCCTTGAGCTCGACGAGGTCGGCGTCGGTGCGGCGAACTTCGCCGAGGAGCTCGAGGGCGACACGGCGACGTTCGCTGCCGACCGCGTCGGCGGGTCGGATGCGGCGCAGCTCGGCTGTCGGCCCTTGTGGCGGAAAGGCGTTGGGGGAGCCCACCCGCGACGAGGTGGCACAAGAGGGTGTGGAGGCGACAGATCGCCCGGGTGCGATGCGCGACCAGGTCGTGGTGACGCTTCGCGAGCAGGCGCAGCACTGCAGTGTGGTCCTCGAGGCCGACGACACGCAGTTTCGAGTGCCGCAATGCGACGATCGCGGCGGAACGAGCGTCGTGGGCGTCGGTCTTGTCGCTGCGTTCGTTGTCGAGGAGTCGGACTCGGGCCGAGAGCGCCGGTGGAACATCGAGCACGGTCTCACCGACCGCGACGAGTTGTTGAGCCAAGAGCGCGCCGGTACCGGTCGCTCCCTCGATCGCCCAACACCGCGGTTCGAACGACGCCGCGAACGCCAACAATCGATCTCGCTGCGAACGATCCGCGCAGACGCGGACCTCGCTCACGAGCTGCTCGTGACCATCGAGCACCGCGGCGGTGTGTGACGCCTTGTGTGGGTCGATACCAATGATGAACATGTGGAACCTCCTCGCAGAGAACACCGATGGGATACGCCACGGCGGGCAATCCTGAAGAGGGTGTGCCGTTCCTGTTTCGAGCCACGCCGAAGCCGAGAACCGGTGGGCGGGCTAATCGCTCGAAAGCCAACCGCGAACGGTGGCAGGGCATTCGCGAGACCACCCACCAGAACCCGGAACCGTACGAGCACCCACCCGTGCTCGCATCACAGTCTCATTCAGGGCATTCGGTGCGCCGCCGTATCGACGGGATGCGTCGTCGTGAGGCGACCTATCGCGGCTTTACATGAGGCCGTTCGCCTCTAGTCATTCGCCGCAGCGACGCGCATCCTTCGGTCATGACCGTTCTTGTTGCTTACGCGACCGCCCACGGCTCGACGAAGGGCGTCGCTCAAGCAGTCGCGGAGCAGTTGTCTACGGCCGGTGTGCTCGTTGATGTTCGCGCTGCTGACGATGTCAGCGATGTCCGCGCCTATGACGCGGCCGTCCTCGGGAGCGCGATTCACAACGGCCGGTGGTTGACACCCGCGTCCAAGTTGCTCACGGAGCTTGGTCGCGAGGCGCGGCGGCCGCTGTGGCTCTTCAGTGTCTGCACGGTGGGCGAGACGACGAGCTTTCTGGGGCCCCGGCTGTCCCGACTGGCTCGACGCGCCCGGAAGTTGCCGCCCGATGTTGCCGCGTTGGGCGCTCCCCACCGATTCTTCGCGGGCGTGATCGAAAAGGCACATTGGAACGCAGTCGGACGACTCTTCTTCCTAGCGACGGGCGGTCGCTATGGCGATCACCGTGACTGGGCCGACATCGAGCAGTGGGCGATGGAGATCATCGCCACGCTTCCCTCGAATGCGACCGCCTGACGCCGTCGTTCGAGACATCCTTACCACCGTGTGAGCGGGTCTCTCAAGCCGCCCATATCTGCCAGTGAGTATGTGGTGGTGCTGTCTTGGGGTCCACGTTCACGGTTGGTGAGACCGCTACGTTCAGCGCTCGCATGTTGGTCTGACTTGTTGTTGCACGGAAGTGTTGGGTGCTTGTCGGTCAGCGTGTTGGTGGAATGGGCACGCCCCGTTCCGGAGGGTGATCGAGCTCGCTGTTGGGAGCAGCGTGCTCGTCACGGTCTCCTTCCCGGGACGTGCGTGCCACCCCTTGACCGTTTGAGACAGAAGGGATGGCGATGACCATCGTAGAGACCACGCGCCCGGTCACGGGCGGAGTCGATACTCATTTGGATGTGCATGTCGCGGCGGCGGTGGACGCGAGCGGCGGTGTGTTGGGCGTGGCGCCGTTCGCGACGACAACCGCGGGGTTCGTCGAGCTGCACGCGTGGCTGGAGACGTTCGGCTCGCTGAAGCGGGTTGGGGTCGAAGGTACCGGCGCGTACGGTGCGGGTCTGGCGCGATACCTGCGGAGCCGGGATCTCGAGGTGATCGAGGTCGATCGCCCGAACCGTCAGCTGCGCCGTCAGGCCGGCAAGTCCGACACGATCGACGCGATCGAAGCGGCACGCGCCGCGCTGTCGCGGCGGGCGTCGGGAATCGCGAAGACCGCGGACGGCAACGTCGAGGCGATCCGGGTGTTGTTGATCGCGAAACGTTCCGGCTCGCGACACTCGGATCAAGTGCCTGAACCAGATCCGCCATCTCGGTTTCACCGCCCCTGATGAGCTGCGAGAACGGCTCCGAGGTGTCTCCCGCGGACGGCTGGCCCGCACTGCCGCCGCGCTGCGACCCGCCGCGGGGACTGATCCGGTTGTGTACGCGACGAAGCTCGCGCTCGCAGACCCTGGGGCGACGCGTCGTGCGATCTCGACACGACAACCGAGCGTCTCGACGCCCAGCTCGAGCAGCTCGTGCGCGCCACCGCGCCCAGCCTCGTCGCGGTCACTGGTGTCGGGATCGACACCGCTGCGATCTTGTTGGTCGCCGCGGGCGACAACCCCGGAACGGATCAGATCGGAAGCAGCGTTCGCGCACCTGTGTGGTGTCGCACCCATCGAAGCGTCATCGGGCAAGACCGTCCGTCATCGCCTCAACCGGGGCGGGAACCGACAAGCGAACCACGCGTTGTGGCGCATCGTGTTCACCCGCATGAGCACCGACGCGCGCACCCGCGCCTACGTCGCGCGACGAGTCGAACAAGGACGATCGAAACCCGAGATCATCCGCATCCTCAAGCGTTACGTCGCCCGCGAGATCTACAAGCACCTCCCGCGCGACTAAACGAAGATCTGGGTGGCGGGCCTGGCCCGATAACTGCCTGACACCGACCCGGTTGTCCTTCGAACGATCTGCCGGCCCGTCACCCAACACCATCTCGGCAACGCATGGCCTCATAAGAGCCTGCCCTCCACGAGTGGCCCATCACTGGTCTGCCAGCACCGCCGAAAACGACCCTTGACAAACATAGGAGCATCGATCTCGCGCACCGCGTCCGCGCACCTATCAACGCACCGAACCTTCACCGATTGACCCCGGCGGGCCGCCCCGATCGGCACGTCGGCGTGCTCCTGATCCGGCGTTACCTGTGTGAGGACCGCGAGTCAACGGTCGCGTCAACGAAGGATCTCGAGTGACGCGTTGGTGCTGACTGGTTATGGCTCGGCTCGCGGCGGCGTGGGGGCGCCCAGCGTTACCTAGGTGCTCGACGATGTTGGTGTCGTCGGCGACAACAATCGTGATCGGGTGTCCCCCGGTGGTTGGGAGCGCGGTCGCGTCAGTGTTCGAAGGCCGTCCAGCACGGATGCTGGCGGGCACGCCGGTGGCAGGAGCTGACCGCGGGTGACCCTGATGTCGTGGTGGGCGATGCCATCCGTCGCGTCGAGCAGTGCTCAGGTGGGCATCGCGTAGACGACGTCGGGGTCGAGGTTGCGCAGCACGTGATAGCAACGCCGCGCGAGTTGGCGGGCGACGGAGATCGCGGCGATCTTGCCGTCGTGACGTTCCTTCACCTGCGGCGTAGTACTCGTGGTCGGGACTGCGGTGATGCGAGGAGTTCTTGGCTGCTTCGTAGAGCGCCCAGCGCAGCGTCTGCGGGTCCCTGGCGTGAGAGGAACCCGCCGGCGCGTCGACGATCCGACGAGTCGACGGTCACGTCCAGGCCGGTGTGGCGCACCACTTGTTCGGAACGGCGGAAGCGTCGGCAGTCGCCGAGCTCGGACCACACCGCCACCGCGATCAACCCGCCGATCCCGTACTGCGCGTCGACCAACGCCCGGCACGCGGGCTGACGGGCACCGAAGCGTTGCAGCTCGCGCTTGAGCGGCTGGGCCTCGAGATCGGTCGCGTCGATCATCCGATACCCGGCCGCGATCCGCTCCCGCCCCGCCGGCGACAGCTGCAGCGCTGTCGTCGGCGAGCATCGCCCGGGTCTTGGCGGTGCGGATCGCACCCTCCGGGCACCGCGACGCCATGGTGATACAGCTCGGCGTGGATGCGCTGACACCACACCGTGCGCTGATTCACCAACGACACGTACAGCCGCACCCGTTCGCGCCACTCCAACACCGGCTCGGGTGGGATCCAACTCTCGGGCAGCTCGTCGGCCGCGAGCAGATCGCGCAACAACCGTGCGTCGCTGCGATCGGTCTTCGCGCGCCGCTTGCGACCCCGCGCCGCTTGGGTGTCGGCCGGCTCCGCCGAGATGCGCCTCGAACCCCGCCGCCTCGATCTCCTCGACCACGTAGCGCCAGCCGGTGCAGCCCTCCACCGCCAACGCCACCGCCCCGCCGTTGCGCTCGACGCGTCACCTCGTCGCGCAACCAACGACGGAACCGATCCCGATCGGGCTGCCACACCCGACCCCGCCACTCCTCGCCCGACTCGACCTCGACCACATCGAACGTGATCTGCCGTCGATGCAGATCCAAGCCTCCTACCATCCCCATCAGGGACCTCCTCACTCGTGCACGGATTGCAGACGAACCACATGGTTCTCCGCGCACGAGCCGAGGAGGTCCTCACACATTGAATGTTCGGGGGCAGGCGCTGTGTGTCAACATCGCGCGATCGTTGCGGCGTGCCCGCAGCGGCTTCCCGCCGAACGTGAGGGACTGCCAGCGCTAGAAGCAAATGGCGCTCGACACGCCGGCGCACTACGTTCCGCGTCGAGGACGCGCGACTTCTCCCGGTCCTGCCGGGAAGCGCCGTCTGCCGTCGTCCAACGTACGCAGACGCACCAGTGGAGGAGAAGGCATGGCCCACGCGAATGAGGACCTCGTCCGACAGGGTTACAAGGCGTTCGGTGAAGGAGACATGGATACGCTCCGGTCATTGTTCGCGCCCGATGCAGTCCATGTGGCGACGGGCAACAATCCGCTCGCGGGCGAGTACAAGGGCGTTGACGCGATCCTTGGCTACTACGGCAAGCTCTTCGAGCTGAGCGACGGCACCTTCACTGCGGAACTCGAGACCATGAAGGTGGAAGGCGACGACTCGGTCGTCGCGACCCACCGTGACAAGGCCAAGCGAGGCGACAAGACGCTCGACCAGGACGAGACGCTCACGTTCACCATCTCAGGTGGCAAGTTCACCCGGCTCGTCGAGAACCGCTCGGACCAAGCGGCCTACGACGCGTTCTGGTCGTAGTCAAGACGCGAACACTCAGGCCCATAACTCTGGCTTGAGCCAGTATCACCGAGGTGTCGTTCCAGGACGCGCGCACAAGATCGCGGTCGCCGGTTGCGAATGTGCGAGCCATATCGGCACGACTGTGCGCTCTCGAGCCGGAGCTTCCGACGATCGCCGATCTGAGCGTCGTCGACGGTGGCGTAACGAGCGCGGGCAATCTGTGTGCCGCGCGGGAGTTGCTTCGATTTGTCTACGGGGAAGGGCGGCTGAAATGGCGGTAGTGCCTGGGGAGATTCGCAACCGTCTCCACGTCGCCACCGTGCACTGGCAACGCCCAGACTGGATCGAACCCCAGTTGCGCTACCTCCGCCGGTTCACTCCACCGGACACGAAGGTCTGGGCATCGCTCGACGGCATCGACCAGGAGCACGGCGCCGGGTTCGACTACACGACCACGCTCGAAGGGCAACATGCCGACAAGCTCAATGAGCTCGCTCACCGGATCTCGCGCGAAGCCGATCCCGGCGACCAACTGCTGTTCCTCGATGGCGACGCGTTCCCCATCGCTCCACTTGCCCCGCTGCTCGCAGCTCCCGACCGACTGATCGCGGTGCGGCGCGACGAGAAGGACGAGAAGCAACCCCACCCATGCTTCGCTCTCACGAGCGTCGGCTTTTGGAACGAGATCAATGGCGACTGGTCCCATGGCTACGTCTCGGACCGTGGTCACATCGACCCGGGCGGTGAGCTGCTGCGCACCCTCACCGAACGCGGACTCAGATGGCGGGCGCTCACGCGTCTCAACACGGTAAACCTGCATCGGGTGTGGTTCGGGATCTACGGCGACCAGGATGCCGGGCCGGCCGTCTACCACCACGGAGCCGGGTTCCGTGCACGAGTTGACCGGACCGACCGAGAGCCTCGGCCGGCGCTCATCCCGGCGGGCGTGCCCGTGCTGGGCCGTGCCGAACGCTCGCTCCGTTGGCGGTGGCACCGAAAGAACTACGTCCCGCGGGCGGGCGCGAAGCCGGAGCAACAGGTCAGAAGCTGGATCGCGGCCGACGACAACATTGCCGAACGATTCATGGTCTAGAGGACTGCCCAATCGTGGTTGACTTTGCGCCGTCATTCATGCCAGGGAGGCTCCCCGGCTGCTCGGCCAGGCTTCGCGGCGACCCCGATTCCTCAGCCGTCCTGATCCCAGGATCGAAGAACTCCCTTGTCTCCCAGGTGCTCGGGCGCACGTAGCTGCCTGATCTCGCGCACATGACGCCAACCGGCCCCGCTCCCATGAGCACGAACGGTTCGACTTCTGGGGTTACACGTTTTCGTCCCCGACTCGCCAAGAGCAAACACGGCAAGTACTTCGCCGCGTTCACTCCCGCAGTCAGCGACGACGCCGCCAAGACGATACGCCGAGAGATCCGACGCTGGCGGCTTCACCGGCGCAGTGACACGACTCTCTCTGAGCTGGCACGCCGGTTGAACCCGGTCGTGCGAGGCTGGATCAACTACTACGGACGCTTCTACAAGTCTGGGTTGTATCCGTCTCTCGGTCGCATCAACGACTATCTCGTTCGATGGGCCATGCGGAAATACAAGCGGCTGCGCGGCCGTCGCACGCGGGCGTCGCGCTGGTTGGCGAGCATCGCACGACGCGAACCAACCCTCTTCGCCCACTGGCAGATGGGCGTGCGGCCACGAGGCTGGATAGGAAGAGCCGTGTGAGTCGAGAGGCTCACGCACGGTTCTGAGAGAGCCGGGGGGTGAGATTCCCCCCGGCCACTCAACACGTTCACCGATTGACCCCGGCGGGCCGCACTGATCGGCACATCACGCGCACTGGATCAGGCGATTACGCGTGTCGCTGATCTGTGCTTCGTCTTCGGTGGGCCCGCGCTGGCGCATCCCATCCTCACTGGGCAATCTGGGCCCGTCGCAGTCGTAGGCCGATCGTCGAGGTGCTAGGAACATGCATGGGCACGTCACAGAAATGGGCGGTGGTCGCAGTCGACTTGGACGGCACGCTGATCCACGGGACGACGGCGTGCTTGCACCTCGGAGAATGGATCGGCCATCGCGCTGTCATCGAGGAACTCGAGCGCCGCTTTACTGAGGGCGAGATAGACAGCGCTGACGTCGCCGACAGAGATGCGCCGTACTACAAGGGTCGTTCCATCGCAGAAGTTGCCGAAGCGATGACCCGAGCGCCTTGCATTGATGACATACGCGAAGGCGTCGAACAACTCGCGTCTCGCGGAGTCGATGCGTTGCTGTGCACCGTGACGTGGAGCTTCGCGGCTCAGTGTGTGGCCGATCAGTTTGGGTTCTCCGCGGTGTCCGGCACCGTGATGCATGTCGACGGGGACGGAATTCTGGCGGGTCGGGTTGCTCAGTACTTCGAGCCTGAAGACAAAGTTGCCTTCTTGCGCGACTACTGCGAATCGCGCGACCTCAGCATGAACCAGGTCGTCGCCATCGGTGATGGTCAATCAGATCTCCCGATGTTTGATGCGGCGGGATTCTCGGTCGGGCTCAACGCTTCACCGGCTGCGCGCGCGGCGGCATCGGTATCAGTGGACAGTCATTCGTTTCTCGACGAACTGCGCGCTGTTCCCGGCCTACTCAACGACTGACGTCGATCAGCGTTGAGCGCCAGATCTGCCAGATCTCGCGCACGCCTTGGAGCGCAGATCGTGCGCCCCGAATGTTCATCGAACCGGCATGGCAGGCCGCCCCGATCGGCACGTATGCGCTCCCTTCGCGCTGGAGCGATCGGACAGCCGATGTGCGCGTTGACCTGCGCAAATGTTGTATTTCCGGCAACGATGTGTACGCCCCCCGGGACTCGAACCCGGAACCTAGTGATTAAGAGTCACTTGCTCTAACCAATTGAGCTAGGGGCGCTGGCGGGGGGAATCCTACCGAGTCCCCACCGGACGGTCGTCACCGTTACGGTGTGTTCGTGGACGTCTGCCTGACCGGATCGCACGGTCTGATCGGTTCCGCGCTGATCCCGCGCCTCCGCGCCGACGGCCACCGGGTGCTGCGGCTCGTGCGGGGTGCTCCCGAAGGCGATGACGACGTGCGCTGGGATCCCGATGCCGGCACGATCGACGCGACCCGTCTCGAGGGCGTCGACGCGGTCGTGCACCTCGCGGGCGCCGGGATCGGTGACAAGAAGTGGACGCCGGCGCGCAAGCAGCTCGTGCTCGAAAGCCGTACGCGGGGAACGGGGCTGCTCGCGCGCACCTTGGCGGCACTCGATCGCAAGCCGAGCGTGCTCGTGTCGGCGTCGGCGATCGGGTACTACGGCAACCGCGGCAATGAGGTGCTCACCGAAGCCGCGAGTCCAGGTGACGACTTCGGCGCCCAGGTGTGCGTCGCGTGGGAGCAGGCCGCCGAGGCTGCGGCCGACGCGGGGATCCGCGTCGTGCGCATCCGCACCGGCCTCGTGCTCGCGAAGCAGGGCGGCGTGCTGCAACGGATGCTGCTGCCGTTCAGGCTCGGGATCGGCGGTCGCCTCGGTTCGGGCGAGCAGTACATGAGCTGGATCGCGATCGACGACGAGATCGCCGCGATCCTCCACCTCGTGAAGACGGAGGCGGTGTCCGGACCGGTGAACCTCACCGCGCCCAACCCGGTCACGAACAACGAGTTCACCGCCGCGCTCGGACGCGCGCTGCACCGACCGACGATCTTGCCCACGCCGATGTTCGGGCTCAAGGCGGTGTACGGCGGTGAGCTCGTCGACACGCTGCTGGGGAGCCAGCGCGTGTCGTGCGCGAAGCTGCAAGCCAGCGGATTCGGGTTCGCGCATCCCGACCTCGACGGCGCGCTCGGCGCGGTGCTGCACGGCTGAGGATGCGTCTCTGGATCGACACCGACGTCGGCGACAACCCGGACGACACGGTCGCGCTGTTGTGCGCACGCGCCCACCCCGACGTCGAGCTCGTCGGTGTGAGCACCACGGGCGGACGCAGCGATTGGCGCGCTGCGCTGGCCCGCGAGCTCGTCGACGCCGAGGTCGTGCCCGGCGACCATCCCGATGAGGTTGCCGAGCGGTTCGCGACGGCAAGACCCGAAGCACTGCTCGCGATCGGGCCACTCACCAATATCGCGGCCCTGACGGTCCTGGACGCGGCGATCCCGCCCCTCACCGTCATGGGCGGAGTGCTCGTGCCCCTTCGGCACCGGAGCCGCCTCCGTCGCGTGGAATGGAACTTCTCACAGGATCCCGGCGCAGCCGCGGTGGTCGTCGACAGCACCGACGCAACCATCGTGCCGCTCGACGTGACCGTCGCGATGCGTCTGGAGACCGCGGTGCTCGAACAACTCGTGAGCACGGCGCCGCGTCTCCTGCCCGAGATCGAGCGCTGGACCGCGGAGCAGGACGAGCCGGTGGTGCTGCACGATCCGCTCGCGCTCCTCGTCGCGCTCGGCGAACCGCTGGTTGCGATCGAATCACGCACGCTCGGAGTGGACGCGAACGACGGTACCCTGCCGCGAAACGGGAGCCGGCCGAGCGCACGCGGTCGTCGTGAGCGTTGACGTGCCCGCTGCCGTCGACCGCGTGCTCGGCCTCTTGGGGTGACCGAGGGGTTTCGAACCCCCGACCTCCGGGACCACAACCCGGCGCTCTCGCCAACTGAGCTACGGCCACCATGCATCAGCGCCAGCCGTTCGGCGCCGGAAACAGCCATGTTACCGGCCGAATCCGGCCCGCCGGTAAGCGGTATTCGGGCTGCTCAGCGCCTCGCGAATGCCGCTCCGAGAGCGGTGAACCGGTCGTCGATCGCACGCTGGGAGACCGCCACTTGTGGCGCGACCAGATCGAAACCGTGCACGGTGCCCGGGAAGTTGTGGAGCTCGGTGGGTACGCCGGCGCGTTGGAGTCGCACCGCGTAGTCGATCCCTTCGTCGCGCAGCGGATCGAACTCGGCGGTCATGACATATGCGGGAGGGAGTCCGGACAGATCGTTCGCGCGCGCGGGTGCCGCATACGGCGACACCTCGCCGCGAGTCTCACCGAGATACAAGGTCCACATGTGCTTCGCCGCGGAACCGGTCCAGATCGGCACGTCGTCGTATGCGCACGACGGCGTCTCGAGACGGTCGTCCATTACCGGGTAGCCGAGCGTCTGGTAGCAGAGCGCGGGTCCGCCGCGATCGCGCGCCATCAGCGCGACGGCGGCCGCGAGCGCGCCCCCGCGCTCGATCCGCCGACGGCGATGCGCTCGGTGTCGATCCCGAGCTCGGCCGCGCTGGCGGCGGTCCATTCGAGCGCGGCGAAACAGTCGTCGACCCCGGCGGGGAACGGGTTCTCCGGCGCCAGGCGGTAGTCGACGGAGACGGTGACACACCCCGTATCGCCGGTGGCGCGCAGACAGTTGTTGTGCTCGGTGTCGAGGTCGCCCATGTAGAACGCGCCACCGTGGAAGAAGACGAGGCCCGGCGCCGGCGCGGTGTTCGCCGCGGTGGGCCGGTAGATGCGCACCGGGATCTCGTTGCCGTCGGGGCCGGGGATCGTGCGGTCCTCCGTCCCCACTCGCGGATCCTCGGCGGGCGGCGGCAGGAGCGCCCGGCTCTCCGCGAGCAGCTCCCGCAACGCGGGGATGTCGACGTTCGCGAGATCTATCGCCGCCGCGGGTGACGCGGCGAGTGCCTCGGCGAGTTCCGGGTCGATGGCGTAGGAGTCGGTCATGGCGTCATCCTCTCACTGCGGGGTTACGTCATCCGGGCGGCGCGGAGCGCAGATCTGCGGACCTTGCCGGCGTCGTCTCGGAGCGGGTAGTCGACGACCTCGATCGTGCGGGGGACCTTGTAGGGCGCAAGCCGCTCGCGCAGGTGTGTGAGGAGCTCATCGTCTGTGACGGGTTCCCGGAGTTCGACGATCGCATGCGGCGCGTTCCCGAGATCTTCGTCGGGCAGCCCGACGACGCAGCTCGACAGCACTGCGGGATGTTCGTCGAGCGCGGCTTCCACCTCTGCCGGGTACACGTTGGAGCCACCGACCACGATCATGTCGGTGTCGCGGTCGGTCACGTAGACGTAGCCGTCGGCGTCGAGGTAGCCGATGTCCCCGAGTGTCTCCCAACCGCCGGCCGCGGATCGCGCGGTGGCACCGATGTACTGGTACGGCGACGGCTCGCCCGGTCCACGACGCATCCACAGCTCACCCACCGCGTCGGGCGGGCAGCGTTGTGCCGTTCATGTCGCGCGCCTCGACCTCACCGATGACGGGACGGCCCACGCTGCCCCGATGGGCGAGCCACTCGGTACCGGTGAGCAGCGTCATCGCCTGCAGTTCCGTACCGCCGTACAGCTCGTACACCTTCTCCGCGCCGAGCCAATCGATCCAGGCTTCCTTCAGCCACGGCGGGCACGGCGCGGCCATGTGGAACGCGATCTCGAGCGAGGAGACGTCGCGGTCCAACCGTTCGGCTTCGGGAAGACGCCAGATGCGCAGCATCATCGTCGGGACGAGATACAGCCACTGGATGCGGTGCAGTTCGACGAGCCGGAGTGTCTCCGCCGCGTCGAAGCGGGGCATGACCACGACGTGGTTGCCGGTGAGCAGACCGGTGATCGCGACCACGAACGGCGCGTTGTGCGACATCGGGCCGGTCACGAGGACGGCGCCGTCGGTCGGCAGGCCCAGCATCGGCGCGAAGGCCGTCACGGCGGAGACGTTTGCGGGCTGATCGGCGACGATGAGCTTCGGGCGTCCCGTGCTCCCGCCGCTCGTCATGATCTTCCACACGGGCGAGATGATCGGTTCGACCGTCACGCCGGCACCGTCACGGTCGGCGGCGAGCCGCACCTGCGCCGCGCTGAGCGCCGGCCGCGTTCCCGCCTCCTCTGCGGGGACGCCCACCGCGACCGCCGGTTCCGCGAGCTCGAGGATCGCCATTCGCTCCGCCGGGGCCAGCCGGTGCGAGATCGCCTGAGGCGTCGCCCCGAGCCACCATGTGGCGAGCATGGTTTCGATGAACTCGATCGAGTTGGGGAGTCCGATCGTGACGGTGGAGCCGGGACCGACACCGAGCTCGGCGAGGTGACCAGCCAACCGCTGCGTGCGGAGAACCAGCTCCCGGCGCGTGACCGTCGTGCCGAGGCAGGTGACGGCCGGCCGATCAGGGTCGAGATCGGCGAGCCGCACGAGCTGTGTGCCGAAGGCCGTCTCGTTCGGTTCGTTCATGCGCCGCCCACCTCGATCAGCCTCGGCGGAGCATACTGACCGCGTGGTCGAGGGATTCGCCGACGTCGACGAGCTGTTCGGTGCCCTCCATGCTTCGCGCGACGCTGACGACGAAGGCGGGCTGTCGATCCTCGACCACTGCCTCCAGTGCGCCGATCTGCTGCCGCGCCGCTCGTCCCGATGACGCCGAGCTCCACGCCGCGGGCCTCGTGCACGACCTCGGCTGGCTCGAGCGAACGCCAGATGGCTGGAAGCTTCGTCTCGATGCGGCGCACGACACCGACGGTCGGTGCCTCGTCGAGGGCCTGCTCGGGGCACGTGTCGCGCGGCTCGTCGGTGGGCACGTCGCGGCCAAGCGTTTCCTCCTGGCCACGGATCCGTCGTACCGCGCCCTTCTGTCCGCGCGCAGCGAGACCACCCTGGAATTCCAGGGCGGGGTGATGACGCCGGACGAGACCGAGGAGTTCACCGCCCGACCGGAGTGGGACGACCTCGTCGCACTCCGCCGGGCGGACGACGCGGCCAAAGTTCGAGGCAAGGTGGTACCCGGCCTCGACGTGTGGCGTACCGCAATCGAGGCGATCGCAGCCGTTCGCGGTTAGCCGAGCAGCGCGCGTCCCGTCGCGCTCGGGAGCGGCACGTCGAGGAGGGCGGCGATCGTCGGCGCCCAGTCGGCCGCCAGGACCGGTGCCTCGTCCACGGCTCGCGCGAGATGCTCGACAGCCGGGTGGCCGCCGGCCACGACTGCGACCTGCCCGCGGGTACGGGGCCCCCCGTGTGTGCCCATCCGCGTCTGGTCGCCGGTGTAGCCGAACGCACGGCCGGGTTGTGCCCACACCAGACAGCACTCGAGCCGGTCGTCGGCGAGCGCGAACCGCGCGGAGCCGGCGACACCGTCGACGTCGTCGAGCCAGTGCCGGGCGCGGATCGCGCCATCCCCGCACACGAGCGAGGCGTTGCCCTCGGGCAGCGCGAACAGCGCGAGACCGCGGCGATTGATCTCGGCCTGGAGGTCGACCGGCTCGCGCACCACGACGGTCTCCTGATCGTGATCGGAGACCAAGATCCACACCGTGTCGTCCCACATGATGTGCTCGCGCATGACGGCGAGGAGCGCGTCCGTCTCGCGGTAGCCGGCCAGTGCGCCTTCGCTGTCGGGGCCGAAGAGATGCGCGAAGGTATCGGGCCCGTTGAGGTGGCTGATCACGAGGTCGGGCGCGGCATCGAGCGCGTCGACGATCTCGACGACGGTGTCGCGGTCGTCGGCGTAGCCCATGGCGTCGAGCCGGGTGCCTTCCGGCGGCTGACCTCCCGGCGGCCAGTGCCGGTCGGCGACCTCGGCGCCCATGACGCCGACGAGATGCTGATCGCCGAGGACCGCCGCGCTCGTGCGCCCGCCGGCTCGGCACGCGTCGAACAGCGTCGGCACGCGCGGCCCGAGCTTCCACGATGGCACGACCCGACCCGGCTCGGGCACCCAGTTCGACACGACGCCATGGTCGCTCGGCGCGGCGCCGGTGCTGAACGTCGCGTGGTTCGGGTAGGTGGCCGACGTCATCACCGCGCGTGCCCCGCCGACGGCCCACCCGCCCGATCGCGCGAGGCCGTGGAGCACCGGGGTGTGGTCGGCTCCGACGTGGCGCGGAGGAAGCGCGTCGAGCACGGTGAAGACGACTCTCATACCGGGCGCCCCTCGAAGTCGCCGATGAGCGATACGCGCGTGCGATCACTGGGTGTCGCCGCCTCGAATGCCGCGCGCTTGGTCGCGTAGTACGCGCTGCGGAGGTCGCCTTCGCGCGCCGCGTTGTACGTGGGGTACAGCGCTCGGCGCGGTCGGTTCGAACGGTTGGGCCCGCTGCGGTGCGGTGTGCGGCTGTGGAACCACAGGGTCTGACCCGCGCACAGCGGTACCAGTCGCCATTCGAGACGTTCGGCGATCGATGGCTCGATGCACCCGCGCTCGTCGAGCGGAAACACCGTGTCGAAGCAGCCGGACACGACCTCCAGGCCACCGTTGGACTCGTCGGCGTCGTCGACGGCGACCATTGCCGACACGTGCACGTCGATCATCGGGTATGCGGGAGCGTCCTGGTGCGGCGAGTAGCCCGCGCCACCCGGAAGCTTGTAGTTGACCTTCTCCTTGTAGAGGACGGCGGGCTCGCCGAGCAGCGCTCCCGCGATCTCCACGAACGGGCCCGCGCACAACAACCGGCGCAGACCGTCGTGCACGGGCACGAAGTCCTCGCTGCGACACAGCACGGGTCCTGAATCGGTGCGTTCGAAGTGCTGGAGCACCCCGCCGGCACCGTCGGGGAGCGACGCGACTTCGTCCACCCAGCGCGGGAGCGCGGCGGCCGCGGCGGGCTCGACCGCGGCGACGACGACCCACCCGCGGTCGTTGAAGTGGCGGACGGCTGCGGCGCGGTCATCGGCCGCGAGCCCGAACTCCCGGATCACCTCGGACGAAGCCACGGGACGACAGTAGCCATGACCGTGGGACCGACAGTTCTCGACCTCTCGCACGCGATCGACGGCAGGGCGGCCGGGAGTACCTGAGGATCAACTGTGAACGGCGTCTCCCGCGACCGCGCCGGTTGTCCTACCTTGTCGCCGGGAGGGCGACGACCAAGGGTGCGACATGGAGACGCGCGAGCACGTCGCTGACGAGTCGCCGGGCGATCAGTCCACGCTCCTCTCCGCCGACGGGAGCGATCTCGTCAGCCGGGCGCAACCAGTGTCCCGCAGCCGTGGTCTGCTGCGGCGGCGCCGCGCTTTCGTGAACGTTCTGATCGCGCTGGCTGCGGTGAGCTGTGTCGTCGTGGGGCTCCTCGCGCTCGGCGGCGGCTCGGGTACCACCACGACGATCCGGACCGGCACGGTGACCACGGGCACAGTGTCCCAGACGGTCTCGGCCAGCGGGAACGTGCAGTCACCGGGCAGCATGACCGCCAACTTCCAGTCCGGCGGCCAGCTCATGGGCGTGTACGTGTCCGTGGGCCAGCACGTGGACGCGGGTACGCCCTTGGCGAAGATCGACGACACGCTGCAGCTGCGGAGTCTCGCCGCCGCGCAAGCGAGCGCGGGCACCGCGCAATCCAACCTCGCGTCGGCGCAGACCAAACTGACGCAGGTGGAGCAGTCGCTCGACCTGCCCTCACAGCAGCAGGCCGTCGTGACCGCGCAGCAAGGCGTCACGAACGCGACGACGAACGCACAGAACGACCGCGATTGCGCAGCAGAACTCGGTGACCCAGGCGATGAACACGTTCGACACCGACAACAACACTGCACAGACCGCGTGCGGCAGCTCGATGGCCGCACCGCCGGCCCCACCCGCCTCGGTGCCCGCGCCCGACGCACAACCCGGCTCGCCGACCGATCCCAAGAACTGTCCCGCCGCGTGGACCAAGGTGACGAGCGACTACTGGGCGTTCGCGTCGGCGCAGTCGAACCAGTTCCAGAAGGCGATCACCGATTACCAGTCGATCCAGAACGCACAGAACCAGTTGACCAGCGCGCAGATCAGCCTCGAGACCGCCGAGGAGGGCAACCCGGCTTCGTTGGCGTCGGCGCAGTCGTCGGTGACGTCGGCGCAGTCGTCGGTGGTATCGGCCCAGTCGAGCGTGACGAGCGCACAGAAGACGGAGAACGAGACCACGTTGTACGCGGTGACGAGCGGCACCGTGTCGGCCATCAACGCCAACGTGGGCGACACCGTGTCCGGCGGGGGATCGTCTTCTTCCGGTAGCGGGTCGTCGTCGAGCTCGGGCGCGAGCACCAGCTCCGGCGGCGGAGGTTCGACCGGAGGTGGTGGCGCCACGGGTGGTGGGTCGTCCTCGTCGTCGTCCGCGTCCGGCAGCTCGTCCGGGTTCATCACGATCACCGACGACCAGAGCGGGCTCGAGGTGAAGGCAGGGTTCAGCGAGAGTGATGTGGCCAACGTGAAGGTCGGCCAGCCCGCGTCGGTCACGTTCTCCGCGCTCACGGGAACCACCGCGACGGGCAAGGTCGTTGCGATCGACACGAACGCCACGGTTACGAGCAACGTGGTCACGTACAACGTGACCATCGGGCTCGATCAGCCGCCGGCAAACGTGAAGCCCGGGATGACGGCGACCGCGACGGTCACGACCGCCGAGCAGGACGGCGCGACTCGCGTGCTGAGCGCCACGGTCACGGGCCGGGGCACGACCGGTTCGGTGACCGTGATCAAGCACGGCAAGCAGACTCCGACGGTCGTGACGGTGGGGCTGCGCGGTGACTCCTACACCCAGATCACCCGCGGACTCTCGGCGGGCGAGACGATCGTGGTGTCGACCAGCACCGGCAGCTTCACCGGCAGCAGCGGCACGGGCACCGGCAGCGGCACCGGCACCGGCACGCGCATCCCGGGCGGGGGCCTGGGCGGCGGCCTGGGCGGCGGGCTCGGGGGCGGGTTCGGCGGCGGGGGTGGCCGATGAGCGACGCCGCGTATCCCACGCTCGCGTTGCGCAGCGTCACGAAGACGTACCGGCTCGGCGAGATCGTCGTGGAGGCGCTGCGCGGCGTCTCGCTCACCGTCGACCACGGCGAGCACCTGGCGATCATGGGTGCCTCGGGCAGCGGGAAGAGCACGCTGATGAACATCATCGGTTGCCTCGACGTGGCGTCGTCGGGACGGTACGTGCTCGATGGCATCGACGTGCGCGACCTCGATGAGTACGAGCTGGCACAGATCCGCAACCTGCTCATCGGGTTCGTGTTCCAGAGCTTCAACCTGATCCCACGGACGTCCGCGCTCGCCAACGTCGAGTTGCCCCTCGTGTACGCCGGCGTCAAGGCGAAGGAGCGGCACAGGCGCGCCGAGGCCGCGCTCGAACTGGTCGGGCTGTCGGACCGCATGCTGCACATGCCCAACGAGCTCTCGGGTGGCCAGCAACAACGGGTCGCGATCGCGCGTGCGTTGGTGACCGACCCCGCGATCATCCTCGCCGACGAGCCCACCGGCAACCTCGACTCGAGCGCGAGCGCCGAGATCATGTCGCTCTTCGTGCGGCTCAACCGCGAGGGCCGCACGGTCGTGCTCATCACGCACGAGGACGAGATCGCCACCAACACCAACCGTGTCGTCGTCCTGCGTGACGGACTCGTGGTCGACGACCGCTCGACGTCGCCGTTGCCGTCGCCGTCGAAGGTGGCGGTGGGATGACCTTCCTCGCGAGCTTCCGCATCGCGGCCCACGGTCTGAACGCAAACCGCATGCGCTCCGCGCTCACCATGCTCGGCATCATGATCGGTGTCGGCGCGGTGATCATGCTCGTCGCCGTCGGCAAGGGCTCTTCCACGGCGGTCCAGGAGCAGCTCAACAACCTCGGCACCAACACCCTGATCGCCTCGCGCGGTTTCGGGGGCTTCGGGGGCGGAGGCGGGCGCAGCCAGCTCGGCACCCAGAGTCAACAGGTGCAGCTGACCTTCGCCGACGTGAAGGCGCTGCGCGACAAGACGAACGCGCCCGACGTGAAGAAGGTCGCGCCCGTGGTCACGGCGCAGTCGGTGACCGGCGCGTACAAGAGCGCCACCTACAGCCCCTCGCAGTTCCTCGGCACCTCCCCCGAGTACTCCGAGATCCGCAACGAGACCACCGTGGCCGGCTCGTTCTTCACCCGGCAGGACCTCGACGATCACCGGCGTGTCGCGGTGCTCGGCCAGACCGTGGTGGCGAACCTGTTCGGCAGCGAGGACCCCATCGGCAGGACGGTGAAGTTCGGCAACGCGAACTACACCGTCATCGGCGTGCTGAAGGCGAAAGGCACGAACGGTCTCCAGGACCAGGACGACATCGTCATCGCGCCCTACACCGCGGTGCAGGACACCCTCACCGGCAACTCGGCGAGCCTCTCGAGCATCGACGTGGAAGCGGTCTCCCGCAACGTGACGGACCAGGCCTCGACCGAGGTCACCGACACCATCACCGCCGATCACCGATTGACCGCGACGGAGGCGAGCTCGATCCGTGTGCTGAACCAGGCATCGCTGCTCGCGACGTCGAGCAGCACGAGCGACGTGTTCACCACGCTCCTCGGGGCGGTGGCTGCGATCTCGCTCCTCGTGGGCGGGATCGGCGTGATGAACATCATGCTCGTCACCGTCACCGAGCGCACCCGCGAGATCGGCATCCGCAAAGCGGTCGGCGCGCAGCGGGGGAGCATCCTCTCGCAGTTCCTGATCGAGGCGGTGCTGCTCACCATGGTGGGCGGGCTCCTGGGGGTCGCGGCCGGCCTCATCGGGAGCCAATTCACAGTCGTGGGGATCCAGCCTGTCGTGGCGCCCTACTCCGTGTTCCTCGCGTTCGGTGTGGCCGTGGCCGTCGGCCTGTTCTTCGGTATCTATCCCGCCAACCGCGCCGCGTCGCTCCGACCGATCGACGCGCTGCGCCACGAGTAGCGAGCAGGAGGACCCAGCGATGACTGCGACGACGTCGCCCACCGACGCGCCCATCGACGAAGACCCCCTGGCGGTGCGTGACACGCTGCCGATCACGCGGAGATCCCGGAGCGTCACGCGGCTCACGATCGGGCTGCTGGTGATGTTCGGCATCTCGGCCGGTTTCCTCGTCGGCGTGCTGATCGAGAAGGACCGCGGCAACTCGTCGTCGACGGCAGGTGGGGACGCGGCGCTTGCCACGCTCGCGCAGCGGTTCGGCGGCGCGACGGCCGCAACCGGCGGTGGCCGAGCGGGCTTGGGCGGGGGAGGAGCGGGCTTCGGTGGGGGCACGACCGGCCAGATCAAGCTCATCGACGGCACCAACATCTACGTCGCCGACTCGCAAGGCAACACCGTGAAGGTGTCGACCACTCCGAGCTCCACGATCTCGGTCTCGCAACCGAGCAGCTTGTCGACGCTCCAAGTCGGCGACAGCGTCGTGGTGCGCGGCACGACCGGCTCCGACGGGACCGTCGCCGCGACTTCGATCACCGTCGGCGGCAGCCAACCCCCGAGCTCACCCTAGGAAGGAACCAGCAGAAATGAAGGGCAAGATGTTCCGGGCGTCCGTGATCGTGGCGATCGCGCTCGGCGCGCTCGCGGTGGCAGCACCGGCGTTTGCCGCCGGCAGCACGACCACCACGGTGCCGCGGCAGAAGGCGCTCACCGCGTACCGATCGTGCATGAAGGCGCATGGCGTGAAGCTGCCTGCCAGTCCGTTCCGACCGGGTGGTGCGAACGGTGCCGCGGGCGGGAGTGGCGGCCCGGGCGCGAACGGTGCCGCGGGAGAGAGTGGCGGCCCGGGCGCGAACGGCGGCGCGCGCGGTGGCTTCGGCAACGCCAACTTCGTGCCGAGCAACCTGCCGAAGGGCGTGACCGCGAAGAAGTACCTGGCAGCCCGAAAGGCCTGCGCCGGCAAGCTCCCCGCGAGCGGGTTCGGCGGGCAGAACTCGACCCAAATTCCAGGCCTACCTGAGCTGCCTGCCGCGACCACGGCGTCACGGTCCCCACGAACGGTGGCCTGCGCGGGCTGAACCGCGACGACCCGGCCTTCCAGGCCGCGAACCAGATTTGTGGCGTGCTGCTCCCGAACCGGCCCGGCGCGGGACCGGGTGGCACGACGCCGACGACGGGTGCGACGTCGACATGATCCGGGTCCGCTCGGTCCAGGCGAACGCGAGGTAGGCGCTCGATCGAGAGCGACGTCAGGAGTCGTCGCACCGATCGATCGTCACATGGCTCACGTGACCATCGGCTCGGGTGGACATCGAACCGAGGACGGCGCGCAGCATTCGGAGCACGTGGCGGGACTCCCTGAGCACCGACGCCGTCAGCCGGCACACTCCCGCGTTCCATGCCCGCTCGGCGAGCATCCCGAGGAACGTGCTGCCGATGCCGTGGCGTTGCCACGTGTCTTCGACGATGAGCGCGAGCTCGGCTTCGGTACCGCGTCGCGCCCAGCTCCCGAGCGCGATCACCGTCTCGGGATCGTCGCGCGTCGCTCCGACCCAGGCCTCGTGACCCGACGCCGGTGTGAGGATCCGCGCCAGATGTTCGGCGGGGATCGTCGCGAGCGGTGCAAGAAAGCGCGCGTACCGAGACTCGACGCTGCACCGCGCGAACATCGCTTCGATCGCGGGACCATCCGCCACTGTGGGTCGGCGGATCACGATGTCGGGCGCCGGTTGCACTCTCGCTACTCCGCGCTCCCGCCTGTCGTCGGTGGCCTTCGCGAACGAGCCGCGGTCGTACGGCATGATGAGTTCTCCTCGTGAGATGCGATGGAGCGCGATCGTGCATCGGACCTCTTGCAGAGCTGCGGAAGAAGCCTGGCGCGGCGCGTGCCGCGCGGTTGCATGCGTGCCGAACGCGCGGATCGTGCGGATCTCGCCTCGCCTGAGATCGGGTCTACTCAGTAGTTGTAGTAGTACGGGTTCGTGGTCGGGGGTGGCTGGGTCGCCGGAGGTGCCGTTGGCTGGGGTGCGGGTGGCGAGGTGGGTGGCGGGTCGGTCTCGGGCGCGGCAGTCGGTGGCGGCGACGTCTGCGCAGAGGTCGCCGGTGGCGCGGTCGGCGGGGCCGCCGTGGTCGGCGTCGGAGTCGTGGGCGTGGCAGCCGCAGTGGCGATCTTCTCGCCGTCGGCTCCGACAACCCACCAGACCCCACCGATTCCCTCCCCGGTGACGTCACCCGCTGCGTGGTCGTTGGCGAACGTGTACAGGGGGTGCCCCGCGTACGTCACCTGCGATCCGGCCGGGACCGTCAGCACGCCGAGCTTGGCGGTGTCGATGCCGGCCCCTGCGTGTGGGGCTCCCGAGACCACCAGCGCGGGCCAGAGGTTCGCGCAGGCATCGGTGCACGCCGACATGGTGGGCGTGTCGTGGTCGAACGCATAGAGGGTGCGCCCGTTGGTATCCACCAGGATCTTGCCCAGCGATGAGTCCGCGACCATGACCGTCGCGGACGGTGTCGCCGAGCCCGCGGTGTGAACCCTCTTCTTCGCCGTGTTCGCTCCCCCGGAAGCACTGGCGCCCCCGCCTCCGCACGCGGCCGCGCCGAGCGCGAGCGTCACGAGGACGACAACGAGACCTGAGATGCGCTTCACGGAGACCTCCGATCGCTCTCTTTCGGGGTCTCTATACGCACGTGCCACTCAAATGGATTGCAGCAACCAAGCGATCGCGACGATGACGAACTCGGTTGACTGCCCCGCGACTTCCAGGATCGGATTCCGACGGCTGTTCTGTAGCGTCGAGCCGTCGGCGTGGCGACCGAGACTAGGAACGGAACTGCACTACGAAGTAGGCGTTGTGGCCGTCACACGCGTAGCCGGTGCCGATCCAGTTGTACTTGGGGTCCAAGATGTTCTGCCGGTGCTGGGGACTCGTCATCCAGAAGTCGATGACCTTGCCGGGGTCGCTCGAGCACCCGACCGTCGAGAAGATGCACTCGGTGTTCTCGCCCGCGTGCACGTTCGCGTACCACGAGTCGAACTCCGGTGAGTGGAACGGGTTGTTGCAGTCGCCGGCGCTCACGAGTCGTTGCGCCTGGAACTGCGCGTGCGCGCTCATCGCCGGGTCGAGCGCGAGCTGGTTCAGCCCGTTCTCGCACCGGATGTGGTTGTGACCGTCGAGCATGCTCCCGGCCGCGGGGCACCCGGCCGGAACCGGCGCCGTCGGAGTTGGAGCAGGAGCCGATACAGGAGCGGGCGCGGGCGCAGGCGCCGACGTAGAAGTGGGTGACGTGGAAGGAGGCGACGTGGAAGTGGGTTCGGGCGAAGTCACCGCGATTCCGGCGACCTGCGCGCTGGAGGACTTCACCGGTGCGGGTGCGACCGTCGTGGACGCCGTCGACGACACGGTCGGCGTGGTCGTCGTCGTTGTACGCGGTTGGCTCGCGCTCTGCGCGGCAACCATCGGATGCGCGGCCTGGCCGGTGGGCCACGTCACCATGACCACGCCACAGACACCGATCGCCGCCGCAGTCACGACCGCGCCCCTGCGTGCCCGCGCCACGCCGGCGACGATAACACGCCGAAGAGCGACTTCGGGCCCCCAGGGCTCTCACCAGGAAGCGAGAACCCCAGGCCAGTCCGGAGTGCGCGGTGATCGGGCGCTGAGACGTCTCCGTTCCAGTGCTATGCGGCGAGCCGCTCGAGCATGATCGCATGCAATCGTCGTGAGATCTCGGGAACTTCGGCGAGGAGGCCGGCGAACTCTCGTTGGCTCGCGACTCGCGCGTGGACTGGTGTTCGGGCGATGAGGGTGGCGGTGCGGGGTCGTGCGCCGAGCAGCGCGATTTCGCCGAGTGGGGATCCGGGGCCTCTCGTCGCGACGAGGTCGCCGCTTCGGACGACTTCGACGCGGCCTTGGAGCACGATGAAGAACTCGGCTCCGACGCTGCCTTGGCGTGCGAGGACGTGACCAGCGGGGAGGTCGAGTGGGGTTGAGAGCTGTGATGCGAGCCTGAGCTGTTTCCTCGAGAGGTCCGCGAAGAGCGGCACACGCGTCAGTTCATGGTCGGTGGGGACCCTACGGAACATGCCAGGAGCTCCTCGTTGATGGACGGAACCCGCGAGTGTCGGCGGCGAATGTGACGACGGGATCAACTCCGGGCAACAACGCCACCACGTCAGCGTGAACGGCTCGTTGCGCTGTCATCCTCGCCCGCACGAGGTTTCTCGACCGCGATCCAGAACTCCTTGACATCGAAGCTGAATAGCGCCAAATCGGGCATTCGGCGCGGGCGCGATCCGGCAGTATGGGCTCGTCATGAAGTCCGCCGAACTGGTCAAGGACGCCGTGCGTCGGTTGCAACGCGGGCCCGAGGACCGCGTGATCGTCGTCGCGTTGGATGGTCGCAGCGGCGCCGGCAAATCGACGCTCGCAGCCGCAATGGCCGACACGGTCGATGCCGCCATCGTCCACGTCGACGACTTCTACCGGGACATCCCGGAAGCGGACCGACTCGAACTGTCGCCCGCGCAGGGCGTTGATCGCTACTTCGATTGGGAGCGCATCCGAGAGGAGGCATTGGCGACCCTCGTGCGGCGGGAGCGAGCACGGTTTCGCTGCTTCAATTGGGCCGCCGGCGGGGGGCTGACGAGCGCGGTCACTCTCGATCCTCGCGACATCGTCATCGTCGAGGGGGTCTACTCGGCGAGACCTGAGTTCGACGACTTCCTCGATCTGAAGGTCCTCGTCGAGGTGGCGAACGAGGACAGGGAGCAACGCCGGCGCGGGCGGCCTCGCACCGTGAGCCGAAACGACCCACATGGGTGGGATGCCCGCTGGGATGCGGCAGAACGCGTCTACTTCGACGTGATCCGACCCCGGAACACCTTCGACCTCGTCGTTTCGGGCAGGTCATGAGTGCGGATGCGGGGTGCTGGTGGCCTCGAGCACGCGCTCCGGCATCGGCGCTCAGGTTCTGGGCCCTGGCTGCCGATGCCGAGCGAAGGGGCTCGCGGGGAAGGCCGAACGTTGCACGACAGACCTGTCACACGCCTCGATGCTCTCCAGGTGTTCGCGAACGCCCTGGCGGGTTATGACCGGCCGTCCGCCGCGCACGGCGCTCGCGTCAGGCAGGGCAGCACGCGGGTCGGAACAGTCCTCGGGCTCGGCGCGGTCGAACTCGAAGCGCTCGGATGGTCGGCGCTCCTGCACGACCTCGGCAAGGTCAGTGTTGCAGAAGAGATCCTGCGCAAGCGCGGCCCGCTCACCACAGCCGAGTGGGCGGTGATCAAACGACACCCGATCGTCGGGGCAGACCTCATCCTCTCGATCTCCGAGCACTTGGAGCCGATCGCGGCGGGGGTTCGTTCTCACCATGAGCGATGGGACGGGGCCGGCTATCCGAACGGCCTCGCCGGGGACGCGATTCCGCTGGCCGGGCGCATCATCACCATCGTGGATGTGTTCGACTCCATGACTTCTCCGCGGCCGTACCGGCGCGGGGACTGGACCGAGAACGATGTACTGAGCCACCTCCAGACGCAGGCAAGCCTCCACTTCGATCCCAGCATCGTCCCCGTCTTCGTCGAGCTGCACCACCGAGAACTGGTCACCGCCCACTGAGGGCAAGATGAGTTCGATGCACGACGACGAGATCTCGCAGCTGCGCGACGTTCTCGCGTTGCGGCGCTGGGCGCGTAGCAGTCGGGGAGGCTACGGCTCGTAGGTGAGCGATCCGTCGGCGAAGCGGGCGACGACCTCCGAGGCAACGGTCTCCGCGTCGTCTGGAGGATCGTCGAGCACGTAGCCGTCGGCGATCTTGGCACGCGCGAACTCCTCGTGCATCTTCCGTGTTGCTCGCTCGTCCGTGAAGCCGTGACCCAGCCGCCGGCAAGCCCCGTCGCGTCGGTGAAGGTCGGGAGAAACCAGCGACGCCATCTCAGCATTGTCGCCCGGAAGAGCGCTTCACCGACGCAGTCGCCCGAGCGACGGCGGTATCGTGCGGCGTGACCCTCGCGATGCCCGGATCAACCACTCCGACACCGAACGAGCGCGAGCTGCTGCTCACGTACTTGCGCAGCGCAACGCGGAGACGTCGTGCGAACCGCCGAGGGTCTGAGCGAAGACCAGCTCCGGTGGACGCCCGGCGACCGTCTGCTCCCGATCATCGGTGTCATCAACCACCTGTCCCACGCCGAGTGGCGTTGGATCGACGGCCGCTTCCTCGGCTCGCCGTTCCCGCCGCGCGAGGAAGAGTTCGTGGTCGGCACCGACGTCACCGGCGACCAGGTCGTCGCTGCCTATGACGCGAGGGCGCGGCGCACGGAGGAGATCGTCCGCGCAGCCGCGCACCTGGAGCTCCCGTGCCTGGGAACCGAGGGCGACGGCCCACCGGCGCACGTGTTGCTCGGGCTGCCGGAACCAGTCGATCTCCGTTGGACGATCTTGCACCTCATCGAAGA
Source organism: uncultured Actinomycetes bacterium (assembly GCA_963705625.1). Classification (GTDB taxonomy): domain Bacteria; phylum Actinomycetota; class Acidimicrobiia; order IMCC26256; family DASPTH01; genus DASPTH01. Next base: position 554,864 of record CAVPKG010000004.1, read on the forward strand.
GACCGCGCACCATGCCGGTCACGTCGACTCCACTCGGGAGATGCTCGACGGCAAGAAGGCTCGAGACCTCCTCCAGCTGGCGCGTGCGCGGATCGGGGAGTGAAGCGCTCTGCCTCAGCCGTACATCAGAGACCCCGGCGTGGTGAGCAACTCGCCGGTTTCGAGCCACGTCTTCAGCCCCGAGAGGATCATCGGCCAGCCGCCATAGAGCTCGGCGTTCGCGTCGTCGCGCAGCTGGTCGTGGGTGACGGTCAGGCGGCACGAGTCGCCGACGGGCTCGATCTCCCAGGTGACCCTCGAGGTGCCCTCGCTCTTCACGTCGTCGCTCCAGAGCGCAACCATGGTCTGCACCAGCCGGCGCGGCGGGTCGACCTCGAGGTTCTCGCCCTCGCCCAGAGCAAGGTCGCCGGCCTTCATCTCGAAGTGGGAGCCGGGTGTCCAGTCCGAGGAAACGCGCGCGCCGAACTGGTACTTGCTCCTGATCTCGCCGTCGGTGATCGCGTCCCAGAGGCGCTCCGGCGTCGTCTTGATGTAGATCTCGAACACCTTCTCCATCGGACTCTCCAGTCTGTGCTTGAGGTCGCTGAGTCCAGCGGCCCAGGGCTCCGCGTACTTGCTCACCCACCGGTCGTGGACGAGCCGGATCGGGACCGGGTTGAGGAAATGGAGCTTCTCGCGGCCCCGCCGCCTGGTGACCACGAGGCCCGCCTCCTCGAGCTGCTTGAGGTGCTTCATCACGCCGAAGCGCGTCATCGAGAAGCGCTCCTCGAGCGCGCGCAACGTCTGCCCGTCTTCCCGGAACAGCTCGTCGAGCAGGCTCCGCCGAGTCGGATCGGCGAGGGCTCTGAACACCGCGTCCACGGCGGGAGAATAGGTGACTATTTAGTCACATGTCAAGCCCGTGGTTGTCGGGCTCGACGAGGCGTCAGCCGACGGCCACGAACGCGCCTGCAGACACCGGAGGGCTCTCCGATCCGGTAGCGACCACCTCCGCCACGATGCACGTGACGTTGTCCCGCGTTCCCCGCAGCAGTGCGAGCGCGATGAGCGATTCCGCGCACACTTCGAGATCCGGGTCCGTGCTCGCCTCCGTCAGGGCGTCGTCGGAGAGGACGTCGGAGATTCCGTCCGAGCAGAGGAGGAGCCGGTCATGCTCCTTGACGTCGAAATCGGCCAAGCTGAACCGTGTCCCGCGACCCGTGAGCGCTCGCAGCAGCACACTCCGGTGCGGATGGACGCGCGCCTCGTGCGGGGCGAGCATCCTGCGATCAACGAGGGATTGCACGAGGGTGTCGTCGTGGCTGAGCTGGCACAGCAAGCCGGCGCGGAGCAGGTAGGCGCGGGAGTCGCCGACGTGCAGCATTCCCAACCGCTCACCGTCCAGGAGGACGGCGGTGAGCGTTGTGCCCATCCCGTCTCGGTGCGGATGCGCGGCGACGTGCGCGGCGATGGCGTGCTCGCCGCGGAACGTGGCCCGGCGGAGCCGGTCGACGACCCCGCCCGAGGGCGCGCCATGGTCGAGGCGAGCGAAGGGTTCGATCACGAGCGACGAGGCGACGTCACCGGCGGGGCGCCCACCCATCCCGTCTGCCAGAGCGAGCACACGTCGGTCCGAGTAGGCGGCGTCTTGGTTGTTCTTGCGCACCGGACCACGGTGGCTGCGGACGGCGTACCGGAACTCGAACGACGGCGAACTCACCCGATGCCTCCGCTGCTGATCACTGTGGCCACCAGTCCTCCAGGTCCAGAAGCCGTCAGTGAGCGAAGGGTCGGCCCGACCGGTCGGTAACGGCCCAAGGGTACTCGCGGACGCCATGAACGATGCGGACCGAACGCTCAGGGGCGGATGACGACCGGGCCGTCCGTCCTTGGCCATGGCACGCGGAGTGCGCCGGAAGCCATCTCCTTCGGGAACGCCGCGCGCATCACGTGCACGCGCACACGCCATGAAACTGCTCGGTCTGCGATCAACGGAATCGTTCGGGACTCGGGCCATGATGGGAAGGTGGAGCGCCTGCCGCACGGCTACACGAACTTCACTCGATTCGCCGACGGACAGGTGGAGAAGATCTATGACGGGCCACGGCGCTGGGCGAACGCACGCCGGGAGCTGGCATGTCTCTCGGCGCTGGCGGAGTACCTACCCGTCGCGGTCGTCGTGCATCGTGACCTCTATATTCCGCGGCTGACCCTCAGCCTCCTCCCGGGCCGTCACGGTCAAGACCTGCTCGATGAGGGATACGCGTCGCGGGTGCTGAGACTCGTCGGTGAGACCCTGCTCGCACTGCAACGCGTCGCACCCGACACGGTTCCCGGTCTCCCCGGTGAAGGTTCGGTGATCGTCCACGGCGACTTCGGGCCACAGAACATGCTCTTCGACCTGGAGGCGGATCGCGTGACCGGCGTCGTCGACTGGGAGTCGGCCCACGTCGGCAGCCCAATCGAGGACCTCGCCAGGACCGAGTGGATCGTGCGCATGCATCACCCGGACGCGATCGATGCGATCGACGAACTCTTCGCCGCCACGACGCAACGCCCGTCGTGGTCGGAGCGCCAAGCCGCCATGGTTCACCAATGTCAACGGGTGCTCGCGTATTGCGTGTCGGCCGGCATGGACAACTCCGCTACTGACTGACGAGATCGTTTGCGGCGCACCGAAGCATGGAGCGGCGAGTAGACGGCGGAGACAACGGCTATGAGATCTCGGGGACATGCGGTCGCTGATGTCGGTGACGAGGCCGGGCGTCGTGAAGGCCGCGGTGATCGAACCTGAACCGGGAGTGACCGTGGCGATCGAGATCGTGGTGCACCCAAAGCACCAGTCGTAGCCGGTGAGCGCCTGTCCGGGCGCGACCGTCACGAGGTTTGCGCCCTGCGCGATGGGGTCGGGTCCGCCGTTGCCGTTGTTCTGGTCGAACGTGAGCGGGATGCCGTTCCACCAGACCGCGTGGTAGCTGACGCCGGGCGACTCGGGGTCGGGCACGGTCGGCTCGGGGTTCGCTCCGGTGCAGCCGAGGAACACGAGCGAGTACGTCCCCGACGAGATGCCGGCGACGGTGTAGGTGCCGTCGGGATTCACCGGAGCGAAGATCGCGTGTTGGTTGGGAAGGTAGGCGACGACGCAGCCGGTAGGCATCGCGATCCCGCGCAGGTTCACGACCTTGCCCGAGCTCGTGCTCGGCGCGCCGGGCACGAGCATCGCGTCGACGCCGTTGACGGTATGGTCCAACGCGAGCGTCACGATCTGGGCGGTGGCCGAGGTCGGCTGGTTGCTCCACCACTCTCGGGCGAAGGTGGGCGTGTCGTTGCAGTCGACGAACTGAACTTGTAGTCGCCTGGTTCGGAGAGTGTGATCGAGTACCCGATTGTGTACGTGCCGTCGTTCGCGGTCGTCGTGCCGTTCACCCAGTCGTAGCCGTTGTTGCGTGCCACGTTCGCGTCGACGCAGACACCTGAGGCCGCGGCGCCGTCGGGTCTGGTGACGGTGCCTTCGATCTTCGCGGCGGCAGTGAGGCGCGCGTCGATCCCGGAGCGGACCGGCCGATCAGTGGTCTCGAGCGTCGGTGTGTCAGCGGTATTCCACGAGAACTTCTGAGTCCAGCCCCGTCGCTGACCGACACCGATCGGCCGAGCCCGGGTCGGAACGACCGAGGAACCACTGCGAGACGTCGTTGGGCGTCGGGCGGCAATCCGAGTACTGGATCTTGTACGAGCCGGTGCCGAGACCCTGGATCGCATAGACCCCCGACGCGTCCGTCTGAACGCCCGGACCGTTCTCGAGATTCACGCATATTCCCGAGAGCGGGTTGCCGACGTCGTCGATGACCCATCCCGAGAGCGAACCGCGAAGAAGCCACGCCGCACCTTCCGAGTTCGCACCGTGTGACGTCGGCCCGTTCGACAGCCCGCTTGAGACGCTTGGACCCGCATCGGGCGTCGGCTGCGAACTGCCTCGACGCCGGCATCGGCGGTGGTACGAGACCCGCGGGTCAAGGAGCGCGCCCGGGAGGATTCGAACCCCCGACCCGCGGATTAGAAGTCCACTGCTCTGTCCACCTGAGCTACGGGCGCAAGGACGACCGAGTGTATCGACCTACACCGGACCCTTGATGCGACGAACCTTGTTGCTCGAGGTGTCGGCAACCCATGATTCGGCCCGTGCCCGCACTGGTCGACCCGACACATGCGTTCGCCTTCGTCGCCGACTACCACGCGATGACCACCACCCGCGATCCCGCAGTGCTCGCGCGCGCAGAGCCGTGAGGTCGCCGCCACCGGGCTCGCGCTCGGCCTCGATCCCGAGCACTCCGTGCTCTACCGGGAGTCGGACGTCCCCGAGGTGTGCGAGTTGTCGTGGATCCTGTCGTGCGTCACGCCGGAAGGGCTGCGGGGCGCGTTGGACCGGTGGAGCGGGTGACGAGAATCGAACTCGCATAACCAGCTTGGAAGGCTGGGACTCTGCCATTGAGTTACACCCACCGCGTGCCGGTCGCCCGGCGTCGGGGAGGGGGGATTTGAACCCCCGACCTCCTGCTCCCAAAGCAGGTGCGCTGCCCGGCTGCGCTACTCCCCGTCGGGCGACAGGTTACGGCAGGAGTCGCAATGTTGGATCACCGTTCGTCGGCTCGGCTTGCGGAAGGGCCCCACACACGCACGTGCCGTTCGGGGCTGGAGTTGACCCGCTTCGACGGACAGGTCGTTACGCGACTTGACGGTCAGCAGTGTGCCATGCGTTCTCCTTCTCGTTGGGGGTCTGGTAGTCGATCGAGGAGTGCAGCGACGCGGGTTGTACCAGCCTTCGATCCATCGGACGATCGCGCGCTTAGCGTCCGCGCGCGTGGCCCACGCGTGGCGGTGCACGAGTTCTCGTTTGAGGGTCGCGAAGAAACTCTCGGCGGCGGCGTTGTCCCAGCAGATCCCGGTCGCGCCCATCGACTGCACGACGTGGTGGGCTTCGCAGAGCTGCGCGAACTCGCTCGAGGTGTACTGGCACCCGCGATCGGAGTGGAAGATCACCCCGTCGACGTGACCACCGCGCCGTGCGACCGCCATCTCGAGTGCGTCCCGACCGACGACAGCGCGGAGATGATCGGTGAGCGCCCAGCCGATCCACGCGACGGCTGTAGAGATCGATCACCGTGGCGCAGAACAGCCAGCCTTCCCAGGTGCGCACGTAGGTGATGTCACCCGCCCACGTGACGTTCGGTGCGGTCGGGTTGAAGTCGCGTGCCACCAGGTCCGGTGCCGGCACCGCACCCTTGTCCGGCGTTGTGGTCTTGTAGCCCCGGCGGGCGGACTCGCCCACCCACCCGTTGTGGCGCATGATCCGCGCAACGGCATCAGATCTGTACTCCGTCGGGAAGGACGGCGCTGGCTATGCAATCTCGTGGAGTGCGCGCATGACCTCATGTTCCAAGGCTCGCGGAACCGATACGCCGAACCGTCGTTCGAGTCGCTCGCGGGCCGCGAGGTAGCTCGTCACTGCCTGATCGAGCGACTCCGGCCGGAACTCAACTCCCATCGGATCAAGGATGTAGACGAACAACTTGTCAAGCTCGCTGCTGAACAACTCGACAGTGCCGCTCGCTCGCTTCGAGCGAAGCCATAGCGCCCAGTCCCAGAAGTGACAGTCGATCGCAGCGAGATTGTCTGGGCGCGGTTGCCACGGCGGCTCGCGGTCGTGGGGTTCGGCGAAAATGAAGTCGACCTTGATCGGGCCGGGCAACATCACCATCCAGCACCACGTCTCGCTCAGCGGGTCCCACTGCTGAACGATGGGATGCAATGGTCCGAGCAGCGAGCCGATGTCGCGAGCTATGGCTTGGAAGTCATCCGTATCGATGGCGAAGTCCCAATCCGAGAAGGTTGTCGCGGTTGCCGTGGGCGCGTGAACCTACGAGCCGGACGCGCTGGACCGAAGGATGACGCTCAATAGCGTCGATTGCCTGGTCAGCAAACCCCATGCGCTCATGTAAGCAACACCGGCGCCGGGGATCCACCTCGGGTTCGGGGTTCCGGGGTTGCATTGTCATCCCGGTTGGTTCGGGTGGTGGCGTTGAGAACCGCACTGAGGGAGACGTTGTTGTGGTCTGGCCTCGTCAATCTGATCGTCACACCTGACCCGGCCACGGATGCCCCGCATGAGGGAAGTGGGTCGATCCGGTTGAGGTCGGGCCCGTTTGCAGCACATGAGTGGGAGCCGCGGTTTGGGCGGTGTCCTTGGGACCGTGGCCGAACGTGAGACGTCGCTTCTCGAGCGAGCCGGTAATGACGGACGACCGAGGAGACGACATGAATCACAGACGCCTGGTCGGTATCGACTTGGGTATCGCGTCGGCGCACACGGTGCGCGTGCTCGATGGTGAAGGCACGACGTTGGCGAAACGCAAGGCGTTGCCGACGGTTGAGAGCCTGACCCAGATCGAGACCGCAGCGTTGGAGGGCACACCGGCGGGGTCCCAGCTCGAGGTGGTGATCGAGGCGACCGGGCCGGCGTGGTTACCGATCGCGGTGTTCTTTTCGAGCCGCGGGCATCGGGTGTATCGGGTGAGCTCTGCGGAGTCGGCGGACCTGCGCCGTTACCTGTCCAGGCACGCCAAGACCAACGGCATCGACGCTGACACGCTGGCGCGCATCCCGTTGTTTCATCCCGGGGGCGTGGCGCCGCTGGTCATGGCGGGACCCGAAGCCGCTGCGTTGGATCGTCGGGTGCGCGCCGCGGATCGCCTCACCCGCGACATCGCCGAGCGCAAGACGCGTATCAAGGCGCTGGTCCGCCAGTTGATGCCCATGAGTCCACTGACCGGCAAGATCACCAATGCTGATCTCGCGGTGCTGGAGCGGTGGGCAGACCCGAACCTGCTGGTCAAGGTGGGTGCGAAGCGTCTCGCGGCACTGATCGCGAAGGCGTCGAAGAACCACACCGGCGCAGAGCGCGCCCGGGACTGGCTCGACGCGGCGAACGCCGCCATCGACCTCTACCGCGGCCATCCTGCGGTCGCGTTCAGCGACCTGGCAGCGGAGGTCGCCACCGAAGTGCGTCTCGTCCGCGCCGCCCAGACCGAGCTCGTGATGCATGCCACCCAACGCGAGACCGCCTATCGCTGGGTTGATCCCCGCGAGCTCGCGCGCAGCCTGCCCGGCCTCGCCGACATCGGCGGACCCGCGCTCGTCGCGACCATGGGCGACCCCACCCGTTTCGCTAAAGGCAAGCAGTTCCGTTCCTTCACCGGGCTCGTCCCCAAAGCATCCGAGACCGGTGACACCGACCGCAAGGGCCAGACCATGTCCAAGGCCGGATCGTCGCTGCTGCGCACCACCCTGGTCCGCGCCGCCGACACCGCCCGCAAACAAGACCCCCAGCTCGCGCGCATCTACTACGTGCAGATGGTCGAGCGCGGCAAGAACCACCTCGGCGCGCTCTGCGTCGTCGCCGCCAACCTCGCCGAGCGCGCCTGGACCGTAATGAACCGCCGAATGCCTTACGTGATCTGCGACAACAACGGCACACCCGTCACCGCCGAACAAGCCGCCACGATCATCGCCGAACGCTGGACAGTGCCCACCGACGTTCGCGCAAGACGCCGCAGCAAGAAGGGGAAGGCCCCCCAAGCCATCTCAACGAGACGACCAAAACGGGGCGACCTCCCCCGCGACGCATCGTCAACCCCTCACGACCGCGACGTCAACACCGCCAGTCGCCCCCAACGACTGACCGCTTGACACGCCATCCGGCATAGGGAATCAGAATGCCCAGTGCTCCACGCTCGTCCGGCCAGCGTTCGTCCCGACAGAACATCAGCCCGCACGGTGCGGCAGGTCTGACGCGGCGCGCAGTCCCTACCAAGACAAGCCGTCATGTAAGCCGCTGACTTAGCGCGGCATTCTCCGCATTCGGTGGCTCCGTTCCGCCGCCATCACAACGCCTCGACACAAGATCCCGTCCGCCGTAACGTGCGCCCGTGACCACCGATGAGTTCGAGTTCGAGACGACGATTGATGAGGCGCTGGTCAACCGCCTTCGGCAAAATCCGAAGTGGGTGCCGGTCGCCGACGGGGCCTACGTCGAGTTCACCAAGATTGAGATGATCGAGTGCACACCGGACGGCGACAATCAGTGGCGGATATTCGCTCGGATCACGGACGGGCACTCCTGAGCACAGACGAGAAGCTTGATGTTCTCTCCCGACGACGTTGCTCGGCGAAAGACGTAGCTGCACGCTCTCCGGCGAACCAGATCAGGCAGTTCGGTGCTGGCGCGGGGCGTGGTCGGGCAGCGTACAGGTCGTTTCTCGAGTGATGGTGAGGCTCGGCCGATGAGTGACAGGCAGTCCGCTGCGGTAGCAGACTCGGGACGATGAACGCCGATCCTGTGTATCCGCGTGGTGGCGACGGGTGGGTGGCGTATCAGGTGGTCGGTGAGGGCTCCATCGATCTCGCGGTCATCAAGCCGGTGTTCTTCCCGGTTGATTTGATCTGGGACGAGCCTGGCTTCGCGCGCATGCTTGAGGGCGTCGGTTCCTTCAGCCGGAGCGTCTGGTTCGATCCTCGAGGCACCGGCGCTTCGGACGCGATTGAACATGTCGAGGGTCGGCTGATGGAGAGCTGGGTGGATGACACGATCACCGTCCTCGACGAACTCGGTTGTGAGCGGGTCAGTGTGCTGGGCTTCATCGGGCCGCCGGCTTTGCTGCTCGCCGCGGCCCATCCCGAGCGAATCGATGCGCTGGTCCTGGTGAACCCCGTAGCACGGTTCCGGCGCTCCGGTGATTACCCGGCTGGTCTTTCTCGCAAAACGATCGACGAGCGGCTCGCAGGGATGCGAGTGGCGTGGGGAACCGGCACGTTCGCGGCGAATCTCACGGCGAGCCGCGGCGCTGATGAGACGTTTGTGCGCTGGTGTGCTCGCTGTGAGCGGCTCGCGATGCCCCCGGCTGAGGGCTTGTGGCGCTTTCAGGGCAGCTTCGAGCTCGATGTCCGAGAACTCTTGGCTGCGATCCGGGTGCCGACGCTGGTGATTTCGGGTCACGATCGTCCCCAGAGTCGATACGTCGCTGACAATATCGAGGACACGCGACTCGTCGAAGTGCCGACGACGGATACTTTCGCGCTCGGCGAGGACAGCCTCCCGGTACTCGAAGCGGTCGAGGAGTTCTTGACCGGCGGTCTGCCGACGCACGCGGTCGATCGGATGCTCGCCACCGTGATGTTCACGGACGTGGTCCGCTCCACCGAAACCCTCGCGCAAGCTGGCGATCGCCGTTGGCGCGATCTGCTCGCCACTCACGACCGCCTGGTCCACGCTGAACTGGCGCGATTCGGCGGCCAGGAGATCAAGGCAACCGGCGATGGGTTCCTTGTGACCTTTGACGGACCGGGCCGCAGCATTCGCTGCGGCACCGCGATCCGCGACCAGCTTCGGGGACTCGGAATCGAAGTCCGCGTCGGGCTCCACACTGGCGAGATTGAACGTCACGGAGACGACATCGCCGGCATTGCTGTGCACATCGCTCAACGCATCCAAGCCATCGCACAGCCCGGAGAGGTCCTCATGTCGCGCACCGTTGTCGACCTCGTCGCGGGCTCAGGCCTCGTGTTCAACGAACGCGGCAGCCACAGCCTCAAAGGCGTGCCCGGCGAATGGGCCGTCTTCGCGACAGCCTTCTGAATCGTCGCGAGTACTGCCGATCTCGCGCACAGATTCGCTCCGCGCTCGCTCCGTCACGACGCAGACCGCACAGATCAACGAGACGCCGCGACGCCAGCTCCAGCACGCGTGATGTGTCGTTCGGGGCGGCCTATCGACGCACTTCCGTGAACGTTCGGTGCGTCGTTCTGTACTCGGACGGGGTGCGCGATATCGGCAGTTCGGTATCAACGCGGGCAGCCGCCGGTACCTCGCGACTCGCACGCCTCCCTGCCGGGTGAGCGGCGTTCCGACGATCCGATGTCTACGACGGCAAGTCGCGAAACGGCGTACGCTCCGATCGCCAGCAAGCGGAGGGGAGCGGCCAAATGAACGGTGTTGCTGTGTGCCGGAAGCTCGTTGCCGCGATGGTGGTCGCGTTGTCGGGGTTGGGGGTTCTGTTCGCTACACGGCCGCGCCCGGTGCGGCTGCGGCCGCTGGGTGTGCGGGCACGGCCTACGTGACCAACGAGCAAGGGGGCACGGTGTCGGTGCTCACGACCGCGACCGGTGTGGTGTCGGCCACTATCACCGTCGGGGGTCCGGCCAGGGTGGCGATCACCCCTGACGGCAAGCACGCCTACGTGCACCGACTTCGTCGACGGCGGGGGTGACACGGTGTCGGTGATCACGACCGCGACGGGTGCGGTGTCGGCCCCCATTACCGTCGGCAAGGCTCCGGTCGGGGTGGCGATCACTCCTGACGGCAAGCACGCCTACGTGGCCAACAGCGGGGTGGCCAACAGCGGGGGCGGCACCGTGTCGGTGATCACGACCGCGACGGGTGCGGTGTCCGCGCCCATCACCGTTGGCAAGGGTCCGGCCGGGTCGGCCGGGGTGGCGATCACTCCTGACGGCAAGCACGCGTACGTGACCAACATCCTCGATGGCACGGTGTCTGTGATCACGACCGCGACGGGTGCGGTGTCGGCGCCCATCACCGTCGGCAAGGGTCCGTTCACGGTGGCGATCACCCCTGACGGCAAGCACGCCTACATGACCAACAACTTCGACGGCACCGTGTCGGTGATCACGACCGCGACCGGTGCGGTGTCGGCCCCCATCACTGTCGGCACGGGTCCGGACGGGCTGGCGATCACCCCTGACGGCAAGCGCGCCTACGTGACCAACTTCGGCGACGGCACCGTGTCGGTGATCACGACCGCGACGGGTGCCGTGTCGGCCCCCATCACCGTCGGCAAGGGTGCGGCCGCGGTGGCGATCTGCCCGGCGCGGAATGCCCACCGACGCCGATCGTGACCGTGGCCGCGGCAGTACCGGCGCCCACGCTCGCGGCCCGGCAAGCACGACGCGCAGGTAGCACCGAATGCCCGCTCGGCGCTCGTTCTGCCACGACTCGACGCGTACAGATCGACATGGTCCCACGCATCCGACAACGCCCGGCTCGAGAACACACCGACGTGCCGATCTGCGCTCCCCGGCGAGTTGGTCCTGTGAACGTTCGGGGCGCATGTTCTGCGCTCGATGGCGTGCGCGAGATGCAGTTATGGCACGGCTTCGGCCTACGGCTTGGTCGGTCAGCCCACGTTGGAGGATAGCACGCCGTCGCGTGGGCGCGTGCCGCTCGCGTCCTGTTTCGTTCCCACGATGCAGCGCGCCACGCCCGGAACCCGGACCTTGCCGTCCTTCTCGAACGCGCTCACCTTCGCAATGGCGTTTGCCCGAATCCGCCTCCGCGCCGGTTCGTCGACCTGCTGAAGCGCCGCAACTGCGAGCGAGACGTGCTCGCTGATCATCTCCCAATACTGCGCGGGCGATCGCGTCACGAGTTCGACGTCGACGTCCCACTCGGCAACGTCGCGCAGCCCCGCGCCCTCGTACAGGGCACTGACATATCCCGGGGCAGCGCACCGAAACATGTTCGGCCCGTCCGGGTCGGGTGGCGCCACCACCGCCTCGGTCGCGATTGCCTGCATGGCGATCGTCGTCCACGGGTTTTCCTCGGGCTTGACCCATACCGACGAGCAGAGACGTCCGCCCGGCTTGAGCACGCGCGCGAACTCGGCCGTCGCCTTGGCCATGTCGGGGAAGAACATGTACCCAAAACGCACGGAGACGCTATCGAATGTGGCGTCGTTGAACGGCAGATCATCGGCGCTGCACACCTTCGTCTCGATGTTGGCGATCCCTTGCGCCCTGGCTCGTCGCGCGGCTACGTCCAGCATCTCCGCGACGAGGTCGGTCAGCACGACGCGTCCCTTCGGCGACAGTCTCGCGATGCTCAAACCCGGCTCACCCGTGCCCGCGGCAATGTCGAGATGCTGATGATCTTCAGCGATGTCGAGACGCTCGATCATCGCTGCGCCGACCGGGCCCAGCTGATCCATGATGACCGAGTCCCACTTCTCCCAGCCCGCAGAGAGCCCGGCCCACGTCGCTCGCTGAACGTCTCGGATCTCATCGGCGCTCGGCATCGGCCCTCCCGCTTATCGATGCACCCACCGAACACGAAAGCACTCCTTGGCGGCAGTGCACAATGCCCAGTGAGGAGCCGTTGTGCGAGCGCCGATCGGAAGCTTCTCGGGTGACGAGCGCAACCGTGAGCCCGAGCCCTATCCGATGCGCGGGGGCCGTCGGTGGCGGCTATTTCGTGCGGAAGCCGATGCACGCGCCCGCGGGAACGATCCCGTCGGGTTCCTGTGCCGTCACGATGGCCGAGCCGCCCGTCGGGTCGCCGGGTGCCGTGCCCGACCCGATGACGTTGAGGTCCGCAGCTTCGACGGCACGGATGGCGTCGGGCAAGGTCATGCCGATCACGTCAGGGACTCTGACCGTCGCGTCATGAGACATGTTGGAACAGTCGGACGGCAATTCCCCGACCCGCGACGCCGTCGTGGACGGTGGCGGCTTGCTTGCCGAGCTTCCACCGCCGCATCCGGCGAGCGCGACCGCTGCCATGACGAGGACGCAGAACAACGGCGTGCGGAAGCGCACCGTTCGATTATGACGCTGGGTGTCGTCCGCTTCAATGGTGACGCGTCTGATCACAAGATCGACGCTTCACCTCGGCATCGCGTTGCCCTGGTTCGGCATGCCCGCACCGATTGCCCGGTAGGGGCGCGCTACGCCACCGTGAACGACGCACAGATCCGCGACACGCGCGAGCGCCAGCTCAAGTGCGCGTGATGTGCCGATTTGGGCGGCCCGCCGGCAGGAGCGCGTGAACGTTCTGTGCGCATGTTCTGCGCTCCAACGTCGAGCGCCCAGCGAAAGATATGGCACGCGCCTGGCAGGTCAGTAGAGGTTGAGTCCGACCTCGTTCAGTCGTCGAGTTGTGCTGAGTGATGTCGCAAGGTGGACGGGGTTTGCATCCATCTTGTAGGCCCTCAGACACACCTCGGTGACCTTGATGCCATGTTCATCGGGGCAAGCGAGCGCCTCGTCGATGATCGCGTCGATGGTCTCCGACGGCGGTTCGACGTCGACGATCGGGGCTTCGAGCACCGTCGCGCAGTAGAACGCGGCCGCTGTCTGCCACGCGTAGCGCAGTGACGCCTGCGAGGCATCGTCGGTGAGATGCGGCTGCATCATGTCGGTCATCGTGCCGGCAGTGAGCCCGTGGCAGAGCGCCCGCGGGCCCACCAGGGCGTTGTTCGCGATGAGGATCGCGCCGAATGTGCGTGACAGATCCGCGGAGAACATTGGCACGTCGCCTTGCGTGTCGATCATGTCGGCAGCCGACGCGAACGACGGCAGGTCGGCGAGCTTGCTGATCGGGTCGGTGAACCGGATCCAGCCGGTGCGGTCCGCGAGCGGGAGTTGCTCCAGTCGAGCGATGGCCTGCGACGGCAGCAGACCCGCGGACGGGCCGTTCGATGTGGGCAGCGTCTCATACTGCGCGGCCCAGTACGCGAGGCCCTCCGCCAGTTCGTGGAGCCGGACGCCGGTCTCGGAGCTCCCCAAGCCGCGGACAGGCGTGCGCGGTGCGGATCGCACCGTGCAGGGCGAAGACAGTGCCCGGTGCGAGTCGTGGCAGCCAACGATTCACCACCTCAGACCAGGGCGAAGCGGCCAACTGCACGTCGAAGAAGTCGGCCCAGTCCCGCACGCGAGTCATATCGCCGAGCGCGTCGGCCCATCCCGAAGTCTCGATCCTCGCTCGCGGTATCGGCCGCGGTGCGAGCCGTGGCCGATACCGCGTCGCCCATTCCATCACCGCGTCTTCGCGTCCCATCGCGCACAAGGCCTCAACAACCATCGGGCCATGGTTCGCAAAGGAGAACCGGCCATCGAAGGCCTCATACTCCGGTCCCGTGTCGGCAAACACGCCGAGCGCCTCGTCGAGAACGTCGCCCATGCCGCCTCCTCAGCCAAGCGCGGCTGCCCTCTGCAGCATCCCGCGCGCACGCAGGATGCCCGGTAGGGGTGCGTAATGCCACCGCCGAGGACACACAGATCAGCGATGAGCTGAACGCCGGCTCGAGGGCACCCCCCGAGGTGCCTGTTCTGCGCTCCCCGAGCTGGCAGTTCGGTGAACGTTCGGGGCGCGTGTTATGCGCTCGGAGCGTGTGCGCTAGATCACCCCTTCTGGTGCGCCCCTGCCATCTTCGAGGAACGGCCCACTCGCGCACCCCAGCGTGCTCTCACTAGACGCTGTCGGCGCGATCGCCCCCTCGGCGCGCGTTACGCCACGCATCGCGCCTCAAGGAAACGAGGGCGAACAGAGCGTCATCGCCGAGCGCGGAACCGCGTTCGGTGCTCACCAGCACTCCAGTCGGCGCCTGGAGGACGTCGCTCCATCTACACCTGATAACAGCAGCCGCTACGCTCAGCCGACACCCGCGGAATCGCCGGTGAGCGAGCAGCTAGCACAACGCTCACGCTCCAACACCTCTTCATCACTAGGTTGCGGGTTCTCGTCCCGCAGGGCGTACCTCGAGTAACACTGCATTTCCGGCTTTTCGCGACGAGCGCGGCTGTCAGCCCGTCGGCACGAGGTCGGGAGTCAACCAACCGTCGATCGTCGCCCGGTCGACGTCTTCGCGCGGCTTCGTGAAGCCCGACCGCTTGTCGAAATTCTCGATCAGGTCCGGGTCCACCTCGGCCTGCGAGTCGAGGATGTCGGCGGATCGGGGGCCGATGCGCCGGGCAACCTCGTACAGCGGCGAGGGGTCGATGCCGAGGCACGCGACCGCGTTCTCGCCGAGGAGTAGTCGCAGCTCGTCCTCCGGGACACCGCGGAAGGCCACGCGTAGCCATTCGGAGGTGTCGGGCCAGGTGCCTTCGGGATGCGGATAGTCGGTGGCGAAGATGAACTTGTCGATCCCGATCTCGTGACGCATCGCCACTTCCGCGGGCCGGGGCGAGCTGGGGGCGACCCACCCGTTCCGAGCGAAGTACTCGCTCGGCTTCAGCGGCCAGCCGAGCGATCTCTCGGCGACGCGCGCGTCGAGGTGCGCGAGCGTGGCCGGGATCCAATCAGCGCGCAGCTCGACCAGGACCACCTTCAGCTTCGAGAACCGCTCGAACACACCACCCAGGATCAGCTGCGAGAGCGCGCGGCGGGCGGCGTGCAGCGCCGAGGGTCCGAAACGTTGCATCAAGTCTTCCGGCACACCACCGCCGAGCTCCAGCAATTCTCCCGCGGTCAGGGAGTTCAGGTCGAGCGACGCGAACTCGGGGTTACGCTCGACGAGCGCCTCCTTCATGCGACTCTTGCGGCGGAGCATGTCGAGCACCCGGCCCTGCTCGGCCCCGAACGCGGCGTGGAGCACGAGCACGAGACCCATCTCCTCGCACGCCGCCCAGAACCGATCGAAGTACGGGTCGTGGTGCGGCGGCAGTGCCGGGTCGTACACCGCGCCCGGCAGGTACACACCGGAGAACCCCGCCTCCCGCACCCACCGCAGCTCCGCGACGGCTGCCGCCATGTCGAGACACGGCCCGGGATCGGCGATCGGAACCAGCCGCCCCTCTCCGTCGGCGGCGAAGTCGGCGAGCCAGCGGTGGAAGGCCTTCGCACCTGCCGCGCGCAGCGCCGGCGGGTACGGGTCGTTGGCGACCGAGAAGAACGGCGTCGTCGCCATCCCGTGTCCGTTCAACAGCACTTGGCCCGCGATGCCTTCGGCGTCCAACTCCTCGAGGAGACGACCGGCGTCGAAGACGCCGTAGCGTTCCCCGCGCTCGAACCCGTGGAACTTGGTGGACCCCGCCCACTCGTCGTTCTCTGCTCGCAGTGCTTCGAGGTCTCCGCGGTAGCGCGGCTCGATGTACTCGAGGTAACTGTCGGGCGGCCCCCCCACGTGCCCGTCGAAGGAGAAGATCATGAGTCGCGCGGTCACAGCAGCCCCCTCGTCAGCGGTCGGCTCGCGACAGTGTCGGCGCGAACCCAGGTGCCGATGCGCTCGAACGCGAGGCTTGAGTTCGCAACCTGGGACAAGATCACGCGGCAGCCGGACCAGCTGCTGAGCGAGCTCTAGTCACGGTCGCGATGCTGCACCTCACCGGTATGCACACCCCATCCGAACCCGCGCCGAGCCCGGCACCGACGACGGCGTCGGGCTGCGCGACGTTCGTGCGCACCAACGTGACCGTCATCGCTTGCGCGAACTTCGGCACTGGGGTCGACAGATTCCAGTCGCGCCAATGTTGGCGTACTCTGCCGTTGCGCAGGAGAGCAGGGGAGGACGGATGGCTCGAACGGCGATCATCTCGGTGGATGGTCACGTCAAGTCGTCGCGAGCCGGCTATCGCGACTACGTCGAGAAGAAGTACCTCGAGACCTATGACGAGCAGGTGAAGGCGGCTGAGGAGGCCGAGACACCGGATGCCGGGAACCTGCATCCCGACTTCGTCCCGGAGGTCCAGTGGGACTCGGATCTTCGGATCGAGAACCTCGAGAGCATCGGCGTGGTCGCCGAGGTGCTGTTCCCCAACGGCCAGCCGTTCCAGCTCAACCCCCTCGACGACTATCCCCGCGCCGCCACCCCCGAGCTCGCGGAGACCGGGAGGAAGGCGTACAACCGCTGGTTGGTCGACTTCTGCGCGCGGGCGCCGGAGCGCCGCCGCGGCCAGATGCAGACGTCGTTCCAAGACGTCGACCAGGCGGTCAAGGACATCCACTGGTCGCAACATCACGGTCTAGACGGCAGCATTTTCTGCGCTTGTTCGTGCGCGCGTTGGTAGCCGCGTGCGGTCGCGTCGAGCGTCTAGGCGACGGCTTCGTCGGTGTTCATGGCCTGACCTTGCGCGCGGAGTTCATGGACGCGTTGATCGCCCAGACGTCGTGGAGCAGACCCGTGGTTTCCCGGCGGAGGTCGGTGACGAACGAGGCAGTGCTCGGCAGCGGAGCTGCATACGATCGTGACTCGAGCGTGGCGCTCAGCTCGTGAGGCTTGCAACGCGGGTGCGCTGCCTGGCTGCGCTACTCCCCGTCGAAGCGCCGGCCTCTGGCCTGCTCATTCTTGCTGTGCTTCTCGTTGTCGAGCACAGCGCTTCAAGACGTCATAACACGGCTGGACCACATAACTCGACGTTCTGCGGTCTTCACGCCATCGTGAAACGGCACGTGAGCGATGGTCATTGCACAGTGCTCGCGTGTAAGACCCTGGGACTCTCAGCGCCAGATTGGCGCGTCCGGGATTCCTCGGATCATGTTGCCATCGGGGTCCTGGAACACGACCGCTTCGCCGGCGCAACCCTTGGTGATCGTCGGGTTCGCACCCGCTGCGGCCAACGCGGAAGCGGTCTTCGCCGACGTCATCGACGACAACCGTCATGTGCGAGAGTCCGGTACGCGAGGTTCCGCTTCCGGCGCGCTCTCCGTCGCCGGCGGATCGGCGAAGTGGATGATCTCGATCCGCTGGCCGCTGACACCGAGCAACCACGTCGTGAGCCGAGCTGTCCCGACGTCCATGACACGGCTCGGTCCCGGACCTTCCCACTCGAACACCGACAGCTCCTCCCATCCGAGGATGTCGCGATAGAAGGGGAGTGCGCTCGTGGGATCCTTGATGCACAACGACCAATGGCTCAAGTGGGAGATCCCGACGCTGCTCGCTCGCTGGACTCGGATTCACCGACACCGGCGAACGAGTTCCACTCCTCGGTCGACTCGTACGTCTCGATCACGTTCCCATCAGGATCCTCGAACAGGAACTGGTTACCGGGCTCCTCGTTGTCCGGGACGAAGCTCGAGCGCGTGTGCTCGCGCACGTGGACACCGCGCGTTCTCAGTTCGCGCAACAGGTCCTCGGTGGGGCCTGTCGCAACGGTCGTGTGTGACAACCCAAGTTGGTTGACCTGCGGGGCCGGGTCGGAGCTCCACGCCTCTCCTGGGTACGACGACAGCTCCACGCGCTGGCCGTCGCGAACGAAGCGAAGGGGGCGGACCGCCATCGCAGCTCGACCTGGTAGTGGGCCCCAGAGGTCGTCATCCGAGTCCGTGGTCGCTTCGACCGGATGCCAGCCCATCACGTCGGAGTAGAACGCCGTCGCGTCGACTCAGATCCGACACCGTGAGCGTCCAGTGGTCGAACCCCCAAATCGAACTCGACATATCGCACCTCCTCGTGTCCGTCCCGGTCGTCAAGCCGGTCGTCAACCCGTTGGCCCGGTGTCTCCCGTTACCGCGTCGAGCCGCTGATCGCTGCAGCTCGCGCTTGCGAACCTTTCCGTTGGGCTCTCGGGGCAACGTCTCGACGAATTCGTACGAAGCCGGCAGCTTGTAGTCCGCCAGCTGTTCGCCGCAGGTGACTTGTGATCGCATCGGCGTCCTCGTCGACACCGGCGCGGAGTTCCACGATCGCGTGCACACGCTGCCCGAGCCGTTCGTCGGGGAGCCCGAACACCGCCGAGTCGACGACGTCGGGATGCGTGGCGAGCGCCGTGCTCGATCTCCGCCGGGTAGATGTTGACGCCACCCCGCAGGATCAGGTCGACCCGGCGGTCCGCGAGGAACAGGTAGCCGTCGTCGTCGAGCCAACCGAGGTCGCCGACGGTGAAGAAGTCGCCCTGCCACGCCTCGGCCGTCTTCTCCGGCGCGTTGTGGTACCGGAACTTCGGCATTCCGGGCATCGTCGAGACGTAGACGAGGCCCGTCTCGCCGGTCGCAAGCGCGACGCCGCTCTCGTCTCGGATGACGATCTGCAGCCCGGGAAAGGCTCGACCGACACTACCGGGCTTCGCGATCCACTCCTCCGGCGAGATGACCGTCGCCATCCCTTCGCTCATTCCGTAGTACTCCCAGACCGATCCCGGAGGGAACACCTCGATGATCCGCCGCTTCACCGCCGGTGGGCATGGTGCCGCGGCGTGCAAAATCTTCCTCACGCTCGTGAGATCGAAGTCCGGCCACGGAGCTTCGAGGATGCGGACGAAGTTCGCGGGGACCATGTGTGACGTCGTGACGTGCTCCGTCGCGATCAGGTCGAGGCACGAGTCCGCTGTGAATCGATCCATGATGACAACCACGGCGCCCTCGCCGAGGTGCATCTGGGCGTAGGCACCCGGGGCTGTGTGATACGCGGGACCGCAGAGCAGGTGTATGTCGTCCGACGAGAATCCCCAGAAGTCCGCGAACGGGTTGGGTGGATACGCGAGCCGCGGGCTGAGGGAGCGGGCGCTCGATCCCCTTTGGTCGACCGGTCGTTCCCGACGTGTAGTTCATCGTCACCACCGAGGCGCCGAGGAACTCGTCCGTCGGAGGATCGTTGCGATCCGGCCACAGCTCCGGGTCGCCGATGTGCCAGGCAGCCCGCAAGCCGCGGAACTCGTCGAGCTCCGGTCCGACAACGGTCTCGTCGTCGTAGATCAGGGCGCTCGCTTCCGAGTCGTTGACGACGTACGAGACCTCGGGGCCGGCCGCCCGGTAGCTGATGGGAACGACGAGAGCGCCCCGGCGCGCGATCCCGTTCCAGACGGAGAAGAGCTCGGGGGTGTTGTGGAGCATCACGGCCACGCGATCGCCATGCCCCACCCCGACGTCCGCCAAGGCGCGCGCGACCTTGTTCGCCGACGAGTCCAGGACTCCGTAGGTGACGCGCCGTTCTCCGGCGACGAGCGCGAGGCGCGCCGGATCCGACTCGGCGACGCCATGGATGCCACGAGGTGCCACCGTTTCCTCCTCGGGCGGGGTCATCGTGGGGAAGGCGCGTCGGCGCTCGGCGCGCCGAGGTATGCATCGAGAACCTCGGGTCCGGCTGCCGAGGCGAGGCCGTGCCAGCTCACTTCGCCGCGACGGAGGATCAATGCCCGATCGGAGAACGCGAGCGCTCGATCGATGAACTGTTCGATGAGCACGATGGTCACACCTTCCCGGCGTGCCCGCTCGAGGCCGTCGAAGATGGCGCTGACCACGAGTGGAGCGAGCCCGAGCGACATCTCGTCGGCGACGAGGAGCCGCGGGGGACCGCGAGGACGCGAGCGAGCGCGAGCATCTGCTGCTCGCCACCCGACAACGTCGCGGCTCGCTGGTGCCGTCGCTCATCGAGTATCGGGAAGAGCTCGAGCGCCCGAGCTACCGCTACATCGCGGTGATCCTCGTCGTCGCGTGCCGCAAACGAGCGCGGAGGTTGTCGAGGACGGACAGGCCGGGAAAGATCCCTCGACCCTCCGGTACCCAGGCGATGCCGGTACGAGCGACCCGATGCGGGTTCATCCGCGTGACGTCGCGCCCGTCGAAGACGACGCGCCCGCCGATCGGCTTGAGGAGCCCGGCGAGTAATCGGGCGAGTGTCGTCTTGCCGGCGCCGTTTGCTCCGAGCACCGCTAGCGCCGAGGACGGGGCGACCTCGAACGACACGTGGGAGAGCGCTCGAGCGTGACCGTAGGTAACGCTCACGTCGTCCACGACGAGCAGCGGTCGCGTTGCCGTCGTCATGTGGGCACGCCGAGATAGGCCGCGGTGACGGCCGCATCATCGTGGATCACCCCCGGGGGACCGGACGCGATCAGTCGGCCGAAGTCGAGGACGTCGATGTGGTCGCACAGCTCCATGAGCAGTTCGACGTCGTGCTCGACAAGCAGCAGCGCGACGCCCTTCTCGGTGCGCGTCCGATCGAGCGCGGCGGCGACCGTTCTCGTCTCGCTCGAGTCGAGCCCCGACGACGGCTCGTCGAGGAGGACGATGCGGGGGCTTCCCGCCAAGGCGCGCGCGATCTCCACGAGGCGTGCCGTTCCCAGCGCCAGCAGCGAGGCGGGCACGTCGGCGACGGGGCTCAGGCCGAGCAGCGCGATCAACTCGTCGACGACCGCGTGTTCCTCGCGGTCCGGCCTGAGGTCGGGCCCCCGCGAACGAGACGCGCCGGTGCGCTCGGCGCGCCACGACGAGGTGCTCTCGCACGGTCAGCGTCCGGAACAGCTGCGGACGCTGGAACGTACGCGCCAAGCCCCAAGGCGAAGCGCCGCTGTGGCCGTCGACGTGTGACCGCACGCCCGTCCAGGAGTACCTCTCCTGTGCGTGGCCGGAGCAAACCGGAGAGAACGTCAAAGAAGGTCGACTTGCCGGCGCCGTTCGGGCCCATGAGACCGTGGATCGTTCCGGGACGGACCGCGACCGCTGACGTCGTCCAGCGCCTTGAGGCCGCCGAAGGTTACCGATACGTGGCGCGCTTCGAGGACGGGCGCCGTCATCACGACGCCGCCGTCCCGCTCACGACCGGGGTGCTGTCACGCTCGATCAGCGCCGGTGCCGGGACCTCCCGTCGGCGGAGCTTGAGCCGGAGTGCGGTGACGTTGCGAGTGACCTGAGCCACGACTCCGTCCGGTTCCCTGGCCAATCCGATCGCGCCCAGGCCGAAGAGAATCGTCGGGACCTGCGACCAGCTCGACGGGAGGTACTTCGCGAACATCTGCGGCATGAAGATGAACACCAGGCCCGCGACCAGCGCGCCGGCGATCGACTGGATCCCAAATATGGTCATTACCGCGAACCACACGAGCCCGATCAGGACCGCGTAGTTGCGAACGTCGATCTGGCCGTTGTACGACGCCAGCATCCCTCCGCCGATGCCCGCCACGAACGCAGAGAAGGCGAACGTCACCAACTTCGTGCGCACCAGAGGAACACCCGACGTCGCCGCCGCGTTCTGCGACCAGCGAACCGCCGTCAGGTCCAAGCCAATGGTCGACCGGCGCATCAGGCGTACGAGGAGCGCCAGGATCACGAAGACGCCGAGCGCAGCGAAGACGAACGACTGCTCGTCGTTGACGTGCCAGCCGAACACGTGGAGGTGCGGCATGGTGAGGCCGAAGAAGCCGGATTGGTCGAAGGAGATCGCCCGCATCGGGAAGATCAGGTTGTCCATGAACAGACCGAACGCGAACGTCGCGAGCGCGAGATAGACGTCGCTGAGCCGAAGCGCCGGGAGCGCGACGACGAGACCGACGGCGGCGGTCACGAAGCCGGCGATCAGCACTGCGAGCAGCGGGGTCACGCCCTGCTCGGTGCTCAGCTTGGCGGCGGTCACCGCACCCACGCCGACGAACGCAGCTTGGGCCAACGAGATCATCCCGCCGTCGCCCGTGATGGGAACGAACGACAGGAACACGATCGCGAAACCGCAACCGAGCGCGAGCGCGGTGAGCCACTGCGCCGCTGAGCACGAACGCGGCCGCGGCCACGGCTGCTACGCCCATCCCGGGTACGACCCATCCGCGGACGAGCGGATAGTGGCGGGCGACATGTCCCGAGCGCGCCGACGTCGTAGCCGGATCGACGCGGGTCAAGATGCTGCTGCGCTGCTGCAACAGGAGGGCGACGACGAGCACGAAGAACGGCAGCGACGGTCGAAGCCCTTGAGAGAGGATGCCGCTGGTTCCCGAGTACTTCGTGCTGATCGCTTCGGCCAAGCCGATGCCGATCGCGCCGATGAACGTCAGCGGCATGTTCCACAGTCCGCCGATCGCGGCGGCCGCGAAGCCTGCGATCATCAGGAGCGTGAAGTGATCGGGACCGAGGCCGGCCAACGGCGTGAGCAGCACGCCGGCCAAGCCCGCCAGTCGCGCAGCCGATCGCCCAGGAGCCGCCGAGACCGCGGGCGAGTTGATGCCGGACGCCGACGCCAGCTCCCGGTTGTCGACGACCGCCCGAAGCTCCAGTCCCGCGCCGGTGAACCGGAGCAGCGTCGGGATCGCAATGGCGACGAGCACCGCAGCGGCGATCACCGCCAACTGGTCTGCGTTGAGGTTGACACCTCCGATGCTGGTACGAGCGCGACGGGTTGGGGGCTGAGCCCGGGAGCGTCGTAGATCAGGTCGGACCCGAAG
The DNA here is from genome assembly GCA_963705625.1 of uncultured Actinomycetes bacterium. Taxonomy (GTDB): domain Bacteria; phylum Actinomycetota; class Acidimicrobiia; order IMCC26256; family DASPTH01; genus DASPTH01. The sequence goes on from CAVPKG010000004.1 coordinate 577,775, forward strand.
ATCACCTGTGTCGCGGCGGGCAGCGCGACCGCGAGACCGATGGTGGCCACGAGCCGCACGTTCGCCGACGCGTCGGTCAGGTGTCGGAACAGCACGCTCCACAGGAACACGCCCATCGCCGGCGCGACCACCAGGATCGCGACGACCGCACTGAGCACGAGCGGCCAGTGCTGGACGGAGTGGAGCTGGTAGTAGACCATCGCCACGAAGAAGCCGATGGCTCCCTGCGCGAAGTTGAAGATCTTCGACGCGCGGTAGATGAAGACGACGCCGAGCGCCGAGATCGCGTAGACACCACCGGTGACGATGCCGGCGATGATGTAGGGCGTCATCGAATCGCGGTGGTGGTGCGTCCGCTCGTGCGAAGGTCGACGGTTAGAGGCCGGTGATGATCTTGCCGCACTTGGCCGTCTTCCCGTCGGGCACGAACTTCCCGTTGTGGACGGTCACGAAGTAGAAGCACTGCTCCGTCGAGATTGAATGGTCGAGTAGTCGAACGGCGCCTCGAGACCTCCGGCGTCGTAGTTGTGGACTTGACGGAGGTTGGTGATGAACGACTCGCGGGTCGGGTTCTTTCCCGCAACCTCGAGGCCCTTCAGGAACGCCTGCGCGCCGAGCCATCCGACCATCGACTGGATGCCGCGTGGCTCACCCGGCGCGACCTTGGCGAGTCCCTTGCAGATACTGCGCGTGGGCGGGAAGCTTCAGCTCGAACGGCGCGAACTCCAAGCGAGAACGACAGTCCCTCAGCCGCGCTGCCGAGCGCCTTCAGGATGTCCTCCTGGTAGCCCTGCCCGAGCATCGCCACCTTCGGGTGGATGCCGGCCTGGGCGAGGCCTTTCCGAACTGCACGATGATCTGCTGGTTGAACCCGGCTTGGATGTAGTCCGCACCGCGTGTCCTTGATCTTCTGGATGATCGCGGTGAAGTCGGCGTTCTCCAAGGGAAGGTCGAGCACCGAGAGGACTTCCTTGCCTCCGAGCTTCTCGAACACCTTCGCCTGCACGCGAATACGCGGCGGACCGAACGGGTCAGCGAACGCGAGGTTCGCCAGCTTCGTCGCGCCCTTCGCACGCGCGAATTGTGGCGATCGTGTCCGCTCCGATGGTCTCGTCGGTCGTGGCAACGGCGGGACCCTCACCGAACATGTTCGGGTACTTCTTGTAGCTCGGCGTGAAGCCCCATCCAGTGATCGGGATCCCCTTGGCCGCGAGATCCGGGCGACGCGTCGATCCAGAACGTCCCGGCGATGATGCCGAACACGTCGCTGTCCGCGAGCTGCTGGAAGGCGGACTTCGACCGCGTCGGGTCGCCGGCGTCGTCCTTGATCGACGAGTTTGATCTTCCGTCCGTTCACGCCGCCGGCCTTGTTCGCGATGTAGATCGGCCGCCTTGACCCCGTCGACGTAGGGACCGAACTGGGCACCGAACGAGCCGGAGCTCGGGTTCACCAATCCGACGGTGACTTCCTTCTGCGGTGACCCCCGGCGTGGAGCTCGCCGCGACCGACGAGCCGGTGCTCGTCACCAGAGCCATCGCGCTGACAACGAGTGCAACCAGCACGCCAGCGGGTACACGTCGTCTCATCCCGTACTCCCCCCGATCGCAAAGAACGTCCCGGCGCGGCGTTGAAAGTCGCGCGCCGTCGAACTGACGTCATCACGTGAGAACTTACGAGCCCGTTCTCCCACGGTCTAGGACCAATACTGAATCAATCAATGCGGCACTGGCATGACAACCGCCGGGGCAGTCATGCGGCGGACGAACTGATCTATGCAGTATTGGCCGTTGACGACACGATGACACCGGCCGTACCGTCAAACTGCCCGCGGCTGCCTCGAGGCGTGCCCACGGAGTAGAGGGGAAGCACGGATGCTCGATCTGCTCGTCCGTAATGGCATCGTCGTCGATGGGACCGGAGCGCCGCCACGGCCTGCCGACGTCGCCGTTCGCGACGGCCGCATCGTCGGTCTCGGTCGTGCCGAAGAGGGTGCCCGGCGCACTATCGACGCCGACGGGCTCACGGTCATACCTGGCTTCGTTGATCTCCACGCGCACTACGACGCTCAAGTGTTCTGGGACCAGGCATTGTCGCCATCGCCGCTGCATGGCGTGACGACGGTGGTGGCCGGGAATTGCGGACTTACGTTGGCTCCGGTCGATCGAGGAGACGAGGACTTCTTGACTCGTCTCCTCGCGCGCGTCGAAGCGATCCCCGTCGAGGCGCTCAGGGCTGGTGTCGCGTTCCGGTGGCACACCTTCGCCGAATTCTCAGACGTCGTCGAATCGCTACCGCTCGGGCCCAACATCGGATTCATGGTCGGGCACTCGGCGATCCGCCGCGCCGTGATGGGTCCCGAAGCGTCGTCGGCCGAGGCGAGCCCCACGCAGTTGAAGGCGATGCAGACATTGTTGTCTGATGCGATCGCTGCCGGCGGGCTCGGCTTCTCCACCGCGAACGTGGTCACCCAGGTCGACGGTGACGGCCGGCCCACGCCGCCCAACTTTGCTACGAAGGAGGAAGTTCGTCGCACTCAGCGAAGTGTGCGGCTGGCATCCGGGCACCAGCATCGAGTTCATCCCGGGATCGTTCCTCCGAGGTTTCAGCGACGACGAGATCGAGCTCATGGCGGACATGTCGGCCGCCGCGAACCGACACCTCAACTGGAACACACCGCTCGTGAACAAGACCGCGCCCGACCTCTACAAGCGGCAGTTGATGGCCTCGGATGTGGCGTCCGAGCGCGGCGGTCGCGTTGTGCCGATGTTCATGCCGCAGAACGGCCCCACCCAGCAGGACTTCCTTCGCGGCTACGTGTACCGCGCGCTCCCGGGCTGGGGTTGGCTGTTCGATCTGTCGGTCGAGGAACGGATACGCGCGCTCGCCGATCCCGCGGTCCGGGACCAGCTGCGGGCCGCGCTCGATGCCGAGACCGCTGGCCTCGCGGTCACCATACGCTCGAGCTGGGGCGACTCCTTCGTGAACGAACCCGACGACCCCGATCTCCGACACCTCGAGGGCCGACGTGGTCAGTGACATTGCCCACGAGCGCGGCATCAGCGATTTCGATGCCGTCCTCGACATCGCGGTCGCGGCCAAGCTTCGCGTGGGCTTCGTCCGCTACGCCTACGCCGATGCCGATGAGTGGACGTCGACCGCTCGCGTCGAGGTGCTGCGCGACCCTCGGGTCGTTCTCGGCGCCTCCGATGCGGGAGCGCACATGGACATGATGGTCGGCGCCGACTTCCCGACCCGGTGCCTCGGGGAGCTCGTCAGGGAGAAGGGCATCTTCACCCTCGAGGAACTTGTTCACCAATTCACCGAGGTACCGGCTCGCCTGTACGGACTTCGAGACCGCGGCACGCTCACCGAGGGCTCATGGGCCGACCTCGTCCTCCTCGACCCCGACAAAGTCGACGCGGGACCGCTCCATACGGTTCATGATCTTCCCGCGGGCGCGCCTCGGTTGGTCACTGAATCGTCAGGTGTGCACCGCGTGCGTGTCGCGGGCGAGAACGTCGCCATCGAAGGCGAGATCACAGACGAGCGGCCCGGACACCTCATCCGTTCCGGACGCGACACCGACACTGTCCCCGTGCGGAGCCTCGCGTTGACCACAGAGTTCGGCAACCAGGCAGCGTCGATTCCATCCCCTGATCATCGAGAGGCGAAGTGACCGAAAAGATCGACCTTTCGAGCGACGTCTGTGTTGGCGTCGATGTCGGAGGGACCTTTACTGACGCCGTCCTCACCGATGGCTCCGGCATCTGGCGGGCGAAATCACCGACCACTCCCAACGACGTCGGCAAGGGCGTGCTTGTCGCGTTCGAGATCGCAGCGAAGAGGGCCGGCAGCGATCTGGAGTCCGTTCTGCCGGCCGTGCAGCGCTTCGGCCTTGGCACGACTGCCGTCACCAACGTGCTTGCTTCGCGCGTCGGACGACGCGTGGGACTCCTCACTACCAAGGGCTTCGAAGAGCTCGTCTCCTTTGCTCGCGGTCGGCGGGTGCACGATGAGGACGGCTGGCTGACGCCGCCTCCGGAGATCGTGTCACCGCGATGCATCGTCGGTATCGACGAGCGGATGGATCGTGATGGCAACGTCATCCGGCCCCTCGATCCGGCGCAGGTCGTCGCCGCGGCGCGTGTGCTCGTCGAGCGCGAGCGTGTCGAAGCGTTCGCCGTTTCCTTCCTCTGGTCGTTCCGCAATCCGCTGCACGAACAGCAGGCCATCGAGGCTCTCACGGAGGCATTCCCCGAACTCCCGGCAGTTTCGGGAGCCGCGCTCCACCCAGCAATCCGCGAGTTCGAACGCACGACATTCGCGCTCCTCAACGCGTACACACAGGGCGCGTTCCAGGGCATCGATACGCTGGCCGCCGACCTGGTCGCGAAGGGTCTGCGGGCTCCACTCCTCCTCGTTCACTCGGCGGGCGGTTCCATCTCGGTCGACGAAGCACGCCAGCTCCCGGTCGGACTCGCGGAATCCGGTCCTGCGGCCGGCGTCTCAGCCGCCGCCTCGGTCGCAAGCGAGCTCGGGGTCGAAGACCTCGTGACCTGCGACATGGGTGGAACCAGCTTCGACGTGTCCGTCGTCGAGCACGGCGAACCCGCGCGCCGGAGCCGTGGGGAACTCATGGGGGTCTGGACGGCATTGTCGCTCGTCGACGTGGAGTCGATCGGGGCGGGCGGCGGTTCCGTCGCCTGGATCGACGCACGAGGAATGCTCCGAGTCGGCCCACGGTCGGCCGGCGCCGAACCAGGGCCTGCGTGCTACGGCCGCGGTGGGTCGGAAGCCACCGTCACCGACGCCTTGGTGGTGCTCGGTTACGTCGACCCGGCGCGATTTCTGGGTGGCGACATGGCACTCGACGATGAGGCAGCGCTCGAAGCGTGCGCGCGGGTCGGCAAGCCTCTCGGGCTGGACGCACGTGACGCGGCCTGGGGGATTCGCCAACTCGCGCTGGCAGGGATGGTCAAAGCAGTGCGCTCGCGATTGGCCGCTCGCGGCCTCGACCCTCGCACGCACACGCTGTTCAGCTACGGCGGCTGCGGCGCGCTGTTCACGCCGAGTATCGCCGCTGCGCTCGGTTCGCCGCGTGTCCTCGTTCCCGAGTTGGCGTCCGTGCTGTCGGCGTACGGCGCCGCGACCGCGGACGTGCGGCGTGAGCGGCTGAAGGCGGTGCTGTGCCAGTTCCCGGTGGATCCTGGTCTGATCGAGAAGGAGACAGCCCAGCTGCGTGCAGGCGTGCTCGAGGACTTGGCCGCCGACGGCATTCCTGAGGAGGACCGTCACGTCAGCTTCGAGGCCGACATGCGTTTCAAGCGCCAAGTCTGGGAGATCCCCATTCCACTTCCGGGCGGTGAGCTGGGCGAAGAGGACATGGCCGCGCTCGTCGAGGCCTTCCGCACGGAGTACGGCCAACGCTACGGTCGCGGTTCCATCGTGCTGAACGCGCCCGTCGAGTTCGTGAGCCTCCGGGCGATCGGTACGGGTACGACGCTGAAGGCATCAATCGACGCGATGGATCTCGCGGCGGTCAGTCGCGGTACCGCTTCCCAACCGGTCGGCCAGCGTGTCGTGTGGGTCGACCGCGGTCCGGACGGCGGAGTCGAGGTCGACGTCCACAGCGGCGACCATCTCCATCCGGGACAGACGATCCGCGGACCGGCAGTCATCGACGGCACCGACACAACCATCTGGGTTCCCGAGGCCACCACGCTCGACGTGAGCCCCCACGGCACCCTCGTCTTGGAGGTACGAAGTTGAAGACCTTCGATCCCATCACTCTCGAGGTCCTCCGCAGCCGGCTCGAGGCGATTGGCGAGGAGGCCGGCGCCGCTCTCAGCCGTACCGCCATCAGTCCCGTCGTCACCGAGTCAAAGGACTATTCGTGCACGCTCCTCGACGCCGAGGGGCGCTTGGTCGTGGGCGCCGGCATGATCGAGTTCCACTTCGGCGCCGCCTCGCATGCCGTCCGCTCCACACTCGCCCTCCACGGCCAAACGATCGCGCCACAAGATGTCTTCATGGCCAACGATCCCCACAATGGTGGCGGCCTCCATCCCCAAGACGTGATGGTGCAGCGTCCGATCTTCCTCGGTGACGAGTTGGTCGCCTGGGTGGTGATGTCCGCGCACATGATGGACGTCGGCGGCATGGTCGCTGGGTCGTTCGCCCCTGCCGCTACCGAGTGCTACCAGGAAGCCCTCCGGCTCCCTCCCGTACGGCTCTTCCGAGGTGGGGTCGAGGAAGCCGACGTGTGGTCGATCATCCGCAACAACATTCGACTGCCGGAGCTCGTCGAAATGGACCTGCGCAGTCTTGTCGCAGGCTGCCACGTCGCCGCCGAGAAGATCGTCGACGTCCTCGAGTCAATGGGCACTGAAGCATTCGTTGAAGGCATCACCACGATTCGAGACCTCACCGAAGCGGCGATGCGCACACGCATCGAACAGCTCACGCCGGGCGTCTATCGGTCGGAGAGCTGGGCCGAGTGGGACGACGACTTCTTCCAGATCCCCTGCAGCCTCACCGTCGAGGCAGGCAACCTGGTGTTCGACTTCGCGGGTGCGTCGCCCCAGACAAATCATTTCTTCAACTCCAAGCCGTACATCATCGAGAGCGAAATGGTCGCGATGCTCGCCGGCGTCATCGCCCGCGACCTTCCCTACAACGACGGCATCTTCGCGCCCATCGAACTGCGGTGTCCCGAAGGCACCATCGTCAACGCCAGACCACCGGCACCGATCGCGGGCCGCGCACATGGACGTAGCACTCAACGCCTCGGAAGTGGGCTTGGAGTGCGTGCGGCTCGCGCTCGGCGGCATCCCCGGACGCCCCTGCCCGCCGGTGGCTCACGGGATGGGGGTCGGGGTCCGCCCTCGGCCTGCACACCTGGTCGGGAACCGGCATCGACGGAAATCCGGACGCCTTCATCATGCTGGACGGCAACTGGGTGGGGAGCGCGGCCGGCACCGACCGTGACGGCCTTCCACTCGCCGGCGGCATCGTCGGGCGGGAGTCCGACTACTCGTTCACCGACATCGAGATCCTCGAGTCCTGGTATCCCATCCTCGTCAGCGAAAAGCGCGCACGCCCGGGTGAGTACGGCGCCGGACAACACAGGGCCGGCGGCGGCAACCTCATGGGCTTCCAGCCGCACGGAACGGACAAGCTCACTGGCGCGATGCTCGGCATGCGACGCTGGTTGCCGCTCCTCGGTGGCGGTGGAGGCACCCCGGGTGCCTGCACCCAGTTCATCGTTCACCGCGGCGAGAGCACCAGCGAGGAGATCCCACACACGCGTCCGGGGTAGAGCTCGGACCCGACGACATCTTTGAGTTTCCGTTGCGCGTCCGGCGGTGGGTTCGGCGATGCGCTCGACCGCGATCCCGTTGACGTCGAGTCCGACGTCGAGCGTGGCAGGTTCGACGCCGATGTCGCCACTCGCTGACGGCGTCGTGCTGGACAATGACGGACACGTCGATCTCCCCGCGACGGAATCACGCAGGGAAGAGATCGCACGCGACCGCCTCGCGCGAGCACTGCCTCCCGCGAAACCACTCGTGGCGTCCTCGCCGCGTGCCTCCAAACAAACGAGTCCCGACGACCTACCGCTCTACCTCGGTGTCGTGCAGCGCGGAGCGCTGGCCATCAGCGAGCGCAGCGGCGCGCCGCTCGCGGTCGCCCCCGACCACTGGACCGACGGCTGCCCCGTCCTCGTCGAGACCCGGTCCGACCTCGGCCCCGAGGTGCACATTCGCTCATACCTCGATCCCGCAACGGGGTATGCACTCTTCGTCGAAGCCGTGCCGGCGGGATCGCCACGCTCCTTCGAGATTGCCCCGCGCCGCTGGGTCGAGGCGCGCTGAAGCCAGGTTCGAGACGCCGCACTGAGCGGAAGGACGGGGCGGGCCGCCGGCACCAAAGGGAGTTCCATGCTCGACATGGCCATTCGCGGCAGGACAGTCGTCGACGGCACGGGGAGGAAGGGGCGACGTGTCGACGTCGGGATCGTCGACGGTCGCGTCGTGTCAGTGGGCAAGGTGGAGGACGCGGCCCGACAGACGATTGACGCGGACGGTCGGGTCGTCGCACCGGGCTTCGTCGATGTTCACACGCACTACGACGCGGAGCTCTTCTGGGACCCGACATTCTCTCCGTCGCCACTCCATGGTGTGACGACATTGGTCGCGGGAAATTGCGGGATCTCACTCGCCCCCGTCGGGCGAGACGACGAGGATTTCCTCGCTCGCCTGCTGTCGAGGGTTGAAGCGATTCCGCTCGAGTCGTTGGCGGAAGGGGTCGAATTCCGTTGGCGAGAATTCCCCGAGTTCCTCGACGTCGTCGAATCGGCCGACCTCGCCGTGAACATCGGCTTCCTTGTGGGCCACTCGGCACTCCGTCGCTTCGTCATGGGAGACGCCGCGTCCCAAGCCGCCGCGACCTCCGATCAGATTCGCCGGATGCGCGAGATCCTCGGCGCCGCGCTCGGCGTCGGGCGCTCTCGGGTTCTCGAGTTCGGAGTCAGCGACCCAGTTCGACGGCGACGGTTGCCCCACACCGCCCACCTTCGCCACCGACGACGAGTTCGTCGCACTCGCACGAGTCTGCGGCGCCCACCCGGGCACGAGCCTCGAGTACATCCCGGAGTCGGCGGCGTATGGGTTCGACGACGAGGGCCGGGACCTGGCGTTGATGAGCGCGATGTCGAAGGCGGCGCGTCGCCACCTCAACTGGAACACGGTCCTGTTGAACTTTCCGGGGAAACCGGATATCCAAGACCTGCAACTCGAGTCCGCTGACTTCGCACGGGCGCATGGCGGGACGATCGTGCCCATGATCATCCCTCACAACTTCCGAGTTCGGACCGACTTCGCCGAGAGCGACGTGGGCTTCCGAACACAACCCGGCTTCGCCGAGCTGTTCGATCTTCCGCAGTCAGAGCGGATCGCAACGATGCAGCGGCCGGAGGTCCGCGAAAAGCTGCTGCGGAGCCTCGATGACTCGAGCGCGTGGCCCACAGTTGTCTTCCGCGAAGGCCTCGGCGATTACATCATCAGCGACGCCGGACCGGAAGACATGCAACGATACGTCGGACGAACGGTGGTCGACATCGCGAACGAACGCCGGACCAGCGTGCTTGCAGCGATCCTCGATCTCGCGATCGAAGCGAAGCTCGACATCGGCTTCACTCGTCACGTCGCGCGCGTCGATACCGCGGAGCAACGTGCGCTTCGACGTCGTGTCCTGCGGGATCCGCGACTCGTGCTCGGTGCCTCCGATGGTGGCGCGCATGTGCGAGGCGTTGTGAACGTGGAGTACTCCACAGCGTCGTTTGCCGAGCTCGTCCGTGAAGACGACGTCTTCACGGTCGAGGAGCTCGTCCAGGAATTTACGGACATCCCCGCCCGACTGTACGGTCTCACCGATCGAGGGCGCATAGAGCGCGGGGCCTGGGCCGACATCGTCGTATTCGACCCGGAGACGATCGCGCCGTCTCAGGTGAACCTGAAGCGAGACCTCCCGGGTGGCGCGCCGCGGTTGTTCAGCTCGGGCATCGGTATCGATGCCGTGCTCGTTGCTGGTGAGACAGTCGTGAGCGACGGCACCTTCACCGCCCGGCGGCCCGGACGGTTGCTCCGCTCCGGCCGCGATGCCATCACCCCGCCGCGTCACCGCCTGCTGCGGCGCCGGCGTGCATCGGCGTAGATCAGCAGCTCGGTCCCGTGCGCAGAACGCGCGGTTCCCGGTCGAGCAGGCGACTCCGCACGCTGTCGACCAGGATCTGTGCGGGCGCGCTCAACACAGCACCGCGACGCCACGCCAGCTGAAGCCGAGTGCGTTGGAGCGCGCCGGAGATCGCGATGGGACGCACGGCGAGCCCCGGTAGCTCCGTGAGCCCGGCCATGATCGCGACACCCATACCGGCCCGCGCCATGCCGATGAGCGTCGCCGGCGAACCACTCTCGTGCACGATTCGCAATCGTGTACCGCTGAGAGGGTACGCAACATCAGCGCTCGAAACCGACAACATCAGCGGCATGGTCTGGAGCTCGTGCCACTCGATCGGCGCGGCATCGGGGCCGAGAAGCTCGGGAGCGCCAACCGAGACGTGCTCGACCAAACCGAACGTCGCTCCCTCCAACTCCGACGGCAGGAACTCCGGATCGAGGAGGGCCAACTCGGCCTCCCGGGCGAGCAGCACATCCCGAACCCCGGGACCCGGTAAGCACTCCACGATCTGCAACTGGACATCGGGGAGCAGATCCGTCAGCTGCTGTTGGAGGACCGGCAAGACGTAGCCACCTGCAGCGTGGGACACCGCGATCGTCAACCCCCCGCTCCGACCGGCTGTGAGTGCCTCCACCAGATTCACGAAACGGTCGTACTCCGCCAGCAGATGCCGCGCGTACGGCAACGTGGCCTCACCCAGCGGCGCCAGCCTCGGTGCTCGACGGTTCAACCGGTCGAACAGGACTCCCCCGAGTTCCTGTTCGAGCCTGGCGATACGCCGCGACAGAGAGGGCTGCGTCGTGTGCAGGTCCGCGGCTGCCGCGGTGAACGTGCCATGGTCCGCCGCCTCTACGAAGGCGCGGAGATCCGCAAGTTCCATGCAGCCCCCCGGTTTCCTGCTCACGCAGCTCGACATGCAAGAACTGATGAAATGGATGCGATATCGGCCTTGGACATCATGTCATCTGCTGGCGCAGACTCCCAACAGGCCGCGCACTACGCGCTGCGAGCCGGGAGGATGAGCGTGACCAGGACCTACTCGGTCATCTCCTGTGATGGCCATCTCGAGATTCCGCCCGACGGCTGGATGCGCCATGTGCCCCCCGAACACCGTGACCGGGCACCGCGTCTGATCCGGCTCGCGGGCGGCGGGGAAGGGTGGATCGTCGAAGGTATGCCGATCATCCACAACGGCCAGAACGTCTCTGCCGGACGGCCGCTCAAGGTCCTCGGCCAGTCGTACTGGAAGGAAGACGGCACGCCTGCGGCCGGCACCGGCGACGCGGCGCAACGCCTCCGAGAGCAGGACTTCGACGGGATCGACGCCGAAGTGCTGTACCCACCCGTGTTCATCAGCCGCTACATCGAGAACATTTCCGACAAGGACGCCTACCTCGCCATGGTCCGCGCCTACAACACCTTTCTCGCCGAGGACTACTGCTCGGTCGCGCCGGATCGCCTCATCGGCAACGCCGTCATCCCGACCACCGGCACCGAAGACGCCATCGCCGAGCTGAAGCGGGTCAAGAGCTTGGGTCTCCGTTCGATCTGCCTCGCTCAATTCCCGGCCGGCAACCCATCGCCGAGCTCCGATGACGACGTGTTCTGGCACGCCGCCCTGGAATCGGGCTTGAGCATCACCGCACACGGTGGCATGGGCGACCGGATGAACCCACTCATGGTCGGGTCCGCAACCGGTCGCTTCGACTTCGTCACATCGATGGTTTCTCGAACCTTCCCAGGCCCGAGCGCGCTCATCGCGCAAATGGCTGCTGAGGGCACCTTCGACCGGATCCCCGAGTTGCGGATCTACCTCGCAGAGACGAACGCAAGCTGGATGCCGGCGGTCTTCTTCATGCTGGATGACTCCTACGAACTCTTCCGCGAGTGGTACGGCGTGCAGCTCAAGATGAAGCCGAGCGAGTACGCACGCCAGCATCTCCGATTCGGAATTATTCGCGATCCCATGGCCCTCAAGATGCGTGACCTGATTCCCGCCGAGGACCTCATGTGGGGATCCGACTTCCCGCACTCGGTCACGTCTTACCCGCGTACAAGGGAATGGCTCGACATCATCTTCGAGGACGTACCTGCGGAACTCCGCCGAAAGATCCTCCTCGACAACCCCGTGGAGTTCTTCGGGCTCGACCCGGCGGCCGAGCTGACCGAGACTCCGGGCGGCTCTTGACGCTGGCAAGACCGCATAACACGGGACTTTGTGCTCGACAGGGGATCGCGTACCTGCAGGTGATACGGGTTCGAGCACAGCGCTCAGCGATTCCGAGTCCCAAAGCAGGTGCGCTACCCGGCTGCGCTACTCCCCGTCGGGCGACAGGTTACGGCAGGAGTCACGACGGACTGTCAATGTTCATGGGCGCCTGGCAGAAGCGCGGGAACGCGTGTACGTGCCGTGGGGGGTCTGTCGGCATCGCCACTCTTGTTGGCCGTGACCATTTCCGTTCCGGGGGTCTGCCACCCATTCAGTGAATAGGCTGAACCTTGCTTCACGAATCGGGGATCATGACCGACATCCACGTCACCGCGTCCACCGACGGCCTCGATATCTGGCGGTCTGCGGAGGAGTTCGTCACCCTTGGTGAGATCGCCCGGGCGGCTCGGGAGCGGCTCGAGCCCGGTCCGTGGAACTTCCTCGACGGCGCCGCGGGCGACGAGCGCGGTCTCGTCGAGAACCGCGCCGCGTTCGCCCACTGGCAGTTCCGACCCCGGTTCATGGCCGGCATCTCGCGGCCTGACTCGTCGAGCTCGCTGCTCGGCGTCGATCTGTCCATGCCAGTGATCACATCGCCGTTCGGCTTCGACGCGCTCTTCCACGCCGACGGCCACACTGCGGTCGCGCGAGGCGAACGAAGCGGAGGGGGTCGCGATGGTGGCCGCCGAGATCTCGTCGCGCTGCCTCGAAGACCTTGCCGCCGCGGCGCCGACGGCGTGCCGATTCTTCCAGCTCGTGCCCGTCGGCTCGGAGGACCACTTCCTGCGCATGGTCGAACGCTGTGCCGAGGCGAGCTACGCGGCTGTGTGCGTCACCGTCGACACGCCGATGCCCGGTTGGCGGGAGCGTTCGATGGAGGACCGGTTCGTGCCCGACGTCACGATGGCGCTCGGCAACCACCGGCCCGACCTCGGCGTCGACCTGGTGGCCTCCCTCACCTCGATGGTGAAGTTCGAGCAGCCGACGTGGACCTGGGAGAAGCTCGGCGAGATCGGCCGACGCGCCGCGCTCCCGTGGTTCCCCAAGGGTGTGCTCACGCGCGAAGACGCCCGTGCGGCCGTCGAGGCGGGTGCTTGCGCGATCTTCGTCTCGAACCACGGTGCCCGGCAGCTCGAGTCCGCACCCGCGACGCTCGACGCGCTGGTCGAGGTCGTCGACGCGGTGGGCGGCGAAGTGCCGATCATCGTGGACGGAGGCGTCCGTCGCGGCAGCGACATCGCGCTCGTCTCGCGCTGGGCGCGACCGCGGTGGGCATCGGCCGGCCCGCGGCGCTCGGGCTCGCTGCTGGTGGTCGGGCGGGCGTAGAGCGCACGTTCCAGCTTCTCCGTGCGGAGTTGGTCACGACGATGGCAATGATCGGCTGTGAGAGGCTCGACGATCTCGACCGCACGCGTGTCCAGCGCGCTGCCCGGATGCTGAACACCGAGGACGACACATGGCGACCACCGAGCAACGGCCACCGAAGAGTCAGGTCAACACCACGTGGGAGGAGCTCGAGTTCCTCGAGACGATGCTGGGAAATGCAGCGCTCTTCGACATCGGCGATCCCGACAACGAGCATCGCCCCGCGGTCGTGATGGTCGAGTACGCGCCCGGCGCGCAGGTGCCGCCACACCACCATGGCTGCGACTACCTCTCCTACGTGATCGCCGGCGAGCTCGAAGTCACGCGTGTGACCCACGGCCCCGGCAGCATCAGGGTCGTGCGCGCGGGCACGGCCTACGGGCCGCTGCGCGCGGGGCCCGAAGGTGCGCGGGTACTCGAGGTCTTCGCCGACCGCTCCCGACTCATGGCGACGTTCCTCGGCGACAGTGAGCTGGCGCAGCAGTACCGGGCGGAGCAGGAGCGGCGCCTCGCCGAGATCCTCGCGTCGGCAGGAGACGGGACCGGCACGATGAGCGAGGCGGCCGGACGATGACCGAACGCGACTTCCGGATCGTCAGCGTGGACGACCACTTGGTCCAGCCGCCAGACCTCTGGGAGTCGCGCCTTCCCGCGAAGTACCGCGACCGCGGGCCGCGTGTCGTGGAGGGTGCTGGCGGCGACCTCAAGCTCTTCCTCTCGCGATTCGGCATCGAAACCGATCGGGCTGCGGACGCCGACGACGCGGATGCGCCAGCGGGCGACGCGTGGGTCTACGACGGAAAGGTGTTCCCAACCACGGGAACGTCTGTCGTGGGCGCGAACCAGTTGACCGACATCACCACGCTCCTCGCCTTCCGCTACGCGGACCTGCCCGACGTGATGGTCGACCCGGTGGCGCGCACGCGGGCGATGGACGAAGACGGCGTGCTCGCCTCCGCGTGCTTCCCGATGTCGGAGTTCCCTCGCTTCTGCGGGCAGTCGTTCCTCGAAGGCGACGACAAGGACCTCGGGCTCGCGTGCATCCGGGCATACAACGACTTCATGGTCGAGGAGTGGTGCGCCGCAGCGCCAGGTCGGTTCGTGCCGATCGTGCTCGTGCCGATGTGGGATGCCGAGCTCGCCGCCGAGGAGACGCGCCGCACCGCAGCCATGGGTGCGCGAGCCATCACGTTCAGCGAAGACCCGTTCAAGCTCGGGCTGCCGTCGCTGCATGACCCGAACCACGCGTGGGATCCGCTGTTCGACGCCGCGCAAGAGACGGGAATGCCACTGTGCACGCACATCGGCTCAGGCTCCTGGGTGCCCCCCGGGCCACCCGAGCAGCCGTTCACCGTCGGGCTCGCGAACACGACGACGCTCTCGACGCTCACGTTCTACGAGTGGATTCTCTCCGACACGTTCGTGCGATTCCCCGAACTGCGCCTGGTCCTCTCCGAGGGCGGCATCGGCTGGATCCCCCACGCGCTCGAGCACGCTGACTATGTCTGGCACCGCCATGGTCGGTGGACGGGCTCGAAGCTCCCGGAGCCACCGAGCCACTACTTCCCCGAGCACGTCTTCGGCTGCTTCATCGACGACGAGTTCGGCGCCGCGGATGTGCGCGACATCGGTGTTCACAATGTCATGCTCGAAACCGACTATCCGCACTCCGACTCGAGCTGGCCGAATACCCAGAAGATGGCTCAGGAACGCCTCGACTACCTCGATGACGACGAGCTGCGTCTGGTGACGCGGGCCAATGCCGAGCGGGTCTTCAGCTTTCAGGCCGCTGGCGGGTGACGCAGATCAGCGCGAGGTTACGGACTTGACCTCGACTCAGCGTGCTCCGGGTCAGTGCACTTGGCGCGCCTCGCCCTGCCAGTAGCGGGCGCGGATAGCCTTGCGGTCGGCCTTGCCCACACCGGTGAGCGGCAACGCGTCGACGACCTCGAGCGTCTTCGGTGCGTAGACCGGGCCCTTGTGCTCTCGCACCAGCGCGATCAGCTCCTCGGCGTCGAGCTCGGCGTCGGGCCGTGGCACCACGAGCGCCTTCACGGCCTCGCCCCACCGCTCGTCGGGGATCCCGATCACCGCCGCCATGGCCACCCCCGGATGCGTGCACAGGACGTCCTCGACCTCGCGCGGATACACGTTGAAACCGCCCGAGATGATCATGTCCTTCTTGCGGTCGACGATATAGAGGTAGCCGTCGTCGTCGCGCGTTGCCATGTCGCCGGTGTGGAGCCACCCGTTGCGGAGCGTCTCCGCGGTGAGTTCCTCGCGCTTCCAGTAGCCGTCGGTGACGATCATGCCGCGCACGCAGATCTCACCCACTTCGCCGACGGCCACCTCGTTGTCGTCGTCGTCGTGCAGCTCGACGGTGACGCCTGGGAGCGGGCGACCGCAGGAGCCGAAGAGGTGCGGACGCGTGGGATCGTGCTCCTCCTTGCGCAGCGTGGTGACGGTGGCCGGCGCTTCGGCCTGGCCGTAGAGCTGCAGGAACACCGGCCCGAATACGTCGAGCGCTTCGCGGAGACGCGTCGCAGCCATCGGTGCCGCTCCGTACACGATCGTCTCGAGGCTCGACACGTCGGCGGTCTTCGTTGCCGGATGGTCGAGGCACGCGTAGAGCATCGTCGGCACCATGAACGTGAGCGTGATGCGGTGTTCCGCGATCGCGCGGTAGAAGCCCTCGGGGTCGAAGCTGCGCTGCAGCACGACGGTCCCGCCGTTGAGCCACGTGGGCAGTACGAAGCACACCGCCGCGTGCGAGATGGGTGTGGTGGCGAGGAAACGGATGTCGCTCGGGAGCTGCCAGCTCGTGGAGATCAGCCGGGTCATCTCGACGACGGTCCGGTGCCGCTGCATGACGCCCTTCGGGCGGCCGGTGGTGCCGCCGGAGTAGCCGAGCGAGCACAGGTCGCCGGCGCGCGCGAGGGAATGGATCGGCGCGACGGGCTCGCGGTCGGCCGCGGCGAGCAGGTCCTCGCCGACGCCGGACGGCCCGAGCGACAGCATGTGCTTCAACGCGGGCAGTCGCCCGGCCAACTCCCGCGCGCGGTCGTCGTAGAGCGCGGGTTCGAAGACGAGCCCGAGCGCCTCGGAGTCGTCGAGGATGAACGCCTGGTCGTCGGCCGAGCCCATCGGGTGGAGCGACCCTTGCCACGAGCCCAGCGTGCGGACCGCGAGGCCGACGAGCAGGGCATCGGATGCGTTCCCGCTGAGCGTCATCAACCCGTTCCCGTGACCGAAGCCTCGGGCGCGGCAGCGCGCCCGCGAGTTGCGACATGCGGTCGCGCACCTCGCGGTACGTCAGCTCACGGTTCTCCTCCACGAGCGCGATCCGCTCGGGAAACCGGTCGAGCGCCCACAAGACGAGGTCGACGTAGCTCGGCTCGGGCCGCATCGCGTCGCCGGTCATCGCGTTCTCCGGGCCATCTCGTTGTGGACGTCGAAGAGCCGCTGCATGAGCTCCGCCGGCAACACCGACTCGTCGCCCTTGCGGGTGAACTTGCCCGCGGCGGTCGCGTCGACCCGGCGGCGCTGCAGCTCTTCGAGCGCTTCCGGCGTGTCGTAGACGAGTCGCGCGATCGGGAGGCAGGTGTCGTAGTCGACGGTGGTCTCCAGATCGGCGCCCGCGAGCGGACCGTCACCGACCTCGACCGCGCCGTCGGTGACGCGGAAGTGCCACGCGATGGACTTGGCGCCCTCGGGCAGGAGATGCGCCGGCGGGTCCGTGAACTCCTCGGAGACGGTGAAGCTTCCGCCGCCGACGTCGAGGTCGCGCACGGTGTGGTCGAGCAGCACACGGATCTCCGCCATCCACCCGCGGCTCGCGAACTCGAAGGTGTCGTCCATCAGCGGCTCAGCTCAAGCCGTAGAAGCGGGAAGCGTTCCCGGAGAGGATGAGCTCGGTCTCGTCGCGCTGGACGTCGCGCAACTGCATCGCGATGCGCTCCCGCGCGTAGGGCCAGTCGGCGCCCGCGTGCGGATAGTCGGACGACCACATGATCGTGTTCACGCCGACGCGGTGGCGGTTCTCGATGCCGTAGCGGTCGACCTGGAACGTCGCGAAGCACTGCCGCGGCCAGTACTCGGACGGCGGCTGGGACAGCTCGGTGCCGGTCCAGAAGCGGTGCCGCTGGTAGTTGTCGTCGCTCTGCTCGAGGAAGAACGGCACCCATGCCACGCCCACCTCGATGAACCCGAACCGGAGCCGCGGGTGACGGTCGAGCACGCCGCCGAGGATCATCTGCGACGCGACCGGCATGGCGTCGATGGCCAGCTTCTCCTGGTTGATGAACGGGAGCGTGGCCATCGCCATCAGCATCTCGGGGTCGTCCATGTGATCGACGGCCTCGCCGCCGATGTTGAACCCGACGTGCACGCACGACGCGAGGTCGAGGTCCTCCAGCGCGGACCAGAAACGGTCGTCTTCGTCGTGACGCGCCACCTTCGATCCGTTCGGCCACGTCTTCAGGACCAACGAGCAGATGCCGGGCAACTCGCGCACGCGCGTGGCTTCGGCAATCGCGTCGTCGACGCCGCTCGACGGGACGAGCGCCTGCGCATAGAGGCGATCGGGCGCGTGGCTGCAGAACTCGGAGATCCAGTCGTTGTAGGCGCGGATCAGGGCGACGTGCAGGTCGACGTCGGGCGTGTCGCAGATGAGGAACGCGTACGTCGGGAAGAGCACGTGAATGTCGACCATGTCGATGTCCATGTCGGCAATCCGTACCTTCGGGTCCCAACCGCCGGACCGCATGCTGTCGTAGCCGTCCTTGGGGATCAGCTGCCACTCCGTCGGCGACAAACCGGCGGTGTTCACGAGCTGGTTGATGGCCATCGTGCGAGTTGCGTCGGCGGTCGTCCACGCCTTGCCACCGTGCGAGCCGTCGATCACGCGGGGCGCGCGCTCTTGGAACTTCGCGGGAAGGTGCTGCTCCCACAGGTCGGGAGGTTCGTTGACGTGCGTGTCGGCGTCGATGATCGGGTAATCCATGGGTACCTACCTTGGTCGTGAAGAGATCGCGGAGAGGATGGAGTCGGCGCTGAGCGGCGAACGCAGCGTGGTGCGCCCCACTTGGATCAGCAGCGCGGCGAGCCGCTTTTCGTCGAGTCCGCGGTCGTACTCCACGCCCCACATGGTCGCGCGATACGCGCGGGCCTGACCAGGAGCATCGATCGGTTCTCGAGCGAATTCTCCGGCCTGGCGAAGACCGCATAACACGGCGCGTTGCGCTCGGTGCGGGATCGCTGAACCGCAGGTGATGGCGGCTGCACGCACAGCGCTCAGCCCGTGAGGCTCCCAAAGCAGGTGCGCTGCCCGGCTGCGCTGCTCCCCGGTCGGCGACAGGTTACGGCAGGAGTGCCGCACGCGGATGTGCCTGATGGATGCTGTGTGCGGGCGTTCTGGCGATTCGGCGCGCGTTCTGTCGGCGTGTTCTGTACCAGGATCGTGAGGATCACTGGCAGATCTGGCGCGGTCAAGCCGTGCAGTTGTGACTTCCGGGTGTCTGCGATGGCCGTTAGTTCGGGGCGCGTGCCTGGTACCAGGGACTCGGTGATGCACCGGCGGGATTGTCCGCAGTGGGATAGACGAAAGATCCGAGCAGGTAGAACCAAGGGATGGCCGATGCTCCGGCCGGGTGCCCATCGGCCGGGTATGCGTACTGGTTGAAGAGGTGGAACCACGGGACGGGTGATGTGCCATCCGGATGATGCCTTGTCGGGTATGCCAGCGATGGCTCGATCCGAAACCACGGGTTCGGCGACGCGCCGTCTGGGTGTCCAGATGTTGGATACCAGAGCAGCATGTGCACAGCTTGGTGTGAACGACTCGGGCGATGCCAGGGACGGAGGTCCCGAAATGTTGACCCCGGTGGATCACAGTCGCTACTGGTTGACCGTGAGGTCGAGTTTCATTCCGAGGTGATAGTGGGTCGGCAGGTTGCAGACCGCCACGAAGTGGCCGGGCTCGAGCTTCACCGGAAGGGATTGTGTACCACCGGGCTCGAGACTGTTTCCGCTGTCCACGACGTTGTGCAGTAGCGGGGACTCCTCGTCGACGTCGCCGTTGGTGTCGACGGGCAACGCGCTCGCCGGGAGGTTGGTACGGAACAACAGGAGTTCGTGGCCCTGCTTGCCGTTGTTCGTGAGGGCAATCGTGTGGTTGCCGGCGCGAAGGCTCGTCGCCATCGCGATGCGGTAGTCGGTCTCTGAGACCGCGATATCACCCGCTGATGCAGGTGACCAGACGATCAGGGTCACCCCGATGGCGATGGCCGCGACGGCGAGAAGCCCACCCACGACGAGCAGCGTCGGCTTCAGCGCCGTGAAGTCGGCGCGCAGGGCCTCTCGCTTCGCTGATCGCCGGGAGCCCAAGTCGGTCTCGGATTCTGGACTGCTGACGGATTCTTCGGTCTGGGTGGTCATGTCCGTAGTGTTGTTCCATGCCGACTTGGTCTCGGTCGATGCCCGTGGTCATGGGAAGAACATGCCCTCCCGCCCCGGCGCAGCCCGCGCAGAGGGGCTGAATGTGGCGCTTCGTTGCTCGAGGAAGAGGACATCGCCGAGAGGGAAGCCACGAAGAGGCTGCTAGGTGTGTTGCTGAACGAAGCGGAGCAGGGCGATGTGCTTGTTCGTATCGCGCTGCATCAAATCGACGAGCAACGACCAAAGCGTCGTGTCCTTGACGTTGCGCATGCCTCTCTGCAGGTTCTTCAGTTCCCGTAGGTCCTTCTGCTCACGCTGAACGAGCTGGTCGGTGAGATCGCGAACGGTCGAGCGGTCGACACGATCGAAGTCCAACCGCGGGATTGTGGGGTCTCCAGGACGGAACTCGGCGTCGTGCCTGAGGGAGTCAGCGAGGTCTTGGAACAAGATGTGGTGGCGTCGCTCGTCTTCGATGAGGAGCTTGACCACGTACGCGAGCGCTTTGGACTCGGTTGCGTCGGCGGTAGTGACGTAGGCCTCGAGAAGCTTGCGTTCATTCCCCACGTGCTGGATCATGTGCGCGAATAGATCTCGTTCCCACGAGCTCGCGCCAGGCGACAGCTCGCTCGTCGCGTCGGTCATGACGGCAACTCCGCGCCCAGCCCCAACCCGGTGGCCCCAGTTTTCTCTACGAACATCCTGAACGTCCCTTCCAGTCACGCCAATCAACGCGAGTGTCCGCTCGTTCGCGTGGCTCGAGGTAGGGCAACAAGTCCCAAAAGAACCCGGTATCACCTTGCGCAGATCCTCGCCCGACCCGTGCGCTCACGAAGGCGCGACGGTGATCGAGCCGCCCGCTTCGGTGCTGGTGCTGGCAGAGAGATCGAAACCCGGGCAGTGGCCGGTCTGGGTCATCGTCTCCCTGCTCGACGAGGAGGTGAGGATCTCGACTTGCCAGTTGAACGTGCCGGCGTTTGGGAAGCTCGGAGATGGCAGTTTTCGCACCACAGCGGGCTACCCGTACGACGCGCCGCGCACAATCGCGGGTGCTGTGAGAGACTTCTTCCCGCGAACCGGGGGGACGATCATGCGACAGTCTCTGCGAACGCATGGCTGCTCGAGGCCGTCCCGGCGTGTCGTCCACGCCTCCGCCCGACAGCTCGGGGAATCGCGCTCCTGGTCTGTGTACTTGTCGCTGGAGGTGTGTCGTTCGGCGCTCGTCGTGCTTCGGCGGCAGACTCCGGAGTCGCCCTGCTTTTTCGCGTGGAGGCGCAGGACATGGGCACGTTCGACCGCGTCACGTTCGTCTTCGAGACGACGATCTGCATCGATCAACCCTGCACGCCCCCGGTCAACCCCTTACCGGTGATCTCACAACTGGGCTATGTATCGCGACCGGTCCTCGCTGATCCCAGCGGCCAAGCTGTCGGTGTCGCAGGCAACGCCGTCATCCGAATCGCGGTGTCGAACGCGGCGGGCGTCGATCTCTCGGTCAACCCTCCACGACAGACCTACACCGGTCCGCTGCGCATCCAACCCGACCTCCCCAATGTGATCGACATCGTCGAAGTAGGCGACTTCGAGGGACTCCTGTCGTGGGCAATCGGTCTTCGGAGTGACGCCGTCACCGTACAGGCCCAAGTCCTTCAGACCGGGCCCACAAAGGTCGTCGTAGACGTTCCCCACGCCGCTCCCGGCGGGGTAGTGGTAGAACCACCCTCGTTCACCGGCTGACCCAGCCCAGCCGTGCTTCAGGCTGCCACTCTCCCCCGTGGACCGACGTGGAAAGCCCGGCTCCAACGGCCGCGCCAGATCCGCCTCTGTTGTGGGGTGACGTTCGGTCGGTCTGCTCGTCGTGGTCGGGTGGATCTCCCGATGGGCTAGTCGCACCGCACCCAGAGCTGCCGCGTATAGAGAGGTCAACTCGGCTCCGCTGAGCACACCCTTTCGTCAACGTCGGCCAGCGCCGAGATCAATGGGCGGGCGCGCCAGAGCGGACAATCGGCCCGACGTCGACGAGGCGCCGGTCGGGAAGCCGCGGTGCGAGCCACGGTGCCGATCTGGAGCGCGCGGTGTCTCGCGGCTCGCGTTGTTGGGTGCGCGCGTTCTGGCGCGCCAGTGATCCGAGGCGGGTGCGTAGACTCCCGGCGGTCCGCTGGCTGTTCGAGGTCGTTGCATGGGCTGGTCCGTCAATCGCCCGACGGGGCTTACGTTCCATCGCGCGGGGTTGTCGACGAAGGGCTACACGCTTCTCACGCCTCACGGTGATGTGTCCGCCTATCTGATCGATATGGAAGGCCGCGTCGTTCATCGCTGGATCTTCGAACACATCAGACCTGGTTATGGCCGGTTGCTGGCGAACGGCAACCTGCTCATGACGGGGTCGGACGTGAACTTGCCGGATCCGCCTCCTGACGAGCCGACCAAGGAACCGCCACCGCTGGAGTTACACGTGTCGAGGCTCGGTGGTTACCACACGACGCTTGTCGAAGTGGATTGGGAAGGCAATGTGGTGTGGGAGTACGAAAACCGTTTTCAGCATCATGACTTTCACCGTTTCGCCAATGGCAACACGATGGTGCCGGAGTGGGTCGAGCTCCCCGAGGAACTGCACAAGAGAGTGCGAGGCGGCTACAAGATGCCGCGAGAGCGACTACCCCGGCTGCTGAGCGACGACCTGGTCGAGATCGATCCCGACCAGAAGGAAGTGCGCCGGATCCATGTGTGGGAACTGCTCGATCCGATCAAGGATCCCATCCATCCGACGATTCGGCGGTGGGAGTGGACCCACGTCAACGGCATCGATGTGAACGACGCAGGCGACATCGTCATCTCGGCGCGCAGCAACGACCGCGTCGCGGTCATTTCTGCCGAGACCGGTGAGATCTCCTTCAAGTTCACTCAGACCCACGCCCAGCACGATCCGACATGGGTCGAGGGCGGGAACATCCAGGTGTTCGACAACGGCGCCACGTCGTCGCGAGTCGTTGAGATCGATCCGTCCAGTGATGAAGTCGTTTGGGAGTATCGGGGAAAGCCGAGCCATCAGTTCTTCAGCGGCCACATCTCAGGCGCGTCCCGCCTCTGGTCCGGCAACGTGTTGGTATGCGAAGGAACCAGTGGCCGCCTGTTCGAAGTCACGCGCAACCACGAGGTCGTATGGGAATGGATCAACCCATTCGCAAACTACCGGCGCGGCGAACCCACAGTTTCCATCTACCGGGCACACCGGTACAGCGCTGACTTCGCCGGCTTGTCCGGCCGCGACCTCGACCCTGAGCGGCACGCCAACCTCAACCGCCTTCACGGCTTGCGATGACCACCGGGCTGGCCCGATCGACGGACTGAGGGGCACACGGACGTGCCGATCGGAGCGGCTCACCGTGCCGATTCGCCGCGCGTTCTGTCGGCACGTTCTGTGCTCGGACGGTGAGCGCGAGATCGCCTAATACACGGGTGATCTTTCGGACATCCGCGACAGCGTCTCACCACGTCGATCGGGAAGAGCGCTGGCAGTGCCGGACGCGCGACCACGACCACGACAGAGCTACCTTTGCCTCCCCGCGTCAAAGAGGTGCGGCGGGCTGGCGACGTCACCGAGGTAGCGCGGCCCGCCAACGTCGCCGACGAGGCCTTTCGCTGGTTCGAGTACCCCGCACCGAACCACGCCAAGGTGCTGATCGGGATCATGCGCGTTCCGGGCCGCGGACCACATCCGGGAATCCTGTTGGTGCACGCGTCGGGCGGCCTCAACACCGACTACGTCGCCTTCGCCAACGAGCTCGCGGCGCGGGGTTTCGATGTCGGCCTCGGGTGCTGGTTCGGGGGCGTCGCAGTACAAGAGCCGAACGGCCCCCAGATCGCGTGCGCCGACGCCCCGGATTTCAAGGGGGTCGTCGACGATGCGGTGCACGATCTCGACTCGCTCGCCTTCGCAACGCATCATGCGTTGGGCGCGTCGGAGCGGTTGACGCTCATCGGCTTCAGTCGCGGCGCCGGCGTCACCGCACTGCGCGCGAGCCACGGTCGTAAAGAGCCCGTGGTGCTCACGTCTGGGATGTACGAGGGGTGGAACAGCATCGGAAGCGACGTTCCCGGCGGGGAGGTCGACGTGGTCGGTCGAGTGGAACAGGGTGCCAAGTGGAAGGTGCCTGGCTGATCCTCCATGGAACCGCCGATGGCGCGGTTCCAGTGTCGCAGGCTCAGGACCTGGAGGCCGCGCTCCGCGCTCGAGGGATCAAGGGTGAGACGGCGCAGTACTTCCAAGGCGCCGGGCACAACCTGTTGGGTGAACCAGCGATACACGATGACCTCGTCCAGCAGATGACCCAATTCGTGTGCGCACAGTTCGTGTGCTCGGGTTCCCCGTGAGGCGATATACGGCGCGCGATCGGTGTCCTGGACGACGAATGGTGCGCCGAGCGACCGATCGAGATTGACCGCGATCGAAGACGACAGCATCCGGCCAGCCAAGCAGAGACCGAATTACGCTACGTGACTGGGTCGGCCGACGGGGAAGCTCGGTGCTCAAGGGGGGAGGAACACATGGAGAGCGGGAATGCATTGCGCGCTCAGGTGACGGACGCAGCTCGGTGGTGGTGGGTGTTCATCGTGACTGGGGTCATCTGGTTGATGGTCTCGCTGGTGGTGTTGCGCTTCACGGAGACCTCGGTTACCACGGTCGGGATCCTGATCGGGGTTGTGTTCACGATTGCGGCGATCACCGAGTTCATGGTCGTTGGGGTGACCTCGGGGGGCTGGAAGGTCGTGCACGTGATCCTGGCGGTCGTCTTCGTGCTGGGTGCCATCTGGGGCTACGCCAATCCGAAAGACGCGTTTTGGGCGCTCGCGTCGGTGCTTGGTTTCGTGCTCGTGATCTACGGCGCGATCCAACTCACCGAGGCGGTGGCGACACGCAGTGTGAACCCGTTGTGGTGGCTGGGACTCACGGTGGGGATTCTGCTGATCCTGTTGGGCTTTTGGACTGGTCAGCAGCTGCTGGTGGTCAAGGCGCAGCTCTTGATCTTCTACGTGGGGCTTGCCGCTCTGTTCCGCGGCATCGGTCAGATCGTGTTCGCGTTCCAGCTCCGCCACGCAGCCCGAGAACTCGCTGGCGCGTAGGCGCCTTCTTAGAGGCCACTAGTGCGTCTGCGGGTCACGGTTGTGGCCTTGACGGCGGCTTCGGCGCTCGTCGTTGGAGGCTGCAGCGGTGGTGGCGGGAGCGATGCCGCTTCTACAGGCGGGTCGACCGCGGTGACGACCCCGCGGGGGCGGGTGCGACTCCTGGTGCCGGGCGGCCTCCGCGGGGTCCTGGCGAAGGAACGCTCGGCTCGTCAGGCATCGTCGACCACGACCACGGTGCCGGCCACCACGACGACGTTGCCGCTCGCGCCGTTCGCGGTGGCGCAGACGTCGGCGACCTTTGTGGACCCGACGCGTAGTTCACCGGCACGCGGCGACACGCCGGCGCAGACGAGCCGAACGATCGTCACGACGATCTACTACCCGGCGTCGGTCGCGCCGACCGCTGCCGCGCCGACACCGCCCGCCGCCGCGGGCAAGTTCCCGCTCGTGGTGTTCGCGCACGGATACGAGATCGACGCAGCCGCTTACGCACCTATGCTTCGCGACCTCGCAGTTGGCGGCTTCGTGGTCGCGGCGCCCGACTTCCCGGGCACGAGCACCGCATATCCGGGCGGCGCCAATCGCGAAGATTCGCTCCAACAACCCGGCGACATCACGTTCGTGATCACCTCGATGCTGCAACTCTCGGAACAGCCGGGCCTGCTGCACGGCGTCGTCGAGCCCTCCGCGGTCGGAGTCAGCGGCCACTCCGACGGGGCCGTCACCGCCACCGCGGCGGGGTACAACACGTGCTGTCTCGACGCTCGCATCAAGGCGGGCGCGATCCTGACCGGCGCGACGTTTCGCGTTCGAGGGGCAGTGGTTCCCGCCGGGTACGCCGCCGGTGCTCTTTGTGCACGCCACCGCGGACGAGATCAACGACTACGGCGCCAGCGTCTCGATGTTCGAGCGTGCGCAGTCGCCGAAGTACTTCCTCACTATCGAGGGCGGCTCGCACCTCGAGGTCTTCGTCGACCCGCCGTGGGAGCCGCAGGTCGCGCAGGCGATGGTCGCCTTCTTCGACCTGCACCTCAAGGGCGACCAGTCCCGAGCGGCACGCCTCGACGCGGTCGGCAACCAGCCCGGATACACACTCCAATCCGGATAGCCACGATCGATCTGATCGGGATCATGATCATCGTGGTCGGCACGATGAACATCTTCGACGGGCTGGTCGCGATCACCAACGTCATTCGGCCGTATCGTCGGCGTGATCGTCGCCGCGTTGAACGCGCTCCTGCAGTTAGCGTACCTTCCGCACTTCCCGTTCTGGTCGTTCACCATGATTCTGATCGACGTGCTCGTTATCTACGGTCTCGTTGCCCACGGCGGCCGGTTGGACGGGTGGGCCGGAGATGGCGGCTGAGCGTGGGCGGCCGACCGAATCTGCATCCTGTGCCTGGGTGTGTGTGCGCGGACCTTGATCGGCACGGCGTCGAAGCGGGTGCTCGACTCGGAGATCGGTGGGGCAGGACGACGTGGAGGAAGGGGAGTTCACGAACCTGGGGTTGTTTCGGGAGCAGCGGGGAGCAGTAGCGCCGCGAACCAAACCGATTAGCGAGATGACGACGAGTGTGCCTAGCGCGAGCGCGAAATGCTCGTTGTTCTCGACCAGCGTCGAGACCAAGACCGAGCCGGCGATCGCGGTGCCGAGCGAGGATCCGAGGTTCGAGACGCTTCGCGACAGCCCTGATATCTCACCTTGATCGGCTTCGGGGAAGCTTGATTGGACGACGTTGACCGACGAGGTCAACATTGCTCCGACTCCGAGGCCCATCAGCAGAAGACCGGGTACGAACGTCCAGATGCTGGATGTGGCGCGGGCGAGCAGCAACAGCAAGGTCATGCCGACGGTCGTGGTGACGAAGCCGGCCCAGATCAGGGTCCGTTGGGGATACCGCTTCGCCAACCTGCCTGAGACGCTCGACGAGACGAGGATTCCGGCCGTTGCTGGCGTGAGGACCAGGCCCGTCTGGATCGCGCTGAAGCCTCGCACCTCTTGGAGGAAGACCGAGACGACGAAGAAGCTGCCTTGCATGATGAGCCATTGAACGTTCTGAGTGACCAGCCCGAGATTCGAGACCCGATTGTGGAAGAGCTTGGTGGACAGCAGGGGCGCTCTCCCCGCTCGTTCCCGGGCTCTGATGTGCAGGAAGAACGCCGCCAGGACAACGGATCCTGCGGCGAGGAACAGCCACACCGGGGAGAGGCCGCCCTCGTGGATCAGGACGGTGTCGCCGATGGAGAAGTCCTCGCGTGCCCGGAACCAGCCGTAGGTTCCCGACTGGAGCACGCCCAGTACGAGGAGGAACAGGCCCGCAGCCGACAGGATGGCGCCGACGAGATCGAATTCTGGCCGGGGTCCATCCGTTCCCGGGTCCGGGATTCGGCGGCTCAAGATGATGATGGTCGCGATGACGAGGACCTGTGCGATGAACGACGCCCGCCAGCTCAGCGCACTCGTGATGAGGCCTCCGATGAGCGGACCTGCTGCGGCTCCGATGCCGGCGGCGGCACTGATGACGCCGAAGTACCTTGCTCGCGAGGGGAGATCGGTGAAGGCAACGGTGATCAGGATGTAGATGGGTGGGATCATCAGCGCGGAGCCGATGCCTTCGAGCAAGGAGTAGCCGAAGATGAGCATCGCTTGCGACGACGCGATCGCTGCGATGGTCGCTCCGGTTCCGTACACGACGAGGCCGATCACGAAGCAGCGCTTCCGCCCCCAGATGTCGGTCAGCTTGCTGCCGGGGATCATCAACGCCGCCATTGTGAGCGTGAAGACGGTGATGGCCGTCTGTACGCCGATGACCGTGGTTCCCAAGTCGCTCGCGATGTCGCTGATCGCGACGTTCATGTTCGTTGCGGCATAGCTGGCGATGAACTGGCACAGCGCGAGCGGCAGCACCATTCGCTGGGGAGACAGCGCTTGCGCTGCACGGCTCTCGTCCATGGAGGTCGAATCTGCTCCGGCTGCAAGCGCGACCGTCAGCAGGTGCGAAGTCTGCCTTCGGGTCAGCGAGGGCGCCAGAGTGTCTCGTCGACCGCGTCGACGACGGGCTCGGAACGGCAGGCTCACATTTGGGAGGCCGGCTGGCCGCCGACGGCGGCGGTTGACGGGAGGTTGGTCATGAGCGACACGACGGAGTACTTCCAGGAGTTGGGCCGCCGCGGGCACGAGCCGCTGTTGGCGAAGGTGCAGGGCACGGTTCGCTTCGATCTCGTCGAGAGCGATCGTACCGATCGATGGCTGGTGGCCATCGACAAGGGTGACGTTAGGGTTTCGCACGAGGAGGGCCACGCGGACTGCACGATTCGCGCCCCAAAGGCGTTCTTCGAGGGGATGACGCGCGGGGAAGAGAACGCGATGGCCGCGGTTCTGCGTGGCGCGCTGGTGTGCGCGGGCGACGTGGAGTTGCTGCTCGCGATCCAGCGGATCTTTCCCGGGCCACCTCACCAGCAGCAATCGGAGAGCGAGCAGAGGAGTTCGCGGTGACTGGCGACCAGGTCAAGATCCTCAACGGGAACACGTTCGTGGTGAGTGACCAGCGCGGCGACATCGAAGCGTCCCTTACTGATCCGACCGGGCTCTTCTCATTCGACACGCGGTTCTTGTCGAAGTGGGTACTGAGCGTGGACGGCCAGCGCCTCACGGCCCTGTCGACGGACGATCTCCAGTACTTCGAGACGCGCTTCTTCCTCGTGCCGGGCACGGGAACGGTGTATGTGGACGCGAAGTTGTCGGTGATCCGCCAGCGGTCGGTGGGCAACGGCTTCCACGAGGAGCTGTCGATCCTCAATCACGCCGACGAGCCGATCACTCTCACGGTCCGGGTCGAGGCCGATGCTGATTTCGCCGACCTGTTCGAGGTGAAGGACGCACTGCAGAAGAAGGGGTCGTACTCGAGACGCGTCGACGACGGACAACTCCTGCTCGCGTACCAGCGCGAGACGTTCTCGCGTGCGACCGTCGTTTCCTCTTCGCAGCCGTGCGCTGTCGACGAGAACGGGCTGACATTCGAGATCCGGATCGGACCGCACGCGACCTGGAAGACCGACCTCGAGGTCGCCATCGCGCTCCTCGGCGAGAGCCCGAGTGACGAAGGCCCGACACTGGCGTGGCAGGCACGACGACCGGTCACGAACATGGCGCAGAACCTCGAGCGCTGGCTCGACCGAGCCCCGCGCCTCGAGTGCGACTGGGAGCCCCTCAGGGCGACCTACCGCCGGAGCCTGGTCGACCTCGCGGCCTTGCGGTTCTCGCCGATCACCGCCGGGCGTCACAGCCTCCCCGCCGCGGGCCTTCCGTGGTTCATGACCATGTTCGGCCGCGACAGCATCCTCACGAGCCTGCAGGCGCTCCCGTTCACCCAGAGCTGGCCGCGACGACCCTCCGCGAGCTCGGGTTGCGGCAGGGCACCCGCGTCGACGACTTCCGCGACGAGGATCCCGGAAGGATCCTCCACGAGATGCGCTACGGCGAGATGACCGCCTTCGAAGAACGGCCACATTCCCCGTACTTCGGGTGTGCCGACGCCACTCCCCTCTACGTGGTGCTCCTCGACGAGTACGAACGCTGGACCGGCGATACCAAGCTCGTCCGCGAGCTGGAGTACGAAGCACGCGCCGCGTTGCACTGGATCGACGCCTACGCGAACCTCCAAGGCAACGGGTACGTCGCCTACCAGCGCCGCAACAAAGACACCGGTCTCGAGAACCAGTGCTGGAAGGATTCCTGGGACTCGATCTCCTACCACGACGGCCGGCTCCCCGATTTCCCGCGCGCGACCTGCGAGCTGCAGGGGTATGCGTACGACGCCAAGATGCGCGGCGCCCGCCTCGCACGCTCGATCTGGCGCGATCCTGCGTTCGCCGACCGGCTCGAGCAGGAAGCCGCCGACCTGAAACGCCGGTTCAACCGCGACTTCTGGGTAGAAGACGGCGAGTTCTTCGCGGTCGCCCTCGACGCCGACGGACGCCAAGTCAACTCGCTCACGTCGAACAACGGCCACCTCCTCTGGAGCGGCATCGTCGACAAGTCGAAGGCGAAGGCCGTCGTGCGTCACCTCATGGGCGAGCGTCTCTTCTCCGGTTGGGGAATACGCACGCTGGCGGTGGGCGAAGGCCGCTACAACCCCATCGGCTACCACGTCGGCACCATCTGGCCCTTCGACAACTCCTTCATCGCCTGGGGTCTGCGCCGCTACGGGTTCAAGGACGAAGCGGCCACCGTCGCGGCCGGCATCCTCGAGGCCGCGCAGTACTTCGACGGCCGGCTCCCGGAAGCCTTCGGCGGCTACCCGCGGGCCATGACCAAGTACCCGGTGCAGTACCCCACTGCATGCAGCCCGCAGGCATGGTCCACCGGCGCGCCGCTCCTGCTCCTCGCCACGATGCTCGGCCTCGAACCAATCGGCGATCACCTCGTCGTCGACGCTGCCCTCCCGACGACCATCGGCCATCTCGAGCTCCTCGACATCCCCGGACGTTGGGGACGCGTCGACGCCTTCGGACGCGGCCGCGTCGACACCACGCGCACAACCCGAACCCAGCGGTCGCGCCGATGAAAACGCTACGCGGCCTTGTGCCCTCGATGCCGTGCTGAGTGAGTCTCGAGCCATTGGTCCGAGGCCACGACCCATCTCGGATGGGTCACGGATATTCGCGAGACCCTTCCGGGTCAGCGAGAGGGCGCGGTCGCGACGGCAGGTGCCAGGCTGCAGCGCGGCCACACAGCTTTGCGGAAGACAATGGTGACGAGATCGAGCCGCACATAACGACACCAACCTCACGCTGGAGCCACGCGCCCTAACCGGCAGGGAGACTGTTGGAAGGTTCTGGTTGGGACATCCACCGTGGTGGTGGTTGGTGGCGTTACGGTCAGCGCTTCTGGGTGTCGGTCTGACTCACGAACCGCCGCGGCGTCTGTCTTCCCGGTTTACGCGATGGGTGGGGCGAAGAGCTCGAGTTGGATGTTGTCGGGGTCGCGGAACACGAGCACGCATCCGTAGGGCTCGTCGGCGATCGGTGATTGGGTCAGTGGCTTGTCGGCGGTGTCGGCAGCGGGTGACGCCGTTGGTTTCGAGGTGGGCTTGCCAGGCTTCGAGGTCGGCGCGGTTCGGGACGAAGAAGCCCGGCGTGGTCGAGGCCGGTGGTCGTTTCCGCGAACAGGGTCGCGTCGTTGGTGTCGTGGTGGTGGAGCACGATCATCAGCTCCCAGGCGTCGTCGGCGAGGACCTTGCCGACACCGCCGGGGTGGGGCGCGTCCATCTGGAAGGTGACGTCGAAGACGTCTTCGTACCAGCGCATGCTGGCGTCGAGGTCGGTGACGGTCAGGGCGAGGTGGTGCAGTCGAGGTCTGGCAACGGTGGGCATCAGGTCTCCTTGGTGATTGGCTGGTATGGGTTAGGCCGTAGGTGGCGGTGATGCGTTCGCGGTAGGCGTCGGCGAGCGAGCGGAGCACTGCGGCGCCGTCGCCGGTGAACGACGAGCCGTGCATGAGGGCGAGCGTGCGCGGCGCGAGCCCCGCGAGCCGGTCGGATTGTCGTCGGCGTGGACGGCGACAGGCATGACGTAGGAGAAGAGGTCCTCCGCGTCGCCGGCGGGGCCGATGATGTCGTCCTCGGTGAGCGCGGGACCGTCACCGAGGTGGGTGAAGAGATCGCCGCAGAGCAAGGTGCCTGTCATTTCGTCGTAGAGGACCCGGGCCTCCCAGGCGTGCGGGACGTGCGGGGTGTCGATGTGACGCACCCGCATCGAGCCGAGTTCGATGGTTTCACCGTTGGCGAGCGGTCGGGGCGGCCGGTCGGCCATCTCGTCGAGGGACACCATGCACCCCAGCCCTCCGTGCGCGACCTGCGCGTTGCGGTGCGACGGCGAGGAACTCGTTCATGGCACCGCACTCGTCGGACTCGACGTGACCGAACGTGATCCATCGCAGTCGTTCCACGGGCACGATCCTGCTCGATCGCGTCACGGACCGACGGGAACATCGAGCGGTGCCCGGTGTGGAACAGGAGTGGTTCGTCGTCGTCGAGGAGGAACTGGTTGAACGTGAATCCGGTCGGCCCGATCTCGGGCACGAGTGTGGACAAGCGGTAGATACGCGGGGCGATCTCGTCGACCTTGGTGGTCATCGTCTTGCTCCTTTGGTTCGGGACCGGGCCGGCTGGCGGGTCCGCGACGGGCGTTGCGAGCGACAGTGGTTCGAGAACATGGTCACGAAGTCGTCGATCAGGCGGATCCAGCGGTCTCCGCCGGGATCGTTCGAGATCTGCTGGTCGGCTACCCCGTTGAGCAACGCGGTCCACATATCGAGCTGGCGGGGGTCGGTGAACCCGTTGAGGGCAAGCAGCTCGCGAGTGTCGTCCAGTGCACGCACTGCAGGCGCGTACGACTCGGGCGACGGTACGAAGTCCGGGATGATGTGCTGGAACAGCAGCTGGTAGCGGGCGACGTCGGCCGTGCAGAACTCGACGAAACGTCGCGCGCTCGCCAGCAAGACCTGGGCCGGATCGTCGGTGTCGAAGGGCTCGGCCACGTCCGCTGCGAAGTCGGTGGCTGCTTGGCCGAACATCGCGTCGTAGATGGCGTGCTTCGACTCGAAGTACGCGTACACGGTCGGTGTCGTGATGCCGGCCCGTCGTGCGAGATCGCGCAGTGTGAGTGACGCCAGGCCCTCTTCGTGGACCAACGCCCACGCGGCCTCCACGATCGCGGCTCGTGCAGATTGGCGTCGAGACTCGCGCCAGTCGATCGTCACATCAGGCTTTATCATTGATCCTGATACTAAGACGTCGTATAAGTTCTGTCAACCCCTGTTCGTGGTAGATCACCAGGCGGGGGCAGCCGGGAAGAGGGCTGCTAGGTGTGCTCTCTGACGAAGCGGAGCATGTCGATGTGCTTCTCCGTATCGTGTCGCATCAGATTGACGAGTAGAGACCACAGCGTCGTGTCCTTGAGGTCGCGTACGGTTCTCTGCAGTTTCTTGAGTTCCCCGAGGTCCTCTTGCTCGCGGCGAACAAGTTGGTCGGTCAGATCGCGAACCGGTGGAGCGGTCGACCCGATCGAAGTCCAACCGCGGGATTGCGGGGTTTCCGCGACGGAACTCGGCGTCGTGCTTGAGGGAGTCAGCAAGTTCTTGGAACAGGACATGGTGGCGTCGCTCGTCTTCGATGAGGAGCTTCACCACGTACGCGAGCGCTTTGGACTCGGTCGTGTCGGCGGCAGCGACGTAGGCCTCGAGAAGGTTGCGTTCGTTCCGCACGTGCTCGGTCAAGTGCGCGAACAGCTCCCGTTCCCATACGCTCGCGCCAACCGGCAGCCCGCTCGTCGTGTCCGTCATGAGGGCGTCCCCGCTGTGTCTGCGATCATCTCTACACCCTTCCCTTCTTCGCGCTCATCACCGAGAGTGTCCCTTGTTCGCGTGGCTCGAGATAGGGGAACAAGTCCCAACGAGACGTTTCGCGTCGACATCGCGATTCCGGGTCAAGTGGGTGCTGAACCTCCGGCACTGTTCTGCTGCCACGCGTGAGCGTGCCGAGGGACGCTCCCCAGTCGATCGGCGACTCGCACGTGGGGCAGTCGGCGTCGGCGTCGGTGATGACGGACCCGCAGTGCGAGCACCGGAGTACCGGGTGGGGCTCGGACTCGAAGAGCGCGGTTGCACGGTCAGTCGGCGTGACGGACGTTTCGTTCATCGGATGCTGCCTCTCTCGGATGGCCAACCGGTCGAATCGACGATGCACCGCTTGGAGCCGCTGCGCACGGGCCGGAAGTCCCAACTTCGCGGGCCTTTGGCACGATCGAACCGAGGCGGCATTCCGTTTGGGCGGAAACCGGGCTGATCGTCAGCGCGCGTCGTCGAGCGCGCGGAGTGAGCTCGGCGCCGAGCGTGGTGACGTAGGGGCGCCGAACGATGCTCTCGTGGGTACCCGGTACTTCGATCGTGCTGATGGGGCCGCGCGCGTACGCGGACCAGCCGAGGTCGGCCACGCACATCGACGGTTCGACGCGGTGTAACGAGCAGGGGACCGGCATAGGTCGAGGATGGCGTATACGCACGGCCCATGCGTCGGGCGAGGCGGAGGAAGAGGTGGTATTGATGCAAGCTCCGGCGCGGCACGATGCCCGCGCTCGCGATCGCGACCCGTTCCCGAGCGTGGAGTCGTGCTGCGCGTGCCGCCCATCTCGCTCGGCGCGTCAGACCTTCGTGCGGCGCGGGTGCGCTGGCGACGAGGCGCTCGCGCCGTGTGGCCGTGGTGGCGGGAGCAGGGGTGTCGAGGATGACCAGGAGCGCCACGCGCTCACCCGCGGCTTCGAGCCGGCACGCCATCTCGAACCCGACGAGGCCGCCGAAGGAATAGCCGGCGAGCAGGTACGGACCGGTCGGTTGGACGGCGCGGATCTCGCCGAGGTGGCGGCGAGCAGCGGCCTCGACGCTGCGATCCGGGCGCGCAGTCTCTTCGAGGCCGCGTGCCTGAACTCCGTAACAGGAACGGTGGTCGCCGAGGGCGTCGGCGAGTGGCCGCAGCGAGACCGCAGGTGAGCCACCGCCGGCCACACAGAACACGGGTGGCGCGGTCGTATCCGGCGCCGCCCGCAGCAGTACCACGGTCCCCGCGGTGTGGCGGCGGCGGACCAGGCGCGTTGCGAGATCGGCGACGGTGGGCGCAGCGAGCACCGCGGTTGCCGACAGCTCGACACCGAACCGTTCGTCGATGCCCGCGAGCAGCTCGAGCACCGCGAGTGAGTCGCCCCCGAGCTCGAAGAAGTCGTCGTCGAGGCCGACGTCGTCCAGCCCGAGCACCTCCCCGAAGAGCTCGGCGAGCTCGCGTTCGTGCCCGATCGGCTCGTGGTACGGACGCGCGGTGGGCGGCGGCGGGGGAGGCAGTGATGCGCGGTCGACCTTGCCCCGCGAACTCAACGGGAGCGTCTCCAGCATGACCACGACGGCGGGGATCATGGTGGTGGGGAGTTGGGCGGCGAGATCGCGGCGGATCTGCCAGGCGCTGAGCGTTGCGTCGCGGTCGGGGACAACGTAGGCCGCAAGCCGCGTGCCGCCGTCGCGTGCCGGAATGGGCACGACGGCGGCGCGGCCGACGCCGTCCAGCCGGGTCAGCGCGAGCTCCACTTCGCTCGGGCTCACCATCGCGCCGCGGACCTTGACGCGGTCATCCGCGCGCCCGAGATGCTCGAGCATGCCGTCGTGGCGCATCCGCACGATGTCGCTGGTGCGGAAGCCGCGCCGGCCGTCGGGCAACCTGAAGAAGCACGCGGCTGTTAGTCGGGGGTCGCGCCAGTAGCCGAGGGCCTGGTGGTCGCTGACGACTTCGAGTCGTCCCGGCTCACCGACGGGGACGTCTTCGCCGTCGTCGTCGACGATCCGGATCTCGACCCACGGTTCGACGTGCCCGACCGGGACGGGTCCATCGTCCAGCTCGTCGTCGCTCGCCACTGCCCACACGGTGGCGGGCGCACTCTCTGTTGCCCCCAGGCGGTTCTCGAACACGACGCGTGGACCGAAGAGCGGTCGCGCCCGTTGCACGTCGTGCGCGTAGAGCGTCTCGCCGATGAGCGTGACGAGCCGCACGCTGCTCATGCGCGCGTCGGGCGCGGCGGCGACCAGTGAGCGCAGCACGGATGGCACGAGCGGAAGAACGGTGATCTGCTGCGCAGTGACCCACGCCGCGAAGTCGCGCAGACCCACACTTCGAAGGTCGACGCACGCGGTCGCGGCACTGAAGAACGCTCCGAGTGAGCGAATGTACGCGCCACTGAACCCGAATGATCCCGTGACCGCCACTCGATCGTCGGTGGTGATGCGGTTGGAGTAGGCCATCACCAGGCTCCGCCGAACGAGTCCGTCATGGTCTCGCATGACTCCCTTCGGAGTGCCGGTGGAGCCGGACGTGAAGAGCACGATGGCGAGGCTCGCGGGGTCGATCGTTCGGTCGCAGGGGCGGTCGGTCGACGAATCGGCGGCGCGTGCGACGTCGTCGAGCACAACGAGCGGAGTCTCACCGGCGATCGTCTTCGCGGCGAGACCGGTGGAACTGCAGCTCACCACCAGCGACGCCTGCGCCTCTCGATGTACGACCGCGAGCCGCTCGACCGGATCTTGTGCGTCGAGCGGCACCGCGACGCGGCCCGCCGTCATCACGCCCAGGACGGAGACGATGCCGTCGATGCCGCGGTCGACCACTACCGAGACCTGCGGCTTCCCTGACCGGTCGTGGGCCTCGACAACGCGCGCGACCGAGTTCGTCGCTTGCAGGAGCTGCATGTACGTCAGTTGGCGTTCGCCGTCGTCGATCGCCACCCGGTCGGGAACTGCGGCCGCGATCTCGCGCAACGCATCGTGAACCGACCGGACGCGAGGCTCTCGGAGGACGCTGGTTCGCAGCCACGGCCTGCCCTCGACGTCGGGCAAGCGAACCTGCGCCGGCGCCTCGCCTTCCGTTCGCACGCGAGCAACGGTACCGAGCGAGTGCTCGGCGCGCACAGGGCGCTCGAGACTCACCCCGAGCAGGCGAGCCGGGTGCAGAGGAACTGGCTGACCCGCGCCAGCAGGTCGTCGTGGACTTCCGGCTCACCGGCCAGGTTGTGCCCGGCTCCTTCGTAGTAGTGCGCCTCCACATCGTGTCCCTTGGCGCGTAGTGCGGCTTCGAGATCTTGTGCCTGTCCCACCAGCGCCGCACCGTCGCCGGTCCCGTGCAGTATCAACGCAGGCGGGCTCCAGGTGCCCAGCCGATCGACGACGTTCACCGCGCCATCGGGCACGGTGAACCCCGCGCTGTTCCACCCCACATACTTGCCAGAGACGAGCACAACAGGCTCCGGGCGCGCCGCGTTCGCTGCGGAGCGCCGCAATACCTGCGCCGCGGCTGCAACCCATCACCGCCAACTGCGTCGACGGGCCCAGCGCGCGATAGGCGGCCTCCACGAGCGAGTCGAGATCGGTCACCACGGAGTCCGCCGCTCCGTCGAACGATGGCGCGGTCGCGCAGGGGATCCTGCCACTCTGCGGATCCAGGGCGTCGGGGGGCGTGAAGAGACAGCCCACGGCGACGTCGAATCCGCGCGTGGCGAGCTCGTCGGCGAAGGTGAGGTAGTCGAGGTTGAAACCACCCGAGGAGTCGTCGAGCAGTACCGCCGGATGTCGTCCGGTTTGCAGGCTTCGTCTGACGGCCAGCAACAACTGCGTTCCGGCTCCTGCAGGGTGGACGTACCACCGGTATGCCTCGTTGGCGACATTGTCGGGACGTGGGATCTCCCTGATCGGGGGCAACGTCACCGGCACCGTCGTGGCGGGCGCGGTCGTGACCGTTTGCTCGGTCGAGCTCGGGGGCGATGCCGCGCGAGTGCCGGCGCCTCCACACGCCGTGGCCATGGCGACGAGCGCGACCCCGAGCGCGAGACCGAAGCGGTGACGCAGGAATGGCACGGGTCGAGTATCACGCCCCTGCCCTCGATGCGACGAGTCGGAACGCAACCCGCGCAGCGATGCAACTGGACACTCCCGAGACCGTTGCAGTGCCGAGCTGCGCCACTCCCCGTAGGTCGCCCAGGCTTCGGCTGACCACATGCACGGCTCGGT
The DNA here is from genome assembly GCA_963705625.1 of uncultured Actinomycetes bacterium. GTDB lineage: Bacteria > Actinomycetota > Acidimicrobiia > IMCC26256 > DASPTH01 > DASPTH01. The sequence goes on from CAVPKG010000004.1 coordinate 615,245, forward strand.
CGGATGTCGTTGGCCACGACGAGCGTCGCTTGGTTTACTGACGATGTCCGGACATGCCCGGCGAGGGGAGTGCTGTGGGTAGGCGCACCGACTCTGGGAAGGGCTCCGTGCGCTCGCCGAGTGACGACGCCGAGCCGAGGATCACCGTCGATCCGTCGAACAGACCCGCGTACGACGAAGCGCTGCGCGACTTCTACCACCCTCACTATCACGACGAGAAGGCGACGCCTGCTCGCCGAGCCGCCGAACGAGTCCTGCCGATCGTGTTCTCCGTCATTGATGTGAGATCGATCGTCGACGTGGGTTGCGGCCCCGGCAGCTGGCTCGCGGTGGCACGCCACATGGGTGTTCGAACCTTGACCGGCGTCGAGGGCGAGTGGGCCCTCGACTGGTTCGGACCGGATCGCGCCGCCCCTGGCGACTTCGACCTCGTCCTCGCGAATCTCGAAGACGACCTATGTCTTCCCCGAACCTTCGACCTCGCGATCTGCATCGAGGTGATCGAGCACCTCAGCCCGGCCCGGGGAACGTCGTTTGTCGCCGACCTGTGTCGTTGTGCTCCGCACGTGCTGTTCGGTGCGGCGATCCCCGGTCAGCGAGGTCCCAACCACTTCAACACTCGATGGCTCTCGCATTGGGCCGCGTGTTTCGCCGCTCACGGGTACCAACCGCTGGACGTCATACGGCATCGCGTGTGGGGAGACGACGAGCTGCTGGTGCACTACCGACAGAATCCCATCCTGTTCGTGCGCGACGACGCCTACGAAGCCGCGGTCAGGCGGGCGCTCGCGCTGCCTCCGCCACCGCTGGCAGCGCTCGATCAAGTCCATCCGTGGCTCTACACGCTGCGATCGAACGAGTCGCGCGCCGCGGCGGCCCCCGGCCTCGGGCACCGCATCCGGCTCGCCGCGGGCATCCCGGGCGCGGCACTACGGCGACTGTGGGGGCCCGGTTCGCGACCCTGACCCACGGGAACAACGCCGTTCAGGAAGTGGCGATCCAGGTCCGGCAGCCGCCCGACTCAGGACAACGGGACGTCGCCGCCACCGTTCGCCTTCGCGATGAAGCCGTCGGGGTTCGATGTGCCGGCCTGCCCGGGTCCGCCCTGACTCGGGCAACCCGTGCAGTCACCGACGTACTTCGGTGCCGGTGTCGGCCGCGTGTCGAACTCGTCGACCGACGTCTTCTTGTCGAACCAGCCGAACTGCTTCTTCGGAACGGTGCTGCTCTTGTATCGCTTCGCCCCGTCGGCGTACCACGCCACGCCCTTGCCGTCGCTGCCGGTGCCCTGCGACGGTCCCGAGGTGTCCGGATCCCACCACACTGGTGCGAAGTCGAGCCCCGATGTGAGGTACTCGTCGTAGGGCAGGCCGGCCGTCCTTCCGTATCCGCTCAAGCTGCCCGTCGGGTAGCCCTGGGCCGCTCCACCCGACGCCGGGATCGAGAAGAGACCTTGTCGGAAGGTCTTCGGTGTGAGACCGGGACCGGCGGCCTGGATTCCCGTGAGGAGCCAGGTGAGATGCCCCGGCGTCGCGCTGGCGGATGTTCCGACGGTCTCGCCCCAGTACCAGTTGAGCGGATTCGTCAACACGGTCAACGACTTCTGCGGCGGCGCCGGCGTCGGATCCGGCAACACCCACGGCGACACGCTCGACAACCCGAACGTGTGCGCGGACTGCTCGACCGGATAGGCGCGGGCGAGGAGCGCGAGATCGTGATACACGGTGCCGGTGAAGAACCACTCCGGGTACCACTCCTGCCGGGTGGCGTTGTCCATGAGCGCCTTCGTCATGGCGACATCCGTGAAGAGGATCACGGTGGTGACGCCGGCCTCCTTCATCTTCGTTGCGATGACAGGTGCCTGCTCCTCGGCGGACGTGGCGTCGCCGCGCGGCGACCCGTTGGCCGTGTAAGGAGACTCGCTCGCAAGCGTTGCGCCGTACTTCTTCAAGTCACTCGTGAGTTGCGCGATGTCGATGACGCCGTCCATGTACACGGTTCCGAACCTGCGGGTCTGCTGTTGGATATCGGTACTGCCGGCAAACTCTGCCAACTTGTGGGTGAGTTGCTTGCCGACGACCACGGACGCGTTGACCGCCGCTGCTTGCGCGTCGGTCAACCCCCACCGGTAGGGCGCCTGCGCGAGCGCCTTCTTCGCCGTCGTCGCGTAGCCGAATACCAGGATCTTGGCCTTCGCCATCTCCGAATCGAGGACGTCGAGGCCGGCTGGGACGAAGTTGATCACGGCGAAGGGCTGTTCCGCCTTGATCGCCACCGCGTCCGCGCGTTGCGCGGCCTCGTCGTTGCCGGTCGATACCAGGAACCTCATCTCGATGTCGCGGCCCCATGTCTCGTAGTACTTCATCAGCGGAAGGAGGTAGTCGTGCACCGCATCCTGGTACGTTCCGCGCGTATTGCCCGCTCGGTTGGTTGGCGCAGTGCCGCCGGGGCTGTTGATCTGCTCGTCGTTCGGCACGACCGCGAAGACCTTGATGGTGTTCTTGGTGACACCGGGGGCAGTGGCGCCTCCGTTGTTCGCGCCGGCCTTCCACGGCTTCACGCAGACTGCACCGCCACCCACGACCGTCGAGTTGAAGCGGCCGTAGACGCCGTAGCTCGGGTCGCTGTGCGCGCACTTCGGGTTGTTGAGCGCCGCCGCGGTGCCGATCCCCGATCCCGGCGTGGGCTTCGCGGCTCCAGGCGGCAGGTCGACCGCTGCCGCCGCCGGCAGCACCGCGGCTCCGCACAGGGCGACGATCGCTGCGGCCGAAACGACGAGACGCGACGCGAGACCTCTCCGATGACTCATCAGCGAGTCTTCCCCCGATGGACGCCTGTGCGTGCACACTATTGTCGGAGTGCGAGGGGTTCAGCGCACGGAGCGAACCGGGGGAGTCACCATGGCGAAGCTCGCAGACGACCGGTACATCGTCATCTCGTCGGACTGTCACGCCGGCGCACCGATGCTCGAGTACCGCGACTACCTCGAGGTGAAGTGGCACGACGAGTTCGACGCGTGGGCCGCGGCGTACGAGAACCCGTTCGACGACCTGCGCAGTGCCGAGGCGTATCGCAACTGGGACTCGGCGCGTCGGCAGCAGGAGCTCGAAGGCGACGGGGTCGTCGCCGAAGTGCTGTTCCCGAACACCGTCCCGCCGTTCTTCCCCACGGGCCTCTTGGCGACGCACCAGCCCACCACGCGCGACGACTACGACCACCGGTTCGCCGGGATCCAGGCACACAACCGGTGGCTCGCCGACTTTTGTGCGGAAACGCCCGGACGTCGCGCCGGGATCGCGCAGATCTTCCTCTACGACGTCGACGATGCGGTCGAGGAGGTCAAGCGAGCGCGGGAGGCGAACCTCTTCGGTGGCGTCCTGCTCCCAGGCGTGGCCCCCGACTCCGGTCTTCCACCCCTCTACGTGCCGGACTACGAGCCGATCTGGGCGGTGTGCGAAGACCTCGGCATGCCGATCAACAATCACGCGGGACAGGCCGCACCCGACTTCGGCAGGTACAAGGCATCGACCGCGGTATTCATCATCGAGCTCAGCTGGTTCTCGCACCGCGTGTTCTGGCACCTGCTGTTCGGCAACGTGTTCTCCCGCCACCCGAACCTGAAGCTCGCGCTCACCGAGCAATCCTCGGGCTGGGTACCGAGCGTCCTCGCCATGCTCGACTCGCAGTACAACCGGTTCCAGACACCCGGCACCGCCGAGTTCCGGATCGCCGGGGCACTCGCGGCAGAGATGGGCATCTCGCCCAGTGAGACCTGGGCGTGTAACTGCTTCCTGGGTTCGAGCTTCCTCCGGCCGAGCGAATGTGAGCTGCGCTACGACATCGGTGTCGAGAAGATCATGTGGGGCCAGGACTACCCGCACACCGAGGGCACCTACCCGTACACGCGCGAGGCGCTGCGCAACACGTTCGAAGGCGTTCCCACCGACGAGATCGCGGCAATGCTCGGCGGGAACGCGGCCGAGGTGTACGGATTCGATCTCGACGCGCTCGCAGCCGTAGCCGCGCGCGTCGGCCCCACGGTCGACGAGATCGCGGTTCCCCTCGACGAGATTCCGGCCGACGCCTACTCCGTGGCGTTCACCGGCGAACAAGCCAAGCCCTGGTAGCCCGCCTCTACCGGTACTGCACGGTGACGTGCTTCGCGTACTCCTTGGCGTCGATCTCGACGTCCTCGAGCACGTGGTAGTAGTCGGTCGAGATCATCATGAGGCGGGCCCCCTCCTGCTGGAGGACGGGCAGGTCCGCGACCGGCGTGCCCGGGAGATCGCGCAGCACGAGCTTGCCTTCGACCTTCTCGCACGACTCCGGCTTCACGGTCTGGTGCAGCGTGATGAGGAACGGTCCGGCGTCGAAGCCCTCACCCGACACCGCGGGCAGGAACTTGTACCAGAACTGCACCACCTCGTACGGCTCTGGCGTCGGGAGCTTCTCGGTGACGTCGCCGACGACCTCGATGATGGTGACGCCCTGGCGCGTGACGCTGGCACGGATGTGGTCGCCTTGGCGCTCGCATTCCATCTGCGCCAACTTCTTCGGCTCGCCGTAGGTCTCGCGGCTCGGCGTGACCGCGGTCTCGAGGTCGATCGGCATCACTGCGCAGAACTGGCCGAGCTGGTCACCGTACATCGCGTCGAGCAGGAACGAGCAGACGATCTCGTGCAGCTTCCCGTTGATCTCGATTCGGGTGAAGTGCACGCGGACGCGGGGCTCGGGCGGCGCGGTGAGCGGCGGCGGCAGCACCGCCGCGTGGATCTCGGGGTCGGTGAGGTACGTGACCTCGAGCCTCGCGTTCGCCGGGAAGGGCACGACGGACGCGCCTTCGCCCCGGCGGGGCTCCTGGATCCAACGGTTCTCGGCCATGAACACTCCCTGTTTGTCGGTACGAATGAGGTGCGCTGCTACTTGCCGAACGCCTACTTGTCGGTGAGGAGGGCGCCCGCCTCCTCGCCCGTGAGCCATGGGCGGCCGACCTTCTTGTACGGCTCCCACTTGGCGAACACCGACTCGTCGGTCTGCCCGAGGTCTTCGGGGGTGGGGCCGATCCGGTCGGCGATGGGCTGGAGCTTCTCGAGGTCGAAGCCGTAGAAGTCGACCTGGTTGAGCCCGAGGATCTGCTCGGTCTCGTCGACGGGAATGTCCCAGAACCGGTTCTTCAGGAACTCCCGTGTGTACGGCCACGTGCCTTCGGGGTGGGGGAAGTCGTTGCCCCACATGATGTTGCCGACGCCGATCTCGTAGCGGCGCCCGAGCTCGCGGCGGCGGACGTTCGACGAGCCGATCTTGACGTTGCGGTCGAAGTACTCGCTCGGCAACATCGTGAGCGATCCCGCGCGTGTTGACCATCTTGCGCATGCCGTGCTCGCGCGTCGCCATCATGTCGACCCGCCACAGCAGGTCGGCGGCCCAGTAGCTCCCCGCTTCGGTGACCGCCATCTTCAGCGTGGGGAAGCGCTCGAACACACCGGTGAGCAACATGAACCACAGCGGACGCGCGGTGAAGAAGATCGTCTCGTACCCGTAGACGCTCATCCAGCCGCTCACGTCGCCGTAGTCCTCGTGCGCGGCGGGACCCGAGTGGCAGTGCACCGGCAGCTGCAGCTCCTCGCACACCGCCCACACCGGGTCGTAGCGGTAGCTCGTGTACGACTCGTGACCACCCCATCGCGGCGGGATGATGATGCCGCCGGTGAGGCCCTCTCCGTGCGCGCGGCGGATCTCGGCGATCGCACCGTCGAGGTCGTCGAGGATCGGCGCGACGATCAGGCCGGCGCGGCGCTCGGGGCTGTCCTGACACAAGCTCGGCCGCCCAGCGGTTGTACGCGCGTGCGCCCGCGAGCAGATGCTCCGGATCTGTCGTCGCGATCGGGTTGAAGCCGGCGCCGAAGGGTGCGCCCATCGTGCCGGTGGCAGCGTCAGGACCCGGAAACACCACTTCGCCGGCGACGGCGTCGTTGTCGAGCTCCTGGTCGCGGGTCGCCGCATCCCACCCGCCGCGGAGGCCGATCTCGTGGAGGCTGTTGCCCTCTTCGTCCTCGCCGAACCACTCTTCCTTGAACTCGTCGTCGCCGATGAAGTTCCCGGCGCCGCCGGCACCGGCGCGCCGCTCGTCGATGATCCGTTGCCGCTCGGCGAGCTCCTCGTCGAAGTCGTCGAGGTACTGCGGGTCGAGGTAGTCGCGGTACACGGGGGAGTTCGGTCCCGCGTGGCAGTCGGCCGAGATGACGACGTAGTGCTTCAACGGCGTACCCCCTGGGATTGCTCGGACGACATGGCCAGCTTGCCACAATTGACGAGGCGTCGCAGGCGCGCGCCATCATGACGGGCATGACCACGCACGAGTTCTCGATGGAGATGCCGCACTCGGCGCCACGGATCTGGGCGCTGTTCCAGGACTACGACCGCTGGACGGACTACGCGCCGATGGTGCACCGCGTCGACGTCTTGTGGCCGGGTGACGAGGACCACAACGGTCGGCTCCGACGGGTGTTCTTCAAGCTGCCCGGAGACCAGACGGGCACTGCGCTCGAACTGGTCACCGACGTCGTGCCCGAGGTCGGCTACACGTACACGATGCTCTCGCACGACGGGAACGACCAGAAGGGCCACATCCGCCTCGAGGTGCTCGGGCCGAACCGGACCATGCTCCATTTCGACGAGACCGCGAACATCGAGCCCGATATCTACGAGTTCATCAACAAGCACAACGAAGACAGCATGCGGGCCGCGTCGCAGTACCTGACGGACCATCCCGAGTACCGGTCCGACCTCGTAGACGCCTGACCACTACCGCGAAATCGCGGCGCGAGCGAGCGCCACGAGGTCCCTGTCGGCCATCCCTTCGGCGCGTCGCCCCGCTTCGGCGAGCTCCGAACTGCTCGCCTGTGCGAGGACCCTCGCGTACGCGTCCACGGCAACCGAGAGCCCAACGGTCGAGTAGGAGGTCGCGTCGAACTCAATTCCCTGTTGATCCGCCCACGCTCCGAGAATCAGTGCCGGCTCGTCGGCGTGCAACACGGCGAGAACAAGCGAAAGGGACCGGAGCACGATGTTCCGAGAATTGCGGTCACCGGCCCATATCGCGCGTTCAGCTGCCGCGACGAGCGTTTCCGACGCAGCCCGGTAATCACCCTCGGCAGCCTGGACAATGGACAAGCTCTGCATCGCAAAATCCGTTGCGTACTGATGACGCACGCTCAACGCGTACGCGGCCGCCTCCTCGAGACAGCGTCGGGCGCGTTTGGCGTCGGTGTGGCTGACGACCCTCGCGAGCAGCAGCAACGAGAACGCGAGGCGCGATGGGTTACCAGTTTGGCGTGCACACTGGAGTGCTTCCTCGCTCGCGGTGATGACACCCTCGGGTGCGCGCCACGAGCGCAGGTTCAAGGCTTCGGTGAGGAGGTAGGGATCGCCGAGTCGACGGGCCTCGACCACCAACTCTTCGCTGATCTCCATCGTGCGGTCCGCGTTGACGGACCACGAGCTCAGCGCGCTGCAGAGTGCGCCCAACGCGGTGCACCGTGCCACCAGGCGATCGAGATCGCCGGGCAAGCGGCTGGCCGCCGCAACGGCCGCTTCGCCGAGTGCGATCGCGCGTTCCGGACCGGCAAGGCGCGCGCTGAACGACGCCGACGCAAGGGCGATGGGGCGTAGAACGTGGTCCGACGCGCCCGGCATCGCGGCGGCCTCCTCGGCGAGCGCACCGAAGGGGTTGCCGACGGCGCTCGCCGAGATCGTGAGCGCGGCGACACACCGCAACGCGAGGTCGGTCTCGCCCGCGTTGATCGCCCATCGCAGCGCGGTCTGCAGGTTGTCGAGCTCCACCTCGACCCGGTCGACCCACTCGGGCTCGTCGGGCCCGCGCAGCCCGACACCGGCGTCCTCGGCGAACGATACGAAGTATTCGGCGTGGCGTCGCGCCGGCGCCTCGGCGTCACCGGACTCCTCGAGCCGTTCCCACGCGTAGTCGCGGATCGTCTCCAACAGCCGGTACCGTGTCTGGGTCTCACCCGGTTCGGCGACAACCAGAGACTTGTCGACGAGCCGGCTGAGCACGTCGATCACGTCGAGCACGTCGAGATCGGCACCCGCAGCGAGTGCCTGGGCGGCGGCGAGGTCGAAGCTTCCCGCGAACAACGAGAGTCGATGGAGCAGGACACGCTCGTCGTCGTCGAGCAGCTCGTACGACCAGTCGACCGCGTTGCGCATCGTCTGATGACGGCTCACGGCGGTGCGGCGGCCGCCGGTCAGCATCCGGAAGCGCCGATCCAGGTGCGCCGCGATCTCCGCCGGGGTCATGGATCTCCGGCGCGCGCCGCGGCCAGCTCGATGGCGAGCGGGATGCCATCGAGTCGCCGGCACAGCACCGCGACGTCGTGCAGCTGCTCGTCGCTCGTCGACGTGCCCCCGGTCGCCTCGCCGCGCGCGCCAGGAACAGTTGCACGGCATCCGATGCCAGCAACGTGTCGCGGTCGGCGTCTGCACCGGGAAGCGCGAGCACCGGCACCGCGAAGACCCGCTCGCCGCTGATTCCCAAGCCCTCGCGGCTGGTGGCGAGCATCTTCAGCCGGGGTGCAACCGCCAGCGCCTCTTCGACGAAGGACGCGGCGCGGGCCACGAGGTGCTCGCAGTTGTCGAGGACGAGGACGAGCTGCTTGTCACGGAGATGGTCCAACAAGCTCTGACGCATCGTCGCGCCCTGGCGCTGCTCGACTCCGAGCACGGCCGCGACGCCGTCGTCGAAGAGCTCCTCGTTCCCGACGCCCGCCAGCTCCACCAGCCACGCGCCATCTCGATAGTCGGTGATGGCGTCGACTGCGAGCTGCACCGCAAGCCGCGTCTTGCCCACCCCGCCGACTCCGGTCAGCGTCACCAGCGGGAACTCCTCGAGCGCTGCGGCGACTTCGGCGAGCTCCCGTGCGCGGCCGATGAACCGGTCGCGCGGCATCGGCAGATTCCCGAGCAATCCGCCGATCGTTCGCACCGCGGGGAACTCGTCGGCGAGTCCCGGCGCGGATATCTGGTACACGCGTTCCGGGCGTGAGAGATCACGGAGACGATGCTCTCCGAGATCGACGAGCGCTGCGCCCTCGGGCAGCAGGTCGCGCGACCAATTCCTCGGTCGCACGCGACACCAGTACTTGCCCGCCGTTCGCCACGCTCATGATCCGCGCGGCACGGTTGAGCGCCGTGCCGTAGTAATCGCCGTCGCGGTACTGGGCCTCTCCGGTATGGATGCCGATGCGTGCGAGCAGCGGACCCGTGACCCCCCATGGTTCCGCCGCGAGCGCCAGCTGTGCAGCAACCGCGGCATCGATCGCGTCGCGCGCCGTGGAGAACGCGGCGTGGAAGCCGTCACCCCTCGTCTTCACCACATGACCGCGATGGGTCTCGATCGCGTCACGGATGACAGCATCGTGACGCGCGAGCGCGCGTTGCATCTCGTCGGGCTGTTCCTCCCAGAGCCGCGTCGAGCTCACCAGATCGGTGAACAGGAATGTGACCGTCCCGGAGGGCAACTCGCTCAACGGGCCCCCTTTGGTGCAGGCTGCCCCCGCAGAGTAAGGCTTGACGGCGCCGAGGAGGCCGACGGCCCGTGTGGAAGGTCACGCTCAAGGGGCTCTTCGCCAAGAAGTTCCGACTGGCGCTGACCTCGCTGGCGGTCGTGCTCGGCGTGGCGTTCATGGCGGGCACCTTCGTGCTCACCGACACGCTCGGCAACGTCTTCGACGATCTCTTCGCGAATACGACGAAAGGCGTCGACGCAGTCGTCGCCGCGAAGAAGCCGTTCGACGCGGCTGGCGACAACGGAAGCCAGTCGACGCGGCCGCCGGTCCCCGATTCGCTCGTCTCGACGGTGCAGTCGGTGCCCGGTGTCGATCGCGCCCAGGGGAACGTCCTCGGCTTCGCCTTGGTCGCAGGCCGGAACGGCGAGACCATCCAGAACCAGGCGCCGAGCCTCGGCACCGCCTGGTACCCACAGAAGACCTCGGTGAACCGGTCGCTCGACCTCATTCGCGGCCACCAACCGCGCGGCGGACGAGGTCGCGCTCGACGAGAAGACGTTCGCCGACGGGAAGTTCAAGCTCGGCGAACGCGCCAAGATCTCGTTCCTCACGGTCCAGCCCCGCGAGTTCACCATCACCGGGGTCGTGGAATTCGGTGGCAAGGAGAACGGCCTCGCGGGAGCCACGCTTGCCGCCTTCATCCCATCGACCGCGCAGGAAGTGATGAACCGCGTCGGTCAGTGGGACCAGATCGACGTGCGCGGAGATCCGGGCCTCTCGGAGATACAAGTGCGCGATCGCATCGCACGCTCGCTCCGCAAGCGACGGATTGCCGTACCAGGCGATCACCGGGGAGCAGTTCGCGAAGGAGCAGTCGAGCGACGTGAAGGGCAACTTGTCGTTCTTCAACACCCTGCTGCTGATCTTCGCGATCATCTCGCTCTTCGTCGGCGCGTTCATCATCTACAACACCTTCTCCATCACGATCGCCCAACGACTGCGCGAGCTGGGTCTGCTCCGATCGCTCGGGGCGAGCGGGCGTCAGGTGGTGGTATCGGTCGCGTTCGAGGCCCTCGCAGTGGGGCTCTTCTCGTCCGTCGTCGGCCTGTTGCTCGGCCTCGCCATCGTCAAGCCGCTCGAAGGGGCTGCTGAGCGCCTTCGGCATCGAGCTCCCGACCGGTCCGCTGCAGGTGCTGCCGCGCACGATCATCGTGTCGCTCGCGGTCGGCACGGTCGTGACCCTCGTGTCGGCGCTGGCGCCGGCTCGCCGCGCCGCACGGGTTCCTCCGATCGCGGCGCTCCGCGACCAGGCGATCGACGTGAGCTCGGGGCGCCGGCGTTACATCTGGGGCTTGACGGCTACGGTCGTCGGGCTCGGCGCGTTGGTGTTCGGGCTCTTCGGCGGTGCGTCCGGCAGCACCGCCGCACTCCTCACCGGAGTAGCTGCGTTCCTGGTGTTCATCGGCGTGGCGATGCTCAGCCCGCTCGTCGCACGACCGGCCGCGAAGGCACTGACGTGGCCGGCGGAACGACGCACAGCATCACCGGGATCCTCGCGCAACAGAACGCGATGCGGAACCCGCGCCGAACCGCGTCGACGGCCGCCGCGCTCATGATCGGGCTCGCGCTCGTCACCTTCATCGCGATCTTCGGCGCGTCCGCCAAGGAGTCCTTCGCCAGTTCGATCGACGATCAGACCCACGCCGACTTCATCCTGTCCCCAAGAACTTCCAGCCGTTCAGTCCCGAAGCGGCAACGGCGGTGAGCAAGCAACTTCCCGGTTCGAGGGTGATCGAGTACCGGTTCGGCACCGTGAGTATCAAGGACACGTCGCACGCGGTGACGGGCGCGTCCGACGGCTTCACGAAGATGACCGACGTTGCGTTGCGACCCGGCGCGCGCATGGACCGATTCGCCGACGGCGGGCTACTCGTCTACAAGGACGTCGCTTCCGACGAGGGTTACAAGGTGGGCGACCGCGTCCGCGTCGAGTTCCCGCTCGGTCCGCAGACCCTCACCGTGCAGGGCATCTATAGCGACAAGAAGGCCCTGCCCGGGGGCGGGAACTACATCGTCTCGCTCGCCAACTGGAACGGATTCGCGGATCCGCTCGACTTCTACGTCGGTGTGCAGAAGCCACCCGGCGTGTCGACGCAGGAGGCCGCACGGGTCGTGAAGCGGGTGGCCGCCCGGTTCGGCGGTATCGAGGCGCAGAACAAGGCCGAGTTCCGCGACAGTCAGCTCGCCCGGTTCGATCAGGTCCTCGGCCTCATGTACGCGCTGTTGCTGCTCGCCGTCGTCATTGCGCTCGTCGGGATCGTCAACACCCTCGCACTGTCGATCTACGAACGCACGCGCGAGATCGGGCTGCTCCGCGCGGTCGGCATGAGTCGAGTGCAGCTCCGGCGCATGATCCGCGGCGAAGCGCTCATCGTGGCGTCGTTCGGCGCGATCCTCGGTCTCGTCATCGGCGTCGTGTTCGGCCGGGCCATCGTGCAGGCTCTCTCCGACCAGGGCATCACGTTCTCCCTGCCCGTCGGCCAGCTGGTCGCGTTCATGATTCTCGCCGGGCTGGCCGGGCTGCTCGCGGGGGTGCTGCCGGCCCGGCGCGCCGCACATCTCGACGTGTTGCAGGCGGTCAACCGCGAGTAACGAGTACCGCGTCCAGCGCAACCTAATCTTCGGCTGCAATCGTCAGCGGAGGCTGTGGAGTGACGGGAACGATCGCGGCGCCGAGCTCGCCCGTCGCCGAGGCGCCGGCGGCCGACGACTCCCGCGTCTCGCGTCGTGCGCTCGCCGTCGTTGCCGTCCTCGCGCTCATCGGCCTGGGGATCCGGATCTGGATCATGACCGGGCGGCTCGGGGTCATCGACTCCGACGAGGCGATCACCGGCCTCATGGCCCGCCATCTCCTCGACGGCCAGTTCCGGGCGTTCATGTGGCGCCTCAGCTACCAGGGCACGATCGTCACGTACCCGGTGGCGCTCAGCTTCGAGCTCTTCGGCGCGAGCCGGTTCACGCTCGAGCTTCCCTACCTGGTCATGTCCGCCGGGGCCACGGTGTGCATCTGGCGCATCGGCGTGCGGTTCCTGCGCCCCTTCCAGGCCGTCTTCGCCGCGCTCGCGTTCTGGCTCTGGCCCGCGTTGTACGTGTGGATCGGTGTCAAGCCGCTGATCTTCTACGTCCCCACGTTGCTCCTCGGCCTCGGCGTGATGCTCTGCGCCGTGCGCGCCGTCGAGCGCCCCCGCGGTTGGAGCGATTGGTGCGTGCTCGGCTTGCTGGCGGGCGCCGGCTGGTGGACGTCACCGAACATCGTGTACTTCGTCGTTCCGGCGGCGGTGTGGCTCGCCGTCTTCCACTGGCATTCGCTCTGGCCGCGTGCGTTCCTTGCCGTGCCGTTCGCGATCGTCGGCGCGCTGCCATGGATCTGGAACGACGTGAACTACGGCTTCGACTCGTTGCAGGCGAACTACGGCGCGCGTGGCAGCTACCTCGATCATTTCGGCTACTTCTTCACCCACGCGCTCCCCGCCGCGCTCGGGATACGCGCGCCCTTCACGGGATCGTGGATCATCGGCTTCGGCCACCTCGTCCTGTACGCGATCGTGCTGGGCCTGCTCGCACTCTCGGCGTGGCTCGGTCTGCGCGAACGGTCGATCGCCGCGGTCGGGCTGCTGACGCTCCCGTTCCTGTTCGCGCTCGTGCCGGTGGCTTCCAACCTCGACAGCGACTTCATCGGGAACGGCCGCTACTTCTATTTCTTCACGCCCTTCCTCGCGCTCGGCGGTCGGACGACTCGCGCGGCCGGTCGCGCCGGCCTGGGCTCTCGCAGTCGCGCTCGCGGTGTCGAGCGTGTGGGGACTCGCGCGAATCGACGACTTCCGCGATGCCATCGGTGGCGGACCGCCGCTCGACCGCGTGATCGAGACGCTCGAGCGCCGTGGCCACCACGAGGTGTTCGCGAGCTTCTGGGTCTCGTCGCGGCTCACGTTCGAGAGCGACGAGCGCATCATCGCGGTGCCCACCGACCTGGGTCCCAGCTTCCAGGGATACGAAGACCGCGTGCGTCACGCGAAGCTGCCGGTTTACGTCACGACGCTCGACAAGGGCCCGTTCAATCCGCTCGCGGGTCTGCGGGAGCACGCGAAGCAGCAGGGGATCACGTTGCACGAGACTCGCGTCGGCGACTACCTCGTCGTCGTCCCGTCGAAGAAGATGCTCGCGCCGCCCGCGTTCGACCTGTCGTCGCGTCCGTAGCCGCGGCGCGAGCTCGCCACGGGCTCACCCGACAACGACGCTCTTGCGGCGGAAGCTGTCGTCGTCGAGTTGCCGCAGGATGAACTCCGCGACGTCGGCGCGCGACACCTTTGGCATTCCCTTCATGGGTAGGTGCTCACCGGTGCGGTACTGGCTGGTGCGGGGGCCGTTGGTCATGAGCACCGGGTACAGGAGCGTCCAGTCGAGGGTGCTCTCGCGGATGATCCGGTCTCCTTGCGCCTTGTCGGCGTAGAGCTGGCGGAGCGGGACCCGGAACGCGAACTTTTGCACGGCCGACGCGGTCGAGAACGTGTCGCCCACGCCGAACGCCGACATCCACACGAGCCGTCGAACGCCGGCCTGTTCCATCGCGGGGACGATCGCGGTGGCGTCACGGGTGATCACGCCGTGCGGTCGAAGTGCGCGCCCGACGCCGAGCGCGCTGATCACGGCATCGTGCCCGTCGACGGCGTCGGCGACCCCCGCAGTGTCGTCGATCTGCCCCACGAGCACTCGGATCCCGCCGTGGGTGGTGAGCTTCGCCGGATCGCGGACGAACGCCGTGACGCCATGACCCTGGTCGACGGCCTGCGTCACCAGCTCGCGCCCGGTGCCACCGGTCGCGCCGAAGATCAGGATCCTCACGACGTCATTGTGGGTCGAGCGTCGAGGTCGGTGCGAGCACGATCGGCGTCGTCGAGCGCCCGCTCGAGCTCGGCGCCGAGCGTCGTCACGTAGGGGCGTCGCACCATGCTGTCGTGGTTGCCGGGCACCTCGATCGCGGTGACCGGACCGCGCGCGAACGCGGACCAGCCGAGGTCGGCCTCGAAGGGCGAGTCGGCGACGCGCGTCACCAGGATCGGAGCCGGCCAACGTCGACGCCGGGTGGTACGCGCGGGTCATGCGGCGCGCGTAGCGGAAGAAGAGGTGGTACTGGTGCAAGCTCCGACGTGGCACGATGCCCGCGGTCGCGAGCCGCGATTCGTTCCCGAGCGTGGAGTTGCGCGGCGCGGGCGGCCCAGCGCACTCTGGCTCGTCATGCCCGGTTTGTCGCGCCGGCTGCGCTCGCCGCCAGCCGTTCGCCCCGGCGTCAACATGACACTCGGGGCCGGTGTGTCGAGGACGGCAAGGAGCGCGACGCACTCGCCAGCCGCTTCGAGCACGCATGCCATCTCGAAGGCGACGAGGCCTCCGTACGAGTAGCCGGCGAGGAGATAGGGACCGGTCGGTTGGATGGCGCGGATCTCGGCGAGATGGCGCCGCGCCGCGGCTTGGATGCTGCGGTCGGGTCGAGCCGTCTCCTCGAGGCCTCGCGCCTGCACGCCGTAACACGCCCGATCGTCACCCAAGGCAGTCGGCGAGCGGCCGGAGCGACACCGCGGGGGAACCGCCGCCGGCCACGCAGAACAGCGGCGTCGACCGGGTCTCCGCCGGTCGCACTCACGAGCGCGACGACCGTTGCCGCGGTTCGCCGGCGACGCACCAGTCGAGTCGCGAGCGCGGTCACCGTCGGCGACGCGAGCACCGCGGTTGCCGACAGCTCGACGCCGAAGCGCTCGTTGATGCCGGCCAGGAGCTCGAGCACGGCGAGCGAGTCGCCGCCGAGCTCGAAGAAGTCGTCGTCGAGACCGACGTCGTCGAGGCCCAGGACCTCACCGAACAGCTCGGCGAGCTCACGCTCGCGTCCCGACCGGCTCGCGATAGGGACGAGCCGCCGGAGGCGGCGGGGGCAGGGAGCGACCGCGCGATCGATCTTGCCCCGCGCCGTGAACGGAAGGGCCTCGACCAGCACGACTGCGGCCGGGATCATCGTCGACGGAAGGCGGGTGGCGAGGTCGCGGCGGATCTGCCACGCGCTCGGCGTCGCACCGGCGTCGGGGACGACGTACGCCGCGAGCCGAGTGCCACCGTCGGGCGCCGGGACCGGGACCACCGCGGCGCGCTCGACACCGTCGACGCCGGTCAGCGCGCGCTCGACCTCGCTCGGGCTCACCATCGCACCGCGCACCTTCACTCGGTCGTCGGCGCGCCCCAGGTGTTCGAGCACGCCGTCGGGACGCCGACGGACGATGTCGCTCGAGCGGAACCCGCGCCGACCGTCGGGCAGCGTCGAAGAAGTACGCGGCCGTCAGCAGCGGATCGCGCCAGTAGCCCAGCGCTTGATGGTCGCTGACGACTTCGAGCGTGCCCGGCTCACCGTCGGGAACGTCGTCGCCGTCGTCACCGACGATGCGAACGTCGACCCACGGTTCGACCCGGCCGATCGGGAGCGGCCCGTCGTCCGCGTCGTCGGCCGCGGTGACCTCCCACGCCGCGGGCGACGCACCTTCGGTTGCGCCGAGCCGGTTCTGGAACACGGTGCGCGGGGCCGAAGCACGGGTCGGGCGCGTCGCACGTCCTGCGAGTAGAGCGTCTCTCCGCCGAGCGTGATCAGCTTCACGCTGTCCATGCGCGCGTCGGGCGCGACATCGACCAACGCGCGCAGCACCGACGGCACGAGTTGCAGGACGGTGATCCGCTGTGCGGCGACCCACGCCGCGAAGTCTCGCAGGCCTTCGCTGCGGAGGTGGCCGGGACACGCGGTTCCACCTCCGAAGAACGCACCGAGCCCGCGCGACGTACGCGCCGACGAACCCGAACGAGCCCGTGATCGCCACGCGGTCGTCCGGCCCGATGTCGTTCGCGTAGGCCACCACGAGGCCGTGGCGGACGAGCGTGTCGTGGTCGCGCACGACGCCCTTGGGTGTGCCGGTCGAACCCGACGTGAAGAGCACGAGGGCGAGGCGTGCCGGGTCGACGTCGGGCAGCTCACGGTCTGGCGCAGTTGGCGTACGACGTCGTGGAGCTCGACGATCGGTGTGCCCACGGCGATCGCTTCGGCGATCGTGCACGGTGGAGCGGTGGGTGAGCACGAGCGACGCTTGCCCTTCCCGAGCCACGAACGCGAGTCGCTCGACCGGGTCGTGCGCGTCGAGCGGGATCGCCACCCGACCGGCGGTCATCACGCCGAGGACCGAGACGATCCCGTCGATTCCGCGATCGACGACGACCGCAACCTGGGCCCCGCCCGGTCGGATCGTTGGCGTCGACGGCGCGCGCGACCGCGCTCTGTCGCGCGCAGCAGCTCGGCGTAGGTCAGGCGGCGTTCACCGTCGTCGATCGCGATCCGATCCGGCACCGCTGCCGCCACTTCGCGGAGCGCGTCCGGTATCGATCGGACGCGCGGCTCGCCGAGCACGGGGCTTCGGAGCCACGGTCTACCCTCGACGCCGGGAAGATCACCCCCGCGCGCGTCCGCGTCGGTTCGCACTTCGATCACGGTACAGCGGCGGCCGGAGTAAGTTCGCCGCGATGGAGACGATCCGGATCGAGCGCAGCGACGGGATCGTGACGGTCATGCTCGACCGTCCCGAGAAGCGCAACGCGATCAACGCGCAGATGTCGCTCGAGCTCCTTGCGACCTTTCGGGAGATCGCGGCAGAGCCCGCGGATCGTGTGCTCGTGCTCACCGGCGAGGGCGGCGCGTTCTGCTCCGGTGCCGACCTGACCGGCGGCGACGGCCGGGACGTGCACGCGCTGGTGTCGATGCGCAGCATCGGCGCGGTCGCGCTCGCGCTCCACGGCATGCCCAAGCCCACGATCGCGAAAGTGCGCGGCGTCGCGGCCGGGGCCGGGTGCAACATGGCGCTCGCGTGCGACCTCGTCGTCGCGTCCGAGGATGCGCGCTTCACGCAGATCTTCGTCAAGCGGGGGCTGGTCGTCGACTTCGGAGGCTCGTGGCTGCTGCCGCGTCTGATCGGCATGCAGCGCGCGAAGGAGCTTGCTTTCTTCGGCGACTTCGTGTCGGCGGCAGACGCGCGCGACCTCGGGTTGGTGAACCGGGTGCTTCCCGAAGCAGATCTCGACGCGTTCGTCGACGAGTGGGCCGGGCAACTGGCGGCCGGACCCCCGCTCACACTGTCGATGACGAAGGCGCTGCTCAGTCACAGTTTCGAGACCTCGATCGAGCAAGCGCTCGAGGACGAAGCGCGTAGCCAGGCGCTGTGCATCTCCACTGACGACACGCGTGAGGCGATCAGGGCGTTCGTCGAGAAGCGCCCGCCGGTGTTCCGCGGTCGCTGATCACTCCGTGGGTCAGCGGGCGGTCCAGCCGCCGTCGACGACGAGCACGTGGCCGGTGCAATAGGTGGAGGCGTCGCTCGCGAGGAAGAGGAGAGCGCCGTCGAGCTCGTGCAGGGCGCCGAAGCGTCCCATCGGGCAGTTGCGGGTGATGTAGCGGCTCGAGCCCTCGTCGGCGATGACGGGGTCGGTGATCTCGGATGGAAAGAAGCCGGGTGCGAGCGCGTTGACCCGCACGCCGTTGCGTGCCCACTGGCACGCCAGCTCTCGGGTGAGGTTGATGACGGCACCCTTGGACGCGCAGTAGGCACTCGAGGGAAACGGTGTCGACGCGACGAGACCGTTGATCGATGCGACGTTGATGACCGAACCGCCACCCCGTTCGATCATCTCCCGAGCCGCCGTGCGAGCGAGATCGAACAGTCCGACGAGGTTGACGTCGAGCACGTACCGGAAGTCGTCCAGGGACTCGTCGAGCGCTCGCGCGGTCACGCCGTGGCCCGCGTTGTTCACCAGGATGTCGACGCTGCCGAAGCGCTCCGAGCGCGGCCGTCACGATGCTCCGGACCTGCTCGCCGTCGGTCATGTCGGCCGTCACCGGCACGACGCCGGGACACTCCTCGGCAAGCGCCTCGAGGTGCGCGGTCCGGCGTGCCGCGGCCACGACGTGTGCCCCCTGCTCGTGGAGGACCTGGGCGAATCGACGACCGAGGCCGCTCGAGGCGCCGGTCACGATCGCGACCCGGCCTTCGACCGAAAACAGGTTGTCCATATGCTCTGTCTATCGCGTCGGCCGCTCCCATCGAACAGACTGGACTGCCGTGACCGTGGACCACACCGTGTACCCCGATCCGCTCGCGTCCGACCATCTCTACGGGCATCTCGACATGCGCGCCACGCGCGTCTCGGACGTAGTGGCCGAGGGCACGATGCCGATCGGCGACGACATCCGGATACCCGGTGGAATCCGCGCGGCCTTGCCCGCGCTCCTCATCGAACTCGTGACCGGGCAGTTCGCGATCTCGCTCGGGATGATCGTGTTGAGCGACATGACCTTGCACCTCCGCGACCGCGGTGACGATCTCGATGCCGTGCGCGGGGAGGTGCGACTGGTTCGGACGGGCCGCTCGCGCGTCATCGGGGTCGGACGACTCGACGCGGTCGCCGATCCGTCTCGGGTCGTCGGGTACGGCACCGTCAGCATCGCGGTGCTCGGACCGTTGGATGTTCCGTTGTCGGGTCCACCGCCGGTGCACGGCCGTCCCACCAACCCGCCGCCGATTCTCGACGCGATGGGGATGTTCATCCGCGAGGACGACTCGGCCTGCGTACTTGCCGCGGTGCACACCGGCGTCGTCGGCCCCCAAGACCGGCTGCACGGGGGTGCGCAGCAGTTGATGGCCGAGGCCGCGTCGCTCGCCGGGGCCGAGAAGGCCGCCGGTACCGACCGCGTCGTGACCGGCGACCTGTCGATCCGGTTCGTCTACCCGGCGCTCAACGGGCCCTTCGTCGCCACGCCGACCGTCGTGTCGCAGGGCGACGACGACGTGCTCTGCCGCGTCGACCTCGTCGATACCGGGAACGACGACCGACTGGTTTCGATCTCTACGGTCCGCACGCGGATCGTGGACTGACGGGAGAGAACGATGGCTGACGCGCGACCGGTGGCGTTCGTGACGGGTGCGAGCCGGGGCATCGGAGCTGCCACCGCGACCGCGCTGGCGGGCGCCGGCTACGACTTGGCGCTGACCGCCCGCACCGTGCACGAAGGGGAGGGTCGGCGGCCCGGCAGCCTCGACACCGTCATGGGCAAGGTCGAGGCGGCGGGTACGCGCGCGGTGGCGATCGGCATGGATCTCACCGACCGCGCCGCGGTCGGTGCAGCGGCCGAGACCGCGCTCGACGCGTTCGAGCGGATCGACGTGCTGTGCAACATCGGCATCTACCAGAGCGAGAACTCCGGACTCTTTCTCGACACGTCGGTCGAGGAGTTCGCCCTCTACCTCGAGGGTGACGTGCTCGCGCCGGCGACTCTCTTGCACAAGTTCCTCCCCGTGATGATCCGGCAGGGTGGCGGCACGGTCGTGAACATGAGCTCGTTCGTCGCGGTCAACGATCCTCCGGGTACCGCGAACGAGAACGGATGGCCGCTCGCCTACGCCTCGTCGAAAGCCGGCATCGACCGCTTCGCCGGCGTGCTCAACGTGGAGCTCGGCGACCGTGGGATCGTGTCCTACACGGTGGATCCCGGTTTCGTCGCGTACGGCGAGGAGTTCGACGACATGGTCGAGCGGTACGTGGGCATGCCGGTCACACCGCCGGAGGCGATCGGTGCCGCGATCGTTTGGCTCTTGTCGTCGTCCGACGCGATACGCCTGCTCCACAAGCGCATCTACCTGCCGGCGATTGCCCAGAAATACGGGCTGCTCCCCGGTTGGGACGGTCCGGGCACGCCGTTCCCACGCTGACGGCTCACCCGAGGGGCGGCTCGTGATGCGGATCTCAAGGCTCGCCCGATTCCGCCCGATACGAGCATCGTGGGCCCCCTCAATTCCACGCGCCCGAAGGGCGCCCGGCGTGGCATATCGCTCGTTGCCGCGGTAGCGCTGCCCGCGATCCTGCTCGCCGGCCCCGCGGCGCCGGTGGCGCGAGCCCTGCCGGCTGACGGGCGGCCCGTGAAGGTCACGCTCGAGGACTTCTCCGTGAAGGCGTCGCAAGCGACGGTGCGAGCAGGAACCGTCGTGCTGCACATCCACAACGCGGGGCCCTCGACGCACGAGATCAACGTGGACCGGACGAACGACGCCGCGAGTGAGCTCCCGCTCAAGGCGGACGGGCTGACGGTCGACGAGGACGATCCGAGCTTGCGCCGGATCGACTCGATCGAAGAGCTCGATCTCGGGACGACGGGCGACCTGACGCTCCGGCTCCAGCCCGGGCACTACGTCTTCTATTGCAACCTCGAGGGTCACTACCTCGGCGGCATGCACGCGGCGCTGAACGTCGTCGCCCGAGGTAAGTCGTGAACACGCGCGCACGGTCCCGCTCCTTCGGCACCGCGATGCGCCGCGACTCGAAGCTGGTGCTCGTCGTCGGCGCGTTCGTCGTCCTCGTCGGCGGCATGGTCGGCTACAACGCCTGGACGACAGACCAGGAGCGGCCGACGGCGCTCGTCGTCGATGTCACGGCGCGGCAGCGCACGCTGGTGGAGCGATACATCAAGGACGTCGTCCTGAAGCTCGACGGCGTGCAAGCCGACCCGAGCCCGAGTGCGACGATCCTGCGCGAGACCGCGGACGCGCTGCTCGTCGGTGGGAACGTCGTCACGCCGCAGGGAAGTCTCGATCAACGCGTCGAGATCCCGGCTGCGCGCGGTCACGCAGTCCGGTTGAAGCTCGATCACGAGCGCAAGCTGATCCGGGAGCTGCTGGCGCGCGGCGACGCGCTCCTCGCTGCCGGTCGGACCAGCCCGACGTTCGAGCGAGATCTGCAGGGGCTCCGCGTGGTCGGCGCCGAGCTCTCGAGCGTCACCGGTGACGCCGCGGGCGAGATCACCAAGCAGGCGCAGCACTCGCTCTCCCGGCTCGTGCTCGTCGAGATCATCCTCGGCATCGCCTCGGTGCTGCTGGCGCTGGCGATGGCCTGGCTGCTCCGACGCGCTGCGCAACGCGAATCGGCTCGATTCAAGTCGCTGGTCCACAACTCCACCGATCTGATCACCGTGCTCGACCGGAGTGGCGTCGTTCGCTACCAGAGCCCTTCGTCGGCGCGGATCCTCGGAGTGGACGCCGACGAGCTGGTCGGCACGACGCCTCACGAGTCTGGTGCACGCCGACGAGACCGCGGAGCTGGCCGACACACTGGCATCTCTCACGCGCCAGCCCGGCGCGACCGCTCAGGTGAAGTTCCACGTGCGGGGCCAGGACGGCGAGTGGCGGATCATGGAGGGAGTCGCGACGAACCTGCTCGGCGACCGCAACGTGCGCGGCATCGTCCTGAACTCGCGAGACGTCACCGAGCGCGAGCAAGCCGCGATCGAGCTCGCGAGCGCGCGCGACCGGGCGCTCTCAGCCTCGAAGACGAAGAGCCAGTTCCTCGCCTCGATGAGCCACGAGATCCGAACGCCGATGAACGCGATCATCGGATTGAACGGACTCCTCCTCGAGACCGACCTCGACGCCGAGCAGCAGGAGTTCGCGCGGGGCGTGCAGACGTCGGCCGATGGTCTGCTGAACATCATCAACGACATCCTCGACTTCTCGAAGGTCGAGGCGGGCAAGCTCGAGCTCGAACACGTGGACTTCGACCTCGGTCTGCTCGTCGAGGACGTCACCGACGATGCTCGCCGACGCCGCGCACGCGAAGGACGTCGAGCTGCTCGCGCACTTCCCGCCCGACCTTCCCCCTGCCGTGCGGGGCGACCCGACTCGTGTCCGCCAGATCCTGCTCAACCTCGCCTCCAACGCGGTGAAGTTCACGTCGACGGGGGAGGTCGTCGTGCGCGCGCGCACGCTCGACGAGACCGCCGATCACGTGCTCGTTCGCTTCGAGGTGCGCGACACCGGGGTGGGGATCTCGCCGGACGACCTCGAGCGGCTGTTCGAGCCGTTCTCCCAGGCAGACTCGTCGACGACACGGCGTTACGGCGGCACCGGGCTCGGGCTCGCGATCGTCAAACAGCTCGTGGAGCTCATGCACGGAACCATCGGCGCCGAGAGCCGAGTGGGGGTCGGCAGCACCTTCTGGTTCGAGCTCCCCTTCGACAAGCAGTCGCACGGTCCAGCCCGCGCGCGCCGGTGTCGAGGAGCTCGTCGACCTGCGCACGCTGATCGTGGACGACAACGCGACGAACCGGCTCATCCTGCGTGAGCAGCTCGGGTCCTGGGGGATGGTCGCCGACGACATCGGACCATGCCGATCCTGCGCTCGAGCTCCTCCGCGACGCGGCGCGTGCAGGGACTCCCTACGACATCGTGCTGCTCGACCTCAACATGCCCGACGTCGACGGGTTGCAGCTCGCGCACGTCATCAGCTCGGATGCGACGCTGCGGAGCGCTCGCATGTTCCTCCTCAGCTCGTCGGGCGAGTTCCCCAGGACGAAGCAGCCGCGGCCGGGCTGGTCGCCACGCTCACCAAGCCCGTACGCCCGTCGGAATTGTTCAACTGCCTGGTGGGAGGACTCACCATGACCGACATCGCCGAGTGCCGACTCCGGCGCGCGGCCGGGCCGAGCGACCGCTCGCGCCGTGGCCGACTCCTGCTCGTCGAGGACAATCCGACCAACCAGCTGGTCGCGACGCGGATGCTCGTCGAAGCTCGGCTTCGACGTCGACGTCGCGCGGAACGGCCGGGAAGGCGTCGAGGCGAGCGCCGCGACCGAGTACGGCGCCATCCTGATGGACTGTCAGATGCCGGAGATGGACGGATACCAGGCGACCGCGGCGATCCGTCGCCGGGAAGGCGACACGCGCCACACGCCGATCATCGCGATGACGGCTGCGGCGATGGAGGGCGATCGCGAGGTGTGCCTGGCGGCCGGTATGGACGACTACGTGTCGAAGCCGGTCCGCACCGACGCGCTCGTCGAGACGCTCGACCGGTGGATCGGCGACGACGATCCGTCCCGGCGCGTCGACCCGGCTGTGCTCGACCCCGAGCGCTTCGACACCGTGCGCGAGCTCGACGACGGTGACGGCGTCATGCTCCGGGAGCTGTCGGCGGCGTTCCTCGCCGACGCCTCGTCGCAGCTCGACCGATCTGCGCGAGGCCGCCGCCGAAGGTGATCCCGAAGTGATCGAGCGAACCGCACACGCCTCAAGGGTGCGGCCGCGTCGATCGGCGCGGTCGACTCTGGCCGAGCTCTGCGCGCAGCTCGAGGGTCTCGGCACGCGGCCGCGTGCTGCGCGACACGCGGCCGTGATCGTCGCGAAGATGGACGCCGAGTTGGTACGCGTGCGCGATGCGCTCGAGTCTGCCGTGCCGACCGGGTGACCGACATGCGCGTGTCTGATCGCCGACGACGACGCGACCTGCCGGCTCGTGCTGCAGAAGACCGTCGAGAAGCTCGGTCACGAGTGTGTCGTCGCGAGCGACGGGTACGCGGCGTGGCGCGAGTTCGAGCGGGCACCGACCGACGTGTTGATCACCGACTGGATGATGCCCGGGCGTCGACGGTCCGGAGCTGTGCCGCCGGGTCCGCGAGCGCGCCGACGACGGGTACACCTACGTCATCCTGGCGACCGCGCTCGGAGCGCCACGAGCATGTCCTCGAGGGCATGGAGGCCGGCGCCGACGACTACCTCACGAAGCCGATCGCGCCGTTCGACCTGCGAGACTCGGCTCATCGCCGCCCGACGCGTGACCGAGCTGCACAAGCAGGTCGCGCGGTTCCACGGCGAGCTCGCGCGGCTCAACGGGAGCTCGCAGAACAAGCGCGGACGGACCCGCTGACCGGTCTCGGGAACCGTATGCGTCTCCACGAGGACCTGAGCGCGTACGCACGATGCGCGCCGTGCGGCTACGACCGCCGGTACTGCTTCGCGATCTGCGATCTCGACTAGTTCAAGCGATACAACGACACCTACGGCCACATCGCAGGTGACGAGGTGCTGCGGCGCGTCGGCGGTGTCCTCGCGAACGAAATGAGGCCCGAAGACAGCGCGTATCGTTACGGAGGAGAAGAGTTCGTCGTTCTGCTTCGCAACACCTCGCTCGACGACGGCCTGGTCGCGATGGAACGGCTCCGGCGCGCGGTGGAGAACCTCGGTATCCGCCACGATCATGCTGCATCGCCTGGACTCGTGACGATCAGCGTCGGCATCGCGGCACTCGACCCACGTCGGGACGGCACGCCCGACACCCTCTTGGCGCGTGCCGACGAGGCGCTCTACCGGTCGAAGCGCGACGGCCGCAACTGCACGAGCACGAGCGAACGCGCGGAGTGATCAGCGCAAGCGGAGTGTCACCGCCCAGCGTCCGCCATCCCAAGTTGCCCCGGTCTTGGCAACGTTCGTCGTCGTGAAGGTGACGCTCGACTTGTTGTTCGGCACCGTCACCTTGTTGGCCGAGGTCGAGCAGTTCCCCGACGCAGAGGTCGTGCAGGTACGTGTCGTGGTCGCGCCGCCGGTGACGGCGAACGTGACCGTCGCCCCGGCCACGGGATGACCGTTCTGGTCGGCCACGCTGACGTCGACCCACGAGGTCCATGAGAACCAGCCGGTTTGCCCGGATCCGGTGAGCCGGGTGATCGACATCACGACGGTGGGCGTCACGTTGTTGACATTCACTTGGACCGCGTCCGAGGTCGTGGTGTTGCCGACGCCGTCGGTCGCGCGTGCGGTGATCGTGTGCGTACCGTTGCCGACCGTGGCGGTGTTCCAGGTCGCCTGATACGGCGCGGTGGTGTCGGTGCCGACGACGCTGCCGTCGACCAGGAGCTGCACCGACGCGACGCCGCTACCCGGTACCGGGTCAGAGCTGTCGGCGGTGATCGTGATCGTTCCCGACACTGTGCCGGCGGCGGGAGCGATGACCGCTGCGGTCGGTGCCGTGTTGTCCACCGCAACGGCGCGCGTGTCGCTGCTGCTGAGACCAGCAGTGTCGAACGCGGTGGCGGTGAGCGTGTGCGCGCCGTCGCCTGCGGTCGCCCAACTCACCGCGAAGGGAGCGGTCGAGTCGCTGCCGATCGGTGTCGCGCCGTCGAAGAAGTCGACGTGCGCGATCGCCACGTTGTCGGTCGCATCGGCAGTGACGCTCACGGTCCCGTGCAGCGTCGCGCCGCTCGTCGGTCGCGGTGAGGCTCACCGACGGAGGCTCGGTGTCGACGGGCGGGGGTGGCGGCGGCGGAGGCGGGGGCGGCGGAGGCGGCGGAGGCGGAGGGGGTGGTGGTGGCGGAGCGGCACCGGCGGCTTGCGCGGCGCGCAACGCGTTGACGAGCGGCTCGGGAATTCCGTCCTTGTCGGGCGAGCTCCCGAACAGTCCGCTCACCTGCCACTGCCCATGACCGGCGCACGTGGTCGCGTTCGCAACGCTGCCGTCCGGGCACTCGCCGGTCGACTCGAGGATCGCGCGCACCTGGTCGGGCGACAGGCTCGGGTTGGCGCCGAGCACGAGCGCCGCCGCGCCGGCGACATGGGGGGCCGCCATGCTCGTGCCACTGAGGGTCACCTGCCCGCCGTCGATCCAGTCGGACAGGATGTGCACGCCGGGTGCGGCGACGTCGACCACGGAGCCGTAGTCGCTGAAGTCGGCGAGATTGTCGTCGCACTGGTAGCCGTACTCGCTGAAGTCCATCTGACAGCCGGCGAAGCTGCGCTGGCCGTCGAAGTCGGTGAGCGCCGACACCGCGATGACTTCGTCGTACGACGCGGGTACGAAGCTCGCGGCGTCGGTTCCGTCGTTACCGGCGGCGGCAACCACGGTCACGCCCGCGCCGTGAGATTGCAGATCGCCTGGTGCAATGCGCTCGATGCGCACGTCGTCTCGCCCGGCCGGTTGGGATCACCGAGGCTCATGTTCACGACATAGGGCCCGGGTTGCACCTCGGCGAGCGCCGGCGACGTGGTCGAGCCCACAGATCACCTGCGCGTCGGTCCCGTAGCCGGTGGAGTTCAGCACCTTGACGGGAACGAGCTTGGCGTCCGTCGCCATGCCCACGACGCCTTGCCCGTTGAACGCGGCCGCGGCCGTGCCCGGCGACGTGCGTGCCGTGGCCGTGATCGTCGTTCGGAGGCTGCCCCGGGTCGATGCAGTTGATGCCGTCCGCCGTGTCGAGGTTCTGCGCGAGGTCGACGTGGTCGAGCTTGATGCCGGTGTCGACCACGGCGATGTGCACCGGCGTTCCGCCGCTGGTCACGCCGCGGTAACCCGCTCCGTGAGCGGCCCAGGCGCTCGTTCGCAGGATCCCGTTCGGCGCGATCTCGACCGCGTGCACGCCCCTCGCCACTTCGACGCGGGCGACGCGCGGGTTGCGGGCCAGCGCGGCGGCCGCGTCGGCCGAGCCGGAGAACGCGAAGCCGTCGAGAACGTGGGAGTAGACGCCGAGCAGCCGGCCGCCTTGTTGGCGAGCGAGCGTGGGCGCCGTGCTCGACGGATCGACGTTGCCCTTCAGGGTCACGATCCACGTCTGCGTCGGCTGGGCTCGCGGTCGCTCCCGGCGCAGCGGCGGCTCCGGCTCCGCCCGTACCGAACGCACTGGCGACGACGGCGAGGATGGTTGCGCCCGCCAGCGTGAGCCGCCGCTTCGGTGACCAATGGCGTGTCCGCATCGCGTGCCCTCCGGTGAGGGCCCGCCCCGATGTGCAGCCACCATCCGTCATACAGAAGGTGTGGCCTCGCGGCAACCCAAAGTTCGGCAAGGTTCCGGCGTGGCGCTACGTTCGTGCGCATGCGGCGCACCGAGTCGCGGAGCGGGCAGCCCGGCGAGCGCGAACCTTCGCCGCCGTTCGGGCACGTCTCCTGGCGCGAGGGAGTGGAGTACGGGGTGGATCACCTCGTGGTGGTACACGACGCGGCGGACGACATGGCGGTGCTCGCCGAGACCGTCATGGGGCGGGACGGTGTGCTCCGGCGCCCGCAGCGGGTTCCCGGCTACCTCGCGAAGATCGCGAAGTACCCGCTGTGGGCGGTCTCGGTGCGGGCGTTGGTCGGGGCCGCGGTGCTCCCGGTCCCGATGTTCCTCTACGGCGGGTCGCGGTACCACTATCTCGTGCAGGGCCACGGGCAGTACCGCTTCGATCAGAACGCGCTCCTCGCCGGGGTGGTGATCGCGCTGCTGGGTGCGTTCGTCGGGATGCTGGCGGGTGCGGCGTGGGGTCTGCTCGTGGTCCGGTACGCGCGCAGTAGCGTCCGCGCTCGGGACGAACGAGGCAGTGGCGGTCGTGGGGGTGATGGATGAGCGGCGAGATCGACGTCACGGCGCTGCGGGCGGCAGCCGAAGCGGAGATCGCGAACGGCCTGGCCGCGTGCCAGTTCGCGGTCGCACGTGCCGGTGACGTCCTCTGGTTCGAGTCGTTCGGGACCGCGGACGACAACACCCGCTTCGGTGTCGCGTCGGCCACGAAGCCGATCGTCGCGTCGGCCACCTGGCACCTGATCGGTGACGGACTGCTCGACGTCGACCGCCCGGTCGTCGAGTACGTGCCCGAGTTCGGCACGCACGGCAAGGACGCGGTGACCGTCGAGCAGGTCTACGTCATGACGTGCGGGTTCCCCACGGCCCCGATGGAGGCGACAGAAGGCGCGGACCGCGCACGTCGCCTCGCCCGCTTCGCGGAGTGGGAGCTCGAGTACGAACCCGGAACGAAGTACGTGTACCACGGTGGGTCGGCCCACTGGGTGCTCGCCGAGCTCATCGAACGGCTCGGCGAGACGGACTTCCGCGACTACATCGAGCAGCGTGTCACCGGTCCGCTCGGTCTGCCGCGCGTCCTCGGCATCCCCCGCGACCAGCAGACGAACATCGCGCAATCCTCACTCCCGACCGGGCCCGGGACGCGCCCCGGTGTCGACCGCGCCGCGATGATCGAGGCCGGTGTGCCGGGTGGTGGCGGGGTGATGACCGCGGCGACGCTCGCGCGCTTCTACCAGGGCGTGCTGCACAACCCGAACGGGCTCTGGAAGCCCGACGTGCTCGCCGACGCGACGAGCAACATCCGCTGCACGCTGCCCGATCCGCTCATGGGTCTTCCCGCGAACCGCACACTCGGCGTGGTGGTCGGCAACGGGTTCGGCGCCACCTGGGGCAAGTCGCCCACTGCCTACGGATGGCCGGGTGCCGGAGGGCAGGTGGGGTTCGCCGAGCCGGCCACCGGCATCTCGTTCTCGTTCCTCCAGAGCGGCGACCCCGACCAGCAGAACGTGTTCGTGCGCGCGATCAAGATGTCGGAGCTCGCACTCGAGCTGGGCCGTTGATGCAACCGGACGTGGCGATCGCCGGGCTCGGGATCACCGAGATGGGCAAGGTGTACGGGCGCAGCGCGCCCGACTTCGCGGCCGACGCGGTGCGGTTGGCGGTCGACGACGCGGGGCTCACGCTCGACCAGATCGACGGCCTGCTCCTCAATCCGGGACTGAGCGGGGGAGTCGACATCGGGCTTGCCGCGCGGCTCGGTCTGTTCGACCTCCCGCTCTTGAGCGTGGTGAACGCGTACGGCTCGACCGCGAGCGTGATGGTGATGATGGCCTCGCTGGCGATCGCAGCGGGTCAGGCAACGACCGTCGCGTGCGTGTTCGCCGACGCGACGCTCACTCCGAAGAGTCGCACCGGCGCGGCCTACGGCGGTGCCGGGGGTGGAGGTGGAGGAAGCTCGGGTCGGCAGTTCAAGGGGATCCGTGGGCTGGGCGCGGCCGCAGGTCTGGGCGGCGCCCCGAGCACGTACACGCTGGCGGCGCGCCGGCACATGCACGCCTATGGCACGAACGAGGACCACTTCGCCGCGGTGGCGGTGTCGCAGCGCGACTGGGCCGCCGACAACCCGCACGCGCAGATGCCGCGACCCGATCACCGTCCAAGATCACCACAACTCGCGATGGATCGCAGAGCCGTTCCGCCTCCTCGACTGCTGCCTCGTCTCCAACGGTGGTGTCGCGGTGGTGGTCACTTCGCGCCGAGCGCGCCCGTGACCTCGCGCAGCCGCCCGCCTACATCTGGGGTTGGGGCCAGGGTCACCCGGGCTACGTCATGGAGCGCGGCTGCCAGTGGGGTTTGAGCACGGGTGCCGTGCAGTCGGGGAAGGCCGCGTACACGATGGCCGGGATCGGACCCGGCGACATCGACGTCGCGCAGATCTACGACTGCTTCACGTTCACGGTGATCGTCACGCTCGAGGACTACGGCTTCTGCGCGAAGGGGGAAGGCGGTCCGTTCGCGGCGTCGGGCGCGCTCGGGCGCGGGGGTGCTCTCCCGACGAACACCGGCGGCGGTGAACTGTCGGCGTATTACATGTGGGGCATGACGCCGGTGTCCGAAGGCGTGATCCAGGCGCGGGCACGGCGGCGGGCGCCAGGTCGACCGGCACGATCTCGTGCTGGTCAGCGGAAACGGGGGCACGCTCGACCACCACGGCTCGTTGATCCTCGGCAGCCACCCGAGAGGCGCGTGACGTGGTCGACGTGGTCCGCGACGACGACTCGGCCGAGTTCTTCGAGGGCACCGCGCGCGGCGACCTCGTGATCAAGCAGTGCGACGCGTGCGGGCACTACCTGCGCCCTGATGCGATCGCGTGCTCCAAGTGCCACGGAGCCGCGCTGTCGTGGGCCGAGTCGTCGGGGCGTGGATCACTCGTGAGTTGGATCGTGGTCCACGGGAACGACCGCGCGGTGGTCGGCCTCGTGGAGCTCGAGGAAGGACCATGGCTCCACGGACGTCTCGTCGACGTCGACACGAGCGCGCTCTCGGTGGGTGACGCGGTCGAGGTCGACTTCGAACCCGCCGGAGCAGAGCGGATCCCCGTCTTCCGCCCCGCTTGACAGCGAGTCGGCGGGAGAGAACGCTGGCCCACGCGGGTCGCCGGTCCGGGATGGGAGACGTTGAGATGCCGAAGTTTCTCTGGCAGGTGTCGTACACCACGCAAGGCGTGCAGGGACTGCTGAAGGAGGGAGGCGCGAGCCGGCGCGACATGGTGAAGAACCTCACCGAGGCTGCCGGGGGGAAGGTCGAGGCCTTCTACTACACGTTCGGTGAGGACGACGTCATCGTCATCGCGGAGCTCCCCGACAACGCGACGGCGGCGGCGGTGAGTCTGAACGTCGGCGCGTCGGGCGCGGCGGAAATTCGCACGACGCCGCTGCTCGAGCCCGAGGACATCGACGCCGCCACGAAGATCTCGGTGGCATACCGCGCCCCGGGCGCCTGATCGGAGCTTCTTCGCGCCTCAGCCGAGGAGGAGCGTGTCCGCGGCGGTGTGTACCGCGTCGACGTGCTGCCGGGGCGAGCGGCCCTGGTTCATCGTCAAGACCGTGAGGTGAGAGAGGTTCCGCTCGCGTGCCGCGGCGACCTGCCGGCGAAAGCCGTCGACGTCGTCACCGTCGTCCGTCTTCGACAGCATCGCGACACCCTGGATCCCGATCGCGTCGGGATCGCGTCCCGCGCGCGCCGCGGCTTCGCGAATCGCGAGCACACGTTCGTCGAGGTTCGCGCTGAGCCCGGCGTTCGCGATCCAGCCGTCGGCCAGCCGCCCGATGCGGTCGAGCACCGCGGGCGTGGCGCCGCCGCCCATCCAGATCGGGATGGGTTGCTGCACCGGGCGCGGGAGGATGCCGGCGGCGTCGATCTCGTGGTAGCGGCCCGTGAACGTGACGACGTCGTGCGTCCACAGCAAGCGCAGCACCTCGATCTGTTCTTCGTAGCGACGGGCCCGATTGCGGAACTCCAGACCCAGGGCCTGGTACTCGACGTCGTTCCAACCGATGCCGACGCCCAACCGGAACTTGCCGCGCGTCAACACGTCGACCTCGGCCGCCTGCTTCGCGACGAGCACGGTCTGGCGCTGGGGCAGGATGAGGACGCCGCTGACCAGTTCGAGGTTGGTGTGTGCGGCGAGGAACCCGAACAACACGAAGACTTCGTGGAACGGCGTCTCGGAGGTGTAGGGGCCACGCCAGTCGGGCCGCGTCGAGACGTCTGCGCCGATCACGTGGTCGTACGGCATCATGAACGAGAAGCCGCACTCTTCGACCGCGCGGGCGAACTCCACGATCGAGTCCGGGTCGGGGCCGATCTCGGTCTGCGGGAACGTGACGCCGATCTGCATCCCGACAGCGTCGCGTCGCCGCGGCCCTTCCGGCAACCACGGCCGACTGAGATCAGCGTTGTGCGGCTGCGAGTTGCGCCTCGAGGTCGTCGAGGATGGCGCCGGAACGGTCGTACCGGATGTTGTTGTCGTGCGAGCGGGGGCCGGGCCAGCCGCGGCAGCATGCCGCGTTCGTGGCAGAAATACTGCGCCTCGATGTTGGTGCCGTTGTACGCATCGGCCTCGTCGCTCGTGCACAGCCACGCGACGACCAGTCCGACGACCTCCGGCGGCGCTCCTGCGTTCTCGATGCCGAATTTCGCCATGTCCTGGGCGATGCGCTCCGTCGCGATCAGCCCGGGCTGCACGTTGAAGCACCGGATGTCCTGGTCGACGAGCTCGACCGCGAGGAAGCCCGCGATCCGCTGGAACGCGCCCTTGGAGACTCCGTAGCCCATGCCCCAGCCGCCTTCGCCTGCGGGCTTCGTAGGGTCGGCATAACCCGACGCGGATGTGATGTTCACGATGGTGCCGCCACCGTGCTCGAGCATCGACGGGAGCAGCAGCTTGTTCAACACGAGGGGCGCGATCACGTTGCCGTCGATCTGCTTCTCGAGCAACTCGATCGGGGTATCGACGAAGCGGTCCATGTGACCAGGGCCGATGTACCGCGCGTTGTGCACGACGACGTCCACGTGTCCCCATCGATCCAGCACCGTCGTTGCTGCCGCGCCGAGCGACGCGCGGTCGAGGAGGTCGCCCTGCACGATCAAGGCGTCGCGGCCGGTGTTGCGTACGAGCGCCGCTGTCGACGCGAGGCTTCCCGGTAGGGGCGATGTATCGGAGGCCTTGACCGTGGACGAATGCTCGCGCGCTTCACCCTCTTCCAACGTGCGCGCCATGATCGCAACGTCGAAGCCCGTCTTCGCGAGCTCGACTGCGGTGGCCTTGCCGATGCCCCGGCTCGCGCCCGTGACGAATGCAACTCGCTGACTCATGCTGACGCTCCCGGAACCGTGACGTTGTCCATGTCTTGGCCGACCGTAGCAAGGTGTGCGCGAGATCGCCGGTGTGCGAGCTGGATCGCTTGCTGGTCTGACCAACGAGCCGTACGCTCCGAAACGTGCAACCACAGCGACGCGGCGGGAGGATCGCGATGACGCCCGACGAGCTCGACGCGTACCTCCGGAGCGAGCGCACGTGCACGGTTGCGACGATCGGTCTCCACGGTCCACACGCGAGTGCTCTGTGGTTCGTGTGGGACGGCACGTCGTTGTGGCTCTACTCGATCACGCGAAGTCAGCGATGGACGAACCTCGACCGCGACCCGCGCGTCAGCGTGCTCGTGGAAGCGGGCGACGACTACTTCGAGCTGCGCGGCGTGGAGCTGTTGGGATCGGTGGAGCAGGTCGGCGAGGTGCCGCGCACCGGCGAGGCGAACCCGGCGCTCGCGGAGCCCGAGCGGCTGTGGGGAGACAAGTACGGCCTCGCGCTCGACGGCCGTCACGCGTGGCTGCGGCTCACCCCCCGCAAGGTGGTCAGCTGGGACTTCCGCAAGCTCGCGACCTTGTGACGAACACCCTGGTGCAGATCGCGTGCAGGGACATCCGCAACCTCCTCCTGCGACGAATGAACAGCGATATCCGAGCCCGAGGGGGCACCGGTCCAGGAGGACGGCTATGTCGCTCGTGAAGTTCCTTCCCGCGTGGTTCCACGCCATCGCCGACTACGCAGTCGGCATTCTGCTCATCGTCGTCGCACTCGTCGACAACGGGTCCGACGGTGCGAAGGCCACGGGTGTGGTCGTCGGCGTCGTCGTGCTCGTCGTGAGCGCGCTCACGCGCTACCCGCTCGGCATCGTGAAGGTGTTGCCGTTCACGATCCACTCGGCAGGCGACTACCTCGCAGCCACGCTGCTGATCATCGCTCCGTTCGTGCTGAACTTCGCCTCGGCCGAGGGTGGCATGGCGGCGTTCTACGTGGTCATGGGGGTCGCGGTCCTCGCGGTGAGCCTCATCACCAACTACCAGTACAGCCCCAAGCGGCAGGGCAGCACGCAGGCCAGCGCGGTCACCGCTTAGGCCGCACTCATCGACTTCCCCCGGGAGTGGCCGGCGTCTTCGGGCGCCGGCCACTCCTTGCGTCGCGTGGCCGGATGGGCGCATTCCCGCCGCTAGGCTGCTCAGCCCCATGGCCGTCACGACGTCCGTCGAGCCGCTCGAAGGCAACAAGGTCAAGCTCCACGTCGCGATCCCGGCGGCCGAGTTCGAGCGGGCGATCGACGCCGCGTTCCGCAAGCTCGCCCACGAGGTGAAGATGCCGGGGTTCCGCCCCGGCAAGGCGCCCCGCCGCCTGCTCGAGGCCCGCCTCGGCACCGAGGTCGCGCGCGAGCAGGCGCTGCGCGACTCCCTGCCCGAGTACTACGTCGAGGCGGTCGAGGCCGAGGACATCGACGTGATCGCGCCGCCCGAGATCGACATCACGGCCGGCGAGGACGACGGCGACGTCGAGTTCGACGCGGTCGTCGAGGTGCGACCGCACGTCACGGTCGAGGGCCACGACGCGCTGCAGGTCGAGATCCCGAATCCGGCCGTCGCCGACGACGCGGTCGACGCGCAGGTCGACACGCTCCGCGAGCGCTTCGCCGACCTCGAGGACTCGACGACCCCGCTCATCGACGGCGACTACGCCGAGATCGACATCAAGGGCTACGTCCACGACGAGTCGATCGAGGGGCTCACCGCCACCGACTTCCTCTACGAGGTCGGGTCCGGCATCGTCGTGCCGAGCTCGACGAGGAGCTGCGCGGCAAGCGCCCGGGCGACATCCTCAAGTTCAACGACACGCTCCCCGAGCGCTTCGGCGAGCGCGCCGGCGAGGAGGTCGCGTTCCAGGTGCTCGTCAAGGAGGCGAAGCGCAAGGTGCTCCCCGAGCTCACCGACGAGTGGGTCTCCGAGGTGAGCGAGTTCGACACGGTCGACGCGCTGCGCGACGACGTCCGCGCCCGCCTCGACCTGTACGCGCGCATGCAGGCGCAGATGCTGGTGCGCGACAAGGTGCTCGCGGCCGCCGCGGATCTCGTGACCGGCGACGTGCCCGACACGCTCGTCAACCAGGAGATGGAGCGTCGCCTCCACGACCTCGCGCACCGGCTCGAAGGACAGATGCCCGGTCTCACGATCCCGCAGTACCTCGCGGCGACCGGCCAGGACCAGCAGGCGTTCGTCGACGGCGTGCGCGAAGGCGCGACCGCGGCGGTGCTCGCCGACCTCGCGCTGCGGGCCGTCGTCGCCCAGGAGGGGATCGAGGCGACCGACGACGAGGTCGACGCCGAGATCGACCGGCTGGCCGAGCGTCTGGGCGAGAAGCCCGCGAAGGTGCGCAAGGATCTCGAACGGCGAGGGGTCCTGGAGGCGGTACGCTCTGATATCGCCCGGGGCAAGGCCTTGTCGTTCCTCATCGAGCACGCGACCGTCGTCGACGAGGACGGCAACCCGGTCGATCTCTCCCCAGCCGATACAGAATTGCCCGAAACCGAATCGGCCGAAACCGAATTCGCCGAAACCGAAATCGTCGAACCAACCGCTGAAGCTGCAGCAGAGGAGCCCGAGTCGTGACCGAGCCCATCCGCAACTATCTCGTCCCCACGGTCATCGAGCAGACGAACCGCGGCGAGCGCGCGTACGACATCTACTCACGCCTGCTCAAGGAGCGGATCATCTTCCTCGGCACGCCGATCGACGACACCGTCGCGAACCTGATGATCGCCCAGCTGCTCCACCTCGAGAGCGAAGACCCCGACAAGGACATCTCGATCTACATCAACTCGCCCGGCGGCGAGATCACCGGGCTGTTCGCGATCTACGACACGATGCAGTACATCAAGCCCGACGTGCAGACGATCTGCATCGGCCAGGCCGCGTCGGCCGCGGCGGTGCTGCTCGCCTCGGGCGCACCCGGCAAGCGCTTCATGCTTCCCGCACGCCCGGGTCCTCATCCACCAGCCGCACGGTGGTGCGTCGGGCCAGGCCGTCGACATCGAGATCCAGGCCAAGGAGATCATCCGGATGCGCGAGCTCCTCGACGAGATCCTCGCCTACCACACCGGCCAGGCCGTCGAGAAGGTCGAAGCACGACACCGACCGCGACTTCATCATGAGCGCGCTCGAGGCCAAGGAGTACGGCATCGTCGACGAGGTGATCACCAACCGTGAGCTCGCGGCCGTCGCAGTGCCGGCGGGCGTGAGCTGAGGCAGCAGGCCGGACGGAAAGAAGGGGGAACGTCGTGGCGAAGTTCGGTGACGGCGGCGATCTGCTGAAGTGCTCGTTCTGCGGGAAGAGCCAGAAGCAGGTCAAGAAGCTGATCGCCGGTCCCGGCGTCTACATCTGCGACGAGTGCATCGATCTCTGCAACGAGATCATCGAGGAGGAGCTCTCGCAGAGCTCCGAGGTCCGCTTCGACGAGCTCCCCAAGCCCGCGTGAGATCTACGAGTACCTGAACGACTACGTCATCGGGCAGGAGCAGGCGAAGAAGATCCTCTCGGTCGCGGTCTACAACCACTACAAGCGCGTGCAGGCCGGCGCGTACGGCGACCCCGACGTCGAGCTCCAGAAGTCGAACATCCTGCTGATCGGCCCGACCGGCTGCGGCAAGACGCTGCTCGCGCAGACGCTCGCCCGGCTGCTGAAGGTGCCGTTCGCGATCGCCGACGCCACCGCGCTCACCGAAGCCGGCTACGTCGGCGAGGACGTCGAGAACATCCTGCTCAAGCTGATCCAGGCCGCCGACTACGACGTCAAGAAGGCCGAGACCGGGATCATCTACATCGACGAGATCGACAAGATCGCCCGCAAGGCCGAGAACCCGTCGATCACGCGCGACGTGTCCGGCGAGGGCGTGCAGCAGGCGCTGCTGAAGATCCTCGAGGGCACGACCGCGTCGGTGCCGCCGCAGGGCGGGCGCAAGCACCCGCACCAGGAGTTCATCCAGATCGACACCACGAACATCCTGTTCATCTGCGGCGGCGCGTTCGCCGGGCTCGACAAGATCATCGAGAGCCGCATCGGCAACCAGGGCATCGGCTTCGGCGCCGACATCCGCCGCGCCGACGAGAAGGACCTCGGCGCGCTCCTCGCCGGCGTGCTCCCCGAGGACCTGCTGAAGTTCGGGCTGATCCCCGAGTTCGTCGGCCGGCTCCCCGTCGATCGGCGCCGTGCACAACCTCGACAAGGACGCGCTGATGCGCATCCTCGTCGAGCCGAAGAACGCGCTGCTCAAGCAGTACCAGAAGTTCTTCCACTTCGACGACGTCGACCTCGTGTTCACCGACGACGCGCTCGACGCGGTCGCCGACGAGGCGCTCAAGCGCGGCACCGGCGCCCGCGGCCTGCGCGCGATCCTCGAGGAGGTGCTGCTCGAGGTGATGTACGACCTGCCGAGCCGCACCGACGTCGAGCCGGTGCGTCGTCGACCGTCAGGTCGTGCTCGAGCACATGCACCCGACGCTCATCACCACCGACGAGGAGCCGACCGCCGACCGACAGCTCGCGCTGCGCACGGGTACGGCGGCGCTCGCTCCCCGAGCTCGCTCGGCTACGCTCGCTCCGTCACGCGCGAGCGTCGGTTCCGTAGACTCGACCGCATGGCCGTGCCGGAGAAGCCGACGCCTCGACGGGCTCGAGGAGAAGTGGTCGGCGCGCTGGGAGGCCGACGGCACCTACCGGTTCGACCGGTCGAAGCGCCGCGCCGAGGTCTTCTCCATCGACACGCCGCCGCCGACGGTGAGCGGGTCGCTGCACATGGGCCCCGTGTTCGTCTACACGCACACCGACGCCATCGCCCGCTACCGGCGCATGCGGGGCCACGAGGTCTTCTACCCGATGGGCTGGGACGACAACGGCCTGCCCACCGAGCGCCGGGTGCAGAACTACTACGGCGTCCGCTGCGACCCGTCGCTGCCGTACGACCCGACGTTCGCGCCGCCGACCGAAGCCGCCGAAGCAGGCCGATCGCGATCTCGCGGCGGAACTTCGTCGAGCTGTGCGAGCAGCTCGTCGCCGAGGACGAGCAGAAGTTCGAGGAGCTGTGGCGCCGCGCTCGGTCTCTCGGTCGACTGGTCGCATGACGTACACGACGATCGGCGAGCGGCGCGCAGCGCGCCGTCGCAGCGCGCGTTCCTGCGCAACCTCGCCCGCGGCGAGGCGTACCAGGCCGAGGCGCCGACGCTCTGGGACGTCGACTTCCGCACCGCGGTCGCGCAGGCCGAGCTCGAGGACCGCGAGATGCCGGGCGCGTACCACGCGGTCCGCTTCCCGCGTGCCGACGGCGACGGCGACGTCGTCATCGAGACGACGCGACCCGAGCTGATCCCCGCGTGCGTCGCGCTCGTCGCCCATCCCGACGACGACGCGGTACCAGGCGCTCTTCGGCTCCGAGGTGCGTCACGCCGCTGTTCGGCGTCGCGTGCCGGTGCTCGCGCACCCGCTCGCCGATCCCGAGAAGGGCTCCGGCATCGCGATGATCTGCACGTTCGGCGACATCACCGACGTCACGTGGTGGCGCGAGCTGCAGCTGCCGACGCGCACCGTCGTCGGGTGGGACGGCCGGCTCCACGGTCGCCCCGCCGGGTCTCGCACTGGGACGACGACAGCCATCGCGCACTGGGACGAGCTCGCCGGCAAGACCGTCAAGCAGGCGCAGCAGCGCGATCGTCGAGCTGCTCCGGGCGACGGGCGACCTCGTCGGCGAGCCGAAGCCGATCACCCACCCGGTGAAGTTCTACGAGAAGGGCGACCGCCCGCTCGAGATCGTCACGACGCGCCAGTGGTACATCCGCAACGGCGGCACGACGACCCCGAGCTGCGCGACGCGTTGCTCGCGCGCGGCCGCGAGCTCGACTGGCACCCGGCGCACATGCGCGCGCGCTACGAGCGCTGGGTCGAGGGGCTCAACGGCGACTGGCTCATCAGCCGGCAGCGCTTCTTCGGCGTGCCGTTCCCGGTCTGGTACCGCGCTCGACGCCGACGGCGAGCCCGACTACGAACACGCCGCTCGCTCGCGCCCGAGGACCGCCTGCCCGTCGACCCGTCGAGCGACGTGCCCGACGGCTTCACCGAGGACCAGCGCGGCAAGCCCGGCGGCTTCGTCGGCGATCCCGACGTGATGGACACGTGGGCGACGTCGTCGCTCACGCCGCAGATCGCGTCCGGCTGGGAGGACGACCCCGACCTGTTCGCGCGCACGTTCCCGATGGACCTGCGGCCGCAGGCGCCCGAGATCATCCGCACGTGGCTGTTCTCGACACGATCGTGCGCTGCGCACTTCGAGCACGACGCGCTGCCGTGGCGCGACGCCACGATCACCGGCTGGGTCCTCGACCCCGATCGCAAGAAGATGTCGAAGAGCAAGGGCAACGTCGTCACGCCGATGGCGCTGCTCGAGCAGTACGGCTCCGACGCGGTGCGCTACTGGGCGGCGAACGGACGACCCGGCATCGACACCGCGTTCGACGAGGGCCAGATGAAGGTCGGTCGCCGGCTCGCGATCAAGATCCTCAACGCGTCGAAGTTCGCGCTCGGCGTGATGGGCGACGAAGCTCCCGCGTCCCGATGCGATCACCGCGCCGCTCGACCGCTCGATGCTCGCGGCGCTGCCGATCGTGGTCGACGACGCGACGCGCGCGTTCGACGACTACGACTACGCCCGCGCGCTCGAGCGCACCGAGCGGTTCTTCTGGGGCTTCTGCGACGACTACCTCGAGCTGGTGAAGCAGCGGGCGTACGGCCGTCGGGCGACGACGCGGCGCGTTCGGCGCGTGCGGCGCTCTCGCTCGCGCTCTCCACGCTGCTGCGGCTGTTCGCGCCGCACCTGCCGTTCGTCACCGAGGAGGTGTGGTCGTGGTGGCAAGACGGCTCGGTGCACCGCGCCGTGTGGCCGAGCGCCGACGCGCTCGGCGTGCCGGGCGTCGACACGCGCGTCTACGACGTCGCGGCCGACGTGCTCGGCGAGGTCCGCAAGGCGAAGAGCTCGGCGCAGCGATCGATGCGCACCGAGGTGACACGCGCGGTCGTGTACCTCCCGCCCGAGCTCTCCGCACCGCTGGCGCCGCGGTCGACGACGTGCGCGAGGCGGGTCGGGTCACGAGCGAGCTCGACGTCGAGGCCGGCGACGAGCTCCGCGTCGACGTCGAGCTCGCCGATCCCGACCCGGCGTAGGGATCGTGGTGGAGCCCCGCGCCGCTCCGGGCCTGGCTCGACGCCCACGTCAACCTCGAGCGCGGGTCGGGTGTCCCGGCCGGATCCCGGCGGCGGCTGTCGCCGGAGCCGCTCTCCCGGATGGAGGCGCTGATCGAGCTCCTCGGCTCGCCGCAGCTCGAGTACCCGGCCATCCACCTCACCGGCACCAACGGCAAGACGTCCGCGGCCCGCATCGCAACGGGCCTCCTCGTCGCGACGGGCCTGTCGGTCGGCACCTACACGAGCCCGCACCTCGAGCGCGTCAACGAGCGGATCTCGTGGAACGGCGAGCCGATCGCCGACGACGAGCTCGACCGGATCCTCGGTCCGCATCGCCGAGATCGAGCCGCTCCTCCCGGACCGGCCCAGCTACTTCGAGATCCTCACCGCGGCGGCGCTTCGACTGGTTCGCCGACGTCGCGGTCGACGTCGCGGTGGTCGAGGTCGGCCTCGGCGGCACCTGGGACGCCACGAACGTCGTCGACGGCCGGGTCGC
Source organism: uncultured Actinomycetes bacterium (assembly GCA_963705625.1). Lineage (GTDB taxonomy): Bacteria > Actinomycetota > Acidimicrobiia > IMCC26256 > DASPTH01 > DASPTH01. Next base: position 655,607 of record CAVPKG010000004.1, read on the forward strand.
GGTGGTCACCAACGTCGAGCGTCGACCACGTCGAGTACCTCGGACCGACTCGACGCGACATCGCCGCCGAGAAGGCCGGGATCGTGAAGCCGGGGGCGACGCTCGTGCTCGGCGAGACCGATCCCGAGCTCGTTCCGATCTTCATGGAGCGCAGTCCCGGTCGCGTCGTGCTGCGCGACGTCGACTTCGGCGTCAGCGCCAACGCGCTCGCGCTCGGTGGGCGCGTGGTCGACCTCTTCACCCCGTACGCGAACTACCCCGAGCTGTTCCTCCCTCTGCACGGCGCGCACCAGGCCGACAACGCCGTCGCCGCGCTGACCGCGGTCGAATGCTTCCTCGATCGGCCGCTCGGCGACGACGTCGTGGCCGAGGCGTTCGCGTCGGTCGAGTCACCGGGACGGCTCGAGGTCGTCGGGCACCAGCCGCTCGTCCTGCTCGACGGCGCGAACAACGTCGCCGGCGCGCACGCGCTCGGCGCGGCGCTCGACGAGGAGTTCCCGCGCACCGAACGCACCTGGTGGTCGGCCTGCTGCGCGAGAAGGACGCCCACGAGATGCTCGACGCGCTCGGTGTCAGCGAGGTCGACCGCGTCGTGTGCTGCCGCCCCGAGATCCCGCGCGCGCGATCCGCAGGAGGTCGCCGACGCCGCGCTCGCGCCTCGGCGTCCCGGCCGACCGCGTCGACGTGGTCGACCGCGTCGCCGACGCGGTACGGCACGCGATCGCGCAGAGCGCGCCCGACGGCCAGGTGGTCGTCACCGGTTCGCTGTACGTCGCCGGTCCGGCTCGCACCGCACTCCTGCACTAACTTGCCGGGTCGGAGTGACCCCTCATGATGGCCCGGGACGCCGGAGCGGAATCGACCAATCGAGATGACGGACCGCACGCTCGTTCTCTGCAAGCCGGACGCGGTCGAGCGCGGGCTCGTCGGCGAGATCGTGGGCCGCATCGAACGGCGCGGGCTCACGATCGTCGCCATGGAGCTGCGCACGATCGACGCCGAGCTCGCCGGGCGACACTACGAGGAGCACCGCGACAAGCCGTTCTTCGACGACCTGGTCGCGTTCATCACCCGCGGCCCGCTGGTCGCGATGGTGGTCGAGGGCGAGGACGACACGTGGCAGGTCGTCCGCACGCTGATGGGTGCGACGAACCCACGCGAGGCTGCGCCGGGCACGATCCGCGGCGATCTCGCCCTCGAGACCACCGAGAACCTGGTCCACGGCTCGGACGGCCCGGAGTCCGCAGCCCGCGAGATCGCGCTCTTCTTCCCCGATCTGCCGGTGAACTAGGCCGGGGAAGCAGGGGGCGCATCGGCGCGCCGACGTTGGCCTTGACTAGCCTGTGCCCAACCCGAGCGCCCCCCGGAGATCCGCTATCGTGCCCGAGCCCTGGTTCCAATCCGTCGTCGGCCGCGACATGGCCGTCGACCTCGGCACGGCCAACACGCTCGTGTACGTGCGCGGCCAGGGCATCGTGCTCGACGAGCCGTCGATCGTCGCGATCAACACGCGCAGCGGCCGGCCGCTCGCGGTCGGCACCGAGGCCAAGCGGATGCTCGGGCGCACGCCCGGCCACATCGAGGCGATCCGCCCGCTGAAGGACGGCGTCATCGCCGACTTCGACATCTGCGAGAAGATGCTCCGCTACTTCATCCAGCGGGTGCACCAGCGGACGGTGGGCGAAGCCGCGCATGGTCATCTGCATCCCCTCGGGGATCACCGGCGTGGAGCGCCGCGCGGTGCAGGAGGCGGCCGAGTTCGCCGGCGCCCGGAAGCCCGTGCTCGTGATCGAGGAGCCGATGGCGGCCGCGATCGGCTCCGGGCTCCCGGTGCACGAACCCGCCGGGAACATGATCGTCGACATCGGCGGCGGCACCACCGAGGTCGCGGTGATCTCGCTCGGCGGCATCGTCGCGAGCGAGTCGAGCCGCGTCGGCGGTGACGAGTTCGACGAGGCGATCATCAACTTCGTGAAGCGCGAGTACTCCCTCGCGCTCGGCGAGCGCACCGCGGAGGAGGTCAAGATGCAGCTCGCGAGCGCGTAGCCGCTCGAGGAGGAGATCTACGCCGAGGTCCGCGGCCGCGATCTCGTGACTGGCCTTCCCAAGGTCATCGTGATCTCGACGCAGGAGATCCGTGAAGCGATCGAGGAGCCCATCGCCGCGATCGTCGACGCGGTGAAGGTGACGCTCGACAAGACACCGCCCGAGCTCGCGGCCGACATCATGGAACGCGGCATCGTCATCACCGGTGGCGGGGCGCTGCTCATCGGACTCGAGAACATCATCCAGGCCGAGACGGGCATGCCGGTCCACCGGGCGAGGCACCCGCTGTACTCGGTGGTGCTCGGCTCGGGCCAGTGCCTCGAGAAGTTCGACGTGCTCCACCAGGTCCTGAGCACCGGCCCACAGGACTGACCGCGCCCGAGTGGGCGCGCCCTTGCAATCATGGCTGTGTATCGCCAGGATCGCCGTCGTCGAATCACACTGGTGATGTTGATCATCACGTCCCTCGTGCTCATCACCCTCGACCAGCAAGGCGCCGGCGTCGTGGCGTCGCTGCGGTCCGCCGCGCAGGACGTCATCTCGCCGTTGCAGAACCTCGCGGACAACGTGATCTCGCCTGCGACCGACTTCTTCGACAGCCTCGGCCGCGCCGACGAGCTCCAGTCCGAGAACGAACGCTTGCGGCGGCGAGAACGCCGGCCTCAGGAGCGAGATCGCAGCCAACAAGTCGACGGTGGCCGATGCTCAGGGGGTCAAGGACCTCGTCGACCTGCCCGACATCGCCGACTACGACAGCGTGTTCGCCAGCGTCGTCGACGGCTCGACGGGCAACTTCGAGCGCTCGTTCCAGATCGACAAGGGGAGCGACGACGGCCTCGCGAAGGACATGGCGGTCGTCGTCGGTGCGCACGGTGGCGCGCTCGTCGGCGAGATCACGGCGGTGTCGAAGTCCCGTGCGACCGTGCAGCGCATCGACGATCCGAACTTCGGTGTCGGCGTACAGCTCCTCGATCCGAGTGGCGCGGGCCCGATCGGCTTGGCGAACGGTCAGCAGGACAGCACGTTCCTCGAGCTGCAGATCCGTGACTCCACCCAGAAGCTCAAGAAGGGCGAGTACGCGATCACGCGCGGTCTCAACGAATCGCCGTTCCCGCGAGGCCTCGCGGTGGGCACCGTCGTCCGGTCGGTGGATCCGTCCACCGCGACCGCCGAGCGCGCCGACGCTCGAACCCATCGTCGACCTCGACCGGCTCACCATCGTGAAGGTTCTGCGTTACCAACCGCCGACCACACCATGATCCGACGAGTCCGGCTCGGGTTCGTCGTCGTCATCTGCGTCGTGCTGCAGACCACGCTGTTCACGCACATCCGCATCGACGGCGTCGCGCCCGACGTCGGTCTGGTCGCCGTGCTCGCGGTCGCGTACTACGACGGCGCGGAGTCTGGCGCGTGGTTCGGCTTCGTGATGGGGCTCGCGATCGATCTGTTCCTCACGACGCCGCTCGGGCTGTCCGCACTCTCGTACGCGATCACCGGATACGCCGTCGGCGTGTTCCAGGCCGGGATGGTACGGAGGCCGCCGCCGATCGCGCCGCTGCTGGGTGGTATCGGCGGCTTCTTCGGAGGTCTCGTGTTCCTCTCGGTCGGCGCGGTGATCGGACAGGAGGGCTTTCTCTCGCTTGCAAGCTTGAAGACGGTCGCGATCGCCGCGCTCTACGACGCGTTGATCGCTCCGGTCGTGTTCCCACTCGTGCGAAGGGCCGCGCGGCATTCGGAAGGTGCCTCGACCTGGCGGATCGGCCGATGATCCCGACCGCGCCCACGTTCGGGCCGGCCCGTCGACGACAATGGTCCGCCGTGGCGGCGGAAGCACTACTCAGCGCGGGCTCGAGCGGGCGGGCGCGGTGAGGCAGGAAGTCGACACGAGGGCCCGCCTCGTGGTCATCGGGCTGGTGGTCGTTGCCCTCTTCGCGGGCTTGCTCACCCGGCTCTGGTTCCTGCAGGTCGCAGGCGGGGAGAACCTTGCGGTCGCCGCGCAGGCCAACGGCGACAAGCTCGTGCGAGGTTCCGGCGCTCCGCGGCCGCATCCTCGACGCGAAAGGGCGCGTCCTCGCGGAGACCCGCGCGGTCACCACGCTGGTGGTCGACCGGCAGCAGCTCACGTATGGGACGAGGGGGCAGCTCGTACCGAACCTCGCGCGTGTTCTGGGTATCTCGACGGACGAGGTCGACAAGCGTCTCGACGACCCGAACAACGAATCGTTCGAGGAGGTCACTGTCGCCGAGGCCGTGAGTGATGATCAGGCGCAGTATGTGTGGGAGCACCGCGACGACTTCCCCGAGACTCGCGTCACGTCGAGTTTCATGCGCGTCTACCCGCAGGGCTCGCTCGCGGCGCACGTGGTCGGCTACACGGGCCGGATCAACGCCGAGGAGTACCGGGCGAGGAAGGCGAAGGGCTACACCGCCGACGACACGATCGGGAAGACCGGTATCGAGCAGACCTTCGAGTCCGAGCTGCGGGGCACGCCGGAGCTCAAGAAGGTGCGCGTCGACAACCGAGGGCTCAAGGTCGGCGAATCCGTCGTCCGCAAGGCCGAGCCCGGCCACGACGTGCAGCTCTCGATCGACATCGACGCCCAGAAGGTCGCCGAGGACTCGCTCGCAGCAGGGCATGGAGGGCGCGCGTCGTCTCGTGAGCCCCGAAGGCGGCTACTACCAGGCCACGGGCGGCGCGGTGGTCGTGCTCGACGCGCGCACGGGCGCGGTCGTGGCGCTGGCATCCGCCCCGACCTTCGACCCGAACGTCATCGTCACGGGCGGACTTCCCCCGGAGTATCTCGACCCGAACGGGTCGCTCCCGTTGATCGACCGAGCGCTCAGCGCGTACGCGCCCGGGTCGACGTTCAAGCTCTTCTCCGGCATGGCCACGCTGAAGTACGGCATCCGGGCCGCGGACGACACGTACTACGACGACGGCTGTGTCACGTTCGGGAACGAGGAGAAGCGCTGCAACGCGCGGAAGACCAAGTACGGCTACGTCAACCTGCCCGCGCGCGCTCACCGTCTCGAGCGACGTGTTCTTCTACAACGTGGGCAAGCAGTTCTGGAACGTCTACACGGACGACGAGGGCGGCGACAGTTCGCCCAACCACCCGCGTCGGCTACGGGATCCAGGAGGTCGCGCGGGCCTTCGGCTTCGGTGCGCCGACCGGGATCAGTCTCGGCGGGGACCAGTCGGGCCGGATCCCGGATCTCGCGTTCAACCAGGCGCTCAACAAGAACAGCGACGACCCGACGTCGAAGACCTGGCGCCAGGGCGACAGCGCGAGCCTCGCCGTCGGCCAGGGCGACGTGCTCGTCACACCGCTGCAGCTCGCCGACGGCTACGCCGCGTTCGCCAACGGCGGCACGTTCCACAGCCCGCAGCTGGTCGCGGGCGTCCACGCCAGCACCGCCGGACAACCCGAGGGTCAGGTCGGGAAGCTGCTCGCGCCTCGTCGATGCACGCCGCCCCGCACGACACCGGCCTCACCCCCGAGGTCCGCGACCCGGTGCTCGCGGGCATCGACGGCGTGGTGAACGACCAGTCGGGCACCGCGTTCTTCTCGTTCAACACCTACGACGGCGTGCACGTCGCCGGCAAGACCGGCACCGCGCAGGCGGGGAAGAAGCAGGACACGTCGTGGTTCGCGGGCATCATGAACCCGGCGAACGACCCGGCGCAGCCGCAGTACGTCGTGGTCGCGATGGTCGAGCAGGGCGGGTTCGGCGCCGACGTGGCCGCGCCGATCGTGCGCCGGGTGATGGACTTCCTCAACGGCAACCCCGATCCCGCGCCGGTGCACTGCGGCGCCCGCGCCGGTCAAGAAGAGCGACTGATGTCGATGATCCGCCCCGAGATCGGCGGCACGCGGCGGAGCCGCGACGACTCGCCTCGACATCGCTCCAGTGCGCCACTTCGACTTCTTGCTCGTCGGCGCAGTGCTCGCGATCAGCGGCATCGGTCTCGTGATGATCTGGTCGACCACGCACCACCGCGTTCCCGGCGACGAGCTCTACTTCGTCAAGCGCCAGGCGCTGTTCGTCGGGCTCGGCATCGTGGCGATGTTCGCGGTGATCGCGATCGACTACCGGCGACTGCGCGACCACTCGATGTTCGCCTACTTCGCGACGGTCGCCCTGCTGCTCGCGGTGCTCGCGCCGCTCGGCTCGAACATCAAGGGCCACCAGGCGTGGTTCCAGCTCCCCGGTGGCTTCACGCTCCAACCGTCGGAGTTCGCCAAGTTCGGGATCATCGTGGCGCTCGCCGGCTACTGCAACCAGTACCGCGGCGAGCTCGACGCGTGGCGCCTGGCCACGATCCTCGCACTCGTATCGGTGCCGATCGGGCTCGTGTTCCTCCAGCCCGACCTCGGCACGGTGCTCGTGCTCGTGGTGATCATCGTCGGGCCTGCTCACGGTGGCGGGCATCACCGGACGTCAGCTCCTCGTGCTGGCGCTGCTCGCGATCACCGGCGTGTACGCGGTCGCCGGCCTCGGCGTCCTGAAGCAGTACCAGATCGACCGGTTCACGTCGTTCGTCGACCCGGGAAGCGCGAACTCGCAGGGCAACGCCTACAACCAGGAGCAGTCGAAGCAGGCCATCGCGCACGGCCGCTTCACCGGCGAAGGTCTCGGCTCGGGCTCGCAGACCCAGGGCGGCTTCGTGCCCGAGCAGCACACCGACTTCATCTTCACGTCGGTGGGGGAGGAGCTCGGCTTCGTCGGAGCGGTCGTCCTGCTCGGGCTGTTCGCGATCGTGATGTGGCGTACCTGGCGAACCGCCCGGCTCTCCCGCGACTTCTTCGGCACGCTCGTGTGCGTGGGCGTGCTGTCGATGCTCGCGTTCCAGGTGTTCGAGAACGTGGGGATGACGATGGGCATCATGCCGATCACCGGCATCCCGCTGCCGTTCGTGAGCTACGGCGGGTCGTCGCTCATCACGAGCTTCGCCTGCGTCGGACTCGTCGTCAACGTCTCCATGCGGCGATTCACTTGATTACTCGCTCCCGACCATGCGCTCGCTCCCTGCGAGGCGGGATACCCGCCTCGCGGCCGTTCGCTCGCTGGCGAGCGACCTTCGCTCCCTCGGGTCGCTTCGGTTGCCGAAGGCGTCGGACAGCTCGCATGCGTTCTCCGACTGCGGCTCTTACCGCATCGTCGAGCCGCCGTCGACGCTGAGCACTTGGCCATTGACCCACTCGGCGTCGTCGGACATCAAGAACGCCACGGCCGCGGCAATGTCGGTGGGCTCGCCCAAGCGCGTGTGCGGCACCCGTGTGAGGACGTGGCCGGCCATCGTCCCGGCCCGCACGGCGGGAGTGAGGATCAGACCCGGTGCGACCGCGTTCGCGCGGATGCCTTCCTTCCCCCATCGTGAGGCCACGTGTCGAGTGAGCGCGGTCAGTCCGCTCTTCGCGATCGCGTACGAGGGCCGCTGAGGTTCGCCGATGAACACCGCCGCCGACGCCGTGTAGACGATCGCACCGCCTCCGCGCGCGACGAGCCGCGGAAGTGCGTGGCGTGTGCACAGCACGTGACCGCGGAGGTTGACCGCGAGCGTCCGATCGAAGACGTCGAGCGACACTGTCTCGACGTCGGTGTCATGGCCGATCGTGTCGGGGTCGAGTGCGGCCGCGTTGCAATGGAGGAGGTCGAAGCCGCCGTATTCGTCGACTGCAGCATCGATCAGCCGGGCGACCGACTCCTCGTCGGCGATGTCGAACGCCACGTCGATGGCGCGGCCCCCGGCTCCGGTGATCTGGGTCGCGACCGCTCGCGCCGCGTCGGCATTCACGTCGCCGACGACGACCGCGACGCCCTCTTCGGCGAGTCGGACCGACGACGCGGTCCCGATCCCGCCCGCTCCGCCCGCGACGACTGCAACCTTGTCCGTCAGTCCACGCATCGCGGCAACTGGTAAGGTGGCTTCCAGATGTCAAACCTGTGGCCACGGGTGGAGCCCCTCCTGGCCAGGGTCGAGAAGCCCGCTCGCTACATCGGGATGGAGCGGGGGAGCGTCCAGCCGGAACATCGGCCGCACCACACTGCCTGGCTCCTCGTCTATCCCGACACCTACGAGATCGGCCTGCCCAACCAGGGGCTCCAGATCCTCTACGAGATCCTCAACGAACGCGACGACGCGGTCGCCGAACGCGCCTACGCGCCCTGGATCGACATGACCGAGGAGATGCGGAGCGGCGTCCGTTCCGCTCTTCTCCGTCGACACCCACCACGACGCCGGCGACGTTCGACGTCGTGGCGTTCGGGCTCGCGGCCGAGCTCGTGTACACGAACGTGCTCGAGTGCCTCGACCTCGCCGGGGTTCCGGTCCGCGCCGAGGATCGCCGCCCGGAGCATCCGATCGTCCTCGCCGGCGGGCACTGCGCGTACAACCCGGAGCCCATGGCCGACTTCGTCGACGCGTTCGTCATCGGCGACGGCGAAGAGGCCGTCGGCGAGATCACCGAGGTCGTCCGGGAGTGGAAGCGCGCGGGGCGCACCACGCGGGAGGGTGTGCTCCGCGAGCTCGCGACGATCCCCGGCGTGTACGTCCCGGCGATGTACGACGTCGACTACGACGGCGAGCTCATTCGTGCGATCCGTCCCCGCTTCCCCGACGTGCCCGAGCGAGTCGACAAGCGCACCGTCGCCGATCTCGCCGAGTGGCCGTACCCGAAGCAGCAGCTCGTGCCGTTGATCGAGGTCGTGCACGACCGGCTGAACGTCGAGGTGTTCCGCGGCTGCACCGCGCGGCTGCCGCTTCTGCCAGGCCGGAATGATCACACGTCCGGTGCGTGAGCGACCGGCGGAGCAGGTCCGCACGATGGTGCGTGACGGCCTTCGCCGTACCGGTTACGACGAAGTCGCGCTCACGTCTCTGTCCACCGCCGACTTCTCGGGCATCGACGGGTTGGTCGCCGGGCTCGTGAACGAGCAGGAGGGTTGCGGCAACGTCAGCCTCTCGCTGCCGTCGCTGCGGGTCGACGCGTTCACCGTCGGGATCGCCAGCGAGATCCAGAAGGTTCGCCGCACCGGCCTCACGTTCGCGCCCGAAGGCGGCACGTGGCGGATCCGCCAGGTGATCAACAAGCTCATCACCGACGACGATCTGTACGCCGCGGTCGACGGCGCGTTCTCGCAGGGCTGGCAGCGGGTGAAGCTCTACTTCCTCACCGGCGTCCCCACCGAGATCGACGACGACACGCTCGGCATCGCGGAACTCGCCGCGCGAGGTCGTCGCCATCGGCCGGAAGTACACGAAGAAGGCCAGCTGCACTGCGTCGGTCGGCGGGTTCGTGCCCAAGCCGCACACGCCGTTCCAGTGGTTCGGCCAGAACTCCGTCGCCGAGCTGCAACGCAAGGTGAATCTGCTACGCGACTCGCTCCGGCGGTCGGGCGCGCAGATCCGGTGGCACGACCCCGCGGCCACGTTCGCCGAGGGCATCGCGAGCCGCGGCGACCGACGGATCGGGCGCGTGATCGAGCGCGTGTGGCGGGCGGGCGGCACGTTCCAGGAGTGGAGCGAACGCTTCGACCTCGACCGCTGGCTCGACGCCATGGCAGCCGAGGGCCTCGATCCCGACTGGTACGTCACCCGGCACCGCACCCGCGACGAGATCCTGCCGTGGGACCACATCGCCGCCGGCCTGCACCGCGACTTCCTGTGGGACGACTGGCAGGCCGCCCTGCACGAGCACGGGCTCCCCGACTGCCGGTGGACACCGTGCTACGACTGCGGGGTGTGCACCGAATACGCCCTCGAGCACGTGGTCGCCTCGGCGGTGCCACCGGCCGGGGGCAGCCAGGGCACCGGCCAGGGCCTTGATCTCGATCACGGCGCGACGACCGGAGCGACCGGAGGGAACGCCGGGGGCTCGCCGGAGCAACGAGCGTCAGCGGCCGGGGTATCCCCGGCTGCAGCGAGTGCGACCACGAATGTGGTCGCCGTGCCGGTCACGATCGGGGGCTCCTGATGAAGGGCACCGAGGGGTTCCCGGTGCGGCTGCGCTTCACCAAGCGTGGGAAGGTGCGGTTCGTGTCGCACCGCGACGTCGCCCGCGCCTTCGAGCGGGCCTTCCGCATCGAGCAGCTTCCGCTGGCGTTCACCCTCGGCTTCGCCCCGCGTCCCAAGGTGAGCTTCGGGCTCGCGCTCTCGGTGGGCCACGAGAGCGAAGCCGAGTACCTCGACGTCGAGCTGCGCGACGTGATCGACCCCGAGGGTCTGGGTGGCCCCTTGTCCGACGCGTTGCCCGAGGGCATCGAGGTCACGGGTGCAGCCGCGCTCGTCGACCGCGCCCCGGCTCTCCAGGAGTCGGTGACGCTCGTGGAGTACCGAGTCACCGCGTGCGACGCCGACGACCGGATCGTCGGTAGCGATCGGCTGCAGTTGGCCGTCGACCGTGCACTTGCAAGCCCTGCGCTTCCGGTCACGCGTACCCGCAAGGGCCGCGAGAGCACCGACGACATCAAACCTGCCATTCGCACCATCGAGCTCGGCTGCGACGAAGAGGGTTTGCCCGCACTCGAGCTCAACCTGTCAACGCAATCCCGCGGCGCCCGTCCTCGTGAGGTGCTCGACGCCCTCTCGGGCAACGGCATCGTCCTCACCGAGCGCCGCGTGCTCCGAACTGCACAATGGATCGAGCGCGACGGCGCGCGGCTGGAACCGCTGGAAGCCGACGCACTCGCGCGCACCCAGGAGGCGCGCGCATCATGAGAGAAGGATTCGATGTCCGACGACACCATGCCGGAGGCCCGAGCGGCTTCCAGCCCCCTGGACAGCGCCGAGCGCGTCCTCTGCCGATGGCGTGCCCGGTGAGCGACGCGCCCGAAGGCGACGACCTGGCGCCTCGCCCACGTCGCCGGCGTGGCTCGCGCGGCGGACGCAACCGTCGCAAGAAGCCTGCGGCCGTAACCACCGGCTCCGAAGAGTCCGGCCTCGACGCGTCCGACGAGTACGTCCCGCACGACTACACCGACGCCGCGGCCGATCGCGGCCTCACCACCGACGACGTCGCCGACGTGGCGCGGGAGGAGGCCGGGCTCCCCGCGCCGCCGCTCGTGCCCCCGGCCGCGGCCGAGGATCGGCGATACCCGCCCGGCCCCGGTTGCGGCCACCGACGGGAACGGCGCCACCGGCGCTCCGGAGAAGAAACGCCGCCGTCGGCGCGGGGGCCGCGGACGAGGTCGCGGGACGGCCGGAACCGGCGGCGCAACCACCGGCGGGAACGGGGGTGTCCCCGGGGCCATCGGAGCCGCGGCGCCGGTCGACGACGTCATCCGCGCCGATCTCGGGATGGGGGACGCGCCCGCGCTCGATCTCGACGACGACGTCCTCGAGCGCCGCCGCGGCCGCACCCGCAAGGGGCGCCCGTCGGGCCGCTACCTCATGTGCGTGCACGTGCTCGAAGGTGGGCACACCCACATCGCGGTCCTCGAGGGCCGGAACCTCGTCGAGCACACCCTCGCGACGCCGACGGGCAACGAGTCGATCGACGGCAACATCTACCTCGGCCGCGTCCAGAACGTGCTCCCCGGCATGGAAGCCGCGTTCGTCGACATCGGCACGCCGAAGAACGGCGTGCTGTACCGCGGCGACGTCGCGTTCGACGCCAGCGACGTGGAGGGTGGTGGCAGGCCGAAGATCGAGCGGATGCTCAAGAACGGACAGTCGGTCGTCGTGCAGGTCACGAAGAACCCGATCGCGCACAAGGGCGCGCGCCTCACGCAGGAGGTGAGCCTCGCCGGTCGCTTCCTCGTGATGGTGCCGGGTGAGCCCGAGACCTACGGGATCTCGAAGCGCCTACCCGACGACGAGCGCAAGCGACTCCGCCGGATCCTCGATCGGCTGCGTCCTGCCGACGCGGGGCTGATCGTGCGCACCGCGGCCGAGGGCGCGACCCGCGACGAGCTCGAACGCGACGTGCAGCGGCTGCGCAACCAGTGGGAGCAGATCTCCGCGCTCGCGGCGAAGTCGAAGCCGGCCAAGCTCCTCTACCAGGAGCCCGATCTCGTCGCTGCGGCTGATCCGCGAGGAGTTCACGAAGGAGTACCGCGGGATCGTCATCGACGACCGCGCCCTCTACGAGGAGACGCGCTCGTACGTCGAGGCGATCGCGCCCGAGCTCGCCGATCGCGTCGAGTTCTACGACGTCGAGGAGGAGGCGCTCCCGATCTTCGAGCGGTTCCACATCTCCGAGCAGCTCATGAAGGCGCTCGACCGGAAGGTGTGGCTGCCGTCGGGTGGCTCGCTCGTGATCGAGCGCACCGAGGCGCTCACCGTGATCGACGTGAACACGGGCAAGAACGTCGGCCGCACGAACCTCGAGGAGACGGTGTTCCGCAACAACCTCGAGGCGGCCGAGGAGGTCGCCCGCCAGCTCCGGCTGCGCGACATCGGCGGGATCATCGTCATCGACTTCATCGACATGGAGATCCGGAACAACCGCGACGAGGTGATGCGCGTGTTCCGCGACGCGCTCGGGCGCGACAAGACCCGCACCCAGGCCTTCGACATGTCGGAGCTGGGCCTCGTCGAGATGACGCGCAAGCGGATCTCGGAGGGGCTCGTCGAGTCGTTCAGCGAGACCTGCCCCACCTGCCACGGCCGGGGCTTCCTGCTCGACGAGTCGCTGCTCCGGTCGATGGACTAGAGTTCGGACCTTCCTGGCACGTTCTGAGGGGTTTCCCGCGCCATGTACGCAGTGATCAAGACCGGCGGCAAGCAGTACCGGGTCGAGAAGGGCGAGCAGCTCGAGGTCGAGCTCGTGGGCGCCGACGACGGCGCGGAGCTCGAGCTGAGGCCGGTCCTGCTCGTCGACGGCGACACGGTCCTGGCCACCCGCCACGACCTGGCGAACGCGGTGGTGAAGGCCAAGGTGGTGGGCTCGACGCGCGGTCCCAAGATCGACGGGTTCATCTACAAGCCCAAGAGCAACAACCGGCGGCGCTACGGCCATCGCCAGGATCTGTCGGTGCTCGAGATCACCGCGATCAACAAGGGCCGGGCACGGTCACGGGCCGGCGCGGCGAAGACCGGCGAGACGCCGGAGGCCGCCGAGCCGGTAGCGATCCAACCCGAGGCGACAGAGCCCGAAGCGGGAGAGGACGACTGATGTCGAAGAAGAAGGGTGCGGCATCGTCCCGCAACGGGCGCGACTCCAACGCGCAGCGGCTCGGTGTGAAGGTCTACAGCGGCACGCCGGTGCACGCGGGCACGATCATCGTGCGCCAGCGCGGCACCAGGTTCCACCCCGGCGAGAACGTCGGCAAGGGCTGTGACGACACGCTCTTCGCCAAGTCGCACGGCGTCGTGAAGTTCGGCTACCGCAAAGGCCGCAAGCTCGTCGACGTGATTCCGACCCAGTAGCGACGCAGCGGCGCAGCCCGGCGCCCTCGGGCCCACCGGATCTCCCCGCCCCCCGTCGTCGCCGCTCCGTATCCTTCAACTGTGCCGGGCAACTTCGTCGACGAGGTCCAGGTGAACGTACGCGGCGGCGATGGCGGTGCCGGCGTGGTCTCGTTCCGCCGCGAAGCGCACACGCCCAAGGGCGGTCCCGACGGTGGCGACGGCGGCTCGGGAGGCGACGTCTTCTTCGTCGCCGACCGCAACGTGGCGTCGCTGCTCGCGTTCCGCGACCATCCCCACCGGCGTGCGCCGTCGGGCAAGCACGGCGCCGGGAAGCAGCGCCACGGTGCAACGGGCGACGACCTCGTCGTGGCGATGCCCGAAGGCACCATCGTGCGGGACCGCGAGGGCGAGCTGCTCGCCGACCTCGTGCACCACGGCGACCGCTTCCTTGCCGCGCACGGCGGCCGGGGCGGGCGCGGCAACGCGCGCTTCCTGTCGAACGCGCGGCGCGCGCCGGGCTTCGCGGAGCAGGGGGAGTACGGCGAGGAGCGCTGGCTGCGACTCGAGGTGAAGCTGCTCGCCGACGCCGCGCTCGTCGGGTTCCCCAACGCCGGGAAGTCCACGCTGATCTCGGCGGTGAGCGCGGCGAAGCCGAAGATCGCCGACTACCCGTTCACCACGCTCGAGCCGCACCTCGGCGTCGTGCGCTTCCAAGACCACGAGTTCGTGCTCGCCGACATCCCCGGGCTCATCGAGGGTGCGGCCGATGGGCGCGGGCTCGGACACACCTTCCTCCGCCACGTCGAGCGCGCTCGCGTGCTCGTGCTGCTGCTCGACCTCGCGAGCGTGGACGGCCGCTCACCGGAGGAACAGGAGCGCGTCCTGCTCGACGAGCTCGGGCGGTACCGCCCGGAGTTGCTCGACGCGTCCCCGCCTCGTCGTCGGGAGCAAGGCCGACGTCGCGACGTCGGAGCTGCACGACCCTGACGCGCTGACGTTGTCGGCCGTCACCCGAAGCGGGCTCGACGCGTTTCTCGGACGCCTCGGCACGCTCGTCGACGAAGCGCGCGCCGCCGAACCCGAAACGGAGCCGTTCGTGGTGCTGCGGCCGGCGGAGGAGGGGTTCACGGTGCGCCGTGACGACGACGGCGCGTGGCGTGTGTCGGGCCGCAGCGCGGAGCGCGTCGTCGCGATGGCCGACCTCACGAACGAGGAGGCGATCGACTACGTGCAGGTCCGGCTGCGCCGCATGGGCGTCGAGCGCGCCCTCGCGCGTGCGGGTGCGCATGAAGGCGATGTCGTACGCGTCGGACCAGTGGAGCTCGAGTACACGGAGAGCATCACCTGATGCCGATGACCGCCGTCGTCAAGATCGGCACGTCGTCGATTACCTCGGACACCGGTGAGCTCGATGATCCCGCGCTGCTGAAGCTTTGTCGCGAGGTCGCCACCGCGCGTGGCCGCGGTCACGAGGTCGTGCTCGTCTGCTCGGGCGCGATCGCGGCGGGGCTTCCGGCGCTCGGTTTCCGGACGCGTCCGGCCGACATCGGCCTGCTGCAGGCAATCGCCGCCGTCGGACAACCGCGCCTGATGGAGCGCATCGGCGCGATCTTCGGGCAGCACGATCTACTCGCCGGGCAGGTGCTGCTCACTCCGCACGACTTCGGCGTGCGATCGCAGTATCTCCATCGCGCGAGACGCTACGACGGCTGCTCGACCTCGGTGTCGTTCCGATCGTCAACGAGAACGACACCGTCGCCGACGACGAGATCCGCTACGGCGACAACGACCGGCTCGCCGCGCTCGGTGTCCCATCTCGTGCAGGCCGACGTGCTCGTGTTGCTCACCGACACGCCGGGGCTCTTCACCGCCGACCCGCGTCTGGACGAAGGCGCGTCGCTGATCGAGGAGATCGTCGAGGTCGACGCGGCGCTGGAGGCGGTTGCCGGCGGGACGGGCACCGCGCGCGGGAGCGGTGGGATGGCGAGCAAGCTCGCCGCGGCCAAGATCGCCGCGTGGTCCGGTGTGCGCGCCGTGATCGCAGGAGCCGACGTGCCCGACGTCGTCGTCGACGCGATCGAAGGCCGCGCGGTCGGCACGGCCGTCCGCCCGAAGCCGGAGCGACTCGCGAGCCGCAAGTTGTGGATCGCGTTCGCGCGCGACGCGGCCGGGCGCATCGTCGTGGACGACGGCGCGCGGCGCGCCCTGTGCGCGGACAACCGGTCGCTCCTGCCCGCCGGCGTCCGCGAGGTGGAGGGCGCGTTCGATGCCGACGACGCGGTCGAGATCGTGGGTGCCGACGGCACGCCGTTCGCGAAGGGCCTCGTGCGGTACTCGGCGGCGTCGCTGCGGGCGGTCGCCGGACGCCGAACCGGCGAGCTGCACGAGGGACTTCCACACGAGGTCGTGCACCGTGACGACCTCGTCGTTCTGCCCTGATCGCGGCATCGCGCCGCCGTGGCAACCTTCTTCTCCGCTCTCGTCGCTTCGTTCGGGGCCGCTCCGTGGCTCTCGCCACGAGGAGGGGCTCAGCCGCCACCGAGCGTGCGCGCGGTTCGGCTCGCGAGCGGAAACGTGCGGGGGCGCTCTTCGCGCGCGGCGGCGGTGTCCGTCACACTCACCCCCGTAACTCGTCGCCGACCGACGGGGGGAGAGTCCTCGGGCGAGGGCTTCGACGGCCGGCGAGGAGCGGGAGAAGGTGAGACCGGGTCGCCTCCGGCCGCTGCGCCATTCGGCAGCGCGGCTCGGGTGGGCGGCGCGGTCTCGCCCCTCCCGAAGGTTGCGGGAGCGCACTCGGCTGCGAGGGTGGAGATCGGCCAGAGCGCCCTCATTCCGGGAACGGCGCGAAATACCCCCCGGGTACACTTGCCTGCGATGTCCGTGCCCGCCGTGTCGGAGTTGGGGCGGCGAGCCAAGACCGCGGCGACGCGCCTTGCTCGCGCGTCCACGGCCGAGAAGAACGCGGCCCTCACCGCCGCGGCCGATCTGCTCGTTGATCGCGCCGGCGAGATCCTCGCGGTCAACGCTGCCGATCTCGATGACGCGGCCGCGGCCGGGATGGAGTCCGGACCGCTCGATCGGCTTCGCCTCACCAACGCCCGCCTGGCCGGGATGGCCGAGGGCCTCCGGGGCGTCGCGCTGCTCCCCGATCCGGTCGGCGAGGTGCTCGACGGATGGCAACGCCCGAACGGGCTGCAGATCGAGCGGGTTCGCGTGCCGCTCGGTGTGGTCGCGATCATCTACGAGAACCGGCCGAACGTCACGAGCGACGCGGCCGGCATCTGCCTGAAGTCGGGTAATGCAGCGCTCCTCCGCGGCTCCGCGACCGCCTTGCGGTCGAACGTCGCGATCGTCGAGGTGCTGCGCGACGCGGCCACCAAGGCAGGGCTCCCGGCCGATTGCGTCGTCCTCGTCGACGACGTGCGTCACGAGACCGCCGTCGACTTGATGCAACTCGACACGGTGGACTGCCTCATCCCGCGTGGGGGCCACGCGCTCATCGAGAGCATCCGCGAGCACGCGACGGTCCCCGTGATCATCGACGGTGACGGCAACTGCCAGATCTATGTGGATGCGTCGGCCGACCTCGATCGCGCGCTCGACATCGTCGTGAACGCGAAGACGAGCCGGCCGAGCGTGTGCAACGCCGCGGAGTCGCTGATCGTCCACGAGTCCGCGGCCGATGCGTTCTTGCCCCGCGTGTGCGAGGCGCTCGCGGAACACAACGTCGAGCTCGTCGGCGACGCGGGTGCGCGCCGTCGCTGGCCGGCGATGGGCGAAGCCGCCGACGACGACTACGCGCGCGAGTTCCTCGCGCTGAAGCTCGCCGTCGCGGTCGTGCCGTCGCTCGACGCGGCCATCGACCACGTGAATCGATTCGGCTCCGGCCACACGGAGGCGATCCTCACGCGTGACCTCGGCGCGGCGCGGCGGTTCACGAACGAGGTCGACGCGGGAACCGTGATCGTGAACGCGTCCACTCGCTTCGCCGACGGCGCGGAGTTCGGTTTCGGAGCCGAGATCGGGATCTCCACCCAGAAGCTGCACGCGCGCGGTCCCATGGCGCTCCGCGAGCTCACCACCTACAAGTACGTCGTTTGGGGCGACGGCCAGATCAGGAACTAGAACCTTCACGCGAACGAGCGTTTACGAGCCGGGTACCCCGTCTCGTAGGGAGCGAGCAGTAGAGCAGGAGAAGATGGCAGAGCGCTTCGAGAGTGTCGATGACGTGATCACGCGGCTGCGCGGCGCCGACTACCTGTCCGACGCGGGTATCGCCGGCGTGGTGTTCCTGGCCGACCGCCTCGAGAAGCCGGTGCTCGTCGAGGGGCCCGCAGGCGTCGGCAAGACCGAGTTGGCGAAGGCGATCGCCACGGTCACCAACGCTCGGCTCATCCGGCTCCAGTGCTACGAGGGGCTCGACGAGGCGAAGGCGCTCTACGAGTGGAACTACAAGAAGCAGCTCCTGAGGATCCAGGTCGATCGCGAGCACGAGACAGACTGGTCCGAGGTGGAGTCCGACATCTTCAGCGAGCCGTTCCTCCTCACGCGTCCGCTGCTCGAAGCAATCCGCTCGACGGAGCCCGTCGTGCTCCTCATCGACGAGGTGGACCGGGTCGAGATCGAGACCGAGGCACTTCTCCTCGAGGTGCTGTCCGACTTCCAGGTGTCGATCCCCGAGCTGGGAACCATCGTGGGCGCACAGCAGCGACCGATCGTGATCCTCACGTCGAACAACACACGCGAGCTGTCGGAGGCGTTGAAGCGACGCTGCCTCTATCTGCACATCGACTACCCGAGCCTCGAGCGCGAGAAGGACATCGTCCGTGTACGCGTGCCCGAGATCGACGAGGCGCTCGCCGACCAGATCGCGCGCGTCGTGCGGTCCATCCGCTCGCTCGAGCTCAAGAAGGCCCCGTCGATCTCGGAGACGATCGACTGGGCGCGCACGCTGCTCTACCTCGGCAAGCCGCAGATCGATCCCGAGGTGATCGGCGAGACGCTGCACGTGCTGCTCAAGTACCAGTCCGACATCGCCAAGGCGCGCAAGGAGCTCGAGGTCCCCGAGTCCGAGGCCGTCTGACGCCGATGCCGGCAACCGCTGCTCCCACGCTCCTCGACGTGCTCCAGGGGTTCGTCCACGAGCTCCGCGCCGCCGGGCTCCCGGTCTCGATGACCGAGAACCTCGACGCGATGCGCGCGATCGAGCACGTCCACATCGACGATCGCGAGCTCTTCAAGGGTGTGCTCAGCGCGACGCTGGTCAAGCACCATCGCCACCAGAAGGCGTTCGACACGGTCTTCGACGTCTACTTCTCGCTGTTCAGCCACGGCATTCCCGGTGAGGAAGGGGAGGGCGCCGAGGGTGGCGGCGAGGAGATCGACATGGCGGGCGAGGGACAGATGGGCGTGGGCGACGGCTCTGGTTCGCCGGTCTCCCGTGAGGAGCTCGCGGCGATGCTCCTCGCCGCGCTGATGAACATGGATCGTGACGAGCTGCGCCGCCTGGCCGCGATCGCGGTGCAGCAATTCGCGGGCATGGAACCAGGGCGTCCCGTCGGCGGCACCTATTACCTCTACCGCACTCTTCGCATGCTCGATCTCGACGACCTCGCGATGAAGCTCATGGGGATGTCGCGCGACCAAGGCGAGGTGGGCGAGGGGCACCTTGCCGAGCGTCTCGCGCGCGAAGAGGTCGACTCGCGGTTGAAGGAGTTGCGCGAGCTGGTCGAGGAAGCGATCCGGCGTCTACTCGTCGCCGACCGCGGTGTGGAGGCGATGGCCCGCACACTGCGCAAGCCGCTGCCCGAGGACATCGAGTTCATGCACGCCTCACGCGACGAGATGCTGGCGCTGCAGCACGCGGTGTATCCGCTCACGCGCGCGCTGGCGGCGCGGCTCGCGCAGCGCCGCCGCCGCCGGAATCGCGGGCACCTCGACTTCCGCAAGACGGTACGGGCGTCGCTCTCGTACGGGGGCGTCCCGGCCGAGCCGAAGTTCCGGAACCCGCACCCGTCGAAGCCCGAGGTCATGGTGGTCGCCGACATCTCGGGCTCGGTGGCGAGTTTCGCCCGCTTCACGCTGATGTTCGTGTACGCCATGGCGAGCCAGTTCTCCAAGGTCCGGTCGTGGGTGTTCATCGACGGCATCGACGAGGTCACCCGCTACTTCCACGAGTCCGACGACGTGTTGGAGGCCGTGCACCGGGTGAATACCGAAGCCGACGTGGTGTGGGTCGACGGCCATTCCGACTACGGCCACGCTTTCGAGGTGTTTCACCAGCGGCACTACGCGGAGATCACGCCGAAGACGTCGATCATCCTGCTGGGGGACGCGCGCAACAACTATCACGCGTCGCAGACCTGGGTCGTGGACGAGCTGCGCAAGCGCGGGCGTCACGTGTACTGGCTCGACCCGGAGCCGCGGAGCTACTGGGACACCGGCGACTCGATCGTGTCGGAGTACGGCCGCTACTGCGACGGCGTCTTCGAGTGCCGCAACCTTCGCCAGCTCCAGAAGTTCGTGGAGACCGTCGCCGAAGGCTGACCCCGAGCACGAACCGGCGCCACCAGCTATCCCTCGAGCATCGTCCAGGCTCGGTCGGCGATGCCCGCAAGCGCGAGGAGCTGCGCGCGCTCACGCCGACGGAATGGATGGCCGTCGCGTCCCACGAGCAGGGTGACTCCGTGGTTGGAGAGCGTTGCCACTGCGAGGTCGTCGGGACCGGTCGTGCCGCCCGCGACGAGGGGCGATGCAGCCGTGCCGCTGTCGAGCGCCTCGAGCACGCACGGATCGGGCGTCTGGTCGCCGCTCGACGCGAGCACGGTTCCGATCGTGAGGAGCGCACTCCAGTCGGCGAGGAACTCGGCGCGAATCTCTTCGACGAGCGTCTCGTGCAACGCGGAGACGGTCGGCGCCGAGCAGAGCCGAGCGGCCGACTCGAGCGCGTCGAGCCGCGGATCCGGGAAGTGCTCGACCTCGCGGACCTCCTCGACGCTGACTCCGTCGACCTCTTCGATCTCGCGGACGAGGATCGGGATCGCGGCCGGATCGCGCAGTTCGACGGCGAACTCGTCGACGGCGACGCCGTCTCCCTGTTCGAGCACATCGATACCGACGATGTCGCCGTCGACCGATCCGATCCGCGATGCGACGAGTCCGAGCGCGCCGGGCCGGTCGGGGAGCCAGACCCTCACGAGGACGTGGAGTGTGGGCACCTCACGATGGTACGGCCCGAGATGACGCGAGTGTTTCGGACCGGTGAAGAGACGGCACACCCGTACACTCCCCGTGTGGAACGGCTCGGAGTGTTCGGCGGTACGTTCGATCCCGTGCACGTCGCGCACATCGTCGTCGCCACCGAAACACGCGCCGCGCTCGGTCTCGACCGTGTTCTGCTCGTCGTCGCGGGCGATCCGTGGCAGAAGCGCGGCAAGGTCGTCGCCTCCGGGCGCGATCGCCTGATGCTCGTCGAGGCGGCCGTCGACGGCGTCAACGGTGTCGAGGCCTCGGCGATCGAGGTGGAGCGGGAGGCTGCATCGGTCACCGCCGACACGCTCGAGGCGCTCACGGGCCCGCACCGCGAACTGTTCCTCATCCTCGGCGCGGATGCGGTTGCCAACATGTCGACATGGCGGCGCCTCGACGACACGCGCAAGCTTGCGACGATCGTGGTCGTCGAACGCCTGGGCGACACGTACGCCGAGCCACCCGGATCGGGATGGAAGGTCGAGCGCGTCGCGATCCCGCGGCTCGACGTGTCGTCGACCGATCTCCGCGATCGATTGGCGAGCGGGCGGCCGGTCGACGGCCTGATCCCGCCTGCCGTCGTTCATGCCATCGACGCGCACGGGCTCTACACTGCCGGGTGATGACGACCCGGATACCCGCCGCGTCTCCGTTCGGGCACGGAGCCGGTTGACCGCGCAGGCTCCGGACGCGTCCAGGCGAGCGGCGATCGCCGCTCGGGCCGCCTCCGACAAGAAGGGCACGGAGATCGTCGTGCTCGACGTCGGCGAGATCATCTCGATCACGGAGATGTTCGTGCTCGTCGAGCGCGACCAACCCGCGTCAGGTGAAGACGATCGCCGAGGAGGTGGAGACCGCACTGAAGGCATCCGGGAGCGCCGGACCTCGCTCGGTCGAGGGCCTCGACGACGCCACGTGGGTGCTCATGGACTTCGGCGACGTCATCGTTCACGTGTTCCAGGCCGAAACCCGCGAGTACTACGACCTCGACCGACTGTGGGCCGACGCCCCGGTTGTCGAGTGGGAAGAGAACGCCGCGGCTCAGTCGAGGTAAGGACGCATCAGCACACCCCGTTCGCGCAAGCCGTTCTTCAGCTCGCGGACTCCGAGGTTCCGCTCGAACCGCGGTGAATAGAGGATCGAGCTGATGATGGCGGCCGACGCACCGCCCTCGGTGAGGCCCTCGGCGATGTGGTCGACGGTGCCCGCGCCGCCGGACGCGACCACCGGCACGTTCACCGATTCGGCCACCGCGCTCGTGATGTCGAGGTCGTAGCCCGACGCAGTGCCGTCGCGGTCGATGCTGTTCACCACGATCTCTCCGGCTCCGAGCTCCTCGCCGCGTCGTACCCAGTCGAGCGCGTCGAGCCCCGTGGCGAGCCGGGCGCCGTCGATGAACACCTCGTACCCGCTCGGGAATCCCGCGCGCACGCCGACGTGCTTCACCTGCGTGCTGAGCACGATGCACTGCCGGCCGAAGGCTTCCGCACCCTCGCGCAGGATGTGGGGATTGCGGACCGCCATGGAATCCACGCTGATCTTCTCGGCGCCCGCCTTCAGCACCTCGAACATGTCGTCGACCGACCGGATGCCTCCACCTACCGTGAACGGAACGAACACGTGGTGAGCGACGCGGCGCACCGTCTCGAGATCGATCTTGCGCTGCTCGGCGCTGGCCGTGATGTCGTAGAACACGATCTCGTCGATCTGGTCCTCGTAGAGACGCGCCGCGAGGTCCTCGGCCGAAGCGACGTCGATATTGTCCTGGAACTGTTGCGCCTTCGTGACGCGACCCGCGATCACGTCGAAGCACGCTATGAGTCGCTTCGTCAGCATCTGGGATCCCACTGCGCGAAGCCGCGAAGGAGGGCGAGGCCCGTCGGGCCGCTCTTCTCCGCGTGGAACTGTGTCGCGACGACGTTGTCGCGCGCGACGACCGAGCAGAACGTGGCGCCGTAGTCGGTGATCCCGAGCACGTCGCTCGAGTCGGTCGGCGCGCAGTAGTACGAATTCACGAAGTAGAAGTACCCACCGTCGGACAGTCCGCGTGTCACCGGGTGCTCACGCGCGAAGCGGACCTCGTTCCAGCCGATCTGGGGGACGCGGCGATCGTCGGGGAACCGCCGCACCGCGCCAGGGATCCAACCGAGACACGGCGTGTCGCCCTCCTCGCTGTGATCGAAGAGCACCTGGAGTCCGATGCAGATGCCGAGGAACGGCACTCGATCGCCGAGCACGCGGGTCGTCAGCGCGTCGACGAGGTCTTGCTCTGCGAGCGACCGGAGCGTTGCGCGAGCTGCGCCGACGCCCGGAAGGATCAAACGGTCAGATCGGCTCAAATCGGCCGGGGTTCCCACGAGGCGGCACGGCAAACCGAGGTGCTCGAGCGCGTACATCACGCTCGGCGCGTTTCCGGCGCGGTAGTCGATGACGTCGATCACGGTGGTCCCCTCGGTCGCGGTCCGAACCGAGGGTACCTTCAGCCTCAACCGCTCTCGACGGTGTTCCGATGACTCGCGGGATGCGGTTTCGCCCCCTGCCTCTCTTGTTCTCGTCGCGCTCGTCGGGCTCGCCGGTTGCATGCCGTCCGACGGTTCGCCGGGATCGCCCGGTGTCCCCGTCATGGGGCAATCGCGGCTGACCGCGGGCGATCTGGTCGCGTTCTACCGTTCACACGCACCCGCGAGACCGGATGGTTCAACTTCCCGGATCACGGCATCGTGAAGCCGTCGAACAACAACTTCGCGGGCCTGGGTGCGTGCGACTCGTGTGCAAACGGCTTCCAGTTCAGCAGCGCGTTGAGCGGTGTACGCGCGCAGATCCAACTGCTGCGCAACTACGCCGACGTTCTGTCGCGCACGAGCACGATCCCCGATGCACCCGTCCCGAACTGTGGGGCAGCAATGCCACCACCGCGGCGTACAACTTCGATCACTACTTCGCGAAGGGTCGCGCGCCCCTTTGGAACGACCTGGGGAACGGGAATTGGGCCAGTGCGCCGAACTCCGCGATCGTCGTGCTGCGCGTCTACAACGAGATGCTGACGTCGAGCGGGCAACCGGGCCAATGCCCGGCCGACGGGCTCCTCTTCGGCGCGCTCACTGAGGTTGGTCCGTGCCCAGTGGGACTCCGCCAACCGGGTCGCGCGGTCGCCGCGAACTCGCGCGGTGGCTACTACGTGCTGAACGGCGACGGCACGGTGCTCGCCTACAACGGCGCGCCCTCCCTTGGTTCGCCGAACTTCGACTGGGATCTCGCGCGTGACATCACAATGATGCCCGACGACGACGGATACGTCGTGCTGCTCGCCGATGGGACCGTATCGAAGTGGGGCACCGCGACGAGCGGCGCGCTCGCCAACCTGGGCTCGCCTTCGTTGCCCGACGATGCGCGAGCCATCGCGGTGATGCCCGACGGCGCCGGTTACGTGGTCCTCGACGGCATGGGGACCGTCTACGAGTACGGCAGCGCGACAACGGGACTCGTGGGCTCGGGCACCACCCTCCATTTCGATCTCGATGTGGCGCGCGACATCGTGATCGTCTCGAGTTCGGGAACCATATCCGGGTACTTCGTGGCCGACGCGTGGGGCGGCGTTTGGTCGACGCAACAGCTTCCGGCGTACCGCAATCCGAGGGCGCAGCTGTTCGCCGATCGCTGGCGGCCGGTCACCGTCATCGGCGGCAAGCCGTTCATGGTGCGCAATGACGGCACGACTGCAGTTGCTGGTGTTCCCGGCTGATCGCGCCGGTGCGTGAGTGCTCGAGGTCTACAGGACGACGACCGAGCGGAGCACCTCGCCGCGCTCCATCTTGTGGAATGCCTCTTCCACTTCGTCGAGCGCGATCGTCTCGCTCACGAACCGATCGAGGTCGAGCCGGCCCGACAGGTACAGATCGATCAGCATCGGGAAGTCGCGCGACGGCAGGCAGTCGCCGTACCAGGACGGTTTGAGCGCCCCGCCCCGCCCGAAGAACTCGATCATCGGCAGCTCGATACGCATCGCGGGGTCGGGCACACCCACCTGCACGACGGTCCCAGCGAGATCCCGCGCGTAGAACGCCTGCTCGAGTACCTCCGGGCGGCCGACGGCCTCGATGCAGACATCGGCACCGTTGCCGTCGGTGAGCGCCCTGATCGCTTCGACTGCGTGGGTGTCGCGCGAGTTGACGGTGTGCGTCGCACCGAACTCGCTCGCGAGCGCGAGCTTCCGGTCGTCCACGTCGACGCCGATCACGACGTTCGCGCCCGCGAGCCGCGCACCGGCAATGGCGGCGTTGCCGACGCCGCCGCATCCGAACACGGCGACGGTGTCGCCGCGTCCGATCCCGCCGGTGTACATGGCGGCGCCGAGGCCGGCCATCACCCCACAGCCGAGCAATCCGGCAGCTTCCGGTCGTGCGCGAGAGTCGACCTTCGTGGCCTGCCCCGCCGCAACGAGTGTCTGCTCCGCGAACGCGCCGATGCCGAGCGCGGGCGTGAGAGGAGTGCCGTCGTCGAGCGTCATCTTCTGCGTGGCGTTGTGGGTCGCGAAGCAGTACCAAGGCCGGCCACGGCGGCACGCACGGCAGGCGCCACACACCGCGCGCCAGTTCAGGATCACGAAGTCGCCGGGGGCGAGATCCCGTACCTCGGTTCCGACCGACTCCACGATCCCCGCCGCCTCGTGACCCAGCAGGAACGGGAACTCATCGTTGATCGCGCCCTCGCGGTAGTGCAGGTCGGTGTGGCACACACCGCATGCCTGCACGCGCACGCGTGCCTCGCCCGAACCGGGATCGGGTACGACGACATCTCGGATCTCGACCGGCGCGCCCTTCGCGAGCGACACCACTCCTCGCACAGTTGTCGGCATGACGTGAGGTCTACCCGACAGCGCCGTTGCGGCGCACGTGAGCGAACCGGTGTTCCGGTACCTGCGCCGCGGTGGCTCGCGTCTACCCCACGCTCAGGGTGGCTCGCACGGGGCGGTGGTCGGAGCCCACATCGGCGAGCACTGCGCCCTCGACGACGCCGACCTCGGGCCGCACGAGGATGTGGTCGATCTGGCTGTGCGGCATCGTCGCGGGCCAGGTGCGCCCGCGCACCGCGCGACGCCATCCCGGGAGGAGCGTGCGCACGCCGGGGCCCCAGAAGTTGCAGTCGCCCGCGACGACGGCGGGCCGTCCTGGCGGCGGGAGTCGGTGGGCCAGGTTACGGAGCTGGATCGGCGGGCCGTGTGGTAGCCGCGAGCTCAGGTGCAGCCCGACGAGATCGACCGCGTTGCCCGCGACGTCGAGCTCGACGTGTAGCGCGCCTCGATCCGGCGCAGGGTCTGCGAGGACGCGGCCGACGGGCAGGCGCGCGACGAAACGCGTCGGGAGCTTGCTGATGATCGACAGCCCGACGATGCCTTGACCCGTGCCCACGCGCGGAACGTGCGGCCACGGGTGCAAGGTGCCGCGTCCGAACGGGAGCTCGAACACCTCGGCACCGAGGGCGGCTGCCGCGATGGCGACGGCAGCCCCGCCGTCGTCCGGCCACCAGGTCTCCTGCACCACGATGACGTCGGCGTCGAAGGCGCAGAGCACCGCGGTCAGGTCGTAGGGCGCGCACACGCCGTGGCGCTTCGGACGGAGCCCCGCGTGCGCGTTGAAGCTGACGAGCGTGAAGGTCGGCATGGGGAAGTGCAGTCTCTCAGACCGCCGGCAGTCTCACCGTGACCCGTGCGCCACCGAGCGGCGCGTCGTCGATCGTGACCGTGCCGCCGTGCTGTTCCGCGATGGCCTTCACCATGGCCAGGCCGAGGCCGAGGCCGCCCGAATCGCGCGCACGGCCGTCGTCGAGGCGCGTGAAGCGGTCGAACACGCGCTCGCGGTCTTGAACGGCGATACCGGGACCGTCGTCGTCAACAGTGAGCTCGACCGTGCCGGATTCAGTGTTGTCCTGCAGCTCGATCGCGACCCGCCACTTCGCGTGCCGGTCGGCGTTGTCGAGGAGGTTCCGGGTCATCCGCGACAGTTGCTCCCGGCGACCATGGACGCGCCCTGCCGACACGCGGGTCGTGTCGATCGGCACGCGGTGGTCGCGCAGCGTCTCGTCGAGCACCAGCTCGTCGAGGTCCACCTCGGGCAAGGACTCGAGTGGGGTTCCGCCCTCGACTTCGTCGATGCGCGCGAGCTCGAGCAGCTCGCTGACGGTGTCTTCCATCCGGGCATCTTCTGCGAGCACACGAGCGGCAACCGCGCTCCAGTCGGCGCGGTCCGTGTTGCGCAGTGCGACTTCGACGTTCGTCCGGATCGACGCGAGCGGACTACGCAGCTCGTGTGACGCGTCGGACACGAACTGACGCTGGCGTTGCGAGTTCTCCTCGAGGCGCCCGAGCATCGCGTTCATCGTGCGCGCGAGACGGCCCACTTCGTCGTCGGTGTCGGGCTCGGGCACGCGCCGGTGGATGGTGGAGCCCGTGATCGACTCCGCTTCCAAGCGGATCGCTTCGACCGGTCGCAACGCGCGCCCGGCGAGGTACCACACGGCCAGCGCCACGAGGGCCACAAGGGCGGGCACCGCGAACCACATGATGTGGGTGAGCTTCTGGGTGGTGCTGTCCACTTCGGCCAGCGACCGTTGCGCGACGACCGTGACGTTCCCGGCGGCGGTCTGGATCACGACTCGCGAGTCGAGGTAGCCCTCGCGGTGAGGCGGCGGAACCCGCACCGGGTGGAATCGGCCGTCGAGACCGAGCACGTACGTGCTCTCGTACTGGTTGGCTTGCGCGTCATTCTGCTTGAGGGCCGCCGCGAGCTCCTCGAGTTGCGCGTTCTGCGTTGATTCGATCTTGTTGACCAGATTGTTGTGCACGACCTTCACGAGGCCGAATGCCGCGGCGCTCAATGCGATGCCGAACACGAGCGTCGCCACCAGCGTGAGACGCACGCGCACGGTACGAGGCCACCACCGGCGCCGAGGCTCGACGACCTCGGGTTCCGTCACGCGTCCGCCACGAGTCGGTACCCGGCGCCGCGGACCGTCTCGATGCTCTCGGTGCCGAACGGCTGGTCTATCTTCTTGCGCAGATAGCCGATGTACACCTCGACCACGTTGGGATCGCCCTGGAAGTCGATACCCCACACATGGTCGAGGATGTCGGTCTTCGACGCGACGTCCCCGTCCTTGCGCATCAGGAACTCGAGCAGGGCGAACTCGCGCGCGGTGAGCCGGATGTCGGTGCCCTTGCGACGCGTGCGTCGGGCGGCCGGATCGAGCTCGAGCGTGCCGACGGTGAGCACGTTCGGTCGTGGTGGCGCGCCGCGGCGGATGAGCGCGCGTAAGCGGGCGAGCAGCACGACGAACGAGAAGGGCTTCGAGAGGAAGTCGTCGGCGCCCGTGTCGAGCGCTTCGGCTTCGTCGTACTCGCCGTCCTTCGCGGTGAGGATGAGGATTGGTGTCCACACACCTTCGTCGCGCAACGTTCGACACACCTTGTAGCCGTGCATCCCGGGGAGGAGCACGTCGAGCACGATCGCGTCGTACGACCCTTCGCGGCCGCGCCAGAGCCCGTCATGACCGTTGTGCACGACGTCGACGTCGAAGCCTTCGGCCGTGAGTCCGTCGGCGATCGCCGCCGCGAGGTGTTCCTCGTCCTCGACGATCAGGAGGCGCATGGACTGAATTGTGCCGGGTGGCGCCATGTGGCGCGGCGCGGACCCTCAGGTGCCTCTCAGGGCATCACCCAGCGGCTATCCTGGGTCCAGCGAGCCCAGACTCTTGCTCGCGGGTCAATCCTCACCGCTTCGTCCTTCGCGTCGATGCCGTCTCGATGGTGCAGCACCGAGTATCGACCCACCGCCCTGGAGATCAACCGGGGCGGGCGCCATCGAGACCCTGACAACGACGACGAAAGCGAGCACTTCCCCGATGAGCACGACCTTCGCGGGGCTCGGCCTCCCGGCCGACCTCGTCACCGCCCTCGCGCGTGAGGGTATCGACGACCCCTTTCCCATCCAGGAGCTCACGATCGCCGACGCCCTCGCCGGGCGCGACCTCTGCGGCAAGGCCAAGACCGGGTCGGGCAAGACCCTCGCCTTCGGGCTGCCGCTCCTGTGCCGCATCGGCCAGGCCGCACCCGGTCACCCCCGGGCACTCGTGCTCGTGCCCACCCGCGAGCTGGCCAACCAGGTCACGACCGCGCTCCGCACGCTCGGCAAGGTGCGAGAGCGCAAGGTCAGGGCCGTCTACGGCGGCGTCTCGATGGACCCGCAGGTCGACGCGCTGCGCAAGGGTGTCGACGTGGTCGTCGGCACGCCGGGCCGGCTGATCGACCTGATGGAACGGGGGGACCTCTCCGTCGGCGACGTCGAGGTGCTCGTCATCGACGAGGCCGACCGCATGGCCGACATGGGGTTCATGCCGCAAGTACAGAAGATCCTCTACCGGATGCAGCAGCCGCACCAGACGATGCTCTTCTCCGCGACGCTCGACGGCGCGGTCAAGCGGCTCGTCGAACGCTACATGGAGGATCCCGTGCAGCACGCGGTCGCCGAGACCGAACCCACGGTCGAAGAGATGGAGCACCGTTTCTTCCTCGTCCACCAGATGGACAAGGTCAAGGTGCTGGCGTCGATCGCACGCGGGGTGGAACGCACGCTCGTCTTCGTGCGCACGAAGCGCGGTGCCGACCGGCTCGTGACGCAGCTTCGAGCGCGAAGGGATGCGCTCGCTGGCGATCCACGGTGACCTGCGCCAGGGAGCGCGCGAGCGCGCGCTGGCCGACTTCATCGCCGGCAAGGTCTCCGTGCTCGTCGCCACCGATGTCGCCGCGCGCGGCATCCACGTCGATTCGGTCGACGTCGTCGTGCACTACGACCCGGCCGACGATCACAAGGCGTACCTGCACCGCTCGGGCCGCACGGCGCGCGCGGGGGAGAGCGGGGTCGCGGTCACGCTGCAGCTCTGGAACCAGGAGAACGACACGCGGGTCGTCCAGCGGCGCCTCGGGCTCCAGATCCCTGTGGTGGAGGTCTTCTCCAACGATCCGCGCCTGGCGGATCTCGCGAACTGGGATCCCGCGGCCGTCTTGGCGTCCTGACTCCGGGTCGCGGCCGTTCGCTCCTCCACATGGGTCGCTCACTGCGAGCCGGGATACCCGGCTCGCGGCCGTTCGGTCCTCCACATGGGTCGCTCACTGCGAGCCGGGATACCCGGCTCGCGGCCGTTCGCTCCTCCAAAACGGGTGGGAATCACCGGGCGCGCGTGCCACCATGATCACATGAGCCGAGTCTCGCGTCGCGTCGATGCCATCACCGAGTCAGCCACGCTCGCAGTCGACGCGAAGGCCAAGGCCCTGCAGGCGGCGGGCGAGGACGTGATCGGATTCGGCGCCGGTGAGCCCGACTTCCCCACCCCCGCGCACATCGTCGACGCCGCACTCGCGGCGTGCCGGAACATCGGCGACCACCACTACACGCCTGCCGGCGGGCTGCCGGAGCTGCGAGCCGCGATCGCGGCCAAGACGATGCGCGACTCGGGGTATGCCGTCGAGGCGCGGCAGGTCGTGGTCACGAACGGCGGGAAGCACGCGGTCTACAACGCGTTCCAGACACTCCTGGACCCTGGTGACGAGGTGCTGCTCCCTGCGCCCTACTGGACGACCTATCCGGAATCGATCGCGCTCGCCGACGGCATCCCGGTGGTGCTTCCCACCACGGAGACCGCCGGGTTCCGTGTCACCGTCGAGCAGCTCGACGCGGCGTGGACGCCGCGCACCAAGGTGCTGCTGTTCGTCTCACCCAGCAACCCGACCGGCGCCGTGTACCCGCCCGAAGCGGTCGAGGCGATCGGTCGGTGGGCGGTCGAACGCGGCGTGTGGGTGATCACGGACGAGATCTACGAGCACCTCACGTACGGCAACCATCGGTTCACGTCGATGCCGGCGCTCGTCCCCGAGCTCGCCGAAACGTGCGTCGTGCTGAACGGCGTCGCCAAGACGTACACGATGACCGGATGGCGGGTCGGCTGGCTCATCGCGCCGCCCGACGTCAGCGCCGCCGCGGTGAACCTTCAGTCGCACCAGACATCGAACGTCGCCAACGTCTCGCAACGGGCCGCGCTGGCGGCGGTGAGCGGCGACCTCTCGGCCGTAGCCGAGATGCGCGCTGCGTTCGAGCGTCGTGGCCGCGTGATGCACGAGATGCTCGCCGCGATCCCGGACGTCACCTGCCTCGAACCCGAAGGCGCGTTCTACTGCTTCCCCTCGTTCGAGGGCGTGCTCGGGCGCGAGCTCGGCCGGTCGCACGCCTACGTCCAGCCTGGAGCTCTGCGAGCTCCTGCTCGACGAGGCGAAGGTCGCGATCGTCCCGGGCGAGGCGTTCGGCGCGCCGGGGTACGCGCGGCTCTCGTTCGCGCTGGGTGACGCCGCGCTGGTGGAGGGAGTCGAGCGCATCGCCAAGCTGCTCGGCGGCCGCACCACCGACGTCTAGCCTCGGTGCGATGCAACGCGTCCTCGTCACCGAACGGCTCGCGGACAGCGGATTGGAGGCGATGGCCGCTGAGGGGCTCGACGTCGACGTCCGTCTCGGGCTCTCGCCGTCGGAATTGCTCGACGCGGTGCGCGGGGCGTCGGCACTGGTGATTCGAAGCGCGACGCAGGTGACGGCGGACGTGCTCGAGGCCGGCGACGAGCTGATCGTGGTCGGCAGGGCCGGGATCGGCGTCGACAACATCGACATCGAGACCGCCACGCGCCGCGGCGTCATGGTGGTGAATGCGCCGCAACTCCATCGCGCTCGCGAACGCCGAACACACGATGGCGATGCTGCTCTCGTTGGCACGCAACATCCCGCAGGCGAGCCGCGACCTTCATGGCGGCGCATGGAACAAGGACAAGTGGGGAGGCGTCGAGCTCAACGGCAAGACGCTCGGCATCGTCGGGCTCGGGCGTGTCGGCGTGCTCGTCGCGCAGCGCGCCCATGCATTCGGCATGCAGATCGTGGCCCGCGATCCGTACGTGAGCGCCGATCGCGCGCGACAACTCGGTGTCGAGCTGGTGTCGTCGATCGAAGAGCTCGTCGGACGGGCCGACTTCCTCTGTGTGCTCGTGGTCAAGACCCCCGAAACCGTCGGCATGATCTCGGCCGACGTGCTGAAGCACGCGAAGCCGGCTCTGCGACTGGTCAACACCGGGCGTGGAGGCATCGTCGACGAAGCTGCACTCGCCGACGCGATCCACGAAGGACGAATCGCGGGAGCTGCGCTCGATGTGTTCGAGACCGAGCCCACCACGGCGTCACCGCTGTTCGAGCTCGATTCGGTGGTTGTCACGCCCCATCTCGGCGCGTCCACGATCGAAGCGCAGGACAAGGCCGGGCAGACGATTGCCGAGCAGGTCGTGCTGGCGCTGCGCGGCGACTTCGTTCCCTTTGCCGTGAACGTGGCTGCCACTGAAGCGAATGCGAACGTCCAACCCTTCATGCCATTGGCGGAACGGCTCGGAGCTCTGTTCACTGCGCTCGCCGGCGGGCTCGTCGACACGCTCGAGATCAGCTACGAGGGTGAGATCGCCGGCTACGACTGTCGCGTGCTCACGCTCGCGATCTTGAAGGGCGTGCTCGGGCCTGCAACCGACGAACCTGTCTCGTTCGTGAACGCGCCCCAGCTTGCAACCGAGCGCGGGCTCGTGGTGCGCGAGATCTCGTCGTCGTCAGCGCGTGACTACGTGAACCTCATCGAGCTGCGCGGTCACACGGCTGATCGCGGCACGCACGTCGCAGGCACGTTGTACGGGAAGCAGGATGCGCCCCGCATCGTCGCCATCGACGATCACATCGTCGACATCGCGCCGTCGAGTCATATGCTGGTCGTGCACAACATCGACACTCCCGGCATGGTCGGAATCGTCGGCATGATCCTCGGTGACGGCGGTATCAACATCAAGGAGCTCGACCTGGGCACCGGACCAACCGGCGACGCCGCGTTGATGGTGCTCTCCACCTCGACCTCGGTACCAGCCCACGTCGTCGAGCAGCTGCGCGCGCAGGACGGCATCGTCGACGCCCAGGCCATCGAGCTGGACTAACGCTTGCTCGGGCGCAGACCGTCGGCTTCCGCCGCTTCCCTGGAGATGTAGCAACGGTCGGCGTTCGTGCGGTCGTAGTTCGCTCCGCCGGGCACGTGGAAGATCCCGCTCGCCAGCTTCGCCTTCACCGGATGCGAGGCCGGGCACGCACCGCCGTCGGCCTCCAGCCACGAAGCATCCGACTTCGGGGCCTCGCTGCTCGGCGTGGGAACCACAGTGTGCGGTTCCGGAGGGTACGGGAAGGGCTGGGGGTCCCACGTGACGCCGGTGTCGATCCGGCGTCGGTCGTAGGCGCGCCAGACGGCGTAGCCGAGTGCGGTGAGCGCGCCGATGCCCAGGACACGTTTGAAGAAGGTCTTCATCGGCGTGATTCTCCCACGCGATCGGCAAATGAGTTGACTCGACCCGCTCGCGCCTGGCACACTGATTGTTCCATGACAAGGGAACTGCGCACCCAGAGCCTGCTCCTTATCTAGCTGCGAGCGCCCCCGGGTGCTCGCGGACGCCTCCTCGTGCCTTTGGGCCGGGGAGGCTTTTCGTTGCCCGAGAACGAGTGAGCGAACGACCGCGAGGCGGGTAGCCCGCCGAGCAGTGAGCGACCCGTGTGTAGGAGCGAACGACCGCGAGGCGGGTAGCCCGCCGAGCAGTGAGCGACCCGTGTGTAGGAGCGAACGACCGCGAGGCGGGTAGCCCGCCGAGCAGTGAGCGACCCGTGTGTAGGAGCGAACGACCGCGAGCGGGTAGCCCGCCGAGCAGTGAGCGACCCGTGTGTAGGAGCGACCGACCGCGAGCCGGGTCTCCCGGCTCGCAGAGAGCGAGCGAAGAGTCATGCCGGATCACGTGAAGATCTTCGACACGACCCTGCGGGACGGCGAGCAGTCGCCGGGGATCTCCCTCGACGTGGGAGAGAAGCTCGAGATCGCCGATCAGCTCGCGCGACTCGGTGTCGACGTGATCGAGGCCGGCTTCCCGATCGCGAGCCAGGGCGACTTCGAGGCGGTCGAAGCCATCGCCAAGGGAGTGCAGGGCTCCACGATCGCGGGTCTTTCACGCACCGCCTTCCAGGATGTCGACCGGGCGTGGGAGGCAGTGCGGCACTCGGAGAAGCCGCGGATCCACATCTTCATCGCGACCTCGGCGATCCATATGAAGAAGAAGCTTCGCATGACCGAGGATCAGGTGAAGGAGGAGACGGCGGCGGCGGTCGCGCGCATCCGGCTATTGCAAGGATGTCGAGTTCTCACCCGAGGACGGCAGCCGCTCCGACGCCGACTTCCTCGTCGAGGTGTGCCAGCTCGCCGTCGACAACGGCGCGACCACGCTGAACATCCCTGACACGGTCGGGTACGGCGTACCGGAGGAGTACGCCGACCTCATCCGCTATGTGATCGAGCGCGTCCGCGGCGAATTCGTGGTGTCGACGCATTGCCACAACGACCTCGGGCTCGCGGTCGCGAACTCGTTGGCGGGCGTCGCTGCCGGCGCGCGCCAGGTCGAGTGCGCGATCAACGGGCTCGGCGAGCGCGCCGGCAACGCCGCGCTGGAGGAGGTCGTGATGGCTCTGCGCACGCGCAGCGACTACTTCGGCAACGTCGAGACGACCGTCCGAACCGAAGAGCTGGCGCGCACGTCGCGCCTCGTCGCGCGCCTTACGGGCTACCCGGTGCAGTACAACAAGGCGATCATCGGCCGCAACGCGTTCGCGCACGAGGCGGGCATCCATCAGCACGGTGTGCTCGAGGACCGTGAGACCTACGAGATCATCGACGCGTCCACCGTCGGGCAAGAAGCGGCGCAGATCGTGCTCGGCAAGCATTCGGGCCGTCACGCATTCGCCGACACGCTCGACAAGATCGGTCTGCACGTGCAGGGCGACGCGCTGAACCAGGCGTTCGTACGGTTCAAGGAGCTGGCGGACCGGAAGGTGCAGATCACGGAGGCCGACCTCGAAGCGATCGTCGCCGAGGAGCTCGGCCTTGGTCTCGTGCACCGGTACACCATCGTGAGTCTCGAGTTGCGCGGTGGGACGGTCGCCACGCCGAGCGCGACCGTGGTGCTGACCGATGGGAACGAGAAGCTCGAGGGTGAGGGCTCCGGCAACGGGATGATCGACGCGGCCATCGCCGCGATCTCCCGCGCAACCGGTATCTCGGGGAAAGTGCTCGACTTCAAGGTGTCGTCGGTCACGGGCGGCGGCGATGCGCTCGGCGATGTCGTGATCCAGCTCGAGACGGACGGGATGAAGGCTTCGGGTCGGGGCGTCTCCACCGACGTGGTCGAGGCGTCGGCACGCGCGTACCTCGAGCGCGGTCAACAAGGTGGTGCGGCTGCGGGAGCGGCCCGACCCGCGTGCGGTCGAAGAGGTCGGACCCTGACCGACGAGCCGGCGCTCGTCGGCGAGGCCCTCCGGCGGGCGGCCGACCTCGGCTTCGATCTGTCGAGCGAGCCGGGCGTGGGCGCGCTGCTGGCGGCGCTCGCGGCTGCGGCACCGCCGAACGCCCGCATCTGCGAGCTCGGGACCGGTGCCGGTGTGGGGCTCGCCTGGATCGTGCACGGGCTGGGTGACCGCGACGATGCGAGCGTCTACACGGTCGACACGAACGAGGTGATGCTCGCGACCGTCGCGACCGCGGGATGGCCCGGGTATGTCGAGTTCGTCTGCGACGACGGCGCGCATGCAGTGCAGGAGTTCGCGCCGTTCGACCTCGTGTTTGCCGACGCGCCCGGAGGCAAGGTCGACGGTCTCGAGGCCACCGTCGCGGCGCTCGCGCCCGGTGGCGTGCTGGTCGTCGACGACATGGATCCGTCGTTGCACTCCGACGACGGCTACCTGGTACCGCTCGCCGCGGTGCGCGAGCGGCTCTTGGGTGATCCCGCGCTGGTTGCGGCCGAGCTCGACTTCGCGAGCGGCGTGATCGTGGCGACCAAGCGGCCGGTGTGAGCGACTGATGGCCCGTGAGCAGCGGCTGGTGTTCGGCGAAGTCGCGGACGTGTACGACCGAGCCCGCCCGGCGTATCCCGCCTCTCTGGTCGACGAGGTGATCCGGTACGCGTCGCTCGCGAGTGGTGACCCGGTGCTCGAGGTGGGATGTGGCACGGGCAAGGCGACGGTCCCGTTCGCGACGCGCGACCTCCGCGTGCTTGCGCTGGAACCCGACGAGAACATGGCGGCCGTCGCGCGTCGCAACTGCGAGGAGCTCGACGTGTCGGTCGAGACGGTCGCGTTCGAGGACTGGCGCGTGTCGCCGGGCTCGTTTCGGCTCGTGTACGCGGCGCAAGCGTGGCACTGGGTCCGGCCCGACGTTCGGCTGTCGCAGGCACACGACGTGCTCGTCGAAGACGGGACGCTCGCTCTGTTCTGGAACCGACCGGACTGGCCCGACACGCCGCTCCGGCAGGCGATCGACGCGGTGTACGCACACATCGCGCCCGGGCTCGGCGCGCGCACGCCGGGGAGGTCGGCGCAGGACGTCGGCCGGCGAGCGTGCACCGACGAGCTCGAGGCATCCACCCTGTTCGGCGACGTCTCGTTCTCCGAGCACCCGTGGAGCACGTCGTACGACACCGCTCGTTACCTCGAACTGCTCGACACGCAGTCGGATCACCGCCTCCTGGGCCGGGAGCAGCGTGCTCGTCTCTTCCGAGGTGTCGGAGATGCCATCGATGCCGAAGGGGGAACGATCCCGGTCGCGTATTTCGCCGACCTCTACCTCGCGCGCCGCGCCGGCTGATGGACGTCGGCGAGATGCGCGGGCGGTTCGCGTCGGCATCGGTCGCTCGGCTGGGCTCCGTGCGCTCCGATGGCCGTCCGCACCTCGTGCCGATCTGTTTCGCCGTGGAAGGCGACGTGATCGTGTCGGTTGTCGACGACAAGCCGAAGCGCAGCACTCGACTGCGCCGGCTCGACAACGTCCGCGCCCAGCCCGCGGTCAGCCTCCTCGTCGATGAGTACGACGACGACTGGACACAGCTCTGGTGGGTGCGGGTGGACGGCGTTGCCTCGGTGCTCGAGATGGGCACCGAGCGCGAGCGCGCGGTCGACCTCCTGGCCGTGAAGTACAGGCAGTACCGCGAGCTGCGGCCTGTGGGTGCGGTGCTCGTCATCGCGGTCGAGGCGTGGCAGGGCTGGTCGGCGAGGTGACCGCGGAATCAGAGGGGTGCCTTCGTGTCCGCGACCGGTAGCGTCGGGCGCCGTGCCGCCGCTCATCACGGGAAAGGGACTGACGAAGCGCTTCGACGAGTTCGTCGCGGTCGACGCGATCGACTTCTCCGTCGAGGACGGCGAGTGCTTCGGTTTCCTCGGGCCGAACGGGGCCGGGAAGACGTCGACGATGCGGATGATCGGATGCGTCTCGCCGGTGACCGACGGCGAACTGCGGGTGTTCGGGCTCGATCCGCAGTGCGATGGGTCGAAGATACGGGCACGGCTCGGTGTGGTGCCCCAGGAGGACAGCCTCGACACCGAGCTCACGGTGTTCGACAACCTCCTCATCTACGGTCGCTACTTCGACCTGCCGCGGGCCGTGATCCGCGAGCGCGCGGAAGAGCTGCTCGCGTTCATGCAACTGTCCGAGCGTCGCGCCGATCGCGTGGATCCGCTGTCGGGTGGCATGAAGCGACGGCTCACGATCGCGCGCGCGTTGGTGAACCAGCCGGAGCTGCTGCTCCTCGACGAGCCGACCACGGGCCTCGACCCGCAGGCGCGCCACCTGCTGTGGGAGCGCTTCTACCAGCTGAAGCGGCAGGGCGTCACCACGGTGCTCACGACGCACTACATGGAGGAAGCCGAGCAGCTCTGTGATCGCCTGGTGATCATGGACGGTGGCCACATCGTGGCGGAAGGCTCACCGCGCGAGCTCGTGGCGCAGCTATTCGACGCGGGAAGTGGTCGAGCTGCGTTTTCTCGACGGCGACGCCCGCGACAAGGTGCTTGCCGCGGCTCGCCGCGGTCGGGCACAGGATCGAGGCACTCCCGGATCGCGTGCTCGTCTACACGGA
Organism: uncultured Actinomycetes bacterium; assembly: GCA_963705625.1. Classification (GTDB taxonomy): domain Bacteria; phylum Actinomycetota; class Acidimicrobiia; order IMCC26256; family DASPTH01; genus DASPTH01. Next base: position 693,307 of record CAVPKG010000004.1, read on the forward strand.
CGATGCCGATGGGATCTCCGAGCTCGTCGCCCTCGACGGCATCACGCCCGACTCGATGTACGCGCGGCGCGGCACGCTCGAGGACGTGTTCCTGATCCTCACCGGCCGGACGCTCGAGGACTGACGTGGAGGCGAGGCGCGTCGTGCGCGTCGTCGAACGCGAGTGGGTGGTGTGGCGACGGCTGTGGCGCGGCTCGGCGTTCTCGTACGTGTTCGCGCCCCTCCTGTTCCTCGCCGCGATGGGCATCGGGCTCGGTGATCTCGTCGACAAGCACCAGGGGTCGGTCCAGGGGCTCGACTATCTGGAGTTCATCACTCCCGGCCTGATGGCCGCGAGCGCGGTGATGCAGGCTGCCGGCGAGTCGCTGTGGCCGGTGATGGGTGGCGTGAAGTGGATGGGCACCTACCACGCAGCGGTGTCGACGCCCGTCGAGTCGCACGACGTGTCTACCTCGGGCAGCTCTCGTGGACCGGCGTGCGCACGGTGATGTCGGCGACGGTGTTCCTCGCGATCGCCGCGCTGCTCGGCGGCGTGCCCTCGTTCTGGGGCGTGTTCGCGATCCCGGCCACCGTGCTCGGCGCGCTGGCGATCGCCGCGCCGCTCTCGGCCTGGGCGATCGAGCGAGAGAGCGATGCCGCGTTTGCCGTCGTCATGCGGATCGTCGTGTTCCCGTTGTTCCTGTTCTCGGGCACGTTCTTCCCCGTGAGCCGGCTCCCCGACTGGCTCGAGCCGGTGGCGCTGCTGTCGCCGCTGTACCACGCGGTCGAGCTGTGCCGGGCGGCGACGACGGGCTCGGTGGTGTGGCTCGACGCGGGCGGGAACGTGCTCGTGCTGCTGCTCTTCATCGGTTGGGGCGTGTGGTGGGGGGAGCGGACGTTCCGGCGGGTGCTCACCCAGTGACGGTCGGCGTCGACCTCGAGGTGGCGCCCGGGTCCCCGAAGCGCACGCCATGGACCCGCCGGATCGTGCCCGGTGGGGTCGGCCGCGGCGCGATCCGGGTGGTGGAACGGAACACCACGGCGTACCGCCGCCAGTGGTACCTGTTCTTGACCGGCCTCATCGAGCCCGCGCTCTACCTGCTGTCGATCGGCATCGGTGTTGGTGGGCTGGTGGGGAAGGTGCCGGGACCGGGCGGCGAGCCGATCGACTACAAGACGTTCGTCGCGCCCGGCCTGATGGCCGCCGCGGCAATGAACGGTGCCGTGCTCGACACGACCTTCAACTTCTTCTTCAAGTTCAAGTACGCGCACACGTTCGACGCGATGCTGGCCACGCCGCTACGCGTGCGGGACGTCGCCTACGGCGAAATGACCTGGGCGTTACTGCGGGGGGCGCTCTACTCCGCGGCGTTCCTCGTGACGATGGCGATCGTCGGTCTGGTGCATTCGTGGTGGGCGTTGCTTGCCGTGCCCGCCGGCTTGCTCATCGCGGCGGCGTTCGCGGGCGCAGGCATCGGCGGAACGACGTTCATGCGGTCGTGGATCGACTTCGACTACGTGAACCTCGCGCTCATTCCCATGTTCCTGTTCTCGGGCGTGTTCTTCCCGCTGTCCCAGTACCCCGAGGCGGTGCAGTGGATCGTGCGTGTCACGCCGCTGTACCAAGGTGTCGTGCTCGAGCGGTCGTTCGTCCTCGGCCATGTGGAATGGTCGCTGTTCCTGAACGCGGCCTACCTCGTGATCATGGCGTGGCTGGGCTTGAGTGTCGCCACCCGACGGTTGATCAGGATGCTCCAGCCCTGACCCTGCACCACCGGTCAGGAGGACGGCAGCCAGGTCGCGCGGCGCGACTCGTACGCGGAGATCTCGGTGTCTTGTCGGAGGGTCACGCCGATGTCGTCGAGACCCTCGAGGAGGCGGTAGTGGTGGAAGTCCTCGAGCTCGAAGGGCTCGTCGAGGTCGATGGCGGGGACGGCGACGCGCCGGTCGACGACGTCGATCACGATCTCGATCGTGGGGTCGTCTTCCACGGCCCGCATGATGCGCGTGACGACGTCACCTGAAAGCGCGACGGGTAGCAGGCCGATCTTCAGGCAGTTGTTGCGGAAGATGTCGGCGAAGCTCGGCGCGATGACCGCGCGAAACCCGTAGTCCTCGAGTGCCCACGGAGCGTGCTCGCGCGACGAGCCGCACCCGAAGTTCGGACCCGCCACCAGGATCTGCGCGCCGTCGTACTTGTCCTGGTTCAACACGAAGTCGGAGCTCTCGCGCCACTCCGCGAACAGCCCCTCACCGAAGCCGGTGCGCTCGACGCGCTTCAGCCAGTCGCTCGGGATGATCTGGTCCGTGTCGACGTTCGCGCGATCCAGCGGTACAGCCCGTCCGATGATCTCTCGTACTGCATCCATTTCATTCGCTCGCTCTCTGCGAGCCGGGATACCCGGCTCGCGGCGCCGAGTCCAAGTCGGCGGGGGTGGTGAAGCGGCCGGCGATCGCGGTGGCCGCGGCAACCGCCGGCGACACGAGGTGCGTACGCCCACCCTTGCCCTGCCGTCCCTCGAAGTTGCGGTTCGACGTGGACGCGCAGCGCTCGCCCGGCTCGAGCTTGTCGGGGTTCATCGCCAGGCACATCGAGCATCCGGCCTCACGCCACTCGAACCCCGCGGCACGGAAGACCGCGTCGAGTCCCTCGCCTTCTGCCGCGGCCTTCACCGCCATCGAGCCGGGCACGACGAGCGCACGCAACCCAGGACGCACCCGACGGTCGCGCGCCACGGCCGCTGCCGCGCGCAGATCCTCGATGCGCGAGTTCGTGCACGAGCCGATGAACACCGTGTCCACTTCGATCTCGCGGATGGGGGTGCCTGCCTTCAACCCCATGTATTGGAGCGCGCGCACTGCCGACTCGCGCGCGCCGGCATCCTCGAACGAGTCGGGCGCCGGCACGACGTCGTCGATGTCGACGGATTGCGCGGGGTTCGTTCCCCACGTGACCGTCGGCCGTATCGCGGCAGCGTCGAGCGCGACTTCCTGGTCGAAGGTGGCGTCGTCATCGGTGACGAGCGATCGCCAGTCATCGAGTGCCGGTTCCCAATCGGCGCCCTTCGGCGCGAAGTCGCGGCCCTCGAGGTAGGCGAATGTCGTGTCGTCGGGTGCAACCAGTCCGGCGCGCGCCCCCGCCTCGATCGACATGTTGCAGACCGTCATCCGACCTTCCATCGACAGCCCGCGGATGGCAGAACCCCGGTACTCGATCACGGAACCGATACCGCCGGCAGTACCGAGGCGGTGGATGATCGCGAGCACCACGTCCTTCGCGGTCACACCGTCCGTCAGCGTGCCCTCGACGGTCACGGCCAGAGTCGACGGCCGCGCCTGCGGGAGCGTCTGCGTGGCGAGCACGTGCTCGACCTCGCTCGTGCCGATGCCCACCGCGAGCGCGCCGAATGCGCCGTGGGTGGATGTGTGGCTGTCGCCGCACACGATGGTCATGCCCGGCTGCGTGAGCCCCTGCTCGGGGCCGATCACGTGCACGATTCCCTGACCGGGCTGGCCCATTGCGTACAACCGGATGCCGAACTCCTCGCAGTTGCGCGCGAGCACCTGCATCTGCTTCGCCGAGATCGGATCGCGCACCGGTTGGTGCAGGTCGGTCGTGGGAACGTTGTGGTCCATCGTGGCGACCGTCAGGTCGGGTCGGCGCACGGTACGGCCGGCCATCCGGAGACCATCGAAGGCTTGCGGCGACGTGACCTCGTGCACCAGGTGCAGGTCGACGTAGAGGAGATCGGGCTCGCCGTCTGCCCGGTGGACGACGTGGCGCTCCCAGACCTTCTCGGAAAGCGTCTGCGGCATGGGTCGATTCTGCCAGCCCGGCAGAACGCGAGTCGTAACAAAGCCGGCCGCAATATCGTCTGGACGATGGAAGACGAGTTCGACGTCGTGATCGAGATCCCCCGAGGCAGCCGCAACAAGTACGAGTACGACCACGAGCAGCACGTGATCCGCCTCGACCGCAGGCTCTTCTCCGCGACCGTCTACCCGGCCGACTACGGCTTCGTTCCCGGCACGCTTGCCGGTGACGGCGACCCGCTCGACGTCCTCGTGCTGCTCGAGGATCCGACCTTCCCGGGCTGCTACGTCCGGGTCAGGGCGATCGGCGTCTTCTGGATGGAGGACGAGAAGGGTCCCGACGCGAAGATCCTCTGCGTACCCGCTCACGACCCGGCCTACGAAGACGTCCATGAGCTGACCCAGCTCCGGCCTGCGCTGCTCGACGAGATCGAGCACTTCTTCGACGTCTACAAGATGCTGGAGCCGGGCAAGGACAGCGCGACACGCGGCTACGAAGGGAGAGACGCCGCGCTGCGTGAGATCGCGGCCGCTCGCGCGCCGCGCTGCGGCTGACCACTGACCTGGGAAGCACCGACCCCCATCGACGCCGGTACCATCCCGAGGGCGCAGGGAGGTCGGAAGCGTGGGAGCGCACGTTGTTCTCGTAGGGCTCGACGGCGCGGATCGCACGGAAGTCGCGCGCCTCGCCGACGAGGGCCAGCTGCCCGTGATCGCCCGAATGCGCGCGAATGGCCTGTGGGGCAGCGTCAAGGCGTTCGACGCGCTCGGCGACGACGCCGCGTGGTCTTCGTTCGCGACGGGCACCGGGCCGGGTCGGCACGGACGTCGCTTCTACCGTCGGTACGTCCCCGGTACGTACGACTGGGTGCCGTCGAGCCGCGACGACATCCAGGGGGATCCGTTCTGGGACACGCTGGCGTCGCACGGTCACCGATTCGCGGTGCTCGACGTCCCGAAGGCGCCGATCGGCAGACACGCGGAGAACCTCGTCGTCGCCGACTGGATGAGCCATGGCGCGCACCAACCGCTCGCCAAATGTCATCCGGCTCCGATCTGGGCCGACCAGCTCGCGGTTTGGCTCGACCGTGACGAGACCACCTGGGACTGTCACAACCCAGGCTCCAACGACGACTTCGCCTCCAGCCTGCGCCACCGCGCCGTGCTCCGTACGGACTTTGCGATCGACGTGCTGCAGCGCGCGCACTGGGACGCGATCGTCGTCGTCTTCGCGGAGACCCACTGTTCCGGGCACTTCCTGTGGCACGAGTTCGAGCGAGTCGAAGACATCTACCGCGTCGTCGATGCCCAACTGGGGAGGCTCGTCGACGCGGCTGGGCCTGCCGGCACCGTGATCGCTTTTTCTCTGCTCGGCATGGGGCCTGACCACGCGACCGCGCCGCTCGCCGACGCGGTGCTCGAGCGCCTCGAACCGGCATCCACCAGGGCGGAGCCGGGGTGGACGCCGAGCGGCGTCCGCGTCCTGCGCGAGCGCATCCCGCGCTCCGTGCGCGATCGACTGCCCGGCGCGGATCCGACGCGTGCGGCGGCGAACTGCGCGCGACCGCGATTTCGGTCGGCGACGGTTCTGGCGCGTCCCCACCGACCTGGCGGACACGCCGATCCGGATCAACGTGATCGGCAGGGAGCCCTACGGGAAGGTCGCGCCCGGCGCCGAGCTCGACGCGTTGTGCGACGAGCTACGCGATGAGTTCCTGGCACTCGTCGAGCCCGAGAACGGGACGTCACCTCGTGCGGGACGTGATCCTCGCCCGCGAGGCATACCCGGGCAGCGCCCCCGAAGACTTCGCCGACCTGTCCGTCGTCTGGGACCGCACGCAGCCGCTCGTCGCGGCGAGCTCACCGCGGATCGGTGAGGTCCACGTCGTCGCCGAGCCCGCAGCGGCCCGGCGAGCATCGCGACGGTGGGTGGCTCGTTGCTTCCGGCCCGGGTATCACCCACGGCGTCGCTCGACGAGCCCGTGTCGGTCCTCGACTTCGCGCCGACGGTGGCGCGCCTGCGTCGGCACCCCCTTCGACGGTGAGGGCAGGGCGATCCCCGGCGTGATCGCCACCCGGCGAGCGATCAGGCGGGGGTGGGCTCCACGCTGAACGACGACCACAGCTCCGCGTAGCGACCGCCCGAGCTCGATCAGCTCGTCGTGGCTGCCCTGCTCGATGATCTGCCCGTCGTCGACCACGATGATCCGGTCGGCGCTGCGGGCGGTGGGGAGCCGGTGGGCGATCAGCAGGGTGGTGCGGCCGGACGCGACGAGACCCATCGCCCGCTGGACGCGCGCTTCGGTGCTCAGGTCGAGGTTGGCGGTGGCTTCGTCGAGCAGCAGGATCGACGGGTCGACGAGCAACGCTCGCGCCAGGCAGATGAGCTGCTTCTGGCCGGCCGACAGCGAGCGCCCGCGCTCGGTGACGGGGTGGAGGTAGCCGCCGGGAAGCTCGGCGACGAAGTCGTGGGCGCCGACCGCCCGCGCTGCCTGCTCCACCTCGGCGTCGGTCGCGTCGGGACGCCCGTAGGCGATGTTGTCGCGGATCGTGCCGGAGAACAGGAACGGTTCCTGCGGCACGTACCCGAGCCGCCGGCGGTACGCGCGCAGGTCGAGCTCGGTGATCGGCGTGCCGTCGATCAGGACCCGGCCCGACGTGACGTCGTAGAAGCGTGCCACGAGCTTCACGATCGTCGACTTCCCTGCGCCGGTCTCGCCCACGAGCGCGACCGTCTCGCCCGGTGTGACGGCGAGGTCGATGCCGTGCATGATCTCGACGCCGGTGTTCGGGTAGCCGAAGTGCACGTCCTCGAGGGTGATCGCGCCGGTGACACGGCCGGGCTCGACCGGGTGCTCGGCGTCGGGCGTGGACACTTCGGTGTGCATGAGCTCGTTGATCTTCGTCATCGACGCGAGGGCCGACTGCCACTGGTCGAACACCTGCGAGAGCTGCTGGATCGGCGCGAAGAACTGGTCGAGGAACAGGACGAACGTGAGCACGGTGGCACTGGTGATGACGCCTTCTTGCACGAGTGTGCCGCCGTACCCGAACACGATCGCGTCCGCGCACGTGGACAGGAACATGATGAGCGGGAAGTAGAACGACTGGATCTGCTGCGTCGTGACCCGGGCGTTCTTGTACACGTCGGTGGTGGTGCGGAACGAATCGATGTTCGTGTCTTCGCGCACGTACGCCTGCGCGACTCGCACTCCCGAGATGTTCTCCTGGAACTCTGCGTTGACGGTGGAGATGGCTTCGCGGGCGCGTGTGTACGCGCGTGACGACACGCGGCGGAACCAGACCGTCGCGATGATGAGCGGCGGGAGGATCACCATCACGGCGAGGGTGAGCTGCCACGACAGGACTGCCAGCACGACGAGCACGCCGAAGAAGCTCATGATGCTCACGAGTGCCTGGATGATGCCGGTCTGCAGCAGGTTGGAGAACGCGTCGACGTCGGTGGTCATGCGGGTCATGATGCGACCCGCCATCTCCCGGTCGTAGTAGTCGAGCGCGAGCCGCTGGAGATGCGCGAAGATCCGGATGCGCAACGCGTAGAGCAGCCGCTCCGCGGTGCGACCCGTGTAGCGCGTGTACGTCCACGTGAGCAGCCAGTCGGCCGTGACCGCGAGGAAGAAGAACGCCGACGAGACGAACAGCACCTTCTCGGAACCCTGGAGCACGCCGTTCTGCAGGCCACGCTGCACGAGCAGCGGGCCGGCGAGCGTGACGAGCGTGTCGAGCGACGATGAGGCCGAAGCCGATGAGCAGCTGCTTGCGGTACGGGCGAACGAAGCGCCGGAGCCGGAAGGTCTCGTGCCTGCTCGCCTCCGCCGCGACGTCGACGTCGGGATCGTCGTCGGCCGGCGGGAGCGCCTCCACCGCGGCGAGGAGCTCGGGCGTGATCGTGCAGCGCGCCCGCCCGACCTGCACCCATGCCACCGCCCCCGCCCCCGCCCCCGCCGCGCCCGCCACCGGGTCCGAGCCCGAGGACAGGGGCGACGGAGACGAAGGCGCGAGCGCCGTTGCCGTTGCCGTTGGTCTCGTCGCGGCGCCAGAGGTCGGCGGTGACGCCGCCGGCCGCGACGAGCTCCTCGATCGCGTCGGCCTCGGCGTCTTCGCCCGGGTCCCGAGAGCAGGGCGCGGTAGCGCGCCGAGGTGACCATGAGCTCCTCGTGCGTGCCGTCCTCGACCGCGTGGCCGTTCTCCATCACGACGATGCGCGTCGGCGAGGCGCAGCGTCGAACGCCGGTGGGCGATCAGGATCGTCGTGCGGTGCTCCATGATCTCGCGCAGCGTCGCGTGGATCTGCTCCTCCGTGCGCGAGTCGATCGACGACGTCGCGTCGTCGAGCACGAGGACGCGCGGATCGGTGAGCACGCGCGCGCGCGATCGCGATGCGTTGCCGTTGGCCGCCGGAGAGCGTGAGCCCGCGTTCGCCGACCATCGTGTCGTAGCCGTCGGGGAGCGCGGCGATGAAGTCGGACGCGCCGGCGATCTGCGGCCGCGCGCCGGACGTCGTCGTCGGTCGCGTCGGGCCGGCCGTACGCGATGTTGGTCCGCACCGAGTCGGAGAAGAGGAAGGCGTCCTCGAAGACGACGCCGACCTCGCGGCGGAGCGAATCGAGCGTGACGTCGCGCACGTCGACGCCGTCGATCGTGATCGTGCCCTCCTGCACGTCGTAGAAGCGCGGGAGCAGCAGGCTCACCGTCGACTTGCCCGAACCCGACATGCCGACGAGTGCGACGGTCTCGCCGGGCGCGACGCGCAGCGAGAAGTCGGCGAGCACCGGCTCCGAGCGCAGGTAGCCGAAGTTGACGTGCTCGACGACGATCTCGCCTCTCGAAGCGACGAGCGTCGTGCGTCGGGCTTCTCCGTGACGACCGGGTTCGAGTCGAGGATGTCGAAGATGCGCTCCGCGGCCGCTCGCGTCTGCTGCGACGACCGCGATGATGTTGGCCATCATGCGCACCGGTGCGAGCAACTGCGCGAGATAGGTGGCGAACGCGAGGAAGGTGCCGAGCGTGATCTCGCCCTGGATCGCCAGGTAGCCGCCGAGCGCCAGCACGCCGACCTGGCCGTACGCCGGGATCGCCGCGAGGAGCGACGAGTACTTCGCCTGGATGCGGATGTTGCGCACCCGTGACTGGTAGAGGTCCTCGGCGACGTCGGCGAGGCGAGTCGATCTCGCGGTCTTCCTGGCCGAATCCCTTCACCACACGGACACCGGTGACGGCTTCGTCGACCACGCCGGCGACCTCGCCGGCGCGCTGGAGCGAGTCCCACTGCGCCGGGTACATCTTCTTGCGGAGCCGCAGCGACACGATGAGGAGCGCAGGCACGGTCAAGAACGTCAGGAGCGTGAGCAGCGGCGACATCAAGAGCATGAAGAAGAGCGACAACACGAGGAGGACGACGTTGCCGGTGAGCATCGGCATGAACTGGAGGAGTTGCTGCACCAGCTGCAGGTCGGAGCTCGCGCGCGACACGAGCTGGCCGGTGGGGAGCTCGTCGTGCCGTGCGAAGTCGAGGCGCTGGAGTCGTTCGAACAACGCGTTGCGCAGGTCGTTCTGCACGTCGATGCCGTAGCGCCCACCGCGAATAGCGGCGGATGTACTGGAACACGAAGTTGATCGCCGCGAGACCGACGAGCAGCACGAGCAGCGGTCCGACCGGCTCGGTCTGCGTGGTGATCGTGTTGTCGACGATCGACACGCTGCACGAGCGGCATGATCGACGTGATGACCTGGCCGAGGATCGCCACACCGAACGCGACCAGGACTCCGCGCTTGTGACGTACCAGGAATGGCCAGAGCTTCCGGAGCCATCCCGGCTCGATCGCTGCCTTCATCGTGTGGCGTTGACTCCCATACCGTTCGCTCGCTCGTTGCGAGCTCGTTCTCCGTGGGCAGTGAGGGCGCCGGCGAGCTGCGTCGAGCGCGTCTTCGACGACCGACGAGTCACGGACGTCGGCCAGGAGCGTCGTCGAGCCTCCCGCGCATCGCGCGCTCCGCGACCCGCAGCGCCGCACGTCCCTTCGGGGTGATGGTGAGCCGAACGGCCCGACGGTCGCCGTCGACGGACGTGCGGTCGACCAGGCCGTTGGCCACCAGCGTCTCGACCGCGGCCGACACGGTAGGACGGGCCAGCGCGAGTTGCCCGGCGAGGCTGCTGGCGCGCTCCTCGCCGCGAACGATCAGCGCCAGCAGCCGGTACTGGGGGAGCGTCAGGTCGGCGCAGGCCCGTTCCAGTTCACGCACCACCCAGACCAGGGTGAGGAGGTCCCGGTCCTGCTCGGTGTGCTCGCTCACGCTGAGAGCATAGCGAACAGTTCGGGAAGCTAACTGTTACCTTCCCCTCTTTGGTCGCTCGCTGGCGAGCCGGGGTACCCGGCTCGCTCCACGCTCGCTCCCGGCGAGCACCCTCGCTGCGCTCGGGTGCCGCGGCTCGCCAGACAGCCCTGTTTCACTTCGCCGTAACCAAGCCGAAACAAGTGCTCCTTACGGTCTCGACGTGGCGAACGCGCAGTCCCGCACCGACGTCGTGTTGATCCGCTGGCCCGAGGAGGAGGCGCGGCTGGAGGGCCTTCGGGCGACGGGTGCGCCCCGGCTGCTGCTCGTGGGCGAGAGTCTCGCGGCCCCATCGTCGGTCGACCCGCTCGAGGACTGGATCCGCCTGCCGGCCGCCGAGGACGACCTTCGTGCGCGCGTCGCGACGCTCGCGGCCCGTGCCGGCCAAGCCGTCACCGCACCCACCGTCGACGCCGACGGGCTGCTCCGGCATCGTGGGCGCTGGGTGACGCTTGTCGCCGGTCGAGCGGGCGCTTGCGGCGGCGCTGGTCGACCGATTCGGCGCGGTGGTCGGCCGCGACACGCTCGTGCGCCGGGCGTGGCCAGGCGGCAGCCCCACCCGGAACGCGCTCGACGTGCACATGTTGCGTCTCCGCCGGCGTATCTCGTCGCTCGGGCTCGAGGTGCGCACGGTCCGTGCCCGCGGGTACCTCCTGCAAGAGGTCGAGGGGCGCGAGCCCGCCGGCGCCTGAACCGTCCGTCGATGGATCGCCTGCAGGGCTTGCGTCGCTGACCGCGCTCCGCGTGCGAACCTTGGTCCGTGCGCATCGGGGTGGACACGGGCGGGACGTTCACCGACCTCGTCGGTGACGACGGGTCGGTCGTGAAGGTCGGGTCCACCCCCGACGATCCCGCCGTTGCAATCGGCGAGGCCATCGCGCGGGTCACCGCGGTCGCGCCCGAGCTGCTCGCGCACGGGACGACGGTGGCTACCAACGCCCTGCTCGAACAGAAGGTGGGTCGCGTGGCGCTCGTCGCAACGCGGGGATTCGCGGACGTGATCGAGATCGCCCGCCAGTCGCGGCCGTCGCTCTACGACCAGCACGTCGACCGGTCGCCACCGCTCGTGCCGCGCGAGTTGCGGTTCGAGGTGAGCGGGCGACTCGACGGCGCGGGTTGTGAGCTCGAGGCGTTCGACGGCCGCGTTCCCGTGATCGACGAGGTCGATGCGGTGGCGGTGTGTCTGCTGCACGCCGATCTCGACGCCGTCGCACGAACGTGCGGTGGCGCAGGCGCTCGTGGCGCAGGGACTCGACGTCGTGTGCTCGCACGAAGTCTCACCCGAGTTCCGCGAGTACGAGCGCATGGTCACGACCGTGGCGGACGCCGCGCTGCGCCCCGTCTGCCACGCGTACCTCTTCGGGCTCGCGGTCGCTTGGCGCGCGAGGTGCTGGTGATGACGTCGGCCGGCGGGCTGGTGCCGCTCGAGGACGCGGTGACGCGACCCGCCGCGCTCTTGCTCTCGGGCCCGGTTGCCGGCGTGCGTGCGGCGGCCGTCGTCGCGGAGGCGTGCGGCTTCCCCGATGCGGTGTCGTTCGACATGGGCGGCACGAGCACCGACGTGTGCCTCGTCCGCGACGGTACGCCGGAGCCGGCGCCGACGCTCACCATCGCGGGGTACCCGATCCGGCTTCCCGCCGTCGCGGTGCACACGATCGGCGCGGGCGGGGGCTCGATCGCCCGCCTCGACAACGGCGGCGCCCTCGTGGTCGGACCGCTGAGCGCCGGAGCGCCGACCCGGGCCCGCGTGCTACGGGCGCGGCGGCGAGCAGGCGACGGTGACCGACGCCGACGTCGTGTTCGGGCGGATCCCCGCCGACTCCGCCTTTGCCGCGCTCGGCCGCATCGATGCTGCCGCCGCGCTTCGCGGCGCTCGACCGCGCCGGAGTGACGGCGGAAGGGGTCGTCGCCGTCGTGGACGCGGCGATGGAACGTGCCGTCCGGGTCGTGACGGTCGAACAGGGCGTCGATCCGCGCGACCTCGCGCTCGTCGCCTTCGGCGGCGCCGGGCCGCTGCACGCGTGCGCGGTCGCCGACGCGCTCGGGATGCGCGCGGTCATCGTCCCGCCCCGCGCCGGTGTGTTCTCGGCGGTGGGTCTCGTGTCGCGCGCCCCGGCGCCGTGAGCTGGTGAAGACCTGGCGACGCGCCGACGTCGGTGGCAGGTCTCGACGACGCCCTCGACGCGCTCGCGCGGGACGCGTCGGCCGCGGTCGGTGGCGCCGAGCTCGTCGAGACGTTCGTCGACTGCCGCTACGTCGGTCAGAGCCACGAGCTCACCGTGTCCGCGCCCGGCCGACTTCCCGACGGAGCACGAGCGGCGGAACGGCTACGCCCGGCCCGGCGCCCCCGTCGAGGTCGTCGCGCTGCGGGCGCGCGCGTCGAGCGCCGCGCCGCTGACTGTGGAACAGCTTCCCGTCGTCGTGCGCCCGCGCGTGAACGGGCCCGACGTCGTCGTCGAGAGCCGACTGCACGGTGTGGGTTCCCGACGGCTGGGTCGCCGAGCCGCCGCGCTCGGCGCGTGGGTGATGGTGCGCAGCGTGAACCCGGCCGAGCCCTGCAGATCCTGATCTCGCGGCTCACCGGTGCCGCGGAGGAGATGGGCGCGGTCCTGCGCCGCGCCGCGTACAGCCCGAACATCAAGGAGCGTGCCGACTGCTCGGCTGCGCTGTTCACCGCCGCGGGCGAGCTGCTTGGTGCAGGCGGAGCACATTCCGGTTCACCTCGGTTCGATGCCGGCGGCGGTCGCGGCCGCCATCGCCGCGATCGGGGTGCACCTCGACCGGGCGACGAGATCGTGCTCAACGATCCGTTCGCAGGCGGGACACACCTCAACGACGTCACCCTCGTGTCCCCGTGCTTCGTGCGACGCCGAGCTCGTCGGGCTGGGTGGCCAACCGTGCGCACCACGCCGATCTCGGCGGGATGGCACCCGGTTCGATGCCGCCCGAGGCAACCGAGATCTACGAGGAGGGCCTCCGCATCCCGCCGGTCCGCTTCGACGACGCGGTCGCCATGATCCTGGTCGCGAGCTCGCGCATGCCCGACCGAGCGATCCGGCGACCTCGACGCGCAGCGGGGAGCCAACCGCATCGGTGTCGAGCGCATGCGTGCGATTGTCGAAGCATGGTCGTGGAAGGCGTCGGTTCGGTCGCGCCTCTCGCCGAGATCGTCGACTACGGCGAACGCCGGATGCGAGCGGCGCTCGCTGCGCTGCCGGACGGCGAATGGCGCTTCGAGGACGTGCTCGACTCGGCCGGCCCCGCGCCCGCGCAGCAGTCGCCGACTCGCATCGCGTTGGCGTTGTCGGTGCGCGGCGATCGTGCGACGTTCGACTTCACCGGCACCGACGCCCAGCGCGCGGGAAACGTGAACGCGGTCGAGGCGGTGACCGTGAGCGCGGTCGCGTTCGCGCTTCGCGCCGCGACGGATCCGACGATCCCCGCGAACGGAGGCACGATGCGGCCGGTGCGAGTGATCGCGCCACCCGGCACGGTCGTGGCCGCCGTCGCACCCGTGGCCGTCGCCGCCGGGAACGTCGAGGTGAGCCAGCGCGTTGCCGACGTGTGTCTGGGCGCGCTCGCGCAGGTCGTCCCGGACCGGGTCGGGGCCGCGAGCCAGGGCACGATGAACAACGTGCTGCTCGGCGGCGACGGGTGGGTGTACTACGAGACGATCGGCGGCGGGCAAGGTGCGCGACCCTGGGCCGACGGCATGAGCGGCGTGCACACCGCGATGACGAACACGCGTCGACACCCCGGTCGAGGCGATCGAACGCGCAGTTGCCCCTCCGGGTTCGGCGCTACGCGCTCCGCCGCGGGAGCGGCGGTGGCGGGGCGTACCGCGGGGGTGACGGCATCGACCGGGAGATCGAGGTGCTCGAGGACGTCACGGTGTCGCTGGTGACCGAGCGGCGCGCCCGGGCGCCGTGGGGGCTCGACGGTGGGGCGCCCGGCGCGACGGGCGAGAACTTCGTCCTTTCCGGCGGGCGACGAGTCCGACGCCCGGCGCGTGCCCGACAAGTGCACCGTGCAGCTACGCGCCGGCGACGTGCTGCGGATCAGGACCCCCGGCGGCGGCGGGTACGGACGCGCGCCGAGGACGGGATGACGAAGAGCCGTCAGTCGGCGGGGCGCACGCTCAGGACTTCGACCTGGAACGTGCGGCGCGGTCCGTCGTAGCCCACGGTGTCGCCCGGTCCGTGGCCGAGCAGCGCCTGGCCGAGCGGTGACGACGTGGAGAGCACGTCGAGTGTCGCGTGCCGCTCTTCGATGGAGCCCACGAGATAGCTCGTGGACTCGTCGTCGCCCTCCATGCGGATCTCGACGATCGTGCCGGGCCCGACGGTCTCTCCGGCGGTGCGCTCGACCACGACCGCTGTCTTCAGCATCTGCTCGAGCTGCCGGATCCTCGCTTCGTTGAGGCCCTGTTCGTTCTTGGCCGCGTGGTACTCGCCGTTCTCCCTGAGGTCGCCGTGCTCGCGCGCGCGCTCGATCGCTGCCGAGATGGACTTCCGGTTCGGGCCGGATCGCTCCTCGAGCTCGTCCTGGAGCCGCTCGTAGGCCTGCTTCGAGAGGTGGGCCGTTTCCATCGCGCTCGAAAGGCTACTGGCTCGACCGACCACGCGGCGACGAGCGGGCGGATGCGATGCGGCGACGAGCGGGCGGATGCGATGCGGCGACGAGCGGAGCGAGTCGCTCGCCAGCGAGCGAACGCCCGCGAGCCGGGTATCCCGGCTCGCAGTGAGCGAGCGAATTATCGGGTCTTCTCGAAGAAGAGCTGGAACTCCATCTCGCCGTGGTTGTCGACCGACGCCACTGCGGGAGCAGTCGGGGCGGTGATGTTGTAGTCGGCGAAGACGATCGCCAGATTGCCGACGATCTGCACGTCCGTACCGTCCCATCGCGCTTGGATGGGGACCGTCACCTGCTTGGTGACGCCGTGCAGGGTGAAGTTGCCCGTGGCGTCGGCGGTGATCGTCTCGCCGGCCGCGGGGAGCTTCGGCAACGTGATGGGTTCGGTGAGGACGAACTTCGCCTGGGGGAACCGGTCGGACTCGATGCCGGACGAATGGAGCCGGCCGTCGCGGAAGCTCTGGTCGGACGTGAGGTCGCGGAGATCCGCGGTGACGGTCACGTCGTTCACCGTCGTGCCCTCGATGGTGAGTGTGCCCGTGACATTGTCCGTGCGGCCGGTGGCCGTCGACTGCACCACGTTGGCGACGAGCTTCTCGGTGACTCGGTAGCCGACGAAGTTGTTGCTGTTGCCCGGCTTCACCGCGTAGGTGCCGTCGAGGGTGGACGCGGGGTTGCTCGTGGTTCCTGCGCCGGTTGCGCCCGACGACGTGGTCGGCGCCCGGGTCTGCAGCGGCGTCTCCTTGATCGCAGCGCGCGGCGCCGGGTCGCTCTTGAGGAAGAAGTACCAGCCCGCGACCGCGATCGCCACGACCGCGAACAGGCCGACACCCACCCAGAGCAGGAGCTTCTTCATCGGTGAAGGGTACGGGCACCCTCACTCGGCAGATTGTCCGCGCGCTCAGCGGCTCTCCAGAGTTGACAGATGGCGCTCCGACCTGGAAGAATGGCGGGTTCATGGAGCGCACGCCCGCATCCGTCATCGTTATTCCGTAGCGGACGCCGGCCACCGGCGTTCGCATCCAGCCGTCCACTTCGGGCCTACCGGAGTCGGGCGGTTTTTCGTTGCCGGAGAAGTTTCGACACCGGCAGATTCGACCGGCCGAGGAACACCAATGACCTACCGCATCGGGATCATCGGAGGAGACGGCATCGGCCCCGAGGTCGTCGCCGAGGCCGTGAAGTGTCTCGACGCGACCGGAGTCTCCTACGAGGCGATGCCCTTCGACCTCGGGTGGGAGCGATACACGCGTGACGGCGCCGTGTTGCCCGATGAGGACCTCGAGGCGATCCGCAAGCTCGATGCGGTGCTGCTCGGCGCCGTGGGCGCGGCTCCCGGCGTGGGTTCGGGGATCGTGGAGCGCGGCATCCTCCTGCGGCTGCGCTTCGAGCTCGATCTGTACGTGAACCATCGTCCGTTCGTGGCCGCGCCCGACGCCCGTCACCCCGACATCGATCTGGTGGTGGTGCGCGAGAACACGGAAGGTGTGTACGCGGGTGAGGGCGGCTTCTTGCGCAAGGGCACACCCCACGAGGTCGCGACACAGGGGTCGGTCAACACGCGCATGGGTGTCGAGCGGTGTGTGCGCTACGCCTTCGACCTCGCGCGGTCGCGGGAGCAGAAGCATCTCACGCTGGTCCACAAGACCAACGTGCTCACGTTCGCGGGCGACCTCTGGCAGCGGACGTTCGATGCGGTCGCGCTCGAGTACCCGGACGTCGCCACCGCGTACAACCACGTCGACGCCGCGTGCATCTACATCGTGCAAGACCCCGGCCGATACGACGTGATCGTCACCGACAACATGTTCGGCGACATCATCACCGACCTCGGGGGGGCGATCGCGGGCGGGCACGGGCGGTCGGCGTCGGCCAACCTGAATCCGGCCCGCACGGGACCGTCCCTCTTCGAGCCCGTGCACGGCTCGGCGCCCGACATCGCCGGCACCGGTCAGGCCGATCCGCGCGCGGCGATCGCGTCGGCCGCGATGATGTTGGAGTTCCTCGGGGAGGTCGATGCCGCGTCACGGGTACGCGCGGCCGTCGACGGTTCCGACGACGTCACCGGCTCCACGAGTGAGATCGGCGACGCGATCAGTAGAAGGGTGTAGTGCGATGCCGTTCGAGAAGACCGAGAAGATCTGGATGGACGGAGTGCTCGTGCCGTGGGACGAAGCACGCGTGCATGTCCTCACCCACAGCCTGCATTACGGCTCCGGCGTGTTCGAAGGGATCCGTACGTACGCGACACCCGACGGGCCGGCCATCTTCCGCCTCACCGACCACATCGAGCGGCTGCTCGACTCCGCGAAGCTGATCATGATGGAGATCCCCTACTCGCGGGAGGAGCTCGTCGAGGCGTGCAAGCTCACAGTGCGCGCGAACGGGCTCGACTCGTGCTACGTGCGCCCGATCGCGTACCTCGGGTACGGGGAGATCGGGCTGAACCCGCTGCCCTGTCCGGTGAACGTGTCGATCGCGGTGTGGCCATGGGGCGCATACCTCGGTGAGGACAGCCTCGCCACCGGGGTGCGAGTGAAGATCTCGTCGTGGCGGCGAATGGATCCGAACGTCAATCCGGTCGCGGCCAAGGGCACGGGCATCTACATCAACTCCAGCTTGGCCAAGGTGGAAGCGGTGAAGTCGGGGTACGACGAGGCGATCCTGCTGAACACCCAGGGCTTCGTGGCCGAGTGCACCGGTGAGAACGTCTTCATCGTTCGCGACGGCGTGCTGGTCACGCCGACGCTCGCGAGCGGCGCACTCGCCGGCATCACTCGTGACTCGATCATGACCATCGCGCGCGATCTCGGATACGAGGTGCGCGAGGAACAGCTCCTCCGCCACGACCTCTACCTCGCCGACGAGGCGTTCCTCACCGGCACCGCGGCAGAGGTGGTGCCGATCCGCTCGGTCGACGACCGTGTGATCGGCGACCCGGGCGAGATGACCCGCAAGCTCCAGGAGACGTATCTCGCCACCGTCCGCGGCCAGGTCGAGCAATACCGGGACTGGTTGGAGCATGTCTGACCCCGAAGTACGCATCCCCTCTCGTGTCGAGATCTACGACACGACCTTGCGCGACGGCAGCCAGCTCGAAGGGATCTCGCTCACCGTCGACGACAAGCTGCGCATCGCCGAGCAGCTCGACTGGCTCGGTGTCGACTTCATCGAAGCGGGCTGGCCAGGAGCGAACCCGAAGGACGACGAGATGTTCCGGCGCGCGCCGAGCGAGCTCCAGCTCGACACGAGCACGCTCGTCGCCTTCGGTTCGACGCGTCGCAAGAAGGGCAAGGTCGACTCCGACGACACGCTGCGCCATCTGCTCGAGGCCGGCACGTCCACGGTGTGCATCGTCGGGAAGACGTGGGACTACCACGTGCTCGAAGCGCTCGAGACGACCCTCGACGAAGGTGTGGCGATGGTCGCCGACTCGGTGGCGTTCCTGTGCACCGCCGGGCGTGAGGTGTTCTTCGACGCCGAGCACTTCTTCGACGGCTATCGACGCAACCCCGAGTTCAGCTTGCGGGTACTCGAGGGCGCGGCCGCTGCGGGGGCGACCCGCCTCGTGCTGTGCGACACGAACGGCGGGACGCTGCCGCACGAGGTGGAGCAGACGGTCGCCGAGATCGTCGACTACTTCGGCGGTGACGTGGGTATCGCGGTCCACCTGCACGACGACGCGGGCACGGGAGTCGCCAACGCGCTCGCCGGCGTGCGCGGCGGCGCGATCCAGGTGCAGGGCACGATCAACGGCTACGGCGAACGAACCGGCAACTGCAACCTCACCACGATCATCCCGAACCTCACGCTGAAGATGGGCGTGGCCACGATCCCCGAGGACCGGTTGGAGCGGCTCACTCCCGTCGCCCACCACGTCGCCGAGCTCGTGAACATGGCGCTCAACCCCCAAGCCGCGTACGTGGGATCGTCGGCCTTCGCGCACAAGGCCGGGTTGCACGTGAGCGCGATCGTCAAGCGCCCCGACGCCTACGAGCACGTGCCGCCCGACTCGGTCGGGAACGGAACGCGCTTCGTGGTGTCGGAGCTCGCCGGCAAGAGCACGCTCCTGCTGAAGGCGAAGGAGCTCGGTCTCACGCTCGACGGCCCGCAGGTCAACGATCTTGTCGACACCCTGAAGCGGATGGAGCACGAGGGCTACCACTTCGAAGTGGCCGACGCGTCGCTCGAACTGCTCATGCGGCGCGCGACCGGCTGGGAGCAGCCCTGGTTCGCGGTGGAGTCGTTCCGGGTCATCACCGACGACGACGATCCCTCGTCGGTCACCGGGGACGCCACCACCGAGGCCACGATCAAGGTGCACGTCGCCGGGGAGCGAACGATCGCGACCGCGGAGGGCAATGGGCCGGTCAACGCGCTCGACACCGCGTTGCGCACCGCGATCGGCGACCGCTACCCGGCTCTCGCGCACGTGCACCTCACCGACTACAAGGTGCGGGTGCTCGACACCGCGAAGGGGACCGGCGCCGTCACGAGAGTGCTCGTCGACTCCACGAACGGCGACCGCTCCTGGACGACGATCGGCGTGAGCGAGAACATCATCGAGGCGTCCTGGCAGGCGCTGTTCGACTCGCTCGTCTACGGCTTGCTCCTCGCAACGCGAGCGGAGTAGCAAGCGCCAATGCCCACCGACCCGTTCGTCGCCCCGAACCTCGAGGACGCGCCCCGCCAGGAGCCCAACCTCGCCCCGGGCGTCAGGATGCCGGCGGCGAAGAGCTGGCGCGCCGACCGTCCGGGCGACCTCGAAGCGGGCCAGCCCACCGGCACGCTGCTCGGCCGTCCCGGTCCGAACGTCGGTTACGCGCTCACGCTCGCCGAGCGCATGCGGGATCGATTGTCGCTCGGCGCGCACGAATCGGCCGACGACGCCCTTGCCGTCGTGGGCGAGCTGGCGATGAAGCGCTCGGCGGCATTCGGCCGCGCGCCGATCATGACCGACATCGACATCGCTTCAGCACTGCTGGGCTACAAAGGCGAGGTCGACCCGGCGTTCGTGCAGTGGCGCACCCGAGCAGTCCACGGCGCGCAGCACGAATACGAGGCGCGACGAGCGATCGTCGATGCGGTCCCCGACGCGGTGCTCCGCATGCCGCCGCAGGTCACCGCGCTGCTCATCGAGTTCCGTTCGCAGCTCCGGCAATCCGTCGACCACGACGGCTGAGCTCGTGCTGTCCGACGAGCAGCTGGAGCTCCGAGAGACATTCCGCCGGTTCGCCGAGCGCGAGATCGCGCCGAACGCGGCTGAAGCCGACGAGCGTTCGGAGTACCCGTGGAAGAGCTTCGCGGCGTACCGTGACTCGGGCTTTGTCCGCCTGGGGTTCCCGGAGGAGCACGGCGGCGACGGCGCCGACACCGTGACGTACGCGCTGTTCGTCGAAGAGGTGGCGCGCGTGTGCGGCTCGTCGTCGTTGTTCGTGATCATCTCCAAGCTCGCGATGACGCCCGTGATCATGTTCGGAAGTCCCGACCTCCAGGCCCGCTATGTCCCGCGCGTTGCGGCCGGCGAGCTCCAGGCGAGCTACTGCCTCTCCGAGCCCGACGCCGGGAGCGACGTCGCGAGCATGAGCGCCCGAGCGGTCCGCGACGGCGATCACTACGTGCTCCGGGGCACGAAGGCGTGGATCACGAACGCGGGCGTCTCCGACCTCTACGTCGTCTTCGCCAAGACCGATCCCGAGGCCGGGCACCGGGGAATCAGCGCGTTCGTGGTCGAGCGCGACACGCCGGGGCTGTCGATGGGCGAGCCCGAAACGAAGATGGGAATGCGCGGCTCGCCCACCTGCGAGGTCTACCTCGACGACGCGGTGGTGCCGGCGGCCAACCTCATCGGCGAGGAAGGGAAGGGCTTCATGTACGCGATGGGTGCGCTCGACTCCTCGCGGCCGATCATCGGTGTCCAGGCACTCGGCATCGCGCAGGGTGCGCTCGACGCTGCGGCGCGCTACGTCGGCGGAGCGGCGCCAGTTCGGTCAACGGATCGCCGACTTCCAGGGTGTGCAGTTCATGCTCGCCGACATGGCCACGCAGGTGGAGGCGGCGCGGCTGCTCATCTACGAGGCCTGCGCGCTCCTCGACGCAGGGGATCCCCGGGTCTCGAAGCTCGCGTCGATGTCCAAGCTCTTCGCGGCCGACACCGCGATGCGGGTGACGACGGATGCGGTCCAGGTCTTCGGCGGCGCCGGCTACACGCGGCGTTACCCGGTGGAGCGCATGATGCGCGACGCCAAGGTCACGCAGATCTACGAGGGCACCAACCAGGTGCAACGGATCGTCGTCGCGCGTCACATCCTCGACGAGATGGGTTGATGGCCGCCGTTCGAGTTCGCTACTCGCCCGCGCCGACGGGCGAGATCCACGTCGGGAACGCGGGCACCGCGCTGTTCAACTGGCTCTACGCGCGTCACGAAGGCGGCGTCTTCATCCTGCGCATCGAGGACACGGATCGGTCGCGCACCACCGACGCCGCGATCGCGGGCGTGCAGGACACGCTGCGCTGGCTCGGTCTCGACTGGGACGAAGGGCCGGTGCTCCAGAGCGCACGATCGCACCTGTACCGCGAGGCCGTCGACCGATTGCTCGCCGCCGGGCGCGCGTACGAGTGCTACTGCACCGAAGACGAGCTGAAGGCGCGGAACGAGGCGGCACGTGCCGGCGGTCGACCACCCGGCTACGACGGCCACTGCCGCGACCTCGCCGCCGGGGCAACGAGCTGCGCTCGCCGCAGAGGGACGCACGAGCGTCGGTCCGGTTCCGCACGCCCGACGCCGGGGTGAGTCGGTTCCACGACGTGATCCGGGGAGACGTCGAGGTCGAGTGGTCGCTGATCCACGACTTCGTGATCCTGCGGTCCGACGGCTCCCCGATCTTCTTCCTCGCCAACGCGGTCGACGACATCGAGATGGGGATCACCCACGTCATCCGGGGCGAGGATCTCCTCGACACCACCCACCGGGTGCTCGCACTCCGGGAGGCGCTCGGCGGCGGACCGCAACCCGTGTACGCGCACCTGCCGCTGATCCTCGGCCGCCGACCGGGCCAAGCTCTCGAAGCGCCACGGCGCGGTCGCGGTCGAGGAGTTCCGCGAGCGCGGGTACCTGCCGGAGGCGCTCGTCAACTATCTCGCGCTGCTCGGATGGTCACCGCCCGATGGCGGTGAGATCCTCACGGCCGAGGAGCTCGTCGCCGAGTTCGAGCTCGAGCGTGTCACCCACGCGGCGGCGGTCTTCGACCCCAAGAAGCTCGACTGGATGAACGGTCAGTGGATCCGCCGGATCGAGCTCGACGAACTGGTCCGGCGCGTGGAGCCGGAGGCCCGAGCGCGCTTCGGGGAGCGGCTCGACCTCGACGTCGTTCCGCGAGGCGCTCGCGATCGGGCAGGAGCGCGTCGACGACCACCGTGCAGCTCGTCGAGCAGACGGACTTCCTCTTCGTCGACGAGCACGAGTTCGCGATCGATCCCGACTCGTGGGCGAAGGCCGAGTCGACCGAGCGCGTCGGCGAGGTCCTCGACGCGGTCATTGGTCACATCGAGCGTTGCGAGTGGACCGTGGATGCGCTCGATCTGCGCGAGACCATCGACACCCTCGGTCTGAAGGCGCGCAAGGTCATGCCCGCGCTCTACGCGGCGATCGAGGGTCGTGCGCAAGGTCTCCCGCTGTTCGACTCGATCCGGCTGCTCGGCCGCGACCGCGCGCTTCGACGTCTGCGCGCCGCGCGCGGACGCCTCGGCTGAAGCGAATCGCTTCGGCTACGATGGTCGCCGCCCTTCGGGGGTGGTGTAATCGGCAACACAGCAGGTTCTGGCCCTGTCATTGGGGGTTCGAGTCCTCCCCCCCGAGCCCGAAGAAGCGAGCAGCACGGCCCCGTCGTCTAGTGGCCCAGGACGCCGCCCTCTCAAGGCGGTAACGGCAGTTCGAATCTGCTCGGGGCTGCGAGCGAGCGTCCTACGAGCCGGGTATCCCGGCTCGTAGTGAGCGACCCGTGGTCAGGAGTGAGCCCGGCCCCGACGGCCGGGCTCTTCCGCGTCACGCGCGCAACGCACGCGTCGAACCGATCCGCGTTCGATGCACACATCCACTCGTGCTGGACGCGAGATGCTGTGCGTCAAGAGATTTGTGCGCGAAATCCACCACTTGGAACGTGAAACGTCGTACGCTCCCGCGCGGATTCTTGCGCGTGAAAGCGCGTGTGCAGCGGGCCATGAAATCGTTGGGAGAACAGCGGAAGCAGGCATTTCCTTCAGTCGCTGGTGGAAGCGTCGATACATCGACAGCGACGCGCGGCACGGAAATGCTTGACGTTTTCCCACAAATGCGTTCAACTTCCTGGGAACACGCACAGATTCGGAGGCAAGTGTGAACAAGTCAGAGCTCGTCGACAGCATCGCGGAGCGGGCAGGACTCAACAAAGCAGAGGCCGAGCGTGCGCTGAACGCGTTCATCGACTCCGTCCAAGGTGCGGTCGCGAGCGATGACAAAGTCACGTTGCCCGGCTTCGGTTCGTTCTCGCGCTCTTCGCGCGCCGCGCGCACGGGTCGCAACCCGCGCACGGGCGAACCGGTACAGATCGCGGCGTCGAAGGGCGTGAAGTTCTCCGCGGGAGCCGCCTTCAAGTCCGCCGTGAACAGGTAGGCCAGGGCACTGCGCCTACCCCCGCACATCCCTCAAGAAAGGTGGTGACCGTGCCTCCGGCAAAGAGACGCACTGCACGGAAGACAACGAAGAAGGCGACGGCCCGTAAGCCGGCGAAGCGTCGGGTGGCGAGAAAGACCGCCCGCAAGACGACGGCACGGAAGCCGGCAAAGCGTCGGAAGAAGGCTGCGGCCAAGAAGGCTCCGGCGAAGCGTCGGAGGAAGGCTGCGGCCAAGAAGGCTCCGGCGAAGCGTCGGAGGAAGGCTGCGGCCAAGAAGGCTCCGGCGAAGCGTCGGAAGAAGGCTGCGGCCAAGAAGGCTCCGGCGAAGCGTCGGAAGAAGGCTGCGGCCAAGAAGGCTCCGGCGAAGCGTCGGAAGAAGGCTGCGGCCAAGAAGGCTCCGGCGAAGCGTCGGAAGAAGGCTGCGGCCAAGAAGGCTCCGGCCAAGCGTCGTCGCCGTCGGGTTGCCAAGAAGGCTTGACCCGCCGCTCGAGCGAATCGAATGCGAGAGAGGGTCCTTCGGGACCCTCTCTTCGCGTGTTCCTACCGAATGGGTCACCCCGACTCCCGGTTGCGCGGCCTTCGGCCGGCGAACCTCCGCTGCGTTCCGAAGCGGTGCCTCGGGCGATCAGCTCACCGTCGGCGCGAGCAGACCGAGGTCGTCGGGCAGGTCCACGTCGAACGCGAGATTCCGGTCGCGCACCACGCGGAAGCCCAGACCGAGGCGCCGCGCCTCTGCCGCGTGGCGGCGGAACGAACCAGGTCCGTAGGCGAACGTGAAGTCGGCGTCGGCGGGAACGCTGAGCACCGGTGTGCCGTCGTCGCGATGACACGGCACCGCAACCACAACCGGACGCGATCCGTCGCGTGCGACGCCGGAGAAGGTTGCTGCGAACGGCAGGTCCCCGTGCGCGATCACGATGCGGGTGCATCCCCGACGAGCCAACCACCTACGACCCTCGTGCGCCGCCGCGTCGAGGCTTCCGGGGTCGTCGATCGTCCTGAGGTGCAAGCCCTGTGCCCAACTCCGCACGTCGTCGTCGGACGACACCACGAGTGTCTCGAGTCCGGACGCCGCCGCGACGACCCGTTCGGCCAGCCGCCGTCCGAGCACGGCACGCTCGGTCGGGTCGAGGTGTTCCGCGAGCCGCGCCTTACCGAGCGCGAAGGCGCGGATCGGCACCGCGACACCCGTTGGGTTCACCGTCACCCCACGTAAGCTACCGACGTGGACACGGCGCCGTCGGTTGCGGTGATCGGCGCCGGCTCGTGGGGCACCACGGTGGCCGCGCTCGCGAGCGAGCACGCACCCACGGTGCTCTGGGGTCGCAACTCCGATCTCGTGGATGCGATCACCCGCACCCACGAGAACGCGACGTACCTTCCGGGCATCTCGTTGCCGAGCGCGTTGCGAGCCACGTCGGATCTCGAAGCCGCGTGCGCTGGGGCCACGGTCGTGGTGATGGCGGTGCCGTCGCACGGCTTCCGGGCAGTCCTGTGCGAGGTCGCGCAGCTCATACCCAACGAGACGCCGGTCGTCAGTGTGTCGAAGGGCGTCGAACGCGACACGTTGTTGCGCATGACAGAGGTGATCCTCGACGTGCTGCCCGATCACCGGGAGAATCGGGTGGCGGTGCTCACCGGCCCGAACCTCGCGCGCGAGGTTGCCGAAGGGCAGCCGGCAGCGTCGGTGATCGCGTGCCGCGACGAGATGACCGCCGGGCAGCTCCAACAGCTGTTCATGACGCGCAGCTTCCGCGTCTACACCAATCCCGACCTCGTGGGGTGTGAGATCGCCGGTGCGCTCAAGAACGTGATCGCCATCGCGGTCGGCACGGCCGCGGGCCTCGGGTACGGCGACAATGCACAGGCGGCGCTGGTGACCCGCGGTCTGGCGGAGCTCACGCGACTCGGCGTGGCGCTGGGAGGCGAGCCGCTCACGTTCGCAGGGCTGGCGGGGCTCGGCGATCTCGTCGTCACCTGTACGAGTGCCCAGAGCCGGAACCGGAGTGTGGGATTCGGGCTGGGCCAGGGCAGGCCGCTCGCCTCCATCGTGGCCGACATGAATATGGTGGCCGAGGGAGTTCGGAGCACCGCAGCCGTGCTCGAGCTCGCCGCCCGGGCCGGCGTGGAGATGCCGATCGCGACCATCGTGGGCGCCGTGCTGTACGACGGTCGCCAGCCGGCCGACCTCGTTCCCGAGCTGATGCTGCGGGAGGCGAAGCCGGAGCTGCACGGGCTCCGGTGACCACGCTCGTCGGGGTCCTCGGTGGGGACCGGGTGGCGATGGTCGACGGCCTCGGCACGGTGGGGCCCGAGCGGGCCGGCTGGGAGCTCACGTGGTGGATCGGCGGCGACGACCGCTGGCACCTTCCCGAGCAAGAGGTCGCGGTGCGTCAGACGTTGCTCGACGGCATGCCGGTGGTGTGCACGGCGATGCGCGTGCCCGGCGGCGACGCGGTGCACCGCGTGTACGGCGCCAGCACCACCGCAGCCGTCGTGGAGATCGCGAACGAGTCGCGAGCTCCGTTCGTCGTCGCCCTGGTCGTGCGCGGCGCGCGGCACGTTGCGACTGACGGGCCTGTCGTCCTCGTCGACGGTCGACCCGCCATCGTGGGGATCCGCGCGCCGGCACGCTGGGCACTGTCCACCGCCGGCAGGACCGCAGAGGTCGTCATCGGTGGCGATGCACGGAACGACGAGTTCACGCCGCGGGGCAGTCGCGCCGCCCGCCTCGAGGCGGCGTTCTTGTTCCCAGTAGCGCACGACACCCTGCTCCGGTTCGTGCTGCCGCTCGCCTCGCCGTACCCCGACGAAGCGCCGTCACGGTTGCCGGGCGCCGAGCAGGTGGCGCGCGGGCTGGCGAGCTCAGCTCGCGCGCGGAATGCGGGTGGAGCTTCCCGATCCGTCGTTGCAGGCCGTCGCGGACAGCGCCCGGGCACAGCTGCTCCTCGCGGGCCAGGCGTGGATGCCCGATCCGGAGGTGGTCGTGGCGCTCGAGGACTGGGGCAACGACTCCGAGGCTCGGAGCGCCCGGAGTCGTCTCGGCATCCTGGCGCGTCGCAAGGCCGCCCGTCGCGCTCCGGGGCGCAGGTCATGGGACGACGTCCGAGGGGCTGCGACCACAGGCGACGCCGAGTTCCTCAACGTGCTCCGGAGCGCGCTGGTCGGCGAAGCCGCCGGAACCATCGAGCTCCTCCACGACTGGCCGGCCGAGTGGCGCGGCCTGCCGCTCGACGTGCGCGACGCACCCACGCGACTCGGTCTGGTGTCGTACTCGTTGCGCTGGCACGACGAGCGCGTCGCGTTGCTGTGGGACGCTCCTGCCGGCGCCACCGTGAGTATCCCCGGACTCGATCCGGAGTGGTCGACCACCGAAGCCCGAGGCGAAACCTTGCTCCTACCGTCTCGATGACTGGGTAGCGTCACGGCTGTGGAGCCGTATCGCGCGGCCGCTGCCGCGTACGACCTCTTCTACCGCGACAAGGACTACGAGGGCGAAGTCGACGAGATCGTGAGGCTCGTCGAGGCCCACCGCCCCGACGCGCGGTCCGTGCTCGACGTCGGGTGCGGCACCGGTGCGCATCTCGCCGCGTTTGCCCGGCGGTACGAACGCGCCGAAGGGATCGAACCCAGCGCGCGGATGATCGAGGAGGCCACGATCGCACGGCCCGGGTTGCTCGTCTATCCCGGCGACATGCGCACGTTCCAGCTTCGTGACCGCTTCGACGTCGTGACGTGCCTCTTCAGCGCGATCGGCTACATGACCACGATCGAAGATCTCCACCTCGCCATTCGGAACATGGCCGAACACCTCACCGGGGGCGGCGTGCTCGTCGTCGAAGGTTGGGTCGAGCGTGACGCGTGGGAGGAGAGCCGGGCCTCGGCGCAGTCTGTCGTCGACGACGAACTGGTGGCGGCACGCGTCATCGTGAGCGGGCGCGACGGCGATGTGAGCACGATCGAGATGCAGTACCTGCTCGCCACGGTCGACGGCATCGAACACGTCGCAGAGGTGCACCGGATGGGGCTGTACACGGCGGAGCAGTACCGGGCGGCGTTCGAGGCCGCGGGGCTTCGTTACGAACGCGCCGACGGTCTCACCGGCCGCGGGCTGCATGTGGGAATCACCCCAGCCGAAGCGTGACCATCTCCCACGGACGCAGGCGCACCGACTCCTCGAACGCGGAGAGCACGCTGCCGGCGAGATCCACGACGTGCCCGTGTGCGGGACCGCTGCCGGTGCGGATCCGCACGGTGGTCGGCTCGGGCCACGGGTTGTAGACCCGCAGCGTCAGGGCACCGAGTTCGCCGTCGCGCAGCACTGCCGACACAGATGCGCCGTCGACAACCAGCGCATGTCCCGTGGGTCCGTGCTCCGCACCCGGCTGACCCCCGCGACGCACACGCTCGAGCGGTACGAGGAACTCGTCGGCCGCATCCGGGAGTCGCGCGTCGTTCACGCCCCCGCGGTGGGGGAGCACCGCGTACTCGAGCGCGAGCGGGCGCTGGAGCTGCGGCCCCTCGAGCGGATCGAGCGGGCCGGCGGGGTTGGGGCGGTATGCAAGCTCGGCGCGCGACAGGTAGCCGGTCGCGCGCAGGAGCGTGAGCGCGAGCTCGGCGCCGTCGCCCACCACCTCGTACTCGAGCAGACCGTCGTGGAGCAGCGCGAGACCGTTGTCGCCGTCGGAGCAGTCGACGAAGCGGCGGGACACGAACGTGGGGAGCCCGCGCTCGTGCGGCCCACCTTCGGCGGTGAGACCGCGGTGTACCACCGCGAACGCGCACTCGGCGTCGGAGCCGTCGACGGTCGCGGGAAGCGGAAAGTGCGCGCGGAGGCGATGGTCGCGCGCGCGGTTGTCGAGCTCGACGTGGACGCGGAGGAAGCGTTCGCCGGTGCGCAGCTCGAGGACGGTGCGCAGCTCGACGAGGACCGTGTCGTCGCTCCGACGCGTACACGAGCGCTCGTCGCCGATCGCGTGCGTGGGCCACCGGTAGGTCGCGGTCACCACGATGCGGGCGCGCACCGGACCCGACTCGTCGACGGCGATGGTCACCGATTCTGGTCGGTCGACGATCGTGTCCTCGTGGGGCGGAGAGTAGTTGTAGGTGTCGCCACCGTCGCCGCCGTCGACGTAGCGGTTGGCGCCGGTGACGCGCACGCCGTCGGCCTCGATGGTGAGCGTGCCGTCGGTCGGGTCGACCTCGACACGGAGGTGCTCGTTGGCGAGCGAGGTCCCGCTCGCCCGTACGCCGGTCTCGGGCCCGGTGCCCCCGGCGACTCGGAACGTGCGCCAGCCGAAGCCGGGCACCGCGTCGGCCGCGAACAGCACCTCGTGCACGGGCGCGCGGCGCTGCCGGATCGCGATCGTCGCGCCCGCTTCGCCGAGGGCGAGGAGCTGCTCCCGCGTCGACTCGAGGTCGATGACGGGCTCGCCGGGCGCCGCGTCGTGGAAGGTGAACTCGACGACGCCGTCGTCGCCGCCGGCGGTGTTCGGTGCGAGCGACGTTCGCGCCGGCGAACTCGGGACCGCGCATCATCTCGAGCACCCAGCGGATCTTCTGGCCCGATGACGACGCGTTGAGATGCCCTCGCCGTCGACGTGTGCTCACGACCTGCGTCGGGCACGCGGTGCCGTCGTCGAGCGCCACGAGGTGCACCGGTCCAGTGGCCGGGAGCCGCACTGCGACGACGCCACTGCGCGCGGCTGCGGTCGGGTTCACGACGACGGTGACGAGCGGCGGCGCGTCGACGTCGTTCGCGAGCGCGGCGAGCGCGTCACGAGCGAGCGCGTCGCCGACATGGCGCGCCTCCTGGTAGCGCACGCGCACCGCTTCGACGACCTCGTCGTGGCTGCACGCGCACGACGAATCGTGCGCGCTGTTGAGGACGAGGTTGCGCCAGCCGATGCCGAGCAGCGTGTCGGGGTAGGCGTCGGGAGGCAGGAACAGCGCGCTCGAGCGGCTCGGCGCGGCGCTCGAGCGAACGCTCGGCCGCGGCCGCGGCCTGGTGCACGTCGACCCGGTTGGATGCGACGCCCATGAGCACGTTGGCGCGAGCACCCGAGCGCAGCTCGCCCGACCACGTCGGGCAGCCCGTCGGTGGGCTGCTCGCGCGAGGTACTCGGGGAGCGAGGTGATCGCGAAGCGGTACTCGTCCTGCGCGTGCGTTGGCTCGGTCGACCGATCGTGCCGAGCCCGCGCTGTGGGGGGAGGTGGTCGGAGCCGTTCATCAGCAGCAGACCGCCGCCCGGCGAGCGCGGCGGGCCCGAGCTCGAGCTCGTAGTCGCGGGCACGGGCGACGAGCTGAGCGGGGTCGGCCGGGAGGTCGCGCCCGTTCGAGTACGAGCCGTAGAGGTACTCGGCACGCACACGGGAACCGTCGGGCGCTTCCCACCAGAACGCGGTGCGGTCGATCGCAGCGGGTACCCCACGCCACACGACGGCATGCTCGAGCCCGGCGAGCCGCAGGATCTGCGGCATCTGCGCGATGTGGCCGAACATGTCCGGGAGGTAGCCGACGTCCATCGCGCCGCCGAGCTCGCTCGCGCGTGCGAGGCCGAGCTGCAGGTCGCGGACGATCGTCTCGCCCGACACCATGAACTCGTCCATGAGGATCATCCACGGGCCGATCTGCAGACGCCCGTCGCCCACGAGCTTGGCGAGTCGTGCCCTCCGCGTCGGGTCGCACCTCGAGGTAGTCGTCGACCACCACGGTCTGACCGTCGAGCAGGAACCGCTCGTAGCGCCGTCGTCGTCCTCGAGCAGGTCGAGGAGGTCGTCGACGAGGTGCACGAGCTGCGACCCGGTACGCCTGGAACGGCGCGTACCACTCGCGGTCCCAGTGCGTGTGGGGGACGATCCCGACTGTTCGCGTCGACGGTCGCACGGCGATTCAGGCTAACGGGAACGTCGGCGTCGATGTGGTGTCCGCGGTGTCGGACGGCTCCCGGTGACGGTGAGCGCCTCATCATCGAGTCTCGCGGAGTGACGTCCGTCCATCTCGATCTGTCGCGCACGTCGGTGTTCCTCGACTTCGACGGCTCGATCAGCACCCGCGACGTCGGGATGCATCTGCTCGAGCGCGCAGGCCGAGATCGGCCACCTCCACGGCTGGCGATGAACGGCAGGCCGAGCACGTCACGGTAGAACACGATCGAGCGGTCGAGGTCGGTAGCCCGCTGCCGCGACCTGGTGGAGCGCGCGGATCCCGAGGTCGTCGGGCATCAGGTGACGAGACGCCTCCCCGAAGCCGCGCGCGGAGTTGGTAGCGTCCCGAGCGTGCCGCCGACCGCAGTCCGTCAGCCGTACCCGACGCTGCGGCTCGAGCGGAAGTGCTGGGAGGCCGGGGAGCAGGTCGTCTGCGGCATCGACGAGGTCGGCCGCGGCGCGTGGGCCGGGCCCGGTCACCGTCGGCCGCGGTCGTCCCCGCACCGGAGCACCTCCGCGGCATCCGCGACTCGAAGCAGCTCGCGCCCGGAGCGCGAGCGGGCCGCCGCCGCCGTCCGCGACTGGGCGGTCGCGATCGGCATCGGCCACGCGTCCACGAGGAGTGCGACGAGCTCGGCATGACCGCCGCGCTGCGGGCCGCGGGCCACCGTGCGCTCGCGCAGCTCGCGGCGCAGGGCTACGAGCCCGACCGCGTCATCCTCGACGGCAACCACGACTACCTCGGCCTCGGCGCGACCGCGTCACCACGGTGATCAAGGGCGACGCGTCGTGCTCGCGGTCGCGGCCGCGTCGTGCGTCGCCAAGGTCGACGCGCGACCGGATGATGGTCGAGGAGGCGGAGCACTACCCGCCGTACGACTTCGAGTCGAACGTCGGCTATCCCGGCGCCGGTGCACAAGGCCGCGCTCGCGGGCTACGGTCCGAGCGCGATCCACCGCCGTTCGTGGATCTTCATGGAGGGGCTGTGCTGGCGCGGCCTCCCGCCGCCGCCCGGCCGCCTGTTCGCCTGACTCGCAGCCGTCCGAGAGGAGGTCGACCATGGCCGTCGACCTTCCCGAGGTGCACGCCCGGGCGCTCGACGCGCACGCGCGCGTTCGTCGCCGGCGTGGGCGACGGCCAGTGGGCCGACGACGTCGGTGTGCGACGACTGGAACGTCCGCGAGCTCGTGAACCACATCGTGACCGGCAACTTCTGGGCCGACGAGCTCGCGGCGGGCAAGACCATCGACGAGGTCGGCGACCGGCTCGACGGCGACGTGCTCGGCGACGACCCCGTCGGCGCGTACGACGCGTCGGCCGCGGTCGCCGCGGCGGCGTTCCGCGCGCCGGGCGCGATGGACGCGCCCGTGCGCGGTGTCGTACGGGCCGGTGCCGGGCTCGGTCTACTGCGGGCACCGCTTCATCGACGTGCTCATCCACGGTTGGGACGTCGCCAAGTCGACCGGCCAGGACACCACGCTCGACCCGGCGCTCGTCGAGGCGCTGCTGGAGGTGCGTCGAGCCGCAGCTCGAGCATGCTCGCCGGGCAGCGGCGCGTTCGGCACGACGTCGAGCGTGCCGGCCGGCGCCGATCGCCAGACGCAGCTGCTCGCGGTGCTCGGCCGCGCAGCCTGAACTCGTAGGATCCTCGAGCCTCAGGTCACGCCGAGAGCAGCCCGTATGGGTCAGGAGATCACCGTCACCGTGCACGACGGGCGCGTCGCCGTCGGTGCGCATGTTCGACTTCAACCGCTCGCTCACCGGCATGGCGATCGAGCGCTACGCGTCGGTCGACGACACCAGGGCGGGCCGCCCGCCCGACGTGCTCGCCGCGCCGGCTGTTCGACCTCGGCGCGACCACGGTCACCGTGTACTCGAACGTCGTCGTCGGTCGAGGCGCCGCCCGAGCGGTGGGCCGAGCTCGAGCCCAAGGTCGTCGAGACGATCGAGCACCTCTTCGGCTACTACGGCGACGACGCCGGCTGGTCGCCCGACGCGCTGCGCGCCATCGGCGTCGAGCCGCTGCCCACGCCCGAACCGACCGCCTAGCAGCTGCTCCCTCGTTGTATCCCCAGTGGCGATCGTCCCGGGTCAGTTGTAGGTTGTACGAAACACCGGTCGCGGGACGCCACCGAGAGAGGCCGGTGAGAGAGGCCAGTGAGAGAGGAAGGGCGCGCGATGCGACTCCAGGACAAGGTTGTGGTGATCACCGGTGCCGGGCACGGCCTGGGTCGGGAGAGCGCCCGGTTGTTCGCTTCGGAGGGCGCGAAGGTGGTCGCCACCGACCTCGTCGACACCCACGTCAAGACGGTGGCCGACGAGATCAGGATCAATGGTGGCGAGGCGGTCGCCGCCAAGGCCGACGTCACCAGCGAAGACGACATGCGCGAGCGCGGTGCAGACGGCCGTCGACGCCTTCGGTCGCCTCGACGTGATGTTCTGCAACGCGGGGATCCCCGAGGTGGGCTTCGGGCAGGTGTCCTTCGTGGACACCACGCTCGAGAACTGGAACAAGGTGCT
The DNA here is from genome assembly GCA_963705625.1 of uncultured Actinomycetes bacterium. GTDB lineage: Bacteria > Actinomycetota > Acidimicrobiia > IMCC26256 > DASPTH01 > DASPTH01. The sequence continues at coordinate 726,184 of CAVPKG010000004.1, forward strand.
CTCGGTCAACCTCACGGGGGTGTTCCTGGGCGCGAAGGCCGCGACGAAGCAGTTCCTCCAACAGGGTGGCGGCGGCACGATCGTCGTGACGACGTCCGCGGCCAGCCTGGTCGCGTACCCCGGTTTCCGCAGCTACGTCGCGGCCAAGGCCGGCGCCAACGGGCTGGTGCGTGCGCTCGCCACCGATCTCGGTCAGTTCGGGATCCGGGTCAACGCGCTGTGCCCCTTCCACGGAATGTCGGCGAACTTTCCCGGTGCCGCGGAGGACGAGCCGCTCGAGAAGTCGTACGAGGAGCTCACGGGCGAGTGGGACAAGACGAACGCCCCGATGCCGCTCAAGCTCGACCGGCCACCGATGCTGCGTGACAGTGCGAACCTCGCGCTGTTCCTCGCGTCCGACGAGTCGGCGTACATGTCGGGTGTGTGCATCCCCGCCACCGACGGCGGGACGAACGCGCGGGTCGCGCTCTCGTTGCCCGGCGACGCCGACCTGTAGCGCCCCTTCGCCCCCTTGACGACCGAACATATGTTCGGTATCGTCGTCTGTCCATGGCCCTGGCCGCACTTCCCCGACGTGACGCTCCGGCGCGCGAGCACCTTGACAATTTGGGAAGGCAGTCACGGCCCGTCGTCCTCGCCCGTGATCGGTCGATTGCGCTCTCGGGCGATCTGGGCGGGCTGGTCCCCGGCGGCGCGCTCGTCCGCGGCTCGGTGCTGTGCGTCGAGAGTGCCGGTCCGGGCACGGGGTCCACCTCGGTCGCCTTCGAGCTCGCGGCCGCGGTCACGGCGGTCGGGGAGTGGGCGGCGGCCGTCGACCTCGACGGCACGCTCGGCGCGCTCGCGGCGCGCGACGCAGGTGTGGCGCTCGACCGGTTCGCGGTGGTCCGGCGGGTGCCCCCCTCCCGCTGGGCCACCGTGGTCGCGGCCCTGCTCGACGGCGTGAGCCTCGTGCTGGTCGAGGTGCCCTGCGGGATCGGTGCCGCTGACTCCCGTCGGTTGGTGGCACGCGCCCGCGAACGCGAGGCGATCCTCGTGGTGTGCGCGCCGGCGGGTCGGTGGCAGGCCGGCGCCGCGCTCACGCTCAGCGCCGAGAGCAGCGCGTGGGCCGGTCTCGACGATGCGGGCTTCCTCAGGAGCCGCTCGCTGCACGTGCGCGTCGACGGTCGTGGCGCGGCCGCACGTCCGCGGATCGGCGAGCTCGCGCGTGCCGTCTGAGCGCGTCTGCTGCTGTGTGGTGTCCCGACTGGCCGGTCGTCGCGGCTCGCGCTCGCGCTCCCGAGTTGCAGCGACGCACCACTGGTGGTTGTGGGGCCCAATGGATCATTAGGCGATCGTGGTCTCGTGGTGCAGGCGGCGTCGGCCGAAGCACGTCGCGAAGGAGTGGCGCGAGGTCTGCGACGGCGTGAGGCCGAGGCGCGGTGCGCGGAGCTCATCGTCGTCGACGCCGACGAAGCAGCGGATGCACGCGCGTTCGAGACGGTGGTGCGTGCGATCGAACAGCTCGTGCCTCAGCTCGTGCTCGACCGACCGGGACGTTGCTCGTTCTCCACGCGCGGTCCCTCGCGTTACTTCGGTGGTGACGACGCGCTCGCGCAGCGGGTACTCGAGGCAGTGCGCGAGGCGGGTGTGGTGGATGCGCGTGTCGGGATCGCCGACGGTGACCTTGCTGCCGGGCTCGCGCGCGCGTGCGGCCGACGCGCTCGTCGTGCCCCGTGGTGAGTCGGCCGCGTTCCTCGCACCGTGGTCGGTGGGAGTGCTCGCGCCGCATGTCGACGGTGGTACCGAGCTCGCCGATCTCCTCGCGCGACTCGGGCTGCGCACGCTCGGCGCGTTCGCGGAGTTGCCCGAGCCGTCGGTGCTCGGCCGGTTCGGGCTTCCGGGTGTGCACGCACACCGACTCGCGCGTGGCGAGTCCATGCACGACGCGGTTCCTGCCGCGCTCCCGCCCGAGCTGGTCGAGAGGGTCGAGTTCGATCCACCCGCGGAACGTGTCGACGAAGCCGTGTTCGCGGCGAAGAGCCTGGCCGACCAGTTGCTCGGCCGGCTCGACGAGCTCGGGTTGTCGTGCACGCGTGTCGTCGTGGAAGCGGAGACCGAGCACGGCGAACGGCTCGCGCGCTGCTGGCGTCACGACGGCTCGCTCACCGCCGCGACGCTCGTCACACGGGTGCGGTGGCAACTCGAGGGCTGGCTCACCGCGACCGGGGGCATCACCAAGCTGTGCCTCGTGCCCGACGAGGTCGTGCCCGCGACCGGGCGCCAGCTCGGTTTCTGGGGCGGCGATCCCGCAGCTGCCGACCACGCCGGCGCGTGCGCTCGCGCGGGTGCAAGGGATGCTCGGACCCGAGTCGGTGGTCACCGCGGTCCCGGTCGGGGGACGGACGCCCACGGAACGGGTGCGCTGGGTGCCCTGGGGCGAGGCGCACGTCGGCGATCCGCTCACCTCTGCGCCGTGGCCGGGCGTGGTGCCCGGTCCGGCGCCGGCGCGGGTCTTCGACCCGCCGGTGCCGGCCGAGCTCGTCGACGCCGTCGGTCAGGCCGTCACCGTCAACGGGCGCGGCGAACCGTCGGCAGCACCTCATACTCTGCGCTGCGCCGCGTTGCCGCACGGTGGCGGACCGCTCGTTTCGTGGGCGGGACCGTGGCCGTACGACCTCCGTTGGTGGGACCGAACACAGGGAGCCAGGAGGCGCCGTCGCGCGTTGTGGCAGGTGGTCGTCGACGGCGGAGGAGACACGGCGATCGCGTGCCTGGTCGCGGTCACCCGCGGTCGTGCCGAGGTCGAAGCCGTCTACGACTGACCCCCGGTGCCAGACTCGGCGCATGCGGATCCTCGTCGTCGGTCCGGGACGTTCCGGTACCTCGTGGGTCACGGCAACGCTCGGGAGCACCCCAGGTGCCGGGTTCCTCCTCGAGCCCGACAACCCGGGCCAGTACCCGTTCGCGGTACGCGGCAGCCGTCGGAACGGGAGTGTCGCCGATCGTCGCCGCCGACGACCCGGGACCACCGGGCCTCCGGCGTCTCTGGGATGTCGCGTTCGGCGCGCCCGATTCGCTACGTGCCCGGACAGCAGCGCGTCGCAGCCTGGCTGCACTCGAAGAGCAGCCACGAGGAACGGGCGCGCCTGATGCGCACCGAGGACCCGAAGGTGAGCATGCGGCTCCGCCTCGTCGCGGCGCTCGCGGTGCCGCGCAACCTGCCGCCCGGCACTCGCCACCGCATCGTGAAGTCGATCCGATCGCACTTCATGGTCGAGTGGATCGACGCGAACTGGGACCCCGCCGTGGTCGTGTGCCGTCGGCATCCGCTCGACGTCGTCGCGAGCCGGATGGAGATGCAGTACCGGGCCGGCCCGGGCTCGTGTCGCAGACGACGCGCGACCAGGCCAGGCTCCGGTACGGCGTCGAGATCCCGGCAACCGACGGCCACGCAACCGCGTACGTGTGGGGAGTGGCAGTGCAGATGTCGGCGCTGGACGACGCGCTGCGGCGAATCCGCACTTCCATGCGGTCGATCACGAGGATCTCTGCCTCGATCCGGTCGGGCGGTTCCGCAACCTCGCGACCGCCCTCGGCCTCGACTGGACCGCCGACGAACGAAGCTGCGGTGGAGGCATCGAACCGTCCGGGTACCGGCTACGAGTTGAACCGGATCGCGGCGGATCTCACTCGGTGCCTGGCGGCGCCGCCTGTCGGCCGACGACGCTCGTGCCGCGGCCGACGTGATCGCGCAGTTCCCGATTGCGGCGCGCTACGACCTCGAGGTGTCCAAGAGCTCGTGACCGCCTTCGTGTTCAATGTCACGTTCGACTGTGCCGACCCGCGGACGTTGTCGGCGTTCTGGTCCGCGGTCACCGGCTATGAGCCCACCGAGGTACGCGACGACTTCGTGCGCCTGCGCGCGCCCGACCATCGGGGCGTGCGGCACCTGCTCTTCTTCAAGGTGCCCGAGCCGAAGACGGTGAAGAACCGGATGCACGTCGATCTCGCGACCCGCGATGTGGAAGTGGAGATCGCACGCGCTCGTTGGGCTCGGCGCGACCGAGGTCGACCGACGCGAGGGCAACGGACGACGTCGTGGGTCGTGATGAACGACCCGGAGGGAAACGAGTTCTGCATTGGCTGAGGTGCCGTCTGCTCGTGTGTTCTCGTCGTCGGCGTCGAGCGTTCGGGTACGTCATGGACTCGGTCGGACGCTGGCCGACCGAGGCCGATCGGAGTTCGTCGGTGAACCGGACCATCCTCGCCTGAACCCGTTCGCGGCGCGAGCGGTACGAGGGCCTGGGGAGCCATCCGGTGATTGTCGACGCGACGCGCGGGACCGGACGGCGTACCGCATGCTGTGGGACGTCTGCGTTCGGCACGATCGCCGCGCTACACTGCGAGGGCAGGGAGCGGATCGCGCGGTCGATCTTCGAAGACGACGTCCAACGACGACCGCCTCGCGGTCTGCCATCCCGACCATCCGCGCGTGAGCCATGCGACTCCGGGTCGCGGGTGCACTGGCGGTCCCGACAACATGCGGACCGGGGACGTGCGCAGGCGCGGGTCGTGAAGTCGGTGCGCGTCCACTTCGCGCTCGACTGGCTCCGTGCGAACGGTGGAACCCGACGTGGTCGTGTGTCGTCGCCATCCGCTCGACGTCGTCGCGAGCGCGCTCGCGCTCGACATTCCGCCCGAGCTCGACTGGCTCGCGCCTGCCGCACGAGCGCAAGCGACGGAGCGCTTCGGCGTGAGCCGAGCCTTCCACCGACGATCCGCTCACGTCGATGGCCTGGAGGACCGGGCTGCTGATGTCGGTGCTCGACGAGCAGGTGCGCCGGCACCCCGACCTGCACGTCGCCGATCACGAGCACCTGTGCGAAGCGCCGGTCGAACGCATGCGTGAGCTCGTCACGTCGATCGGGCTCGAGTGGACCCCGATCACCGAGGACTTCGTCGTCGACCACGACCGTCCCGGTACCGGCTTCGAGGTCAACCGGGTGGCAGCCGAACAGCCGGGCAAGTGGCGAACACGACTCTCGGCCGAGGACGCCGCGCACGGCCGCGCAGGTGATCGCGCAGTTCCCGGTCAGCGAGCGGTACGACTTGCAAGGCCGGGTAGCCGATCAGGTCGATCGCGATCGGTAGCGCGGACTCGCGCCAGCCTTCGAGGCTGCCGTTGTTGCGCGGTTGGTACTTGTCGAACACGAGCGTGCGCGCTCGCCGTTCTTCGATGGGTCGTCGATCACGCGGGCGGTTGCGTCGGTAGGTCGTGTCGCGGATGCGCACGGTCACGCGCCGGCTCGGCTGCGTAGGTTCCGCACCCAGTCGGAGCGGTCACCGCCGCCCGAGAGCATGTAGAGCGTGTCGTCGTCGTCGGCGAACCAGATCTCGATCTCGTGGGGCTTGGCCCGTGACCCGACCTCGGGTGGTGAGGTAGCAGAAGTCCTCGCCGGCACTTGCGAGATCGAACATATGTTCGGTACCGTCACGGGGTGGCCGCCTACGCGGAGCTCCACTGCCACACCAATTTCTCCTTTCTCGACGGCGCGAGCCACCCCGAGGAGCTGGCGGCGCGAAGCCGCCCGGCTCGGGCCTCGCCGCCCTGGCCGTCACCGACCACGACGGCTTCTACGGCGTGGTCCGCTTCGCGCTCGCCGCCCGCGAGCACGGTCTGCCCACGGTGTTCGGCACGGAGATAACGCTTCTCCCTGACTCGGTAGGTCAGCCTGAAGCGAGGCGGCTCCCGAGCGATGCGAGGGAGCTCGCAGGAGCGGCGGACGGCCGCGAACCGGGTATCCCGGCTCGCAGGAGGGCGACCAGCATCTCGTCGTGCTCGCCGAGGGGCCGGCGGGATACGCCCGGCTGGCACGCGCGCGATCAGCGAGGCGCAGTTCGCGGGGGAGAAGGGCGCGCCCCGCACCACGATCCCCGGGCTCGCCGCCACCGCCCGCGCCGCGGTGCACCTCGATCCCGTTTCCAGCGTGCAGCGAACACGCTCGTGGTTCGTGCTCACCGGGTGTCGCAAGGGCACGGTGCCCGCGGCGCTCGTGCGCGACGGTCCCGCGGCCGCGCGCCGCGCGCTCGACGAGCTCGTCGCCGCGTTCGGTCGCGACCGCGTGCTCGTGGAGCTGTGGGACCACGGCGACCCGATCGACCGTCACCGCAACGACGCGCTCGCGATGGTCGCGGCCGCCGCCGCGGTCGACGTGATCGCCACCAACAACGTCCACTACGCCACTCCCGCGCAGCGCCCGCTCGCCACCGCGCTCGCGGCGGTCCGCGCGCGCCGCTCGCTCGACGAGATCGACGGCTGGCTCCCCGCGTCGCCGCTCGCGCACCTGCGCAGCGCGAGCGAGCAGGCGCGCCGCTTCGCTCGCTGGCCGGGTGCGGTGGAGCGCACCGTCGACATCGCGCGCGCCTGCGCGTTCGACCTGCGTCTCGCCGCGCCCGAGCTCCCCGATCACGACGTGCCAGCCGGCCACACCGAGATGAGCTGGCTGCGCGAGCTCACCGCGCGCGGCGCGGCGGTGCGCTACCCGAGCACGCACCCGCAGCACGAGCAGGCGATGCACCAGATCGCGCACGAGCTCGACGTGATCGAGCAGCTCAACTTCCCCGGCTACTTCCTCGTGCTCGTCGAGATCGTCGAGTTCTGCCGCATCCACGACATCTACTGCCAGGGGCGGGGGAGCGCGGCGAACAGCGCGGTGTGTTACGCGCTCGGCGTCACCAAGGCCGACGCCGTCGCGCTCGGTCTGCTGTTCGAGCGGTTCCTCTCGCTCGAGCGCGACGGCCCGCCCGACATCGACCTCGACATCGAGCACCAGCGCCGCGAGGAGGTGATCCAGTACGTCTACGACAAGTACGGACGCGAGCGCGCCGCGCAGGTCGCCAACGTGATCACCTACCGGCCGCGCTCGGCGCTGCGCGAGATGGCGAAGGCCACCGGGTCTCTCACCCGGCCAGCGCCGACGCGCTCACCAAGTGGGTCGACCGGTGGAGCGGCGAGCGGCCCGAAGGGCGGAGCTGGGTATTCCAGCTCCGAGCGAGCGCTGGCGGAAGATGGCATCGCGTGCCGCAGCTCGCGCTCGACCTCGCCGAGCAGGTGCTCGACTTCCCGCGCCACCTCGGCATCCACTCGGGCGGGATGGTGCTGGCCGACCGTCCGCTCATCGAGTTCTGCCCGGTCGAGTGGGCGCGCATGGAGGACCGCTCGGTGCTCCAGTGGGACAAGGACGACTGCGCGGCCGCCGGCCTCGTGAAGTTCGACCTGCTCGGCCTCGGGATGCTCACGATGCTGCACCTCGCCGTCGACCTCGTTCGCGAGCACGAAGGCGTGGAGGTCGACCTCGCCACCATCCCCCAGGAGCCCGAGGTCTACGCGCTGCTGACCGCGGCCGACACCATCGGCGTGTTCCAGGTGGAGAGCCGCGCGCAGATGGCCACGCTGCCGCGCCTGCGGCCCGAGTGCTTCTACGACCTCGTGGTGGAGGTCGCGCTCATCCGGCCCGGTCCGATCCAGGGCGGCTCGGTGCACCCCTACCTGCGGCGCCGCAACGGCGAGGAGCCGGTCACCTACCCGCACCCGCTGCTGGAGAAGTGCCTGGAGAAGACCCTCGGCGTGCCGCTGTTCCAGGAGCAGCTCATGCAGATGGCGATCGACGTCGCCGGCTTCACACCCGGCGAGTCCGACCGGCTGCGCCAGGCGATGGGGTCGAAGCGCTCACGGGCGCGCATGGCCGCGATGCGCGACCGGCTCTTCGCGGGCATGGCCGAGCGCGGCATCACCGGCGAGGTCGCCGACGACATCGTGCGCAAGATCGAAGGCTTCGCCGACTTCGGCTTCCCCGAGAGCCACTCGGTGAGCTTCGCCTACCTCGTGTACGCGAGCTCGTGGATCAAGCTGCACTACCCGACGGAGTTCGCGTGCGCGCTGCTCAACGCGCAGCCGATGGGCTTCTACTCGCCGCACACCATCGTGCGCGACGCGATCCGTCACGGCGTCGAGGTGCTCGGCCCGTGCGTGCAGCGGTCGCGCGCGCGACTGCACGATCGAGCCGCGCACCGAGGCCGCGGGGCCGATCGGTCTGCCGCGGCCCGGCTGGCACGCCGACCCGTCGATCCACGCGATGCGCGTCGGGCTGCGGTACGTGCGCGGCTTGAGCAACGCGCTGCTCGACCGCATCGACGACGAGCGCGCCGAGCAGCCGTTCACCGACCTCGAAGACTTCACCCGTCGCACCGGTGCGCCCACCGACGCGCTCGAGAAGCTCGCCACCGCCGGCGCGTTCGAGTGCTTCGGGCGCAGCCGGCGCAGCGCGCTGTGGGCCGCGGGCGCGTTGCGCGACGCGCGTGCCGACAAGCTGCCGGGCATCGTCACCGGCGCCGATGCGCCCACGCTGCCGGGGATGAACGAGGTCGAGGAGATCGCCGCCGACCTCTGGTCCACCGGGCTGTCCGCGGCGCGCCATCCCACCGAGTTCGTGCGGGACCAGCTCACGGCGCGGGGCGTGGTCACCGCCGAGACGTTGCGCGAGCTCCCCGACCGCACGATCGTCGACGTCGCCGGCGTGGTCACGCACCGCCAGCAGCCGTCCACGGCGAAAGGCGTGGTGTTCCTCAACCTCGAGGACGAGACCGGGCTCGTGAACGTGATCTGCACGCCCGACGTGTGGAAGCGGTTCCGCAAGGTCGCGCGCACCGCGCCCGCGCTCGAGATCCACGGCGTGCTCGAGCGCTACCAGGGCGTGATCAACGTGCTCGCCCGGCGCATCGTGGCCCTGCCGCTCCGCCTCGACGAGCTGCTGCAGCTCCCGCGACTTCCGGTGACACCGGCTTCGCGTGGCAGCGGCGAAGGTCACGCCAGAGCAGGCATCACGTCTCGGGCGAAGCGCTCCAATTGCGCCGGGTCAGTGGTGTTGAATCGCAAGGTGACATGATCCACGCCCGCTCCGGCAAGCAAGCGGAGGTCACCGATCAGATCCTCGGGCGATCCGACGAGGCGCGGCCGCCCGTCGGGCGCGGTCCATGGCGCCGGCGCGTAGTGGAACTCCGAGTCGGCGGGGGCCCGTTCCGGCGACGGCGGCCACCCACCCGCCGGCTCGTCGGTGAACTGGGTGAAACGCGCGCTGAAGGAGAACGTGAACTCCCCGACGATTCCTTCCTCGCTCCTGATCTCCAGGATCCGCCGCCGCGCCGCCGCGTAGTCCGCGGGAGGCAACCACAGTGGATGCCAGCCGTCACCCAGCAGCGCGGCCCGGCGTCGGGCCTTCGGGGTGTTGCCCCCGATCCAGATGGGGATGGGCGCCGGGCCCTGCACGACCGAGAATCCCGCGGGTGGGCTCCGCACCCTGCGCACCCATTCTTCCGTGTTCGTCGCCCGGTCGTCGTAACTGGCGCCGAGTACCTGGAACTCGCCGCGCAGATAGCCGATTCCTACGCCGAGGATCAGTCTGTCACCGGCGAGACGCCCCAGCGTGCCCACCATGGCCGCCACGACCAAGGGATGACGGTACGGGGCGACCAGGACATCGGTCCCGAACCGCAGTCGACGGGTGGCACCCAGTCCCCAGGCACACGTCGCCAACGGCTCGAGGAACGGCGGCGACAGGTTCACCGCCGCCGCGTAGTCGGGAACGGCCACGTGGTCGGGGAGCCATGCCGAATCGAAGCCCAACTCCTCGCCGGCGGCGATGAGCTCGGCGACGGCCGCGCCGTTGGCGCCCGTGCCGTAGGCCGGAACCGCGAAGCCGAACTTCATGTGAAGCGACGAGACTGGTCACCGAGCAGATCGATGATGAACAGACGCTCCGAGAACTGCCAGCCGCTCGGCCCTCGGCGGTACTGGTCGTGGGAGCGCCCCGCGAGGATGGTTTCGATCGGTGACCCCTCGTCGATTCCCTGCAACACGGTGAAGGAGCAACGGCCGGTAGCTCCGCTCGCCCCGTCGACGGGGTTCATGGTCAAGTTCGTCATGAGGTTGATCTCGTCGAGGTCCCCCACCCGCGAAGAAGATAGTAGGGACGTCCGGCGTCGTGTGACCCGACACGTGATCGGGATCGCAACCGTGCGAAGATCACCGAGACGGGAGGGATCACTCGTGAACACGGAGGAACCGGCATGCCGTTCGTCATCTCGCACTTCTACGAGGGTGGTACGGAGTCCCAGTACCAAGCTGTCCTCGAAGCAGCTCATCCCGGTGGGGTCCTGCCACCGGGCCAGACCTATCACGCGGCGGGCCCGTCCGAGGGCGGATGGCTCATCGTCGCAGTGTGGGACTCACGGGCCGCGTTCGAGTCATTCGTGCAGGACACGCTGCTCCCCGCGCTGCAGCCGACGACGGGTGGGTTCGTGGGACCGCCTCAGGAGCGAGCGGCGGAGGTCACGAACCTGGTCACTGCCTGACTAGCGAGGCGCGGTACCGTCTCGGTGTGCGCGCGCTGGAGCTCTGGCGCTACCCGGTGAAGTCGCTCCAGGGCGAGCAGCTCGACGTCGCACGGGTGACGCCCGATGGTCTGGAAGGCGATCGCGCGTTCGCGCTCTTCGACCTGGAGACCGGCTTCGGGCTCACCGGCCGCCGCGTGCCTGAACTCCTCTTCGCTTCGGCACGCCTGCGCGACGATGCCGACGTCGAGATCACCCTGCCCGACGGAACCGTGACGCGTGATGACGACGCGCTCTCGGCGTGGCTCGGGCGCCGAGTGATGCTGCGAGCCGCCGATGCCGACGTGACGCGCCGTTACGAGAACCCCATCGACTTCGAGCGCGAGGCCACGAGCGCCTGGGTGCCGTTCAGCGGTGCAGGGGGCGCGTTCCACGACTCCTCGCGCGCGCACGTCTCACTGGTCTCGTCCGGCACGATCGGAACCTGGGACCGTCGACGGTTCCGCGCGAACGTCCTCGTCGACGACGCGGGCGAGGACGCACTGGTCGGATCCCGGGCGACGCTCGGCGACTCGGTCCTCGATGTCGCGATGCGTATCGAACGGTGCGTGATGACGACACGACCGCAACCGGGTGGCATCGAGCGTGACCTCGACGTGCTCCGCACGATCAACCGGGACCGCGATGGATGCCTCGCGATCGGGGCTCGCGTCGTGGGGCCCGGAACCGTACGCATCGGCGACGAGCTCACCGCGATCCAGGCCTGACAACGACGGCCACCGCCGCGACCATGGTGACGGTCGGCGGCTGAACGGTCGGCGGCTGAAGGGCCACGGGCGCGGTGCCCGTCGCGGGGCCGCTCCGGCATAGCGTGGGGCCGTGGGTGACGTCGGTCCCGCCGAGCTGTTGATCATTCTCGCGGTGGTGCTGCTGCTGTTCGGCTCGAAGAAGCTTCCTGCCGTGGCCCGCAGCATGGGCGAGGCGGCTCACGAGTTCCGCAACGCCATGCGGCACCCGGACGACGAGGACGAACCGACCGATCCTCCTTCGTAGAGGAAGTGCGCCCGCCATGTCACGACTCGGAAGCTGGGCACCGGCGACGGTCGAAGAGCGACTCGACCGTATGGAGTCCCTCGCCCACATCCGTCAACTTCCGTATCGCTACGCGCTCGCGCTCGACTCCCGGGACATGGACGCGCTCGTCGACCTGTTCGTACCCGATGTGCGTGTCGGCCGAGACGAGACCGGGCGCGATGCGCTGAAGCGCTGGTTCACGAAGACGATCGCGCGCACCCAAGACGTCCGTGCACTTCGTCGGGAACCACATCGTCGATTTCGACGACGCCGATCACGCGCACGGAATCGTCTACTGCCGGGACGAGCTCGAGCGCCCCGAAAGCGGTGAGTGGGAGATCGGCATGCTCCAGTACTGGGACACGTACATCCGGGTCGACGGCGACTGGTGCTTCCAGCGGCGCAAGTTCCACCGTTGGTACATCGTCGACGCGCTCACCCGTCCGACCCACGGCGCGGGCGTCGACGCGGGAGGGGACGCGTTGACGACCCACCAGCTTCCCGAGGCCTTCCCGACCTGGGACCGCTTCTGGGCAGAAGTCGGCTGACCCCGGCTGGCTCCAACACTTGTCCGGGTCCATGGCGGCGAGGCGTTAACCTTGTGGGCTCCCTGGAGCGAGGAAATGAACGAACCTCCGAGTACCCATGCTCCGTTCGTGGCGAGCCGTCGCTGCGCGCTTCGCGCGCTGTTGCGCTCGGATGCCGCAGGCGTCCGCGCCGGCTTCGTCGCGCTCCTGATCAGCTCGGGCGGTGACCTCCTCGCCGGGCTGACGCTCGGTTCCATCACCGGGACGCTCGAGATGCTTCCGGGCCTCCTCGTGCTCGTTCCTGCCGCAATCGGAATGCGCGGCAACGTGTTCGGCGCGCTGGGGAGCCGCCTCAGCACCGCGATCCACACCGGTACGTTCCAACTCTCGCGGCGCCGCGACACCGTCGTCGGCCAGAACCTCGCGGCCTCGATCTCGCTGTCGCTCTCGATCTCGCTCGTGCTGGCGGTGCTCGCCAAGGTGATCTCGGTGGGCTTCGGGCTCGAGAACACGATCTCGATCGCCGACTTCGTCGTGATCTCGGTGGTCGGTGGGTTCCTCTCGTCGATCGTGGTGATGGCCATCACCGTGGGAGTGGCCACGCTCTCGGTCCGGCGCGACTGGGACCTCGACAACGTCGCCGCACCGATCGTGACGGCTGCCGGCGACGTGGTCACTCTGCCCGCACTGTTCCTCGCGACGTACCTGGTCGGGCTCACCTGGGTCACGCCGATCGTCGCGGTGCTGTGCCGCGATCGCCGGGCTGGTGGCGTTGGTCACGAGCATGCGGTCGCGCGCGCCCATCCTGCGGCGCATCGCTCGCGAATCAATCCCCATCCTCGTGCTCGCCGGCACGATCGACGTGATCGCCGGCCTCACCATCGAGAAGCGGTTCTCGTCGTTCATCGTGTATCCGGCGCTGCTCGTGCTCGTGCCGCCGTTCCTCGAGGACTCGGGCGCGCTCGGCAGCATCCTGGGCGCGCGGGTGTCGACCAAGCTGCATCTCGGTATCCTCCAGCCTGCCCGATGGCGGCTTCGCGCCGTCGCGGACGACGTGATGCTCGTGTTCCTGTACGCGATACCCGTCTTCTTGTTGCTCGGCGTGTCGGCGGACATCGCGGCCGCAATCGCCGGTCTGGAGAGCCCGGGTTCGCTCGAGATGATCGCGGTCTCCATGGTCGCGGGCGCAATCTCCACGACCTTCGCGGTGCTGGTGGGCTTCTACGGCGCGGTCGCGTCGTACCGGCTCGGCCTCGACCCCGACAACCACGCCATCCCGATCGTCACGTCGAGCCTCGACTTGCTCGGTGCGCTCGCGCTGATCCTCGCCATCGTCGCGTTGGGCCTCGCTTGAACGCAGTCGGCCGCCGCTACTCGAGGTGCTCGCCGAAGAACGACAGCATGCGCTTCCATGCGTCGGTGGCCGACGCCTCGTCGTAGTTCGGTGAGCCGTCGCGCATGAAGCCATGCTCCGCGTCGGGGTAGACGATCACGTCGCTTCCGTGGTGCCGCTGGACCGCCTCGATGTCCTCGCTCGCGATGTACTCGTCGCGCCCGCCGAAGAAGAGGAGCGTCGGGCACCCCGGATCGGCGATCTCGCGTGCGATCCCACCACCGTAGAAGGGCACCGCCGCCTGCACGCCGAGATCCTTTGCCCAGAGCGCGGCGCGGTACGTGAACCACCCGCCCATGCAGAAGCCGGTGACGCCGATCGACGACGCCCCTGCGTCGCGCACGTGCCCGATGCCCGCGGCGAGGTCGCCCTTCAGCTGGTCCGGTGTGATGGAGCCGATGAGGTCCGTGAAGTCTGCCGCCTCGGGGCCGCCCGAGCGGAAGAAGAAGTCGGGCGCGCACACCGCGTAGCCCTCGGCGGCCAGGCGCTCGGAGAGCCGGAGGAGCTGCGCCGAGATGCCCATCCCCTCGTGGACGACGAGCACACCGGGAAACGGCGGTTCGGAAGCAGGGAGCGAGAGAAAGTAGGGGAGCTGGATCGCCATGGCGCCTCCTCGAGTGGCAGAGGCGGGCACGATATCCCGAACCGCGCGTGGGCATCCGGGATCGGCGGCGTACCCGCACAAGCGACTCCGAGCGGGGGTGAGCCGGGTTATCCTCTTCGCGACCGGCCCAGCCGGGAGCTGATGGCACCCGACGACCAACCCCGCAATCTCAAGACCATGCTCTCGGAGGCGAAAGACACCTCCGAGCTCATGGTCGACTTGGCCTATGCCGCGCTGTTCTTCGGCGACGCGCGTATGGCCAACGAGGTCCAGGCGCTCGAGGAGCGGCTCGAGGATCTCGCGCACGCCATGCGCGAGGTGTGCGTGCTCGCCGCTCGATCGCCTCGTGATGCCGAGGAGATGTCGAGCGTGTTGCACGTGCTGTCGGCGATCGAGCGCATGGGCAACGCCGGAGTCGACATCGCGCACATCGTCACCCACAAGCTCGGGATCCCCGCGGGCCTCGTCGCCGACCTCGCGGCCGCGGAGGAGGTCTCGCATCGTGTGCGGGTGCGGGCCGACAGCGCGCTCGCGGGTCGTTCGCTCGCCGACGTCGCGCTTCCGGTCGAAGTCGGGATGCGCGTGGTCGCGATCCGCCGCGGCGACGAGTGGCTGTTCGATCCCGACGGCGACGAGATGCTGCTCGATGGCGACGTCCTCATCCTGCGGGGGCCGGCGCAGGGAATCGCCGAGCTCCGTGAGCTGGCCGGCGCACCCGAGTGGCGCCCACCGGGAACCGACGACGACCCGTCGATCATCACCGACCTCGATCGCGCGGTCGACGTGCTCGTGGAGATGAAGAACGTGTCGGAGGTTGCGATCGGGCTCGCGTACTCGGCGCTGCTCTTCAACGACCAGAGCCTCGCTGCCGAGGTGAATCACCTCGAAGACCGGCTCGACGAGATGCGGGAGCGTCTCGAGATCTGGGTGTTGCGCAGCGCGGCCGAGCAGGTCGAGCCGTCAGGCCTACGGGGGTTGTTGCACCTCGGAGGTGCTGCCGAAGAACTCGGTGACGCGGCGCAGCAGATGGTGTGGCTCGTCGAGGAGGGCGAGGAGATGCATCCCGTCCTCGCGATCGCGCTGGGCGACAGCGACGAGGTGATCGCGCGCATCCCGGTCTCTCCGGGTTCGTTCCTCGACGGACGCACGCTCGCCGAGGCGCAGTTCGAGCTCGAGACCGGCTACTACCTGCTCGCGATCCGCCGCGCCGGCCGTTACCTCTACCGGCCGCGGGGTCCCGTCCAGCTCCAGGCCGGTGACGAGCTGATCGCGATCGGACCCGACGAAGGCCGCGAACGGCTCGCGGAGCTCGGTGGCTACAGAGTGCTCGAGGACGACACCACCGGCGAGATCGCCCTGATACGGGTCGACTCCTGACCCTCGACGCCGACCGGTGACCGCGCCGCTCACATCGGGCGACACCGCGCTCCCTGCTTCGCAGCCACCCGAGTTCACGACCCCGCCGACGGGCCTCACCGCCGGCCGAGGTGCAGGAACGCGTCGCGCGCGGCGCCGTGAACGACACCGGCGAGCGCACGAGCCGCACGATCGGCGAGATCGTCCGCGCGAACGTCTTCACTCGGTTCAACGCGATCCTCGGCGCGATGCTCGCCGTGATCATCGTGGTCGGGCCCATTCAGGACGCGACCTTCGGCATCGTGCTCGTTGCGAACGCGGCGATCGGCATCATCCAGGAGCTGCCGCGCCAAGCGGACGCTCGACCAGCTCGCGGTCTTGAACGCGCCGCGCGCCCGAGTCGTCCGGGCGGGCGAGGTCGCGGAGATCGCGGTGGAACAGGTCGTGCTCGACGACCTGCTCGATCTGCGCGCCGGCGACCAGATCCCGTGCGACGGTGTGGTCCAGCTCGCGGTCGGGCTCGAGGTCGACGAGTCGCTGCTCACCGGCGAGAGCGATCCGGTCGACAAGCACGCCGGCGACGAGGTCTACTCGGGAAGCTTCGTCGTGGCCGGCAGCGGCCGGTTCCAGGCCACACGGGTCGGCGGAGACTCGTACGCGCGCAAGATCGCCGCCGAGGCGCGTCGGTTCCAGCTCACCCGCTCGGAGCTGATGGACGGCATCAACCTCATCCTGCGCATCGTCACGTGGGCGCTGATCCCGACGTCGGCGTTGCTCCTCTGGAGCCAGCTGCGTGACGACCGAGCTCGACGCGGCGCTGCGCGGGACGGTGGCCGGGGTGGTGGGGATGGTGCCCGAGGGACTCGTGCTGCTCACGAGCGTCGCGTTCGGGGTGGCGGCGGTGACGCTGGCGCGGCGCAAGGTGCTCGTGCAGGAGCTGCCCGCGGTCGAAGGTCTCGCGCGCGTCGACGTCGTGTGCCTCGACAAGACCGGGACGCTCACCGAGGGCGAGATCGTGTTCGACGAGGTCGAGCAGCTCGACGGCGCGGACGTCTCCGCTGCGCTCGGCGCGCTCGCCGCCGACGAGAACCGAAACGCGACGCTCGACGCGCTCGCCGCCGCGTTCACGCCACCGGCGGGCTGGACCCGCGACCGCAGCGATCCCGTTCTCGTCGGCCCGCAAGTGGAGCGCGGCGAGCTTCGACGGCGAGGGGTCGTGGGTGATGGGTGCACCGGAGATGGTGTTCGCCGACTCGGCGCTGCCCGCGCGCCGGCGCGGCGACGAATTGCGCTGCGGGCGGCCGCCGTGTGCTCGTCCTTGCCCGTACGTGATGCCCAGCTCGAGAACGAGCACGTTGCCGCCGGGACTCGAACCGAAGGCGCTCGTGATGTTCGCGGAGAAGATCCGCCCCGACGCCGCCGAGACGTTGCAGTACTTCCACGAGCAGGGCGTGATCCTCAAGGTGATCTCGGGCGACAACCCGCGCACGGTGGCGGCGGTGGCCAACCGCGTCCGGCTGCCCGACGCGGGCACGGGCGTCGACGCGCGCGAGCTCCCCGAAGACCAGGCTGAGCTCGCCGAGGTGCTCGAGGCCAACGCGGTGTTCGGCCGGGTCACACCGCAGCAGAAGCGCGCCATCGTCGGGGCGCTGCAGTCGAAGGGGCACGTCGTCGCGATGACCGGTGACGGCGTGAACGACGCCCTCGCGCTGAAGGATGCCGACATCGGGGTGGCGATGGGCTCCGGTGCCGCCGCGACGCGCGCGGTTGCGCAGCTCGTCCTGCTCGACGGACGGTTCGCGACGATGCCGGGCGTCGTCGCCGAAGGACGGCGGGTGATCGCGAACATCGAGCGTTCGGCGAACCTGTTCGTCACCAAGACCGTGTACGCCACCTTCCTCGCGATCGCAGTCGTGATCGCCGGCTGGAGGTACCCGTTCCTGCCGCGGCACCTCACGATCATCAGCACCTTCACGATCGGGATCCCGGGCTTCTTCCTCGCCATCGCTCCGAACTCGCGCCGGTACATCCCCGGGTTCGTCGAACGGGTGCTGCGGTTCACGATTCCGGCGGGCATCGTCGCGTTCGCGGCCACGCTGGTCAGCTATGGCATGGCGCGCTTCGGTCACGACCTCGTGCTCATCGAGGCACGCACCACCGCGACGTTGGTGCTGGTCGCGGTCGGGCTCTGGGTGCTCGTGATCCAGGCCCGACCGTTCAACTGGTGGAAGACGTTGCTCGTGGGTGCGATGGCAGGCTCGCTCGCGGTCATCCTCGCGGTTCCCGCCCTGCGCGACTTCTACGCGCTGCAGCTCCCGCCCGAGAACGTGCTCGTGGAAGCCGGCATCATCGCGGGGATCGCGATCGCGCTGCTCGAAGTGGGCTGGCGCCTCAGCCGCGTCGTCGCCAACCGCCGCGACGTCGCCTGAGCCTGACTATGGGTCGCTCACTGCGAGCCGGGGTACCCGGCTCGCAGCCGTTCGCTCCTGACTGTGGGTCGCTCACTGCGAGCCGGGGTACCCGGCTCGCAGCCGTTCGCTCCTGACTGCTAGAGCCAGTCGCGGCGTTTGAACCAGTAGTAGAGCCCGACGGTCGAGCGCGGCCATCAAGGCCGAGCGCGAACTCGTAGCCGTACTCCCAGTGCAGCGCCGGGATGTTGGCGAAGTTCATCCCGTAGATCGACGCGATGAGCGTGGCCACGATCAGGATCGCGCCCCACGACGTCATCTTCTTCATGACCCCGTTGAGGCGGTTCGAGATGACGGCGAGGTCGGCTTCGAGCAGACCGGTGAGCAGGTCCCGCTGCGACTCGATGAGATCGATCACGCGGAGCAGACGGTCGTAGAGGTCCTGGAAGTGGACGATCGCCTCTTCGCTGACGAACGACACCTCCCGGCGGATGATCGCGTTCAGCACCTCTCGCACCGGCGCGGCGGAGCGGCGGAACAGCATGAGGTCTCTGCGGAGCGCGAACACGTCGCGCGGAATACCTTCGCCTCGCTTGGGTGCGAAGACGAGCTTCTTCGACGTCCTCGAGCCGCTCGTCGATGGCGTCGTTCACGTTGAAGTAGCGGTCGATGATCACGTCGAACAGTGCCCAGAGCAGGAAGCCCTCCTCGGTCTTGCTGTGCTCCGAACGCTGGAGTTCGAACTCGTGCGCGACCGCGTCGACGTCGACCGGCCGGCCCCCTACCGTGGGATGGCGCACCGTGACCAGCCATCCCGGTCCCATCACGAGGTCGATCTCGCGACGCTCGAGACCTGTGGTGCGGAACTCGCAGTCGTGGATGGCCACGTGGAAGTAGTCGCCGTAGCGCAGCAGTTTCGTGGATTGCTCCGGGTTGGTCGAGCGCGTCGACCACGACCGGTCCGATGCCGAGCTGTTCCCTCAACCACGCGAGATCGTCGGGAGCCGGGGACGCGCAATCGACCCAGACGACCGCACCGACCGCGTCGACTGCCGCACCGAGGTGGTCGGGCTCGACTTCGGTCCGTCCCCCGACCCCGCTGACGTAACGCCACGCCGTGATCACTCCCGGCGAGATTACGCACGTGGGCTCCCCGGAGCGCGGAACGTGCCCGGTACCATCGGCCGATGGCAACGACGATCGTCGCCGAGGCGACGGCCGACCAGCTGCGGGCCCGAGCGCTCGAATGGCTCCGCGAGAACCTGCCCGCGGGGTGGATCGAGGCGATCGACGCCGGTCACGACGAGCGCGTCGCCGCGCTGCGTGCGACGCTCGACTCGACGCGCTGGTGCGTGCGGCTCGGCGAGGCCGGGTACGCGACACCCACCTGGCCGGCGGAGTACGGCGCCGGCCTTTCGCTGTCGCCGCGTCCAGGCGCGCCAGGTCAACGAGGTGATCGACCACTACCGGTGCCGCGGCCCTTCAACATCATCGGCATCGGGATGGGCGGCCCCACGGTCATCGAGTGGGGCACCGAGGAGCAGAAGCACCGCTACCTGCGCGGCATCGCCACGAACGAGGAGATCTGGTGCCAGCTCTTCAGCGAGCCCGGCGCGGGTTCCGACGTCGCCGGTCTCGGCACGCGCGCCGTGCGCGACGGCGACGAGTGGATCGTCAACGGGCAGAAGGTCTGGACCACGCTCGCCCACGTCGCGAAGTACGGGATGCTCGTTGCCCGCACCAACCCCGACCAACCGAAGCACCGCGGGCTCGAGCTACTTCGTCGTCGACATGCAGGCGCCCGGCGTCGAGGTGCGGCCGCTCGTGCAGATCACCGGCGACGCCGAGTTCAACGAGGTCTTCTTCACCGACGCGCGCGTCCCCGACTCCGATCGCTCGGTCCCGAGGGCGACGGATGGCGGGTCGCGATCACCACGCTGATGAACGAGCGGGTCTCGCTGTCGGGCGCGGGTTCGGTCGGCGGCGACGCGGTCGGCGGCAGCTCGGTCGCCCGGCTCATCGAGCGGCACCGTCCGGTCGCCGATCTGCGTGTCCGGCAGCGGCTCGCGCAGGCGTACATCGACGGTCGGCTCATCCGGCTCAACAACCAGCGCGCCGCCGACCAGCGGCGAGAGCGGCGCCGAGGCCGGTCCCGAGGGGTCGATCACCAAGCTGCAGCAGGCGAAGTACAACCAGCGGCTGCAGAAGCTCGCGGTCGACCTCGAAGGCGCCACGGCGTCGCGTGGGAGGGCGCGGGACTCGACCACGACCGCGCGCTCGCAGACGTTCGATCCCGCCGCGGGCGACGAGCATCGCGGCATCGCGCGCGGCTTCCTGCGCGCGCAGGCCAACACGATCGAGGGCGGCACGTCCGACATCATGCGCAACATCCTCGGCGAGCGTGTGCTCGGGCTGCCCGAAGGAGCCCGACGCGTCGCGCGACCTCCCGTGGAAGGACGTCCCGACGCTAGCGTGTCGCGGCCTCAGCCGTTTGCAGCGCGTGCCCACGCGGGGAAGGCGTCCGTTGAGCAGGTAACGGTCGACGGCACCGTCGATGCAGGTGCTCTTCGTGTACGGCGGTGTGCTCGGTGCTCACGAACGTCAGGAGTCGCGAACCCGCGATCCGGCCAACCAGGTCCCGCGCGCCGGAGTACGGCGTCGCCGGATCGTCGGTGGTGCCCACGATGAGAACCGGCGTGACTCGCCGAGACCCGGACGTCGCCGAGCAACTCCGATGCGGCCGGCGTCGGGAGTCGGCGCGTCGCACCCGATGGGCACGTCGGTGGCGTAGCCACCGAGGAACGGGAACTCGCGGGAGGCTCGGTGGTACTCGGCGACGTACGACTCGAAGCGACTCCATCGGGTCGGGCTGGTCGTCGCACACGATGATCACCCGACGACTCGCCGATGTTGTCGTAGGTGCCGTTGGTCGCGGCGACCGTTGTAGCAGTCGGCGAGGGACTGCAGCACCGTGCCGTCCCCGTGCTGCGGCGGCCGCGAGCGCGTCGGCGAGGTCCGGCCACCCGTACTGCTTGTCGTAGAGCGCGGAGAGGACAGCGGTGTAGAACGCGGCCACGCCCCGACGCCCCGAACGCCGTCCGTCGTCGCGGAAGACGGGCAGCGTCAGGCCCTGCTCGAACCGGTTGCTGCAGCTTGGTGAGCGCGGCCAGCGGGGTCGCCGCTCGATCGGAACTCGCACTTGCCGTCGTGCGCGCAGTCGGTCGAGGAAGTCGTCGAGCGCGTGCTCGAACCGGCGGTGGACGTCGTCGAGGTCGCCCTCGCTGGTGCGCGGAGAGGTCGACCGGCGCGTCGAGCACCAAGCGGCCGACCCGTTCGGGGAACATCTGCGCGTACGACGGCACCGATCACGGTGCCGTACGAGTAGCCGAGGTACGTGAGCGTGTGGTCGCCCAGCGCGGCGCGCAGGCGGTCGAGGTCGCGGGCGACGTTGCGGGTGCCCACCGCGGCGAGCCAGGCGCCGTAGCGGTCGACACACGCCTGGACGAGGTCGATACGGTCCCTCGGTGCCGTCGTAGAAGGCCGGCAGCTCGGCGTCGGTTTCGGGGGTCGGGTCGGTCGCGTAGAGCTTGTCGGTGGTCGGCGTCGTCGATGCAATCGATCGGACGACGACTTCCCGTACCGCGCGGGTCGAAGCTCACGAGGTCGTAACGGTCGCGGATCTCCTGCGGGCACGTCGGCGACGAAGTCGCGCAGCGTGTCGGTGCCGGCGTCGCCGGGACCGCCGAAGTTGATCACCAGCGAGCCGATTCGGTGTTGGGAGTCGAGGGCCGCGCTGACACGTCACCGCGATTCGGATCTGCTCGCCGTCGGGACTCGCGTAGTCGACAGGCACGGTGATCGACCCGCACTGGAACGCGCGTCCGCACGCTCGCCACCGGATCGTCGACTGGCTGACGGTTGCTCCGGTCGTTGCGATTCCGAGAGGAGCGGCGAGCGTGCGAGAAGACGACCGCGACCAGCGCGGCGGACGAACCGCGGACATCCGTCGAGTGTACCGGCACGGTCGCGAGCGGTAGGTTCACGCGGTGGCCAAGTTCTTCAGTGACGGAATGGCTCGACGCGGTCGCGCGCCGCGGCGCCGTCGGTCGGCGGTGCAAGCGTCGAGTGCTCGGTGACGGGAAGCCCCGACGGGGACGTGACGCTGCACGCGACGGGTGCCGAGGTCGGTCTCGGCCCGCTCGGCGACGCCGACGTCTCGTTGACCCTCCCGTACGCGGACGCGGTCGCGATCGCACGCGGAGAGCTCGACCCGAGCGTGCTGTTCATGCAGGGCCGCATGAAGACGGCAGGTGACCCGGGGAAATTGCTGGAGCTGCTCGCGCGCACGCGCCTCGGCCGCGTTTCGAGCCGGGCTGCGGACGCGTCGCGAGCGCCACCGAGTTCTGGAGCGAACGGCGACGAGCCGGGTACCCGGCTCGTCGTGAGCGACCCATGGTCGGCGTCAGCTCGCGGCGTTGGAGCTCGCGCAGCTCGCGCTAGCCGATGAGCGTGGCACGCGCGCGCGCTCGACGAGGTCGGCGAGCGACGGGTCGCGGCAGAGGTACGCGTGGTCCTCGACGCGGCCCGCCCAGTCGGTGCACGCGGCGCGCAGCTCGTCGGTGTCGACCGCCGGGATGCAGGTAGATCTCGGTGACGCCGGGCGCGAGGTCGAACAGCAGCCGCTCGACCGCGCCGGGCGCGCCAGGCGTGCACACGACCAGTGGTCGGGGAACACGACGCCCTCCTCCGCGGCGAGCCGCCGGAACGGGAAGCCGACGACCCGCTCGCGCTCACCGTCGCCGATGCGCAGCGGCAGCCCGAAGTCGACCGCGAGCTCGAGGTAGACGTCGAAGAAGTCGGGCGCGGAGCTCGAGCGTGCCCATGTGGCTGTCGAGGTGGCTCACGTCGAAGCCCCAGACGATCGCCCGCTCGATCTGCGCCCGGCACTCGCGCCGCACCTCGTCGAGGTCGGCGTGGTCCCACGCGTCCTCGACCGTGCGCGGGAACCCGCCGTCGCCGTCGAGCAGGCTCGGCGCGTGCGTGATCGGGCCCCAGCGGTAGGTGTCGCACTCGGCGTTGAGCGTGAGGTGCACGCCGACGTCCTCGCCGCGGTAGCAGCGCCGCCGCGTCGCGCGCCCACGGGCACGGCACCATCAGCGACGCGCTCGTCGCCGACGCCGTCGCGCAGCGCCTCGTAGACCGCGACGTTCGCCGAGCGCGTGAAGCCGAGGTCGTCGCAGTTGACGATCAGCAGCTTGGCGTCGGGCGCGTACCCGAGCCGCTCGGCGAGCGTTGCCATGCGAGCGCCGATCGTACTGCCGGGTCCGCGCTCGCCCGCTACCTCGTCTACCCTGAGACCGGTGCGCCTCGTCTCGTCGCCGGCGTGGTCGCGCTCGCGCTCGGCGGCGTGCGCACGGCGGCTCCGTCAGCCGCACCGCGTCGCCGACGACACGCCGGGGCCGCGCCCGGCACGCCGGCCGGCCGCGTGCCCGACGTTCCGCGGCACGACCACGCCGCCCAGTCGGTGGGACCGCGCCGGCGGGTCTCCTGATCGACGCGACCGCGGGTGGCGTCGGTTGCCTCGACCAGGTGAAGTTCACGTTCCGCGTCGCTCGGGAGCCGGGCAGGCCTCGCCCGGGTACACGGTGGAGTACACAGGATGCCGGCCCTTCATGGACGGCGACCACCGCGCAGGTCTCGGTCGACGGGCGCGGCGTTTCTCTCGTGACGATCAAGCCGGCGGCGAGCGTCGACGTGACCGCAGGAGGACCATCCCGACCTACTTCGGCAACCTCTTGCTGCGAGTACGACGACCACCACCATCTCGCGAGTCGTGCGCCAGTTCGACGACGTGCACGACACCGTGCGGTGGGTGATCGCCTCGACGAGAAGCGCCCGTTCGTCGTCGACGCCGCGGCCGACCCGACGCGCATCACCGTCTACATCGGTGTAGCGCTCTGCAGAGCTGCGTGAGGTCGAGCACGATCTTGCCGAACACCGCGTCGGCGGCGAGCAGGTCGTAGGCCTCCGGCGCGTCGTCGAGCGGGAAGGTGCGGGCGATCACCGGGCGCAGCCCGACCGTCTTCGAGCAGCGGCACGACGTCGCGCGCGAATGCGTCGGTGGCCGCGCGTCTTCTCGGCGATGTCGCGCGCCGCGGAGCACGGTGCCGTGCACCCGGAGGCGCTTGACCATCAGCGTGCCGATCTCGAGCTCGGCGCGACCGCCGGCCTGCGACGCGACCATCACGATGCGCCCGAGCCGCGCCGCGGCGCGTACGTCGGTGACGAGGTACTTGCCGCCGACGAGGTCGATGGTGACGTCGATCGGTGCCGGCGGCGGCCGTGATCTCGTCGGCGAGCGCGATCGGGTCGAGGTCGCGTGGCGCGACGATCGCGTGGTCGAGTCCGAGGTCGCGGCACTGCTCGAGCTTCTCGGGAGTACGCGAGGTCCCGACGACGGTGCAGCGCATCGCGTGCGCGAGCTGGATCGCGGCGGTGCCGACGCCGGATCCGGCGGCGTGAACGAGCACCACTTCGCCCGGTTCGAGCGTCGGCCTGCGTGACCATCGCGTCGTGCGCGGTGACGAACACCTCTGGGATACCGCCCGCGGCGACCAGATCGAGCCTGTCGGGTACGCGGACGCAGTGCGCGGCCGGCACGGTGAGCAGCTCAGCCTGCCCGCCTCCACCCGACGAGGCCGAAGACCCGGTCGCCCACACCGAGGGTGTCGACGCCGGAGCCGAGCGCGGCGACCTCTCCCGAGAACTCGAGCCCGGGGATGTCGGCGGGCACACCCGGCGGTGCCGGATAGAAGCCGGATCGCTGCGCGAGGTCAGCACGGTTCAGGCCGGCGCCGTGCACGCGCACCAGCACTTCGCCGGCCTGGGGCTCGGGGATCGGGGCGAGTCTCGACGACGAGCTGCTGGTCCGCGACGACGAGCGCACGCACAGCCGGAGGCTACCGTGCCGGTGTGATCGCGCCCACGCTCGCCTTCCTCGACGACGAGGGCGAGGAGGTGGTACTCGACGTCGACGAGGCCACCACGCTGCTGGCGCTCACCGACAACCTCGACGCCGCGACGGTATCGGCGTGCCCGAAGTGCCGGAGCCGGATCGTGGCCGTTGTCGCGCTCGTCGATGTCCTCGGCGAGGCGCCGCCGTTCTCGCGGAGCTCCGAGCTCATCGAGCTCGCCGATGACGCTCCCACGTTGCACCTCTACGTCCGCGATCTCACGTCGTCGTGCGTCCATGACATGTGGCGAGACCCCGGCTACGACGAGTGGAGCGAAGCGATCGACGACCTGGTGCAGTCGTAGCCGCCAGACGCTCGAGGTCGGGCAGGCTTCGAGAAACGTGGAACCGAGTCGAGCGCGACAGACTCTGCGTAGATGTGACGCTCAGTCGAGGAGGAGCCGGCCCCGCCTGAAGCGGGCGTTCGCCGACGCGAGCAGTCCCGCATCGGCTGCGAGCAGCGCGACGACGGCGGCCGAGAGCGAGACCGCATAGAGCGCGCCACCGCGGTCCGAGGCAGCAAGGACATTGAGCAACGACACCGGGATGATGAGGAAGATCGAGAGTTGACCGAGCTTCGCGCGCCGCGACCCGCACGGTGGGTGCGCGCAACGAGAACTGCACACCGAAGCCGGCTGCGAGCACTGCCTCGAGCAGGCTCAGACCTGCGACGACGACGACGATGACCGGGGAGAGCGCATGGCCGACCGCGACTGACGTGGCCGTGATCGCGAGGAGTTGCACGAGCGCGACGACCCACGCGTAACCGACGACCGCGGTCAACTTGCCGCCGAGGATCGCGAGGTCAGAGGCGGGGCTGGCAAGGAGCGTCTCCAGGGTGTGACGTTCGCGTTCGCCCGCGATCGCGTCCGTGATCAGGCCGATCGTCGTGCTCATCGCCATGAGCCCGACCGGAAAGACGGCGAAGCCGGCGGCGCCCCTGGCGGTTTGCAGTCCGAAGAAGATGCCGATCAGGATCGGGAACACGAAGACGCGGTACGGCGAGCGTCTCCTCTTCTCGTTCCCGCGGTGCAGGATCTCGCGGAGCTCTTTCCACGCGACGATGCGCACGTCGGCCATCACGGAGATGCCTCGGCCTCATCGAGGAGCGCGAGAAAGGCGTCTTCGAGCGTGCCCGCCCCTTGGTGCACCTCTTCGATATCGGCGCCGGCCTCGACCAGGAGTCGCACCAGGGACGGCACGGACACGGCGGCGGTCAGCTCGATCCGGAGGTAGCCATTGCTCGCTTCGACGGACGCCACGTGCGGAAGGCTGCGGAGCACGTCCAGCGCAGGACCGAAACCCCCGCCCTCCACGGTGACGCTGCGAGCCGTTCGATGACGAAGGCTGTCGGGTGGCCCTTCCGCGATCAGACGGCCGGCCCGGATCACACCCACGCGATCGCACATGCGCTCGGCCTCGTCGAGGTTGTGCGTCGTGATGAACACCGTCACGGCCTCGCGTCGCGCGAGACCGAGCAGGTCGGCGCGCAGTCCCACCGCCGCCACGGGGTCGAGACCGGCGGTGGGCTCGTCGAGGAAGACGACGCGCGGACGGTGCAGCAGCGCGCGAGCGAGCGCCAGCTTCTGCTTCATGCCCCGGCTCCATGTGCTGACGACGTCCTCGCGGCGATCGGCCAGACGGAAGTGCTCGAGGAGCTCGACGATCCGGTCCTGGAGCTCGGCCTGGGGGATGTGCCACAACCGACCGAAGTACTCGAGGTTGTCGGTCGCGGACAGCCGTTCGTACAGGCCGTTGTGCTCGAGCAGGACGCCGCATTGCCGACGCACTGCATCACCGTCGCGCAGCGCGTCGTGTCCGAGCACGATCGCCTGCCCCGCGGTCGGCTCGAGGAGTCCGAGCAGGAGCCGAATGGTGGTGGTCTTCCCCGCACCGTTCGGGCCCAAGAAGCCGAATACGGTTCCGGCCGAGACTTCGAGGTCGACGGCATCGACCGCGGTCACGGTCTCGAAGCGCCGAGTCAAACCCACCGCCCGGATCGCGATCTCGTCGGAACGACCCAAGGTCTCACGCGCCCCTGGGCCGAATGTGGTCGAGGGCGTCAGCGGGGAATTCTCGGGCGCTTGAACTCGTTGAGGGAGCTCCACGTGAGGAACTCGAGCATGCGCTCGAGGTCTTCCACGTTGCCGCGGTCCATGAAGCGCACGAACGCGGCCTGCCCGTCTTCGAGATAGGTCGGAACCCCGAATACGCCGTACTGGTCGACACACTCGGTGTGCTCGGCTTGCAGCGTCTTGAGCGGGCGACCGCTCCACGCTTCCTCGGCCACGGCCTCGGCATCGAGCCCGGCCGATGCGACCGCTTCCTTGAGCACGTCTTCGTCTGCGAGCTGCTTGCCGTGCTCGTGGCGCGCCGCGAACAGTGCGATGTCCGCGTCGAAGAAGGCGTCGGAGAACGCGTCGCGCACGGCGAGCCCGTAGAGCAGGGAGCGCATCCCGGTGCCCCACTCCTCGGGGTCGCGCTCCCACATCGGCGGTTCGCCCTCGGGGACGTGGACCTGGTCGAGCGAGAACGGCACGAAGCGGAAGTCGATCTGGTTGCCGTCGCGTATCGCGTTGATCACCGCGAGGTTGCCGTTGTAGGCGAAGGGACAGCGGTAGTCGAAGGTGACGGCGACGGAGCGGGCCACAGTGGAACCTCCCGTTGGGGCGACGCCCTCGAGGCTACTGCACGAGATCACAGAGGACGGTGGGGTGGTCGGGAGGCAACGACACGACCAGCTCGTTGTCGGCCGTGCCGGCGCTCACCACCTGGTCGTGGTTGCGGGAAAGCACGGAGTACACCGTCTCACCGTCCACTCCGTGCCTACGACCGCGCAAGTGGAGGCCGAGCAATCCGTCACCGCGCACACGAAACGTCCCGGGTCCGTCGAGCCTCAGCACGAGCTCGTTGCCGGGCCGAGCGCGAGCGACGACGCAGCCTTCGGCGTTCGTGGTCGTGCTGATTCGTCTCGCCGATTCGACGCGCGCGACGGAACACGCCGGAACGACCGCGTCGGGACCGACGACGAGGTCGAGCCGGCCCAGCACGGTGAGCCGGTCCTTCTCCGTCGCCTCGTCGAGAGGCGGGAGCTTCCCGTCGCGGTCCATCGCGACGATCTCGCCCACCGTGACCTGAGGTTCGAACGCGTTCAACGGCCTGCTCAGCAGGAACGTCCGGTCGCCACGCGCCAATGCCGCCGTCGCCAGCACCGCGCCCCGGTCGCTCTGCTTTCCCGGCCTCGCGAGGTCCGTCTGGTGGTCGAGCTCTCGAGCTTGACCGACAACCAGCGCGATCGTGATCGCTGCCAGCAACACTCGCCGGCCTCTGCTCCCGCGAAGCAGAGATTGCGCCGCGAGAGCAACCAGCGGGAGGACGAGAGCGAACGTGACGTACGCATATCTCGAGAGCGGGATCGGCCCCGAGCAGGTTCCCGCGCCGGTAGCCGGTGCCGGCGAGAAATGCGACACCGCCGATCGCGAGCGAAAGCGGGACCGTGAGCTGCGCGGTGTTGTGCCGGCGTACGAGTTGGACGACGACCCACGCGACCGTTGCCAGCATCACGATCGTTCCGATCACCTCGATGCGGGCAACGTCGCCGAGCGCATCCGTGAGGCCGTGCCACACGAATTCGGGGATCGCGTCAGGCGCGGGTTTGGCGACACGTGGTCCCGACCGGCCGTACGCGAGATACCACCACGCGTACAGCACCACCGGGATTGCCTCGGTCAGGGCCGTCACCCGCCAACCACGCCGGACAAGCGCGATCAGCGCAACTGCGAGCAGCATGGGCAGGGAGACTCCGGAACACATCACGGCCGCCGAGAGCAGCGTGGCGGCGATTGCGTCGCGGCGCGTGAAGCGTGCTCCTGATTCGGGTGCGACGAGGATCACGCCCAGCCCGAGCGCGAGCGGCGCGATCAGTTGCGCCTGCCACGCGTTGGTGAGGTTCTCGAAGCCCGTGCCCGCGGCTGCGAACACGGCGCATGCGCAGGTCGCTACCCAGCCGTCGACCTGCGAGCGCACCATCACGTGCCACAGCAAGAGGACGATCGCGAGATGTACGGCGATCACCAGCGCGATGTACGGCCAGTACGAATGCAGCCCGAACACCGCGTAGAGCACGCGGTACACGAGGATCGGAAGAGTCGACCAGTGCTCGTAGTGCGGCTGGAAGAGTCCCTGGTGTCCCGGGCCCGAAGTCAGCCCCCGGTCGGTGATGATGAACCACTCGTCGCCGCCGAACCAGGAGTTGCGGTTCACGTAGACGAGGAAGATCCCAGCGAGCAGGACAACTGCGTAGAGCCCGAGTCACCGCGTGATCGTCTCGTGTGCCGTGACGCTCGAAGCTCCCCGGCTGCGCGTCTACGTCCCTGACGGGATCGGCGGCACGCACGCCCATGGTCAGAGCGGTAGCACGCGGCGCGCGACGGCGCCCATCGCCACGCCGAGCGCGGCACCCACTAGGACATCGGACGCGTGGTGCATCTTCACGTACACGCGGCTCGTTGCCACGAGGCCGGCGAGTACGAAGAACGCGGGTGCGAGCGGCGAGTCGCGCAGCAGCATCGCGGCGGTGAAGGCCGACGCGGCGTGGCCCGACGGGAAGGAGCTGGAGATCGGCCGGTGCATCCCGTAGGGGAGCGGCTCGTGCGGTTGGTGGTCCGCGTCGGGCCGGACCCGCCGGAAGCACAGCTTGATGGGGCCGTTGGTGAGTGCCGACTCGACCCCCATGGACACGCCGAGCCTCAGGGCGACCTCGGGAGTCCCACGCCACGCGGCGCGCAGGCTCCCGATCGAGAGCCAGAGGAGCCCGTGGTCGGCGGCCGACGAGAGGCCGTAGAAGAGGGGATCGAGCATCGGGCCGCGGACCCGGTCGAACCATACGTCGACCGCCTCGTCGAGCGCCTGGACGCGGCTGACGGCGCCGGCGGTACGACCGTTGCGCAGCAGCGGCATCGATGCAGCCTACGTGGATCGATTTCGGAGAAATTGACTTGTCAAGCGCGCTTGGATGTTCTATTGTGACGATTCACACGCCTCCTCCGGGAGCTTGTAGCGGAAATAGGGCCCGAGATATTTCGGGTTTTCTATGGCGCAGTATTTCCGCTTGCAATCCGGACGTACGTGTCGTACGTTCCCGGAGTGCCCCTCCGCTCGGCCCTCTCCGAGGTTCTCTCGCGCGGTTCGGCGCGCCCGGACACCGAGGTCGCCCGCTGGTGGTTCCGGCGTTTTCCGCCTATGCACGGGGCAACCTTCGCCGGAGTATTCAGCAATACGGTCTTCGGCTTTCTCGAGGCCCGTGTGCTCGCTGCCGCGGTCGCGCGCAGTGCGACGTCGTCGTGAGACGCGTCTACCCCGCGACCGCGAGCGGGAGGCGAGCTGACCATGGATCGCGCGACGCGGCTCACGGTCGTGCCCTTCTTCCCCGACGGGCAGTGCGCGGTGATTCGCACGGGTGCCGGGACCTTCGAGCTGCCGAGCGGTGAGGTGCAGCCCGGCGAAGACATGGTCCTCGACTCGGCGGTGCGGATCCCACTCACGACCGCCGGCTTCCGCCGCCAGACCTTCCACGCGTTCGCTCGGCGCGGCACGCACGTCTTCGCGTGGTGCGAGGGTGCGCGCTATCTCGGGACCCGACCGCACAACAAGGTTCCGCTCGAGACCGGTGAACCCGAGGTCGTCGCCGATCGACTGCGCGCGGCGGGGGCGTTCGCGCTCGCCGACGTCGTCGAGGCAGCGACTCGTTCGTACCGTTCCATCGATGCCGACGCGTTGCACGCGGAGCAGCAGATGCTGCTCGAACGCGCGTACCTGCGGGCCGATACCGCCGAGGGCGGCTCCGGATTCGGGGGCACCCCCGACGACTGGCGCGCCGCGCGCGAGCCGATCACCGATGGCATCGACGGCGACGGCACGTTCCTCGACGTCGGTTGCGCGAACGGACTGCTGATGGAGTCGGTGCGAGCCTGGTGTGCGGCACGGGGTCGCTCGATCGAGCCCTACGGATTCGACATCGCCCCCGGCCTCGTGCAACGTGCGCGCACACGACTCCCGCAGTGGGCGGATCGCATCTATCTCGGCGACGCCGCCAACTGGGTGCATCCCGAAGGACTTCGGTTCGACTTCGTGCACGCGCTCCTCGACGCGGTGCCGCGTCCGCGGCGGGCGGAGCTGATCTCGCATCTGTTGCACGAAGTGGTTCGGCCGCGGGGCCGCCTCCTCGTCAGCCACTACATCCGTTCGGCGGAGCACGACCGCACCGCGGCCGGGCAACTCGCAGACCTCGGCTTCGCGGTCGCCGGGGAGTCGCGCCCCCGTCTCGACGAACCCGAGTCGGTACGCCAGACCGCATGGGTGATCGCACCGTGACCGAGTGGGCGCCGCCGATCCCGAAGGTCACCGCGCTCATCACGCGCCCCGGTTCGTCCGGGCCCGAGCTCCTCGTGTTCGATCACGGGCTCGCGGGCATCCAGCTCCCGGCGGGCACCGTGGAGGTGGGCGAGAACCTCCCGGCCGGCGTGCTCCGTGAGGCGTGGGAGGAGACCGGTGCACTCGGCCTCGAGCTCGTTCGCGAGTTGGCGGTCGTGCGCCGACAACTCGTGGGGCGTGCGGGCGCGGTCACCCGTGACATCACTGCCGCCGGACGCGCGTACTCGCGCGGAAGCCTCCTGAACATCGTGAGCGTCGACGACCGGGAAGCGGCGACGCAGCTGTGGGACGGCACGCCCGTCGATCTCGCGACGGTCCTCATCGCTCGCTCGGAGGAGCGACACATCTTCCACCTCCGTGCCACGGTCGAGATGCCCGACGAATGGCTCGTGGTGACCCCCGATGGTGGTGGCAGCGAATGGTCGTGCTTCTGGGCTCCCATCGACGAGGCCCATGCGATGGTCCACGAGTACCAGCGCGACTGGCTCGATGCGGCACGTCCCACGCTCGACGAGTCGGCGGCACGAGATCCCCGACCGCGTGCGCGTCTGCCGTTGCCGCCGGAGTTCGATGGGGTGGAGGTATTCGAGCAATTCCATGCTCCGCCGTTCGGAGGCCGGTTGGTCGTGCTCGCTGTCGTCGAAGCATGCGATCCAGAAGCGTGCACGCGTGCTCACGGCATCTGCGTCACCGGAACTGGTGAGATCGTCTTGGTCTGCGACGAAGACGGGCGCTGGGACGTGCCCGGCGGCGGGAAGGAAGTCGGCGAGACCACCGTGGAGACCTTCGCCCGCGAGGTGTGGGAAGAGGCGTGTGCGCGCGTCGTCGATTCGCAGTTCCTGTGTGGCCTGCGCTTCGTGGAACTCGACGAGGACGGCGGTGTCCACCACGAAGGTCTCCACGCCCAGATGTGGGCGCGCGTCGAGCTCGAGGACTGGAACCCGCAGTTCGAGACGACCCAACGGCGATTGGTGTCACCGGACGAAGCAGTCGACCTCTGCGTCTTCTCCAACGTCACGCGCCTCCTCATGGCCCGCGCCGCTCGGGGAGATCCGGTGCTCGTCTGGGAGCCCGAACGAGGATGAGCGTGCTACCGCAGGCCGGCGAAGAGATCGTCTTCTGGTATGGGCGCGCCGGTGGAGTCGTGCTCGCGGATGAACGACTCGACGCCGAATGCCCTGGCGAAGGCTTCGTCGGGGAAGCGCACGAAGAACGAGCCTTCGAGCTGGCTTGCGTGTGCCGCCAGCGCCGCGCGCTTGTGCGCCCAGTAGTCGCTCGCGTCGACGAACGTGGTGATCATCGAGTCGTCCACGCCGAACGGCCGCGGCGGCTGCTCGGGCTGCGCACCTTCGGTCGGTGCCGGTGTCGGTGGTTGTGGCATCGGCGGCATCTCGATGCCGTACTCCTCCGCGATCGCGCGCATTCGCTCCCGGTACGAACGCGGCCGCGCGATCAGGTAGAGCTTGCTCGGGATCCTGCTCTGTTCCATCGCGACCCGCGTGACGTCGTGCGCCTTGAGGTGGTCGGGGTGGTTGTAACCAGAGTTGCCGAAGTAGGTGACCACGACCTGCGGCCGGAACTGCTCGAACAGCTCGACGATGCGGGCAGCAACGACATCATCGGGCTGATGGTGGAACGCGCGCGGGTCCTCGTTCTGGGGCCATCCGCTCATGCCCGAGTCGCGGTAGCCGAGAACTTCCGTATGCGACACGCCGAGTGCCTCGGTGGCCACCTTCAGCTCACCGAGTCGGATGCGCGCCACATCGTCGGGATCGTGGCCCTCCTGATCGGGCTTGATCTTTCCCGGCGCGTCGCCGAACTCGCCGTTCGTGCACGTGACGAGCACGGTGCGCACGCCCTCTGCCGAGTAGCGAGCGAGGGTTCCGCCGGTGCTGTTCGACTCGTCGTCGGGGTGCGCGTGCACCGCCATCAGCGTGAGTTGTGCCATGCGCACAGCTTGCCCGATCGCGAGCGTGGGACCCAAGGAATCCGTGGGACCCAAGGAATCCGAGGAGCCCGTATCCGAGGAGTCCGGCGGTGACCGACGAGCTCGCGGTCGAGCAGGCCTTCGTCGACACCGCGTACGACGCGCTCGCGGCGATGCGGTCCCGCACCCAGCAACTGTTCGACCGGATCATGTCCACCGGTGGCTTCCAGGACCTCGACCACGAGGTCGCGATGCGCCGCCGCATCGCGGTGCTCGGCGACTCACCCCGTCCGCTGCTGTTCGGTCGCATCGACGAGGAAGACGGCGATCACTGGTACATCGGGCGCCGGCACGTGGAGGACGAGCGTTCCGATCCCCTGGTGGTCGAGTGGCGCACCCCGGTCGCGGAACCCTTCTACCAAGCGCGACCCGGCGACGCGGAGGGCCTCCTGCGGCGGCGCCATCTCATGGTCGAAGCCCGGGAGGTGCTGTCCATCGCGGACGACGTGTTCGGAGCAGGCGCGGCCGAACTGGGTGAGGTGCGCCTCCGCGGCGGCGACGCGTTGCTCGCGGAGCTCGAACGTGCGCGCACCGGCGTCATGCTCGACATCGTCGCCACGATCCAGGCTGAGCAGGACGAGGTGATCCGTGCACCGCTTCCCGGAGTGCTGACCGTGCAGGGGGGTCCGGGCACCGGCAAGACCGCGATCGGCCTCCACCGTGCCGCCTATCTCCTCTACAACCATCCCGACCTTGCGCGCGCGGAGGTGATGGTCGTCGGTCCGAGCCGTGCCTTCTTGGGTTACGTCGCGCAGGTGCTGCCCTCGCTCGGCGAGGAAGCGGTCCTCCAGGTGACGCTCGCCGATCTCGTACCCGACGTGCGGATTCGCGCGGCGGACTCGGTGGCGGCACAGCTCGTGAAGGGCGACGCGCGCATGGCCGCCGTGATCGCGAACGCGGGAGCGGGCCGACGCCGTCGCCTCGAGCAGCCACTCGTCGTGCGCGTCGGGCTCCAGCGCGCCGCGATCGACTCCGAGGAGGTGAACGCGTTCGTCGACGAGCAGGTGGCGCGCCGCGTGCCCTACAAGGTGGGGCGGGCGGCCCTCCGCACGCGGCTCGTGAACTTCGCCTACCGCCGGATGGGGCTCCTCGAGTCGGACCCGCCCGACATCACGCGAGCGATCCGAGCGGATCCCGCGTTGCGCGGCGCGCTCGACGTGGTGTGGCCCGCGGTCTCGCCGTCGGCCTTGGTCCGCGACCTGCTGTCGAACGCGGAGCAGCTCGCGCGCTGCGCCGACGGGATCCTCGAGTCCGAGGAGCAGGACGCGATCCGGCGGGTGCGGAATGCTCTGTGGACCGCGGCTGATCTCGCGCTCGTCGACGAGGCGCGCGAGCTCCTCGAAGGCCACACGTCGACATACGGCCATGTCATCCTCGACGAAGCGCAGGATCTGTCGCCGATGCAGCTGCGAATGATCGGTCGGCGCGCCCCGGCAGGATCGGTGACCGTCTTGGGCGACCTCGCGCAGGCGACGGCCGCCTGGACGCATGCCTCGTGGGCCGACGTGGCCGCCCACCTCGATGCGCCCGCCGGCTGGCGTAGCCGCGACCTCACGCTCGGCTACCGCGTCCCCGGGCTCGTGCTCGACTTCGCGGCGCGGCTGCTCCCCGAGGCGGCGCCGATGGTCCCGCCCACGGAGTCGGTGCGCGTCGGCCGCCGCGGACCACGCGTGCTCGCGGTCGGCGACGACGACCTCTTCGCGACCGCCGTCGCCGAAGCCGTCACGCTCGAGCGCGAAGGGTTCCTCGTGGGTTGCATCGTCGCGGCCGAGCACGAAGCGGGTGTGGCCAGGGAGTTCAGCGCGGGCGGTGTGGGGTTCGGCACGCCCGAGCGCGACGGGATCTCGAAGCGGATCACGGTGCTCCCGGCGGCGACGGCCAAGGGACTCGAGTTCGACGCGATCGTCGTGGTGGAGCCGGCCGCGATCGCGGGCGACGACGCGCGCGGGCTGCGCCTGCTCTACGTGGCGCTCACGCGTCCGATCCAGCACCTCACCGTGGTGCACGCGCGGCCGTTGCCGGCCGCGCTCGAAGCGTATGGCCGCGAGCCGGGTATCCCGGCTCGCAGTGAGTGACTCGTCGTCATGAGCGAACGGCCGCGAGCCGGGTATCCCGGCTCGCGGTGAGTGACTCGTCGTCATGAGCGAACGGCCGCGAGCCGGGTATCCCGGCTCGCAGTGAGTGACTCGTCGTCATGAGCGAACGGCCGCGAGCCGGGTATCCCGGCTCGCAGTGAGCGACTCGTCGTCAGGCGGTGACGAGCGGGAGCGTGGGCGCGATCACCGTGCCGGGACCGCGGAGCTCGGCGGCGTCGAGCGGGTCGCCGCCGTGTGCAGGGCAGTAGGGACGGAAGGTGCAGAAGTCGCAGAGGCGGCCGGGGTGGGGGCGGAAGTCGTCGCGCTCGCACGCGGTGGCGATCGCCGACCACATCGCGACCGTCTTGCGCTCGACGCCGGTGATCGACTGGTCGCTCGGTGTGGCGATGATCGCCTCGGGCTTGGACAGGTAGAACAACTGCACGCGTGCGGGGCGCTTGCCGAACGTGCGCTCGCAGAGCAGCGCGTACATGTGCACACCGCTCAGGCTCTTGGCCTCCCACAGCTCGCTCGGCACCGACCCGGTCTTGTAGTCGGTGACGACGAGCTCGCCGTCGGCATCGAGCTCGAGCCGATCGATCACGCCGCGCAAGCGAACCTTGCCGAGGTCGGCCTCGAGCTTCAGCTCCAGACCGATCGGCCGCACCGTCCGCGGGTCTTCGAGCTCGAAGTAGCGGCGGACCAGCGACTCGGAGTCGGCGTGGAACGCGGCCCACTCGTCGTCGGTGAGCACGAGATCGGTGAAGTCGGGGTGCGCGAGCGAGCTCGACGCGCGCCCGCTCGAGGTCGGCGAGTGCCGCATCGACGGTGCGCTCGTCGCGGGGGCGGTCGAGGAGGAGCTCGAGGGCACGGTGCACGAGGGTGCCCTTGGTGGTCCACGGCGACGGCGGCTCCGGGAGACGCTCGATGTAGGAGAACCGGAACGCGAGCGGGCACTCCTTGAACGACGAGCAGGCGCTCGGCGATAGTGACCAGGGCGGCGCGAAGCTCATCGGTCGGACAGTACCGCCGGGGTGTGACACTGACGTGGACCCCGGTAACGTCCCGCCCGATACGGAACCCAATGCCGGAGCAGGTCGAAGAGGAGTGGGAGATGCGAATCGATGGGCTGGTCGGTGGGTCGTTCGACGAGGTCGGCCCGAGAGCCGCCGCGCTCGAGGCGGCCGGGTACGACGGCGCGTTCACGGCGGAGACCGCCCACGACCCGTTCCTCGAACTGGTGGTCGCGGCACAGCACACCGAGCGCATCGAGCTCGGCACCGCGATCGCGGTGGCGTTCGCGCGCACCCCGATGACACTCGGCGTCACCGCCAACGACCTGCACCGCGCGTCGAAGGGTCGGCTCGTCGTCGGGCTCGGGAGCCAGATCAAGCCGCACATCGAACGACGGTTCTCGATGCCGTGGTCGCACCCGGCGCCACGGATGCGCGAGTTCGTGCTCGCGATGCGCGCCATCTGGGCGTCGTGGAACGAGGGCACGAAGCTCGACTTCCGGGGCGACTTCTATCAGCACACGTTGATGACACCGTTCTTCAATCCGGGTCCGAACCCCTACGGCACCCCGAAGGTGTGGCTCGCCGCCGTCGGTCCGCACATGACCGAAGTGGCGGGTGAGGTTGCCGACGGGATGCTCCTGCACGGCTTCACCACGGAGCGCTACGTGCGAGAGGTCACCGTTCCCGCGCTCGAACGGGGTTTCGCGGCGCTCGGGACGTACCCGCGAGGGCTTCGAGGTGGGCGGCCCGATCTTCGTCGTGACCGGCGAGAACGAAGCGGCGTTCGCCGCCGCCCGTCAGGCCACGCAGCAACAGATCGCCTTCTACGGCTCCACGCCCGCGTACTCGCGGGGTGCTGGAGCTCCACGGATGGGGTGAGATCGGCGACGAGCTCAACACGATGTCGAAGCGCGGAGAGTGGGTGGAGATGGGTGAGCTGATCACCGACGACATGCTCGAGACGTTCGCAGTGGTCGCCGAGCCCGACGACGTCGCGCCGATGCTCCGCGCGCGCTACGGCCCGCTCGTCGATCGGATCAGCTTCTACACGCCGTACGCCTTGGAGTCCGAGCAGTCGAAGGCGATGATCGCGGCGATGAAGGATTGACCACGGAGCCGTGGGACGCCTCTGCGGAGGTCGCCGAGGCCAACGCCTCGTTCTACGCCGCGCTCGAGTCCTGTGACGTCGACGCGATGGCCGCGGTGTGGGAGCACTCCGAGCGGATCGTGGTGACCCACCCGGGGTGGCCGATGCTCCGTGGATGGTCCGACGTCGGCGAGTCGTGGGCAGCGATCTTCCGCAACACCAGCTTCATCCAGTTCGTCATCACCGACGAGCAATGCACGGTGACCGGCTCCACCGCGTGGGTCACGGCGCAAGAGAACATCCTCCAGGCCACGGGAGCGAGCGGCGAATCGGTCGCCGAAACCGCGAACCTGTCCGGTTCGCGCGCCGCCGTCACGAACATCTTCGTGCACGACGGCGCACGCTGGCTCATGGTCGTCCACCACGCGTCGCCCGTCTGACCGGAAGAGCCGGAATCAGGGAAGCTGCGATGCGATCCAGGCGTCGAGCGCGGGGCCGCTCTCGAAGCTGGCGATCAGCGCGTAGCGGGGCGAGCCGGCGGGATGGCACACGACGTGCCAGAGCCGCTGCGTGTCGAGCACGAACCGCGCGCCGCGGTGGAGCGGCAGCCGGACCTCGGTGGACGGGTCGGGAAGACCGTCGGGCCCCTGCTCCATGAGGATCATGAAGCTGTCGGGGAAGTCGGTGAGCTCGATCCACGACCGCACGATCCAGCCGTCGGTGTCGGGGTTGAAGCGGTTGTTGTCGTCGCGGTGGATCTGGCGCAGCGCGTCGTCGTAACCCTGCGGCTCGAGCTTGATCGTGCGGACGCGCCCGAAGTCGGCACCGACCGACTCGACCTCGGCGACGAGCCTGGGACACAACGCCGCGTTCGAGGTGAAGCGGCCGCCCTTGTCGGGGCGCGGGTCGTCTTCCTTCCAGAAGCCGCGGCAGTCGAGCTCGCCGTCGGCGGTGGCGATCGGCGCGAAGTTCGTGTCGCCGCCACTCTTCCAGTCCATGTACTCGAGGGTGAGGTACTCCGATTCGGGAACGGCAGGCTCGAGATCACGGAGGACGACGTAGCCGCGCTCGGCGAGCACGTCGAGGCGATGATGCGGTGTGTCGAGCGGGATGTCGGTGGACCAGTGGGGTGCGCGCAGCCAGTGCTCAGCGACGGTCATGGCGTGAGTGTAGGGAGTAGGCGCCGCGGCCGGTGAACATGCGACAGTGCCAGCGACGAGGAGTGAGCACAGCAGCCCGCGGGTAGTCCTCGAACATCCAGCGGGCGAAGTTCCGTCGCGTCCACGGGGTGAGACCCGCGGCGCGGATCGCGGCGCGCGCACCCAACGGCGAGCGCAGCAGGTGCTGCAGCGTCCGCGCGAACCACAGATCGGCGCCGAGCGCCCGCTCCACGTCGCGCCGGTAGCGCGCGGTCACGGCCGGGGGTGTCGCGCCGCTCTCGATCGCCCCAGCGGCCAGGATCCCGGTGTCGAGCGCTTGCGCGATGCCTTCGCCGGTCATCGGGTCGACGACGTTCGCGGCATCACCCACGAAGAGCACGCGATCGTGCGTGAGGCGCGCCGGATCGAAGGACGCCGGAATCGGCCACGCACGGTGCGCGCCTTCGGCAACCGCTCGCGGTCCGAGGATCTCGCGCAGCTTCGAGCTGTTCTGGACGTCGCGCCACTGGGCCGCGAGCTGCTTGCCCGTGCGGACACCGCGCTTCGAATCGCGCAGGACACCGAAACCGACGTTCGCGCGCCCGTCGCCGACCGGGAACACCCATGCGTATCCCGGCAGGAGGTCGGGATCGAACAGGACCCACATCCGGCCGTCGTCGACGCCGCGGAAGTACTGGCGGAACGCGTGCCACGTGCCGAGCTCGGCGGTTGGGGTGCGGGCGTCCAGCATGCGGCGGAGCGGGGAGTAGTGGCCGTCGGCGGCAACGATCCACTGCGCGTGGATCACGCCCCCGTCATCGAGCTCGACAGTGACCGAGTCGTCGTCGACGTGGAGGTTCGTCACGCCGACGCCGTCGTGCACCCGGACGCCCTCGCCCCGCGCGCAGCCGACCAGCGCGGCGTCGAGCTCCGCGCGCGGCACCACCCCGGCGAACTCGCCGTCGGCGGGGAGCGGGAGGACGACCTCGCGGCCGCTCGGCGACACCAGCACGGCCTCGCTCACCGACGCGTACGACGGCAGCGTGCGGACGTCGAGCCCGAGCGACTCCAGAGCCCGGAGCGCCCCGGCAGTGAGACCGTCGCCGCACGTCTTGTCCCTCGGGAACCGTGCCTTGTCGACCACGAGCACGTCGAGCCCGAGGCGCCGCGCCTCGATCGCGGCGGCGGTGCCTGCGGGCCCGGCGCCGACCACGAGCACCTCCACCTCGGCCGGCACCTCGGCCGGCAGCTCGGCCGGCAGCTCGGCCGGCAGCTCGGAGCCGGGACTCGTGCGGGCACGTGTGCTGGGACGTGCGCCGGCGGTGTCACCGTTCGACGGTACCGGCCGACCCCGCCCGCCGCCCGTTTGGAACCCGGGCGCTCGAGGAGGCAAGAATCACGCCTGCCCCGGCGCCCGCTCGGCGCGCCCGGAAAGCTTGGGAGTCGACCGCACATGAACATCGCCGTCTGCGTGAAGCAGATCCCCGACCCGAACGTGCCGGGGAACCTCGACGCCGACCACACCCTCGACCGCTCGGCCAAGCCGCAGATCGACGACTCCGACATGTACGGGGTGGAGATGGCCCTCCAGCTCGCGGACAAGGCCGGTGGGGGCGAGGTGATCCTCGTGTCGATGGCGCCGAA
Organism: uncultured Actinomycetes bacterium; assembly: GCA_963705625.1. Lineage (GTDB taxonomy): Bacteria > Actinomycetota > Acidimicrobiia > IMCC26256 > DASPTH01 > DASPTH01. Next base: position 766,306 of record CAVPKG010000004.1, read on the forward strand.
CGGCGAGGTCTCGGGCCTGCGCACCGGCCTGGCCATGGGATCGGCGCGTGCGGTGCTCGTGTCCGACGAGGCCCTCGCCGGGTCCGACGCGCTGTCGACGGCGAAGGTGCTCGCCAAGGCGGTCGAGCGCGCCGGAGGCGTCGACCTGGTGCTCACCGCCACGGAATCGACCGACGGCTACACGGGCACGATCCCCGGACAGATCGCCGAGCTGCTCGGTTGGCCGTCGCTCACGTTCGCCAAGCACGTCGAGATCGGCGACGGCAAGGTCACGATCCAACGACAGACCGAGGCCGGCTACGACGTCGTCGTCGCGTCGCTGCCCGCGGTGGTGAGCGTGACCGCCGGTGTGGTGGAGCCGCGCTACCCGTCGTTCAAGGGGATCATGGCGGCGAAGAACAAGCCCGTCGACCAGGTGACGGTGACCGACCTCGGCCTGAGTCCCGACGAGGTCGGCTGGTCGGGTGCACGCCAGCAGATCGTGTCCGTCGCCGCCGCGCCCGAGCGGCAAGCCGGCGAGAAGATCGAGGACGACGGCGAGGCGTACACGCGCATCGTCGCGTTCCTCGAGGACCTCAAGATCGTCTGAGAAGGCCAAGGCCTCCAAAGAGGAAGTAGGTAGTGGTGGCGATTTCCAAGGTGTGGGTGTTTGCGGAGGCGGATGGCGACAAGCCGTCGACCGCGACGCTCGAGTTGCTGACGAAGGCGCGGGAGCTCGGCGGCACGCTCGAGGCCGTGCACGTCGGCGCGAGCGCGGACGTGCTCGCGTCCGGGCTGGGCGACCACGGCGCGACGACGGTGTACGCGGTGGATCCGGGTGAGGCGCTGCCCGGCGTCGTCGGCGCCGCGGCGCTCGACTCGTTGATCCGCGAGTACCAACCCGACCTCGTGTTGTTCGCCCAGAGCTACGACGGCCGTGACGCGATCTCGCGCCTGTCGGTGAAGCTCGACCGCCCCGTGCTCACCAACGGTGTCGCGTTGCGCGTCGACGGCGACAAGGTGATCGTCGGTGCCGCGATCTTCGGTGGTAACACCCTCGTGGACACCGAGTTCGAGGGCGAGGCACCGTTCCTCGCGGCGATCCGCCCGAAGTCGTTTGCCGCAGAACCGAGCGGCGGGGCTGCCGCCGCGGTCGTATCGGTCCCTACCCCCGACGCTGGTCGCGCCGGCGAGGCCACGGTGCTCGAGCGTCACGTCGAGGAGCGCGAGGGGCCCAAGCTCGAGGAGGCGACAGTGGTGGTGTCGGGGGGTCGCGGGCTCGGAAGCGCCGAGGCGTACGACCCGCTCGTCGAACAACTGGCCAAGCTGCTCGGCGGCGCGTCGGGCGCGTCACGCGCAATCGTCGACGCGGGTTGGGTGCCGTACTCGAAACAGGTGGGGCAGACCGGCAAGGTCGTGAAGCCCAAGGTCTACATCGCACTCGGCATCTCCGGGGCCACGCAGCACATGGTGGGCATGAAGGGCTCCGAGAACATCATCGCGGTGAACAAGGACGCCGAGGCGCCGATCTTCGGCATCGCCGACCTCGGTGTCGTCGGCGACGTGCACAAGGTCGTGCCCAAGCTCATCGAGGCGTTGCAAGCGCATTCATAGGGTGCTCGATGTCTCCTGACGACACGCGCGCCACGGTGGCGAGCGTCGGGTTGGATCCGATCGTCGTCGTGCCGATCGGGGACGCTGCAACACGTTCGGATTGACCGCGGCGCGCGCCATCATCGAGCACTACGGCCCGATCGACCCCGAATTCTCGGGTCGCATGCGCTTCTACCGCTGGATGGGATCGGTGCATGCCGTGCTGTACGCGCTCGACATCGGCGGCGACGATCTGCTTGCCGGCGCCCTCGAACAGATCGCGGTACGAATCGCGGCCCGGCTCATTCCCCCCGACGAACTCGACCCGCCATGAACGGGAGACAACGGGTCACACGTGGTCCAGGATCGCGGCCCAGCCACCGACGGCGGGCGACGGCACCACGTGGTGCGCCGCGCCGAGCGCCTCTTCGTGGGCATCTTCGGGCACGACCGCGATCGCGGCGTTCGTGAGGAGCTCACGGTCGTTGGAGCCGTCGCCGATCGCGAGCACGTCCGCGGGGTCGATGCCGGACCGCTCGCAGTACGCGAGCACCCCGTTCCATTTCGACAGGCCGATCGGGGTGACCGTGACCCCGTGCCCACCGAAGTCGCCGCGGGTCACGCGCGGATCGGCGACGACCGTCAGGCCGTCGACGACGCTCGCGATGACGTGCTCCTCCCTGCCGAAGATCCCGAACGACAGGACTGGCACCGAGGCCACGACGGCTTCCAGGTCCGCGGTGCGTGCCCGGCTACCGAGCACGCGGAGGTGCTGCTCGGAAGTGGACGGGCTCGGGCCGATGTACACGTCGAAGTCGTCGTGCTCGACATAGACGCACGGCTCGAGATCGGCGGCGCGGAAGGTGGCGAGCACACCACTGGCGGTATCGGTGTCGTAGTGGTGGCGGTGGAACCGGTGTCCGGTCGCGAGGTCGAGTGCGAGCGCGCCGTTCAGCACGACGGCCGATGGCGCGAGCCCCAGCGCCGCGAGCGGTTCGCGTGTCGTCGTCGCGCGGCGTCCGGTGGCGACCAGGACCGGAACGCGGCGACGCTGCAGTTCAGCCCACGCCTCGAGCGTCCGCGGGTGCGGAACGCCCTCCGAGCCGTAGGCCCACAACGTACCGTCGAGATCGGTCACGACGAGCTCGATCATCTACAGCCGCCTCAAGACGGTGGCGACGCAGCCGGGGATCGCCGGTCAGTGCCGGCGTCGCAGGATGCTGCGGACCGCGAGGATCGCGACGAGCCCGACCAGCTGGCCTCCGAGGATCACGCGCATCACGTCGACCGCCGGTTGCCAGCTCACCTCGCCGCGCCTCACGACGTACACGCCAACCGGTCGCGCGTTCACGCCGAATCCCATGCCGCCGCCGGAGCTGCTGGGTTGGTTCCCGTTGCCGCCGCCGTCCGCGTCACCCCCGCCACCCCCACCGCCTCCGCGGACGACTGCCACGGGAATGATGGTCACGTCGTCGACCTGATACGCCTCGCCGAACACGCGACGGACGGACATCACGTCCTTGACGCCCTCGATCTTCGCCAGCGTCGAATCGAGCATGTTGCCGCTCATGGTTCCTCCTCGCGTCGGGGTCGCGCTCCCATGGTGCCCGATCAGCGGGCGGACACGCTCATGAGGGGACGCTTCAGGGAGTCTGGAACTGCACCATCACCACCTGAACGGGAAGCCCACCGGTGAGCGTGCGCACCGTCATCAACAGCTTCGTGCTGTTGGTGCCGGTCCACGTGCAATAGAGCGAGCCCGCCGCGGGGTCGCACATCTGGAACGTCCAGTGGCTCGACGCCTGATACGGCTGCGCAAAGATCTGGTCCACCGCGTCCGAGCTCGCGACGTTGGCGGCGGCCGTCTTGTCCCCGTTCTGCCAGGCAACGAACAGGTATTCGGCGTAGGTCTGCGGGTCGTCGGTGACCGGTGGGAGCGGCAGCGTCGACGTGGTGGAGGGCGGCGCGGAAGTCGTCGTGGTCGGCGCCGCGGTCGTGGTCACAGGGCTTGTCGTCGTGGGCACACTGGGGGTGGTCGTCGGGTTCGAGGCGGAGCCGGAGTCGTCGTCCTTCGTCACCAACACCACGACGAGAACGACCACCAGCACGGCGACGAGCCCGCCGAGCACCCAGAGCCAGACCTTCATGCGGCCGGCTCCCGATGTACCGCGGGGTTCCGGGGGCTCCGTCGACGGCACGTCGGCCATGGTCAGGCGACGTCCACGATCAGCGGGGCGTGGTCGGAGGGGAGCTTGCCCTTGCGCGCGTTGCGATCGACGACCGACCACGTGATGCGCTCGGCCAGCGGCGCCGTGACGAGCGCCAGATCGATGCGCATGCCGCGGTGCTCGTGGAAGTCGCCGCGCCGGTAGTCCCAATACGTGAAGAGACGGTCGTCGGCATAGCAGTGGCGGAACGCGTCCTCGAGGCCCCACGAGCGCAGGCGCGCCACTGCCGCGCGCTCGGGCTCGGTGACGTGCGTCGATCCGACGAACGCCTTCGTAGACCAGAGGTCGCGGTCTTCGGGCGCCACGTTGAAGTCGCCGAGCACCGCGATCTCCTCGTCGGGCGAATGGTGGGCGGCGAGCCAGTCGTGCAGGCAGCCGAGCCACACGAGTTTGCGGTCGTAGAACTCGGTGCCGACCTCGCGCCCGTTCGGTACGTAGGCACAGACGACGCGGACACCGCCGCAGGTTGCTGCGAGCAGCCGTGCGTCACCTTCGTACGGATCGACGGTGTCATCGTCGAACCCGGCGGCGACGTCGTCGATTCCGACGTGCGACAGGATCGCGACGCCGTTCCACTGGTTGTGACCGTGGTGCACCGCGTCGTACCCGAGCGCAGAGAACGCGAGCGCGGGAAAGGCGTCGTCGGCGAGCTTCGTCTCTTGGAGGCACAACACGTCGGGCTTCGCATACGTGAGCCACTCCTCGACGCGGGGCTGCCGCGCCTTCAGCGAGTTGACGTTCCACGTGGCGATGCGCACGAAACTGACGCTACCCGACCCATGTCAGGTTTCCCGGCGGTGCCGCTCGGCGAGCTCCACGAGGGCGGCGCGGTCGATCTGGTCGGCGCGGGCGACGGCAACCCGGCACGCGGTCTGCGCCTCGAGCGTCGACGTGCGGGTGCCGCTCTCGAGCACGGCACGCTCGCCGAGGATGGCGCCCGGCCCGAGCTCGGCGATCGGCTCGCCGTCGACGATCACCGCCAGGACGCCGTCGAGCAGCAGGAAGAGGTCGTTGCCCGCCTCGCCTTGCTCGACGAGCCGCTTTCCCTTCTTGACCGTGCGGATCTCGGGCTTCGCATCCTTGCGCATGATGTTCACCGAGAGCTCACGTTCGAGCGCGGTCTCGACCGCGGTGACGAGCGCCTTCGAGTCGCGTTCGCCCCAGGGTGTGTGCTTGCCGAACGCGTCGCGGTACCAGTCCTTGAAGTCGGCGAGGCCGACCTTCGCCGCGAGCTGCCCCTCGTCGTCGTAGATCCAGTGGCGTGGGAACTTGCTCGCGCCGAGCACTTCGAATTCGGACGTGCCGTCGGCGCGGATCGTGAGCGCCAGCGTCGTCCAGACCGTGGGGGCCTTGAACTGCACGAACGGTGGATGCTTCACGCGCCGGGGCGCGGGGAGCCCGGTCCGGCCACCGGTGGTCTGCACGAAGCGCGCCACCGCGTCGGACACCTCCGGTTCGTGGCGGATGTCGGGGAGCGGCACGGGCTCGAAGGTCGTGCGGAGGTTCGCCAGCCGTACCGTGGTCGAACCCATCAGGCCACCGCCCGAGTAGCCGGCGTCGACGATCCTTCCCGACTCGATCTCGACCCACCCGGCCAGGTGGTTGGCGAACCGGAAGAGTCCCTGCGCCCGCATCTCTTCGAGATCGTCGATCTCGTCGGGTGGCGGGTCGTCGTAGTGCGTGACGCCCGAATCGAAGGTGCCCTTGAGTACGGCTCCAGTGACGGCCTCCGACGGGATCCACGACACGCTCGTGACCGACGCTTCCAGTCTCATGTTGGGCTCGCTGTCACGGTCCGACCTCCTGATCTGCTGCCTGCAACGGTACGGTTCGCGCCCAGCGAGAGGCGAGGGGGCCAGCCCGTTCATCCGGAGCGTGGCAGCACCACTCGGACCGGGGAGCCGGCCCACCTTGTTCCTGGTGCGAGAAAGGTGCTCAATGAGCGATGTGGGGGACCGCCGGATCACCGTGTTCCTGGCCGATGACAACGTCATCGTGCGGGAGGGGGTGCGCGCGCTCCTCGGGCTCGAGGACGACATCGAAGTGGTGGGTACGGCCGACGACTACGACACCCTGATCGCCGGTGCCGAGGCCGCCGCTCCCCAGGTGCTCGTGACCGATATCCGCATGCCACCGAGCTTCCAGCAGGAGGGCATCAACGCCGCCAAGGAGCTCCGCAAGCGGCACCCGGGCACCGGAGTCGTCGTCCTCTCGCAGTACGACGACCCCGACTACGCGATCTCCCTGCTCTCCGACGGAGCCGCGGGGTACGCATACCTCCTCAAGGACCGGGTCGCCGAGGGCGACCAGCTCGCACGCGCCGTGCGCGAGGTCGCGACGGGTGGATCGGTGCTCGACCCGAAGATCGTCGAGGCGCTCGTCCAGCCCGTCACCGACGACGCGGGACTCACCGCCGCCGACGAGGAGCTGCTGCACGAGATCGCCGAAGGTCGCCCGATCAAGGCGATCGCCGCGTCGCGCAGCACGACCGCGGCCGCGGTCGCGACATCGGTCGAAGAGCTGTTCCTCAAGCTCTCGGCCGGCGCGACCACCGGTACGAGCGGCGCGCTCGAAGCGCCTGCGGATGCTCCACCAGGCGATCGTCGACCGCGAGGAGCAGGGCGAGCAGCTCAGCCGGCTCCTGCCGGGCGGCCTCGCCGAGAAGCTGCGGAACGAGGGCCGTCGGATCGGCGAGACCGAAGAGCTCGTCGTGACCGTGCTGATGGGAGACATCCGCGGCTACTCGTCGATCGCCGAGCGACGGATCCGACGGAGCTGGCGGTGCAGCTCAGTGAGCACCGCGCGGAGATGAACCACGCGATCCTCGCCGAGCGGGGAACGGTGATGCAGTTCGTCGGTGACGCGGTGATGGCGTGCTTCGGCGCGCCGGTGCCGCTCGACGACCACGCCGATCGCGCCGTCGACGCGGCGCGCGTCGATGATCGAGCGCCAGCGCGCGCTCAACGAGAAGTGGGCGACCGACGGCCGCCACGCGTTCGGGATCGGGATCGGTGTGTCGACCGGTCCGGTTGCCGCCGCGCTGCTCGGATCCGAGGAACGTGTCGAGTACACGCTCGTCGGCGACACGGTGAACCTCGCGCAGCGGCTGCAGGATCTTGCGCGTCCCGCTGGTCGCATCGTGGTGAACGAGACGACCTACGCCGCGCTGCGGGTCGCGCCGGACTGTGTCGATCTCGGCGAACAATGGTGAAAGGGCGGAACGCTGTGGTGCACGCCTACCGCATCGACGATCGAGGAGATCACGCCATGACCGAGGAGCCGAATTGCCGGGGGAGTCGTCGTCTTCACTCGCGGGCTCCGCAAGACGTTCGAGTCCGAGGGCGCGCCGGTGCGCGCGTTGCGCGGCGTCGACTTCACCGTGAGCCCGGGCGAGTTCGTCGCGGTGATGGGACCGTCGGGATGCGGCAAGTCGACGTTGCTCAACATCATCGCCGGCCTCGACACGCCGACCGACGGCGAGGTGTCGCTCGCCGGGCGAGCAGCTGGTCGGGAAGAGCGAGGACGAGCTCGCGATCATGCGCCGCCGTCACATCGGCATCGTGTTCCAGTTCTTCAACCTGCTCGAAGGCATGAGCGTGCTCGAGAACGTCACGCTTCCGGCGGTGATCGCCGGTGCACCGCGCAAGCGCGCCGAGACGCGGGCGCGCGACCTGCTCGACCTCCTCGGGCTCGCCGACAAGGCAAAGGACGCGCCCGGTGTGCTGTCGGGTGGTCAGCGCCAGCGGCTTGCGATCGCGCGCGCGCTCGCGAACGAGCCGACGCTTGCTGCTCGCCGACGAGCCAACCGGCGCGCTCGACTCCGAAGGCGGGCACGAGGTGCTCGAGCTGTTCCGGCGGCTGCACGCCGGCGGCCAGACGATCCTGATGGTCACGCACGACGACGACGTTGCCGCGGCGGCCGATCGCATCGTGCGCATGCGCGACGGACGGATCGAGACCGAGGCCGAGGAGTCCGCAGCCGAAGCCGCCTTGCGGCGCCTTCTAGGAGTTTCGTGCACGCGGTCTGGTACCGGTCTCGTGCCGAGTTCCGGACGCGATGGCGCTCGGTCCTCGCGCTCGGGTTGCTCGCGGGCATCGCCGGCGGGGCAGCGCTGGCGGCAATCGCGGCGCGCGCCGTACCGATACGGCGTACTCGCGGCTCATCGCCGACACCAGCGCCGCGGACGTGCTTGTGAACCCCGACCTCGGCAACGAGAGCAAACTCGACTGGAAGGCGGTCGCGCGCTTTCGATGGTCTCGGAGGCGGGCCTGGAGCAAGGCGTCATCGTGCTCCCGCTGCCGATCCGTAGCTACCGCGACGTCGTCGGTGCACTCGGGCTCGGCAGCCGCGGGAAGGTCGGCTACACGATCGGGCGCCCGCGAGTCCTCCACGGTCGTGCTCCGGCTCGCGAGCGGGTCGACGAGGTACTCGTGAACCCACGTTTCGCACGTATGCACGAGGTCGGCCCCGGTGACCACTTCGACGCGGTGATCGTCTCGGGCGACGACTTCGACGCGATCGACAAGGCAGGGTTTTCGATACCGCAAGGCATCGCGGCGGTCGACCGGGGCGAATACGGATCCCGTGTTCGCCTGAAGGTCGCCGGCGTCGGCGTCACCCCGGAGGAGATCGTCCTCGACGAGGGGTTCGAACAACCCGAGCTGTTCGCGACGCCGGCGTTCCTGCGCCGATACCCGCAGGCCGACGCCGGCTTCTTCGGCGTGGTGGTGCGGCTGCGGCACGGTGCCGCCGACATCCCGGCGTTCAAGAAGGAGGTCCAGGCGCTGCCCCACACGGGCGCGATCGAGTTCCAGACCACTACGGCCACCGAGGCCAAGGTCGCGCGCGCCGTGCGTCCCCAGGTGGGGGCACTCACGATCTTCGCCGTTGTGATCGCGCTCACCGGTCTGCTCCTCGTGGGGCAGGCCCTCGCCCGCCAGACCTTCCTCGACTCCGTCGACCATCCGACGTTGCGCGCACTCGGCTTCGGGCGCCGCGAGCTGATCGTCACGAGCATGTTGCGCGCCGGTGCAGTCGCCGTAGCCGCGGCCGGGCTCGCGATGGTCGTCGCGGTGGCCGCCTCGCCGCTCACCCCGATCGGGGCGGCGCGCACGGCCGAGCCCGACCTCGGCGTCTTCCTCGACGGTCCGGTCCTCGTGCTCGGTGGCGGCTCACGGTGGTGGTCGCGGTGCTCGTGCTCGCGGCGATCCCTGCGTGGTGGTACACGCGGGCCGCGCGGTTCCGATCGGCCGACCAGCCCCCGGCGCGCCCGTCGCGTCTGATGGGGCGGCTCCCGGTCTCGGGCGGGTCGCTCGTGGCCGGCACCGGGGTGCGGATGGCGCTCGAACCGGGGCGTGGCCGTACCGCGGTGCCGGTGCGCACCACGATCGTGGGGCCGCGTCGGCGATCGCGACAGTGGTGGCGGCGCTGACGTTCGCGTCGAGCCTCGACCATCTCGTTTCGACGCCGTGGCTCTACGGGTGGTCGTGGGACGCGCGGGTCGCGACGAATGGTGACACGCCCGCGGGAGGCCTACGCCCTCCACACCAAGGTCGGGGAGCTGCTGGCGCACGCGACGGTGGTTGCCGCGTACTCGGACTCGGTGATCAGCCGGGTGAGCCTCGACGGGGTCACCGTCACCGCGCTCGGGGTTGCGCACCGCCGGGGTGCAGTGGGGCCGACCATCGTGTCGGGTCGGGCGCCGCGCGCCGACGGCGAGATCGCGCTCGGGGCCAAGACCCTCGACCGCATCGGCTTGGGCGTCGGCGACACCGTGCGGGGGCGCAGCCGGACGCGGGCGGCACGCCGCGGACGCTCCGGGTGGTGGGCCGTGTCGTGCTGCCCGGACTCGGTACGTATCCCGGATCCGACAAGACCGCGCTCGGCGAGGGCGCGGTCCTGACCCGCGCCCGTGCTGCGTCGACTCGGTCCCGACTTCGGTCCCGGCCCGTTCCTGGTGGCCCTCGCGCCGCACGCCACCCGAGCGATGTTGGCTCGCCTCGTCGCCCAGCCCGACGATCCGTTCGCCGTGGAGGTGGCGGGGCTGCAGCGGCCGTCCGACATCGTGAGCTACGAGCACGTGCGGTCTACGCCGTTGGTCCTCGCGGGCGTGCTGGCGCTGCTCGCGGTGGCCACCGTCGCGCACGCGCTCGTCACCGCGGTGCGCCGTCGCCGGCGCGACCTCTCGCTGTTGAAGACGCTCGGCTTCACGCGCCGCCAGGTATCGGCGTCGGTCGCGTGGCAAGCGACGACCCTCGGTGCCGTCGCGCTGGTGATCGGTCTGCCGTTCGGCGTGATCCTGGGCCGTTGGGCGTGGACCACGCTGGCGAACGATCTCGGCACGGTCGCGCAGCCGCTCGTTCCGCTGCTCGCGGTGCTCGGCGCCATACCCGTGGTGCTGCTGCTCGTGAACGTGGTCGCGTTCGTTCCCGGCCGCATCGCAGCGCGGCTCCGCCCGGCAACGGTGCTGAGGAGCGAGTGATGGCTGCATTCCCCCCGCCGCGCGTGGCGTGTACCCGTCCTGCCCTCGTCCTACGATCGGAGTAACCGTGGCTACCCGGCTCGAAACCGTCGAACCGCTCGAGCTCCCGAGCATCCGTGACGATGCTCGCGAGCGAGAGCCGTGGTCGTCGATCGCGACGACGACCGTGGTGCTGGCCGTTGCCGCAGCCATCCTGGTCGCACTCGCGCTGACGCTCGCCGACGACGCGAGCGCGGGCCGGGTGATCGGCGCCGTGCTCGTGGCCAGCTGGTGCGCGGCTGCGATCTTCGTGGCCCGGCACCGGCCCCGTGAGCCGCTGGGCACGCTCATGGCGTTCGCCGCGCTCGCCGGGGCCGTCGCACTGTTTGGTGCGGCGCTCCTCGCCCGCGGCGCCTCGGCGGACGGCGCGCGCGACTGGGCCGCGGAGGCGCGCGCGATCGCGATCGCGCTCCTGCCCGCGATCGGCGTCCACCTCGCGCTCGGCGTGCCGGACGGCCTCCTGCGTACCACGACGCGACGCGTCGCGACCGCGCTCTTCTACGTCGCGGCGGTCGTGCTGGCCGCGGTGCTGATCGACCGGAAGCCCCACGTCACGCTCACACCCATCGCGATCGTCGCGGGTGCCGGAGCCGTGGTCGGGCTGGTTGGCTACTTCGTGCGGTGCCGGCGAGCCCGGAGCGCGTACGAGCGCGCGCGCCTCCAATGGATCGCGTGGGCCGTCGTGGTGGCGGCCGCTGTCTCGCTGGTTGCGTTCGTGCTGCACGCGCTCGTGGACTGGCCGCAAGCCGTACGCGGTGTCGCGGTGTGCACGACGATGCTCGTGCCGCTCGCGTCGCGCTGGGTGCTGCCGAACGGATCGCCGTCCGCATCGACCGCCTCCTCGTCCACACGATCACCCTCGCCGGGCTCGCGGCGATGGTGGCGGCGTGCTACCTGCTCATCGTGCTCGGGCTCGGGCGTGAACCCACCGGCGACGAGCAGACGCTGCTCGGCTTGTCGATGGTCGCCGCCGCGGTCGCGGCGCTGTTGTGGCTCCCGGTGCGGGAACGGCTCACCGACGTCGCCACCCGACGCGTGTACGGGGAGCGGCACGCCCCCGACGAGGTGCTGCGCACCTTCGGCAGCCGGCTCACGCGCGCGCTCCCGCTCGACGAGTTGCTCCTCCAACTTGCCGAGTCCCTGAAGAAGACGATGCTCCTCTCGGTCGCCGAGGTCTGGACGCGGGGCACCGGAGGTCTCGAGCGAGCGGTGTCGGTGCCCGAATGCGGGCCCGGGCGAATCGCGGTGGGTATCGAGGAAGAGTCGGTGATCGCGCGTGCCGGGGTGTCGGGGGCGGCGTGGGCACGCATTTGGCTTCCCGGCGGTGTTGCGCGGCGACGACGACGAGGTGCTCCGCATCGCGCCGATCACGAACTCGGGCGAGCTGCTCGGGATGATCGTGGTGCGCCGGCCGGAAGGCGCGTTGCAGTTCAGCGAGGCCGACGACCAGGCGCTCACCGAGCTCGCCCGGCAGGTGGGACTTGCGCTGCACAACGTGAAGCTCGACTCGGCGCTCCAGGAGTCGCTCGACGAGGTGAAGCGCCAAGCCGACGAGCTGCGCGCATCGCGGGCGCGGATCGTGGAGGCGGGCGACGCGCAGCGCCGCTCCATCGAGCGTGACCTCCACGACGGCGCGCAGCAGCATCTCGTCGCGCTCGCGGTGAACGTCAACCTCGCGCGCCAGCTCGCGGACACCGACCCCGAAACCGCGAAGGAGATGCTCCAGCAGATCGGCCACGACCTCCAGGACGCGGTACAGGAGCTTCGGAACCTCGCGCACGGCATCTACCCGCCACTTCTGATGGACCGCGGTCTGCACGGACGCATTGAGCGCGGCAGCCGCCCGCGCCGCCTTGCCGACCGCGGTCGACGCCGACGGCATCGGGCGTTACTCACCCGCGGTGGAGGCGGCGGTGTACTTCTGTTGTCTCGAAGCGCTGCAGAACGCGGCGAAGCACGCGGGCGACGGCGCCGAGGCGAGTGATCACGGTGCGCGAGGAGGTAGCGGGCGCTGCTGTTCGTGGTTTCCGACGACGGCGCGGGGTTCGACATGGCCTCGGGCGCTCAACGCGGGCCACGGTTTCGTGAACATGAGCGACCGGGTCGGCGCGATCGGAGGCAGCATCGCGGTGGAGTCGGCGCCCGGCGACGGCACCCGCATCAGCGGGCGCATTCCGCTCGGCGGCGAACGGGATGCCGTCAGCAGCGACCCGTAGTCAGGAGCGAGCGTGGGTGAATCGGGTATCCCGATTCGTAGCGAGCGACCCGTAGTCAGGTCAGGCCTGGTCGTCGTCTCGGGCGCCCAGACGTCGCGGATCACGGCCGGGCCGAACTCCTCCTTGTGCACGTAGGCGGCCGCGCCGCACGAGTCGGGGTCACCCGGGAGATCGCCGGCTTGGTACGTCGAGAGCAGCATCACCACCGCGGCGGGATGCGCGGAGGTGATGCGACGGGTCGCTTCGAAGCCGTTGATGCCGGGGAGGTTGATGTCCATGAGCACGAGCCCGGGCTCGAGCGCGTCGGCCATCTCCACCGCCTCCTCGCCGCTCTCGGCCTCGCCGACGACCGTCGAAACCGGGCGTCGCCGTCACGACCGCGCGGGCGGCGCGGCGGAACGGGGCCTGGTCGTCGACGATGAGGACGGGACGGATCGGCCACGAGCCCATTGTCCCATCCCGTCCAGCGGGCTGGCAGGGTGCGGACACCCGTCCGCGGGGTGCGGCCAGCCCCATCTCGGGCATCGCACGGCGAGTGGACTCGCACGCAAAGGGGTTCAGACTCGGAGGCGACGGAGCCCGGCGCGGAGGGCGTAGACGCGTGGCAACGCATTACGAACGGCTCGGCGTGGCTCCGACCGCATCGGTCGCAGACATCCGTGCGGCCTACCGCGTGCTCGCCCGGCAGAACCATCCCGATCTCGCCAGTGGGCCTGAGCGTGCAAGCGAGGCGGCGGCCGAGATGGCCGAGGTCAACGAGGCCTGGCACGTGCTCGGGGATACCGAACGGCGCGCCGCATACGACGCAACGCTCGAGTCCGATCGGCGTCGGCGCGAGCCGGCTCGCCCCGGCACCGCCCGGGCTGGCCCGCGCTCCGGAGCCGGAACCGATCGACGACGGACGAGGAGATCGAAGACGACTGGCGTCTCGATCTCCCCATCACCGACGGCCGGGCCGTCCGTACCCTCGGGATCATGGTGGCCGTCACCGGGGTGTTGGCGCTCGCCGGGGTGATCGCGCTCTTCGCGTACGCGATTCTCTGGGCCGGCTGACGCTCCGGCCAGGATTCAATTCGGCCAGATGCAAATTCGGCCGGATTCAGTTCGGCCGGTCGCCGAGGTACAGCAGGACCGCCTTCACGCGGCGGTTCACGTCCGGCTCCTCCGACAAGCCGAGCTTCGAGAACACGGAGTTGATGTGCTTCTCCACTGCTCGCTCCGAGAGCCCGAGGGCAGCCGCGACCGCGGCGTTGTTCCGCCCTTGAGCCATCTCGCCCGAACACTTCTTGTTCGCGCGGAGTGAGGTACTCGAGGCGCGAGTCGGCCCGGCGGGACCGCGCGGTGACGAGCGCTTCGACCACCTTCGGGTCGATCACCGAACCGCCGCGCGCGACCTCCTCGATCGCACGAACGAGCTGGTCGACGTCGGAGACGCGTTCCTTCAGCAGGTAGGCGCGGCGTTCCGAACCGGCGTCGAGCAGCTCCAGCGCGTACGCGGGCTCGACGTACTGGCTGAGCACGACGACGCCGATCTCGGGGTGGTCTCCTCGCAGTTGCTTCGCTGCACGTACGCCCTCGTCGGTGCCGGTTGGCGGCATGCGAATGTCGGTGACGACGACATCGGGGCGCACGGCCTCGACGATGGCGATCAACTCGTCGAAGTCAGAGCACGCTCCCGCGATCTCGATCTCGGGGGAAGCCTCGAGCAGGCGTACGACCGCCTCGCGGACGAGGTAGTTGTCCTCGGCTACCACGACTCGGATCGGCACGCCCGTACGCTACGCGGTCATGCGGTGGTGTCGGAGCATCGGTGCCGGAGTGCTCGTCGTGTTCGCCCTCCTCGCCGCTGGAGCCTCGCGGGCCGAAGCCTCGTCCGAGGGGATCAAGCGCTACGACGTCGACATCACGATCGAGCCGACGGCGCGCTCCTCGTGCGCGAGACCATCGACTACGACTTCGGGATCGTGCCGCACCACGGCATCTACCGCGACGTCCTCGACCGCGTCGACTACCCGCCGAAGGCCGAATCACGATCGCGTGTACCCGCTCGACGTGGTGTCCGTGCGCGCGTCGGAAGGGACGCCCGCGGACTACACCGTCGACAGCCAGGGCGACTACGAGCGCATCAAGATCGGCGATCCCGACCGGACGATCACCGGCGAGCACACGTACGAGATCACGTACCGCGTGCGTGGCGCGATGAACGGCTTCGCGGACCACGACGAGCTGGTGTGGAACGCGATCGGCACCGAGTGGAGCGTTCCCATCGGCGCGCCCGACCGTCACCGTGCACGCTCCGGCCGCCATCACCGCCGTCAACTGCACATCGGGCTCGTTCGGGTCGAACGCTCCGTGCACCTCCGCGACCGCGGCGGGAGACACCGCGATGTTCACGATGGCCGACCTCTTCCCGGGCTTCGCGCTCGGTCCGTACCAGGGCATGACCGTGACCGTCGCGATCCCGAAGGGCGCGGTGCCCGAGCCGAAGCCGATCCTCGAGGAGCGCTTCACGCTCGCGTCGGCATTCCGCGTGACCGCGGCAACCGGCGGACTCGCGGTCGGCGTGCTGCGTCCTGTTGGTCGCGGTGGTCTTCCTCCTCGTGTGGTTCTTCGGTCGCGACCGCCGCTACAAGGGATCGCGGTCGACGCCGCGTACGGGCCCGGCGCGGGCACGCCGACGCGCCGGAGGAGCGCGTGCCGCTGCTCGAGGAGCACGAGACACCGGTCGAGTTCGTGCCGCCCGACGGCCTGCGCCCGGGCCAGGTCGGCACGCTCGTCGACTTCGAGGCGAACCCGCTCGACGTGACCGCGACGATCGTCGACCTCGCGGTGCGCGGCTACCTCGTGATCGAGGAGGTCTCCACGAGCGGTCACTGTCCGGTCGGGTGACTGGAAGCTCACCCAAGAAGGAGGACGACGGCGCGCTCGATGCCCTACGAGCGGAAGCTGCTCGACGGCCTGTTCCGCGACGAGACGAGGTGAAGCTCTCGGAGCTCCGCTACAAGTTCGCCGCCCGCATGACGCCAGTGCGACGCGAGCTCCAGGACGACGCGAGGCAGCAAGGTTGGTTCGCTCGCCCGAGCCGGCACCGGGCCTGGCGTTCGCGGCGCTCGGTCTGCTCGTGATCCTGATCGGGATCGGCCTCACGATCGGGCTCGCGATCTGGACGCACGCCGCGCTCGTCGGGATCCCGGTGATCGTGGGCGGGATCGTGCTGGTGATCGCGCTCGAGGTGGATGCCGCGCCGCACCGCGAAGGGGTACGCGGTGCTCCGCCACGTCGACGGCTTCCGGCGCTTCATCGACGAGTCGGAGAAGGAGCGCGCACAGTTCGCCGAGAAGAAGAACCTCTTCTCCGAGTACCTGCCGTACGCGATCGTGTTCGGCGCCACCGAGAAGTGGGCGCACGCGTTCGCAGGGTCTCGGTGACGAACCGCCCGACACGGCACTGGTACGTGTCCGCGACACGCGTTCAACTACGCAGCGTTCTCCAGCGCCATCGACGGCTTCACGATCACGAGCGCGGGCACGCTGACGTCGACACCGCCGTCGACGTCGGGCTCGAGCGGCTCTCCGGCTTCTCCGGCGGCGGCTTCTCGGGTGGCGGTGGCGGCGGGGGCGGCGGCGGCTCCTGGTAGACCGCGCCGGTAGCCTCGCCGGGAGCCGAAGATCGGAATATGGCGACCGGAGGAGCGCACGTGGGACCGCTGAGCGGCGTGAAGGTCATCGAGCTCGGCGGGATCGGGCCCGGGCCGTTCGCCGGGCATGCTGCTGTCGGACATGGGCGCGGAGGTCGTGCGGATCGACCGGGCGGAATCGCTCGGCCGCCGCACCGGTACCGACGCGGTGCACCTCGCGGGCCGGCGCGCGATCGCCGTCGACCTCAAGCACCCCGACGGCGTCGCGTGCGTGCTGAAGCTCGTCGAGCAGGCCGACGCGCTCATCGACCCGTTCCGGCCCGGCGTCACCGAGCGGCTCGGGCGTCGGTCCCGACGCGTGCTTCGAGCGCAACCCGCGCCTCGTGTACGGGCGCATGACCGGTTGGGGCCAGGACGGCCCGCTCGCGCACGCGGCGGGTCACGACATCAACTACATCTCGCTCGCGGGCGCGCTCGCGCACTTCGCGCGCAAGGGCGGCCAGCCGACACCGCCGCTCAACCTCGTCGGCGACTACGGCGGCGGCGGGATGTTCCTCGCGTTCGGCATCGTGTGCGGGATCCT
Organism: uncultured Actinomycetes bacterium; assembly: GCA_963705625.1. Taxonomy (GTDB): domain Bacteria; phylum Actinomycetota; class Acidimicrobiia; order IMCC26256; family DASPTH01; genus DASPTH01. The sequence continues at coordinate 783,063 of CAVPKG010000004.1, forward strand.
CGAAGCGCGCACGTCGGGCAGGGCCAGGTGATCGACGCGGCGATGGTCGACGGCGCCGCCGTGCTCATGTCGGCGATCTGGGGATTCGCCCAGAGCGGGCTCTGGTTCGAGGAGACGGGCGTGAACCTGCTCGACACCGGGCCGCGTACTACGACACGTACGCCACGAGCGACGGGAAGTGGATCGCGCTCGGCGCGATCGAGGACCAGTTCTACGCCGAGTTCCTCGAGCGAGTCGGCTTCGATCCGCGCGACGTTCCCGAATCGCGATCGACCGCGACGGCCTGGCCGGCGATGCACGAGCGCGTTCACCGAGCTCTTCCTCACGAAGACGCGCGACGAGTGGTGCGAGCTGCTCGAAGGTACCGACGTGTGCTTCGCGCCGGTGCTGCCGATGAGCGAGGCCGAAGCAGCACCCGCACATCGTCGCGCGAGGCACGATCGTCGAGGAGCGACGGCATGACCCAACCGGCGCCGGCACCGCGGTTCTCGCGGACTCCGGGCGCGATCCAGGGCCCGGCGTCGGTGGCGGGCGAGCACACCGACGCGACGCTCGCCGACTGGGGCTTCGGCGCCGACGAGATCGCCGCGCTGCACGAATCGGGCGCGATCGCGCAGGTCTGATCGCGGGGTCAGCCCGAGGTCGCGCGCACTGCGTCGAGTCGAGCGCGGCAGCGCGTCCGGGTCTTCGACTCGTGACCGTGACGTGGCCGAGCTTGCGGCCCGGGCGCGGGGCCTTGCCGTAGTCGTGGAGGTGGGCGCCGGGGATCGCGAGCACCGCGTCGCGGTCGGGCATCGTCCCGATGCAGTTGAGCATCGCGCTACGACCCGCGCGCGCCCGGTCGAGCCGAGCGGCCAGCCGAGCACCGCGCGCAGGTGGTTCTCGAACTGGCTCGTCTCGGCGCCCTCGATCGTCCAGTGACCCGAGTTGTGCACACGGGCGCGAACTCGTTGGCGAGCAGTTCGCCGCCCACGTCGAACAGCTCGATCGCGAGCACACCGACGTGGTCGAGGTCGACGAGCAGCCGCCGCGCGAGTTCCTCGGCGCTCGCCTGGAGCGCGTCGTCGAGGCCGGGCGCCGGTGCGCGGGTGACGCGCAGGATGCCGTCCTCGTGCACGTTCTCGACGACCGGCCAGCACGCGATCGTCGCCGTCGACGTCGCGGACGGCGAGCACCGACAGCTCGCGATCGAACGGCACGAAGGCTTCGAGGATCAGCGGGGCACGCCCGAGATCCGCCCACGCGCGTCGGCGTCGTCGTCGTTCGCCGAGCACGTGCTGGCCCTTCCCGTCGTACCCGCCCTGTCGGGTCTTGAGCACCGCCGGGCAGGCCGATCACCTCCAACGCGCGCGCGAGCTCCGTGCGCGAGCCGACCGGGGCGAACTCCGCGGTGGCGATCCCGACCGCACGGAACGTCTCCTTCTCGACGAGGCGGTCCTGCGCCACCTCGAGTGACGGTGCGCCGGGCCGCACCGGGACGCGGTCGGCGAGGAAGCGCGCGGCACCGGCCGGCACACCTTCCCATTCGTAGGTCACGACGTCGGCGCCGCGCGCCGTCTCGGCCAGCGCCACCTCGTCGCCGAGCCGCACCGGTGACCAGGTGGCCGACGGCTCGCGCGGCGCGTCGGCCGAGGGGTCGAGGAAGCGGAACTGCAGGCCGAGCGGGATTCCCGCGAGCCCGAGCATCCGGCCGAGTTGGCCGCCTCCGAGCACGGCGACGGTCACCACCGGATCTGTCTAGTCGAGGGCCCTCTGGGTAGAAAGGAGCCAATGGCGACCGTGGCAAGCGTGCTCGTGCTCGCCGCGGTGCTGGTGTCGGTCGCATGGGGCAAGGTGCCGGACGCGCTCGTCGCGGCTCCCGCGGCCGTGCTGGTGGTGGGCGTGGGGCTCCTCACCGTCGACGACGCGCTCGACACCCTCGACCGGCTCGTGCCCACGCTCGTCTTCCTCGCGTCGATCTTCGTGATCGCAGAGTCGGTGCGCGCCGCCGGGCTCTTCGATGCAGGCGGAGACTTCCTGTCGCGCGTCGCCGGCACCTCGCGGCAGCGTCTGCTGCTCGCGATCTCGCTGGCGGCGGTCGCGGTCACCACCGTGATGAGCCTGGACGCGACGGCGGTGCTGTTCACTCCGGTCGTGATCGGGTTGGTACGTTCCCGGAAGCTCGAGCCGGAACGCCCGCTCCTCGTCACTACGCAGCTCGCCAACGCGGGGTCGAGTCTGTTGCCGGTGTCGAATCTCACCAACTTGCTCGTCTTCTCCGCGACCGGTCTCACGTTCGGGGGGTTCGCAGTGCGGATGGCGCTGCCGACCGCAACCGCATCGACGGTCGTGATCGCGGTCGTCTGCCGGCCTCGGCGCCGCGTGCGACGAGCTCGAACCGCGATCCGTGATCCCCGCGCGGCCTCGGCTCGACGGTTTCGCGCACTTCGTACTCGCGGTGCTGGTGCTGGTCTTCGTCATGTTCTTCGTCGTTTCGCAGCTCGGCGGAGAGCCCGCGTGGGTCGCAGCGGGTGGGGCCGCAGTGCTCGCGGGCGCAGCGATCGTCGTCCGTCGCGACACGCCGCGAGCCGTGCTCGCGTCGGCGTCGCCGTGGTTCGTGGTCTTCGTCGCCGCGCTCGCCGTTGTCGTCCAGGCCGCGGTGCAGCACGGACTCGGCTCCACCGCACGCGACCTGATGCCCGACGGAGCCGGCCTCGGGGCGCTGCTCGTGATCGCCGTGGTGGCGGCATTGCTCGCGAATGTCCTGAACAACATCCCGGCGACGCTCCTACTCCTCCCCGTCGTGGCCGTTGGCCCGGTTGGAAGGCTGCTGGCGCTCCTGGTCGGCGTGAACGTCGGACCGAACCTCACCTACACCGGTTCCCTCGCCACGCTCTTGTGGCGTCGCGTGGCGCACGCCGAAGGCGTCGAGCCGAGTCGCTACGCCTTCTTTCGCCTGGCCGTGCTCGCGACGCCGCTCGCGCTCGTCCTCGCGACGCTCGCGCTGTGGTTGACCCTGCGTGTCACCGGTTGAGCGTCGGTGCCCGCGGCCGACAGTACGATGCGTCGTCAGGCGATGGGGCTCGCCACAACCGCCCGCTGGGCTGATAGCTCCTACTCGGTAACGGTCGTGCCGGTCGAGGAGGAGGAATGGACGAGCTCGAGAGCGCCGACACGGTGAGAACCCGGGCGCGCGGGCAGGTCGACGTGCTCGTGGCCATCGCGCTCGGCGGTGCGCTCGGCGCGCCCGCCGCGCTACGAGGTCGCCCAGCTCGTTCCGGTCACGCCCGGGTCGTTTCCGTGGGCGACGTTCTGGACCAATCTCTCCGGAGCCTTCGTGCTCGGCGTGTTCCTGACGGTGGTGATCGAGCGCCTGCCGCCGACGCGATTGCTGCGCCCGTTCTTCGCCGTCGGCTTCCTGGGGGCGTACACGACGTTCTCGACCCTCGCGGTCGAGACCGCGACGCTGATGAAGGACGGCGACGCGGCGCTGGGAATCGGCTACACGCTCGCGAGTGTCAGCGCCGGGCTCCTGGTCGCGTTCTTGGGCATCGTGTTCGGACACGCGCTCCCTGGCGGGCGCGCGACCGTGTGAGCGAGAGGGGAACTGTCATGCAGCTCGAAGGAACCACGCGACGCCTCACGATCTTCATCGGCGAGGAGGATCGCTACGACCACAAGCCACTTGCCACCGAGATCGTGCACCGCGCCCAGCAGGCGGGCCTCGCCGGCGCCACCGTGCTCCGCGGCATCGAAGGGTTCGGCGCGTCGAACCACGTGCACACCACGAAGATTCTGAGCCTGTCGAACGACCTCCCGATCGTGGTGATGATCGTCGACGACGCCGAACGCGTCGAGGCGTTCCTGCCCGAGCTCGACGAGCTCGTCACCGAAGGGCTGGTGATCCTCGACGACGTGCACGTGATCAAGTACGTGGGCAGGGGGTCCGATCGCTGATGTTGATGGCAGGTGTCGCGCTCGCCGGTGCTGTCGGGGCACCCGTGCGCTATCTGGTCGACCGTTTCGTGGAGCGCCGGACACGAGGCCTGTTCCCGCTCGGCACGTTCGCCATCAACGTCAGCGGCTCGTTCCTCCTCGGTGTGATCGCCGGACTCGCGCTCTACCACGCCCTTCCCGAGACACCGAGAACGGTGCTCGGCTCCGGGTTCTGCGGCGCGTACACCACGTTCTCCACGTTCACGTACGAGACGGTGACGCTCGTCGAGGGTCGGGCGTACCGGCCGGCGCTCGGAAACGTGGTGCTGAGCTCGATCGTCCCTGCGCTCGCGGCGGGGGTCGGACTCGCCCTCGCCGCCATGTAACGCCGAGAATGGCTGCGGTCGGGGGGACGGCAACCCGCTAATCTGGGCTGGTAGCAGCCGGGCCAGCGTCGTCCCTCTGCACCACTGTGCAAGTTCTCGATGTGGGTGCATTCTTCGGATTTGAGATGACGAAGGCCAAACCCTCAACCGCGCCCGTCCGGGTGCCGTTCAGCGCTCTCCCCGAGCCGTCGGGGCTCTACGACCCGCGCTTCGAGCACGACGCGTGCGGCGTGTCGTTCGTCGTCGACGTGAAGGGTCGTGCCACCAACGACATCGTCGTCACCGCGTTGGGCGCCCTCTGCAACCTCGACCACCGCGGCGCCGTCCGGTGCCGAAGTGAACACCGGTGACGGCGCCGGCATGCTGCTCCAGGTCCCCGACCGGTTCCTCCGCGCCGTGGCCGACTTCGACCTGCCGCCCGCCGGTTCGTACGGGGTGGGCATGGCCTTCCTTCCCCTCGATCCCACCGACGCCGAGAAGGCCAAGGCCCGCGTCGAGGCGATCGTGACGGAAGAGGGACTCCGCGTTCTCGGCTGGCGGGCCGTCCCGATCGACGACTCGATGATCGGTCCGACGGCGCGGAGCGTCATCCCGAGCTTCCACCATCTCTTCGTCGACGACCCGGCCGGCGCGAGCGGCATCGAGCTCGACCGGAAGCTCTTCGTCGCGCGCAAGCGCTGCGAGCACGAGATCACCAATGGCGTCGCTCACGGCGGTGCAGGCGCAGGCGGGCTCGCGGTGTACTTCCCGTCGCTCTCGTGTCGCACCCTCGTCTACAAGGGGATGCTCACCACCCCGCAGCTTCCCGAGTTCTTTCCCGACCTCCACGACGAGCGCGTCGAGACGGCACTCGCGTTGGTCCACAGCCGTTTCTCCACGAACACGTTCCCCACGTGGCCGCTCGCGCACCCGTACCGCTACATCGCGCACAACGGCGAGATCAACACGGTCCAAGGAAACCGCAATTGGTTGCGGGCGCGCGAGTCGCTGATGGCCACTCCGCTCATCCCGCGTCTGGAGCGGGCGTTTCCCATCACCACACCCGGTGCGTCCGACACCGCGAGCTTCGACGAGTGCCTGGAGCTGCTCGCGCTCGGTGGGCGCCCGATCTGGCACGGCGTGCTGATGATGATCCCGGAAGCGTGGGAGAACCACGCGACCATGTCACCCGAGAAGCGCGCGTTCTACCGCTACCACTCGTCACTCATGGAGCCGTGGGACGGCCCGGCGTCGATCGCCTTCACCGACGGCACGGTGATCGGCGCGGTGCTCGACCGCAACGGGCTCCGTCCGAGTCGCTACTGGGTGCTCGACGACGACCGGGTGATCATGGCCAGCGAAACGGGCGTGGTCGACGTCGATCCCGCGAGCGTGGTCAAGAAGGGTCGTCTCCAACCGGGACGAGTGTTCCTCGTCGACACCGCGAAAGGTTGCATCGTCGACGACGAGGAGATCAAGGCCGAACTTGCCGCCGAGCATCCCTATGCAGAGTGGCTCGACCGCGGCCTCGTGCATCTGCACGCCCTTCCCGAGCGTGAGCATGTCGTGTACGGGCACGAGTCGGTGCTGCGCCGGCAGGAGACCTTCGGCTACACGCACGAGGAGCTCAAGCTGCTCGTCGCGCCGATGGCGAGGAACGGAGCCGAGGCGTTGGGCTCCATGGGCACCGACACGCCCGTCGCGGTCCTCTCCGACCGCCCGCGCCTGCTCTTCGACTACTTCCAGCAGGTGTTCGCGCAGGTCACGAACCCACCCCTCGACGCCATCCGCGAGGAGTTGGTCACGTCGCTGTCCTGCACCATCGGCGCCGAGGGCAACCTCCTCGACCCGGGTCCCGAGTCGTGTGTGCAGATCGAGCTGCCGTTCCCGATCATCGACAACGACGAGCTGGCGAAGCTGATCCACATCGACCACGACGGCGATCGACCCGAGTTCACCGCCCACGTGATCTCCGGTCTCTACCGCGTCGCGGGCGGCGGCGCCGCGCTCCGCGAGGCGCTCGACCGGATCCGCGAGGAAGCTTCGCTCGCGATCGCGCAGGACAAGGGAATCCTGGTGCTCTCCGACCGCGACTCCAACCGAGAGTGGGCCCCGATTCCGTCGCTGCTCCTCACGTCGGCGGTGCACCACCACCTCATCCGCGAGAAGACCCGCACCAAGGTGGGTCTCGTCGTGGAGACCGGCGACGCGCGCGAGGTGCACCACATGGCGTTGCTCGTGGGCTACGGCGCCGGCGCGATCAACCCGTACCTCGCGTTCGAGACGATCGAAGACCTCATCTCGCAGGAGCTGTACGGGCTCGGCGACGTCGATCCGCACGAGGCGGTGAAGAAGTACATCAAGGCCGCGGGCAAGGGTGTGCTCAAGGTGATGTCGAAGATGGGCATCTCCACGGTCGCCTCCTACCGCGGCGCGCAGGTGTTCGAGGCGATCGGCCTCGATCAGGAGCTCGTCGACGAGTACTTCACCGGCACGGTGTCGCAGATCGCCGGCATCGGTCTCGACCAGATCGCCGAGGAGTGCGCGCGTCGACACGTCCTCGCGTACCCGCCGAGGCCCGACGAACGTGCACACCGCGACCTCGACCTCGGTGGCGAGTACCAGTGGCGCCGTGAGGGGGAGTACCACCTCTTCAACCCGGACACTGTGTTCAAGCTCCAGCACGCGACGCGCGCGAAGCGCTGGGACGTCTACAAGGAGTACACGAAGCTCGTCGACGATCAGGCGCGCAAGCTCGCCACACTCCGCGGACTCTTCACGTTCAACGAACGCGCGCGCGAGCCCGTGCCGCTCGACGAGGTGGAGCCGGTTTCCGCGATCGTGAAGCGCTTCTCTACGGGCGCCATGTCCTACGGGTCGATCTCCAAAGAGGCGCACGAGAACCTGGCGATCGCGATGAACCGCATCGGTGGGAAGTCGAACACCGGCGAAGGTGGAGAAGACGCCGATCGCTACGTGCGTGACGAGAATGGCGACCTGCGGCGATCGGCGATCCACCAGGTCGCGTCGGGACGCTTCGGTGTGACCTCCGAGTACCTCGTGAACGCCGACGACCTGCAGATCAAGATGGCGCAGGGCGCGAAGCCCGGGGAGGGCGGCCAGCTCCCGGGCGGCAAGGTCTACCCGTGGATCGCGAAGACCCGGTACTCCACTCCGGGCGTGGGTCTGATCAGCCCGCCGCCGCACCACGACATCTACTCCATCGAAGACATCAAGCAGCTCATCCACGACCTCAAGAACTCCAACCCGAACGCGCGCGTGCACGTGAAGCTCGTGGCGCAGGTCGGGGTGGGCACGGTTGCCGCCGGCGTGGCCAAGGCGCACAGCGACGTGGTGCTGATCTCCGGCCACGACGGTGGCACGGGCGCGTCGCCGCTCACGTCGATCAAGCACGCGGGCGCGCCGTGGGAGCTCGGGATTGCCGAGACGCAGCAGACGCTGGTGCGCAACGGTCTGCGCGACCGCATCGTCGTCCAGTGCGACGGACAACTGAAGACCGGCCGCGACGTCATGATCGCGGCACTGCTCGGTGCAGAGGAGTTCGGATTCGCGACCGCGCCGCTCGTGGTGAGCGGCTGCGTGATGATGCGCGTCTGCCACCTCGACACGTGTCCCGTGGGCATCGCCACGCAGAATCCCGAGCTGCGGAAGCGCTTCTCCGGAAGGCCTGAATTCGTCGTGAACTTCTTCGAGTTCCTCGCCGAGGAGGTGCGGGAGTACTTGGCGGCACTCGGGTTCCGCTCGATCGCCGAGGCGATCGGACACGTGGAAGCTCTGGACGTGCGCGCCGCGGTCGACCACTGGAAGGCGCAGGGTCTCGACCTCGCGCCGATCCTGATGCCGGCCGAGAACCCGTACGACGGCCAGGATCGCTACTGCACGAAGGCGCAGGACCACGGTCTCGACCGCGCGCTCGACCAACAGCTCCTCTCGCTCGCCGAACCCGCGATCGAACGGGGCGAACCGGTGCGCATCGAGCTGCCGATCCGCAACGTGAACCGCACTGTGGGCACGCTCCTCGGCTCGGCGCTCACGAGGAAGTGGGGCGGCGCCGGCCTGCCCGACGGCACCATCGACCTGCGCTTCCGCGGCTCGGCGGGGCAGAGCTTCGCCGCGTTCGTGCCGCGTGGGATCAGGTTGGAGCTCGAAGGCGACGCGAACGACTATTTCGCCAAGGGTTTGTCGGGCGGCATCGTCGTATGCCACCCCGATCGTGACGCGACCTTCGTGGCCGAGGAGAACATCATCATCGGCAACGTCGCGCTCTATGGAGCGACCGGCGGTGAGGCCTATGTCCGCGGGGTCGCGGGCGAACGCTTCTGCGTCCGAAACTCCGGCGCGACGGCAGTCGTCGAAGGTGTCGGCGACCATGGGTGCGAGTACATGACCGGGGGCCGGGTCGTCGTGCTCGGCGCTACCGGTCGCAACTTTGCCGCCGGCATGTCAGGTGGAATCGCGTTCGTCTACGACCCCAACGACGCGTTCCGTGCGCTCGTGAATTACGAGATGGTGGAGCTCGAACCGCTCGACGACGACGATCGGGAATGGTTGCGGGCGACGGTCGAGCGCCACCGCGAGCTCACAGGATCTGCGGTCGCCGAACGGCTCCTGCACGGCTGGGAGAGCGAGGTCGAGTCGTTCCGGAAGGTGATGCCCACCGACTACCGGCGGGTGCTCACCGTGATGCGGGAGGCGGAGGCGGCCGGCCTCTCGGAGGACGAGACGAACGACCGGATCATGGAGGAAGCACGTGGGTGAGACCACCGGCTTCCTCCAATGGACGCGCGAAACGCCGAAGCGACGCCCGGTTCCCGTTCGCCTGCGCGACTGGAGAGAGGTGTACGAGCCCTTCGCGCCCGAGGCACTGCGGAAGCAGGCCGGGCGCTGCATGGACTGCGGGATCCCGTTCTGCAACAACGGCTGCCCGCTCGGCAACCTCATCCCCGACTGGAACGACCTCGTGTACCGCGACCATTGGCGCGACGCGATCGAGCGTCTCCACGCGACGAACAACTTTCCCGAGTTCACGGGCCGGCTGTGTCCCGCGCCCTGCGAGGCGGCCTGCGTGCTCGGCATCAACCAGGACCCGGTGACGATCAAGCAGGTCGAGGTCGAGATCGTCGACCGCGCATGGGGCGAGGGATGGATCACCCCGCAGGTGCCCGACGTGAAGACCGGCAAGTCGGTCGCGGTCGTGGGCTCCGGTCCGTCGGGGCTCGCCGCCGCCCAGCAGCTCACGCGGGCGGGCCACGACGTCGTCGTCTTCGAGCGCGCCGATCGAATCGGCGGGCTGCTGCGCTACGGGATCCCGGAGTTCAAGATGGAGAAGCGGCATCTCGAACGGCGGCTCGGGCAGATGCGCGCGGAGGGCACCGAGTTCCGCACCAGCGCGAACGTCGGCGTCGATGTCAGCGTCGACGAGCTACGCGCGGAGTTCGACGCGATCGTGCTTGCGGGCGGCGCCACCGCGTGGCGCGATCTTCCGATCGAGGGACGCGAGTACCACGGCATCCATCAGGCGATGGAATACCTTCCGTTCGGCAACCGGGTGCAGGAAGGCGATCTCGAGGAGGCTCCGATCACCGCTGCGGGCAAGCGTGTGGTGATCATCGGCGGCGGCGACACCGGTGCCGACTGCCTCGGCACCGCACACCGGCAAGGCGCGGCGTCGATCCACCAGTTCGAGATCCTCCCGAGGCCACCGGACACTCGCGCGCCCACCAACCCGTGGCCCACGTGGTCGAACATCTTCCGAGTGTCGTCGGCCCACGAAGAGGGCGGTGAGCGCGTCTACAGCGTGAACACCGAGCGCTTCCTCCGCGACGCCGACGGCAACGTGAGCGCACTCCGCGCACACGAGGTCGAGATGGTCGACGGCAGGTTCGAGAAGATCGAGGGCACCGACTTCGACCTTCCCTGTGAGCTCGTGTTGCTCGCGATGGGATTCCTCGGGCCTGAGCGCGAAGGGATGCTGGAACAGCTCGGAGTGGAGCTCGACGGCCGCGGCAACGTCGTGCGCGACGCGGCGTTCATGACCACCGAAGACGGCGTGTTCGCGTGCGGCGACATGGGTCGTGGTCAGAGCCTCATCGTGTGGGCCATCGCAGAGGGTCGCTCCTGCGCGGCCGGCGTCGACAACTGGCTGATGGGGGAGACGCTGCTTCCGGCCCCGATCGCGCCCACCGCGCGGCCACAACTCTGACCCGCTGGACCGCGTCACTGTCCGATCAGGAGCACGGGGCGAGCGTCGTATCCGAACAACCGCGCGACCGGCTTGCGAAGCGAGTCGTTGCGGTCGTCTTCGTAGGCACGGACGGCGCGGTTGTACGCGCGGACGAGATCCTGCGGTGGGGCGCTGCCGGCGAATGCCTCGAGCGCAGACGTGAGATCGCCGGCCCCTGCGAGGCGGGGTGCCCCGGCCACGTTGGCGCGCAGGCGGGTGGCCTCTCCTTCCAGGCGGTTCGCCACCTCGGCCTGCGTGCCGGCGTCTCCGCCGGCGACCGCCTTCTTCCACACGGCGAGCTCTTCGGTGAGGTCCTTCGCGACGCTGCGGTCACCGCCTCCGGCCGCGTCCAACGCCGCGAGTGCGGCACCGAGCTGCTCGTAGCGGGACACGAGCGGAGCGCGCAACGGCAGCCAGCGGGCATCGACGGCGTCGCGAGCGTCGTCGAGTTCAGGCTTTTCGACCACGATCAGCGCGATCGCGCCGCCGACGACGAGCACGAGCACTACGGCGAGGATCCAGGGAAGGCGGCGACGCATCGCCCGGCGACCCTACCGGCCGATCCGCGGCGGAGGCGCGCCTCATCGAGCCGGACCGTGACACGGCGGTGGCGCGGCCGTCTTGTCCGAGAGATGCGTACGTTTCGTAGCAAGTCGTTCGTCGTGATCTGCGTCCTGGCGGCGGCCTCGATCGCGGGGTGGTGGTTCGGCGACCAGCGGCGCGCTGCCTCAGCGCCGTATCGAGTGATCGACGTCCTCGACGGCGACACGATCGTCGTGGCGCGCGGAGGCGCCCGCGACACGATCCGTCTGTTGGGCGTCGACACACCCGAAACCCACCATCCCACGAAGCCGGTGCAGTGCTACGGCCCCGAAGCGTCGGAGTACACGGCGCGCCGACTCTCGGGGCAGCTCGTTCGACTCGAGGACGACGTCGAGACGCCACGACATCTACGGCCGTCGCCTCGCGTACGTGTACCTCGACGGCTCGCGTTTCGAAGACGAGCTCCTGCGAGAAGGGCTACGCACGCCTGCTCGTCATCGAGCCCAACCACGCGCACGCGCGCCAGATGCTCGACGAGGAGCTCCAGGCGAAGCGCGATCGCCGGGGCCTCTGGGGTGCGTGTGGTCGCTCGTAGCACTCGACGCGTGGGGACTACGGCTCGGTGAGCCGCTGGCGGAGCTTGTCGAGCGCGCCGCCGAGCACGTCGCGGGCCTCGGTGTGGGTGCAGTCGAGCTCGCGCGCGAGATCCTTCATGGAGCACGCGGGTTGTCCGAGACCGTAGCGGTGCGCGACGACGAAGTACTCGAGTTCGGTCAGATCGGCATAGGCGTGGGGATCGACGCGGAGCTCGAGTGCGTCGAGGTCGATGTCGTCGTCGACGACGGGCTCCCGTGGTGCGGCGTCGGGATACGGCCAGCCGTCGTCGGTGGGGAAGAGAGGGAGCGTGGACCGGTGCATCGGGCCTCCTCTGTGAGCTGGCTCCACGAACTGGCTCCGCGAAGTGGTGCGGCCTCATCGTTCACCGCGCGGACGCGGCGTCAACTGGGAGGGCGCGGACTGAAGGCCTCCACTGCGAGCCCCCGCGTGCTCGCCCACGAGCGCGAGCACGGCATCGCCGTACCGTTCGACCTTCACCGGCCCGACGCCCGGGAGGTCGCGCAGGGCGCTCCGGCTCCGCGGTCGTGCCGTTGCGATGGCGGCGAGCGTCGCGTTGTTGAACATGACGTACGCGGGCGCGCCGGAGCACGCGAGAGCTTGCTGCGCCACTCGACCAGCGCGGCATAGAGCGGCGCGTCGGCGTCCGGCACCTCGCGCTTCGCGCTCTTGCCGTTGCCGACTCGTGCACGCGCATCGGCGATCACGTGGCGCGCGTCGACCCCGCCGCTCGCGCTCGCCGGGATCGTTGCCGTCGATCGCCCGTTCGACCCGGGCCAGCCAAGGGCTCGGGTTCCGGTTCGCGACGCGGACCCCGATCGTGCGCTGCCGCGCCCAGCTCAGGTGGAGCGCGCGCTCGGCGCGGCTCAGCGCGACGTAGAGGAGCCGCTGCTCCTCGTCGAGCGCCTCGGAGGTCTTCGCGTGCGAGATCGGCACGAGGCCGCGCTCGAGGCCGGTGACGAACACGGTGTCGAACTCGAGACCCTTCGCGCGGTGGAACGTGAGGAGCTCGACGGCGTCGTCGCCGGCACGTCGTCACCGTCGTCGCCGCGCAGCGCGGTCTGCAGGAACGCGAGGAAGCCGTCGACCGAGCCCGCGTGCCGGCCGGTGCGAGCCGGGACCGCCTTCGGCGTCGAGGTACTCGTGGCCGAGGCGCACGAGCGCGTCGACGTGCTCCCGCCGTTCCTCGGACACTCGTTCGTCGTCGTGCGGTGAGGTCGGTGAGGTGCTCGGCGAACGTGCGGCCCGGGCGCCGTCGCGGGCCGCTTGCCGCAGCGCGTCGAGCGCGACCTTCACCTCGGGGCGCTCGAGGAAGCGCGCGCCGCCGCGGACGCGGAACGGGACGCCGGCGCGGCTCAGCGCCTCCTCGAACGCCGCCGACTGCGCGTTGATGCGGTAGAGCACCGCGAGACGCGACCAGCGGAGCGTCGCGGTCCGTGCGCGGCGCGGAGCGCGTCGCGCCACGCCGCGCGCCTCGTCGTCGTCGGTGTCGTAGGCGGTGACCGTGGGCACCGGGCCGTCGGGTCGCGCCGCCGCGGACGGTGGCGCGGCGGCGCCGGCGATCCGAGCACGGCGCGCGCCGCGGCGACGATCTGCGGCGTCGAGCGGTAGTTGCGGCCGAGGCGCACGACGCCGGCATCGGGGACCGCTCGGGCGGGAAGTGAGCGCGCGAAGCCGCCGAGGTACGCCGGGATCGGCGCCGGCGAACCCGTAGATCGCCTGGTCGGGGTCGCCGACGACGCAGAGGTCGGGGCGGTCACCGAGCCACGCCCGGAGGAGCCGGAGCTGCGCCGGGCGTCACGTCCTGGAACTCGTCGACGAAGAGGTGGCGGAACCGCCACCGCTGCGCGGCGGCGAACTCGTCGTCGTGTTCGAGCGCGTCGGCGCACCACCAGATGAGGTCGTCGAAGTCGACGAGCCCGCGTCGCCGCTTCTGCGCGCTCGTACGCGCGGTAGACCGCGGCGACCTCGGCGGCCGGTCGCGGCGGCGTGCGCGCCGCGGCGGCGACCGCGTCCTCGTAGCCGTCGGGCCGGACCAGGCGCGCCTTGGCCCACTCGATCTCGCACGCGAGCTCGCGCGGCGACGAGCGCCGCCTCGCGCCCGCGTGCCGCCGGCAGCAGCGGGCACGAGCAACGCGGACCTTGCGCTCGAGGAGCGCGGGCATCGGCTGCGCTGATCGTCGGCCGCCGGCGCCGGAGCTGCGCGAGCGCGATCGGCGTGGAACGTGCCCGCGGTGACGCGCCGCTGCGACGCCGAGGCGCGCGAGGCGCGGTCGTGAGCTCGCCCGCGGCCTTGCGGGTGAACGTGACCGCGAGCACGTGGCGCGGGTCGATCGCGCCCTCGCGCGCCTGCCACGCGATGCGGCGGGTGAGGACGCGGGTCTTGCCCGAGCCCGCGCCCGCGAGGATCGCGAGCGGTGCGGCGTGACTCGTGACCGCCGTCGCGCTGCGTCGGGTCGAGGCCGTCGGAGCAGGTCGTCCACCGCGTGCGACCGTACCGCCGGGGTACGACACCAACGTGGTACGACGACGGCCTGGGAACGAGGGCCCAGGACGACGCCGAGGAACGAGGAAGGCCCCGAGTAGTCTCCGCTGCGTCGCAGCTCCGATCTCCTCGGGGCCGCTTCCTCGGCGGCCGTTCCCCGGCCTGTCGGCCAGCGGAGCCGACCCTGCCGACCGACGTCCGGAGACGCCGCCGGCATGACCCTTCCTCCCGGGTCGCCCCGAGATTCGGCTCGACGCGCGGCCTCCGGCTCCCGTGCCGCTCGGGGGTGGTCCCGCTCCGCCCGGACGCCGCACCGGCTCGCGCCGCTCCTGCATCGTACGGACGCCGCCCGCGAAATCAAGAGGCAAAGTGCCTCCGATGGCGGTACCCGTGTTCACGCGAGCAGTTCGAGCAGATGGTCGCCGACGCGCTCGACTCGATCCCGTCCGAGCTCGGCGAGGCGATGGACAACGTGGTGGTGGTGGTCGAGGATGGCCGACTCCCGAGCAGCTCGGCGGTCGGCACGGCACGTTGCTCGGTCTCTACGAGGGCGTGCCGCTCACCCGCGCGGCCCGTTGTCGTACGCTGGCGTCGCGCCGGACCGCATCACCGTGTTCATCGGCCCGATCTGCCGGCTCGCCGACGACGCCGACCAGCTCGCGGTGGAGCGTGCGGGTGACCGTGCTGCACGAGGTGGGCCACTACTTCGGCATGAGCGACGCGCGCCTGAAAGAGCTCGGCTGGGCGTAGATCCGCGGCACCGGGGATTGCCCGCTGCCCGGTTCGGGCTGCTGTACGCTCTGCCATGCCGTACCCCAAGAACCTGATCAAGGACGGCGAGACGGTCGCGCTCGACCTCCGGCCGCACTGGTGGTACTTCTCGCGGCACATCCTCACCGGGATCCCGCTGCTCATCCTCGTGCTGATCCTCGAGCTCCACCTCGACGACGGACGACGCGTCGCAAGGACCTCGGCTGGCTCGCTCGGCGTCGTCGCGATCGTCGTGGGCGATCTGGCTCGCTCCTCAAGTACTTCCAGTGGACGATGCACGTACTTCGTGGTCACCGAGCCGGCGCGTGATCTACCGCACCGGCGTGCTCTCGACGCACGGCGTGGAGATCCCGCTCGAGCGGATCAACAACATCAACTTCCACCAGCGGATCTTCGACCGGATCATCGGCGCCGGCGATCTCGACATCGAGTCGGCCGGCGAGCGACGGGCAGCGCACGTTCGACATCGTCCGCCATCCCGACGGCGTGCAGCAGGAGATCTACCGCCAGATGGAGACGCGCGAACGATGCCGCAGATGCAGCCGCGGCCAGCGGTCGCTGCCCGCTGCGCCGGACGGCCCGGCGGCCGCGGTGCCCGAGCAGATCGAGCAGCTCGCGCACCTCCGCGACCAGGGCCACATCACGCGCGGCCGAGTACGAGCAGAAGAAGGCGGAGCTGCTCGAACGGATGTAGTCGCGGACCTCGGTCAGGCGCGGCGCCGTCGACGGCGCGCGCCACGAAGCCCGCGGGCTCGAGGCCGGTTGCCGCGCGATAGCCGGCCGTCGCGCGTGCTCCAGCACGTCGGCACTCGGTCGCGCGGCGCGAGCGCCACGACGCATCCGCCGAAGCCCGCGCCCGTGAGCCGGGCGCCGGCGCGCCGGCTCTCCACGAGAACGCTCGACGAGCGCGTCGAGCTCGGGCGTCGACACCTCGAAGTCGTCGCGGAGGCTCGCGTGGCTCCCGAGCAGCAGGAGGCCGAGCGCGTCGAGGTCACCGCGCGTAGACGCGTCGACGGTATCGAGGACGCGCGCGTTCTCGGTGACGACGTGACGAGCGCGCGGATCGTCGGCGACCTGGTCGAAGTGGCGTCGCGAAGCGCGGCGATCCCCAGCCGCGCCGCGATGTCCTCACACTCGGCACGCCGGCTCGCGTACGCGCTGTTCGCCAACGTTCGCTGTGCCCGCAGTGCACCACGA